>CAVTHR010000018.1:0-278707 GCA_963734385.1 uncultured Actinomycetota bacterium | reverse complement strand
CGCATCGGCGACGGTGGCCGCGGCTATCGGCGACGGGTCGCAGGCCTGATCGCGGCTGGGCGCGCCTGGGCCCGCTTCGAGCGCGGCCAGGTGGTGTTCAAGGCCGAGGTCGGATCGCAGTCGCCGCCGTCGGCCAGATCCAGGGCGTCTGGGTGCACCCGGACTGGCGCGGCCGCGGCATGGGCACCGCGGGCACCGCGTCGCTGGCCGGTGCGGTGATCCGTAGTGGGCGCATCGCCAGCCTGTACGTCAACGACTTCAACACCGTGGCCCGCGCGACCTACGACCGCATCGGCTTCGCCGAGGTCGGCACCTTCGCTACGGTCTTGCTGGACTGAGGCGCTGCCAGTCCTCAGAACTGGAGATGGCCGTTCACAAAGCCGAAACGCTCTGGGTTGGCGGACATCACGATCTTGCACCATGAACCCTGCTGGCACGGCCCTCCCTCGGCTAGAGGGATCTGCTGGCCATCCTGCAGCGTGCCGATCTTCGCGCCCTGTACGCCAGTAGCCGGGTCCGGATTCTCATCGTGCGCGATGTTGTAGATGTCGACGGGCCCACCGACCACCGTTGCCACCTTCTGTTGGGTGGCGGGCGGAGCAGCAGTAGCCACGCACTTGAATTCTTGAAGGCTGTCCCAGGTTCCCGGCTCGTTATCTCTGAACGTCAACCTCCCGTGTCCCCTGTTGTCGTCACCAATCGTGCCTTCAAGGACCAACGGCGTATACCGGGCCCTTGTCACTGTCATGTGGATTTCACGCCCGTTGATATCGCCGGTCACAGATCCCTGCATGCTGCTGCCATTGGGATAATTGGTCGAAGCCTTGGTGTCGACATGTGCGCTCGGAAGGGCGGTGTCGAATACTGTTTCGCCGATGTTCGGGTAATGGAGAGTAACTGTTCCCCCCGGGAACTGATATCCGGTGCAGTCATTCGGCGCGAGCGGCAGGAGCGGGTACGCCTGAGCCGGTACAGGGCTGATCAATGCTCCGATTGCGGCGGCCGCGGCAGTTACGCCGCCGCATTGTCTGCGGCTAGGTGTGAATGTCATTCGATATCCTTTCGGATCGCTTCCACGCCATTTAATTCCGACCCGTCGGTTGATGAAAACACAGGGATTTGGACCAGTTGGAAGAATGCGCAAACTTGGTTCTGTTTACGGGCGGCCCGCCCGCAGCCACTCGTTCGAGTGCTTTGACTTGCCCGCATGGCGGCGTTGGTTACGCTTCACGCCATGACCGAAGACGGGCCGAAGGCCGAACGCAGAGAGATCGCCGACACGATGGTCCGTGCGCTCGAGCGGCGGCACGAGCTCCTCGACGTCATCGTGGAGTCGGAGGACTACGACGCGGCCGTCGAGGCGATCGCGACCATGCTCGGCACGTCGCCCGCAGGCGGTGAAGCCGTGCTCCGGCTGTCGTTCGACCGGCTCACCAAGGTGTCGCGGCGTCGGATCCGCGACGAGCTCGAGGACCTGAACACGAGCTGAGCTTCACGATGGGGGACCGGAAGCCGAGCACGGGCGAAAGCCTCACCTGCGTCCGTTCTCCGCGAGTCCGACCGGGACATCTTCGCCGCGCGCACCGATGACGTCCGCGCGGCGGGTGACGGATCGGGGCGCCCGCAGGCGATCTGGACGACGAGATCAGCGCCGCCATCGGCCGCGTGCACGCGGAAGAGGCGGTGTGGCTGGTGGCGATCGACGGTCCGGACAAGATCGGCATGGTGTTCGGCGAGCTGGCCGGCGGCGAGGTCAACGTGCGGATCTGGATCCACCCGGCATTACCGCAAGCAGGGCTACGGCACCGCCGCGCTGCGCAAGTCGCGCTCGGAGATGGCGGCGTATTTCCCCGCGGTGCCGCTCGTGGTTCGCGCCCCCGCCGCAGGCGCCTGAAAGATCTGCGAGGCGCATATCTCGGTGCGCCTCCGCCACTTTGAGGTCACGACTTCTTAACATCTGCCTCAATGGCAACATGGCTCACATCTGCAACACGCCTGGCAAGTCTGCTGTCGGTGGTGGCGATGGCCGCGTCTCTGAACGCGTGCACGCCGAAACCCAACGGACCCGAACCGGCCGCCAAGAGTTCTTCGCAGCGCTGGCCAAGGGCGACACCGGCGGCCGTCCCTGCTGACCGACCGGCCGGAGGACGCGCGCGCCACCCTCAATGAGGCGTGGGCCGGCTTGCAGGCCACCGGTCTGGACGCGCAGGTGCTGGGTTCGAAGTTCGCCGAGGACACCGGCACCGTCGGCTACCGCTACACCTGGCACCTGCCGAAGAACCGGACATGGACCTACGACGGCCAACTCAACATGGTGCGCAACGAGGGCCACTGGGAGGTCCGATGGACCACGACCGGCCTGCACCCGAAACTCGGTGAGCACCAGACGTTCGCGTTGCGGTCCGATCCGCCGCGTCGGGCATCGGTCAACGAACGCAGCGGCACCGACGTGCTGGTGCCGGGCAACCTCTACCAGGTCGCGCTGGACGCCAAGGCGGCAGGCGCGTACCTGATGACCAGCGCAACCGCGGTCGCCGATGCGCTGCGTCCGTTCGACGACACCTTGGACGCCCAGCGGCTCGCTGAGGAGGCGAGTTCGTCGCCGGACCCGCTGAACTTGATCACGCTGCGCCAGTCCGACCGCGACCAGGTGGCCGCCGTGCTGGGTAACCGCCCGGTGTTGTCATCACGCCGCAGGCCGAATTGCTGCCCACCGACGACATTTCGCGCCCGCCATCGTGAGCGAGGTCAAGAAGGCGGTGGTCAACGACCTCGACGGCCAGGCCGGTTGGCGAGTGGTCAGCGTCAACCAGAACGGCGTGGACGTCGACGTGCTCAACGAGGTGCCGGGCGCGCCCGCGCCGTCGGTCACCATCAGCCTGGACCGCGCCGTGCAGAACGCCGCGCAGAACGCCGTCAACGGGGTCGCGGGCAGGAAGGCGATGATCGTGGCGATCAAGCCGTCCACCGGTGAGATCCTGGCCGTCGCCCAGAATCCCGACGCCGACGTCGACGGGCCCACCGCAACCACGGGTCTGTACCCTCCTGGGTCGACGTTCAAGATCATCACCGCCGGCGCGGCCATCGAACGCGATATGGCAACGCCCGACACCCTTCTCGGCTGCCCCGGCGTCATCGACATCGGGCACCGCACCATCCCCAACTACGGCGGATTCGATCTCGGCACGGTGCCGATGTCGCGGGCGTTCGCCAGTTCGTGCAACACCACATTCGCCGAGCTCGCGAGCAGGATGCCGCCTCGCGGCCTTACGACGACCGCCGCCCAGTACGGCATCGGCCCCGACTACCAGATCGAGGGAATCTCACACGGTTTCCGGCTCGGTTCCGCCGACGGTCAATCTGGCCGAACGCACCGAGGACGGCTTCGGCCAGGGCAAGGTTCTGGTCAGCCCGTTCGGCATGGCGATGGCCGCGGCGACGGTCGCGGCGGGCAAAACGCCTGTGCCGCAACTGATCGAGGGCCGACAGCGACCGTCACGGGTGACCGCACGCCGATCACCCCGAAGATGCTCGACGGCGCTGCGGCCGATGATGCAGCTGGTGGTCACCAACGGCACCGCCGAAGACATCAACGGCATGGGCGACGTGCGCGGCAAGACCGGTGAGGCCGAATTCAAGGGCGGATCCCACTCGTGGTTCGCGGGTTATCGTGGCGACATGGCGTTCGCGGCGCTGATCGTCGGGGGCGGCAGCTCGGAGTACGCGGTCCGGATGCTGCAGGGGCATGTTCGAAGGAGCTGCCGCCGGACTACCTGGACTGAGTGGCTACTCAGGGTCTCGGTGGGAGACGCCGTAGCGCTCCTGTAATCCGGCGACCTGCTCGCGGATCGGCCCCGCGTCCAGCCCGGTGTCGGCCCAGCTGTAGCGGCCGCCGCCGCCGTCGCCGGGATGCGCGGCAAGGAAACTCCCGCATCCGCTGTTCGGCCTCCGGCGTCAGCTCACGGTCGAGCCGGGCATACAGCGATCTGATCGTCGCGAACGGGTCGCGCATGAAGTCGGCGAACTGCACGTCGATCACCTGACTCGGCGGCAGCGACGTCACGCAACGTCATGCCCCGCTGCAGTCCAACGACGATCTCCTCACATGACTGCACCGCGCATTCGGCGATGGTCGTCTGGTCGGAGGCCATTCGGCGCAGGTGATTGGTCAGTGCGCTGATCGATGAGATGACGTTCAGCGGATCGCGGTGCGTCTGCACGATCACCGCATCGGGGTATTCGGCCACCAGCGTGTCCAGCGTCCCAGAGGTGCGCGGGCGACTTCAGCAGCCACTGGCCACCGACCCCGGACTGCAAGTGCTGCAGGAAGATTCGGTGAAAGCGATACGACTGGCCGATGGTCGGCCTCGTACAGCAGCCACTTGTAATAGCTGGGCAGCCGGTACTGGACGGAGAAGATCATGCTGCAGAACTGGAGGCGGTGATCCGCACGCACTCCTGGCCGACCAGCGCGCCCATCGGGTGCCAGCTCATGAAGCCGGGAATGATCTGCTCGCTCATCTCCAGAGTGGCCTGGGTTTCGGCGATGCGCGGATCGCTGTCGTAGGTCTCGGGCTGCGGCACCGGACACGGGGTCGTCGACCTCCCAGGTCAGCGGCGGGACGCAGCTGCGGGTCCTGCGCAAGAAGGTCGAACAGGATCGTGGTCCCGGTGCGGGGTTGACCGACGATGAAGATTGGCCTGCTCGATCTTCTCCTCGGCGATCTCGGGATGGGAGTTTCGCCATTCGACGATCTGAAGCCGATTCTTCAACGCGCCGCACGATGTCCATGGCGGCGATCTCCACGCCGAGGTCGTTGAGCCGCGCCTCGCTGACGAGCCCTTCGCAGAAGCGGCCCAATCCCGTCGCGCCAGGTCTCGTTCTCGTCGAACTCCGTTCCGAAGTCGTCGCTGCCCGCCCATTGGCAGGCCTGCTCGATCAACACGTCGGGGTTGAACCGGTCGGCCGCGCTCACCGCGCCGCCCCGCCGCGTGCGCACCGTGACGGACACGGCTTGGCGGATCGGGGTTGTCCAACCAGCGCAACAGATGAAGCCGCGATGACTGCCCCCGGTGTCCAGCCAGTGGCCGTGGCCGAAGTCCTTGGCGCCGATGGCGATACGCACCACACCATCGGCGTCGGGCGTCACGCCCTTGTTCGTGACCGAGCTGTGCCGCGGCCGCGGCTCCAGGCACTCGTGCCAGATGTTCTCCAGCGTCACGTTCCAATAGCGGGTGTCCGGTGGTCCGAATTCGAGCACCAGCGACTCGTCGTCGGTCCAGCCGGAACGTGCCGATCATGTACAGGTTGTCCGGCGTGGTGTCGGCCTCGCCGAGATCGGCGGCCTCCGAGGTGACGAGGGTGTTGGGCGCGTCCAGCAGCTCGGGCTTGATCGTGCGGTGCAAGGTCGTCAGCTTCATGATGGTCCACGCCATCGCGGTGAACTGTTCCGCCGCTTCGGCATCCGACACGTCCGCGGCCGGATGCGCGTCCAGCGGCTCGATGCGCAGCGCCGCGGGCTGTTCGGTCGCGGCGTCGGCGATGTACTCGCGGACCACGATCGACGTCGCGTCCTCGGGAATCTGCACCCACTGCGCGCCATCGAGTTCGGCCGGCCGTCGGCTCGGTGGACGAGAACACCAGCGCGAACTCTGCCGCCATCCAGCTTCGAGGTCGGTGTCGCTGACGTAGGCCGCCATCCGGCGCGGCGTCATGCCGGTGCCCGCCAGCACCTGCACGCCGAGATAGGCGGTGGTGCCCCGCGATCCGGTGACCCGGTAGGCGCGGTCACCGCGGATCATCGCCAGCAGGTACTGCGCCGTCCGGGTTCGGGCCGCCGACCAGCCGGGTGGGGGAGCACATGTCGAAGAACCACGGCAGGTCGGGGTCGGCCTCCACGGTCAGCTCCGAGCACAGCGCGGTGACGCGGGAGATGACCCGCAGTCCCTCGAGAAGTTCGCGCTCGTTCTCGGCGTCCTGCGTGCCACGATGCCGGTGATGTCGCCGAGCATCTTCTGCACGAAGGTCCATGCCTCGACGGTCTTGGGCGCCCACGAGTCGTTCATCGTCACCTTGAGACAACTATCAGTACAGCGCCGTCTCTTTGGGCGAATCAGCTATTTGTCGCGGGCGAGCGGCGGGCCGCTTCCTGGGCGAGCTGAACACGCGAGGACAGCCCGAGCTTGGTGTAGACGCGGGTGAGGTGGGACTGAACGGTCGGGGGGACACGAAGAGCCTTGTTGCGATGTCCTTGTTGCCGAGCCCGTCGCTGACGAGCCGCACGACGTCCAGCTCGGCCGGTGTCAGCGAAGCCCAGCCGCTGACGGCCGCTTGCGTTCGCCACGACCGCGCTGTGCGTAGGCGATGGCTTCGACAGTCGATAGTGCTGCGCCCTCCGCCCATGCGGCTTCGAAGTCCTTCTCGTCCATCGCATTTCGAGTTGACTCTATCGACGCGTCGTATCCGGCTTGGTAAATCGGCAGACGGACCTCACCGGTTCGCTGGCGATTGCCTTCGGCTGCGCCGAATAGCCGAGCCGCTTCGCGATGGCTGCCGCCATCACTGGCTAGCCCAGCAAGGATTTCGAGGATGTCTGAGACGAGAAGGTACGCCCTTGTCTTCGGCACAGCAGGAGAGGGCCTCGTGTGCGTCACGTTCGGCCTGCTCAGGCTGACCCTGTGCGACCGCGATGCGTGCTCGTATCATCAGGGCCACTGCCAGGAACCACCCGGCTGTCGCTGCGACGGCATCGTCTGCCGAGTTCCGCGCAGCGACGAGATCACCCCGCGCAAGGGTGGTCTGCGCGATGTAGGCGCTGTTTATCGATGCGGTGCCGTAAAGGCCCCCGAGGTGGGACCAGCCGGCGTCTGCCGCTTCCGACGCCGCAGCGATGTCGCCGGCGGCCAATTGCGAGATCGCTCAACGCCATGTAATTTCCGCCCAGATAGACATCGCCGAGTTCTGTGGCGGATTCGATAGCCCGCCTCGGCGGCGGCCAGGGCGGCGTCGACCTCGCCGTGGTACGCCAGCGCATGCGGTAGCACCATGAGAGCCGTGGCCAAGGACATGATGTCGTGATTGGCCTCGGATTCGGCGATCACCGCACGATGCTGCGCGATCGACTCCACGAGATCGCCCTCGAACAGAGGGGCGCCCGCAAGCCTCCATCGGCACTGCCGCGATCCGAAACGGTCACCAATGGCATCCGCAAGATCGCGCCCTTCTTCGCCTGCCGCGCGCACCGCGGCGGGGTCGCCGGCGACGAAGGCCACCTGGGCCTGCTGGATGAGAATCTGGCTCAATCGCCACTGGTCCCCGAGACCCTGGCAAGTCGCTCGCCTCGGCAAGGTATCGCCCGGATACCTCGGCGTCGTAGACCGAGGCGCTTCCGCAGGCCAACAGCGCTCTCACCAACAACGCCGGATCGTCGAGTTCGCGTGCGATCCCGAGGGCTTGCTCGGCGTCCGCCAAGTTGTATATGCTTATCCACCTGTAGAGCACGGCCTTGTCGGCGAGATGCTCGTGCGCGTACGCGGGCTCCATATCGTCAAGACTTGCGTTGCGTTCGGTGAGGACGGCATCGAACCACGCCAGCCCCTCCTGGATCCGCCCGCGGGACAACCACAGCGGCTGCAGTGACGATGCCAGCTCCAATGCACGTTGCGATGTCTCCGGCTTCGATGCTCCAGCCGAAAGAGTTCCGGAGGTTGTCCATCTCCTCGTCTGCCTGCTCGACCCGATGTTGGTAATCACTGCGCGCCGGCGCGTCGAGCAAAGCTGCCATCGCGGTGTAGTGATCGCGGTGCCGCGTCCGCACCGCCTCGGCCTCACCGGACTCGCCGAGCTTCTCTTGCGCGTACTGGCGCACGGTCTCGAGAAACCGGTAACGCGTTCGGCCACTGCTGTTTTCGGCGATGACCAACGACTTGTCGACGAGCAGGGCGAGCTGATCGAGGATCTGGTAGCGCTCCACCTCGGCATCACCGGCGACGGCCTGGGCTGCGTCGAGGTCGAACCCACCGAGGAACACCGCGAGCCTGCGGAACAAGATCCGTTCGGGTTCGGTCAGCAGTGCATGCGACCAGTCCACCGACGCGCGCAACGTCTGCTGTCGGCGCACCGCCGTCCGCGCACCACCGGTCAGGAGTCGGAAGCGGTCGTGCAGGCTGCCGACGATCTCTTCCAGTGACAGCGCGCGGACGCGGGCGGCAGCCAGTTCGATCGCCAGCGGCATGCCGTCGAGCCTCTTGCAGATCTCGGTGACCGTGTCGGCGTTGTCATCGGCAACGGTGAAGTCGGGGCGGACTCGACGGGCCCGGTCGACGAACAGCTCGATGGCCTCGTCGGCCAGTGACAGCGAGGGCACCTGGAACGTCACTTCACCCGGCACGCCGGTGGGCTCACGGCTGGTGGCCAGGACCTGCAATCCAGGGCACGCGGCCAGCAGTTCCGCCGCGAGCGATGCGGTCGCGTCGAGCAGGTGCTCGCAGTTGTCCAGCACCATCAGTGTGTGCCGGTCGCCGACGACTTTCACGAGCGTGTCCATGGTGGAACGGCCCGGTTGGTCCGGCAGGCCGAGCGCACGCGCGACGGCGACCGGCACCACGGCCTCGTGTGTGATGGGAGCCAGGTCGACGTAGGAGACGTCGTCGCGAAATTCGGTGGCGATGTCGGTCGCGACCTGAATTGCCAGCCTCGTCTTGCCCGCGCCGCCGGCGCCTGTGAGCGTCACAAGCCTGTTGTCGGCCAACAGTTCGCGAATCGACGAAATCTGTGCGGCGCGGCCGACGAAGCTCGTCAGTTGTGCAGGAAGGTTCTGGGTTTCAACGCTCTTGGAAACCCGCAAGGGCGGGAACTCATTGCGTAGATCGGGGTGACATAACTGCGAAACCCGTTCGGGCCGAGGCAGATCCCGCAGCTCATGCGTCCCCAGATCGGTCAGCCAAGCGTCGTCGGGCAGCCAGTCGGCGACCAGCTGCTCGGTGGCGCCGGACAGCACGGTCTGGCCGCCGTGCGCGAGATCGCGCAGCCGCGCGGTGCGGTTGATGGTCGGACCGATGTAGTTGCCCTCGTCGCGCAGCTGCACCTGGCCGGTGTGCACACCGATGCGCAGCCGGATCGGCGCCAACGGCGACCGCTGCAGGTCCAGGGCGCACGCCACCGCGTCGCTGGCACGGGCGAAGGCCACGACGAAGCTGTCGCCCTCGCCCTGCTCGACGGGGCGCACCCCGCCGTGGGCGGCGAGCAGATCGGTGAGAGCAACGTCCAGCCGCGCAACGGCGGCCGTCATCTCGTCCGGTTGGGTCTGCCACAGCCGCGTGGAGCCCTCGACGTCGGCCAGCAGCAACGTCACCGTTCCGGTGGGAAGCTCGCCCATGATTACGTCGCTCCACGTAGTTTCGCTCATGCTAGCCAGCATCCGGGCCGCCGCAGCCGCGAAACATCAGCGGAAACGCGCAAAGATCCGCCACCGGCATGCTGATTTATCGCGACTGCCGCGGCGACACGTCGGCTGTCCGGGGCCCTGCGCACTCCAACTGACGGCCCACCTCGGCGCCTACGAGAGTTCCGCTCTCGACTGCACCTTCCATCTGCTGAGGCATGCTGCTGCGCTCGGCACCCGCGAAGTGAACAAGCCCGTGGGCGCGACGCAGGTGCGGGCCGTGCCGGGTGATCTGGCCCGGGGCGAACGCGACATACGAGCCGCCTGCGAATTGCTCTTGGCTCCACTGAAAGAAGGTCGCGTTGATTTGGTCCGGGTCGAGGCCGTAATCATCGGCGAGCGCCGCCCCCGGATCGCCCAGCGTTGAATCCCACGGGTCGTGCAGGCTGTATCCGGCGAGTTGGTTGGAGATGCGTGCCGTGAACACGAGGGCGCCACCGCCGATGCTTGCGCGCCTGCGCAGTCGGATTGGTGCACGCGCAGCGCCGGCGACCTTGGTGAGGCGGCCGTATCGCAGGGATGTCACCAATTGCTGTTGGTCGGCGTCGAGCGGTGGACTGAAGTCGATTCGGTCCAGTACCGGCAGCGGTGCGGTGACGATTGCACGACGCGCAGCGCACACCCGCGCGCCATTCGCATATAGCTCGACCTTCGCATCCTGATGTATTGCGTCGACAGGAGTATTGAGCCGGACCTCGCCCGTGACGCGGTCGGCGAGGCGCATGCAAACCTGTTGAGCCCCTTCAATGATGTGGTGCGAGCTGCCGGTTCGAAGCCCCCTGACGGTGCTTCGGTAGCGTGCGATCCACCACAGAAATTCGAGCAGCGAAAGCTGGTCGATGGGGTGGCTGGCGTAACCGCCGATACCGGTGGCAAGCAGCCATCGTGCCGTGCCGTCGAGGTCTTGCCTGTCGAGCCATTGCGCCACCGAGACTCCGTCCAGGTCGCCTGCGGCGGGAGATCGCCAGGGCGCCTCTGGGTCCACCCACCGGGCGAGGCGGCGTGCGGCGCGCCCGGCTTCGACGAGCTTGACGGCCTGACGGGGGGCGAGCGGGGGGAGCGGCGCGGTACGCGTTGATTGGTCGGTGTGCCATTGAATAGGCGCACCCCACAGGCCGGCCGGCTTGACCGTCAACCCGAGCGTGCGGGCCAGGTTGGCGAGGCGCCACTGCATAGGGTTGAGGAAGGTGCCACCCAACTCGACGACGCATCCATCGATTAGTCGTGATCGGGTCCGGCCACCGACTTCCCCGCGCGCCTCGAGTACCGCGACCCGGTGTCCGGCCTCCTCGAGGGCATGCGCTGCTGTCAGCCCGGCGAGGCCGGCACCGACGACCGCAACGTCGAGCACAGTCTCGGGGTCTCCCATCTCTTCAATCCCTCCGGTGAGACTTATACGGCTGTATTATACGCTTGTATAAACTGGAGTGATGAAAACGAAGACTTCCACTCGGGTGACCCTGATCGAGGGCGCGCTCGAGTGTCTGCGCGAACGCGGTTACGCGCGCACAACCGCACGGGACATCGCGGCCGCTTCAGGCGCGAATCTGGGTCTCATCGGTTACTACTTCGGCTCCAAGGAAGCGCTGCTGAATGCTGCCTTGATGGAGGCCTTCACCAGGTGGACGAAGCGGACGACACGCATTAGCGCTGGGCCTGGCGGCGAATCGTTGAGCGCGATGCGCGCCGTGGGGCATGAGATGGACCGCGCCTTCGATGCCGACCGCCCGCTGCTGGTTGCGTTCGTCGAGGCGCTCGCCCAGGCAGAGCGTTCCGGCGATCTTCGGCGCCAGCTGGCCGACGGTTATGAGGAGTTGCGAGCGAGCACCGCCGACGACCGCGCGCTCGCTTCGCTACTGATCGCGATCGCCGACGGGCTGATGATCCAGCACCTCCTGGACCCTGACCGGACGCCGAGCACCGAGGCCATACTGGATGCGGTTGGCGGTATTTTGGAGTGGCCATGACCGGGATCAACGAGCAATCCGCGGCGCTGCGCGTTTCGGACGCCGACCGCAACGGCACGCTGCGGCGGCTGCACAATGCCGTCGCGCTGGGCCTCATCGACATCGACGAGTTCGAGGAGCGCTCGGTGCTGGTGTCGCACGCCCGGCTGCGCTCGGATCTCGACACCCTGGTCGGCGACCTGCCCGGACCGGGGGCGATCGTCACCTCTGCCACCGACCGGGTGGAGCTGCGGGGCGTGATGGGCTCGTTGAAGCGGCAAGGCGAGTGGACCGTGCCGACCCGGCTGGCGCTGCATCGACGGATGGGCTCCGTCGATTTGGACCTCACCCGGGCCCGGTTCGCCGGGCCGATGGTCATCATCGAACTCGACATGAAGTTCGGGGGCCTGGATCTCCGGCTACCCGAAGGCGCCAGCGCGTCGATCGACGACGTGGAGGTCGTCGTCGGCAGTGCCCACGATCACCGCAGGGACGCGCCCGCCGAAGGCACCCCGCACGTCATCCTCACCGGCAAGGTCGTCTGCGGCTCGGTCGACATCCACGGCCAGCGCAGGTCGTGGCTCGGCCGCCGCCTCGATCGCCGCTAGCGCCGGAACAGCTGCGAACCGGTGCGAACCAGCCGCTCCCAGCCGGCCGGGCGGCCGACCAGCTTGCCGATCAGCGGCGTTGAGTCGAAGTAGGAGACCCGTTCGGCGATCAGACCACCGGTGAACGTGAACCGGTCGACGGCGTCCCACGCGATCGGCTTGCCACCGTAGGTTCCGCTCAACGTGAACTCGATGAACACCTCCTTGAGGCCGTGCCCGACGCGGTGCACGTCGGCGTGCAGGTCGGGCACCAGCGCGAACAGTCGCTGGAACGACTCGCGGCAGGCCTGCTTGCCCCGCAACGTGCCCATCATCGGCTGAATCAGCACGATGTCGTCGCTCCACAGGGCTTCGTGCTTTGCCAGGTCAGGGGTGCGCCACGCGTCGGCGAACTGCTCCGTGAACCGAGCCGCGAACGCCGAGTCAACATCGTCGGTCGTCATGGCCTAAGAATCTAGCCGCTCTGCCCGACTATTCTGGCGTCATGCCTGTTCGCACCGCACTACGACCCGGCGTGGTGTCGCCGACCCTTCCGGTGCCCAAATCGATCGTCCGCCCCGAGTACGTGGGCAAGGCGACGGCCAAGGAGGGCAGCGAGCCGTGGGTGCAGACGCCCGAGGTGATCGACAAGATGCGGGTCGCGGGCCGGATCGCGGCCGGTGCACTCGCGGAGGCAGGTAAGGCCGTGGCACCCGGTGTGACGACCGATGAGCTCGACCGGGTCGCGCACGAGTACATGGTCGACCACGGCGCCTACCCGTCGACACTGGGCTACAAGAGTTTCCCGAAGTCCTGCTGCACGTCGCTGAACGAGGTCATCTGCCACGGCATCCCGGATTCGACGGTGGTCGAGGACGGCGACATCGTCAACATCGACGTCACCGCCTACATCGACGGGGTGCACGGCGACACCAACGCGACGTTCCTCGCGGGCAACGTATCCGAGGAACATCGGCTGCTCGTGGAGCGCACGCACGAGGCGACGATGCGGGCGATCAAGGCGGTGCGGCCGGGCCGCGCGCTGTCGGTTGTCGGCCGGGTCATCGAGTCGTATGCAAACCGGTTCGGGTACAACGTCGTTCGCGACTTCACCGGTCATGGCATCGGCACCACCTTCCACAACGGGCTGGTGGTGCTGCACTACGACCAGCCCGCCGTCGAGACCGTCCTCGAGCCGGGCATGACGTTCACCATCGAGCCGATGATCAACCTCGGCGCCCTCGACTACGAGATCTGGGACGACGACTGGACCGTCGTCACCAAGGACCGCAAATGGACCGCGCAGTTCGAGCACACCCTTGTGGTCACCGACGACGGCGCCGAAATCCTGACGCAGCTGTAGCACCGTGGCCGGGGCGCTGCTGATCGCAGGGACGAGTTCGGACGCAGGGAAATCCATGGTGGTCGCCGGCCTGTGCCGGCTGCTGGCCCGCAAGGGCATCACGGTGGCGCCCTTCAAGGCGCAGAACATGTCCAACAACTCGGCGGTCACCATCGAAGGCGGCGAGATCGGCCGGGCGCAGGCGATGCAGGCCCGCGCCGCGGGTCTGGCGCCCAGCGTCCGGTTCAACCCGATTCTGCTGAAGCCCGGCAGCGACCGGACGTCACAGCTGGTGGTGCGGGGCCACGTCACCGGCACGGTCGCGCCGCCGACTACTTCGAGCATCGCGAACAGCTCGCCGAACTGGTCACCGACGAATTGGCTTCGCTGCGAAACGAATTCGACGCCGTCATCTGTGAGGGTGCCGGATCACCCGCCGAAATCAACCTGCGGGCAACCGATCTGGCCAACATGGGGCTGGCTCGGGCAGCGCATCTGCCGGTCGTCCTGGTCGGCGACATCGACCGCGGCGGGCTGCTTGCCCATCTGTTCGGCACAGTGGCGGTGCTCGCGCCGGAGGACCAGGCACTCATCTGCGGGCTTCGTGGTCAACAAGTTTCGCGGCGACCCCGCCCTGCTCGCGCCCGGGCTGACACAACTCGAGGAACTGACCGGCAGGCCGACCTACGGTGTGATCCCGTTCGACGACGGCCTCTGGCTCGACACCGAGGATTCGGTATCGGTGCTGGCACACCGCGTCGTCGGGCGGCCGCAGCCGCCGTGCGGAGACGAGTGGCTGCGGGTGGCGGCGTCCGGCTGCCGCGCATCTCCAACTCCACCGATGTCGAGGCGCTGGCGTGTGAGCCCGGCGTGCTGGTGCGCTGGGTCACCGATCCGGCCGATCTCGCCGACGCCGACGTGGTGGTGATCCCGGGCAGCAAGGCAACGGTCGCCGATCTCGGCTGGCTTCGCGAACGCGGGTTGGCCGACGGCATCCGCGCGCACGCATCGGCGGGCAGGTCGGTGCTGGGCATCTGTGGCGGTTTCCAGATGCTGTGCATGCGCATCGATGACCCGGTCGAATCGAAGGCAGGTTCGGTCGAGGGCCTCGGCCTGCTCGATGCCGACATCGTGTTCGCCGCCGACAAGACGCTGCGACACCACGACGCCGGACTGCACGGTTACGAGATCCACCACGGACAACTCGCCCGGTCAACCGAAGACGACTGGCTCGGTGTCGGCATCCGGCGTGAGACGGTCGTACGGCACCCACTGGCACGGACTGTTGGACAACAACGACTTTCGTCGACGGTGGCTGATGGAAGCCGCGGCGCAAAAGCGCGGATTCGTGGTCGCCGACGACATCGACGTCACGGCGCGCCGCGATGGGCAGTTGGACCTGATGGCCGACCTGCTCACGGCGCACCTCGATGTCGACGCCGTTCTCGCGCTGCTGGACGAGGGCCCGCCGGACAGGCCGACGATCGTCACCTCAACCTGAAAGCCCGACGTCACCCAGGTGGCCGTGTCCCTCGCGCACCTTCTGGCCGGGCATTGCGCATGAGGTGCGCGTGATCAGCGAAACCGGCAGTACGGTGCGCCTGCGCAGTCGCCGGTTGGCGTGGTCCAGCCGGGAGAACAGGCGATCGGCGGCGAAGTGTCCCATCGCGTCGCCGTCCTGATGGACCACCGTGACCGAGGGCTTGAGCGCCGCCGCCGTCGGGAAGTCGCCGAAGCCGACCAATCCGATGTCCTTGCGCCGCAGGGCTTGCAACACCGACAACAGCGCGATGGTGCAACGGGCATTCGACGAGAACACACGCGGTTGGCGGATCAGGCGCGTCGAGCATGCGCCGCAGCGCGGCCGTCAGCGTGGCGATGTCCAGTGCACCCACATGCACGTGGTGACTCGGCAGACCCGCCTCTTGCAGCGCCTGCTGGCAGCCCTCCAGTCGCAGCAGTCCCGTCACCGTGTCGTCACCCATGAAGGCGATGCTGCGGTGGCCGTGCGAAATGAGATGGCTGGTGGCATCCCGCCCGCCGCCGACGTCGTCCTGCACCACCGCATCCGCGGTCAGGCGCCCGGGTTCGCGATCGACGAACACCAGCGGGGTGCGCTTTTGCCACGGTCGTAAATACGACATGTCCCGGCCGACCGGACAGATGATCATGCCGGCCACCTGGCGCTTCAACACCGCCTCGATGGACCGTTGTTCGTGCGACGGCTCCCAACCGACGCTGGTCAGAATGACGGCGACGTCGCGCCTGCTGGCCTCGCGCTCGACCGCGTCAATGATGCTGGCGAAGAAGGGATCAGCCACACCCGGCACCGCAACGCCGATCGCAGCGTCGCGTCCGGCGCGGAAGGTGACGGCGAGCATGTTGGGTACGTATTGCAGCTCGTCGATCGCCCGCTCGACCCGTTCACGCACGTCGGCAGACACGTATCGGTCGTTGTTGATCACGCGCGAAACCGTCTTGGCGCTCACCCCTGCGTGGTGGGCAACGTCGCGCATGGTTGCCATCGACCGTCCCTCCTCGCTCGGTCAGCGGTCAGTATGTCACCGATGTCAGACCGGATGGGGCCGAATTCTCTGACACCGGTGACATAGCCGCGATTGTGGCGTACTGTCCCGCTCAGGCCGATGGCCGCGTGACGCAGGCAACAGAACAGAGAGGCGCCGGACGGGTGACTGCGCAACCGCAACTCCTGCCGCCGAATGTGGTACCGCACTGGTACGCAGGCGGGCCGGCGTTGGCCGCGTGGCGCGGCCTGCCACCGGTTGGTGACCGCTCACCCGAGGAGTGGATCGGGGCCACCGTCGCGCGTTTCGGTGAGCCGAGCCTCGGTCCCGCGCGGCTTGACGACGGCACACTGCTTCACGACGCGGTCTCCTGCTGATCCACGCGGCTGGCTTGGCCGTGACGACGGCGAGCCGGGCGACACCGGTTTGCTGGTGAAACTGCTGGACGCCGGACAGCGGCTGCCCGTGCACGTGCACCCCACCCGGGCATTCGCTTCGCGGCATCTCGGGTGCGCCTACGGCAAGACCGAAGCGTGGTACATCCTCGAAGCCGACGACGACGCCGCGGTGTGGGTCGGCTGGCGTGAACCGGTTGAGCCGGAACGGCTCTCGGCTCTGGTCGACGCGCAGGACACCGACGCCATGCTCGGGCTGATGCACCGAATCCCGGTGCGGCCGGGCGACGGGGTGCTCGTGCCGGGTGGCACACCGCACGCGATCGGGCAGGGCGTGCTGCTCGTGGAAGCCCAGGAGCCGACCGACCAGTCGATCCTGCTGGAGCGCGTCAACACCACCGCATCCGATGCAGAGATATTCCTCGGCCTGGACCGGGAGGTGGCACTGTCGGCTGTCGATTCTGCGGCGCTGACCGACGTCGCACAATTGATGCGGCACGCCGACATCGATGGCGGACTGACGCCGGTGCTGCCCGAAGCGGCGGCCCCGTACTTCCGCATGGACGTGCTCTCTCCGGGGGTCGACGTGCCTAAAGGCTTCGCCGTCGCGGTGGTGCTGTCGGGCGACCGGGTCACTTCGCCCGGCACACGGTGAGCCCATCCCCGTCACCACCGGAAACACGCTCATCGTGCCCGTGTCGTGCGGTGACTGGCGTGTCGATGGCATGATGTCCGTTTGCTTGTGTGCCGCCCTGGTGACTCCTGGCCACCGCCGCGCACGCCCGATACAGGGGAAGGCACAGCATGACCGCACTGCTAGAGGCGCGCGGCTTGTCGCGCAGCTTCGGCCACGTCCGCGCGCTCGACGGCGCAGACTTCGACGTGAATCCCGGGGAGGTCGTCGGACTGATCGGCGACAACGGGGCAGGCAAGTCGACGCTCATCAAGGCGCTGTCGGGCAACCTCGACCTGGACGCGGGTGAGATCTACTTCGAGGGCAGCCGGGTCCAGGTGTCCGGCCCGCGTCAGGCCGAAGAGCTCGGCATCGAGGTGGTGTATCAGGACCTGGCCCTCGCGCCGCATCTCAACCCCGTCCAGAATGTGTTCCTCGGCCGTGAGATCTTGCGAAAGGAATCCTCGGACATCTCGGGTTCATGGACGAGAAGGAGATGCGCCGCATCGCGGTCGCGTCCTTCGCCGAACTCGGGGCCACGGTGAAATCGCTTGCCTCACCTGTTGGTTCGATGTCCGGCGGACAGCGGCAGGGAATCGCGATCGCCAGGGCGATGGCGTGGGCGAACAAGGTGCTGATTCTCGACGAGCCGACCGCGGCGCTGGGAGTCGTGCAGACCAAGAACGTGCTCGAGTCGGTCAAACGGGTGCGGGACAAAGGCGTCGCGGTGGTGTTCGTCAGCCATTCGATGCCGCACGTGCTCGAGGTGTGTGACCGTATCGAGGTGTTGCGTCTGGGCAAGCGGGTCGCCACCTTCCCGGGACGGGGGACCACCGTCGAGGAGCTCGTCGGCGCGATGACGGGGGCGCTGGATTCACGGAATGGCGTCGCGTGAGTACGGTCTCGAACGAGAAAGCAGTCGTCTCCGGGGGCGCCGACGACATAGACCCGGCACAGTCGTTCCTCAAACGCGTTGCGGGACTACAGGCATTCTGGATTCTCGGCGTGCTGATCGTCATCTGCCTGTGCTTCGCCGTCCTCGCCGGGGACCGCTTTCTTTCCACCGGGAACTTCTCGCTGATTTCCCAGAACGTCGCGGTCTGGGCCGTGCTCGGCGTCGGGATGACGTTCGTGATCATCACCTCGGGCATCGACCTGTCGGTCGGATCGGTCCTGGTATTCGCATCCGTGGTATCGGCGAAAGCTGATGGAGGCGATGGGCGGCAAGGCCCGGGAGTGGCGGCCGCGGGCATGATCACCGCGATCCTGGGCGGCATGGCGTGGGGCCTCGTGAACGGCGTGCTGGTGGCCGTGGCCAAGGTGCCCGCGCTGATCGTCACCCTCGGCACCCTCTCCGTCGCGCTCGGCCTTGCGCAGGTGCTCACCGGAGGCATCGACATCCGCTCGGTTCCCACCGAGCTGACCGACTTCAGTGTTTACACAAAAGTTTTCGGCATCCCCGGCCTGCCGTTCGTGGCGTTGGTGGTCGTCGTAATCGGCGGAATCCTGCTGCACAAGACCAGGTTCGGTCGATACACCTACGCGATCGGCTCGAACGAGGAGGCTGCGCGCCGTACCGGTGTCAAGGTCACGCGGCATCTGGTGCTCGTCTACGCGTTGGCGGGCACGCTCGCAGGAGTCGGTGCGATCCTCACGCTCGCCCAGTTCGGCACCACCACGATTGCCGGGCAGTCGTTGACCAACCTCAACGTGATCGCCGCGGTGGTGATCGGAGGCACATCCATCTTCGGCGGTGAAGGCAGCATCTTCGGCACCGTCGTCGGCCTGTTCATCCCGGCAGTGCTACAGTCCGGGTTCGTCATCATCGGTGTGCAGCCGTTCTGGCAGGGTGTTGCGGTCGGCACGGTGCTGATCGCCGCCGTCTACGTCGACCAGTCCCGGCGCGCCGCGGCACTTCGCGGTGCGCGCTCCCGAAATCTGTTCAAACGCAGCAAGTCGCAACGAAAGGAACGCCAGTGAACCGTAAGCGAGCAATGCTGGTCGCGGGAACGTTGGGGACCGTGGTTCTCGCGCTATCGTCCTGCACGTCGTCGAAACCGCAGTCGTCAGGTGCCGACGAGGCGTCGAACGGCAACTCGCAGGAGGCGGCCGCGACAACGGTGACCGCACCACAAAAGGCCAGTAAGGAATACAACATTGCGTTGTTGCAAGGCGTTACCGGCGACCAGTTCTACATCACGATGCAGTGTGGTGCCCAGGACGAGGCGGCCAATCTGGGTGTGAAGGTCTCGACGCAGGGGCCGCAGAAGTTCGACCCGACGCTGCAGAAGCCGATCCTCGACTCGATCGTGGCCGCGAAGCCGGACGCGCTGCTGGTCGCACCCACCGACGTCAAGGCCATGCAGCAGCCGCTCCAGCAGGCGGCCGCGGCGGGAATCAAGGTTGTCCTCGTGGACACCACAACCGATGACCCGTCCTACGCGGTGTCGCAGATCGCCAGCGACAACGAAGGCGGCGGCAAGGCGGCCTTCGAAGCGATCAAGAAGCTGCGCCCCGAGGGCGGCAAAGTCATGGTGATGAACATCGATCCCGGCGTCTCGACCACCGACGCGCGCGCCAAGGGTTTCGAGGAAGCGGTCAAGGAAGACAGCAAGTTCCAATACGTCGGCGTCCAGTACAGCCACAACGACCCCGCGACCGCCGCGCAGCTCATCGGTGCCCAGCTACAGAAGGACCCCGATCTCGTCGGCGTCTTCGCCACCAACCTGTTCTCGGCCGAGGGTTCGGCAACCGGCGTCCGGCAGGCGGGCAAGAGCGGCCAGGTGCAGGTCGTGGGCTTCGATGCGGGTCCGAATCAGATGCAGGCGCTGCGGGAGGGCACTGTTCAGGCGCTCGTCGCGCAGGATCCCGGGCTGATCGGCAAGTTCGGGGTCGACGAGGCGGTGACGGCGCTGGAGGGCGGCGAGAACACCAAGAAGGTGCAGACCGGCTTCACGATCATCACGAAGGAGAACCTCGAGGGTGAAGGCGGCGCGGCGGCGTACAAGTCGAACTGTTAGCCGGTGACGGGTTGGCCGAGCAGTTCTTGGTCCACGCCGACAAGGACTTTCACGTGCTGTCCACCGCCTGACAGCGCATACGCGTCGGCGACTTGTGTCAGCGGCACCACAGCGGTGACGATCTCGTCGACATCCACCTCGTGGTCCACGAGGAGACGGATCGACTCGGCGTAGTCCTCCGGCAGGTAGGTGGCGCTGCCCTGAATGCGTATCTGGTGGTCCTGGACGATCGCCAACGGGATCGCCACGTCGCCCGTCGGCACGCCGACGACGACGACGGTGCCGCCCTTGCTGGCCATTTCGATGGCCTGCCGGACCGTGGATGCCACCGCGACGCAGTCGAAAACGATGTCGGCACTCTCACCGAGCGCGGCGCGGGCTTGCGCCACGATGTCACCGCCCGTTGCATCGAGGGCAACATCCGCGCCGAGTCGCATCGCGCGCGCTCGTTTGTCGGGCAGCGGGTCGGTGATCACGATGCGCTTTGCGCCGTGCGCCCGCACGACGGCCAGCACAAGCAGTCCGATGGTTCCCGCCCCGAGGATCACGACGGCCTTTTCGCCGACGTCTCCCGCGATGCGGACGGCGTGTACCGGGGTGGACATGGGTTCGATGAGGGCCGCGGTTCGGTAGTCGAGTGCGTCGGGGATGACGTGAACGCCGGTCGGCGGGGATGGTGAAGTAGTCGGCCATCCCACCCTGCGCGTAACCGCATCCGAAGAAGCGCAGGTTCTCACACAGGTTCTCCTTGCCGCGGCGGCATTGCTTGCAGTCCCAGCACGGAAGATCGGGTTCGACGGTGACCCGCTGCCCGACCTCGACGGTGTCAACGCCTTCGCCCCGCGCGGCCACCACGCCGACGACCTCATGGCCGGGGTGGTAGGGCAGCTCGATGAACGGGTGGCGCCCGTGCGCGGCGTGGGTGTCCGAGCCGCACACACCGGATACCACCGAATGGACGAGCACCTCGCCCGGCAACGGCTCGGGCGTGGGAGATTCGACGACGTCGATCGAGCCCGGCGAGACCACAACGCGCCGCATTCGCTCGGGTACACCCATGACGACCTCCTGACGTGGATGTGAAGCTACTCGCCGGCGTTGGGCAGGATCGCGCCGCCTGCGATGTGCAGCCGGCTCCCGTCGAAGCGAACGCCACGAAGGTCGGCGACGGCCATGGTGACGCGCGCGGCGGCGGCGGTTGCGCCGACGCCGATGATGGTGGTGACGCCTGCGGCGCGCGCCGACGCGATCCCGGCGGGCGCGTCTTCGAATACGGCGCATTGGGCGGGGGACAGCCGGAGGCGCTGCGCGGCGGCCAGGTACGGATCGGGAAACGGTTTGCCGTTCTCCACGTCTTCGCCGGTGACCAGTACCTCCGCGGGCGGTAGGGCGGCCGATGCCATGCGTGCGGTGGCAAGTGCGCGGTTGCCTGACGTGACGACCGCCCAGGTTCCGGCGGGGATGGTCTCCAGGAGTTGACGCGCACCCGGTATCGCGTCCACATCGGTGGCACAGTCCAGCTCCTGCTGTTTGAGCTCGGCCACCGCCGTGGCGACATCACCTGGGGCGCTTATCAATTCGGCAACGAGATCGCTGATCCGTCTGCCATGCTCGATGTCGCGGTGAAAATCGAACCCCGGCGCCCAATGCTTCGCCCAGAGATTCCAGGCAACCGCAGCAGCGCTGTGCGAGTCGACGAGGACTCCGTCGCAGTCGAGTAGGAGTCCGTCGACGTCAAGGCTCACGGTGTCATCGACGTTGCAGCCGCTCACGCGGACGCCCATGTCGCCATCTGTGCCAGGGTATATAACACCGAAACCTGCACACCCCGATATCGAAAGCGAGCAGCCCATGGCCGACTTCACCGGACGCGGCGTGCTGGTAACCGGTGCGAATGGTGGTATCGGGGCGGCCACCGTCCGCCGACTGGTCGGACAGGGTGCGACGGTGTATGCGGGCGGGCGCAACACCGCAGAACTCGCCAAGCTGGCGGACGAGACGGGCGCGCGACCCGTGCCGTTCGATCTCACTTCCGAAGACGACATCCGGACTGCGGTGTCCGGCCTGGATTTGTGGGGGGTGGTGAACTGCGGCGGGTTCGGCGGCGAGATCGCGACGCCGCAAGACACCGACATCGCGGTCTTCGACAAGGTGATCAGCATCAATGCCCGGGGCAGTCTGCTGGTCATCAAGTATGTGACCCCGAGGATGATCGAGCGCGGCCGCGGCGGGTCCATCGTCAACGTCTCCAGCCAAGCGAGTCTGGTGGCACTGGCCGGCCACATTTCCTACGGGTCGTCCAAGGCCGCGCTGGACAACATCACCCGGGTGAGTGCGCTCGAACTGGGCAAGCACAACATCCGGGTGAACAGTGTCAATCCCACGGTGGTGATGACCGAGATGTCGGCGTCCTACTGGGGGCGCCCCGACGTCGGTCCCGCGTTCCTCGCGCAGATGCCGCTCGGCCGATGGGCCACCGAGGATGAGATCGCCGCGCCGATCACCTTCCTGCTCGGCGACGACGCCGCAATGATCACCGGGATCTCGTTGCCGATCGACGGCGGGTACTCCTGCCGCTAGGCCCGTCGCTCGGACGCTGCAGCGTAGGTAGCCTGGGAATATGAGCAGGCACGTGGGGGCGTCTGCGCTGGTAGCTGTCGTGATCGCGGCATCGGCCGCGTGCGCAAACACCATTACAGGAACGGCCACATGGCCCGGCGCCACGCTGGACAGGGTGTTGCTGACCGCCGCGGACTTCCCGGCGGGCGTCCAATTCGACCGGCTCATCGAGAAGCCGGGTCAACCCGACGGCGAAGGTGCGCCGCCCGCGATGTTGTCACGGCCAGAAGGCTGCTCGGATGGGCTGACGCGGGTGATCGCCGCATCGGCCGAACGGGGACCGGGCAGTGCGGCGAAGTACGCCGTCTCCTATGACGGCGCGCGCATGGTGATGACCGTGCTGACGTGGAATCTGGATCTTGACAAGCTCGCCGTCGCGGCCGACCGGTGCGCCCAATACCAGACCTTCTTCGACCCTTCGTCGGAAGGCATTCCGATGACCACCACCAGATTGCCGACGTCGCGTCCCGACGCGCTGGTGTACGAGCAGACCATGGACCTCAGCGGAGCAAAGAGCAGCGTCTTCTTTTCGTTCGAAAACGTCAATAAGATGGCGGTGTTCGGAATCGCTTTTCCCACACCGAATCCGACGATCGCCGTCAAAGGGGCACTGCCGCAGACGTTTCTGGACATCACCGGCAAACAGGCCGAGCGCCTGGGCAGCGGCTGAATCACTGGTCAAGAGCCACTCAAAACGACCCGCCGATTCCTAACTCACTGTAGCGTGGCCAAATGCCTTCGACGATGGTCACCGTCGACGGTTTCCCCGTTCCTGTCGATGTTGCCGGCCCGGACAAGGGGTCCGTCGTGGTGCTGCTCGGCGCCGCGCAGAATGCGGCAACGGCGTACGACGCCGTCTGTCAGCGGCTGCACACCGCGTCCCTGCGGACCGTCGTCATCGACCCTGATCCGCGGCTGACCGCCAAGTCGGTTGTCGGCATCATGGACATGCTCGATGTGCAGTGGGGCCTGCTGGTCGGCGACCGGATCGGCGGTGAGCTGGCATGGGAGCTGGCCGCCACCCGCCTCGACCGGTTCATCGGCCTGGTCGTGATCGACCGCGGTCACCCGCGCGTCGCCGACCAGTCCGGCCTGGTACGCGACGAGCACTGCCCGCCGGTGGAGATGAACACAACCGCGCTGGTCAGCTCGCCTGCGGCGCGGGCAGTGGCGCGGGCCAGCCAACGGTTTGTCTACGGCGACTTCCGGCTGGTCGAGCTGCTGGGGCGGCGCAACGCCCAGGAGTCCACCGCACAACTGGCCGCCGAGATTGTGCTGCGCACCAGCACGTGGTGACAGACCCTCAGTCGGGTGCCTGGTCGGGTTTCCACGGTTGAGGCAGGCCCGGGGTGGTCGGGAACAGGTAGTCGATGAACGCGGCGGCCGTCGGCTGCGGCTCATGGTTGGCCAGACCTGGGCGCTCGTTCGCCTCGATGAACACGTACTCGTCTCGGGTGACATCCGGCACCAGCAGGTCTATACCGGTGACTGGGATGCCAATGGCCTCGGCGGCGGTGACCGCCACTCGGCAGAGCTCGGGATTCACCTCTGCGGTTACGTCGTGAATCGTGCCGCCCTGATGCAGGTTCGCGGTTCGCCGCACCCGCAGCCGCTGCCCTTCGGGAAGCACGTCATCGAACGACCAACCGGCCTCGGCGACGGTCGCCTCGGTGACCTCGTCGACCGGGATGCGTGACTCGCCGCCGGTGGCGGCCGCCCGACGCCTGCTCTGCGCCTCGATCAGCTCGCGCACTGTGTGGTGACCGGTGCCTGCGATCTCGGCGGGCCTGCGCACGGCGGCCGCGACGACCTTGCCGTCGATCACCACAAGGCGCAGATCGTCGCCGTGCGCGCGCTGCTCGATGAGCACATCGGGATTGTGCTCCCGGGCGCGGGCGAGGGCGCTGTCGAGTTCCTCGGGCCCGTCGACCCCGACCGTGATGCCCTTGCCCTGCTCACCCCTTGTCGGTTTGACGACCACGTCGCCGACCTCGTCGAGGAATTTGTGATCGTCTTCGTCGAAGGTGGCCAGGCGGCCCCGTGGCACCGTGATGCCGGCCTCACCGACGATGCGCCGGGTCTGACGCTTGTCGTCGCACCGGCTCATGGCCACGGCAGAAGTGAACTCGGACAATGACTCTCGGGTCACCACGGTGCGGCCGCCGTGGGACAACCGCATCTCGCCTGCTCCGGCGTCGAGCACCTCGACCCAGATGCCACGGCGCATGGCTTCGTCGGCGAGGATACGGGCGTAGGGGTTGAGGTCGTCTACCGTCTCGGGTGGATGGGTGAACAGCGGCTCGTTGATCGCGTTCTTGCGCTTGACGGCCATCACCGGGACCCGTTGGAAGCCAAGCTTTTCGTACAACGCGATGGCGGCGGCGTTGTCGTGGGTGACCGACAGGTCCATGTACGACCGTGCGCGGTCCCGATAGACGTCGGCGAGCGCGCGGGTCAAAGCGGCGCCGACGCCCGGCAGGCTGGTGGTCGGGTCGACGGCGAGCGTCCACAGGCTCGAGCCGTTCTCCGGGTCGGAGAACAGCAGCCGATGGTCGACGCCGGTGACGGTGCCCAACACTGAGCCGTCGTCTTCGCGCACCGCGATGAGGTAGTCGACCGGTTCAAGATTCAGGTGGTTATCCCAGATCACATCGGTCGGAGCAGGCACCATCCCGCAGCGGACATAGACGTGGTTCATCGCGTCGGCATCGGCCTCGTCCCGCAGTTTGCGCACGGTGAAGCCCGTCGGCTCCGGCGATGTTTCATCGTCTTCGGAGAAGCGCAGCCGATAGGTGTGGCTGGGGTCGATGAACAACTCGGCGGGCGCCCTTGCGACCAGAACGTGCGGCTCCCGAGCGTAGATGCAGATGTCGCGCCTGCCGTGGGTCTCTCCGCGCAGTACTTCGGCGAGCCGTTCAGCGTCGGCAAAGGTTTGACCGAAAATCAGTCGGCCCCAGCCTAGTTCGAGCTCCACGTTGTCGGCCATGGCGTCGACCAGATGTGCGGGAGAGGCGTCGTGCAGCCCGAGGGTGATGCCCTCTTCGGGACGTTCAGCGGCGCTGGTGGTCATGCGCAGTCCTCGCAGGCTCGGCCAGCGCATTCTGTGCCGATGATTCGCTCGCAAGCTTCGCTCATGCCGCGGGCCCCGATATGCCGTGCCGCTGCAGCCACAGTTCGAGCAGCGCGATCTGCCAGAGCTCGTTGCCCCGCAGCGGAGTCAGCCGACCGTTGGGGTCGGCCAGCAACGCGTCGACCGCTTCGGGCCGGAACAATCCCCGCTCCTTGGCGACCGGCGCGTAGAGCGCATCGCGGACCATGTCGAGATAAGGCCCTTCCAGGTGGGTGAGGGCGGGCACCGGGAAGTAGCCCTTGGGGCGGTCGATGACCTCCGACGGAATGACCTTGCGGGCGGCCTCTTTGAGCACGCCCTTGCCGTCCTGCGCGGTTTTGAGGTTCGCCGGGCACGTCGCAGCGAGTTCGACGAGTTCGTGGTCGAGGAACGGCACCCTGCCCTCCAGACCCCATGCCATGGTCATGTTGTCTACCCGCTTGACGGGGTCGTCAACCAGCATCACCGTGGTGTCCAGCCGCAGCGCGCGGTCGACACCGGTCTGCGCACCTTCGCGCGCGAAGTGCTCGGTGACGAACCGGCCGCTGGGGTCGCTGGGTACGAAGTAGCCCGGGGTCGTCAGGCCCTCCACTCCTGCCGAGTCACGGTCGAAGAACGCCGCGCGGTAGGCCGCCACCGACCCGTCGAGCGATGCGGCCGAGGGCTCGCCCATCGGGGGATACCAGTGATAGCCCGCGAATACCTCGTCGGCGCCCTGCCCGGACTGGACCACCTTGACGTGCTTGGCCACTTCCTGACTGAGGAGATAGAAGGCGACACAGTCGTGGCTGACCATCGGTTCGCTCATCGCGCCGATCGCGCCGTCGAGCGCGGGCAGCATGCGGTCTGTGCCGATGCGGATCTGGTGGTGGTCGGTGCCGAACCGGTCGGCCACGATGTCCGACCACTTGAACTCGTCACCCTTCACGCCGCCGACGGACTCGAAGCCGATCGAGAACGTCGCCAAGCCTTTCTGGCCTGCCTCAGCGAGCAGACCCACGATGAGGCTGGAGTCGACCCCGCCCGACAGCAGGCAGCCCACAGGAACGTCGGCCACCATGCGTCGGTCGACGGCGACCCGCAGCGAGGCTAAAACCGCTTCTTCCCAATCCTTTTCGGTCCAGTCGGAGCGGTCGTCACGCCGAGTGAAGTCGGGGGACCAGTACGTCGTGGCGGTGCGACTGCCATCCGGTTCGATCGCGACGAGCGTTGCGGGCGGGATCTTCTTCACGCCGCGCAGGATCGTCAGCGGTGGCGGGACCACCGAATGGAAGGTGAGGTAGTGGTGCAGTGCGACGGGGTCGATGCGGGTATCGACGCCGCCACCGGCCAGCAGCGCAGGAAGCGACGACGCGAACCGCACGCGCTGTGCGTCCTCGGTTATGTAGAGGGGTTTGATGCCGAGCCGGTCGCGTCCGAGGAGCACCCGTCCGCTGTCCCGTTCGACGATGGCGAACGCGAACATCCCGAACAACCGGTCGACGAACTTGTCGCCCCAGTGGTGGTACGCCTTCAGCAGCACCTCGGTGTCGCTGGTGGAGAAGAACCGGTACCCGTGCTCGGACAGCTCGCGGCGCAGATTCTTGTAGTTGTAGATGCAGCCGTTCCAGGCGATGGCCAGGCCGAGTTCGGCGTCGACCATCGGCTGCGCACCCGCTTCGGACAGGTCGATGATCTTCAGCCGGCGGTGGCCGAGGGCGACCCGGCCCTGTGACCACACGCCGGCACCGTCAGGACCCCGCGGCGCCATCGCCTCGGCCATGGCCGAGACCGCCGCGATATCAGGCGTTCGGCCGTCGAGTCGCACCTCGCCGGTGGCTCCGCACACCCATTCGACCCTACCGGGTCCTGTGCAATCGCTCAGGCCAGGCTGTGACTACCCGGGCGCTATGAAACGCCCTCCAGCTCTCCGGTCTCGTCGACCTGCTTGATCGGGCCGGTGAACCAGTTCTTCACCGACACGTGCCAGTAGATGTACAGCAGGATCAGCACGCCGCCCACCAGCAACGGGGTGTAGTTGACGAACTTCCACTCGAAGCTCGGATCCCACGGCATGCCACCGAGGGAGGTCGGGAACATCGCGATGATCGACGTGATGATGATCTCGATTATCGCGACGGGCGCCATCCACTTGTGGTGCCCGCGCAGATTCCATCTACCGACCGGGAACGAGTCACCGGCCTTCCACCGGTAGTAGATCGGCACAGCGAAACACAGATACAGGCCGACGACGCCGATCGAGACCACCGCGAAGAACGCGATCGGGACCGGTGCGCCGTTGATGTCGACCTCGACCAGGGCGGGCAGGGTGATGATTGCCGCGAGGATAGCGGTGACCATGACTCCGTTGGCGGGAATCTTCTTCGAGCTCAACGCCGACCACAGCTGATGGCCCGGTACCGCACGGTCGCGGCTGAACGCGAACAGCATCCGCGATGCGCTGGTCTGGCAGGCGGTGGTGCAGAAGAACTGGCCGGCAGTGGAGATGAACAGGACGATCGCGACCCACTTGGAGCCCATCGCCTGGTTGAAGATTGTCACGACCGCCCCGCCGCCTGCCGACACCTCATCGGAGTCCTGAACAGCGAAAAGGAATGCCAAGCAGCAGGATCCAGCCGCCGATCGCCGAGTAGAAGATCGACCGCCAGATGCCCTTGGCCGCACCGTCGGCCGCGCTCTTGGTCTCCTCGGACAGGTGCGCCGAGGCGTCGTAGCCGGTGATCGTGTACTGGGTCAGGATCGCTGCGATCGGCAGGCAGAAGAACAGGAAGCCGAAGCTCGACGTCGAGCCGCCGAACATGCCGCTGTTGTTGATGGTCTTGGCGAAGACGTCGCTGAAACTGGCGTGCTGCTCGGGGACCAGGAACAGGATCAGGATCACCATTGCCGCGCCAGCGACGTGCCACCACACCGAGATGTTGTTGATGACTGCCAACAGATGGCTGGAGAAGATGTTGATGATCGCCGAGGCCGCCAGGATGACGACGAACAGGATGAATGTCCGCGTGAGGCTGTATCCGTTGAGCCAGGTCTCGCTGAACGTGCCGAGCGTCAGGTCAAGGAACGTCGCGCAGCCGTAGGCCACCGACGCCAGGATGGCGATCAGACCGATCAGGTTCAGCCAGCCGGTGTAGAAGCCCGGCCTTAGGCGCCACCCAGTTTGCTTGCCCACCAGTAGATTCCGCCCGAGGTGGGGAAGGCCGACACCAACTCGGACATGCACAGCCCGATGATCAGGATGAAGACCGAGACGAGCGGCCAGCCCCAGGCGATCGCGGCGGGCCCGCCGTTGTTCCAGCCAAGGCCGAACGAAGTGAAGCAACCCGCCAGGATCGAGATGATCGAGAACGAGATGGCGAAGTTCGAGAAGCCGGACCAGGAGCGCGACAGCTCCTGTACATAGCCAAGGCTGGCGAGATGTTTTTCGTCGTCGATCAAATTGTTCGTGGCCCTCTGGCACGGCGATTCTCCTTAGCGGGGTGGGACAGAACTCGCATAGGCACAATAAAGCGCCAAAGGTCTGGCGTCCTACCTTTGGCGGTGACGAATGCGTAAAGTTTCACGCTAGGTCGTTGACCTGCGATCCGTCCAGCGTTATCGTCCAAGTTGTCTGACAACTTGAGCTCTGCAGCAAGTCGGAAGCCGAGGAGGAGCGATGACGGAGAACACGCGAGCGGTGGGTTCGGTCACCTATCGAGAGGCCGGCGAAGGCTATTTCGAGAAACGAAAATTGCGCCGCCACGCCGCCTTCTGGTCACTCTGGGCACTCGGTGTCGGAGCGGTCATCTCAGGCGACTTCTACGGCTGGAACCTCGGCCTGGACGCAGGCGGCTTCGGCGGCCTACTGATCGCCGGGATCGTCATCACGATCATGTACTACGGCCTCTGCTTCAGCATCGCCGAGATGTCCCCGGCACTGCCGCACACCGGCGGCGCCTACTCGTTCTCCCGATCCGCGATGGGGCCATGGGGCGGTTTCATCACCGGCCTGGCCGAGAACATGGAGTACGTGATCACCCCCGCGGTGGTCGTCGGCGCGATGGGCTTCCTCTCGCACGACATCGTTTTCGACCTGACGGGAGCCGACGGGTGGTGGAACAGCCCGGTGCTGTGGTGGGCGGTCTACTACATCGTCTTCGTCGGGATCAACATCATGGGCATCGAGATCACCATGCGGTTCACCGTGATCATCACCGTCGCGGCACTCGCCGTCCTCGCGTTCTTCTTCGTGGCCGTTCTCTTCAGTGGGAAATTCGACGCCAGCCTGCTCACCAACATCCCGCCGGAAGAGGGTCAAAGTAGCTTCCTGCCGAAGGGCATCGCCGGAATCTTCCCCGCTCTACCGTTCGCGATCTGGTTCTACCTCGCGATCGAGGAACTGCCGTTGGCCGCCGAGGAATCCCACGATCCGAAGCAGCGACATTCCCCGCGCGACGATCTGGGGACTCACGACACTGATGTTCTTCGCCGTCGGCATCCTGTTCCTGAACACCGGTGTCGGCGGCGGCGCCGCGGAGATCGGAACGTCGGCGACGCCGTTCTTCGACGGGTTCAAGGCGGTCTTCGGCGAGGGCGCGGGCGCCTCGCTTCTCGGGCTCCTCGCGCTGATCGGGCTGATCGCAAGCTTCTTCACGATCATCTACGCGTACGGTCGCAACACGTACTCGCTGTCCCGCGCAGGCTATTTCCCGCAGAGCCTGTCGATCACCCACCCGACCAGAAACACGCCGTATGTCGCGCTCATTGTGGGTGCCGTGATCGGGTACGCCCTCTCGCTCGTCATCTACTTCGCAGGGCAGAGTGAGAGCGCGCTCGCGGGCAAGATCGTCGGCGCGCTGCTGTACATGGCCGTGTTCGGCGCGGTGATCTCCTACTTCATGCAGTGCCTGGCGTTCATCGTGCTGCGCCGCAAGCTGCCGAACATCGAGCGGCCGTACCGCAGTCCGGTGGGTGTCTGGGGCGCGGCGATCGCCGGTGCGATCGCGCTGGTGGCGCTGATCTCGCTGTTCTTCAACGAAGACTATCGGCCGGGTGTCTACGGAACGGCTCGTCTACTTCGTGATCGGCATCATCTACTTCGCGATCAGGGGACGGCACAAGCTGGTGCTGTCGCCCGAAGAGGAGTTCGCGATGTCGCACGGACAGCACGGCGCGAACCTTCAGGAAGAGGGCTACGGGACGGTCTCCGTCACCGAGATTTCGGCGGACGATTCGCCGACTCGGTCACAATGAGGTGACCGGCGGGGAGGATCGCCGCCCAATCCTCCCCGCGCACCGTGGCTTTCGTTGCCGTTCGAGCTTTACCGCCGTCTCTTAGGGGGAAGTCGTGTCTCTGGTCCTGGGAGTCGACGTCGGCTCGCAGAGCATCAAGGCCGTGATCGTCGACGAGTCCGGCGACGTCGTTTCCTCCGGTTCGGCGCCGCTGACCATGGTGCACGAGCACGACGGCTGGGCTGACCAGGACCCGCACGCCTACTGCGCCGCACTTCGCGACGCCGTTCGAGCGGCAACTGAAGGCGTGCAGGCGGATCGGATCGTCGCGATGGGCCTTGGCAGCCAGGTCGACGGAGTCGTGGCCTGCGATGCCGATGGCACGCCGCTGCGCTCGGCGATCATCTGGCTGGACAAGCGGGCCACCAAGGAATGCGACCAGCTGGTCTCCGCCGTGGGCTCCGACCTGCTCGCCGAGCGCACCGGGCTGGTGGCCGATGCATCGCACAGCGCGCCGAAGATGATGTGGATCAGAGAGAACGAGCCGCAGGTCTGGCAACGGGCGGCAATGCTCGCTCCCGTCGGTTCGTATGTGCTGCATCACCTTTCGGGCACGCACGCTCAGGATGCTGCCAATGCGTCGTCGACGATGGTGTACGACGTCGCCAAGGGCGATTTCGACGGCGAGCTGTGTGAGGCGGCAGGCCTCGACCCGGCCATGTTGCCCACTGTTCGTCCCTCGACGGACGTGGTCGGCAACCTGCGACCCGATGTGGCCGCCGATCTCGGGCTGCCGTCCACGTGTGCGGTCGTCGTCGGCACGGGAGACGAGCACGCGGCATCCGTCGGCGCCGGTGCCATCCAATCCGGGGTCGTCGTCGATGTCACCGGCACCGCGGAACCGGTGACGACGGTCGCGGCCGAACCCGTCCGCGATCCACTCGGCGTGGTGGAGACACACGGACATGCGGTACCCGGCTCATGGCTGATCGAGAACCCCGGATTCGTCAGCGGCGGCAGCACGCTTTGGCTCGCCAACTTGCTCGGGGTACCGCAGGGGGAGATCTTCACGCGCGCAAGGGAAGCGCCGCCTGCCAGTGACGGTGTGCTGTTCCTGCCCGAACTATCCGGCTCTACCGCACCGCGGTGGAACGACGCGATGCGCGGCGCATTCCTTGGCCTCGCAATGAATCACACCTCGGCACACGCCGCACGCGCCGTCCTCGAAGGGTGCGCATACGCGCTGCGCGACATCGTCGACCGACTCGACGCGCTCGGCCTCGGCCACGGCGAGGTACGGATCGTCGGTGGCGGAGCGCGCGACGACCTGTGGGCGTCGATCAAGGCCAACGTGCTCGGCAGGCCGGTGCGTCGCGTCCTGACCGAGGAGGCCACCGCCGTCGGGGCGGCGATGGTCGCAGGTGTCGGGGCCGGGGTGTTCGCCGACTTCTCGGCGGCAACGGTTGCCGTGCAACTGGATCCGGACTGCATCGAGCCGGGACCCGCCGCGCAGCGGCAGTATGCCGATGCCTACGGGCGGTATCGGGCCGCCTTCGATGCCGTCGAAAAGGCATTGGCGCCGTGACGGCCATTCCGGAGCCGAACGCCATCCTCGCCGACCTCCGCGAGCAGGGCCACGACGATCTGCCCGACGTGGATATCCGCGTCGGGGCCTCGGTGCTGGACGGCGCGATCGCGGATGCGTGCGCCAGGCCGGGCACGCCTGCGCCGTTGATCATCAGCGACGGCGGGCCGTACCGGACGCCCGCAGGGCCGGTCGTCGACCGGCTGGCCGAACAGCTCGGCTGCCCGGTGATCCAGCTCGGCACGGGCATGGTGCGCGCCGACGAGGAGACGGTCGAGCGCGCGGTCGCAGAAGTCGGCTCAGAACGGCTGCTGATCTCGGTCGGCGCGGGCACGCTCACCGACATCGCCAAGGTAGCCGCACAGCGCACCGGTAGCCGACACGTCGCGGTCCAAACCGCCTGCAGCATCAACGGTTTCATCGCCGACCGCAGTGTGCTGGTCATCGCAGGAGCCAAGCGCACCGTGGTGTCGCGATGGCCCGACATGCTCATCGCCGACTCGGACATCATCACCGCGGCGCCCCCGCGGATGAACCTCGCAGGCGTCGGCGACCTGTCCACGGTGCCCAACGCCGTCGCCGAATGGCAGCTGGCCTCGTGGCTTGGGCACGGGCCCGCCTACGACGCCGCGGTCGTCGAACAGGTGCTTGCCGCGATGCCCGCGCTGCCATCGCTGGCGCAGGCCACGCGCGACGCAGAGCCGGACGGGCTGGCAGATCTGGCCCGGCTGCTCGCGGGTAGCGGCCTGTCGATGGGAATCGTCGGGTCGACCGCGCCCGCTTCGGGTAACGAGCATGCGGTGTCGCACCTGCTGGAGATGGCGCTGGCCCAGCGGCAGGCGCCTGCCGCGCCGCACGGCATGCAGGTGACGGTCGCGACCCGGCTCGCGCTGCGGGTTTGGCAGCTCGTCGACAGCACGATCTCCTCAGGCGCACAGATCCGGGTGCCCGACGAGTCTTCGCGGCGGGATGCGACGGAGTTGGCCTTCGCCGAGCTCGGCGCCAAGACCGTCGAGGAGTGCTGGACGGGCTACTCGGCGAAGCGGAACTGGCTGCTCGCACACCAGGCCGACGTCGAGGCGATGGTCGCGGACTGGGACGGGTTCAAGCAGACGGTGACGCTGCCGACTCCGGACCAGTTCGACGAAGTGAGCCACGCGAGCGGGCTGCCGACGCGCGCCCAGGACCTCGGACCCGGCTATGACGACGCCCTGCTGTTCTGGGCGCTGAGGAACTCCCACCTGCTGCGGGAGCGGATTTCGATCGTCGATCTCGCCGACATGCTCGGCGTCTGGTCCGACGACACTGCGCGGTCGATCGTGGCCGACGCCCAAAAGGGATGACTAATCAGAAAGAGGGTGTCTAGTGGCTCATTTCGTTTTCATGCTCACCCACGACGACCGCACCGTCGACAATGCGACCGAGATCATGCCGACGCTGGCCGACACCGGGCTGCGCTATGTCGGGTTCAAGGACGTCGGAGCCGACCTTGCCAAGCAGCGTGAGCTGGTCTCGCTAGCTCACGACGCCGGCTTCGAGGTGATGCTCGAGGTGGTGTCGACCAGCAAGGAGGCAGAGATGTCGTCGCTGCGTTCGGCGGCACAGGCCGGATTCGACTGGGTGCTCGGCGGCACCCACGGCGCGGAGACGGCAGGCATGCTTCCGGACGGCGTGAAGTACTGCCCGTTCCCCGGCCGGGTCGTCGACCACCCGAGTGTCCTGCAGGGCACCGTCGACGAGATCGCGGCCGACGCCGAACGACTCACCGGACTGGACCACGTTGCGGGCCTCGACCTGTTGGCATACCGCCATCAGACCGCCGACCCGCTCGAACTGATCCGCGAGGTGGTCGCACAGTCGAGCGGCCCGGTGATCGTCGCGGGTTCCATCGCCAGCATCGAGCGGGCCATCGCGGTCAGCGAGGCGGGGGCGTGGGGTTACACCATCGGCAGCGCCATCTTCGACGGTCTGTTACCAGGGGCGCCGTCCGTCGCGGATCAGGTTCGCCGGGTCCTCGAGGGCACGGCATCGGCCGCAGGCGCACCTCACGGGCGCACGTAGGCTCGTGGCATGCCCGGGCAGACTTTGCTCGCCGACCGGCTGCGCGACGAGCTGCTTGATGACATAACCAGCCAGCAGTTGCAGCCGGGAACCAAACTGCCGACCGAAGGCGAACTGGCGAAGCGATTCGGGGTGTCGCGAGCGACTGTGCGCGAGGCGGTGCGCGGGCTTGTCGAGGCCGGCTACGTCACGCGCCTTCGCGGATCGGGCAGCTATGTCGCCGAGCGTCGGCGGATGCCGCACGGACTCGACTCGACACTGAGCTACCTCGCGATGATCGAAAGCGCTGGCGCGCACGCCGGGATGCGGGTGCTGGACGCGGTTTTCGAGCAGTGCACGAAGAACGACAGCCCACTACAGCTCAGTAAAGGCGACACTGTTCTGGCGGTCGAACGCGTGCGGACGGCCGATGCGCAGCCGGTGATCTACTCCCGCGACCGAATCCCCGCGCGGCTACTGCGAACGGGCCTCGATCTGCAGCACCTGGATCCCTCGCTGTTCGCCCTGCTGAGTTCCTCGGGGCACGCGGCCGATCACGCGACCGCGACCCTGCGCGCTGTGGCGAGCACCAGCTGCACGGCGAAGGTGCTCGGCGTTCGGCGGGGGAAGCCTCTGCTGTATATCGAGGAGATCGACTACGACCGTGACGGAACCCCGGTCATGCTGTCCCGGGAGTGGCATGTGTCCGAGGCGTTCGACGTCCGGGTCAACCGGCAGGCCCAGACGGCGCCGTTGTTCTCGACCAAGTAGCTTTTTATTGGTCGGATGTCCTACCTTTAAAGGGTGAGAACTTGGTAAATCTACTTGGTCACGCAGCGGGAAGGCTGTTTCCAATGGTTGAGTTCACGACATGACTGGCATGCTGTCGCAATCCGAACTGGAGTCGTTGGTCGCCGCAGGAGACATCGACACCGTCATCGTGGCGTTCTGCGACATGCAGGGCCGCCTGACCGGCAAACGGGTCTCGGCGCGGCTGTTCGTCGAGGACGTCGCGGCCCACGGCGCTGAGTGTTGCAACTACCTGCTGGCCGTCGACGTCGACATGAACACCGTCGACGGGTACGCGATCTCCAGCTGGGAAACCGGCTACGGCGACATGGTCATGACGCCGGACTTCTCCACCCTGCGGCTTCTGCCATGGTTGCCGGGTACCGCGATGGTCATGGCGGACCTGTCCTGGATCGAGCGGCAACCCGGTGACCCAGGCGCCGCGCAGCATCCTCAACAAGCAGATCGCGCGGTTGGCCGACAAGGGGCTGGTGCCCTATGTCGGCACCGAACTCGAGTTCATCGCCTTCGACGACTCCTTCCGCGAGGCGTGGGCGGCCGGGTACCGCGGACTGACACCGGCCACCGACTACAACGTGGACTACGCGATGCTGGCGTCCACCCGGATGGAGCCGCTGCTGCGCGACATCCGGCTCGGCATGGACGGCGCGGGCATGTATTGCGAGGGCGTCAAGGGCGAGTGCAACTTCGGCCAGCAGGAGATCGCATTCCGCTACGACCACGCCCGGGTCACGTGCGACAACCACACGATCTACAAGAACGGCGCCAAGGAGATCGCCGACCAAGCACGGCAAGAGCCTGACGTTCATGGCGAAATTCGATGAGCGCGAAGGCAACAGCTGCCACATCCATATCTCGCTGCGCGGCGACGACGGCAGCGCGGTGTTCGCCGACTCGGATGCGCCGAACGGCATGTCGGCGATGTTCCGCAGTTTCATCGCGGGCCAGCTCGCGACGCTTCGCGAGATGACGCTGTTCTACGCGCCGAATATCAACTCCTACAAGCGATTCGTCGAAGGCAGCTTCGCGCCGACCGCGATCGCGTGGGGCATGGACAACCGCACCTGCGCGATGCGGGTGGTCGGACACGGCCACGGCATGCGGATGGAGTGCCGGGCGCCGGGCGGGGATGTCAACCAGTACCTCGCGGTGTCGGCTTTGATCGCCGGCGGTCTGCACGGCATCGAGCAGGAACTCGAGCTGCCGGAGGCACTGGAAGGCAATGCCTACACCAGCGGCGCCGAATGCCTGCCGACCACGCTGACCGAGGCTGCCGAGCTGTTCGGGAAGTCGCAGGTGGCCCGCGAAGCGTTCGGCGACGAAGTCGTCGAGCACTATCTCAACAATGCGAGCATCGAGCTAAGGCCTTCAATTCCGCGGTCACCGACTGGGAAAGGGTGCGCGGCTTTGAGCGGCTTTAGACCGGTTCTCGGCCTCACCACCTATCTGCAACAGGTGCAGACGGGGGTCTGGGATGTGCACGCCAGCTTTCTGCAGGCTCAGTACATGGAGGGTGTCAACCATGCGGGCGGCACCGCTGTGTTGCTTCCGCCGCAGCCCATCGAAGGCGCCGACCGCGTGCTCGACGGACTCGACGCGTCTGGTCATCACCGGCGGGGGGGACATGGACCCGGCCGGCTACGGCCAGCAGCGCCATCCCGCCACGGACGAACCAGTACAGGCCAACCGCGCTCGCGACGCGTGGGAGATCGCATTGATCCGAGGCGCGATTCGGCGCGGCATGCCGGTACTCGGCATCTGCCGAGGCGCGCAGGTGATCAACGTGGCACTGGGCGGCACGCTGCACCAGCACCTGCCCGACGTCGTTGGCCACACCCGCCATCAGCAGGGCAACGCGGTTTTCTCCACGTCGGCGGTGCGCACGGTGCCGGGCACCAGGCTCGCCGCGCTGATCGGTGAGACGTCGGATGTCCAGTGCTATCACCACCAGGCCATCGATCGGCTCGGCGACGGCCTGATCATCGCGCGCAGGACGCCGACGGGGTCATCGAGGCTGTCGAAATCCCCGGGGACAACTTCGCTTTGGCCGTCCAGTGGCACCCGAGGAGCGACTCGACGATATTCGGCTGTTCGTCGCGGTGGTGCAGGCCGCCGCCCAGTATGCGACCGGAAAGGTGAACGCGTGACCGCCTCCACACTGATCAACCCCGCGACCGAGGAAGAGTTGCGCGAGGTCGAGCAGACCGACCGTCGAGGGCGTCGACGACGCGGTAGCCCGCGCCAAGGCGGCGCAACGGGATTGGGCCCGGCTGGCCCCGGCCGACCGGGCAGCCGCGCTGCGGGCGTTCGCGGCTGTCGTCGACGCGCATGTCGACGAACTCGCCGCGCTCGAAGTGGCCAACTCCGGCCACCCGATCGGCAATGCCGAATGGGAGGCCGGACACGTCCGTGACGTGCTGCAGTTCTACTCCGCCAGCCCGGAACGGATGTCGGGCAAGCAGATTCCGGTGGCGGGCGGTCTGGATGTCACCTTCAATGAGCCGCTCGGCGTCGTCGGCGTGATCACGCCGTGGAACTTCCCGATGACGATCGCCTCGTGGGGTTTCGCGCCCGCGCTGGCCGCGGGTAACGCGGTGCTGGTGAAGCCGGCCGAGTGGACGCCGCTGACGACCATCCGGCTCGGTGAGCTCGCGGTCGAGGCCGGGCTGCCCGCGGACCTGTTCCAGGTGCTGCCGGGCAAGGGTTCGGTGGTCGGCGATCGGTTCGTCACCCATCCCGGACGTGCGCAAGATCGTTTTCACCGGCTCCACCGAGGTCGGCATCGCGTGTGATGGCCGGGGCGGCCGAACAGGTCAAGCGGGTGACGCTGGAACTGGGCGGCAAGAGCGCCAACATCGTGTTCGACGACTGCGACCTGGAGAAGGCCGCGGCGACCGCGCCCTACGGCGTGTTCGACAACGCCGGCCAGGACTGCTGCTGCGCGCAGCCGAATCCTGGTGCAGCGCAACGTCTATGACCGGTTCATGGAGTTGTTCGAGCCCGCGGTCAAGGGCGTTGTGGTTGGCGACCCGCGCGCCAAAGGACACTGAGATGGGGCCGTTGGTTTCCGAGTCGCACTGGAATCACGTGTCGCCTCCTATGTGCCCGACGACGCCCCCGTCGCTTTCCGCGGCGACGCGCCGACGGACCCGGCTACTGGTTCCCGCCAACGGTGCTGACGCCGGAGCGCACCGACCGCACCGTCACCGAGGAGATCTTCGGGCCGGTGGTCACGGTGCTGCCGTTCGATGACGAAGCCGACGCGATCGCACTGGCCAACGACACCCCCTACGGCTTGTCCGGCTCGATCTGGACCGACAACCTGTCGCGGGCGATGCGGGTGTCCCGCGCGGTGGAATCGGGCAACCTGTCGGTGAACTCGCACTCATCGGTCCGGTACAACACGCCGTTCGGCGGATTCAAGCAGTCCGGGCTTGGACGCGAGCTCGGACCCGATGCGCCGCTGCATTTCACGGAAACGAAGAACGTCTTCTTTGCGATCGGAGAAAGCTAGATGGACCTGACCCAGCGACTGGCGGACAAGGTCGCCGTCATCACCGGCGGTGCCAGCGGCATCGGGCTTGCCACTGCCAAGCGGATGCGGGCCGAAGGCGCGACGATCGTCATCGGCGACATCGACCCGGCCACCGGCAAGGCCGTCGCCGACGAACTCGAGGGCCTGTTCGTGCCCGTCGACGTCGCCGACCAGGTCGCGGTCGACGCGCTTTTCGACACCGCCGCCAAGACATACGGGTCGGTCGACATCGCGTTCAACAACGCGGGCATCTCACCGCCGGAGGACGACCTGATCGAGAACACCGAACTCGACGCGTGGCAGCGGGTTCAGGACATCAACCTCAAGTCTGTATACCTGTGCTGCAAGGCCGCTCTGCGGCACATGGTTCCGCAGCAGAAGGGCTCGATCATCAACACCGCGTCGTTCGTCGCCGTGATGGGATCGGCGACGTCACAGATCAGCTACACCGCGTCGAAGGGCGGCGTGCTGGCGATGTCACGTGAACTCGGTGTGCAGTTCGCGCGGCAGGGCATCCGGGTCAACGCCCTGTGCCCGGGACCGGTGAACACGCCACTGTTGCAGGAACTCTTCGCGAAAGACCCCGAACGGGCGGCCCGCCGGCTGGTGCACGTGCCTATGGGCAGGTTCGCCGACCCCGAGGAACTGGCCGCCGCAGTCGCATTCCTCGCCAGCGACGACGCGTCGTTCATCACCGCATCCACCTTCCTTGTCGACGGCGGCATCGCCTCGGCCTACGTCACGCCGCTGTAGTCGATCATGACGGCCGACCCGGACGCTCCGCTCGCAGGCGAAGCACTGCTGCGTCCGGTACGGCCAGGAAATGCCTTCGAGGACACCGTCGGTCGACTGCTGCAGACGATCCGGCTCGGTGTGCTTCAGCCCGGTGAATCGTTGCCGCCGGAAAGGGAATTGGCGGCCAGGCTCGGCGTCAGCCGCGACACCGTGCGGGAGGCGATCAAATCGTTGTCGGATGCCGGCTATCTGGTTTCGCGACGCGGCCGATACGGCGGCACGTTCCTGGCCGAACCGCTGCCGACGCACACCGGTGATGCACCGGGCGTGACGCGGGCCGAGATCGACGATGCGCTGCGGCTGCGGGAGATCCTCGAAGTCGGCGCCGCGCGGATGGCGGCCAGCCAGACACTGACCGCTGCCGAACGGGAAGTGTTGTGGCAGAGGATGACCGACGTGCGCGGGGCGGCTGCCGCCGACTACCGGCGGCTGGATTCGCGGCTGCACCTGGCGATCGCCGAGGCCGCCGGATCGCCGTCGCTTGGTGCCGCTGGTGGCCGAGAACCGGATGCGGCTCAACGGGCTGCTCGACCAGATTCCGCTGCTGTCGCGCAACATCGCGCACTCCGACGAGCAGCACGAGGCGATCGTGATGGCGATCCTGGCGGGCGACTGCGACGGTGCCGCCGCCGCGATGCTTGCCCACGTCGCAGGCTCGGCGGCACTTCTGCACGGCTTCCTGGACTGAGTACCTACCTAGACCCGCCGCGGCAAACATAGGGAATTCCTCCCGATGGCCGGCGGCCGCAGTTCGCCGAGTCTGATCTCGCAGTCACCGGACACCCCGTCCCGTGACATCGAGAAAAGGAACTCTCATGAACGGACGAAAGCTAGCGACAATGCTGGGCGGTGTGGCTGTCTTCGGCACGGCCGCCGGACTGACCTCCGGCCTCACCCTGGCCGCGGCGGCGCCAGCGCCGAGTGGCGCCACGTTCTTCTTCTGCAAAGACTTCGTGAATACAGGCAATTACCGCTTCACGATCAGGGGCGTTTTCCCGATGCAGGAAGCAGACGCGGTCGGCTACCTCGTTCACCTTAACGACACCCAGGTTCCTGGCGGCATGAAGTATCGCCTCTCCGGCGATGACGACGGTGGAGGTCACGACTTTTTCTACAACTACTTCCCGGGCAGTGGGACGTCCTACGAGGGGTACCTGAAGGCTAGCCCGCAGGGTCTCGAGTACTTGCGCGAGATCTCCATTCCGAGAACGCAGTTCGACGAGGACAGCGGCGTTTTCGACGACCAGGACGAGGTCTACGCCACGGCTACCTTCAGAGACGCCGACGGCGGGGAGAGGACGCAGCACTCCCAGAAGGTCGTCGGTCATTTCGAGGTTCCGGGTGTCTGCGACGGGTGCTGCTCCTAGCGGCAACTTCGCCGACCGCATGACGTGGACGCGTCATCGCGGCCAGTCTGATGTCGTCGAAGGGGAATGATCTTGGCGCCGACGTGTGGGTCCGGTAGGTAATTAGTTCTACGGGCTGGCCGGGCCGTCGGTTCATCGGACTGACCGCGGCGCTGAGCCGAAATATGGGGCCTCGCAATGACGAGACAGGTGCTGTTGGGTCAAACCGCGATTCCGATGGCGCCCGTCAGCCAGGCTGTGAGAGACGAGAGGACTTCCGAGGAGAAATGAGCAGTTCCGAGAAGCAAGTCACCTCAGCGGCCGAGCATGACGCCGACAGAGTGTTGAAGGCGAAGCACCGTGCACTGTGGGCATCGGGCGACTACGCGGCCGTCGCGGCCGAGCTTATTCCCGCGTTCGGCCCCGAACTCGTCCGCGCATGCGGAGTCAAAGCGGGCGACCACGTCCTCGACGTCGCCGCCGGCTCCGGAAACGCCGCCATCCCCGCCGCCGAGGCCGGCGCGATCGTCATCGCCAGCGATCTGACGCCCGAGCTGTTCGACGCCGGTCGGCGGATCGCGGCCGAGCGTGGTGTCGAGCTGGAATGGGCGGAGGCAGACGCCGAGGCGTTGCCGTTCGCCGACGACAGCTTCGACGTCGTGATGTCTTCTGTCGGCGTGATGTTCGCGCCGCATCATCAGGCGGCGGCAGACGAGCTGATCCGCGTGTGCCGTCCCGGCGGAACCATCGGGTTGATCAACTGGACGCCCCAAGGCTTCATCGGCAATCTGTTCAAGACGATGAAGCCGTACGCGCCGTCGCCACCGCCGGGTGCCAGCCCGGCACCGCTGTGGGGCGACGAGGACCACGTCCGCGAGCTGTTCGGGGATCGGGTGAGCGGCCTAGAGATGCGCAGGCAGCAGGTCGTGATCGACCACAGCCCGACTCCGGACGAGTTCAGGGAGTACTGGAAACGCAACTACGGGCCGACGATCGCGGCGTACAAGTTCAACGCCGATCAACCCGAACGGGTGGCCGCCCTTGACCGGGATTTCCTGTCCTTCCTGGCCGAGTGGAACCAGTCGACGGAGCCGGGCAAGACCGCCTACCACGCCGAATACCTGCTCGTCACCGCGACGAAGAGCGGCAAGTAGCAGGGACGACGTCGGTGTTCCAGCCGCCGATGGCCGGCAGCTGGATTAAATTGTCAGCAGTGGACAACCCCGCGAGGCACCTGCTGGTCGAGCGTGCGTCGTCGGCCCTCGCCGACGTCGACACTGCCGGTTGGACTGTGCGCTTCGATCTGCTGTCCGATCCCAACCGCCTGGAGATCCTGTTGTGCCTGCACCGGGCACCGGGGATCTGCGTCGGGGATCTGGCCGCAGCGCTCGGGCGGTCCGAGAACGCGGTATCGCAGGCGCTACGGGTGCTTCGGCAGCAGGGCTGGGTGAGTTCCACCCGGGCCGGCCGGGAGGTCAGCTACCGGCTCGAGGACGAGATCGTGCACGACCTTCTGCATCGGATCGGCGCGCAGCATGCCGAACCGCATTCACACTGAGATCTGAACATCTGTTCATCTAGACAGATGAGCGGAGTGCGGTCATAGGCTGAGCCCGTGAGCGTCGCTACGCACTCCGAACCCACTGACACCGAGCGATTCGATCGAACCGATTGGATGACGATCGCCGCGATCGGCGGCGTCGTCCTTGCGCTCCACGTCTTCGGATGGGGAGTCCTGGTATTCGGTGTGGCACCGCAGCACATCACGCTCGGGTCGGCGGGCGTCTTCGGCGTCGGACTTGGCGTGACGGCCTACCTGCTCGGCGTGCGGCACGCCTTCGACGCCGACCACATCGCCGTGATCGACAACACCACCCGCAAGTTGGTCGGCGAAGGCACACGCTCGTTGTCCGCCGGGTTCTGGTTTTCCTTGGGCCACTCCAGCGTCGTGTTCGGGCTGGCGTTCCTGCTGGCGCTCGGCGTGCGCGCCATCGTGGGGCCGGTGCAGGACGAGGGATCGCCGCTGTTGCAGACCCTGGGTTTGGTGGGCTCCCTTGTCGCAGGCACCTTCCTCATTCTGATCGGGCTGTCGAACCTGTTCGCCGCGGTGGGTATCGCCAAGGTGTTCCGCCGGATGCGCAGCGGCGAACTCGATGAGGACGAACTCGAGCGGCAGCTGCAGCAGCGCGGCTTCCTGGCACGGCTTTTCGCGAGGGTGATGCGCCGGGTGAGCAAGCCCTGGCACCTCTACCCGGTCGGGCTGCTCATGGGCCTCGGCTTCGACACGGCCACCCAGGTGGCGCTGCTGGTGCTGGCGGCGGGAACGGCGGCGTTCACGCTGCCTTGGTACGCCATCCTGGTGCTGCCGGTGTTGTTCGCGGCCGGGATGAGCCTGTTCGACGCGGTCGACGGCATCCTGATGTCGAGGGCGTACGGCTGGGCGTTCCTCCAGCCGGTGCGCAAGGTGTACTACAACCTGACCGTGACGGTGCTGTCGGTGGTCGTCGCCCTGGTCATCGGCGTGATCCTGCTGGCGGGCCTGCTGGCCGACCGCCTCGGCATCGACTCCGGCCCGCTGGCCGCGATCGGATCTGCGAACCTCGAGTTCGTCGGCTTCATGATCGTCGGGCTGTTCATCGCGGCGTGGCTGATCGCCCTGGCGGTGTGGCGATTCGGACAGATCGAAAAGCGCTGGGCGCCTGCGCAGTAGGTCAGTGCCTGCGGGCCGGCGGCCACGGCGGCTCCCCGCACAGCGCGAGCAGCGCATTCTCGATCAGCTCGGGCAACGCCGGGTGAATCCAGTATTGGCCGCGCGCCATGTCCTGGGCGCCCAGTCCGAAACTCATCGCCTGGATGATCGGCTGAATCAGCGATGACGCCTGGTGACCCATGATGTGCGCGCCGAGAATCAATCCCGAATCGTCGTCGACGATGATCTTCGCGATGCCGGTCGTGTCCTCCATCGCCCAGCCGTACGCGACGTCGCCGTAATCCTGCACCTTGGATCTGACGTTGTATCCCTTTGCGCGAGCCTGGTTTTCAGTGAGCCCGACCATCGCGATCTGTGGGTCGGTGAAGACCGCCGACGGCACGTAGCGGTGATCGGAGTGTTTCAGGGAATCGGTGTCGTCCCAGTCGAGCAGCAGGTTCTCCCTGACGGTGCGGGATTCGTGGTTGGCCACATGCTTGAGCTGGTAGTCCGAGCTGATGTCGCCGAGCGCGTAGATGCCGCGGGCGGTGGTGCGCTGATACTCGTCGACGACGACGCTGCCGTCACGCACGTCGACGCCCGCCGAATCGGCGTCGAGCAGGTCCCCATTCGGAAGCCGGCCGGTGGCAACGAGAATCGTGTCACCGTGCAACGTCGCACCGTTGTCCATCGTCAAGGTGATGCCGTCGGCGTCCTGGTGGGCGCCGGTCACGTTGCAGTGGTTGTGAATTTCCCACTTCTTGGACGCGATGTCGGTGAACCGCTCGCAAATGGTGTCATCGCAGTGCCGCATCAGCGTGCCTCCGCGGATGACCAGCGAGACGCGGGTGCCAAGTGCCGCGAAAATATGGGCGAACTCGGCGGCGATGAACCCGCCGCCCACGATGACGAGATGTTCTGGCAGCTCGCCGATTCGCATGATCGTGTCGCTGGTGTGGTACTCGACGCCACAGTCTCTTATCGCATCGGGCACATTCGCGCGGGAGCCCGCGGCGATCACCACCTGGTCAGCGGTGAACTCGTCGCCCGCTTCGGTGCGAAGCGTGTGGCGGCCGTCGGGCTGCGGAGCGGCGAAGCGGGTGTGGGTGTCGAAGACCGAGACGTTCGGTGACGAGCGACGGTAGTTCTCGCCGCCCATCGCGATCGGGTCGATCCGGCCGAACACTCGCGAGACGATGTCGTTCCAGCGGACGTTGTCGAGAGTCGCATCGACACCGAAGCGCGCCGCGTCCCTGACGGTTTGGGCCACCTCGGCGGCATAGACGAACATCTTGGTCGGGATGCAGCCGACATTGAGGCAGGTGCCGCCGAAGGTGCCTTGCTCGCATATCGCGATGCGCTTGTCGGAGTACCGGTCGTCGAGAATGGAATTTCCCGAGCCGGTGCCGATGATCGCGATGTCGAAGTGTTCCATTGACGTCATTTCTGGTCGTATTGTGCTGTGGCGTCAGGGGATCGGCACCACTCGGTGTACCAGTCCAACCAACTCTCCAGTTCGTGGAATGCGGCGCGGCGCGGCTCGGGCAACGACAGGAAGACGTCGTGTTTGGCGTCGACGATCGGCGTGACCGTCGTCCGGTTGCCGATGCAGCCCGCCCACCGTGCGATCTGCTTGACGTCCAGCACCGCGTCGCCGCACTGGATGACGTCGGGGTCGGGCACTTCGCGCACGCTGTGGTCCGACCGCAGGATCAGGTTCGGCACCCCGACGTCCAGCCCGCGGTGCAGGCGGGCGTGTCCGCGTCTGATCGCGTTGATCCAGCCGAAGGTCACCGGGAAGCCGCCGATCGGTTTCCAATTCAGGTCGTAGTCGAATTCGCCGTGATAGTCGCGATGCAGCGAGGTGCCGTAGCCGCCTTCGGTGGGCGAGCGGGCCACCAGCTTCTTGCGGAACCGCGACACCGCGCCGATGGCGGCCGTGCCGACGGTCCGCAGGATCGCCGGGCCCTGCAGGTCCAGCCACGGGCTGTTCAGCACCAGGCCGTTGACGTGCTTTGCCGCGGTGGCGCCGCGGCGCTGCAGCCGGTCCAGCCACAGCGACACGATCAGGCCGCCCGCCGAGTGGCCGTACACCAGCACCTTCGCCCCGCCGGTGTCCGCGGCGATGATGTCCAGTGCGCGGTCCAGTTCGGCGTCGTAGCGGGCCAGGTCCGTGGTGAAGTGCGGGGTCTGCCCCTCCCGCCAAGACCGCCCGCACTTGTGCAGGTCCAGGGCATAGAAGGCGAAGCCGCGGTCGAGGAAACGGTCGGCGACTTCGGTGTGGAAGAAGTAGTCGGTGAAGCCGTGCACCAGCAATACGGCGTGCCCGGCGGTCGACTCGTGCTCACCGCGGCGAATCACGGTGGCTACCAGCTCGCCCTCCCCGTCGGGGTCGGCGCCGAGTGCGAGGGTCTGCTGCCAGTAGCCGGGCAGCACGTCGGGCTCCCAGGCACTCACGTCAGTTACCTTAACCGCGGGCAGCTAGCGCGTTTGCGCTGATGCCCGCGGGATAACCTGGGGATCGTGTCCGCCACGACGGTGCCTGGTCGATGAGCGTTGCGCTGCGCCGCGCATGGGCCAAGGATCTTGACACCGCCACGCTGTACGAGCTGCTGAAGTTGCGGGTCGAAGTCTTCGTGGTCGAGCAGGCCACGCCGTACCCGGAGCTCGACGGCCGCGACCTGCTGGCCGAGACCCGACACTTCTGGCTGGAAGGTGCCGACGGTGAGGTCGTCTGCACGTTGCGGCTGATGGAGGAGCACGCAGGCGGCGAGAAGGGGTTCCGGATCGGGCGGGTCTGCCACCAAGCGCACCGCGCGCGGGCACGGTCACGCCAATCGGCTGCTGCAGGCCGCGCTGGCCGAGGTGGGAGACTACGCCTGCCGCATTGACGCCCAGACCTACTTGGAAGACATGTACATCAACCTTGGTTTCGTGCGAGACGGCGAAGAGTTTCTGGACGACGGGATTCCGCACGTTCCGATGCTGCATCGCCGCACAGGAGCCGAGCCGTCGTGACACCGATCTATCCGTTCAGCGCCATCGTCGGACACGACCGGCTGCGGCTCGCGTTGGTGCTGTGTGCGGTGCGACCGGAGATCGGCGGCGTGCTGATCCGCGGCGAGAAGGGCACGGCGAAGTCGACGGCGGTCAGGGGCTTGGCGCAGGTGCTCTCGGCGGTCGATGACCAAGCCGCGCTCGTCGAGCTGCCCATCGGCGCCACCGAGGACCGTGTGGTCGGCTCGCTGGACCTGCAACGCGTGCTAGGTGAGGGCGAGCACGCGTTCAAACCCGGGCTGCTGGCCCGCGCACACGGCGGCGTGTTGTACGTCGACGAGGTCAACCTGTTGCACGACCACCTGGTCGACGTGCTGCTCGACGCCGCGGCGATGGGCCGGGTCCACGTCGAGCGCGACGGCATCTCGCACAGCCATGAGGCCCGCTTCGTGCTGATCGGCACCATGAACCCCGAAGAGGGCGAGCTGCGTCCGCAGCTGCTGGACCGGTTCGGCCTCACCGTCGACGTGCGCGCGTCGCGCGACATCGACGTGAGGGCCGACGTCATCCGCCAGCGGATGGCGTTCGAAGCCGATCCAGCCGCGTTCGCCGCGTCCTACGCCGCGCAGGACGCCGAGCTGACCCGCCGCATCGCCGCGGCCCGCGAATCCATCGACGCTGTGGTGCTGCCGGACAACGAGTTACGGCGGATCGCCGCGCTGTGCGCGGCCTTCGACGTCGACGGTATGCGGGCCGACCTGGTGGTGGCGCGCACCGCGGTCGCGCATGCCGCCTGGCGCGGTGCCCAAACCGTCGGCGAGGAGGACATCCGGGTGGCCGCCGAGCTGGCCCTGCCGCACCGTCGCAGGCGCGACCCGTTCGACGATCCAGGGCTCGACCCCCAGCAGCTCGACGACGCAATGGCACAGACGCAGGATCAGGCCGACGACCCCGATCCCGAACCGGACCCACCCGGTGGCGGAAGCACATCGGAGGTGGATTCGGATTACTCCGCGCCGCAGGGCAATTCGTCATCGAAAACCCGGCCCAGCGCCACCCCTTCGGGTGTCTTCCGGACCCGGACGCTGGTCGTTCCCGGCGTGGGCGAGGGCGCGCCGGGTCGACGGTCGCGTGCGCGCAATCGCACCGGGACTCCTGTGTCGTCGACATCGGACCCAGAAGAGGGTCATGGACTGCATGTCTTCGCCACACTGTTGGCCGCCGCGCGTCGACAGCAGCGGCCGGGCCGTCCGCGTCCGCAACCCGACGACGTCCGGCGCGCGATCCGGGAGGGCCGCGAAGGAAACCTGGTGATCTTCGTGGTGGACGCATCGGGTTCGATGGCGGCGCGCGATCGGATGGCGGCGGTCAGCGGGGCGACGCTGTCGCTACTGCGGGACGCCTATCAGCGGCGCGACAAGGTCGCGGTGGTCACCTTCCGCCAGCAGGACGCCACGGTGTTGCTGCCACCGACGTCATCAGTGCACATCGCCGGGCGAAGGCTGGCGCGGTTCGACACCGGCGGGAAAACGCCGCTGGCGCAGGGGTTGTTGGCCGCACGTGATGTCGTGATGCGGGAAAAGGCGCGCGATCGCGCGCGACGCAGTCTGGTGGTAGTGCTCACCGACGGACGCGCAACGGGCGGTCCCGACCCGCTCGGGCGGGCCCGGGTCGCCGCGGCCCGGCTGGTCGCCGAGGGCGCGGCCGCCATCGTCGTCGACTGCGAAACGTCCTTTGTGCGACTCGGTTTGGCCGAACAACTGGCGGCCCATCTCGGTGGCCCGTCGGTGCGGCTGGCCCAGTTGCGGGCCGACGACCTGACCCAGATCGTCTCGACGCAGACCGGCCGCGCCGCCGCATAGGGAGGACTCCAATGCCGCAGGGTCGTCCGCTCACCGTCCCCGACGACGGCCTGACCACTCGCGCCCGCCGCAATGCGCCGCTGCTGGCGGTGCACACCGGTGCGGGCAAGGGCAAGTCGACGGCCGCATTCGGGATGGCACTGCGCGCCTGGAACCAGGGTTTCGACATCGCGGTGTTCCAGTTCGTGAAGAGCGCCAAGTGGAAGGTCGGCGAGGAGGCCGCGTTTCGCGAGCTGGGTCGCCTGCACGATGAGCACGGCGTCGGCGGTCCCGTCGAGTGGCACAAGATGGGGGCCGGCTGGTCGTGGTCGCGAAAGACAGGCACCGATGTCGATCATGCGGCCGCCGCGGCCGACGGGTGGGCCGAGATCGGCAGGCGGCTCGCGCAGCAGCGCCATGACTTCTATGTGCTCGACGAGTTCACGTACCCACTGAAGTGGGGCTGGATCGACGTCGACGACGTGATCGCCACTCTCGCAGCGCGACCCGGGACGCAGCACGTCGTGATCACCGGCCGCGAAGCCCCGCAGCCACTGCTCGACGCCGCCGATCTGGTCACCGAGATGACCAAGGTCAAGCATCCGATGGACGTCGGCCGCAAGGGTCAGAAGGGCATCGAGTGGTGACTCCCGCCGTCGTGATAGCCGCGCCGGCGTCGGGCAGCGGAAAAACCACGGTGGCAACGGGATTGATCGGCGCGCTGCGGCAGGCCGGCCATCGAGTCGCGCCGTTCAAGGTGGGCCCGGACTACATCGACCCCGGATATCACGCGCTGGCGGCGGGCAGGCCTGGTCGCAATCTCGACCCGGTGTTGGTCGGTGAGGAACTGATCGGCCCGCTGTACCGGCACGGCACCGCGGCATCTGACATCGCCGTGGTCGAGGGCGTGATGGGGCTGTTCGACGGACGTATCGACGGCGCCATGACCGGTCCGGCGACCGGGTCGACCGCGCACGTCGCCGCCTTACTCGGAGCGCCGGTGATCCTCGTCGTCGACGCCCGCGGCCAGAGTCAGAGCATGGCCGCGCTGCTGCACGGGTTCTCGACGTTCGATGAATCCACCCGGATCGCCGGGGTCATCCTGAACCGGGTCGGCTCACCGCGCCACGCGCACGTGCTGCGGCAGGCGTGTGAGCACGCCGGTGTACCCGTACTCGGCACGCTCCCGCGAATCGATGAAATGACGGTCCCCTCACGGCATCTCGGCCTCATCACCGCCGTCGAGCACGGTCGGCACGCCCAGAACGCAGTTGACGCAATGACGACGCTGATCGCTGAACACATCGACCTGCCCGCCGTCGTCGCGGCGGCAGGCGGACACGTTGCCGCCGAGCCGTGGAGCGCCGAGAATGCCGTGGGCCACCCCACGGGTAGGCACGTCACCGTTGCGCTCGCAGCGGGCAGGGCGTTCAGCTTCTGCTACGCCGAACACGCCGAGCTGCTGCGCGCGGCTGGGGCCGATGTCGTCGAATTCGACCCGTTGACCGAACTGTTGCCGCCGCACGCCGCGGCGCTGGTGCTGCCCGGTGGATTTCCAGAAGAGTTCAGCACCGAACTGTCCGCCAATGACCGCCTTCGGCAACAGATCGCGGCGCTGGCAGCCGACGGCGCGCCCGTGCACGCCGAATGCGCGGGTCTGACCTATCTGGTGGACGAACTCGACGGGCATCCGATGTGCGGCGTGCTCGCGGGCGCGGCGCGGTTCACCGACAAACTGACCCTGGCCTACCGCGACGCCGTCGCCGTCGCCGACTCAACGCTGTACACCGCGGGGGAGCGCGTCGCCGGGCATGAATTCCACCGCACCACAGTGGCATTCACCGACAGCTACCAGCCGGGCTGGGTATATCGCGGCCGTGACGCCACCTCGGTCCGCGACGGGGCTGTGCACGCAGGCGTGCACGCCAGCTATCTGCACACCCATCCGGCGGGCCGGCCCGATGCGGTAACACGCTTCGTCGCGGCCGCCGCAAGCGCTAAGTGAGTCATCGATCCCTCGCTAGGGCAGCGGATTTGGGCTGAGCCAATCCTGCGGCTCACCCCAGCTGGCGGCGGCAAGGAATAGGCCATGGTTGTCAAACGCCGTTGCGATCTGGATCTTCGTCGTGCCCGCGTCGGGTCCCCAGGATGTAAAGCCGACATCGTGGAGGTTGCTTATCTCCCAAATCTCCTCCCACTGGCCACCGGCTTCTCGGTTGAGGAAGGTGAAGGTGAAGAACAGGTCTGGGTTCAGACTCGGTGGCGCACAAAGCGCGAGTGCCCGCGGTCCTGACACACCGGTGACCACGCTCCACCCAGTCCACATCTCGAACGGCTCTTGCGTGTAGGGACGGTTTACGCCATGACCCAGAGAGAAGGTGAGCCAATTCGCGGCGAAATCGCCCTCGCAGAGTCCGTACGTCCCGAACAGTCCGGGCGAACCGCCCGCGGCCGGGTTCGGCTCGGCCCACAACGGCAACGGTAGTGCCCGGGGCTGCGGCGCGAAAACGCCGCGGCGAGCTAGACCCTGGTGATGACGCAGCAGCACCTTGGGGGCTGGTTTTCCACTTTCGCAGGCCAGATACAGCTCCAGGGGTGACATCATCGTCGCCGCCGGACTGCGTCCGTGCGACACCCGGGGACTCGCGTACACCACACCGATGTCGGGGTCGTCGTCGCTGTGCGAGAGGTTCACGAGCCGAACTTCCACGCCTGACGCGGTCCTGAACTCGGCCACGATTGCCGGCTTCTTCGTCGAGTAGACGCTTGGCTGCTCATCCTCCTTGATCAGCCAGCCCTCAACGCTCGCCGAACGGTAAGCAGGAGCCGATCTCGCATGAGTTGCGCTGACGTTCTTCATGTTCTTCTCCATTCTGTGACGGCGGCCCGGATTGGACTGCTCTCATAGATAGGAGCGGCTAAGCCCGATCGGGCTTACACTTTTTCCACGGCTTTTCGTGACCGTTCCCGATGGCCCGCTCGCAACCTCTAGGCTCGCCGGGTGAGCGAGAACGCGTACCTCGTCGGCCTCCAGTTGGCCGATAAGAAGGTCGTGGTCGTCGGCGGCGGCACCGTTGCGCAGCGCCGCCTTCCGCTCTTGATCGCGAGTGGCGCGGACGTACACGTCATTTCCAGGTCCGCTACACCGGCGGTCGAGGCGATGAGCGGAATCACATTGACGCTGAGGGCCTTTCGCGAAGGCGACCTCGAAGACGCCTGGTATGTCATCGCGGCCACCGACGATTCGGACGTCAACGCGGCGGTCGCGGACGAGGCAGAGCGTCGTCGGATCTTCTGCGTGCGTGCAGACGCGGGTCGCGAAGGGAGCGCGGTCACCCCGGCGACCTTCGAGTACGAGGGCCTCTCGGTCGGCGTGCTGGCCGGCGGCGAGCATCGACGCTCGGCGGCGATCCGCTCGGCGATCCACGAGGCCTTCCAGCAGGGGCTGATCACCGGCGAAGCCCCAGGGGTCATCCATGGCGGCGTGGCGCTTGTCGGCGGCGGACCCGGGGACCCGGAACTGATCACGGTCAGGGGGCGGCGGCTGCTCGCCCACGCCGACGTGGTGGTCGCCGACCGGCTCGCGCCGCCGGAACTGCTGGCAGAGCTGCCCCCGCATGTAGAGGTGATCGACGCGGCGAAGATCCCGTATGGCCGGGCGATGGCCCAAGAGGCGATCAACTCGGTGCTTATCGAACGGGCGAGAGAGGGCAAGTTCGTGGTGCGGCTCAAGGGCGGCGATCCGTTCGTGTTCGCGCGCGGCTACGAAGAAGTGATCGCGTGCGCGGATGCCGGGATTCCGGTGACCGTCGTGCCAGGTGTGACAAGTGCCATAGCGGTTCCTGCGTTGGCGGGCGTTCCTGTCACCCATCGCGCGATCACGCATGAGTTCGTGGTGGTCAGCGGCCATGTTGCGCCGGGGCACCCCGAATCGTTAGTGAATTGGGATGCGCTGGCCTCGATGTCGGGCACGATCGTATTGCTGATGGCCGTCGAGCGGATTGAACAATTCGCCAAGGTGCTGCTCGATGGCGGCCGACCTGCGGATACGCCGGTGCTTGTGGTTCAGCACGGCACGACGGCGGCGCAGCGCACGTTGCGAACGAATCTGACCGACGCGCCGGAAAGCATCCGATCCGAGGGTGTTCGACCTCCCGCGATCATCGTGATCGGCCCTGTGGCGGCCTTCGGCGGTTAAAGGGTTCTTAAGATTACTGTAAGGTAACCCGTTATGACGGCCCTCAACGACGCAGAGCGCGCCGCCATCAGACGTGACGCTGAAGGCGGCACAGAACGGGCGCTTCCCGAGCAGGTCAAGCGCACCGCGGTGGCGAAAACCGGCAGGTCCCCAGAGTGGCTGCCGTCGCGCCGTTTCATCGCCGCGGTCATCGCCATTGGCGGTATGCAGCTGCTGGCAACCATGGACAGCACGGTCGCCATCGTCGCGCTTCCTAAGATCCAAGACGAGCTAAGCCTCTCCGACGCCGGCCGCAGCTGGGTCATCACCGCCTATGTGCTGACCTTCGGCGGTCTGATGCTGCTTGGCGGACGGCTCGGCGACACCATCGGCCGCAAACGCACCTTCATCGTCGGTGTCGCGCTGTTCACCATCGCCTCGGTCCTGTGCGGCGTGGCATGGGACGAGACCACGCTGGTGATCGCCCGGCTGCTGCAGGGCGTCGGCGCGGCGATCGCGTCGCCGACCGGTCTGGCACTGATCGCCACCACCTTCCCCAAGGGCCCGGCCCGCAACGCCGCCACCGCGGTGTTCGCCGCCATGACCGGCGTGGGCTCGGTCATGGGCCTCATCCTCGGCGGAGCCTTGACCGAGGTGTCGTGGCGGCTGGCGTTCCTGGTCAACGTGCCGGTCGGCCTGCTGATGATCTACCTGGCCCGCACCACGCTGCGCGAGACCCACAAGGAGCGGTTGAAGCTGGACGCCACCGGGGCGATCCTCGCGACGCTGGGCTGTACCGCGGCGGTGTTCGGGTTCACCCAGGGCCCGGAGAACGGCTGGCTCGAGCCGCTCACCATTGCCTCGGGTGTGGCCGCGTTGGTGTTCCTCGCCGCATTCGTGGTGGTCGAGCGCACCGCCGAGAACCCCGTCGTGCCCTTCGACTTGTTCCGCGACCGCAACCGCGTCGCCACCTTCGCCGCGATCTTCATGGCAGGCGGCGTGATGTTCACGCTGACCGTGCTGATCGGCCTCTATGTCCAGGACATCCTGGGCTACAGCGCATTACGTGCGGGGATCGGCTTCATCCCGTTCGTGGTCGCGCTCGGTGTGGGCCTCGGGGTGTCCTCGCATCTGGTGTCACAGTTCTCCCCGCGGGTGCTGACGATCGCCGGCGGCATCCTGGTGCTCGGCGCCATGATCTACGGCTCGACGCTTCACCGTGGCATCGCCTATTTCCCCGATCTGGTGTTGCCGATCGTGATCGGCGGCTTCGGCATCGGCATGATCGTCGTCCCGCTGACCGTGTCGGCCATCGCGGGCGTCGGCTTCGACCAGATCGGCCCGGTCTCGGCGATCGCACTGATGCTGCAGAACCTCGGCGGCCCGGTCGTGCTCGCGATCATCCAGGCCGTCATCACGTCGCGCACGCTGTATCTGGGCGGCACCACCGGTCCGGTGAAGAACATGGACTCCGCGCAGCTGCACGCCCTTGACCAGGGCTACACCTACGGCCTGCTGTGGGTCGCCGCCGTGGCCGTGATCGTCGGTATTGCGGCGCTGTTCATCGGATACACCGCTGATCAGGTGGCGCACGCGCAGGAAGTCAAGGACGCGATCGACCACGGAGATCTTTAAGCGATTTCGGCGTGATTTCCTGCGCTGAGCGCCAGTAATCACGTCGAAATCACTTCTGGGTAAGCTGGCGACCCATGTCTGCGGCGGGCGGTTCCAGCGAGTCGACCGACCGCTCCGCACCGCGTCTGACAACGCACGTTCTCGGAATCGCGATCTTCGCGATCACCGGCATGCAGCTGATGTCGACGCTCGACGGCACCATCGTCATCGTCGCGCTGCCGCGGCTGCAGGCCGAGCTCGACCTGTCCGACGCCGGCAAGAGCTGGGTCATCACCGCCTACGTGCTGACGTTCGGCGGGCTGCTGTTGATCGGCGGGCGCATCGGCGATGCCATCGGGCACAAGAGAGCGTTTCTGTCCGGCGTCGGCGTGTTCACGATCGCATCGTTGGTCTGCGGCCTTGCCACCGATGGCGTCACGCTCATCGTCGCGCGCGCGGTACAGGGCACCGGCGCGGCCATCGCGGCGCCGACCGGGCTTGCGTTGATTGCGACGACCTACGCCGTCGGCCACGCCCGAAACCGGGCGTTCGCGGTGTCGGCCGCCATGCAGGCGTCCGGTTCGGTGCTGGGCCTGGTTCTCGGTGGCGCGCTGACGGTGGTGTCGTGGCGGCTGGCGTTTTTGATCAACGTTCCGATCGGCATCCTCATCATCTGGGTGGCGGTCACTCGCCTGGCCGAGACACATCACGAGCGACTCAAACTCGACGTCACCGGCGCGCTGCTGGCCACGCTGGCGTGCACATCGGCGGTGCTGGTCTTCACGCAGGGTCCGCCGCGCGGCTGGGTCGACCCGTGGGTGATGGGCGCAGGCGTCGCGACGGTGGTGTTCTTCGCCGCGTTCCTCTTTGTCGAACGAACCGCGGAGCACCCAATCGTCCCGTTCTCGGTGTTCGACAACCGCAGCCGGGTGGCGACGTTCTTGTCGCTGTTCATGGCGGGCGGAGTGATGCTGACCGCGACGGTGATCATCGGTCTCTACGTCCAGGATGTGATGGGGTACTCGGCGCTGCGTGCCGGCGTCGCGTTCCTGCCGTTCGCGGGGGCGTTCGGGCTGGGCACCGTGCTGGCGACGCGCACCGCTCCGCACATCGCCCCGCGGTGGTTGATCATCGGGTGCGGCGTGCTGGTGCTTGCGGCGATGCTGTACGGCTCGACGTTGGACCGCTCGATCTCGTACTTCCCCGACTTCGTCGTGCTGATCGTGGTGGGCGGCTTCGGAATCGGCGTTATCTCGGTGGTGCTTCCGTTGTGCGCGGTGGCCGACGTCGGGCCGCGCGAGATCGGGCCGGTGTCGGCGATCCAGTTGATGGTCTACAACCTCGGCGGGCCGATGGTGCTGGTGGTGATCCAGGCGGTGCAGACGTCGCGCACGCTTTACCTGGGTGGCACCACGGGACCAGTCGACGAAATGACACCGAGCCAGCTCGATGCGCTGGATGCCGGCTACACCTACTCCCTGCTGTGGGTCGCAGGCATCGCAGTCGTGGTAGGTGCCGCCGCACTCGGGATCGGTTTCACCGCCACGCCAGATCGCGGCCGCCCAGCACACCCGTGAGGCGTTCGAGGCGGGCGAGCTGTAGCTAAGCTGTCGCCGTGGACGACCACGCGAGACCCACGCGTCAGCAGATCTCGGACGCAGTCGACCCTCTGGGCTGGCGCCTCATGCTGGGCGCCATCCACACAGAAGTGTTGGCACCGTCCTTGATGAAGGCGACGGAGGCGGTGTCGCTGGCCGTTTCGGCGGCCGGCGACGACGGGCAGGGTCACCTGACCGTGGACATCCGCGCGGACCGGGCCGTGCTGCGGCTGCAGTCGGCTGAGGCCGGCTGGGTGACTGGGCGCGACATCCGGCTCGCGCACAGGGTGTCGGGGGCGCTAGGTGCGCGGGGACTGCACACGACCCCGGGCGACGGCTCCGTTCAGCTGCTGGAGATCGCGATCGACGCGCTCGACATCCCGGCCGTGCGGCCGTTCTGGAAGGCGATCACCGGATACGTCGACGAACCAGGGTCCGAGCTGCAGGCCGCGCTGATCGACCCGTCCGGCCGCGGGCCCGCGATCTGGTTTCAGCAGATGGACGCACCTCGGCCGCAGCGTAATCGGATCCACCTCGACGTCGACGTGCCGCACGAGGCGGCCAGTGCCCGGATCGACGCCGCGATCGCTGCAGGGGGCCGCCTGCTGTCCGACGACGAGGCGCCCGCCTTTTGGGTGTTGACCGACCCCGAGGGCAATGAGGCCTGCATCTGCACCTGGCAAGGCAGGGACTAAGCCCCTCAGTAAGGTTGTCGGCTGTGATCACCCGCATGTCCGAGCTGTTCCTGCGCACGCTGCGCGACGACCCGGCCGATGCCGAGGTCCCCAGCCACAAACTGCTGATCCGGGCCGGCTACGTCCGCCCGGTCGGACCAGGGCTCTACAGCTGGCTGCCGCTGGGCCTGCGGGTGCTGCGCAAGGTCGAGCGCGTCGTGCGCGACGAGATGAATGCGATTGGGGGGCAGGAGATCCTGTTCCCCGCGCTGCTGCCGCGTGCCCCGTACGAGACGACGAACCGGTGGACGGAGTACGGCGACGGCGTGTTCCGGCTGAAGGACCGCCGCGACAACGACTATCTCCTCGGGCCCACCCACGAAGAGCTCTTCACGCTGACGGTGAAGGGGGAGTACAGCAGCTACAAGGACTTCCCGCTGCTGCTGTACCAAATCCAGACGAAGTACCGCGACGAGGCGCGGCCGCGGGCGGGCATCCTGCGCGGGCGCGAGTTCGTCATGAAGGACTCCTACTCCTTCGACGTCGACGACGACGGGCTCGAGGCGGTCTACCACCGCCATCGCGACGCCTACCAGCGCATCTTCGACACGCTGGGCGTCCGCTACGTCATCGTCTCGGCGGTGTCCGGGGCGATGGGCGGCAGCGCGTCGGAGGAGTTCCTCGCCGAGAGCGAGGTCGGCGAGGACACCTTCGTGCGGTGCCTGGAGTCCGGGTATGCCGCCAACGTCGAGGCGGTCGTCACCGCGGTGCCGGAAGCGGTGCCGATCGAGGGTCTGCCGGAGGCCAAGGTGCACGACACCCCGGACACGCCGACCATCGCGACGCTGGTGGAGTGGGCCAACACTGTCGGCCTCGGCCGGGAGATCACGGCCGCCGACACGCTGAAGAACGTTCTGCTCAAGGTCCGTCAGCCCGGCGGTGAATGGGAACTGCTGGCCGTCGGGGTGCCGGGCGACCGCGAGGTCGACGAGAAGCGACTCGGCGCTGCGTTGGACCCCGCCGAGTACGCGCTGCTCGACGACGCGGATTTCGCCAAGAACCCGTTCCTGGTGAAGGGATATGTCGGTCCGAAAGGCGTTGCAGGCCAACAGGTTCGCTATCTTCTCGATCCACGGATAGTGGACGGCACGTCGTGGATCACCGGCGCGGATGCACCCAACAAGCATGTCGTTGGCCTGGTCATGGGCCGTGACTTCGCCGCCGACGGCACCATCGAAGCGGCCGAGGTCCGCGACGGAGACCCGTCGCCCGACGGCGCGGGCCCGCTTGTTGCAGCACGTGGCATCGAAATCGGCCACATCTTCCAGCTCGGGCCGCAAGTACACCGACGCGTTCACCGTCGACGTCCTGGGCGAGGACGGCAAACCGGTGCGGCTGACGATGGGGTCCTACGGCATCGGGGTGTCGCGGCTGGTGGCGGTGATCGCCGAACAGCATCACGACGACCTGGGGTTGCGCTGGCCGTCGTCGGTCTCGCCGTTCGACGCCCATGTCGTGATCGCGAACAAGGACGATGCCGCCCGCGCAGGCGCAGAAGAGCTCGCCGCGGAGCTGGACCGGCTGGGTGTCGAGGTGCTGCTCGACGACCGGAAGTCCTCACCGGGCGTGAAGTTCAAGGACGCCGAGTTGCTCGGGGTGCCGTGGATCGTGGTCGTCGGCCGCGGCTGGGCCGACGGTGTGGTCGAGCTGCGCAACCGGTTCAGCGGCGAAACGCGCGAGATCCCCGTCGACGGCGCGGCCGCCGCGATAGCCGAGGCGCTCGCCGGCTAGCGCCTACCCCACCAACTGTTGCGTTTGTTGCGGCGCTTACTCGCACTTTCCCGCAACAAACGACACAGTCGGAACCGCTCGCGACTTCTGGCCGTCGTTATCGCTGTGGTCGAGGGAGCGCGGCCGTTTCTCGGTCAGGAGGCGATCGCGCGAGGCGAGCTGTCAGCGTGGGAACTGCGGACGCACTATCGCAGCGTGTATCGAAACGTCTACGTCCCGAATTCAGCCGTCCTTACCGCCGCCGACCGCGCCCGAGCCGCGTGGCTATGGTGCGGCGGCGAAGCGACGTTGATAGGCCGGTCGGCGGCCGCGATCTATGGCACGAAATGGATCGACGCGGGTCTCGCCGCCGAACTGTGTCGACTCGACAGGCGCCATCCGCCCGGAATCAAGGTGCGTACATACGCGCTGTCTGCGGACGACGTGCGCTGGGTCGACGATATGCGGCTGACGACACCGGAGCGCACAGCGTTCGACATCGGCCGGCTGCACTTGCCCGAAAAATCGGTACCCATCCTGGATGCGTTCGTCCGTGCCACCAACATCAAAGTCGCTGACGTTGTTGCTCTCGCGGATGATCGTTCGGGAGTCAAGGGTCGGCGGCGGCTGCGAGCCGCGTTGGATCTCACGGATGCGGGTGCGGAGTCACCGCAGGAGTCCCGGCTTCGGCTGATTCTCGTGCGCGGTCGCCTTCCGGTTCCTCAAACACAAATCTGCTTTACAGACGACTGCGGAAACGTGCGCATCCGCGTTGATATGGGCTGGCCCGAATGGAAGGTCGCGGTCGAATACGACGGCGAGCAGCACTGGACAGATGCGCGGCAGCGGGCGTGGGACATCGAACGACTGGACATCGCCGAGTCGGAAGGTTGGGCGGTCGTTCGCGTCAGCGCCGCGATGATGTCCCGTCCTAACGCGGTGGTCGAACGCGTCGCGACAAAGCTTCGTCAGGCGGGCTGGCCGGGTTGAGCACCCGCAACTGTGTCGTTTGTTGCGGCGTTTGCTCGCACTTTGCCGCAACAAACGCAACAGTTACGGGTGTGGCCGCTAGCGGGGAGGTGTGCGCTATTCAGATCCGCCGGGGAAGGCGACCGTGATGGGCCAGACCCCGAGCAACCGGCTCCAACGCGCGGCGGTCACGGCGGCCTGCGTCAGTGCCTTCACCGCGAAGGTGCGCTCCTCGCTGCTGGTCGCCTGCTCGAGAACCGCCCGCCACGCGACCGCGGAGTCCTCTTCCATGCGGACGGCGAGGTTCGCGGCGTCCGTCGAGTTGTCGACCTGCGTCGGCAGCTCATAGCCGGCCGCGGGCAGCGGCGGGTCCACCGAGCGGCTCTCGAGCATCGCGATCGCGGCCTCGCGCCGTTCGCGATGCTCAGACATCGCCGTCGACACCAGCTCATTGGCTTCCGGGGTGGTATGCGCCGAGACGAACCCGTATCCGTAGATGACTGCGTGCTCGGTGGACACCGCGTCGAACAAGGCGGCGGCATCGGCGTCCGGGGGCCGGGACGGGCTGGTCGGCTCGGCCGCACGCGACGACGTCGTCGTCGGTGTGGGCTCGGCGGATGTCACGGTGCTTTCTCCGGCGGCGCGCCCAGCGCCACGGTGTAGGCGGCAGTGCACGAAGCGGCGATGGAACCCAGCAGCCCGGCGCGGTAGCCGGACATCTCTGCCGCCAACTGCGCTGCGCTGTCGGCGGACTTACGCAGCGCAGCGATGACGTCCTTGGCGGTCGGCGCGCTGGCCTGCGTCGTGCTGGTGGTCGTCGTCGACGACGTGGTCGCCTCGCCGGTCAAGCGGGCAATCTCGTCGGAGAGCGCCTGCGCATGGTCCGAGCGCTCGGACGCGACCGCGGACAGCCCAGGCCTTAGCTGCGGTCGTGGCGGTCGCGACGGCATCGCTGGCCAGCTGGCTGTCGCTGCGAGCCAGGTCGAGCTGTGCAACGAGGTCGTCGAGCTCGGGCGGCGGCGGTGGCTTGCCGCATGCCGCGGCACTGACGCTGAGCGCGGCGAGGGCCGCCGTCCCGAGAAGCACGCGCCGCCTGCTGACGACGGGAAGGGGGCTCGGCACAGCCACAATCCTGCCATTGCCGGAAACGGCACTGTGCATTCGCTGGCACGGCCGCGAGATTGCGGTTCGCCTGCTGTTCACTGGCGTATCGTTGGCCACGTCGGAACAATTCAACATGAGGAGCTCGCCGTGGCATCGGATTCGCAGCTGCGGTCTGCGAGATTGCCCTCGCAGAAGCAGGTGATCGAGCTACTCGACGGCGAGTTCGCGCGCGCAGGCTATGAAATCGAAGACGTCGTCATCGACTCCGGCACGCGTCCGCCTCGCATCACCGTGATAGCCGACGGAGACGAAGGCCTCGACCTTGAATCGATCGCGGCGCTGTCGCGGTCCGCATCCGAGCTTCTGGACAGTGTGGATTCCCCGACGTCGGGTTCGTCGTACGTCCTCGAGGTGACCTCGCCCGGCGTCGACCGGCCGCTGACGGCTGAAAAGCACTACCGCCGCGCTCGGGGCCGCAAGGTGGAATTGACCCTGTCCGACGGGTCGCAGCTGACCGGGCGATTGGGGGAGACCCGGGACGGCACCGTTCGGCTGGTGGTGCGCGAAGGCGGCCGGGCCAACTACTCCGTTCGCGAACTACCCCTAGGTGGTATCGCCAAAGCCGTTGTCCAGGTGGAGTTTTCACCTCCGAACCAGCGGGAGCTGGAGCTGGCCGGCCCAACCGGGAAGGGGGCGCAAACATGAATATAGACATGGCGGCCCTGCACGCCATCGAGGCCGACAAGGGCATCTCGGTCGATGTCGTTGTCGAAACCATCAAGTCGGCGTTGCTCACCGCTTATCGCCACACCGAGGGCCACGAAGCCGACGCCCGCATCGAGATCGACCGCAAAACCGGCGTCGTCAACGTGATGGCGCGTGAGACCGACGAAGACGGCAATCGTCATCAACGAATGGGACGACACCCCAGAGGGTTTCGGCCGCATCGCCGCCACCACCGCGCGCCAGGTGATCCTGCAGCGGCTGCGCGACGCCGAGAACGAGAAGAACTACGGCGAGTTCTCCACCCGCGAGGGGGAGATAGTGGGTGGCGTCATCCAGCGTGACAGCCGTGCCAATGCCCGCGGCCTTGTCGTGGTCCGGATGGGCAGCGAAACCAAGGGTTCAGAGGGCGTGATCCCGTCGGCTGAACAGGTCCCCGGCGAAAGCTACGAACACGGCGACAGGCTGCGTTGCTATGTCGTCGGCGTCTCCCGCGGTGCCCGCGAACCGCTGATCACCCTGTCGCGGACCCATCCCAACCTGGTCCGCAAGCTGTTCTCGCTCGAGGTGCCCGAGATCGCCGACGGCTCCGTCGAGATCGTCGCGGTGGCCCGCGAGGCCGGACATCGCTCGAAGATCGCGGTCACCTCCCGGGTGCCGGGGCTGAACGCGAAGGGCGCCTGCATCGGCCCGATGGGCCAGCGGGTGCGCAACGTGATGAGCGAGCTGTCCGGCGAGAAGATCGACATCATCGACTACGACGAGGATCCCGCCCGGTTCGTGGCCAATGCGCTGTCGCCGGCCAAGGTGGTATCGGTGTCGGTGATCGACGAAGCGGGTCGGGCGGCCCGGGTGGTGGTGCCCGATTTTCAGCTGTCCCTGGCCATCGGCAAGGAGGGGCAGAACGCCCGGCTCGCGGCCCGGCTGACCGGCTGGCGCATCGATATCCGCAGCGACGCAGCTACCGCCCACGACAGCGCGGCCAATCCCGACGCGACACACGGCGCTGTGCACGACCGATAGCGATCCACCGGCGTTTCGGTCTGCAAGGACCGTGACGGTATGCTGAGCCGTGATCCAGCGCGAGACTTCGGCTTCGCCGCATCGAAGTACGGATGGACCCGTACGGACGTGCGTCGGCTGCCGGAAGCGAGTGCTGGCCGTCGAACTGCTTCGTGTGGTTGCTGAGGGCGGCGGGAATGGCGATTGTGCCGTAACCGTTGACGCAGCAGGTAACCTGCCGGGGCGGGGTGCGTGGTTGCATCCTGACCAGCAGTGTTTGCACGCAGCAATCCGGCGGCGAGCATTCGCACGAGCGTTGCGCATCACCGGCTCACCGGATCCATCCGCGGTGCTGGCGTACTTCGAGACAATCGAAGAGCCCCGGCGCCCGGCAACAGAACAGGTAGCGAAGAACATGAGCACACCGTGAAGTCTCGACGATGACCATGCGTCGTAGCTAAACCCGAGGCGCGGCCTACCACCGCTGTCGCCTCTAAGACAGGAGAGAAGTGGCAGGCAAGGCCCGCGTACACGAGTTGGCTAAAGAACTCGGTGTAACCAGCAAAGAAGTGCTCGCCCGACTGAGTGAACAGGGCGAATTCGTTAAATCCGCATCCTCCACGGTGGAGGCCCCCGTCGCGCGCCGGCTGCGCGAATCGCTCGGCGGAGCAAAGCCCGCCGCGGATAAGGCCAAGGCCGACGGCAACGGCGCGCCCGCGAAGAAGGCAGCCGCCGCCGCCAAGGCGCCTGCGCCGGAGAAGGCGGCCGCCAAGCCGGCCGCGCCGCCGGAACCACCACCGGCGCCCGCAGAGCCCGCAGAGCCCGCGGCCCCCGCTGCGGCCGCGGCGGCACCGCCGCACCCGCTCGCCCGAGCCCGACCCCCGGTCCCCGCCCTGCCGGAGCGACGCCCGGTCCCAAGCCGGCACCGCGGACACCTCGCGTCGGAAACAACCCGTTCTCCTCGGCCCAGCCCGTCGACCGGCCGATTCCGCGGCCGCAGGCACCCCGACCCGGTGCCCCGCGGCCCGGCGGCGGCCCGCGTCCCGGCGCCACGCCGGGCAACATGCCGCCCCGTCCCGGCGGTGGCGCCCCCGGCCGTCCGGCACGTCCCGGCGGCGCGCGGCCCGCAGCTGGCGGTCGCGGCCCCGGTGGTGCCGGCGGCGGACGCCCCGGTGGCGGCGGTGGCGGCGGTAACTACCGCACCGGCGGCCCCGGTGGTGGTGGTGGCGGCGGTGGTGGCGGCGCGCCCGCAGGCGGAGGCGGCTATCGCGGTCGTCCCGGTGGTGGCGGTCGTCCCGGTCAGCGCGGCGGCGCGGCCGGTGCGTTCGGTCGTCCCGGCGGAGCGCCGAAGCGCGGCCGTAAGTCCAAGCGGGCAAAACGCGCCGAATACGAGAACATGCAGGCGCCGGTCGTCGGCGGCGTGCGGTTGCCGCACGGCAACGGCGAGACCGTCCGGCTGGCCCGCGGCGCATCGCTGTCCGATTTCGCCGAGAAGATCGACGCCAACCCGGCCGCGCTGGTGCAGGCGCTGTTCAACCTCGGCGAGATGGTCACCGCGACCCAGTCGGTCGGCGACGACACGCTCGAGCTGCTCGGCAGCGAGATGAACTACAAGGTCCAGGTCGTATCCCCCGAGGATGAGGACCGCGAGCTGCTGGAGTCCTTCGACCTGACCTACGGCGAGGACGAAGGCGACGAGTCCGACCTGGAGAGCCGTCCGCCGGTGGTGACCGTGATGGGTCACGTCGACCACGGCAAGACCCGGTTGCTGGACACCATCCGCCAGGCCAACGTCCGCGAGGAGGAGGCCGGCGGCATCACCCAGCACATCGGTGCGTACCAGGTCGCCGTCGATTTCGACGGCGGCGAGCGGCTGATCACCTTCATCGACACCCCGGGCCACGAGGCGTTCACCGCCATGCGTGCCCGTGGCGCCAAGGCCACCGACATCGCGATCCTGGTGGTCGCCGCCGACGACGGCGTCATGCCGCAGACGGTGGAGGCCATCAACCACGCGCAGGCAGCCGACGTGCCGATTGTGGTGGCGGTCAACAAGATTGACAAGGAAGGCGCCGACCCGGCCAAGATCCGCGGGCAGCTCACCGAATACGGTTTGGTGCCAGAGGAATTCGGCGGCGACAGCATGTTCGTCGACATCTCGGCCAAGCAGGGCACCAACATCGAGGCGCTGGAAGAGGCGGTGCTGTTGACCGCTGACGCCGCGCTCGACCTGCGGGCCAACCCCGACATGGAGGCCCAGGGCGTGGCGATCGAGGCGCACCTGGACCGCGGTCGCGGCCCGGTGGCCACCGTGCTCATCCAGCGCGGCACGCTGAAGGTCGGCGACTCCATCGTTGCGGGCGACGCCTACGGCCGCGTCCGCCGCATGGTCGACGAGCACGGCGACGACGTCGAAGAGGCGTTGCCGTCACGTCCCGTGCAGGTCATCGGCTTCACATCGGTGCCGGGCGCAGGCGACAACCTGCTCGTGGTCGACGAGGACCGCATCGCTCGACAGATCGCCGACCGCCGCAGCGCGCGCAAGCGCAACGCGCTGGCCGCCCGCAGCCGCAAGCGGATCAGCCTGGAGGATCTGGATTCAGCGCTGAAGGAAACCAGCCAGCTGAACCTGATCCTGAAGGGCGACAACGCGGGCACCGTCGAGGCGCTGGAAGAAGCGTTGTTGGGTATCCAGGTCGACGACGAGGTGGAACTGCGCGTCATCGACCGCGGCGTCGGCGGCGTCACCGAGACCAACGTCAACCTGGCGTCGGCCTCGGACGCGGTGATCATCGGCTTCAACGTCCGCGCCGAGGGCAAGGCCACCGAACTGGCCAACCGCGACGGTGTCGAGATCCGCTACTACTCGGTGATCTACCAGGCCATCGATGAGATCGAGAGCGCGCTCAAGGGCATGCTCAAGCCGGTCTACGAGGAGAAGGAGCTGGGCCGGGCGGAGATCCGCGCGATCTTCCGGTCGTCCAAGGTCGGCAACATCGCCGGCTGCCTGGTCACCTCGGGTCTCATCCGCCGCAATGCCAAGGCGAGGCTGCTGCGCGACAACATCGTGGTCACCGAGAACGTGACCGTGCAGTCGCTGCGTCGGGAGAAGGACGACGTCACCGAGGTGCGCGACGGTTATGAGTGCGGTTTGACGCTGAGCTACTCCGACATCAAGGAAGGCGACGTGATCGAGACCTACGAGCTCGTCGAGAAGGAGCGCACGTAGTGGTCGATGTCGGCCGGGCCCGTCGGCTGTCCAAACGCATCGCCACCATCGTCGCCTCGGCAATCGAGTTCGAGATCAAGGATCCCCCGCTGGCCTTCGTGACCGTCACGGACACGAAGGTGACGGGTGACCTGCACGACGCCACCGTGTATTACACGGTCCGCGGCACGACGCTGCAGGACGAACCCGACTACGCAGGCGCTGCCGCCGCGCTGGAACGCGCCAAGGGAACCCTGCGGACAAAGGTCGGTGCAGGCACCGGCGTGCGGTTCACCCCGACGCTGTCGTTCGTCCTCGACAAGGTGCCGGAGACCTCGGCCCACATGGAGGAGCTGCTGGCCCGCGCCCGCGCCGCAGATGAGGATTTGGCGAGAGTTCGGGAGGGTGCGAAGCACGCGGGTGACGAGGACCCGTATCGTCAGGACAGGGTGGAGGGTTCCGGCGGGGAGCTGGATGACAGGCGAGACGCTGAGGACACCGTTGACCGCGATTGATCCGAAGACCGACGCAGATTTGGTGGGCCCGCGTGTCGGCACCCATGCCGCCGCCAAGCTGCTCGACGCGGCCGCCTCCATCAGCGTCGTCTGCCACGTGTATCCCGACGCCGACACCGTCGGGGCCGGTCTGGCGCTCGCACTGGTGCTGGACCATGCAGGCAAGGATGTCGAGGTCAGCTTCGCCGCACCGGCAGGCCTGCCCGAATCCCTGCAGTCGTTGCCGGGTGGGCACCTGCTGATTCCCCCGGACGACATGCGCCGCGACGCCGACCTGGTGGTCACCGTCGACATTCCCAGCATCACTCGACTCGGCGCGCTGCGCGAGCTCGCCGAGCCCGGCCGAGAGGTGCTGGTGATCGACCACCACGCGTCCAACCAGCTGTTCGGCAGCGCCAACCTCGTCGACCCGTCGGCGGACTCCACCACCATGCTGGTGGCTGAGCTGCTCGACGCATGGGGCAAGCCGATCGACATCGGCGTCGCCCACTGTCTTTACGCCGGGCTCACCACAGACACCGGTTCGTTCCGCTGGGCCAGCGCGCGTGCGCACCGACTTGCCGCCCGGTTGGTGGAGCTGGGCGTCGACAACGCCGCGATCAGCCGCACCCTGCTCGACACGCATCCGTTCGCCTGGCTGCCGATGCTGTCGCGGGTGCTGGCGTCCGCGCAGCTGCTGCCAGAGGCCGCCGAGGGCCGCGGTCTTGTGTATGCCGTTGTCGGACACCAGGAATGGATCGATGCGCGCCCCGAGGAAGTCGAGAGCATCGTCGACATTGTGCGCACCACGGAGCAGGCCGAGGTGGCTGCGGTGTTCAAGGAGATCGAGCCCGGGCACTGGTCGGTTTCGATGCGGGCCAAGTCGATGGACCTCGCCGCGATCGCCAGCGCCTTCGGCGGCGGCGGGCACCGGCTGGCCGCCGGCTATTCGGCGTTCGGGTCGGCCGACGACGTCGTGCAGGCCCTGTACGTAGCCCTTGGCTGAGCCTGCGGGCGATATTCCGGTCGCGCAGGCGACCGGCCGCCGCATTGCCGGGCTGGCGCTGCCCGCGCTCGGAGTGCTTGCCGCCGAACCCATCTACCTGTTGTTCGACCTGGCGGTGGTCGGGCGTCTGGGTGCGATCAGCCTGGCCGGTCTGGCCATCGGCGGGTTGATCCTGAGCACACTGAGCTCGCAGATGACGTTTCTGTCCTACGGCACCACCGCGCGCTCGGCGCGTTTCTTCGGCGCCCGCGATCGTGCGTCGGCGGTCGGTGAGGGGGTCCAGGCCACCTGGCTCGCGATCGGACTGGGCGCGCTGATCGTGGTGTTGGTCGAGGTCGCGGCTGTACCTCTGGTCTCGGCGTTGGCCGCAGGCGGTGACATCGCGTCTGCGGCACTGCCGTGGGTGCGGATCGCGATCATCGGCGTGCCCGCCATCCTGATCTCGGCGGCGGGCAACGGCTGGATGCGCGGCGTTCAGGACACCGCGCGGCCGCTGCGCTACGTCGTATTCGGGTTCGCGGTGTCGGCAGTGCTGTGCCCGCTGCTGGTGTACGGCTGGCTGGGCATGCCGCGACTGGAGCTTGCGGGGTCGGCAATCGCCAACCTGGTGGGGCAGTGGCTGGCCGCCGCTGCTGTTCTGCCGCGCGTTGCTTGTCGAGCGGGTGCCGCTGCGCATCCAGCCGAAGGTGCTGCGTGCCCAGGTGGTGATGGGTCGCGACCTGTTGTTGCGGACGATGGCGTTTCAGGTGTGCTTCGTCTCGGCCGGCGCCGTCGCCGCCCGGTTCGGCGCGGCCGCCGTCGCCGCCCACCAGGTGGTGTTGCAACTGTGGAGTTTCCTTGCGCTGGTGCTGGATTCGCTCGCGATCGCGGCACAGTCGCTGGTTGGTGCGGCGCTCGGCGCCGGCGAGTTGGCGCACGCGAAGTCGGTGGCGTGGCGGGTGACCATCTTCTCCGCCTTGGCTTCCGGCGTGCTGGCGGGGATTTTCGCCATCGGCGCGTCCGTGTTTCCCAGCGTGTTCACCGACGACCGCTCGGTGCTGGATGCGATCGGGGTGCCGTGGTGGTTCATGGTCGCCCAATTACCCGTCGCGGGAATCGTTTTCGCGCTGGACGGGGTGCTGCTCGGCGCCGGCGACGCGAAGTTCATGCGCAACGCCACGTTGATCAGCGCGCTGCTCGGGTTCCTTCCGTTGATCTGGCTGTCGCTGGCGTTCGGATGGGGCCTGGTGGGCATCTGGTCGGGCCTGAGCACCTTCATGGTGCTGCGGCTCGTCTTCGTCGGTTGGCGTGCCTTCTCCGGTCGTTGGCTGGTGCCGGGACCGGCTTAGGGTCGCGCCTCAGCCGTCGCTGCCGGAGTCACCGGAGTCGCCATCGCTCGTGCTGCCCGCGCCGCCCGGACCCCCTGGACCGCCGGAGGCACCGGAGCCGCCGTTGCCGCCGTCGCCGCCGTCGCCGCCGCTGCCGGGGAAGCCACTCGGAGCTAGACCTTTCCCACCGGCGCCTCCTGAGCCGCCGGTAGTGCCGGTGCCACTGTTGCCGCCGTTGCCGCCGCTGCCGCCAACCGCGAGACTGGCGTTCTCCGAAAGGCCGCCTGCGATGCCGCCCTTTCCGCCGTCGCCGCCGGTGCCCTGAGCGCCGGCATCGCCACCGTCGCCGCCGTCGCCGGCGAGGGCAGTCCCGGCAAGGCTGTCAGCGTCAAGGCCGTCATTGCTGCCGGCGTTGCCGCCGTCGCCGCCGTCGCCGCCGTCGCCGGATAGGCCGCCGCCCTGGCCGCCGTGGCCACCCGGGCCTGCGGCTGCCCCGCCGTCGATGCTGGCGGACAACCCGCCGCCGCCACCGTCGCCGCCGTTCCCACCGTCGCCGCCACCGTTGCCGCCGGCCCCTCCGATGCCGCCGACCGTGTAGCTCGACTGGCCTGAACCGGCGCCGTTGCCGCCCTTTCCGCCGTTGCCGCCGTCGCCGCTATTTTGGGCGCTTCCACCGCTGCCACCAGCGCCGCCCATCCCGTCGCCGTGGCCTGCGCCGCCGAAGCCACCTACACCACCGTCGCCGGCGTGGCCGTCGACGGTGTCGCCGCCCTTGCCGCCGGAACCGCCGGTGGCGGTGACGAAGTTGTTGTCGCTGCCGACCGAGCTGCTTGCGCCGCCGCCGTTACCGCCCGCACCTGCGTCGCCGTTGAGGGCGTTACCACCATTGCCGCCGGCACCGCCCACTGTGCTGGCACCCTCGTTGTCGCTGTCGCACGCGCCGAAGCAGCTGCCTGTGGCCTTGCCACCTGCACCGCCGGCGCCGCCCGTGCCACCACTCCCGCCGCCCTTGCCACCGTTGCCGCCGGCACCACCGGTGGCGACGGAGCCGGCCTTTATGGCGGTGGCGTCACCGCCATTACCGCCGTTTCCACCGTTGCCCCCGAACTGCCCGCCCTTGCCGCCGTTACCCCCCGAGCCGCCGGTAGCGTCGCCAATAGCGCTGATGACGCCGACGCCGTTGCCGCCGTTTCCGCCGTTACCGGTGAGCAGGCCGCCGTTGCCGCCGTTTCCGCCGTCGTGGGTAAACAGGCCGCCGTTGCCCCCGTTCCCGCCGTTGCCGATCAGGCCGGCGTTGCCACCGTCAGCGCCTGTGCCGATGACGCCAATGCCGCCGTTGCCGCCGGGCTTTTGGGATCCTCCGTTGCCTCCGTTGCCGTAGAAGAATCCGCCGTCGCCGCCTTCCTGGCCCTCTGCGCCGTCCGCGCCGTTGCCGATCAGCAGGCCACCGTCCTGTCCCGGCAGCACGCCGTCACCGATCAGCAACCCACCGGGGCCAACCAGACCGAGAAAGGCCCCGGTTGGGGAAAACAATCCGAAACCGGTTGCGTCACTTGCCCGATTAGGCGTCGCCACGGTGGAGGCTCCGCCACCGTTGCCCGTCGATGACGTGACCCGGGCCAAAGTGCCGGGGGTAAAGGACAGACTTGGATTTGATGTGAGAGCGCCATCGGCGCCGCCGCCAGCCGCGATCATCTCCTTGACACCGCCCGAATCTGTTGCAATCGGAGCAACATAAAAGCCGTCGGGGAGAGTTAGGCTGCCGCTCGGTCCGAGCACGGCTGCAGGCGGTTCGCCCGTCGCCGCATATAAGCTGTTGGGCGTTATCAGAGCGGCCAGCGTCGGCGTCGCCGATGAACTTGCCGCGCTCGGTGTGTGTCTGGCGGCGGGCGCCAGTGAAGGGTTGTCGGGAAGTGCGACAGTGGATGCCGCGGCGACGACGACTGCGCCGACTGCACCGGTGACAAGACTCCTGCAGGTGTTCATGGTGTGCTCTTTTCTTGCGGTGGCCGCGGCTCCGATTGGCCGCCCTCACAGGTAGGAGCCGCCACTATCCTTCTGTCGGACAACTTTTCGAGAACTGCGTCCTCCCAAAGGGCTTAGATGTCGTTGTTGTTCCCGGGGTCGCCGCTGTCACCATCGGAGCCACTGCTGCTGCCGGAACCACCGTCTCCGCCGGTGCCGCCAGTATTTGTGTTACCGCCCTCTGCGTCGCCGCCGTTTCCGCCGCGGCCGCCGTTGCCGGTCGAGGGGCCGCTGTCGCCGCCATTGCCGCCGTTTCCGCCGACCATGTCGTCGGGGCTGGCGGGCGGGTTCCCGCAGCACACCGGTTCCGTGTAGCCACCGTTTCCGCCGCGGCCACCGTTACCTCCGCCGGTTCCACCGTTGCCACCGTCTCCGCCGGTGGCATCACCGTCGTACGTCCCCGCAGGGCCGCCGTCGCCGCCGCGGCCGCCAGCGGCGGAGGTGCTTGCGCCGCCGTTGCCGCCGTCGCCACCGGTGGCGTTGGCGACCGGAAATACTCCCCCGCCCCCGAATGTGCCTGCGCCGCCGCCGTCTCCGCCGCGACCCCCAGCCCCTGAGCTACCTGTGCCGCCCTGTCCTCCGGTACCGCCGACGACATCTCCAGCGCCGGCGGCACCGCCACCACCACCGCCGTCGCCGCCGGTGGGGCCGTTGCCGCCGTTGCCGCCGTCGCCGCCATGGGCGTCGACGACCTCCACACCACCCGGGCCGCCGTTTCCGGCACTGCCGCCGAATCCGCCCTTACCGGCAGTGCCACTCGCCGAGTCGCCGCCGTCGCCGCCGTCGCCGCCGGTGGCCGTAGCGCCGTACCCCCAACTGAGCGCCTGGCGTGCTATGCCCGCCGTTGCCTGCAGCGCCACTCGCTGAGTCGCCGCCGTCGCCGCCGTCCCCGCCGGTGACATTCCCACTATTTGAGTGCGCTTCACCGCCGTTGCCACCGGTGCCGCCGTTGCCGAAGAGCAGGCCGCCACGGCCGCCGTCGCCGCCGTCGCCTGCGATGGCGTCGGCACTGGTGCCCCGCTCGAGAATCGCGTGGTTCATGGCGTTGCCGCCCCAGCCGCCACTACCGCCGTGACCGAAGACGCCGGCGTTCCCTCCGTTGCCGCCATCGGTTGCCGGGGAGATCAGCGCACCCGTCGTGAGGTCGAATACGGCGTCGGCACCGTTGCCGCCCTTGCCGCCGTTGCTGAAGAAGAAAGCGCTTTGGCCGCCGTTTCCGCCGGGCTTTTGGGATCCGCCGCCGCCACCGTTGCCGCCGTTGCCGTAGAAGAATCCACCGTCGCCGCCGTCCTGGCCCTCTCCGCCGTCGGCGCCGTTGCCGATAAACAGGCCGCCGTCCTGACCCGGCAGCACGCCGTCACCGATGAGCAGCCCACCGGGACCGACTAGACCGAGAAAGGCCCCGGTCGGGGAAAACAGCCCGAAACTGGTTGCGTCCCTTGCCGGATTGGGCGTCGCAACGCTGGAGGATCCGCCACCGCCGCCGGACGATGACGTGATCCTGGACAATGTGCCGGGAGTAAAGGACAGGCTTGGGTTTGATGGCAGCGCGTCCCCGACACCGCCCGCATCTGTTGCCACGGGGGCGACGTAAAAGCCGTCGGGCAAAACCAGGCTGCCGCTCGGTCCCAGCACGACAACGGGCGGTCCGCTTGTTCGCCGGATACAAGCTGTTGGGTGTGACCAGAGCGGCCAATGCCGGCGTCACCGACGAAGTCGCCACGCTCGGTGTGTATCCCGGGGCGGGCGCCGATGTTGGGTTCTCGGGAACCGCGGCGGTCGATGCCGCGGCAACGACGACTGCGCCGACTGCACTGGTGATCAGTTTCCTGCGGGTGTTCATGATGTGTTCCTTAAACATGGTAGGAGTGACGATGCGCATGCGTGACCCACGCCCAGCGCGAGGAAAGGGGAAAGGTGCTAGTTACCAGCAGCGCGTAGTGAGGCTTGCTGAACCGATCAATTATGTTGCGGCGGAAGAGTATCGGGCCCGCCGAGCCCAACTGAACCGCCAGGATCAAAGCCCGGCGATCGACGCTCATTCGAACTGCCGACCGCAATACTGTTGCCGGGGCACGCAGCAGAAGCTGCCTGCACGTGGCAGTCGCGCGGCGTCGCTTGCGCGGTTCCCGTTCCGAGAAACAGCAGACAAGCGTCGCCGCGCCGACGAACACAGTCTGCCGTAAGTCTCTTGCAGGTGGAGGTGGTGTTCATGGCGGTGCCCTCCCTTGCGGTGGTCACAGCCCCGAATGGCCGCTCTCACAGGTAGGAGGCGCCAGTGTCCGTCTATCGGACAACTTTTCGAGAACTGCGTGGCCGCCGAAGGGATCGGCTATGGTGGCCATGCGGTGAGCGGCCGATCCGGCGTCAGTGCGTCGCTATCGGTGAGAGGCCTGTCGGCAGTGGGCACATGCCGAACTCGGCCCGCAACGCGTCATCCAGCAGCGGCGGTATGACGTGTTCGTCGGTGGCCAGCCGCACGATTGCGGCCGGCGCCGCAGTACCGGAGCAGGAGGGGAAACGCACCGTCGAATATGCCGTGGCGATCGGGCGATCGGGGTCGACCACCGAGCGGAAGGTGTGGCGTACGTAGAAGTATTGCTCGTTCCACGACAGCACCTGTGTGTCGATCTCGAACGGCTTGAGCGACAAACGGTTCTTTATCGCCTTCACCAGCATCCCGATGGGGGCGAGGTGGTCGATGCGGGCGTATTCGATCAGAGTGGAGGTGTGCAGGCCACGCATCGCGGGGCAGCGATGCCTGGCCAAGATCTTGAGCAGACGCGCAGACGGCTTCATGACTTCCTTCACGCACTGGTTGGCCTGACAACCCAGCGCCGTTGCTGGCTGACAGCAACGTAAATTCTCGGCAGCCGGAGGTCGCGCGTAGTCGACTACTCCATTGCCCGAAGCCAGCGCTGTCCTGCGGTTATGGCTGCGGCAATGTGTCCCTCGACGGCACCCGTGGCGGGTCTATCACCAGGTTCGGCGGCCCGGTCAGGCTGCCGCCGCCGGGGGGCGGTGGTGGCGGCCACTGGGGAAACTCCCACTGCGGCCACTGAAGGGGCGGGGGTGGCGGCGGAGTCGGAGGTATAGGTGGCGGTTCCACAGACGGCTCGGGCGGTGCCGGCTCCTCGACCACGGGAGGTGGCGATGGCGGGGCGGGCGGTGGCGTCTGTACGACCGGGGTCCGCCGCGGCGACGGCACCGGACGCCGGAGGCGGCGGCTCTGACCTTGACGGTGGGCGGCGGTGCCGGCGGGGGCGGAGCGATTGTTCTTGATCGGCGCGGGCGGCGGACTCGGTACCGCCTCGCTGGTCTCTACCGGCATGACCGCGGTGGTGTCTCGCTGCTGCAGCCAGATCACCGTCATCCCAAGCGACGCCACCAGCGCGCGACGAACAGCGCGGCCGGAAGCTTCGCGCTGAAGGTGCGCCGCGTCCCTCCGTCGTGATCGTTGCCCATCGGAGACGTCGAGGAAACGAGCTCGATCTCGCCGAGAGTGCGGTCCCGCAACCAGTCCCGGCGCGGGGATGAACACCGGCGCGGCACCGAGAAGCGCAACCGGGTTGACCAACCGTCGCCTCTCCTCGTCACAGGTGTGCGCAGCCCTCGATGTGCCGGGCGATCCGCTTGCGCATCAGCACGGTGAACTGGCCGTCCCAGCCGTCCAGAATCTCGGCCAGCTCGGGACATTCATTCGGGTTGCTCCGAACGCGGCGCGACACCAGCAGCGCACCGAGGGCACGTTCGACGGTCTCGCGCAGCCGGTGCACGATCGTGTTCGCGTTGACCTGGCTGACATCGAGTGCATCGGCGAGGTCGGCGCCATCGAGGCCGTGACGGTACGCCAGCTCCAGCACCGTGCGGTCACGATCCGACAGCCCGCCCGCGGCTTCGTTGACCAGGTCGGCGAGTTCGGTACGGGCGGCCAGTGTTTCGGGGTCCGGGTCCTGCGACACGGCGTCGGGCAGTTCGTCGGAGACGGTCTCGCGTTGGCGGTCCCGGATCCTGCGCAGCGCTTCGGTCCTGGCGATCGAATACAGCCACGGGCGCAGCTTGTCCGGTTCGCGCAGCTGCGTCATGCGGGTGGCTGCGATGCAGAACACGTCCTGCACGCAGTCCGCGGCGCCTTCGCGGTCACGCAGCATGCCACAGCAGAAGTCGTGCAGCGATCGGCGTAGCGGTCATAGATTCCCGCGAAGGCGCCGCGGTCACCGGCCGCGGATGCCAGGGCCAATTCCGCGTCGGTGCCGGACGGGCCGACGATGTCCCAATCAGGTACAGCCGTCATGACAGTGCTTCCCATGAGGGTTGGTCCTGATCCTACGGCTTGTTGATTTTGAGGTTGGTCCTGCTGCCGCTGTTCAGCGTGGCGCGCTGCGGCTCGTCGTTATCGGGCATCAGATTGACGGTGCGTCCCGGCTTCTTCTGCACGTCAGGGTTTATCTGCCACCGCGACTTGTCGTCTGCAGGCTGCGGCACCTGGGCAACGTCGATGTTGTCCGGATTGAACACCGGTGGCTTCGGCGCAGGCGGCTCGGGATCCGGCGCAGGCGGCCCGGGATCCGGCACCGGCTGCTGCAGCGGCGGCAGCGGCGGGATCGGGATGTTGATGACCACGGGTGGCGCGCTCACGACGGGCGGTGCGCCCGGGTCGATCGACGGCATTGGGCGCCGGGGGAGCCGCTTCCGGTGTGGGCGCAACGGGTTTCGGTGCAGGCGCCTGACCGACCGGCTTCGGCGCCGGGGCGACGGCGGCCGGTTTCGGCGCCGCAGACGCGGGCTGCTCGGCGTGGCCGACGAGAAGGCATCGGCGACGTTGAGACACCCGAGTTGGGCACGATGAACGTCGGCTTGGCGGGCTCGATGGAGCCGAACAACACGGCTCCCACCGTGGCGCCGCCGATGATGCCCGCAGCCAGCACGGCGAACAGCTTCGCGCGCTCGGTGTCTCGCTTCCGTTCGTCGGTGGTTTCCTCCTGCGCGACGTCATAGCGGTTCTCGTCGGGCACCTCCAGGGGGCTGGATGACCAGGCTTCCGCGATCGTGAAGGTATCCGGGTCGATCTCGTAGGTGGCAACCGACTCAGTTGGGTCGCTAGCGGCAAGAGCCGCCATCGTGTCGGTGTTCGTTTGGTTCTCATATGTAGTGGTCATGATGTCCTCCGGTGATGTTTCGCGGCCCGTTTGTGAACCGCTGTCATAGGTAGGAGCGCGCACCCCGGCGTCTCGTGACACTTTTTCCGGTGCGAATTTTCAACCGGGGTGCGCGCGGGCGGCGAGTCAGTCCGTGATCGGCGCCGGCTCGACGGCGTTGAAGCCGCCGATTTCGACATCGATGCTGGTCACGTCGGCAGGCGGCGCTGTATAAAACCCCCACAGGTGCACCGATGCGCCCGGCAGCAGCTCGTTCGAGGTGTCCGGCGTGTAGTCGTTGGAAGGCGGGCCGCTCAGGTGGGCGAAGCCTTCGAGCGACTCACCATCGCTGTTGCGGCAGACTTCTGCGCGGCGCTGGCTCGTTCTTTCGGCCACGCTGATCCCAACCGGCCGGTGGTTCACGTCGGTGAGGCCGCTGCCCGGGCCGACCTCGATCGCCGTCGACGTCGGATTGGTCATCGTGACCGTGGCGAGCAGGTGACCGTCGACCCGCTTCACGCTGTCGACCGTCGCCTTGGCGCCTTGGGACCCGATGTCGTTGGTCATCTCGCGGGCGTCCAGTTGAGGTGGCGTCGCCGCCGTGCCCTCACCGGTGCGGATCTCGACCCGGCGGTTCTGGGCGCGCCCGTCGGGATCGTCGCTGCCGTCGGGTTTGGTGTTCGGTGCCACCGGGCGGGACTCCCCGAACCCGACGGCGTTGAATGTGAACCCGCTGCCGAGACGTTCCTGCAGTGCGGCCTGCACCGAAGCCGCACGCGCCTCCGACAGCGTCTGATTAGACGCGTCGTCACCGATGGCGTCGGTGTGGCCCTCGATCGTGACCGTCCCCGCACTGGCGCCGACCTGGTCGGCGGCTCCATCGAGAGCCGACTCCGCCGCGGGCGTGAGATTTGACTTGGCGAACTCGAAGAGCACGTCGCTGGGCAGCTTGATCTCGACCGAAGCCTCACCGCCGTCCCCATCCGGCCCGTAGTTCGCGCACAGCAACGTGTCGACATAGGGCTCGGAACCACGCGGTGCGGCGAGCACCGGGTCGTCCTTGAGCGACGCCGAGCCCGCTGGCTCGATCGGAACCTCAACGGGCAGAAGCACATTGTTCATGAACCACAGCGACGTGGTCTCCTCCGGCGGAGCGGTGAAGACGGCGGTGATGGTGGTCGCCGAACCTGGCGCGATTTCTTCGTACTGGTTCTCGCTGACCAGGCCATCCAAGCCATCTCCCTGCACGCCGTACATGGTCGCCCTCGGGAGGTCGACGAGCTCGAAATTGCGCTCGATCAAGCCCATTCCGACGTCGTACGGTTCGACGGACTGCGCAGTGCCGTTGAACAGCTCGAACTGCAAGGCCAGGTCCTGCTGGTCCAGGCGCACCAGCCGAATGTCGCGAGCCTCCATGGGGAATTCCGACGAGGCGGATTTGGCGACGATGCCGCTGCCGGCATCCGCGGACAACGTCGGTGACGGGGCAGCGGGCCCCGCCGTCGGTGGGGCCGGCTGCGGCGAGATCGCGGTGACCGCCCGTCCGCCGATCGTGCAACCGGAGACCGCGGCGACCATCGTCAGAGCCGCCGCGGCCTTGGGCCAGATTGTCTTTCCGCGTGCTGAGTGTGGCTGGAACACGGGGCTACTCCATTCCGGATGTGCGCAGCCCTGATTGAGCCGCGGTCACCGATAGGAGCGCCGACCGCGCGAGGTTCGGACAGTTTTTCGCGATGCCGGTTGTGGTCGCCGACGGCGAGCGGGAGGATCGACGCCGTGAAAAGGCTTGCGTACATTCGCCGTTGCCTTGGCAATAGTGAGCATGCTGCCGATGCCGCGGTCGGTCGCGGATCCCGCAGATGGTGAACCGGCGCCGCCGCCGGCAGCAACCGTGGGCACCGCCGTTCACGTGGTGATACACCGATCGTTCGAGGAGACCCCGGATGCCGACCAGTGCGTGGGGACCGGGACGCTTGCGAGTGTTCGCCGGGGGTCGTCGGTGGTGCTCTCGGAGGGCTCGGCTTCGCCGGACACCCGCAAGGTAGCCGTCGGCCAGTTCTTTCGCTCGAGGATGAAGGACGGCGTGTGCCAGGTGCTCTACATCACGAGTGCGCCCGTCATGCCCGCCTTCAACGTTCAGTTCGTCGGCCCGGGAGGCGAGCTGAGCTCAACGTTCGGGCCGAATCCATCCGAGGCTGTGACGGACCAGCCGGGCATTGTGCAGGCGGTCGGAATCGACATGGAGTTCGACCGCCAACCCTAACCGGCAGCGCGCGCGATGACCCCCCAGCCGAACTCGGTGGTGCGGACGTTCACGTCGTCGAACCCGGCGGCGGCCAGCCGGTCGGGCAGGGTCGACGGGTCGACCGGGTTGTAGGTGTCGCCCTCGTGGTGGGCCTCGAGCTCCTCGCTGGCGACGCTGTCGCTGGCGACCAGCGGGGCTCCCGGCCGCAGCACGCGGGCGATTTCGGCGAACAGCCGATCCTGCAGTTCGATCGTCGGGACGTGATGCAGCATCGTGAAGCACGCTGCGCCGGAGAACCTGTCGTCGTCGTACGAGAGCGACGTCGCGTCGGCGTTGACGATCTCGACCGACGGGAAATCGGCGAACCGGTCGGTCAGCATCGCGGCCAGCTCGTCGTCGATCTCCACCGAGGTGAGTCGCGGCACCGCCCGGCTGAGCACGTCGGTCGTGGCGCCATAGCCAGGCCCGACCTCGAGCACGTCGTCGCCGAGGTCGGTGTCATTGAGCGCCCACGGCAGGATGACGTCCCGGATCGCCTGCCGCCACTCGTCGCTGCCGCATTTTTCGTGTGCCTTGTTCACGAAACCGAGCCTAGAGACCGTCAGCGCACTTGTGTGCGGCCCCTCTGGATTACGGCTTCGCGGTTGGCGGCGATGTCGTCGCCGCTGGCGGTGTTCATCCACTGTCGCGCCGATGCCGCCTCGATCCAGAGGCCTTCGTTGGTCCCCGCTTCGTCGATGCGGTGGTAGGACGCGAGCAGCGCGCGCACGGCCTTCTGGTTGTTGCCGACGATCGATGCGGCCACCCGCCGCGCGGTCGCCAGCAGTTCGTCGTGCGGCACCACCTCGGTGACCAGCCCGGCCCGCAGCGCGTCGATGGCCGATAGGTAGTCGCCGGTGAGGCTCATCCGACGGGCCATGCCGACACCGACCTTCTGCGGCAGCCGCACCGACAGCCCCCATGTCGGGAGCAGCCCGACCCTGGCGTGGGTGTCGGCGAACCGGGCCTGTTCGGAGGCGATCAGGATGTCGCAGTACAGCGCCAGCTCGAGGCCGCCGGTGACGGCCGCGCCGTTGACGGCGCCGATCACCGGCTTGGTCATCGGGGGCCACTTCGGCGAGATGTCGGGTAGATCGGCGGAATCGCCGAGCTCTTTGAGGTCAAGCCCGGCGCAGAACACCGGGTCGGCGCCGGTCAAGATCACCACGTCGACGGCGTCGTCGGCCTCGGCATCGCGCAGGGCGGCGAAGAACTGTTTGCGCAGCGCAGAGGACAACGCGTTGCGGGACTGCGGGCGGTTGAGCGTCAGCGTGCGGACGCGTTCGGTGGTGTCGATGAGCAGCACGTCGGCGTTCGTCATGGCCTCAACCTATCGTGGGGGTATGTGCCGAAACATCACGGAGCTTCGCGGCCTGGAACCGTCGGCGACCGCCGAGGAGATCGAGGCGGCGGCCCGCCAGTACGTCCGGAAGGTCAGCGGGGTGACCCGGCCCTCGACGGCCAATGCCGATGCATTCGAAACGGCGGTAGCGGAGGTCACCGCGACGACGACCCGGCTGTTGGCCGCGCTTCCGCCGCGCAAGCAGCCGCCCAAGACCGTTCCGCCGTTGCGGCGTCCCGAGGTGCGGGCCCGCATCGAAGCCCGAGCCGCCAGGACCGGGTGACCGCGCGCACGCTCACCCAACCCGCGCTCAAGGAATGGAGCGCGGCGGTGCATGCGATGCTCGACGGCCGCCAGACCGTGCTGCTGCGCAAGGGCGGAATCCACGAGAAGAGGTTCACGCTCGACTCGTCTCATTTCCTGTTCTTCCCGACCGTCGCCCACAGCCACGCGCAGCGGGTGCGGCCCGAACACCGCGACCTGCTTGCGTCGGCTGCCGAGGACAGCACCGAAACCGAAATCGTATTGCGGGCAGGAGCCAGAGTCGTTGCCGCAGTGGAGGTCAACCGCCCAGAAGGGCTGGAAGACATTGCATCGATGCACATCTGGACCGCCGAGTCGGTGCGCGTCGACCGGCTCGACTTCCGGCCCAAGCACCGGCTGACGGTGTTGGTCGTGCAGGTGAGCCCGCTTGTCGAACCGGAACGATTGCAGCGCGCGCCGGAATTCGCCGGCTGCACCAGCTGGGTGCCGCTCCCGGTCAATCCGATGTGGGGCACGCCGGTGCACGGCGACGCCACGCTGCAGGAAATCGCTGCGCGCGTGCGCGATTCAGTCGGCTGAGGGTAATGCGGCGCCCGCGGGCAGCAGCAGGCGTGACGCGCCGGCCCCGAGATGCACGGTGTGCGTGGCGTGCTGTAGCCGCCTGCCGGTGCGCAGTGGCTCGCCGGTGCCGAGGTTGCGGGCGAACCGTGGATGCGATCCACCCGCGACGAGCACCCTGACGCGCGACCCTGCGCGGAATCGGTGCGCGACCGCATCCAGTTCGATTCGCACGATGTCGGAACTCGTTGTGCCGCGGCGGTATCCGTCGCTGACGTTGCGGGATCGGCCTTTGGCGTCGACCTCGCTCACCCGGACGAACAGGTCGTTATGCGGGTTGTCGCACTTGTGCGACAGTTCGACGACCGGGCTCCCGACGACAAAGAGATCCTGCGCCAGGGCGTCTGCGGTGAAGCTCAGCACGTCGGCGCGCCCTGCGAGCTTGGTGTCGTCGCGGTAGCCGCCGTCAGGAGACAACAGGCGACCGCCGATGGTCGGCGTCGGGTCGACGGGGTCGTAGGTGAACGTCGACGCCTTCGCCGTGTCGGGCGGCACCGAATCGCCGAGCCGACCGCCGGGCTGGAGATAACGAACCTGCTCGGGCATGGCCGGCGGCCAGTCCTCGAGGTCGACCCAGCCGTCGTTGTTGACGTGGATGCGCACCGGGCTGCGCTCCGCGCGCCGGTTGCGCGCGACGTGGGTGTCGAGCCAGGCCAGCGACTCGCGCATCACGATCGGCGCGGCTTTCGTCAGCATGTGCGAGTGGTTCCACGAGCCGATGGTGATCGCCACCGGCACGCCGCGCCTGCGCAGTTGCGCATACTGCGTCAGTGTCTGTTCGATGAACAGGTCCTGCCATCCGGTGAGCAACAGCACCGGGATCTCGCTGGCCTCCAGCGCAGCGTGCAGCTGCGCCGGCGCCCAGAACGGGTCGTCGTGTTCCTGGTGCTCGAGCCACGACTCCCACCACGGCGCACCCGTGCCCAGCAGCGCGCGGCCGGACTCACCGACGGGCAGGCCCGCCGTCGCGCGTGCCACCTGCCGCCTTGCCCGGACCATTCGCACGATCGGGCGGATTCGCCCCGGATCCTCCTGGTGGGCAACACCGTCGTTCCACCCGAGGAAGTCGTTGAGCCCGAATGAGCCGGTGCCCCAACGCGGTCCACTGATGTCATGCGGCCCGACGGTGATGACCGCGGCCGTCATCTCCTGCGGCGGGTCGGTCAGCAACGCCCACTGCGTGAAACCGAGGTACGACGCGCCGATCGTGCCGAACGACCCGGTGAACCAGGGCTGCTCGCGAAGCCACGCGGCCGTGTCGGCGCCGTCCTCGATCTCCTGCATGAACGGGTTGAACTCGCCGCCGGAACCGAACGTGCCGCGGACGCTCTGCACGATCACGTGATAGCCGCGCGACGCGTAGACGCTACCGAACAACACCGAAACCGGATACCCGCGCCCATATGGCCCGCGAACCAGAAGTGTCCCTGCGGGTTTCGGCGTTGACGGCCGATAGTGGTCGGCGACCAACTCGACGCCGTCGCGCATCGGTACTCGCACGCCACGATGCACGTCGTAGGTGGTGGTGTGCGGGGGCAGCCGCAGCAGACGGCCAAGGGCGCGACCGACCAACTGCTGTGCTGCTGTCATTCGACCGAGGCTACGCAGGCGGCGGACGGCCGTCTTCGATCGCCTCGATGACCTTGTCCATCAGCCAGTTGACGGCGCTTGTGGCCGCGGGCCCGTCGACTCCCCAGACTCCGACGAGCCGCTCGTAGGTGGGCAGGTTCCAGAGCACGTCCAAGAGCCCCGCCGTCATCCGCTGTTCGGCCTCGGACCAGTCGGGCACCGACGCGGCGACAGTACGCAGCAGTGCGTCACGCCTGCGCGCATCGACGCCGACGAACGTCGGGTCGCGTGGTGTGTCGACGGATTCGCGGACCGAAAACCGTTGCAGCGACGCGAAAACACGGGCCGTTACCTCGCCAAGGTTGCCGAGGTCGACGTCCTCGTAGGAGATCCCGGCCTCGGACTCGAGGCGCTGCATGACGGCATCGTGCAGATGCCGTTCGGTGGGGAAGTGGCGGTATACCGTCCGCTCGCCGACTCCCGCGCGTTCGGCGACGGACCGGAACGTCAGCCCGCGCCAGTTCCAGCTGTCGAACGCGTGCACCAGTTCGCTGCCCGCGGCGACGATGCGTTCCCGCGTCTGCGCGGCCTTCTGTGCTCGCGCCCGATTGTCGTATCGGCGCCTGCTCCCTATTGACGACTCGCTCACAATAATGACAGTGTACTGTCACGAAATCGTTGGAGGTGTGACAGTGGCGTCACCGGGCGAGTTGATGGCGGCCGCCGTCGAGCGAACGGGGCGCAGCGACTTCGGCGACGACTCCTTCCGCGAGGGGCTGGAGATCCTCGTGACGGCCCTGCGCGACGAGGCCCAACTCAACGACCGCGGCGAGGGCTTCATCTACGCGCGCATCGGCTTGCATCTCCGGCAGCGGCTGCAGGTCGAAGACTGGTATCGACGCCATCCCGAGATCGACGACGTCACGATCGACGCGCCGCTGTTCGGGCTCGGCCTGCCCCGCACCGGTTCCACCGCGCTGTCGTTCCTGCTGGCGCAGGATCCGCAGGTCCGGTACCTCCGCAGTTGGGAATCCGCGGAGCCCTGTCCTCCGCCGTCGACGGTGGCAGGCGACGACCCGCGAATTCCGCCCGAGCAACGCGCGGTGATGGTGGGCAGCAGGCACCACGTTCCCACCGACGTTCACGGGCCGATGGAGTGTCTCGACCTGATGGCCCTTGACTTCAAGTCGCAGATCTTCCAGGCCTTCGCCCAGGTCCCGTCGTACTCCGAATGGCTTGCCTACAAAGCCGATTTCACGTCGACCTACGCCTACGAGCGTCGCGTCCTGAAGCTGCTGCAGTGGGGCGAGCCGACCAGGCCGTGGCGGTTGAAGTCGCCCGCGCACGTGCTGTCGCTCGACTCGCTGGACCGTGTTTTCCCCGACGCCCGCTTCGTGATGACCCATCGGGACCCGACCGATGTGATCCTTTCGGTTGCCGACGTGTACGCCGACATCGCGGGCGGCTTCACCGACCACCTCGATCGGCGCTACCTCGGCGAGCTGAACGTGAGCCACTGGTCGGCCGGCATGGATCGGGCGGTGAGGTTCCGTGACGGCGGTGCCGACCAACGCTTCTTCGACATCGACTTCCGCGCAATGCTGGCCGACCCGATCGGTGAGGTGCGCCGCCTTTACGCGTGGCTCGGCGAGCCGGTGACCGACGAGTTCGAGTCAGGGATGCGGGCTTGGTGGGCGGAGAACGCGGAGAAACGGGAACCGCATACCCACGCCGACCCCGAGGCGTTCGGGCTTGACCTGCAGTCCATCCGGCCGCTGTTCGCCTCCTACGTCGACCATTCACAACGCTGGATCGCCCATGAAAGATGAGCCCCCACATGACGATTGACTTGACCGGCGGGATCGACCCTGCGCGCGAATACATGTTCGCCGAACGGCCGCAGGACCCCGAGATGCGGGATTCGGTGAGCTTCTGGGTGTTCGACGACCGCGGACAGGTCGGCTTGCCGCGCATCGGTGTCGAGGCGGTCGCCGCGAACTGGGCGGAGCACAGCCTCCAGGTCAACGTCGCGTTCCCGGACGGCCGGGTGTATCGACTGCGTGAGGACGCCAGGAGCCTGCCTGTCGAGGGCCAGGACGGCAAGCCGACGGTGCTCGGCGCGGGACCGCTGGCGTTCACGTGCGTGAACCCGTTCGACGTCTGGACGATGTCGTTCGACGGGAAGGCGGTGCAGACGTCTTCGGCCGACCTCGCGGCGGGCCGCAAGGACGGGCCGCTCGTCGACCTGCGGTTCGAGGTCGAGGCGAGGCTTGCGGTGCCGCCATGGGTGCAGGGCGCTCTGCAGGCCGATTCCGCGGCGGCGCTGAAGACATCCGTTGAGGGCGACCTCATGGGCGGTGACCGCTACGAGCAGCTGTTCCGCGCGACCGGTTCGGTGCGCGTCGCAGGCCGGGAGCACCCGTTCACCGGCAGCGGGCTGCGGATCCGGCGCCAGGGCGTGCGGCGGCTCGAGGGGTTCTGGGGACACTGCTGGCAGTCGGCGCTCTTCCCGAGCGGCAGGGCGTTCGGCTACATCGCGTATCCGCCGCGCCCCGACGGCCGGCCCACCTTCAACGAGGGCTACCTGTTCGACGGCGACGGCGACCTCATCCCCGCCCGCGTGGTGGAGGCACCCTGGCTGCGCAGGCTGCAGCCGCTCGGCGAGGACGTCTCGGTGGTGCTGGAGACCGCCGGCGGCACCGAGCGGATCGAGGGCGAGACGGTGCTGTCGACGCATGACATCACCGATCCCAGCGAGGTGCCCGCCGAACTACTGGAGAAGATGGCCAACTGGACGTTTCCCGCTCTTCAGCAGGCCGGCGTTCGGTACCGGTGGAACGGCGAGGAGACCTACGGCATGCTCGAGCGCTCGAGTCCGATGGACAAGATCACTCGCTAGCGTCCCTCTTCGTGTACCTGTAGTACGGCGCCAGTTCATGGGCACGCTGCAGGTTGGTCTGCAAGCAGTCCACGTCGTCGGCCGCATAGACCGGCGAGTAGTACAGCGACTGCTGAATCACACCCCAGTCGGTCTTGAACGCCACCATGCAGGTGATCCACCACCGGTTGTTCCAGTCGGTCGGCTTCATCACCCAGTACTGGGCGGCGCGGTGACCGTCGATGTCGAGTTCGACGGCGTCGGGCGGCAGGCTCTCCTCGTAGGTGCGCCAGACGAACGACTCGATCGCCATCTGGTAATTCCCTGCGTCGTAGTGGCAGCGCAGTCCGTCCTCGACCTCCGGAGGGGTGTACGCAAGGCCGATGCGCTGGATGACGTCGAGCGGGATGTCACGGCACGCGTCGAACGGGTCCGGGTCGACGGTGTCGATCACCGGCCACTTGATGGTGGTGGTCGCCAGCGGCAACGGTGCGGCGGTCGAGCGCAGCTCAACGCGTGCCGGCCCAGGCGCGGTCAGCGGACCGCTCTGCATGACCAGAATCACCGCCGTCACCAGCGCACCGAACGCCGCGAACAGACGAATCCTGGTGGCCATGAAACCCCCTCGCGCTCGGCAACCCCTGCGGGGACTATACAAGTCGCTCCGCCGGCGCCGGACCGGAAACGAGAACATGTTCTAGTTGCGCCGCGGGGCGGGCAGGTGCCGCAAGTATTCTGGAGCGTTGTGGCGACACTCTGGGCGATCAGCGACCTGCATACGGGTCACACCGGCAACAAGCCGGTCACCGAGTCGCTGCACCCGTCCTCGCCCGATGACTGGCTGATCGTCGCTGGCGACGTCGCCGAGCGCACCGACGAGATCCGATGGGCGCTTGACCTGCTGCGGAAGCGGTTCGCCAAGGTCATCTGGGTGCCGGGCAACCACGAACTGTGGACCACCAACAAGGACCCGATGCAGGTGTTCGGCCGGGCGCGCTACGACTACCTGGTCAACCTGTGCGACGAGATGGGGGTGCTCACCCCCGAGCACCCTTTTCCGGTGTGGACCGAGGCGGGCGGTCCGGCCACCATCGTGCCGATGTTCCTGCTCTACGACTACACGTTCTTGCCCGACGGCGCGGAGACGAAGGCCGAGGGTCTCGCCATCGCCAGGGAGCGAAACGTGGTGGCCACCGACGAGTTCGTGCTGTCCAACGAGCCCTACGCGACGAAGGAGGCCTGGTGCCGCGAACGGGTGGCGGAGACCCGTAAGCGGCTCGAGGACCTCGACTGGGTGACGCCGACCGTTCTGGTCAACCACTTCCCGCTGGTGCGCGAACCCTGCGACGCCCTGTTCTATCCGGAGTTCTCGCTGTGGTGCGGCACCACCGCGACCGCCGACTGGCACACCCGCTACAACGCGATCTGCTCGGTGTACGGCCACCTGCACATTCCCCGCACGACGTGGTACGACGGCGTGCGATTCGAAGAGGTGTCGGTCGGCTACCCGCGCGAGTGGCGGCGCCGCAAGCCGTACCGGTGGCTGCGCCAGGTGCTGCCCGACCCGAACTACCCGCCCGGCTACCTCAACGAGTTCGGCGGACACTTCGAGATCACCGAGGAGATGCGGACGAGCGCGCAGAAGATCCAGGAACGCATCGCCAACCGGGCGACGCGGGCGAGATGATCGTCGCGACGTTGCTCTCCGACGTGTTGCCCGACGAGGTGGCCGCCGCCGAGATGTACACCGACCCACCGGATCTGGCGCCGCTACCGGAGGAAGAGCCGCTGATCGCGCGGTCGGTCGACAAGCGCCGTCGTGAGTTCATCACCGTCCGTTACTGCGCGCGGTTGGCGCTCGGAGAGCTGGGTGTGCCGCCGGTGCCGATTCTCAAGGGGGAGAAGGGCGAACCGTGCTGGCCGGACGGCGTGGTGGGCAGCCTCACCCACACAGAGGGATACCGCGGCGCAGCCGTCGGCCGCCACGACACCGTGCGGTCGGTCGGCATCGACGCGGAACCGCACGACGTCCTGCCCAACGGCGTGCTCGACGCCATCAGCCTGCCCGCCGAACGAGCCGAGCTCAACGACCTGCCCGCCGGGCTGCACTGGGACCGAATCCTGTTCTGCGCCAAAGAGGCAACCTATAAGGCCTGGTTCCCGGTCACCCGGCGCTGGCTGGGGTTCGAGGATGCGCACATTGTCTTCTCCGTCGACGACGGCGGCACCGCGGGCGGTTTCGAATCGAGCATCCTGATCGATCCCGCCGCAGTGTCCGGGCCGCCGTTGACCACACTGCGGGGCCGCTGGTCGGTGCGTGACGGGCTGGCGCTGACGGCGATCGTGCTGTGACCGATGCCGGGCTCGCGGTGGTCGACAAGCCATCGGGTGTGACAAGCCACGACGTGGTCTCGAGATGCAGGCGCATCTTCGCCACCCGCAAGGTCGGGCACGCGGGCACGCTGGACCCGATGGCCACCGGCGTGTTGGTGGTCGGTGTCGAGCGGGCCACCAAGATCCTCGGCTTCCTGACCGCGACCGACAAGTCCTACGCCGCGACCATTCGGCTGGGCCAGACCACCACGACCGAGGACGCCGACGGCGAAGTGCTGCAGACGGTTTCGGCCGCGGCGGTCACCGAGGCCGACATCGAAGACGCGGTGGCCGCCCTGCGCGGTGAGATCTCGCAGATCCCTTCGGCGGTCAGCGCCATCAAGGTCGGCGGCAAGCGGGCCTACCAGCTCGCCCGCGAGGGGCAGGCCGTCGAGCTGGCCGCCAGCCCTGTGCGCATCGACCGGTTCGAGGTGCATCGACGTCCGGCGCAGTGGCGACTTCGTCGACGTGGACGTCGAGGTGGACTGCTCGAGCGGCACCTACATCCGGGCGCTGGCCCGCGATGTCGGCGCGGCCCTCGGCGTCGGCGGACACCTCACCGCGCTGCGGCGCACCCGCGTCGGGCGTTTCGGGCTCGACGAGGCCCGCACGCTCGACGCATTAGCCGATGAACCGCGGCTGTCCTACACCCTCGACGAGGCGTGCCTGCTGGCGTTCCCGCGTCGCGACCTGACCGCCGACGAGGCCGAGTCCGCCCGCCACGGCCGGGCATTGAACCCGGCGGGCATCGACGGCGTGTATGCCGCGACCGCGCCTGACGGTCAGGTGATCTCGCTGCTGCGCGACGAGGACACCCGAGCGAAATCGGTTGTCGTGCTGCGTCCGGCAACGCTGTAACCCCTGGTGGAATCCAACGGCCCATCCGGTCCGTAGGCTCGAAACTAGCCGAGAGAGGTGCTGACGATGGCCGCTTACGATCTTGCCGCGTTGTGGGACGCGCACTGTCGATACGAATTTGAAACGCGGAACGTGGACGCCACCATGTCCACCATGGTGGCGGAACCCTATGTCAACCACATCCCTACCATGACCGGTGGTGTCGGCTTCGAGAGCTTGCGACATTTTTACGCGCACCATTTCATCGGGGTGAACCCTCCCGACTTCGAACTCCTCCCCGTCAGTCGCACGGTCGGGGAGAGTTCCCTTGTCGACGAGTTCATAGTCCGCTTCACGCACACCACTCGGATGGACTGGATGCTGCCCGGCATTGCGCCCACCGGACGCGCAGTGGAGATTGCGGCGGTGGCCGTTGTGCAATTCCAGGAGGACAAACTCGTGCATGAGCACATCTATTGGGACCAAGCCAGCGTGCTCGTTCAACTCGGTCTGCTCGATCCCGACGGCCTACCCATCGCCGGGGCCGAGACCGCGCGCAAAGTGCTGGACGTTTCCCTGCCCAGCAACACACTGATGACTCCGTCGCCGTAGAACGCCCGGCCCACGGTCACGGCTGGCGGTGAGCACGACTGGCATGGGGATCAGACGTCCGCTTGGAACGCTGTCTCGACAGAGACGAGTTTCCAGAGTCTCGGAAGGTCGTCACGATTGCGGCGTTGAACAGGGCGTTGTGTGACATCCTGTGCGAGTGTCCGCGGGGGCCCCACCTTCGGGGGTCGTGACGTTCCTGTTCACCGACATCGAGGGATCGACTCGTCGGTGGGAAGCCGATGCGGATGCGATGCGGGCGGCGCTGTCCAAGCACGACCAGGTGCTTCAAACCGCGATCGAATCGCACGACGGCTTCTTATTCAGTCACACAGGTGACGGCGTGGTCGCCGCGTTCGCGTCCCCGCGGTCCGCTGTCGACGCGGCCGATCGACGCCCAGCTAGCACTTGAGTTGCCGGTGCGAATGGGTATCGCCACCGGGGAGGCCGAGCTTCGCGACGGTGACTATTTCGGCACGGTGCTCAACCGCGCCGCACGGGTGATGGCCGCCGGGCACGGCGGTCAAATACTTGTCGCCGATTCGACGGCAGGACTGCTGAGCGGGGTTGATCTTCTAGATCTGGGGCCGCGACGACTGCGGGACGTACCGATACCGGTCGGGGTGTTTCAAGTACAGGCAGCGGACCTTCGCTCGGAGTTTCCTCCGCTGCGGGCGCTCGATACGACGCCAGGGAACCTGCGGCCTGCGACCACCAGCTTGATCGGACGCGAGTCCGAGGTCGCCGAGATCGAAGCGGCGGTCAAGGCGCATCGGTTGGTGACGCTGACCGGCGTGGGTGGGGTCGGCAAGACCCGTCTGGCGTTGGAAGTAGCGATGCACCTGGCTGATGAGTTTCCTGACGGCGTTTGGTTTTTCGAGCTGGCGGCGGTGACTGATCCGGCGGCTGTGCCCGATGCGGTGGCCGCGGTGCTGGGCATCACCCAGCAACCGGGTAAGACCGTCAGTGAGTCGGTGGCCGCTGCGTTGGAGGGCCGGGTCCGGCTGTTGGTGATCGACAATTGCGAGCACGTTCTCGGCGCCGGCGCCGACCTGGTCGAAGCGATACTCGCGCACTCGGCGACGGTACGAATCCTCGCCACCAGCCGCGAGGGACTCGGAGTCCCAGTCGAGCAGGTTCGGCCTGTGCGCTCGCTGGACGCGGCAGCGGGAACCGACTCCGCGGCGGTGAGTCTGTTCGTCGAACGCGCTCAAGGCATTGCACAGGGCTTCTCGATGGTCGACGGCGACGAAGCTGCCGCAGTCACCGAGATTTGTCAGCGCCTGGACGGGATTCCACTGGCCATCGAACTGGCTGCCTCCCGGATGGCGTCGATGACCGCCAGTGAAATGCGCGATCGTCTTGATCACCGGTTCAGGCTGCTGGTCGGCTCGCGGCGCGGCCTGGAACGCCACCACACGCTGCGCCACGCGGTGGCCTGGTCCTACGACCTTCTCGCCGACACCGAAAAGACAGTGCTGAACAGGTGTTCGGTGTTCGCGGGCGGATTTGACCTCCAAAGCGCCTGCGCGATAGCCGGATCAGACGACCGCGACGAGTACGCCCTCCTCGAGGTGCTCGACGCTCTGGTGCGCAAGTCGCTCCTGCTCGCCGTCCGGTCAGGCGGGCGGACCCGATTCTCGATGCTGGAGACGATCCGCCAGTTCGCCGAGGAGCAACTCGTAGCGAGCGGTGCGGCCGAAGAGGCGCGTGACGCGCACGCCCGCCACTTCGCCGGGAAAGAATCCGACATCCTGGCTCTGTGGGACAGCCCCCGGCAGCGCGAAGCCTACGACTGGTTCACCGCCGAGCTGGCCAATCTGCGAACCGCGTTTCGATGGGCCGCCGACCACTGCGACCTCGATGATGCCGCCACCATTGCCACCTACACGGCATTACTCGGCTTCTGCGTCGAAAACTTCGAACCTATGGCCTGGGCCGAAGAGTTGATCGAACCCGCCAACGCTGTCGACCATCCACGGCTCAGCCTTCCTTTACACCATGGCGTCGCTGTGCTGGTTCGTGGGACGTATTGAGGAGGCCGTCCGGTACAGCGACGCCGCCCAGAGGATGATCGGCAGCGGCCCGCGCCGGGGTACCTTTCGGCGCTGAGGGCTGGCTTGGCGGTGCGTATCTAGCCATTGGACAGCCTGATCGGTCCGTCGAGTGGTGCCGTGCCCGGCTTGCAGCTATGCGCGACGCGCACGGACTAATGACGGCACTACTCGTCGTCTCACTGACGGTCGCCGGTCGCGACGACGACGCAATCACCGTCGCGGAGGACCTCGTCGATATCGCCGAAGCCACCCGCAACCCGTTTACTCTTTCCTTGGCGCTGTTGGCCTACGGCATCGCGTGGCGCAACGCCGGCCCCGACCGTGCTGCCGAGGCGATGCACCGGGGCCTGGCGATCGCTCGCGACAGCGGAAACCGCTACATGCGAATCCCATCTCGCGGACCATCTGGCCACAGTCGAAGTCGAACGCGGCGATTCGTTGGCGGCGCTCGATCACATCGCTTTCGCGATTCGCCACATCCACGATTCCGGTAACACCGGCACTCTGCGTTCCCCCTTGACAAACCTCGCAATCTTTCTCGATCGGCTCGGGCACTACGAAGCGGCGGCCACCATCGCGGGTTTCGCGTCCAGTCCCCTGACGGCCGCAGCCTTCCCCCAGCTCGCCAGGACGATCGCCCACCTCCGCGAAGTCCTCGGCGACCAGAGCTACGAATCGCTGGCTCGCAAAGGTGAGACTATGACGACCGCCGCGATGGCGAACTACGCGTACGACCAAATCGACCAGGCCCGAGCAGAACTCGACGCGGTCTCGAAATAGACCAGTTACGAGAGTCTCGAACGTCGGCCGCCGATAGCTGCCTTGATCGTTGCGGGGTCTAGGTACGTGTTGAACCATGAGACCCCCGCCCACGGGTTCATCCGGCGCCAGCTATCCCCGACACGTGCTCGAAGCTAACAAAACCAAGTGCTGTCAAAGCTCGTCCGCCCAGGAAGTAAGACCCGCGTTCGATAGCGCTTCTGTGGTTCTGATCATGAATGATGCGTGTTGTACAAGTGCTCGCTGTTAGGCATCTAATGGGCAGCGGGGGAAGATTGGTGCGATCCCAGCAATCTTCACAATGCTTGCCTGGCACATGCGCTTGGGGTGTAGCTTGGGCGCAGCGTCTGGCTAGGAATCGCCAGACAGTGGAATCAATATGAAAGGGATCCACACCATGAAGAAGATGATCACAGGCGCCGTCCTGGGCGGCGCCATCACCGTCAGCTCCCTGCTGGGTGCTGGGACGGCCAGTGCGACAACTCCGGAAGAGATCTGCGCGGCGATCGCCAGCGGCGGTCAGGAGGGGTATCAGGAGTTCATCATGGGCAAGCTCATGGCCGGGGAAGATCCCCAACAGCTCGCACAGATCGACGTCCAGGCCCAGTCCGAGGTGTGCCCGAAGTGACCGACTGCTGACGGCTGGGAAGGCCCCGTAGGGGCCCGTTTTTGCGGTGGCCAAAGTCGTTGACGGCGAGACCATCTGGGTCGACAACAACGGCAAACGCCAGAAGATCCGGATGATCGGGCGGCCCCGTGTCACGAAATAGACGACATACGAGGGTCTCAAAACTTCGTGTCGGAGATGGCACAGCGATATGACGGACATCGCTGACCAGCAGTGAAACGATACTGATGTGGACCCCAGCGGGGATGGTGTCGGTGGATTGACCGCGACGGGACTGTTCTGTGGGTCCTGCGGCGCACAATCTAACCCCGACGGCCAAGTTCTGTAGCGAGTGCGGTACGCCGCTCACGCCGGCCACTCGATCGGCGGAGTACAAGCAGGTGACGGTGCTGTTCGCCGATGTCGTGCACTCGATGGACATCGCGGCGGCCGTCGGTGCCGGAGCGGCTGCGGGAGATCATGGCCGAGCTGGTCGACCGTTGCGCGAGCTCGGTGGTTCAGCGCTATGGCGGCACGGTCGGCAGTTTCACCGGCGACGGCATCATGGCGGTGTTCGGTGCGCCAGTGGCGTTGGAGGATCACGCTATTCGCGCCTGCCTGGCGGCCTTGGGCATCCAGGAGGAAGCGAAGCGGCTTGCCGACGAGGTCCAACACCGCGACGGCGTCGGACCTGCGGCTGCGGGTGGGTCTGAACTCGGGTCAGGTGATCGCCGGTGAGATCGGTTCAGGCGCTTTGGGTTACACCGCCATCGGTGAGCAGGTGGGGATGGCTCAGCGGATGGAGTCGGTCGCTCCGCCGGGTGGGGTGATGCTCAGCGCGTCGACCGCGCGACTGGTTGATGGCGCAGCGGCCCTCGGCGAATCTGAGCTGGTTCAGATCAAGGGTGCCGATGAGCCGGTGCGCCGCCCATCGGCTGTTGGGCATGGGGGAACGGCATCGCGCTCGTCGGGCGTGCTGAGTCGAATCTGGTCGGTCGGCGGTGGGAGATGTCCGCCGTTGAGGGCTTGTTGGACCGCGCGGTCGACGGCCACGGCGCGGTGGTCGGCGTGGTGGGGCCACCTGGCATTGGTAAGAGCCGTCTGGTGCGCGAGGTTGCGGCGATGGCGCGTCGACGGGGTGTGGAGGTGTTCACTACCTTCTGCGAGTCGCACACCAGCCAGGTCCCCTTCCATGCCGTCGCGCGGCTGCTGCGCGCGGCCACCGGTGTTGATGGTCTCGACGAGCACGAGCGCCCGCGATCGAGTGCGCGACCGGGTTCCTGACGCAGACCCCGAGGATTTGGTGCTGTTTGATGACCTGCTGGGCATCGCCGATCCCGATGCTCCTTTACCGCCGATCGATCCCGGATGCGCGTCGGCGGCGGTTGACCGCCCTGGTGAATGCCGCCTCGTTGGCCCGCGAAACCCCGGCGGTCTATGTCGTTGAGGATGCCCATTGGATTGATGAGGTCAGCGAGTCGATGCTGGCCGACTTCTTCACCGTGATCCCGCAGACGCCCTCGCTGGTGCTGGTCACCTACCGGCCCGAGTACGAGGGGGCGCTCACGCGGGTGCACGGTGCACAGACGATTGCCCTTGCGCCGCTGAGTGATCCGGAGACCGCAGCACTGGTCTCGGGATTGCTCGGGCCGGACCCCTCCGTTGGAGGGCTTGGCCCGACAGATCGCCGAGAGGGCCGCCGGTAATCCGTTCTTCGCCGAGGAGATCGTGCGCGAACTGGCCGAACGCGGTGTGCTGCGGGGCGAGCGCGGGCGCATATGTGTCGACGGTAGAGGTTGCTGAGGTCAGCTGTGCCTGCCACGTTGCAGGCCACCATCGCCGCGCGCATCGATCGGCTCGACTCGAAGCGAAACGCACGTTGAGCGCGGCGGCGGTCATCGGGTCGCGGTTCAGCCTGGACCTGCTGACCGTGCTGGGCGTTGAACCAGCCGTTGATGACCTGGTGGCGGCCCAGCTCATCGATCAGGTCAGATTCACCCGACAACCCGAGTATGTGTTCCACCATCCGCTGATTCGTGCGGTGGCCTACGAGTCGCAGCTCAAGTCGGATCGCGCCGAATTGCACCGGCGGCTGGCGGCCGCGATCGAAGCGCGTGACCCGGCCGTCGGCTGATGAAAAAGCCGCCCTGATCGCCGAGCACCTGGAGGCCGCCGGTGATCTGCACGCCGCGTACGGCTGGCACATGCGCGCCGCGACGTGGGCGACCAACCGCGACATCGCCGCGGCGCGACTGAGTTGGGAGCGCGCCCGAAGGATCGCCGACGCATTACCCGCCGAGGACCCGGACCGGGCTGCCATGCGCATCGCCCCGCGCACCATGTTGTGCGGGACCGCCTGGCGAGTCCATGTCAGCGTGGCCGCGGACCGCTTCGAGGAACTGCGGCAGTTGTGCACCGCCGCCGGGGACAAGGCGTCATTGGCCATCGGCATGGCGGGGCTGGTGATAGATCACGCGTTCCAGGCCCGGATGCGCGAGGCGTCGCAGCTGGCATCGGAAGCCATGGCCCTCATCGAGTCCATCGGCGATCCGACCTTGACGGTGGGGCTGTCCTTCGCCGGTGATCCACGCCAAGTGTGAGAGCTGGTGAGCTCGTCCGACGTGCTGCGGTGGTCACAAAGGGTCATCGACCTGGCCGACGGTGATCCGTCTAAAGGCAACTTCATGGTCGGGTCTCCGTTAGCGGTCACCCTTCTGGCGCGGGCCGATGGCCCGGTATGCCCTGGGTCTTCCCGGATGGCGAGACGACCAGCGGCAGGCCCTGGCCATGGCCCGCAGCGTCGATCCTCATTCCTACGCCACGGTCGTCTGGGTGCGTCTACGCGGTGGGAATACCGAATGGCGTTCTGAGGCCAGACGATTCCGCGATGCGCGAGATCGAGGATGCCCTACAGAGTGCCGAACAATTCGGTGATGATTTCGCGTTGGTCCTCGCCCGGGTGACGCTGGGCCTGGCGCTGGTGCACCGCCGAGCAGCTCGCCGAGCGTGACCGCGGTCAAAAGCTCCTGGCGGACGTCAGCGACGTGTTCCTGAGCCAGGGACACAAGCCTCGGCCAATTACCAATCCTCAACGTGTACTCGGCGCGTGAGAGGGTTCGACGTGGAGATCGCGATGCGGCCTTACCCGCTCATGCGCGCCGCCGTCGACCATCTGTACCGCGAGGGAGAGCTGCTGGGGTGGGGCATTCCTGCGACGGGTGTTCTGGTGGAGACACTGCTCGATCGCAGCGGCGACGGTTACGAGGCGGAAGCCGAGGCCGCGATCGAGCGGTTGGCGGCGCGTCGAGGGCGACCAGGATTTGGTGACACGCGACATCTGGCTGCTTCGAATGCGTGCGCTGCTCGCACAGGCTCGCGGCGACGACGAGGCCTACCGCGAGCTCAAGGAGCGCTACCGCGACATGGCGACGTCGCTCGGCTTTGAGGGGCACATGAAGTGGGCCGAGGCGATGCCATGACGGCGGTTAGTGCGAAGGGCTGCCCACCTTGTCTCTAAACAGACCATTTCTGCGACATGTGCGGGGAGCGTTACGCAACGCTGCAATGGCCCGTGGCGTGAACCATGGCCATGCAGAATCCGTATGAAGGATATGAAGGACTGGAGCGCGCCTTGACCCCGTACAGACTTCTCCAATTGGCTCTTGCCGTTTTCGGCATTGTGGCCCTGCTGCTCTACCCTCTGGCCGTCGTCTGGCCGTCGGGGTGGGCCTGGCATGCCGGTGCGCCCCACGACTCTCAGTACTTCATGATGATCGTCGGGCTCTACATAACGATCGGCGTCTTCCTGATCAACGCCGCGCGCAAACCGGAGGCGAACCTCAGCTTCATCTGGTTCGTCGTGTGGTCTTCGGTCGTGCACGCCGTCATCATGGCGGCGCAATCCTTCGGCGGCGGCCACCATATGCACATGGGCCATCTGTGGGGCGATGTGCCCGCGCTTCTCCTTGTCGCGGTCGTGCTGGCGGTGCTCGTCCGCGCCGCAGACCTCAAGCAGCCGGAGCTCGCGGCGTCAGCCGGACATGCATCTGCGTGAGGCCGCGCAAGTTTGGGTTGGTCGTCCAGGTCGGCGTGCCGACCACGTCGACCCGTTCGACGTTGTCGACGATCTCGCGAAGAACCGCCTGCCCCTCCATGCGGGCGAGCTGAGCACCGAGGCACAGGTGCACACCTGAGCCGAACGCGACGTGTCCCGTCGGATTGCGATCGGCGCGGAAGACATCCGGCTCGTCGAACTGGCGGGGGTCGCGGTTGGCCGCGCCCCACGCGAGGAGTACGCGAGATCCCGCTGGAATGGTTGCCCGGCCGACCTGATAGTCGACAAGCGCTGTGCGATAGAAGCTTTGGACCGGCGACGCGAAGCGCAGCTGTTCCTCGATGGCCGAACCGATGAGGTCCGGCCGCTGCCTGAGCAATTCGAGTTGATCGGGTCTCTCGGCGAGCGTCAAGAACAATGTGCTCAGCATGTTGGTGGTGGTCTCATTGCCCGCGAGCAACAGCAGGACGGCGATGAAGAACATCTCGTCGTAGGACAGGCGCCCGTCCTCGGTGTGTCGTGCCAGCCGACCGAGAATCGTGTCCTCGCCGAGTAGCTCACCCTTGCTCAGCTTCTCGGTGAAGAACGCGTGCATATGCCGAAAGCCCATGAACGCCGGAACCATCTCGCGCAGGCCGGATTTCGAAATGTTGATGTCGGCGACACGGACTGTGTCGTTCGACCAACGACGGAACGCCGCCTGGTCGTCGTCGCCGATACCCAGAATGTGCGCGATCATCCCCATCGGCATCGGTACGGCGAGTGTCGAGACGACATCGGCGGGCGATTGCGCCAGCAGCCCGGCGACCAGCTCGCCCGCCAAGTGGTCGACCATCGGCCGCCACGACCCGAGCGCGCCTTTGGTGAAGCCCGGCAAGGCCTGCTTCCGCATTCGCGTGTGTCGCGGCGCATCGGTGGTCATTAAGCATCGGCAACTTCATGCGGCCGTAGGTGACGCCGTCGGCGCTGGAGAGCGCGTGGTCGGCGCGCGCGGCGGCCCGCACGTCGGCGTACCGGGTGAGGATGAAGATGCTGCGGTCGGGGTTGTAGTGCACCGGACCGCTTGCAAGCAGTTCCCGATAGCGCGGATAAGGATCGGCCGCCGTCGCATGGTCGAACGGATCGAAGTCGGTGAGCTCGATGTTCGGCGGGACCGGCCGCGGTCGTTTTCGGTGTTTCGCCTCGCGCACCATGTTGGACGCAAGGGTTTTGGCGGTCAGCGGTCCGTACTTCCTGGCGAATCGGACGTCGCTGTTGATCGTCATGCATCTGACCGTAGAGCGAGTTCGGCGTGGGCAAGATGCTGCATTGGGACATTTAATTGATAGTTTCGGACACGATGACCGTCCCGTCCGCCGTGCTCCGGCGTCCCGTCGTCACCGCTCGAGTGCTCTGTGCGGTGGCAGCGGAGATGGGAGTGTCCGTTTCCGACGTGCTGGCCGGTACGTCGGTGACTCCTCCTGATCTCGACGATCCAGAGGGCGATGTCTCCAGCGCGGACGAGATCACCATGGCGCGGAACCTGCTGCGTCACGCGCCGGAACCGGCTGGCATCGGGGTTGCGGTCGGAAGCCGCATCAACCTGACCAACCTCGGCATGTTCGGTTTCGCCGCGATGGCGTCGGGAACGCTGCGCGAACTTATCTCGGTCGGACTGCGCTTCTTCTCGCTGACCACGCTGCATTCGTCGATCCTGTTGTCGGAGCGGCAAGCCGACTGCGAGATCGCGATCGACGCGAGCCATCTGCCCGCCGATGTGCGCCGGTTCTTCATGGAGCGTGACATTGCGACGATCGTGGCGACAGTGCCCGGGTTCGTGCATCCCGTGCTGGCACGCCACGCCCGCCGGATATGTGTCGAGCTTGCCGCCGACGAGGAGTTCTTACGGCCTCTGCTGGACACCGTCGCGATCCGCGACATCGAGTTCGACTGCGCCCGCACCGTCGTTCGCGTTCCACGCGGGATGCTCGACGAGCCGCTGCCCCAGGCCGATCCCCACACACTGGCCGTCTGCATCGCGCAGTGCGAGCAGATCCTCGAACGGCGACGGCGTCGCCACGGGATGTCGGCCCTGGTGCGGTCCGAACTTCTCTCTGCGCCGGGGGAGATGCCCGGGTTGGACGCCGTCGCCGCGTCGCTGCACCTGCACCCCCGCACGCTTCGCCGTCGGCTGGCCGAAGAAGGGACGTCGTTTCGGGCACTCACCAATGACGTGCGCGCGACGTTGGCCACCGAGCTGCTGTCTCAGGTCGGACTGACCGTCGAGCAGGTCGCGCGGCGGTTGGGGTATGCAGAGACCGCGGCGTTCAACCACGCGTTCACGCGCTGGTTCGGCGTTGCTCCCAACGAATATCGACGCAGACAGGGCGGCGCTAAGCGATGACCCAGATGGCTTCGGCGGCCGGGCTGCCGAGGTCGACGGTGGCACCGGGATCGTTCTCCTTGGCGTCGGCCGGCTTGATCGCTACGGAGATCATCCCTGCGAAGTCGCGGCGGGCCAGCACCATCAGGCGCGAATCCAGGGTGATGCCGACGCTGTCGAAATACCGCAACATCTCCGGGTCGGCGTCGGAGATGCGGGCCACGGTCCCGCTCTCGCCGTCCTCGCACACCGACAGTTGCCGCGCATCCGGGGTGGGCACGTGGCCGTCGGCGGCCGGGATCGGATCCCCGTGCGGATCGCGTGTCGGGTGCCCCAGCTTGGCGTCGATGCGGTCCAGCATCCGGTCCGAGCACCGCGTGCTCGAGCACCTCGGCCTCGTCGTGCACCTCGTCCCAGCTGTAGCCGAGCATCCGGACCAGGAAGGTCTCCATCAGCCGGTGCCTGCGCACCATCGCCAGCGCGGCCTTCTTGCCCGCCTCGGTCAGCGTCACCGCGCCGTACTTCTCGTGGTCGACCAGACCCTGGTCGGCGAGCTTGCGGATGGACTCCGACGCGGTGCTGGCCGACACCCCGATCCGCTCGGCGAGCATCTTGGTGCTCACCTTCTCCAGCGACCACTCCTGGGCCGTCCAGATGACCTTGAGGTAATCCTGGGCGACCGTGGTCAGGTCGCGAGGGTTACCGTTCGGGCTCATAGTCACAAAGTTTAGGCAATGGTCACCTGATCTGGGGATGTAGAGGCGCCTGCCCGCGCGGCGCGCCGTAGGCTTGCCACTGTGCAGCGCTGGCGGGGGCAGGACGACATCCCCTCGGACTGGGGCAGGTGCGTCGTCACGATCGGGGTGTTCGACGGGGTGCACCGCGGCCACCAGGAACTGATCGGTCACGCGGTCAAGGCGGGTCGCTCCCGCGGCGTGCCGACGGTGTTGATGACGTTCGACCCGCATCCGATGGAGGTCGTCTTCCCGGGCAGTCATCCCGCGCAGCTGACCACGCTGACCCGGCGCGCCGAGCTCGTCGAGGAGATGGGCATCGACGTCTTCCTGGTGATGCCGTTCACCTCGGACTTCATGAAGCTGACCCCCGAGCGTTACGTCCACGAACTGCTGGTGGAGAACCTGCACGTCGTCGAGGTGGTGGTCGGGGAGAACTTCACGTTCGGCAAGAAGGCGGCGGGCAACGTCGACCTGCTGCGCAGGGCAGGCGAGCGGTTCGGGTTCGCGGTCGAGGGCATGTCCCTGGTGGCCGAGCACCACCAGGACGAAACCGTCACGTTCTCGTCGACCTACATCCGCTCCTGCGTGGACGCAGGCGATGTCGTCGCCGCGGCCGAGGCTCTTGGCCGGCCGCACCGCGTCGAGGGTGTGGTGGTCCGAGGGGATGGGCGCGGCAAGGTGCTTGGCTATCCCACCGCCAACGTCGCGCCGCCGATGTATTCGGCCATACCCGCCGACGGTGTGTACGCAACGTGGTTCACCGTGCTCGGCCACGGACCGGTGATGGGCACCGTGGTGCCCGGCGAGCGGTATCAGGCCGCGGTGTCCGTCGGCACGAATCCGACGTTCTCCGGGCGCACCCGCACCGTCGAGGCGTTCGTCCTCGACACCGATGCCGACCTGTACGGCCAGCACGTCGCGGTGGACTTCGTGGCGCGCATCCGCGGCCAGGAGCGGTTCGAGTCGGTGGACGACCTGGTCAAGGCCATGGGCGGCGACACGGAACGGGCCCGCACCATCCTCGCCGCCCAGTAGCGATTCTTCGCCTGGAGCGGCCCGCTGCTAAACTTCACGCCGACCCAGCGTGTGCTGCAGTTCGCGGCGGCCGCGCTCTTTGAGGGGCTCGAGCCCCATCCTCGCGGACCTATTGATGGAGATTGTTTCGTGGCGCTCACTGCCGAACAGAAAAAAGACATCCTGGGCTCCTACGGCCTGCACGAGAGTGACACCGGCTCGCCGGAGGCGCAGGTCGCGCTGCTGACCAAGCGCATCGCCGACCTGACCGAGCACCTCAAGGTGCACAAGCACGACCACCACTCGCGGCGCGGACTGCTGCTGCTGGTCGGCCGGCGCCGCCGCCTGCTCAAGTACGTCGCCCAGGTCGACGTGGAGCGCTACCGCTCCCTGATCGACCGCCTTGGCCTGCGCCGCTGACATAAATTCGGCTCGTCGCCCCCGACCGCTGCGGATTTCGGACCCGTACCTGCTGCAATGTAAGATAGGTGCGTTCGACAGCCGATTCGGCGCGAACAATTGGGTGCGGTTCCCGCAATTCCGCGAGCACCGTTCCCGCGCGTCCCTGGCGGACCCCGCCTGATCGGGCGGTCTTCGGTAGTGGCTGCCGGGTGCCCCAAGAAATTGGGCACAGCATCCGGCCGCTTCGATCGACGGCCGTAGCCGTATCAAGGCCAGTGGTCTGACAGGCTGCTCAGCGTTCTGAGCGTGACGACGCGAAACAGCTGAACAGTGATCCAGAGAGGCCATACGGACGTCTATGTCTGTAGTTGAAATTGAAGAAGGCGTGTTCGAATCGACCGCCGTTATCGACAACGGGAGCTTCGGCACCCGCACCATCCGTTTCGAGACCGGCCGGCTGGCCAAGCAGGCCGCCGGCGCCGTCGTCGCCTACCTCGACGACGAGACCATGCTGCTGTCGGCGACCACCGCCAGCAAGAACCCCAAAGACCACTTCGACTTCTTCCCGTTGACGATCGACGTCGAAGAGCGGATGTATGCCGCCGGACGTATCCCCGGCTCGTTCTTCCGGCGCGAGGGTCGCCCCTCCACCGACGCCATCCTGACCTGCCGGTTGATCGACAGGCCGCTGCGCCCCACCTTCATCTCGGGTCTGCGCAACGAGATCCAGGTCGTCGTCACCATCCTGAGCCTCGATCCCAAGGATCTGTACGACGTGCTGGCGATCAACGCCGCGTCCGCGTCGACGCAGATCTCAGGTATTCCGTTCTCCGGTCCGGTCGGCGGTGTGCGCGTCGCGCTGATCGACGGCACCTGGGTGGCATTCCCCACCGTCGAGCAGCTTGAGCGCGCCGTGTTCGACATGGTCGTCGCGGGCCGCAAGACGGCCGACGACGTGGCCATCATGATGGTCGAGGCGGAAGCCACCGACAACGTCATCGAGTTGATCGCAGGCGGCGCCGGTGCACCCACCGAAAGCGTTGTCGCCGAGGGTCTCGAGGCCGCCAAGCCGTTCATCGCCGCACTGTGTGCCGCTCAGCAGGAGTTGGCCGACAAGGCCGCCAAGCCGACCGCCGAGTACCCGGTGTTCCCGGACTACCAGGACGACGTGTTCTACGCGGTGTCCTCGGTGGCCACCGACGAGCTCTCCAAGGCGCTGACCATTGCAGGCAAGGAAGAGCGCAACGATCGCACCGACGAGATCAAGGTCGAGGTTCTTGCGCGGCTCGCCGACACCTACGAGGGTCGCGAGAAGGAAGTCGGCGCGGCGTTCCGGTCGCTGACCAAGAAGCTTGTCCGCCAACGCATCCTGACCGATCACTTCCGCATCGACGGTCGTGGCATCACCGATATCCGCGCATTGTCGGCCGAGGTGGCCGTGATTCCGCGCGCGCACGGCAGCGCGCTGTTCGAGCGTGGCGAGACCCAGATCATGGGTGTGACCACGCTGGACATGGTCAAGATGGCTCAGCAGATCGACTCGCTGGGGCCGGAGACAGTCCAAGCGGTACATGCACCACTACAACTTCCCGCCGTACTCGACCGGTGAGACCGGCCGCGTCGGGTCGCCCAAGCGGCGCGAGATCGGCCACGGCGCGCTCGCCGAGCGGGCACTGATGCCGGTTCTGCCCAGCGTCGATGAGTTCCCGTACGCGATCCGCCAGGTGTCCGAGGCGTTGAGCTCCAACGGCTCGACCTCGATGGGCTCGGTGTGCGCATCGACCCTGTCGCTGCTGAACGCCGGCGTGCCGCTGAAGGCGCCGGTCGCCGGTATCGCGATGGGCCTGGTGTCCGATGACGTCGAGGTCGAGGGCGGCGGCACCGAACGCCGGTTCGTCACCCTGACCGACATCCTCGGTGCCGAAGATGCCTTCGGCGACATGGACTTCAAGTGCGCGGGCACCAAGGACTTCGTCACCGCGCTGCAGCTGGACACCAAGCTCGACGGCATCCCGTCGAAGGTGCTGGCAGGCGCGCTGTCGCAGGCCAAGGACGCCCGCATCACCATCCTCGAGGTGATGGCCGAGGCCATCGATGCCCCCGACGAGATGAGCCCGTACGCGCCGCGTGTCACCGCCATCAAGGTGCCGGTCGACAAGATCGGCGAGGTCATCGGCCCCAAGGGCAAGATGATCAACTCGATCACCGAGGAGACCGGCGCGTCGATCTCCATCGAGGACGACGGCACGGTGTTCGTCGGCGCGACCGACGGTGCGTCGGCGCAGGCCGCGATCGACAAGATCAACGCGATCGCCAACCCGCAGCTGCCCAAGATTGGCGAGCGGTTCCTCGGAACCGTGGTCAAGACAACGGATTTCGGCGCGTTCGTATCGCTGCTGCCCGGCCGCGACGGGCTGGTGCACATCTCCAAGCTCGGCAGGGGCAAGCGCATCGCGAAGGTCGAAGACGTGGTGAAGGTGGGGGACAAGCTGCGAGTGGAGATTGCCGATATCGACAACCGCGGCAAGATCTCCCTCGTCCTCGTTGCCGAGGAAGACGCAGTCGAGGAAGCCTCTTCCGCTGATTCGCCGGTCGATGCCACGACAGGCAGCTAACGGCAAGGCTGGCCTACGACGGCCCCGCCGCGGCAAGGAGTCCGCAGAGAAGTCGATGGTGCGCAGCACCACCCTGCCCGGTGGTCTGCGCATCGTCACCGAATACATCCCGTCGGTGCACTCGGCGTCGGTCGGCGTCTGGGTGGGTGTCGGATCGCGCGACGAAGGCGCCAGCGTGGCCGGTGCCGCGCACTTCCTGGAGCACCTGCTGTTCAAGTCCACCCCGACGCGCACCGCGGTGGACATCGCCCAGGCGGTCGACGCGGTCGGGGGCGAGCTGAACGCGTTCACCGCAAGGGAGCACACCTGCTACTACGCGCACGTGATCGATACCGACGTGGACCTGGCGATCGACCTGGTCGCCGACGTGGTGTTGCGGGGTTCCTGCGTGGCACACGACGTGGAGCTCGAACGTGCCGTGGTGCTCGAGGAGATCGCCATGCGTGACGACGATCCCGAGGACACGCTCGGCGATGTGTTCTTGTCGGCGATGTTCGGAGGGCACCCGGTGGGGCGTCCTGTGATCGGCAGCGTCGCTTCGGTTTCGGCGATGACGCGATCGCAACTGCATTCGTTCCATGTCCGCCGCTACACGCCCGAGCGGATGGTCGTTGCCGTCGCAGGCAACGTCGACCATGACGAGGTGGTGGGCCTGGTGCGTGAGCACTTCGGCGCGCACCTGGTGCGCGATCGCACTGCCGTACCGCCCCGCAAGGGCACTCGGCCGCGTGACCGGCACTCCCACACTCGAGGTGGTCAACCGGGACGCCGAGCAGACCCACATGTCGCTCGGGGTGCGCGTGCCCGGCAGGCACTGGAATCAACGGTGGGCACTGTCCGTGCTCAACACCGCGCTGGGCGGCGGCCTGAGTTCTCGCTTGTTCCAACAGATTCGCGAAACGCGCGGGCTGGCCTACTCGGTGTATTCGACGGTGGACACGTTCTCCGACAGCGGTGCGCTTTCGGTCTATGCCGCATGCCTGCCCGAGCGCTTCGCCGAGGTGGCCCGGGTGACCACCGACGTGCTGGAGACGGTGGCCCGCGACGGGATCACCGAAGCCGAGTGCCGGATCGCCAAGGGGTCGCTGCGCGGCGGGCTGGTGCTCGGCCTCGAGGACTCCGGCTCCCGGATGAACCGCATCGGTCGCAGCGAGCTGAACTTCGGCGAGCACCGCAGCATCGACCAAACCCTTGCGTTGATCGACGAGGTCACCCTCGACGAGGTCAACGCGGTGGCGCGGCGGCTGCTGACCAGGCCGTTCGGCGCGGCGGTGCTGGGTCCGTACCAGACCAAAAGGTCACTGCCCCAGCCGCTTCGGGCCATCGCAGGCTGATCGCCTACCGTGGGAGCGGTGAATCACTCTGTCCCGACGAAGCGTGCTGGTGGGCGGATTGGCTGTGGCCGGCCTCGCCGCGTGCGCTCAGAAAGCTGTCCTTGCCGATCCCGCCGAACCGGTGCCGCCGGTCCACGACCGCATCGAGGCGCTGCAAGAGCGGGACAACGTCAAGATCGGCGTGTACGCGGTTGACCTGGAGACCGGCCGCACGGTGTCTCACCTCGATGGCGAGTCGTTCGCGATGTGTTCGACGTTCAAGGGCTACGCCGCCGCGCGGGTGCTGCAGATGGTGCAGAACGGCGAGTTGACGCTGGACCGGCAGGTTTTCGTCGACCCCAAGCTGGGCGGCGCTGCCGAACTCGCCGAGGACCGCCCCGAATTCAGGCGGCCAGATGACGCTCGCCGACCTCTGCGCGGCGGCGGTGCAGGTCAGCGACAACGCCGCGGGCAACCTGCTGCTGCAGACGATCGGCGGCCCGTCGGCCATCACCGATTTCGCGCGCAGCATCGGCGACGACCGGACCCGGCTCGACCGGTGGGAGATCGAGTTGAACTCCGCGGTCCCGGGCGACCCTCGCGACACCAGCACGCCGCATGCGCTGGGCAACCGGCTACCGCAACCTGCTCACCGGCGACGTGCTGGCACCGCCGCAACGTCAGCAGTTCGAGGACTGGTTGCGGGGCAACGAGACGTCGAGCATGCGGGCCGGCCTGCCCGAGGGCTGGACCACCGCCGACAAGACGGGCAACGGCGACTACGGCAGCACCAACGACATCGGTATCGCCTACGGGCCCGAGGCAGCGGCTGCTGCTTGCGGTCATGACGCGTTCGCAGGCCAACGATCCGAAGGCGCCGAACAATCGTGCGCTGATCGGCGAACTCACCACGCTTCTGGTGCCTTGGCTGCTGGGTATTGACGATGAAGCCAATGACCGACGCCGACGCCGACCTGCTACCGGCACCCGGACCGGCCGACGTATGTCCAGTGCACCCGGTGCCACCGCTACATCTGCCCGGAGTGCATGCGCGATGCCGCCGTCGGCCACCAGTGCGCGGAATGCGTCAGCGCGGGGGCCAGGACGGTGCCGACAGCCGCGAACGCAGTTCGGCGGCCGAATGCGGCTCGACGATACCCGTTCGTCACCTACGGCTTGATCGCGCTCAATGTGTTGCTGTTCGTCGCACAGACGGCGGTCGCCGAGATTCGAGGCGGAGCTGACGATGTGGTCGCCCGCCGTCGCCGACGGCGCAGTTGTACCGGCATGATCACCTCGGCGTTCCTGCACAACGGGATCACCCACATTCTGTTCAACATGTTCGCGTTGTTCGTCGTCGGTCCGCCGCTGGAGATCTGGCTGGGGCGGCTGCGCTTCAGTCGCGCTCTACTGCTGAGCGCGCTTGGCGGCTCGGTGCTGATCTACCTGTTCTCGCCGCTGAATGTCCCGACAGTAGGCGCGTCGGGAGCGGTATTCGGTTTGTTCGCAGCCACTTTCGTGGTGGCGAAGAAGGTCAACGTCGACGTCCGCTGGGTCGTCATCATGATCGTGATCAACCTGGTGATCACGTTCACGGTGCCGTCGATCAGCTGGCAGGGGCATCTGGGCGGGCTGGTGACGGGCGGGCTGGTCGCGCTGGCTTACGCGTACGCGCCGCGCGAGAACCGCAACCTGGTGCAGGCGGGCGCGACGGTCGGCATTCTGGTGCTCTTCGCCGCGCTCATCTGGTGGCGGACAACGAACTGCTGGTGCTTGTTGACGTGTCGACGACCGATGACTGCCCGTGTGGCAGTGGAGAGGTGTTCGTTCGTGCTGCCGGCCGTTTCACGCGGGTGAGCGACTGGCGGCGACCGCCGAGGAGTTGATGAGATCGCGGTACACCGCGTACGCGGTCGGGGACCTGGACTATGTCTGGCGGACGTGGCATCCGCGCACCCGGCCCGAGGCGCTGACGCCGTCCGATGAGACGTGGACGGGACTGGAGATCGTCGACACGGTCGCGGGACAGCAGGGCGACGAGGAGGGCGAGGTGGAGTTCCGCGCCCACTACCGCCGAAACCGACGAAGTGGGACGCTGCATGAGCGGTCCCACTTCGCCGTTAGAGCCCGTCGTTGGCTGTACGTGGACGGGGAATTGTTCGGTTGAGCGATCAGGCCAGCACGTTGGCCGGGTCGGTGAACGGCAGCTCCAGATCGGACGGCCACCTGCTCGGAGAGCAGCGCGCCCTCGTGCGTCGAAAGACCCTTGGCCAGAGCGGAATCGGCCTGGCATGCGGCCTTCCAGCCCCGCTCGGCGAGCTTGACCACGTACGGCATGGTCGCGTTGGTCAGCGCGTAGGTCGACGTGCGCGGCACGGCGCCGGGCATGTTGGCCACGCAGTAGAACACCGTGTCGTGCACCGCGAAGGTGGGGTCGTCGTGCGTGGTGGGCCGCGAGTCCTCGAAGCAGCCACCCTGGTCGATCGCGATGTCGACCAGCACGGCACCCGACTTCATGTGCGCGACAGTCGAATTGGTGACGAGCTTGGGCGCCTTGGCGCCGGGCACCAGGACGGCGCCGATCACCAGATCGGCCTCCTTGACCGCGTCCTCCAGATCGAGGCGGACGAGTAGCGGGTCTCGATGCTGCCGCCGTACTCGGCGTCGATCTTGCGCAGTGTGTTGATGTTCAGGTCGAAGACGGTGACGCGGGCGCCCATGCCCTTGGCGACGGCGGCGGCGTTGTCGCCGGCCATTCCGCCGCCGATCACCACGACGTTGGCAGGGGCCACGCCGGGCACGCCGCCCATCAGGACGCCGCGGCCGCCGTGGGTGCGCATCAGGTGGTAGGCGCCGACCTGCGCCGACAACCGGCCGGCGACCTCGCTCATCGGGGCCAGCAGCGGCAGCGCGCCGTCGGCGGTCTGCACGGTTTCGTAGGCGATCGACGTGGTGCCCGAGGCCAGCAGCGCATCGGTGCACGGCCTGGAGGCGGCGAGGTGCAGATAGGTGAAGAGGGTCTGGCCCTTGCGCAGGCGGGTGTACTCGGGCTCGATCGGCTCCTTGACCTTCAGCAGCAGATCGGCCTCGGCCCACACCTCGTCGACGCTGTTGATCATCTGCGCGCCGGCCCGCTTGAAGTCGGCGTCGGAGATCGCGGAGCCCTCGCCTGCGCCGGCCTGAATGAGCACCTCATGGCCGCGATGGACCAGCTCGGCCACACCGGCCGGGGTGATGGCAACTCGGAACTCGTTGTTCTTGATCTCGGTCGGGATGCCGACGCGCATGATCGCTCCTGATTGTCGATGGACTCCCTAGAATTGTGAAGAACCTTCGGTCATGAAGCAATAGATCTGATGATCATTCGATATCATCGCCTGTGACCGAAGAATCATCAATCGTGACGGTGAGTCGGTCCGCGTCCGCCGAAGGATGTTCAGCCGCCCGAGATCGACGACGTCGACCGCCGGATTTTGATCGCTCCTGCACCGCGATGCCCGCATGTCGAACAGTGCGCTCGCCGAGCTGTCGGCATCGCGCCGTCGACGTGTCACGGCCGGGTCCGCCGGCTGCATGAGCTCGGCGTCATCCGCGGCTTCTACGCCGATATCGACCCGGCTGCCATCGGCCTGTCGCTGCAGGCGATGATCTCGGTCAGCCTGCAGGCCAACGCCAGGGCCAAGATCCGCAGCTTCATCCAGCAGATCCGGCGCAAGCCGCAGGTGATGGACGTCTACTTTCTGGCAGGCGCCGACGACTTCATCCTGCACGTGGCCGCCCGCGACACCGACGACCTGCGGTCCTTCGTGGTGGAGAACCTCAACGCCGACGCCGACGTCGCGGGCACGCAGACATCGCTGATCTTCGAGCACCTGCGGGGCGCCTCGCCGCTGTAGTCCCACCAGGCGAGCACGCGTGTCCCGAAGAGCGTTAACCACTTCGATGGCTCACCGGCTGGTACGTCGACTTCGAACCACACCATGCCGGGACTCCGCTCGCCCTGGAGCCATGTCCCATCCGGTTGTCTGGCGGCACGGATGAGTTCGATCGCTTCGGCCATGCGGGGATCCGGGGCGGTGCCGTCGACGAGCGCGACCTGGCGGAAGTAGTCGGCCGCGTTGAGCACGTTGTACGTCCAGCGGAAGGGGTACGCGAGATGCGTTACCCATGGTGCGACGGGCTCGCCCGTCGAGAGCCTGCGAAAGAGCGCCCGCTGCAGGAGATACTCCTGGCCCGAGTGCCGTGCCGCATGTGTGGCGTCGGTGCCTCCGGTCGCCGCGTCGAAGGTGAGCAGTCCTTTCAGAGAGTTGAGCGTCGAGTGATACGACGATCGAACGGAGCCCTCGACCCACTCACAGTTCCAGCCGCCATCGGGCAACTGGTGCCTCACGAACTACGGATTCGAAGTCGAAGTCGGCGGGGAAGAACGCACCTCCCGCCCACTGACCGTCGGAATCCTGCAGCGCCAGTAGCTGTTTGCCAAGGCCTTCGGTCGCGATGCGTGCCCGTGTTGTGTCCCAAACCTCTCGCGGCAATCCCAACACATCGCGCTCGACCTGCCATCGCAGCGCCGGATCGGAATCCAGCAGCCAGGTGATAAGCCTCTCCGCCACGGAACCGACTCTAGAACGCACGCGATAGGTTGGGGATGTGCTGCACGGGAGGGCGGCAGAGCTGGCCGATATCCACGGGCTTCTCGCGGATGCCCGTAGCGGCCGCAGCTCCCTGCTCGTGGTGCAGGGCGAGGCGGGCAGCGGCAAGACCGCACTGCTGGAACACATCGCCGCCGACGCGAAGGATTTCCGGGTGCTGCGCTGCACAGGCGTGGAGTCGGAGGCCGAACTGCCGTTCGCGGCCCTGCACTTGCTGCTGCTCGACTGCCTGGATCGCCTGGACGCGCTGCCCGCCCCGCAGGCCGCCGCCCTGCGCGCGGCGTTCGGACTCGCGGACGCTCCGGGTGTGGACCGATTTCTCGCCGGGCTGGCCACGCTGACGCTGCTGTCGGAAGTCGCCGCCGACGGTCCGCTGCTGTGCCTGGTCGACGACGCGCAGTGGCTCGACCGTGCGTCGGCCGACGCGCTGCTGTTCGCCGGCCGGCGGCTCGGTGCCGAAGGTGTCGTGCTGCTGATCTCGGGCCGTGACGGCGACGGCCGCCGAGCTCCGCGGGCTGCGCGTGCTGCGGCTTTCCGGGCTCAGTGAGTCGGCGTCGGCCGCCCTGCTCGCCGAGCGGGCCGCCGACCTTGCGCCGAACCTGCGTGACCGGCTGATCGAGGAAGCCACCGGAAACCCGTTGGCGCTCATCGAACTGGCGGCAGCACTGCGCGCGGGGGATCCCATGCCCGGGCCGCCGACCGTGACGGCCGCGCTGTCCACCAGCGGCCGCCGGGTACTGGACGCGTTCGGGCTGCAGGTCGATCGGCTGCCGCACCTACCCGGATGGCGCTGCTGGTCGCGGCGGCCGAGGACACCGGCGAACTCGGTGTGGTGCTTGACGCCGTCAGCCCGGATCGGATTGGGGCTGAACGACTTTGCCGAAGCCGGAGAGCGCGCAGCTGGTTCGGTTGTCCGACGGCGCGGTGGCGTTCCGTCATCCGCTGATCCGGTCGGCGGTGTACGGGCGCGCCGCGGTGACCGATCGCATCACCGCGCATCGCGCACTGGCCGATGCGCTAGCCGCCCCGCAGTTCGCCGATCGGCGCGCCTGGCATCTCGCCGCGGCGGCGGTCGGTTTCGACGACGGCGCCGCCGACGCGATGGAGGCCGCGGCCGTGCGCGCGGATCGCCGCGGCGGTTATGCGGCAAGTGCGGCCGCACACGAGCGCGCCGCCCGGCTCACCGCCGACCCGGTGGTGCGCGGCCAGCGGCTGGCCGCCGCAGCGATGGGCGCCCGCGACTCCGGTCAACTTGACCGTGCGGCAGGCGCTGGCGCAGGAAGCGTCGGCGTTCGGCGGGGATCCGCGAACCTTGGCCAAGCTGGCCTGGGTGCGCGCCCGGGTGGAGTTCGAACGTGGAACACCAAGGCACGCATCGGAAATGGTGCTCGACGGCGCCGAGACGTCTACGACTGCGACCAGGAAGAGGCCGCTCGGATGTTGATCGAGGTGGTCCGCATGGCCTACTTCGCCGACGAAGCGCCGAGAGCTGGGGCGCGCCGCCGATCTGATCGACGCGGTGTCGCTGCCGCCTGACCATCCGCTCGTTCCGATGCTCGCCGCCAGCTCGATCCTCGCGAAACTGCAGTCCGGCGAGCCGGAGGACCAGGTGCCGCCGCTGCCGGACGCGGTGCGCGCGATCCGGCCCGACCGCTTGGGAATGACGGTGGGCAACCTGGCCATTCATAGCGCATTCCTGCGGATGATCATCGGTGACGCGGACGAGGCGTGGGCCCAGACCGAGCGGATGCTCGTCGAGGCCCGCGAGCGCGGCCTGATCGGCGGGCTGCCGCACATCCTGCTGCAGCACGCGCAGGCAGCGCTGGTGTCCGGGCGTCTGCAGGACGCGCTGCGCACCGCGAACGAGGGTGTGCAGGTCGCCGAGGACACCGGGCAGCTTCATTCCGCGGCGAACCTGCGCGGCGTCGTCGCGCGGATCACCGCGATGACCGGCGACGAGGACACCTGCGTCGCGCTGGCCAATGAGGCCATACAGCCTTGGCGCGGAACGGCATTCGTCGGGCGTGGGACTGGCGACGCTGGCCCTGGCCGTGCTCGATCTGGGATACGGGCGGTATACCGCCGCGCTGGAACGGCTTGCGTCGCTGCCGGTCCAGCTGCAGCGGCATCCGACGTTCGCCTACCTCTCGCCGCCTGAGTGGGCCGAGGCCGCTGCGCGCAGCGGCGAGCCCGAGCGAGCCGACGACACGATGGCGGCCTACGTGCCGTGGGCCACGCACCGGGACAATCCCGTCGTGCAGGCCAACCTGCATCGCTGCCGCGCACTGCTCGGTCCCGACGAGGACGCCGAGGATCACTACCGTGCGGCGATTCGTCGGTACGACGAGGTGAACCGGCCGATGGCGCGGGCGCGCACCGAACTGCTCTACGGCGAATGGCTGCGCCGGGTGAGGCGTCGGTCCGACGCCCGCGAACCGTTGCGCGCGGCGCTGCGGGTGTTCGACGTGATCGGCGCGCGGTCGTGGGCCGAGCGCGCCCGCGCCGAGTTGCGCGCGACCGGCGAGAGCGTCGCCGCCGCCGAGCAGAGCGGCCGGGACCAGCTGACCCCGCAGGAACTTCAGGTGGTGCGGCTGGCGTCGACCGGGCTGAGCAACCGGGACATCGGCGCGCAGCTGTTCATCAGCCCTCGCACCGTCGGCTACCACCTGTACAAGGCGTTTCCGAAGCTCGGCGTCGCCGGGCGGCACGAACTCGCCGCCCTCGATCTGGCGTGAATACAGTCATCTGACAGATTCGGCGGCACGCCGATCCGCGTCATCGTCGGAGGCATGAAGTTCGGAATCGACGTCCCAACCTGCCTGGCCGGGATGGCGTATCCGGTGCCCTTCGCCACCGCCGACGATGTGGTCCGGATCGCCGTCGAGGCCGAGCAGCTCGGTTACCACGAAGTGGCGGGCAATGACCACCTGAGCACGCAGCGGTTCGTCCGCGACGCGTGGCGGGCCGCACCCGACTACTTCGAACCGCTGATGATGCTGGCCACCATCGCCGCCAAGACGTCGGTGGTGCGGCTGGGCACCGGGATCCTGGTGCTGCCGATGCGCGACCCGGTGCTGCTGGCCAAACAGGTGGCCACCCTGGACCACATCAGTGGCGGGCGGGTCAACCTGGCCGTCGCGGGCGGCGGTTACCGCGACGAATTCGAAAGCGTGGTACCGGATCTGGCCGCGGCGAACCGCAACGACCTGATGGTCGAGGGCATCGAGTCGCTGCGAGCCCTCTTCGAGCAGCCGCGATCCAGCTACGACGGCAAGTACCGGCGGTTCGTCGACGTCGAGTCGTATCCGAAACCCGTGCAGTCGCCGCTGCCCATCTTCTCCGGCGGCAACGGGAAGAGCGCGATCCGGCGCGCGGGGGAGCGGTGCGAGGGATGGCTGCCCGCCAAGCTCGGCCCCGCGGAGATCGCGGCGGGCCGGGCGAAGGTCGCCGCGCATGCGCGCGAGGCGGGCCGCGACCCGGCCGCGATAACCATTGCCCTGCAATCGGTTGTCTGCATCGCCGACACCGCGGCGCAGGCGCGCGAGAAGATTCGAGCGATCCACCTTCCAGCTGTTCCGCAGCTCGCTGAAGGACACCATGATGAAGGGCGTCGACGAGGACAAGTACATCGCCGACAACCTCATCGGGACTCCGGACGAGGTGTGCGCGAAGGTCGCTGCTTTCGAGGAGGCCGGCCTCGACGCCTTCTATGCAACGCTGTTCGTCGCCGACACGGTCGACGAAATGCTGGAGCAGATGCGGCTTTTCGCCCGGTATGTGTTGCCCGCCTTCCCCACGAAATCGCAAGTGTTGGAGGAAAAATGACGTGCCCGCGTCCACACGCACTGGTTACCGGCGCATCGTCTGGTATCGGCCGGGCCACGGTGCTTCGCCTCGCTGACGCCGGCTGGCACGTGTACGCGGGAGTTCGAACTCCCGGCGATGGTGAGGCGGTGATACGCGCATCCGATTCGGGCAACGTCACACCGCTGGTCATGGACGTCACCGAACCCGATCAGATCATCGCCGGAGCGGAGACGGTCGAAGCCCACGTTGGGGCTGCGGGGCTGAACGCGTTGGTGGACAACGCCGGAATCGGTGTGGCCGTGCCGATGGAGCTTGTCGACATGGAGGCCCTGCGGTGGCAGTTCGAAGTCAATGTGTTCGGTCAGGTCGCGGTCACGCAGGAGTTTCTGCCGCTGCTCCGGCGTGCCAGGGGCCACCTGGTGGTCATCGGCTCCATCGGTGACCGGTTCACGCCACCCTTCGGGGGCCCGCTCGCCGCGTCGAAAGCTGCCATCGCGACGATGACCGATGCGTTCCGGCAAGAGCTGGCGCCGTGGGGCATCAGGGTGGTGCTGGTCGAGCCGGCGAGCATCCGCACCGACGCAGTCGACAAGCTGGAACGCGATGCCACCAGTGCGGCGAACGAATTCCCTCCCGAGGGCCGCGAGCTGTACCAGAGAGCTACCTGGGCATGGTCGGCACCGCGCTGAAGCGAGAACGAAAGGGCAGCCCTCCGGACGTCGTGGCCGACAAGATCCTCACGGTGCTCAAGAAGTCCAGACCCCGCGCGCGGTATCTCGTCGGCAAGGACGCAACGCTGATGGCAAACCTGGTGCGCTTCGTGCCAACGCACACCCTGGACGCGATGCGCCGCAAGATCTTCCACCTGCCAGCCCCCGGCTCGCGGTCGGTCACACCTGCACGTGAAGGAGCGACCCGATGAAACTCGCCAACCAGGACCAGGTTCAGGCGCTCGACGCCGAGTTCGGCCGGATGGCGGCAGAAGTCGGCGTGCACGCCTGGTCGTTGCCGCAGCTCACGATGCGGGAAAAGACGTTCGTGTTCGTCGCCGCCGACCTGTGCACCGGAAACATCGGCTTCCCTCTGCTGACCCATGTGCAGATGGCCGGTGCCAACGGGGTGTCCATCTCGGAGTGCGTTGGGGCGATCCGCCACCTCGCGCCCTACGTGGGATATCCCACCGCGGCGGTCGCGCTGCAACAGCTGCGGCAATTGGACGGTTCAGGTGAGCAGGCGCTGCCTCCTGCCGGCGGACGACAGGAGCTACCGCACTACGTCGCAGACGCTCTCACCGAGTTGAACGGGGACTTCGCCGAGTTCTTCACTGACCAGTTCCACCAGCGCTGGAGCTCGGGCGACATGTCGCCACGAGAGCGGGCCCTCGCCTGCCTGGCTGCCGACGTCCTCAACCAGACCCTGGACGAGTCCTTCACCCTGCACGTGGAACTTGCTACCGAAGCTGGTGCGGGCCGCGATCAGATCAACGCGGTGCTTCTGCTGGTCGCCGAGTTCGGGATTGCGAAGACGTGGCGGGCCTACCGAGCCCTAGCAACTCGCTACCGTTCCGGTGGAGTATCGCCGCGCGGTCATCGTCGCTGAGCCCATATCGTTTGATGCCGCGCAGCGTGTACTGAAGTCCGATCTCCTGGCCGAACGGAAAGTCGGTGCCCAGCAGGATATGTGACGTCGGCACCAAGGACATCAGGGCATCCAGCGTCGCCGGCGCCGTCGACAACGCGGTGTCGAAGTACAACCGGGCGATCTGCCGCCGGGCGGTTTCTTCGGCTGTCGCGAGCTGATCGAGCAGTTCGTCCGTCGGCGGCGGTGCACCATGGTCTCGCATGTAGGCGGTATACGCGGTGACCATCGGCTTGCGGTTGATCAGCTTGTGGGCCACCGACGGCACACAGCTACCGCTGTGGGTGAACACGAATCGGATAGCCGGGAACCGGTCAAGCACCTCGTTGATGATCAGGTTCGCAGCCGCACGGGTGGCGTCGAAACCGAACTCCAATTGCGAGGGCTGGACACCGGGAAGGGGGCTGTTTTCCGCGGTGGGGTGGACGAAGACGACCGCGGCCCTGCGGTTGAGCTCCTCGTAGAGCGGGTCGAGCACCGGATCGCCCTGGTAGACGCCTGCGTGGTTGCTCAGCATGAGCACCCCGGATGCGCCGGCGTCATCGATGGCGCGGATGGCCTCCTCGACCGCGGCCGTCACATCGGGAAGCGGAAGGGTCGCAAAAAAGGCGAACCGCTCGGGCCGAAGGGAAACCTGTTCTGCGGCATAGTCATTGAGGTCACGCGCGATCTTCGGCGCGGTGTCGGCATCGAGGAAGATGCAAAGGAATCGGCGTCGACAGCACCGCTCGCTCGATCCCGACGTCATCCATGACCGACAGAGATACCTCAGGCCGCCATGCGCGAGGTCATGTCTATATCTCGACGTTAGGAATTTGACCGATCGCCTCGCATCCGTCAGATGACTGGTGTAACCCGCCCTCCTATCTCCAATCCGAGAGGGCCGTTGTAACGAATGACGTGCATCGGCACACAGCAGAAGGAAGCGTCAACAGCTTCCGACCTGAAAGGAAGTCCAATGAAGTTCGTCATGATGCCCGTCATCGCAGCCGGGGCGGTCGCCGCAGGCCGTGGGATTGGCCGGAGCCGCCAACGCGGCTCCGTCGGGACCCGAGACCGCGTCCCAGGCGGTGACCAGCCTGCAGGCACAGGGATTTCACGTGATCCTCAACAAGATCGGCACTGCGCCGCTGAACCAGTGCGCGGTCAAGGCCATACGGCCGGGCCAGACTTTCGAGCGCATGGATACCGGAGCACCGGGAGCGATGGACGACATCGTCACGACGGTCACGGCGAAGACGGTGTACGTCGACGCCGCGTGCTGATCAAAACGGTGGATCGTCCGGCAGCGGAGGTGGTTCGGGAGGAGGCCGCCAGTCGGGCGGCAGCTCTTCGGGTTCCAGCGGGTCGTTGATCCATGTGCAGTAGGGGCTGGTGCTGGGCCGGCCTTTGAGGATGAACAACATCTTGCGCATCTCGTTGCGCTGCCGGCGGCCGCCGATCTCCTGCTTGCGAGCGTGTTGGAGTCGGCGGTCGGCCTCGTTGATCGGCCGCTGCGTCCGGTTGCGACAGCGGATACGTGCGATGCGGGCCGCTCGCTCGCGAGACCGATTGCGGCGAGACGGCTTTGGCTCCTGGCAGGCCGTCGACAACCCCATGTCGGGGAATAGGTCGACCCCGCCTGCCACGGTTCGATAGATCTCACCGGTCGGCGATGTCCAGATCACCGTGCCGTCGGCAAGCTGTTCATCGCGCCATCCCTCGACGAAGGTCTTGTTGTCGATGATGTTGGCGGCATACGCATTTGAGATTCCATGGGACCGTCAGGCCGCCGTTGCGCGGATCGGCGTGATTGAACGGAATGGTGTGGTCCACATCGCAGACCACGGCGGGACGGTCACAACCGGGGAATCGGCACGTCAAGTCCCGCATCCGCACCCACCGTTCGACTGCGGCGCTGGGTTGGTAACGCAGCGCCTCGGCCGCGCTGACGGCGGGCTCGTCGAGAAACCGCAAGCGTAGCCTCCTCGGCGAGTGAACGGACCTGCTCGGCGTCGATCACGCCGTATCCCTCGATGTAGCCGGGTTGATCGCCGCCGCCACAGCACGGTCTCCGCGCCGGCGATGATGTTGACCACGATCCTGGTGGTCGGGGCGGTGTCATCGGATCGGTTCGGGCAGTCCTCGGCGCCGCATTGGCACGCAAGCGTGCGGCCCTCCGACCATGCCTGCATCGCGTCGGCGCGGCGCTGATCAACTGTGCGGGGGTCGTCGCGGCATACCGCATTGGCCAGCTCGGTCAGCCGCTTGTCGACGGCGATTCCGGCCTCGGCGGCCAGCACCCCGTCCACCTTGGCCGTGCCGTCACCAAGTGCGATCACATCGATGTGGCGCCTGTCCTCGCGTCGCATCCGCTCGCGGATGGCGTCGGGATCGATCTCGCGCACGGCGGCGTCGACGGTGTCGATGATCCGCTTGCGCGACCAGCACTGCCAGTTCGAATCCGCTCGAGCCAGGCGCCAATCCAGCCTTCTGATCACCGAGTCGCTGACGAACTCGGTGCGCGTGATGATCACCTGCACCGTGCGCCAGTCGGTATCACCGGCAGCGCAGCACCGCCGCCACCTGGGCAGTCGCTGCGCCAAGGTGTCGGCGTGCGAAACCTGGATACTGGCCGCCGCAGCCGACAGGTTCATCGCGGCCGCAACCTCGGCGCAAGTCCGCTGGAATCCCGTCACCGTCATGTAGCCAGGATCGGGATCCTCCGACTCGACCTCCGCGGTCCGCTGGGCCAGCAGTTCGGCCACAGTCGCCATCCGCCGCGCCACCAACATCGACTCCTGGCGCTGCGAATCTGCGATCGCGAGCACCAACTCGGTCGGCGCCAGTGTGTCGAACATACGTTCGATAATAGACGAACCCTCCGACAACTGACTGATCGGCGGCGAAGCCCACGTGGGGGCGCATGCTGAAGGCATGGGAACCTTCGGAATTGCCGGTCTATGGCTGGTTTTGGCCCTTGTCTTGGTGGTGTCGATACTGGTCGGGGCCGCCAGCATATGGCTGGCCCACCGCACACTTCCGGATCCGGTCAGTGAAGGGCACAACGGGGCGCTGTCGCCGTTCTTGACCTGCGTCGGGCTGGTTTATGGCGCTCTGCTCGGATTCACCATCGTCGTGGCCTGGGAGCAGTTCTCCTCTGCGGAAGCCAACGTCTCGAACGAGGCGTCCACGCTGACCACGATGTACCGGCAGACCGTCGGCATGCCCGTTCCCGAGCAGACACGGATGCGGCAACTGCTCCGGAACTACACGACGGCAGTGGCAGGCCCTGAATGGGACAAAGCAGTCCGCGCCGGTGGTGGAACCGAAGGCGCGCGCGATGCGCTCAACGAGATGTACCGGGTGCTGGGCATCGAGCAATCCACCGGCGAGTCGAACCCGATAAGTCAGCGGTTCCTCGACAAGGTGGACACGCTGGCGTCGGAACGGAATCAGCGAATCCTGGATGCCAAACCGCGAATACCCGGGCTGCTTTGGACGGGCCTGCTCTTCGGCGGCGTCGTCCTGGTGGCGCTCGGCGGTTTCATCCATCTGGGGAGCAAACGTGCGCATCTGCTGTTGCTGAGCGCGGTCGCGGTCCTGCTCGGCCTGCTGCTGTTTGTCGTTTTCTGGCTCGACCATCCCTTCGGGAACCAGCTGGGCGTCACTTCCGAACCCTTTGAGCAATCCCTGACTGTTTTCGACTCAATCGACCGCGGAACGTGATCAGGCTTTCTGGACATCCATTCGGCGGGAAAGCGTCAGCCAGTAGGCCTGCATCGCCGCGAAGATGAACGCCGTGCTGATGCCGAACAGAAGCACGCCGTTGACGGCCTCCAGCGCACCGAGCATTCGCCACCGGGTCGGCAACATCAACCCCGGCACTTCGAACGTCGTCATGGTGCCGAGCGAGTACAGCGATGCGTCGGTGAACGAACCGAACGCGCCGAGCCACCGATATGCCGACGCCCAGAGCGTGCTCGCCACCCCGTGCAGAGCCGCCAATATCAGCGCGACCGCACCGATGTGGCCGATCACGGCCGGGATCGCCCGCCGAGGATCGTGCAGGTGTTTGTCGGCGCCGACCCGAATCCTTCTTTCGAGGCCGAATGCCAGCATCACGACTCCGGTCGTGTGGATCGCGATGGTCAGCACGATGAGCGACAGGCCCAACGTCCAACTGGACAGATCCATGCCTGCAGAAACTACCCCGCGGCAAAGGGCGTGAACGTGGATTCGACACCGCCGGGACTAGGGTGAGCGCATGCGAGTCGCAGTGCTGGGCAGCAAGGGCAAGGTCGGCGCGACCATGGTTCAGGCGGTCCAAGATGCCGACGACCTCACCCTGTCGGCCGAGGTCGACGCCGGCGATCCGCTCAGCCTGCTCACCGACAGCAACACCGAGGTCGTCATCGACTTCACCCACCCCGACGTGGTGATGGACAACCTGAAGTTCCTCATCGAGAACGGCATCCACGCCGTCGTCGGCACCACCGGGTTCGACGACAAGCGGCTGGGACAGGTCCGCAGCTGGCTGACCGTCGAACCCGATGTCGCGGTGCTCATCGCGCCGAACTTCGCGATCGGCGCCGTGCTGTCGATGCATTTCGCGCAACAGGCGGCGCGCTTCTTCGAGTCGGTCGAGGTGATCGAGCTGCACCACCCGCACAAGGCCGACGCACCGTCAGGTACCGCGGCGCGTACGGCGCGGCTCATCGCCGAAGCGCGAAAAGACATGCCGCCCAACCCCGATGCCACCAGTACCGGTCTGGAAGGTGCGCGGGGAGCAGACGTCGACGGCATACCGGTGCACTCGGTGCGGTTGGCCGGGCTCGTCGCGCACCAGGAGGTGCTGTTCGGCACCGCAGGGCGAGACGCTGACGATCCGCCACGACAGCCTCGACCGCACCTCGTTCGTGCCCGGTGTGCTGCTGGCGGTGCGGAAGGTGAAGGAACACCCTGGGCTCACCGTTGGCATTGAGCCGCTGCTCGACCTGACCTGACATGAGCGAGGGCCGCGCGCGCTGCGCATCCAGCTGCTCATCGGCTTCATGTGCGTCGCGCTGGTCGTCTACTTCCTTCTACTCGGCCGCATCGCATGGGCCTTCATCACCTCCGGCAGCGCAGCCGCGGTCGGCCTGGGCCTGGCGCTGCTGGTCATGCCGTTGATCGGCATCTGGGTGATGGTCAGCACGTTGCAGGCCGGGCTCGCGCACCAACGGCTGGCCCGACTCGCCCGCGAAGGCGGTATGGAGCTTGATGTCAGCGGGCTGCCGAGGACGCCGTCCGGCCGTGTTCAGCGTGACGCGGCCGATGCGCTGTTCGAGACCGTGCGTGACGAGGTGGATCAGGACCCGGACAACTGGCGCCGGTGGTACCGGCTGGCGCGGGCCTACGACTATGCGGGTGACCGCAGCCGCGCCAGGGAGGCGATGAAGAAGGCCGTCGAACTGCAGGAGAAGGAATGACCAAGACGCTGTTGTCAATCTGGACCACATCTGCCGATCAAGGGTGCAGTGCCGTTCGCGCGGATACGCTTCGCCGGTGAAAGCCGCCTTGATAACCGGAGCCGCAACGGGTATCGGTGAGGCGCTCGCAGTGCGGCTTCAACGCGGGGGCTGGCAGGTGTTTGCGGGATATCACAGCAGCCCGCCAGACCGAGCACGTTGGTTCAGTTTGCCAAATGTGGTCTCCGTGCCATGTGACGTGACCGACCACGATCAAGTGGTGGCGGCGGCGAGCACGGTGGGCGAGCACACGGGCGGCGCGCTCGATCTTCTGATCAACAACGCGGGATATTCGCCGCGCGAAGGGGTGATCGAAGCGGCGAACATGACCGAGTACCGGCGTGCGTTCGAAGTCAACTTCTGGGGACCGGTACAGGTCGTGCAGGCAATGATGCCCCTATTGCGCGAGTCCAAGGGTCGGGTCATCAACACCACGTCGGCTTCGGTTTACATGACCATCCCCATGGCCTCCGCGTATCCGACGGCGAAGGCGGCCCTCACGGCCTTTACCCGACACCTCCGAATGGAGTTGTCGCCGTTCGGGATCGAAGTCACCGAGCTCGTGCCCGGCGGCGTCGACACCCCGATGACCGAAATGGGACCTGAGGTTGCAGCACAGCAGTGGACTCTGATCCCCGAACCGCTGCGAGAGCAGTACCGTCGGCATTTCATCGATGGTGCCACGGCGATCGGGGACAGCTTCCCGCTTGAGTCGCCCGACGCGTTCGCCGATGCCGTCTGGAAGAAGATCATCTGTGCGAAGCGCTTGAGGCCTACTTATCTGATCGGGCCCCGCCAGGCAGCGGTCCTACCCTGGTTGCATCGTCTGCTCCCGGCCCGGCAGGTGCAGAACATCTGGCGCCGCATGTTCAGCACAAAGCGGGGGGCGTAATCGGTGCCACGTCTGCTGATCGTCCACCACACACCGTCGCCGCATACGCACGAGATGTTCGAAGCCGTTGTGGCGGGTGCCACAGACCCCGAGATCGAAGGCGTGGAGGTTGTCCGCCGGCCCGCGCTGACAGTCACGCCGACCGACATGCTGGAGGCCGACGGCTATCTGCTGGGCACGCCGGCCAACCTCGGCTACATGAGCGGAGCTCTCAAGCACGCCTTCGACGTCTGCTACTACCCGTGTCTCGACGCCACCCGGGGACGACCGTTCGGGGTCTACCTCCACGGCAACGAGGGCACCGAGGGTGCCGAGCGCGGCATCGACTGCGATCACGACCGGGCTGGGTTGGGTGAAAGCCGCCGAGACCGTGGTGGTGTCGGGCAAGCCGACGAAGGCCGACCTCGAGGCGTGCTGGAACCTCGGCGCGACGGTCGCCGCCCAGCTGATGGATTGAATTGCTCCGCCATCTGGTGGTCGGCGCGAACGGCTCCGGTATCAGAGCCTTCCGGACGGCTTCGCCAATCTCGTACGAGGTGGTGTCTGCCTGGCCCTTCAGGACGATCCCTACCGAAGACCTGGGATGCGGGGGCTGAATCGCTCACGGCTGATGAAGGCTATGAGGGCTCGTCTTCGGCGGGGGAGTCGTCGTGTGTGGCCAGGTGGTGCAGGACTCGTTCGTTGAGGGCGGCGAGCATGTCGAGCTCAGCCGGGGTAAGCAGGTCGATGAAGTTCCGGCGGACGTCCTCCACGTGCCTGGGCGCCGCCTTCTCGATGGCGGCGCGGCCAGCCGGCAGCAGGCAGACCATGGTGCTGCGGGCGTCGTCGGGGTTGGGCTCGCGGCCGATCAGCCCGTCCTTCTGCATGCGCCGCACCTGGTGGGAGACACGGCTCTTCTCCCAGCCCAGTGCGTTGCACAGGGCGTGGGCGGGCATGCGGTCCCCGTCGTGACCCGAGAGCACCGCCAGGACCTCGTAGTCGGCCCCGGACAGGCCCGATTCCTGCAGGCCCCGGTTCAGGTGCACGACGAGCTGATGATGCGCGTGCATGAAGGCCCGCCAGGCGCGGTCTTCACGAGGGCTCAGCCAGTTCGGTTCCATCAGCCTCCATGCTACCCGATTGGTTGACGCATCAACAAACAGTGCCTAAGGTGGAGGAGTCAACCTTTTCGATCGTCAGTAAGGACGGGACACCTCATGAGCAGCATCAGCATCATCGGCACCGGGAACATGGCCCGCGCCATCGGCGCGCTGGCGGTAGCGGGCGGCAACACCGTCGAGGTCATCGGCCGCGATCAGTCCAAGGCCGCTGACCTGGCCAAGGCTCTCGGCGGCAGCACCACGACGGGAGAGTTCGGCGCCGTCCCGGCCGGGGACATCGTCATCGTGGCCCTGTTGTACGCCAATGTCGTTCCGGTCGTCGCCCAGTACGGAGACGCCCTCGCGGGCAAGGTCATCGTCGACATCAGCAACCCCTTCAATTCCGCGGCCGACGGGCTAGCCATCCCCGATGGCACCTCGATCGCGCAGGAAGTTGCCAAGGCCGCCCCGGCCAGCGCCAGCGTGGTGAAGGCATTCAACACCATCTTCGGTGTTGTCCTGGCCCAGGGCCGGCCGCTCGACGTCTTCATCGCCGGCGACGACGCGCGCGCCAAGGCGGGCGTGGCGGAGTTCATCGAGAGCCTCGAGCTGCGCCCGCTAGACGTCGGCGGCTTGAACATGGCGCACTGGCTGGAAGGAACGGGCCTGGTCATGATGGGCCTCGCCCGCCACGGGGTGGGGAACTACGACTTCGCCCTCGGCGCCACCGTTCCCGGCTGAGCCGCACCGCCGCCGGTCCAAGCAGTGAACGAACAGGGGCGACGTGCGCCCAAATAATGGTTGATGGATCACCAAAACGATAGGAGAGGACTCTCGCGATGAAGCTTGGTTTCGCACTTCCCATAGTCGGGCCCGCTGTCAGCAGCGCCGCTGGTCTGAGCGCGTTCTGCCGAGGACTCGAGGACCTTGGCTACGACACGCTGTGGGTCGGCGATCGCCTGGTCACGCCGGTTGATATGCACAGCACCTATCCGGGCAAAGAGCAGCCGTACCCGCCGCAGATGACCCGTTACCTCGATCCGGTCCTGCTGTGGACGGTCGCCGCGACGGCGACCAGCCGGGTGCGGCTGAACGCCAGCACGCTCAGCACGTTCTACTACGAGCCGGTTCACCTGGCCCGGCTGCTGACCACGCTCGACGTGCTCAGCGACGGCCGCCTTGACGTTGGCGTGGGAATCGGGTGGATGAAGGACGAACATGACATCGCCCGCAGCGCGGACTGGCGCCGGCGCGGGCAGATGCTCGATGACGTGCTGGCGTTCCTGCACGAGTGGTGGACGACCAACCCGGTGTCCTGGGAGAGCGAGTTCTTCTCCCTGCCGCCGGTCCATGCCGACCTGCGCCCGGTCCAGGCTGGCGGTCCGCCCATCTGGATCGGCGGTGCCAGTGAGGCCGCGATGCGCCGGGTCGGCCGCAGCGGCACCGGCTGGCTCGGGGTCGAGGGGCTGCAGGACGAGGTCACCGACCACCTGTGGTCGATTGCGCGCCGTGCGGCGCAGGACGCCGGCCGCGATCCTGACGCGCTGAAGACGGCCATGCGGATCAACCTCGAACCGGGCATGTCCGTTGACTCGGTTGCCGGCAAGCTCGAGCGCCTCGCCGGGTCCGGTGCTGACGAGGCGATCGTGGATGCCTTCGCGATGTTCCCCACCCTTGACCAGCTGCTTGACTTCGCCAGCCAGCTAATCGATCGATGGAGTAATCGTGGGAAAGCTTGACGGCAAGGTAGCGGTGATCACGGGTGGATCAAGTGGTATGGCGCTGGCCGGTGCCAAGTTGTTCGTTGACGAAGGAGCTCACGTTTTCATCTCGGGTCGGCGGCAGGAAGCTCTGGATGAAGCCGTCAAGCTGATCGGCCCGAACGTGACCGGCGTGCAGGCTGATTCGGCCAACCTGGACGATCTGGACCGTTTGTTCGACGCGGTCAGGCGGGAAAAGGGCGCCGTCGATGTGTTGTGGACAAGTGCCGGGACGGGCGAGGAGCGCAAGCTCGGCGAGATCACCGAGCAGCACTTCGATGCCACATTCGGGCTGAACGCGCGCGGCACGCTCTTCACGGTGCAGAAGGCATTGCCACTGTTCAACGACGGTGGCTCGATCTTCATGACCGGGTCAATCGCTTCGGTCAAGGGCTTTCCTTTCTGGAGTGTGTACGCGGCGAGCAAGGCTGTACTGCAGGCCTACGCCCGCGTGTGGTTGTCCGAGTTGAAGGACAGGAGGATCCGGGTCAACGTGCTGACCCCGGGCCAGGTCGCCACGCCGATACAGGAGCAGTTGTTCGACGAGGAGACGAAGGCGCAGTTTGAGGCATTGATCCCACGGGGAAAGATGGGCAGCCCTGAGGAGATTGCGACGGTCGCACTGTTCCTCGCCTCGGACGACTCAAGCTATGTCAACGGTATGGAGTTGATTGTCGACGGCGGCACCACGGCAGTCTGACTGACGTACGAGGCTCTAGCGGCCAGTGCCGGTCGGGCGTGGAGGTCGTCCGCCGACCGGCGCTCACAGTCTCGGTCGCCACTCATGTCGTTTCACGGATCTTCTTCATCGCGGCATAGAGCTCGCGGTACTGCGGACAGAGCGAGTCGTAGCGCTTGGCATTAGCATCGTTCGGCTCGACGGTGTGCGCGATGCGCACCATGGACCTGGCGCCTTCTTCGATGCTGGCAAAGCGGCCGGCGCCATGCGCGGCCAAGATCGCGCAGCCGAGGGCGGGTGCATCCGTCACTTCCGTCAGGTCCAGAGGGCCGCCGATCGTGTCGGCATGGATCTGCAGCCAGAGCGGCGATTTGGTGGTGCCGCCCGCGACGACGATCCGCTTGGGCGTGAATGTGGCGCCGAAATTCTGCACGATGAGTTTTGTGCCGAGGCAGATGCCTTCGATGATCGCTCGATATAGGTGCGCCGGCGTGTGCTTGAGTGTCAGGCCCGTGATGGCGCCGCGCGACAGGGCATCGGTATATGGCGTGCGGTTGCCCTGAAAATGGTCCAGCACCAACAGTCCTTCGCTGCCCGGCTCGATCTTCGCGGCCTCCTCGTTCAGTGCGTCAAAGGTGGTGTTGGCCGCGAAGTGGCGCTTGAACCAGGCGATGACAGAGCCGGTCGAGGTCTGACCGCCTTCGATCACCGGCTTGTCGGGATAGACCGCATCCATATAGGTGCCCCAGATGCCTGGCCCATGAACCGGGGTTGCCGTGATGCCGAGATGGAGGTGCGAAGAGCCGGTGATCAGCGCCATCTCGCCAGGCTCTGTCACACCTAGACCGATCACACCGATGAACGCATCCGCGCCGCCTTGCACCACCGGAATGTCGGGCGTGAGGCCGAGATGATCGGCAGCGTCCCTGGTGAGTTGATCAATGACGTCGCCGGGTCGGATGATCGCCTGCGGCCACTTCTGCTCGAGGTCTGCGAGGTCCAGCTTGTCGAGCAGCGACAGCGGCAGGCCGCCGTCGCGGCTCTGGTAGTGCCAGCGCACCGACATGTTGTTGAGCGACGCCACCCAACGCCCGGTCAGGCGCCAGTTGATGTAATCCTGGTATTCGCAGATGTGCGCCGCGCGCTCGAACAGTTCCGGCTGGTTGCGCTTCATCCACAGCGATTTCGGGATCATCCACTCGGCGGACACTGGGCCGCGACCGTCGCTGTTGATGCGCAAAGCTGGATCGCCGCTGGCGGCGACATCGGCGGCTTCGGCCGCCGAGCGCACATCCATCCAGATCATCGCGGGGCGCAGCGGCTTTCCATCCGGGTCCGCCGCCACCACCGAACAGCAGGTGGTATCGACGCAGAGCGCGAGCACGTCCTTGACCCGGATGCCGGCAGCGTTTACTGCGCCACGCACCGCTTCGCCCATGCAGCGCCACCAATCCTCGGGGTTCTGCTCGGCCCAGCTCGGCTCCGGGAAATTCGTCTGGTAGGCGCTGGCGTGTGAGCCCTTCGGCCGTCCCTCCAGATCGAAGACGAACGCCCGGATGCTCTCCGTCCCGCCATCCACACCGATCAGATAGGCCATATCTCCCCCGCTCAGTTGATGGGTTGAGCGGGGCCGGTCGAGAAGCCCCATTCGATCGCGCTGGCGAAACTCGTCATGTACTGCTCACGAAGGGGTGCGGGTCGAGTCATGATCCAGTAGGGATGCGGCGGGAACAACAGATGCGGCGGCCCGGTGGGTCGGACCGTGCACCCGGGATTCGAAACGGCCAGTCCAGCTCCCGTGCCTCCGGGTACAGCCGCAGCAGGGCTGCCCTCGCGAACTTGCCGACGCCGATCACCAGGCGCGGCTCGACGATCTCTTGCAGCTCGCGCGCAAGAAGTCCGCGCAGTTGTTGGTCTCCTCGGGCTTTGGGTTCCGATGCCGGGCGGATGGCAATGGATCGAGTTGGTGATGAACAGGTCGGTCTTGGCGACCTTGGCTCGCTCGAAACAGCGATCGAGGACGCGCCCGCTGCCGCCGTAGAACGGCTCCTGCCTGTCCATGCACGCCCGGCACAGGGCCTCGCCGACGATCGCGACCGGCGAGTACAAAGACCCGAAACCTGGCGCTGATTCGGTAATCCCGGGTTGTCGGCCCGCACAGGCACGGCACGCCTTGATCTGGCGGTCGAGCGCGGCTTTGCGCCGCTGCCGGGCATCGGTCGTCACGGCAGTTCCCTTGGTTGCCCGTCAACCATCCGTCAGACCCTACTTGCTGCGGGCTTTGCCGCGAAAGCAGCGCTGCGCTGATGGAATGAGACGCGTGGCTGCATCGGTGTCGATCGGGGTGGAACAACTCACGAGTGCGAAACCCGCAGCCGTGTATGACGTCCTCATGGACGTCGAGCGGTGGCCGGACTGGATGCCGACAGTGTCGGCCGCGACATGGGAGAAGCATGGCGCTCCCGGCACGGGCCTTGGTGGTGTCAGGCGGGTGGGCAAGGGACTCAATGCCGTACGCGATACCGTCGTCGGTGGAACGCAACCGCATCATCACGCCTACGTCGCATCGCTTCCACGCTTCTGGCCGCTCAAGGATTACCGGGGCGACATCCGCATCCAAGAGCATCCAACCGGGTCGCTCATCATCTGGACGGTGACATGCGCACCGCGTATCCCCGGCCTCGAAAAGACGTTCCGGTCCAGGCTCCGCTCCGTGTACACGCGGCTGGCGCTGGCGCTGGCGCGGGAAGCAGAGCGTATAGGGTAATTGGGCGGGCTCCGGATCGTCAACGCGATAGAAAGCTAGTTATGCCTGGTCTCGCCGAACTCGCCTTGGGCGCAGCGCCAATCGCGGGCGGAGCGCTGCTGGGCGCCGCCGCGGGAAGCTTCAAGGGCCCCGACGTCCGCGCCATGATCGCCAAGGACATGGACCTGCTCGAGCGGATTCCGGACGATCAGCCCGAGCTGAAGGCCCGGCTCAAGGCCAGCATCGACGAGCGCATCAACGACCTGGTCGAGGCGACGGAGAAGACGCGGGCGATCCGCGAAGCCGCGGTCTCCTATAGCGGAAACTGGCGCGACATCGTGGTGTTCATCTGCGCGATCCTCTTCACGATCATCTGGTGGAACGTGAGCCACAGCCGTGCGAACTGGCTGGTGATGTTCATCCTGATGATCGTTCTGTCGGTGGTCGCCGCCATCTACGCGGGCCGCGGCCTGGCCCGCGCAATGAGCCAACTTCCTGCACCGCAACGACCGCGACGAAGAACACCGCAGCCACTCAGTAGTGGTAGGTGTCCGACGGCGCCGGGATGTGCGCCGGGCTCGTCGACGTCGTCGAACTCGGACGTCTCGATGCCGTACGCGCGGGCCAGGTCCAGGATCTTGTTCGCGCGGGCGATGCGGGGCAGGTCTGATCCGTTGCGGATCTCGCCGCCGTCACGTTCGAACTCGACGAAGAACTCTTTGGCCCAGTTGATTTCGTCCAAGGACGGCGAAAGTCCCTCGTTCACCGTTGCGCACTGGTCGGGGGTAAGGCAGATCTTGCCGGTCATGCCGAACTCGGCGGAAACCGCCGTCGCCTCACTCAGCTTCAGCGCACTGGAACCGACCGTCGGCCCGTCGACGGCGCCCGGCAGGTGGGCGGCCTTGGCCGCAATCGTGAACCGCGAGCGCGCATAGGCCAGGGTCATCGGGTTGTCACCGAAACCGGTGTCCCGGCGAAAGTCGCCGATTCCGAAGGCCAGCCGGAACGTGCCCTTCGTTGCGGCGATCTCGGTGATGCGCTCAAGGCCCCTGGCCGTTTCCACCAGCGCGACGATCGGCACGCCTGGCAGGCGCTTGGCGGTTTCGGTGACGTGGTCGACCGATTCGACCATCGCCAGCATCACCCCGCCTACCGAGGTACCCGCCAGCATCTCGAGGTCGTCCTGCCACCACTGCGTGCCGAAGCCGTTGACCCTGACCCAGTCGCCGTTGCCGTCGCCGAGCCACTTGATCACGTTGCCGCGGGCAGCGACCTTGTCCTTCGGGGCGACCGCATCCTCGATGTCGAGGACGACGATGTCGGCGCGGGACTGGGCGGCGGGCGCGAACCTCTCGTACTGTGCGCCGTTCACCAGCAGCCAGCTCCTGGCGAGTACCGGGCTTATCCGGGACCCGACGTCGCCTGGATCGCCGTCTTTGGTGGTGCTGACCTCGTTGTCCACCCGAATATCGTCGCGCACCGCGGCGCCACGGCCAACAGCGGGGCCTGTCCAGGTCAGGACAGCGAGGCGCCGAACAGCCGGTCCAGCGCGGCCCAGTGCCGGTCCGCGGCGGCCTTGTCGTAGGGCGGGTTGTCCGGCACCGCGAAACCGTGCGCGGCGGGATAGAACTCGACCATGTGCTCGACGCCGGCGGCGGTCAGCGCCTTGTCCAGCGTTTCGGCGTGCTCCTTGGTGAAGCCGCCGTCGTTTTCCGCGCCCGCCACGTAGACCGTCGCCTTCATCCGGTCGGCGAGCAGGTGGGGGCTGTTCGGGTCGTCGGTGACCAGGCCGCCGCCGTGGAAGGAGCCCGCGGCGGCGACGCGCTCGGGCTGGCGTCCTGCGACGGTCACGGCGGTCCGGCCGCCCATGCAGTACCCGCACACGCCGAAGCGCGTCCCCTTCACCTCGGACCGGGACTCGAGGAAGTCGAAGAACGCGCCTGCGTCACTGGCCATCATGTCGGGCGTCACCGATCCGACCATCCCCATCAGCCGGGTCCGCTCCGCCTGGTCGGAGAATGCGGTCGACATGTCGAACGGCGCCCACTCGCCGTGCCGGTAGTAGATGTCGGGCAGCAGCACCGCGTAGCCGTAGCCGGCGAGTTTCTCGGCCATGTCGCGCATGGTGTCGCGGACGCCGCCCGCGTCGACGTACATGACCACTCCTGGCCACGGGCCGTTTCCCTCGGGGGTGTGCAGGGTGGCGGGACAGGTGCCGTCGGGTGTGGTGACGGTGGCTGAGACACTCGGCATGCTTCCGTTCTACGCCACCCGTCTGGACGTAAGCTGGGCGGCGTGCCAATCGCCACGCCGTACGAGGACCTGCTGCGCGTGGTGCTGGAGCGGGGCACGCCCAAATCCGACCGGACGGGCACCGGCACCCGCAGCCTGTTCGGTCACCAGCTGCGCTACGACCTGTCGGACGGCTTCCCGCTCATCACCACCAAGAAGGTGCACCTGAAGTCGGTGATCTACGAGCTGCTGTGGTTCCTGCGCGGCGACTCGAACGTACGCTGGCTGCAGGAGCACGGCGTCACCATCTGGGACGAATGGGCCAGCGAGACAGGCGATCTCGGCCCGGTCTACGGCGTGCAATGGCGGTCGTGGCCTACTCCGTCCGGTGACCACATCGACCAGATCAGCGCCGCGCTCGAGCTGCTGAAGGCCGATCCGGACTCGCGGCGCAACATCGTCTCGGCGTGGAATGTCGGCGAGATCCCGCAGATGGCGCTGCCGCCGTGTCATGCGTTCTTCCAGTTCTATGTGGCAGACGGGCGGCTGAGCTGCCAGCTCTACCAGCGCAGCGCCGACCTCTTCCTCGGCGTGCCGTTCAACATTGCCAGCTATGCGCTGCTCACCCACATGATGGCGGCGCAGGCGCGGCTGGACGTCGGCGAGTTCATCTGGACCGGCGGTGACTGCCACATCTATGACAATCACACCGAGCAGGTCACCCAACAGCTGAGCCGCGAGCCGCGGCCGTACCCGGAACTCGTTCTCGCCCCGCGTGATTCGATCTTCGACTACACCTACGACGACATCGTCATCAAGAACTACGACCCGCATCCGGCGATCAAGGCACCCGTAGCGGTATGACGCGTGGGCCTGATCTGGGCCCAGTCGCCCTCCGGTGTGATCGGCCGTGCCGGCGGCATTCCGTGGCGGCTGCCCGAGGACCAGGCCCGCTTCAAGGAGCTCACCATGGGCCACACCGTCGTCATGGGCCGGTTGACCTGGGAGTCGCTGCCCGCCAAGGTGCGGCCACTGCCGGGGCGCAGAAATGTCGTAGTCACCCGGCAAGCTGACTACATGGCCGACGGAGCGACGGTGGTGCGCGGCCTCGACGAGGCGCTCACCGATGACGAGACGTGGGTGATCGGCGGCGAGCAGATCTACGCGCTGGCCCTTCCGATCGCCACCCGATGCGAGGTCACCGAGGTCGAGGTCGACCTGCCTCGGGACGACGACGACGCCGTCGCGCCGGTGCTCGACGAAGCGTGGGTCGGCGTCGAGGGCGACTGGATGGTCAGCGACTCGGGGCTGCGGTACCGGTTCTCCAGCTACCAGCGGGCATGAAGCTCACCGCCGCGCAGGCTCGCCGGGTCGCGGTTGCCGCGCAGGGCTTCCACGAGCCCGCGCCGCGCGGGCCGGTCAACCGCGCGCATCTGCGCCGGCTGATCTCGCGAATCCAAGTGCTGCAACTGGATTCGGTGTCGGTGGCGGTGCGGGCGCATTACGCACCGGTGTTCAGCCGGCTCGGTCCCTACGACCGCGACGTGGTGGACCGCGCCGCCTGGAGTCACAGCGCACGCTCACCGCGGCTGCTCGTCGAGTACTGGGCGCACGAGGCAGCGCTGATGGCCGTCGACGACTGGCCCCTGTTGCGGTGGCGGATGCGGGAGTACGCCCACGGGCGGTGGCGCACCGAAGTCGTCAAGAAGCGACGAGCAGCTGGCCGACGACATCGTGGCCGCGGTGGCGGACCTCGGCCCGCTGACGGCAGGCCAGATCGAGGTACACGTCGGCGAAGAACAGCGCGGGAAGAAGGGCCCCTGGTGGGACAGGAGCGACACCAAATGGGTGACAGAGGCGCTGTGGTCGTCGGGTGTGCTGACGACCGCTACCCGAGTGGGCTTCGCGCGGTACTACGACCTCACCGAGAACGTGCTGCCGCCGGAGGTGCTGGCGCGCGAGGTCGACGATGACGAGGCCGTCCGCGAGCTGACGCTGCGGGCGGCCAGCGCGCTCGGGGTGGGGACCGAGGCCGACATCCGCGACTACTTCAGGCTGGGCGCGGGGCAGGTCAAGCCGGCGCTTGCGAAGCTGGTCGCGGACGGAGAACTCGAACCCGTCGAGGTGGACGGCTGGAAGGCGCAGGCGTATCTGCGCGCCGGTCAGATCGTGCCGCGGCGGGACCGTGGGACGGCGCTGCTGTGCCCGTTCGATCCGCTGATCTTCTTCCGGCCGCGGGTGGAGCGGCTATTCGGCTTTCACTACCGCATCGAGATCTATACGCCGGCGCCGAAGCGCCAATTCGGTTACTACGTATGGCCGTTCCTGCTCGACGGGCGCCTGGTCGGCCGCGTCGACCTGAAGGCCGAACGCACGCGGGATGCTCTGCACGTCGTCGGCGCGTTCGCCGAACCGGGCGAGGACGCGGCGCAGGTGGCCGAAGCCGCTGGCGGGGGAGCTGCGGTCGATGGCGTCGTGGCTCGGGCTGGGCGATGTCACGGTTGGGGATCGGGGCGATCTGACGGTGTCGCTACGGCGGGCTCTGGTCTAGAGGACTGCTCGTCGCTGAATTCCGGTACACCGCGGCCGGTGACCTTGTTGACGATGAACACCACCGCCCCGATCGCCAGCCACACGATGCCGCCGATCTTGGCCAGCGAGTCCGCGTTGAACAGCACGTATCCGATGATCAGGAAGCCGAGCGTCGGCACGACCAGGTGCAGCAGGTAGTTCTTCGACTTCTTGTGGCCGATGTAATACCAGACGACCGAGACGTGGAGCAGGCAGAAAGCGAACAGCGCACCGAAGTTCACCAGGGACGAGATCAGCGCGATCTGGCCGACGAAGAACAGGACGAGCACCAAGCTGATCGCGCTGACTACGAGGAGCGCGGCCATCGGGACCTGACGGGAGCTCACCTTGGACAAGAAGCTCGGAAGTTGGCGATCCCGGCTCATCGAGTACAGCAGCCGGCTGGTCGCCGCCTGGGCGGCCATTGCGTTGGCGAATCCGACCGCGAGCACGTTGACGACGAAGAACGCATTCATCCAACCGGTGCTCGACGCCGCTTCGACCAGTTTGAAGAAGGCGTTGCCGGTCTCGTCGTCGCTGAACGCTTCGCGCCCGCCGGCGAGCAGGCTGGCGAGCCACGTCTGAACGATGAACAGGAACGCCACTATGAACAGTGAACCGACCATGGCACGGCCCGCGGGGTTGCGCTTGCCCGTCGACTCTTCGGCGAGCGTCGAAATGCCGTCGAAACCAAGGAAACTCAACACCGCGATAGACAGCGCTGTCGCGATCAGCGGTGCGCTGACGAGTTCCGAGTTCCAGATGGGCGTTGTGCTCCAGCCGACATTCGGCAGCGAGCCACCGCTGATCGCGCGGAACGCGATGTAGACGAAGATCACGACGAAGACCAGTTCAATCGCCAGGAACACGCGATTGGCCATCTTCAGCGAGTCGACGCCGAGCAGATTGATCACGGTGTTGACGATGACGAACACGATCGCCCACATCCAGCGCGGCGTTCCCGGGAACAAGCCGATCATCGACTCGGCGGCGAAGACGTACAGCAGCGTCGGCACCAACAGGTAGTCGAGCAGGATCGCCCAGCCTGCGAAAAAGCCTGCGCCGGGGTGTATCCCGCGGCCCACGTACGAGAACACCGACCCCGCCAGCGGGAACGATCGGGCCATCTGCGCGTACGCCATCGCCGTGAACACCATCGCCACCAGGCCGATGAGGTAGACCAGCGGCACCATGCCGGAGGCGCTGTTGTAAACGGTGCCGAAGATCGCCCACGGTGCGATCGGCACCATGAACACCAGTCCGTAAATGAGCAGGTCGACGGTGGCGACCGAGCGATGCAATTCCTGCTTGTAGCCGAAGGATTCGAGGCTGCGTTGGCCTTCCATGACTGTCCTGTCGGGTCGAGGTGGGCTAGACACGGGCGGTGGCGTCGTGGCGGGCGAGGAATTCGGCGACGACGGCGCGAAACTCTTGTGGCTTCTCCAGGTGCGAGCAGTGGCTGGTGTCGGGGAAAACGTGGCTTTCCGCGCCGGCGATCTGGTCGACATACGGCTGCCAGGTCGCGGGAGTGGCTTCGTCGAATTCGCCGGCGATGACCAGCGTGGGTGCGGTGATCTGGGGCAGGCGGTCGATGATGCTCCATCCGCGCAGTGTGCCGAGCACGTGAAACTCGTTGGGGCCGTTCATGGTGTGGTAGACCGTCGGCTCGGCCTCCATCTGGTCCATGGTGTCGACGAGGTCCTGCGGCATCGGCACGACCCGGCACAGATGGCGCCGGTAGAACTCGTCGGTCGCGGCCAGGTACTCCGGATCGGTGACCGTGCCCGCTTCCTCATGACGAGTCAGCGCGTCCTGGACGTCCGGCGGCAGTGCAGCGCGCAGTTCGGCGGCCCCGGCCATCCAGAGCTCCATCGACGCGGGGGAATTGCAGATCGCCACCGACTTCAGCCCGGAGGTTGAAGGACCGCGATCTCGGCGCTGAGCATGCCGCCCCATGACTGGCCGAGCAGGTGGTACTTGTCGATGCCGAGTGCTTCGCGGACCGTGTGGAACTCCTCGACGAACAGCTCGGGCGTCCAGAAGTCGGCGGGTGCATCGGGTAGGTGCGTGCTGTTGCCGCAACCGATCTGGTCGTAGTGGATGACGGTGCGGCCGGTTTCGTCGGCCAGCTCGGCGATGTTGCGGACGTAGTTGTGCGCCATACCCGGGCCGCCGTGCAGAACGAAGAGGGGCAGTGTGCCGGGGCGCGGGTCGTCGGGTGCGGTGATCTGGACCCAGGTTTCGTGGCCGCGGAACGGGACCATCTGGGTGGTAGCGAGGCATGGAATTCAGCATGGACCGGTAAAGGTCTCATGACAAGACCATTGATCGGGATTTAACATTCGTGCTGACGACGAAGGAATGACGCATGGCGCACAACGGCGCACCGGGAGGGCTGCTACACCAGCAACGCGACACGCCCACCCGCGTCGACGAGATCACCGACCGCCTGATCACCGCGATAGCGATCGGCGAATACCTGCCTGGTGCGCGGTTGCCGGTGGAACGTGACCTCGCCGCGTCGCTGGGGGCGGGTCGCATGACGGTGCGTGCCGCGTTGGCGCGCCTCCTTGATCGCGGTCTCATCGAAACGCGGCGGGGACGCGGCGGCGGGTCGTACGTTCTCGACCAGTGGCCTGACTCGTCCACCGACGCCGTCGGCCGCACGCTGCGAGCGCGTCTCGGCGAACTGCGCGACCGCTGCGACGCGATTTGCCGGGTCCAGGGCACCGTCTGCAGGGCCGCCGCGGAGTCCCGCACAGACCATGACGTGTCCGTGCTCGAGGCCCGGTTCGAGGCGTACCGGACCGCGCAGAGCGGCCTGGGCGCCCAGCAGGCCGACAGCCGGTTTCATCTGGCGATCATGGACGCCGCACACAACGAGGTTCTCAAGCAGGTGCTGCTGGACCTGAAGGCCACGGTGAGTATCGGTGCCCCGGCCCACCTTTGGGGTGAGCCGTCCACCATGCGCACGATGGAATTACGCGCCCTGCGCGAACACGAACAACTGCTGCGGGCCATCGCCGACGGCCGCGCCGACGACGCCGACCGCCTTGCGCGTCATCACGGCCTCATCGACTTCGAGCTCATCACAACGGCGATGCAGCGCGCCGGCGTGCTCACCGACTGAAGCTCTATCGTCAGTTGAACGGAATGTCGTTGTCGGCCTTGGATTCCTGATACTGCCGCGACAGCGCCGCATAGACGTCGCGGATGCGCTTGTCCTGCTCGAGCAGCTGGGTGCGTAGCGGCTCGGTTTCGGTCTCGACCAGAGCGCTGATCGAATAGGCGGTCCAGAACGCATTGCTCCGCCGGTATTCGCCGTCCTCGACGCCGAAGACCTCTTTGAGGATCTTCAGGTCGTGCGGGATGCCGAAAGCGTCTCGGGAATCCTCGATAGGTGAAGAAGTAATAGAAGTTGTCGAAGCCCGCACCAGGTGATCGCCGACAGGCACAGTGGACAGGGTTCGTGGGTGGACAGGAACACCAGGTCGCGGGTCGGCGGCCGCCCGGCCCTTTCGTAGAACTGGTTGAGGGTGCTGATCTCGCCGTGCAGCAGCGGATTGTCGGTTTCGCTGTTGGTGCCCGCGATCACCACGGAGAAGTCGGACTTGCGCAGCAGTGCGGCGCCGAAAACCTTGTTTCCCGCCGCGACACCGCGCTCGGTCATCGGCAGGATGTCTCGTTTCCATGACCTCGAGCAGGCGGGCAGCGACCGTCGTTTGCTCCCATCGCGCCACTTAACCCCGTAGCGGCGACACACCAGACCGCAACGCTGAAAACGCGCTGTCGACGAGTGCGACGAGATCCGCCTCGGCGTCCTCCGCCCACGCCGTCAGCGCCGGTCGCGATCGCGCCGAGCGCCGCGGACGCTTGCACCGTATCGGCGAGGTCGGGTTCGGCGACGGCCGGCGCGGCGGGCGAGGGCCCTGGCGAACAGGTCGCGAGTGGTGTCCTGCGCGACGAGGTTACGGCTCCGCAGTACCGGGTTGTCCAGTATCAGCCGGGTGCGGATGAGCAGCGCCTCCCGGTCGGTGTCGAGAACCTGCCTCCAATCCGCCGCGGATGGCGTTGTGCAGAGCGGTCATGGGCGCCTCGAGTCGGCGGCCGCGCCGCGATCAGGTCCTCCATGCAGCGGGTCGTATTCGTCGTACTCGACGACTTCCTCCTTGCGCGGGAAGTACCGGAAGAAGGTCATGTGCGACACTCCGGCCGCCGCGGCAATCTCCTCGACTGTCGTTGCGTCATAACCCTTTTCGACGAACAGCCGCAGCGCGTGCTGCTTGGATCGCGTGCTTCGTCGCCGCCTTCTTGCGCGCACGCCAGTCGTCGGTCACCGGGCAGGCACCGCCCGCGTGCGCCAAGCGCGCCGTCCAGCCACGCCTGGAGTCCGGCCGCTTCGTGCGCCACGCCACGCCAGGTGGCCGTCGGGCCGGACCAGCAGCGCGTCGCCGTCGCCGCGGAGGGTATCGACGTCACCCAAGCCGTTCGCGCGCGACATCGGCCAGCGACTTCGGGACCGACCAGCGCCCACGCCGGCCCGAGCGCGTCGTACATGCCATCCCGGTCCCGAACGCGATCGCCCGGCCGTAGCCCGGGCAGCCGACGCCGCCGACCGCGCCCAGCGGTCCATCTCGGTAGGACACCTGCAGCTGCGACGCCTTCTTCGCGATGAACCGCTGCATCCAGCCGAGGTTCAACAGCGGCACCGCGACACGGTCGCGCACGAAGCGGGCAATCCGGCGTGTCGCCGACCACGATCTCGGTCAGACCGCTTGTCGACTCGAGAACATCCTTGGCGATCGGGCGTCGCTCGGCCTCATAGGTGTCGAGCAGGCTGTCATCGGCGCGGCCGTTGATGACGAGCGCGAGCTTCCAGGCCAGGTTCTCGGCATCGCCGATCCCGGTGTTCATGCCCTGACCGCCCAGCGGGCTGTGGATGTGCGCGGCGTCCCCTGCCAGCAGCACGCGTCCGCGCCGGTAGGTATCGGCGAGGCGTCGCTGGATGCGGAACGACGATGTCCACTCGACCGTGCGGATCGATCCGCCCGCCTCGGCGGGCAGGCGGCGTACCGAGGAGATCGACGATCTCGTCCTGCTGCGGATCCGTCGCCGATCTCCGGCGGTGCCGGTGCCATCAGCCGCCACAGGTCCTCGCCGGGCAGCGGGAACGCGGCCAGCAGCTCGGTTCCGCGCATCCACATCGATGCCGCATCGCGTGGCCGGTCCAGGTCGGCATGCACGTCGGCGAGCAGAAACCGCTCGACGAGCGGCACGCCCGGGAAACCCGACGTTGCACGCCTTGCGGACGACGCTGTGGGCACCGTCCGCCCCGATCACCCAGCCGGCATCGATCCTCGCTGCCGTCGTCGAGGCGCACGGACACGCCGTCCGCGTCTGGCGTCGAGCGCGGCGACGCGACGTCCCCACTCGATTGTTCCGCCGAGTTCGGCCAGTCGCTTGCGTAGCTGCCTTCGATCTCGGCTTGCGAGATGATCAGGCCGGTCCGCCCGCCCAGCCGTTCCATCGACCATTCCGACCTGCAGCCGAGCCAGCTCGCGGCCCTCGACGTTGATCGACGACCTTGTTGATCGGCAGCGCACGTTGGGGCAGGTCGCCGAGCGCGCCGAGTCGGTCGAGCACCTCGACGCCGCGCGGCTGCAGACCAAGGGCACGCGATGTCACCGCCGGCCCGCGGCGCTTGTCGAGCACCCGCACCGCGATACCGGCGGCCCGCAGCCCGCATGCCACTGCCAAGCCCGGTCGGCCCCGCTCCGACCACGACGACGTCGGTTTCCATCGAGCGCCTCCTCTGTGTTAGTTCGACTAACATGTTAGTCCACTAACACAGGTCGGCAATGCCCTCACGTTAGGGTGAGCCGTGGCCGAGACCGCGCCGCTGCGCGTGCAATTGATCGCCAAGACCGAGTTCTTGGCCCCACCCGACGTGCCGTGGAGCACCGACGCCGACGGCGGGCCCGCGCTGGTGGAGTTCGCCGGGCGGGCCTGCTACCAGAGCTGGTCGAAGCCCAACCCGCGGACCGCGACCAACGCCGCCTACCTGCGGCACATCATCGACGTCGGCCACTTCTCGGTGCTCGAGCACGCGAGCGTGTCGTTCTACATCACCGGGATCTCGCGGTCGTGCACACACGAGCTGATCCGCCACCGCCACTTCTCGTATTCGCAGCTGTCTCAGCGCTACGTGCCCGAACACGACTCGCAGGTCGTCCTGCCGCCGGGCATGGAGGACGACCCGGAGTTGCAGGAGATCTTCACGGCGGCCGCCGACGCCAGCCGCGCCACCTACACCGAACTGCTGGCCAAGCTGGAGGCGAAGTTCGCCGACCAGCAGGGCGCCGTGCTCCGTCGCAAACAGGCCCGCCAGGCGGCTCGCGCGGTGCTGCCGAACGCCACCGAGACCCGCATCGTCGTCACCGGTAACTACCGGGCATGGCGGCACTTCATCGCGATGCGGGCCAGCGAACAGGCCGACGTGGAGATCCGCAGGTTGGCGATCGCGTGCCTGCGCCAACTGATCGACGTCGCCCCGCAGGTGTTCGCCGACTTCGAGATCGCCACGCTGGCCGACGGCACGGAAGTGGCAACGAGCCCACTTGCCACGGAGGCGTGAACCCAAGCGGGTAATCTTGGTGGTCGTGAGCACCAGCGGATTCGACGTGACTGCCCGGCTGGGCACCGTGCTGACCGCAATGGTGACGCCCTTCAAGCCCGACGGCTCGCTCGACACCGACGCCGCGGCCCGGCTGGCCACCCGCCTCGTCGACGCCGGCTGCGACGGGCTGGTGCTGTCGGGCACCACGGGTGAGTCGCCGACGACCACCGACGACGAGAAGATCGCGCTGTTGCGCGCAGTGCTTGACGCCGTCGGCGACCGGGCGCGGGTCATCGCCGGCGCGGGCACCTACGACACCGCGCACAGCGTGCACCTGGCGAAGGCGTGCGAAGCCGAAGGGGCGCACGGACTCCTTGTGGTCACGCCGTATTACTCGCGGCCGCTCGCAGGCCGGACTGCTCGCACATTTCACCGCGGTCGCCGACGCCGTGTCGATGCCGATCCTGCTCTACGACATCCCGATGCGGTCGGGTATCCCCATCGAATGGGACACCATTCGGGCGCTGGCCGAACATCCGAACATCGTCGGGATCAAGGACGCCAAGGGCGATCTGCACGGCGGCGGGCAGATCATCGCCGAGACGGGTCTGGCGTACTACTCGGGTGATGACGCGCTGAACCTGCCGTGGCTGGCGATGGGGGCCGTCGGTTTCATCAGCGTATGGGGACATGTCGCTGCGAGCCAGCTGCGAGACATGTTGTCGGCGTTCACCTCTGGCGATGTTGCCACCGCACGCAAGATCAATGTCACGCTGGCGCCGCTGGGCGATGCCCAAGGCCGCCTGGGTGGCGTGACGATGGCCAAGGCGGGGCTGCGGCTGCAGGGCTTCGATGTCGGCGACCCACGGCTGCCGCAAGTGCCGGCCACGCCCGGACCAGATCGAGGCGCTCGCCGCCGACATGCGGGCCGCCGCGGTACTTCGGTAGTGGACACGGACCTCAAACCACCGGGGCCGCTGGCCCCAGGAGGCCTGCGGGTCACCGCGCTCGGCGGCATCAGCGAAATCGGCCGCAACATGACGGTTTTCGAGCATCTCGGCCGGCTGCTGATCGTCGACTGCGGCGTGCTCTTCCCCGGCCACGACGAGCCAGGCGTCGACCTGATCCTGCCCGACCTGCGCCACGTCGAGGATCGTCTCGATGACGTCGAGGCGCTGGTGCTGACCCACGCCCACGAAGACCACATCGGCGCCATCCCGTTCCTGCTCAAGCTGCGGCCGGACATCCCGCTCGTCGGCTCGAAGTTCACGCTTGCGCTGGTCGCGGAGAAGTGCCGCGAACACCGCATCAAGCCGGTGTTCACCGAGGTCGCGGAGGGCCAGCGGTCCACCCACGGTGTGTTCGAGTGCGAGTACTTCCACGTCAACCACTCGATTCCCGGCTGCCTGGCGATCGCGATCCACACCGGCGCGGGCACCGTGCTGCACACCGGCGACATCAAGCTCGACCAGCTGCCGCCCGACGACCGGCCCACCGACCTGCCCGGGATGTCGCGGCTCGGCGACGCCGGGGTGGACCTGTTGCTCTGCGACTCCACGAATTCGGAGATCCCGGGCGTCGGGCCATCGGAAAGCGAAGTCGGCCCCGCGCTGCACCGGCTGATCCGCGGCGCCGAAGGCCGGGTCATCGTCGCGTGCTTCGCCTCCAACGTCGATCGGGTGCAACAGATCATCGACGCGGCGGTGGCGCTCGGCAGGCGAGTGTCGTTCGTCGGCCGGTCCATGGTGCGCAACATGGGAATCGCCCGCGAGCTGGGCTATCTGCATGTCGACGATGACGACCTGATGGACATCGGTGCGGCCGAGATGATGGCGCCGGGACGTGTCGTGTTGATCACCACCGGAACTCAGGGCGAGCCGATGTCGGCGCTGTCGCGGATGTCGCGCGGCGAGCATCGCAGCATCACGCTGACGTCGGGTGACCTGATCATCCTGTCGTCGTCGCTGATCCCCGGCAACGAGGAAGCCGTCTACGGCGTGATCGACTCGCTGGCCAAGATCGGCGCCCGCGTCGTCACCAATGCCCAAGCCCGCGTGCATGTTTCGGGACACGCATATTCCGGCGAGCTGCTGTTCCTCTACAACGGGGTGCGGCCGCGCAACGTGATGCCGGTGCACGGGACGTGGCGGATGCTGCGGGCCAATGCGGCGCTGGCCACCAAGTCCGGTGTGTCACCGGAGTCGATCGTGCTGGCGGAGAACGGCGTCAGCGTCGACCTGGTCGCGGGCAAGGCCAGCATCGCCGGTGCCGTTCCGACCGGCAAGATGTTCGTCGACGGGCTGATCACCGGCGACGTCGGCGACGCCACACTGGGCGAACGGCTCAGCCTCTCTTCGGGTTTCGTCGCGGTCACCGTCGTCGTGCACCGCGGTACCGGGCGGGCTGCCGCACCCGCCGCATCTGCACTCACGCGGCTTCTCCGAAGACCCCAAGGCGCTGGAGCCTGTCGCGTTGAAGGTGGAAGAGGAGCTGGAAATTCTTGCCGCCGAAAACATCACCGATGTCACGCGGATCGCCCAGGCGGTGCGCCGCACCGTCGGCAAGTGGGTCGGGGAGACCTACCGCCGGCAGCCGATGATCGTGCCGACCGTCATCGAGATCTAGCCGACCGGCACGAGTATCGGCGCGAGCGGCTTAGGCCCCGGCTTGACAGGCGGAGGCGAAGCGGTACCAGTGTCGGCGGCTACCGCGGGGGGAGCGCCGCACGTCCCGATGGTCCTGGCCGGAGTGAACACTCCGCCGGATTTTTCGCAGCAGAAACGGACAGTCTCAGAGTTCACCGTGTAGCCGGGGACATCGCCCATCATTTCTCTTTCGTTCGCCATGCATGCGTCGAACTTCCCGACATCCCACTCTCCGGGCGCGGCGACGGCAGGCGCGGGATCAGGACCGATGGGCGCGGTGAGCGTTGCCCCGGCGAGAACGAGCGCCGCGGCCAGGCGGATGGCGTGTGCGTTCATGATGCTCCAAATGGCCAACCAACGTTGCTGGCTCAATGGTGCGCGCGCCGTCTCGGCGTTGCTGTGAAATCGCTGAAACAATCAGTTCTGGTGGCTAGGACTTCGCGCAGTACGCTGCCCACTCCAGGTCGGAGGCTGTGAGGTCACGCCCCGTCGGCTGGATGTAATTGCGTAAGTAATAATCCGGCCCCGCCTGCTCGACGAGCCGCCAGCCGTACTCGCCGACGAATGCCGCGACATCATCGGGGTGGAGGCCGAATTTCCAAACCTGCTGCCGCTGCCTGAACCGCTTGTACAACACCTCCGCGCCGTACATGTTCACGCCGTCGATGAAGTCCCTGCGGACATAGGTGAAAACCAAACGGCTCCCACTCGCGGCGCCCTGCAGCGCGGCAAGCGTCGCCCGCACCGCGTCCTCGGTCAGGTACTGCGTCACGCCTTCCCAGATGAAGAACGTGCGCGCATCGGTGTGGTATCCGTGCCCGGCCAGCGCACCGATCAGATCGTCATGCTCAAAGTCCATGGGCACGAGGTGAACCGAGGCGGGCGGTACGCCGATCGCACGCTGCACGGCGGCTCTTTTGCGCGCGATGTTGACCGCCTGGTCGACCTCGAATACCGGGATGTCGGATCGCCGTGCGAGGCGGTAACCCCGGGTGTCCATGCCCGCGCCGAGGTTGACGACGGCGTCGATGTCCGGCAGCGCCTCGTCGAGCTTGTCGTCGATGAAGCGTTTGCGGCACGCGACGATGGCCCACGCGCCGGGCACCGCCCGCTCGCCGGCCGATATCGCCATGCGGCGCAGGAGCGGCCACCGCAATGCGCGCACAAACGCGCGTTGACCGGCAGGCAGGATCGCGGCAGCGAGATCGTCGGTCACCAGGCGGTGTTCCGGTGGTTCGTATTGCTCGACGGCCGCCTGCACCATCGGGCCGAAGGCGGTCTGTGCGGCGGGGTTTCGCGCCATCAGCGCTTGTTGGCGTAGCCCGCGTCGACGGGCAACGTCACGCCCGTGATGTACCAGGCCTCGTCGGACACCAGCCACGCCACCGCGTTCGCAATGTCGTCGGCGTCGACGGCCTGCACCGGCAAGGCCATCCCGAAGTCCACTGGCGCGTCGGTCTCCCTTGTGATGCGTTCCAGCCACTTCCTGGTGAACTCGTTGTTGATCATCGGCGTCGTTACGGCAGCGGGATGAATCGAGTTGACCCGGATCCTGTGCGGCGCCAGATGGTTCGCGTACGCGCGCATCAAGCCGACGACGCCGTGTTTGGCCGCCGTGTAACCGAGCGAGCCGGCATCGTCGCCGCCGATGCCAACCAGGCCGGCGGCCGAACTGGTGAGCACTATTGCTCCGCCGTCGCCCTGCTCGACCATCGTTGGTATCGCGACTTCGACGGTGTGATGAACGCCGGTGAGGTTGACATCGACCACGTCGCGCCAGCCCTGTTCGCCCGATTGCATCGGGGCGATGCCCGCGTTGGCGATGACGATGTCCAGCCGGCCGAACTCGTCCACCCCGTGCCGCACGGCGGTGCTCAGCGCCTCGCGATCGCGAACGTCGGCCTCCCGCGCCACAATCCGTGCGCCGGTGTCCTCGACGAGTTTCACCGTCTCGGCGAGGTCGTCGGGAGTGGCCATCGGGTAGGGGACCGACGCGATCTGCTCGCAGATGTCGACCGCGATGATGTTGGCCCCGTCGGACGCCAACCGCACCGCCTCCGCGCGGCCCTGGCCCCGGGCGGCGCCGGTGATGAACGCGACCTTGCCCTCGAGTGAACCCATCAGCTACGCAGCTGGCCCTTGGCGGGATCGCCCGCGACGATGGGCTGAAGCATCTTGATGTCCGGTGCCCCGTCGAGGTGCTCGCCGATCGTGCCGAAGAGTGTCGTGACCCCCGGCGCGGTGCTGTGTGTCTTCAGTGCCTCCGCGTCGGCCCACTGCTCGACGAACACGAATGTTCCGTCGGCCTCATGCAGCGCGTACAGCTCGCAGCCGGGCTCATCGTGCACCGCTTCGATGGCCTGCTTGCAGGCGTCTCGCACGGCGTCGGCGGACTCGGGTTTGGCCTTGAAAGTGGCGACGACGACAACGGGCATGGATGACGAACTCCTCGATGGGTCGGGACCGGTCAACAGCTCACCCTACTCAGCGAACCTAACTAAATTTCGACACCTAACTGTGACCCGTGTGGCAGATGGTGAATTTGGGGCATTTGCGACTAGGCTTGAGGCCATGCCAAGTAAGACCGCTGCGCGCTCTGGTGCCCGTTCGAGCAGGTCAAAAGCCGGTTCGCGGTCAGGGTCCCGGTCGGCCCGGCCCGCGCCGCGCCGGAAACCCGCCAAACGCCGCAGTGCCTCGCGCATCCCGGCCACCGGGCTGGCGATCGGTCGCGGCGCTCGCGCCGGCTGGTTGATGCTGGCCAGAGGTGCGGGTTCGACGGCCCGCTCGGTGGGCCGCGCCCGCGACATCGACCCCGGCCACCAGCGTGACGGCGTCGCGCTGGCGCTGCTTGGCATCGCGGTCATCGTCATCGCGAGCTCATGGTTCGACGCCGCGCGCCCGGTCGGCGGATGGATCGACGACTTCCTCCGGGTGCTGATCGGGTCGGCCGTGCTGCCGTTGCCGCTCGTCCTCATCGCGATCGCGGTCGTTCTGATGCGGACCGAACCCGATCCCGAGGCCAGGCCCCGGCTGATTCTCGGCGCGGCGATGGTCGCACTGCCCGCTCTGGGCCTCTGGCACTTGTGGTCCGGTTCCCCTGACACCCCGCCGGGTCGCCAGCACGCCGCCGGATTCATCGGCTTCGCCATCGGAGGTCCGCTGTCGGAGGGGCTGACTCAGTGGATAGCCGCTCCGCTGTTGTTCATCGGGGCACTCTTCGGCCTGCTGCTGCTGACCGGCACGACGATCCGCGAGGTGCCCGACACCGTACGGGCGATGTTCAGCACCCGGATGCTGCGTGAGGACTGCGAGTTCTACGAGGACGACGAGCAGCCCGAGGATGCGGCTGCCGAGCCCGAGGACTTCTCCGACGGCTACTACGACGATCCGTCGGGTTACAGCGACGACGAGGCACAGGCGGCGTGGCCGACGGGCACACCGCTCGACAATTACCCGCTCGACGAAGAGGCGCCGACGGTCCCCGAGCCCACCCGCGCGTCGCGCCGCAAGAAGGCCAAGCGGGACACCCCCGTTCCTGATCGCGTTGTCGAGGGCCCGTACGTGCTGCCGCCGCTGGATCTGCTCAAGAAGGGCGACCCGCCGAAGCGGCGAAGTGCATCCAATGACCGCATGGCCGAGTCGATCTCCGAAGTGCTGCAGCAGTTCAAGGTCGATGCGTCGGTCACCGGCTGCACCCGGGGGCCGACCGTCACGCGATACGAGGTCGAGCTGGGACCCGGTGTCAAGGTCGAGAAGATCACCCAGCTGCAGAAGAACATCGCGTACGCGGTCGCCACCGAAAGCGTGCGGATGCTGGCACCGATTCCGGGCAAGTCCGCTGTTGGCATCGAGGTGCCCAACACCGACCGCGAGATGGTGCGCCTCGCGGACGTGCTCACCGATCCGTCGACCCGTCGCGATCACCATCCGCTGGTGATCGCGCTGGGGAAAGACATTGAGGGCGAGTACATCTCGTGGAACCTCGCGAAGATGCCGCACCTGCTGGTCGCCGGATCCACCGGCTCGGGTAAGTCGAGCTTCGTCAACTCAATGTTGGTGTCGCTGTTGGCGCGTGCCACCCCGGAGGAGGTCAGGATGATCCTGATCGATCCGAAGATGGTGGAACTCACGCCGTACGAGGGCATTCCGCACCTGATCACCCCCATCGTCACGCAGCCGAAGAAGGCCGCCGCGGCGCTGGCGTGGCTGGTCGAGGAAATGGAGCAGCGCTACCAGGACATGCAGGCGTCGCGGGTGCGTCACATCGACGACTTCAACGCCAAGGTGCGCTCGGGCGAGATCACCACACCGCTCGGTAGCCAGCGAGAGTACCGCCCATATCCGTATGTCGTCGCGATCGTCGACGAGCTGGCGGATCTGATGATGACGGCGCCACGCGATGTCGAGGATGCCGTCGTGCGGATCACCCAGAAGGCACGAGCGGCGGGCATACACCTGGTGCTGGCCACCCAGCGGCCATCGGTCGACGTGGTCACCGGGTTGATCAAGTCCAACGTGCCGTCCCGGTTGGCATTCGCCACGTCGTCACTGACCGACAGCCGGGTCATCCTTGACCAGCAGGGGGCCGAGAAGCTGATCGGCATGGGCGACGGACTGTTCATCCCGATGGGTGCCAACAAGCCGATCCGGCTGCAGGGGGCGTTCATCACCGATGACGAGATCCATGCGGTCGTCAGCGCATGCAAGGACCAGGCGGAGCCCGAATACACCGAGGGCGTCACCGCCGCCAAGACCGACCAGCGAGCGCACCGACGTCGACCCCGACATCGGCGACGACATGGACGTCTTCCTTCAGGCCGTCGAGCTCGTGGTGTCCAGCCAGTTCGGGTCGACGTCGATGCTGCAGCGCAAGCTGCGGGTGGGCTTCGCCAAGGCGGGCCGGTTGATGGACCTGATGGAGACTCGCCGAATCGTCGGCCCCAGCGAGGGTTCCAAGGCGCGCGAGGTGCTGGTCAAGCCCGACGAGCTGGCGGCAACGATCGCGTCCATTCGGGGTACCGGATCCGACGACAACGACGCTATTTGAGCATCAACAACATTCGCGAGTTGCCGAGGATGTTGGGCTTGACGTAGGACAGGTCGAGGAACTCGGCGACGCCGGTGTCATACGAGCGGCACATCTCCTCGTAGACCTCCGCGGTGACCGGTGTGCCCTCGATCTCGGTGAACCCGTGCCTGCTGAAGAACTCCGTCTCGAAGGTGAGCACGAAGATCCGCCCTAGGTGGAGTTCGCGGGCGACGTCCAGCAATCGGTCGACGATCACGTGCCCCACGCCCTGCCCCTTCACGCTCGGGTGCACCGCGACGGTGCGCACCTCGCCGAGGTCCGCCCACAGGACGTGCAAGGCGCCGCATCCGATGAGCTCGCCGTTCCGCTCGGCGACCCAGAACTCCTGGACACCCTCGTAGAGCGTCACCAGGTTCTTCTCCAGCAGGATCCGGCCTGTGTAGATGTCGACGAGGGCCTTGATCGCGGGCACATCGGAGGTGCTGGCGCGGCGTACCACGAGCCCGTCGGCCTGCGAACCATCCTGCACAGCGCTCACAGTTGCGAGGGTATCGGTTTGAGCAACCGATATTGTTATTGCGGTGTCGGGCCAACCACACACCGATCCGGTGATACCTCAGGCGAAGGTCGCGAACGTCGCCAACGTGCTCACCGGATTGCGGCTGGTGTTGGTCCCGGTGTTCCTGATCGCGTTGTTCGCCGGCGACGGGCACGAAACAGCTTGGCGCGTTACCGCTTTCGTCATCTTCGCGGTCGCAGTGATCACCGACCGGTTCGACGGGGCGCTGGCTCGCAGCTACGGAATCGAGACCGACTTCGGCCGGCTGGCCGACCCGATTGCGGACAAGACACTGATCGGCGCGGCCCTGATCGGCCTGTCCATGCTCGGCGAGCTTCCGTGGTGGGTGACGGTGCTGATCGTGGTCCGCGAGATCGGCATCACCGTGCTGCGCTTCTCGGTGCTGCGCCACGGGGTCATCCCGGCCAGCCGCGGCGGCAAACTCAAGACGCTGGTCCAGGCGGTTGCCATCGGCCTGTTCGTGCTGCCGCTGTCAGGCCCGTGGCTGACCGGCGCCTGGGTGGTGATGGCGCGCCGCGATCGTGCTCACGGTGCTCACCGGGGTCGACTACGTCGTCTCGGCGATCCGCGATTCCCGGCGCCGACCCGCAGGTCAGTGACCCCGCACCGGTGAATTAGCGCCAATGGCGACCGACCGGGAACCATCACGGCAGTCGCTGGCGTTGCTGTAGTAAGTACCCAAGGTGAAGGAGAGCACGATGGGGACATTGCTGCGCGAGGTTATCGGCGACGTGCTGCGTCGTGCCCGCATTGATCAGGGCCGCACCCTGCGACAGGTGTCCGACGCCGCGCGGGTCAGCCTCGGCTATCTGTCCGAGGTCGAACGCGGCCGCAAGGAGGCATCGAGCGAACTGCTCAGTGCGATCTCCGGCGCGCTGGATGTCCCGCTGTCGCGGGTGCTGTCGGAGGCCGGCGACGAGATGGCGCAGGCGGAACTCAAGGCATTCACCCGCGAATCGGTCAGTGCGGCCAATATCGACGCGACGACCAAGGTCGTCATCCCTCAGGTCGTGTCCATGGCGGTCGCCTAGCTGTTCTGATCTGCGCGAAACCGATAAGTTGGCAGTAGCACTCGGAAACAGTTTCTGACACGAAGGCGGAATGAACCCATGGCCAATCCGTTCTCCAAGGCGTGGCGCTACCTGATGGCGCTGTTCAGCTCGAAGGTCGACGAATACGCCGATCCCAAGGTGCAGATCCAGCAGGCCATCGAGGAGGCCCAGCGTCAGCACCAGGCGCTGACGCAGCAGGCGGCCCAGGTCATCGGCAACCAGCGTCAGCTGGAGATGCGGCTCAACCGCCAGCTCGCCGACATCGAGAAGCTGCAGGTCAATGTCCGTCAGGCGCTGACGCTAGCCGATCAGGCCACCTCGTCCGGGGACGCCGCGAAGGCCACCGAATACAACAACGCGGCGGAGGCGTTCGCAGCGCAGCTGGTGACCGCCGAACAGAGCGTCGAAGACCTCAAGGGCCTGCACGATCAGGCGTTGCAAGCCGCGGGCCAGGCCAAGAAGGCCGTCGAGCAGAACGCGATGATGCTGCAGCAGAAGATCGCCGAGCGCACCAAGCTGCTGAGCCAGCTCGAGCAGGCCAAGATGCAGGAACAGGTGAGCGCGTCGCTGCAGTCGATGAGCGAAATGGCCGCCCCCGGCAACACCCCCAGCCTCGACGAGGTACGTCAGAAGATCGAACGCCGCTATGCCAATGCGATGGGTGCCGCCGAACTGGCACAGAATTCGGTGCAGGGCCGGATGATCGAGGTGCAGCAGGCCAGCGTGGAGATGGCCGGGCATTCGCGGCTCGAGCAGATCCGCGCCTCGATGCGCGGCGACGCCCTTCCGACGGGCGGCTCGGGAACGGCCACGCCTGCCGCCGCCGCGGGCGTCGACGCCCGAGGCGACACCCGAAAAGCCCATCGGTCAGTAGTCAGTCACGGGTTTGGCAATGAAACAGCGCTCCGCAGCAAGTAGGCCCGAGGCTTGGCGCTCGATGGTGCAGCGCGGCGTCGACACCGCCGCCGAACTGTCCGACGTGCTGGCGCAGAAGCTCAGCTCGGCGGCCGATCCGCGGGCCAAGCAACTGCGCAAGCGCAAGTGGGCGCTGCGGCTGGGGTTGTTCTTCTCTGTGTCGTGCCTCATCTGGGTAGGGGTGACAGTCCTGCTGGCGACGTGGAGCACGCCGGCCTGGGCGCTGTTCATCCCATTGCCGATCGCGGTCGGTGCGGCGTTCCTCGCGACGCTGTCGTTCTTGCGCTACCGCTGGCTTCGCGGAGAACCGCTGCCACCGCAGCGCTCGCGGGCCACCCGCCGGCTGCCACCGTGGGGATCGGCGGCGCGGCAACCGATGGCCGCACTGGCCGCGTCAGAGCGCGGGCTGTTCTCGCTGATCAGCGTCATGGAGCGGGGCAAGATGCTGCCCGCGGGCGAGCTTCGTGAGCTGACCGCGGTTGCCAACCAGTCCGCCGCGACCATGGCGGCGACCGCCGACGAGGTGGTGTCGATGGAGCGGGCGATCGCCAACGCTCCAGGGTCGCGCGCTCACCTGGCGCCGACGATCAGCGCCTTCACCGCGCAGCTGGACAACGGCGCGCATCAGTACAACGAGATGGTCACCGCGGCAGCGCAATTGGTGTCAGCCGCCAACACCGGTCCGATTTCAAGCTCGCCGATGTCGGCGCAGCGCTACCGCGACGAGCTGGTTAATGCCACCGACCGGCTGACCGGATGGGCGCAGGCGTTCGACGAACTCGGCCAGCTGCGTCGGGCGTAGCGCTACATCGTCGGGCGCAGCGACGGGACCACTGCGCCGACGAGGCCGCGCAGCGTTCCCTTCACGACGTCGAACATGTCGAAGTAGTCCCGCCACAGCGTGATTCGGCCGCCGTGCACCTCGAATACGCCGCACACCCAGAACTGCATGCGGACGGGGCCGAAGACCAGGGCGTCGGTGCGCTCGGTCAGCACCGCGTTGCCCTCGGCGGCGATCCGGTGGAACTTCACCTCGAAGCCCACGCGGCCCTCACCGCGCCGGAACACGCTCATGATGCGCTTCCGGCCACGCATGGTGGGATAGCCGACGTTCTGCCACACGAAGTTGTCGGCCATCACGGCCTCCGCCGCGTCGAAGTCCTCGTCCTGCAGCGCGTACAGGAACGTCTCCACCGTGCGTGCGTTGGCCGTGGTGTCCACTGCTGATGTGTGCTCCCCGTCATGGCCCCCAGCCTAGTGGCGGGCCGCTGTGGCAGGGTAGCCGCATGCGCGTCGCCGTGGTCGCCGGACCCGATCCTGGACACGCCTTTCCCGCGCTCGCGCTGTGCCGCCGGTTCCTGGCCGCGGGCGATTCACCGACGCTGCTGACCGGCACCGAATGGCTCGACACGGCCCGTTCGGTCGGGGTGGACGCGGTCGAACTCGTCGGGCTGGACCCAGACCGAACTCGACGACGACACCGACGCAGGCGCGAAGATTCACCAGCGCGCGGCGCGGATGGCGGTGCTGAATGTGCCGCTGCTGCGCGACCTGGCGCCCGATCTGGTGGTCTCCGACGTGATCACCGCCTGCGGCGGCCTGGCGGCAGAGCTGATCGGCATTCCGTGGATCGAGCTCAACCCCGCGCCGTTGTACCGGCCGTCGAAGGGCCTTCCGCCGCTCGGCAGCGGGCTGGCGCCTGGCGTCGGGATCCGAGGCCGGCTGCGCGATGCCGTGTTGCGGGCGCTGACCGCACGGGCGTGGCGTGCGGGACTCCGCCAGCGCTCGGCGGTCAGGGTCGAAATCGGGCTGCCCGCAGCCGATCCCGGGCCGCTGCGCCGGCTCATCGCGACGCTGCCCGCGCTGGAGGTGCCGCGCCCGGACTGGCCGGACGAGGCCGTCGTCGTCGGCCCGCTGCACTTCGAGCCGACCGACACGGTGCTGGAGATCCCGCCTGGGGACGGCCCGGTCGTCGTCGTCGCGCCGTCGACGGCGAAGTCAGGCGCCCGCGGTATGGCCGAGGTGGCGCTGGAGGCGCTGCGGCCGGGGGAGTGCTGCCCGAGGGCGTCGCGGGTCGTGGTGTCGCGGCTGGGTGGTGACGACGTCGACGTGCCGCCGTGGGCGGTGGTGGGCCTCGGCCGCCAGGACGAACTGCTGTCGCACGCCGATCTGGTGATCTGCGGCGGCGGGCACGGCATGGTGTCCAAGACGCTGCTGGCGGGGGTGCCGATGGTCGTGGTGCCCGGCGGCGGCGATCAGTGGGAGATCGCCAATCGCCTTGTGCGACAGGGCAGTGCGCAGTTGGTGCGGCCGCTTGACCGCCGAGGCGCTTGCGGCGGCGGTCGGCGAGGTGTTGTCTTCGCCGCGGTACGCCGAGGCCGCCAAGCGCGCCAGGCGCCACCGCCGCCGACGTGGCAGATCCGGTACGGGTGTGCCATGAAGCGCTGGCGCCGTCGGCGTAGGTTGGCTGCGTGCGGTTGACCGAATTCAACGAACTCGTCGAGGGCCAGTTCGGCCCGGTGCGGGGCCGATCGCTGCTCGTCGACCACGTGCTGACCGGCTTCGGCGGGCGCACCGCCGCGCAGGCCATCGAGGACGGCGTCGAGCCCGCGCGACGTCTGGCGGGCGCTCTGCGCCGACTTCGATGTCCCGCGTGATCAGTGGTGACGTTAGCGGACTTTTCCCTCGTGCGGCCTTCGTAGGGTGGAACCTCGGGCTCGACGTCGCGCGGCGGCTCGTTGGTGATCCGGGTGTCGAAGTCGGACTTCGCTCGCCGTGCGCGGGCACGGATTCGTCGCCCTCGTAGGTGCCCGATGGGCGATCTTCGCCAGCTGATGGCTCGTCCGATCCGGTGTCTCGCGATCCGGGTGCCGGTTCGCCGGCGAAGCGGTCTTGTGGGCTGCTCATGATTACTCCTCACAGCCGCCGCATGGCTGCGGCGACCGTGGGCTGAGTACCCGGTCGTTTGCGCCCGAAACTGCGGCTAGCCGCGCTGGCCGAGCAGCTGCGCCGTCTCCCGGTGCAGCCTGCCGAAGTTGTAGTAGGCCGCGCAGGCGCCCTCGGGGGAGACCATGCACGTGCCGATCGGCGTCTCGGGTGTGCACGCGGTGCCGAACACCTTGCACTCCCACGGCTTGATGACGCCCTTCAGAACCTCGCCGCACTGGCAGGCCTTGGGGTCGGCGACCCGCACGCCGGGCATGTCGAACTTCAGCTCCGCATCGAACTCGGCGTAGTCGCGATGGACCTTCAGTGCGCTCTGTGAGATGAAACCCAGCCCGCGCCACTCGAAATGGGGCCGCAACTCGAATGTCTCGGACATCAGCTTCAGCGCCTGGGTGTTGCCCTCCGGCCGCACCACGCGGGTGTACTGGTTCTCCACCTCGCAGCGGCCGTCGCGGATCTGCTGCAGCAGCATGTGCACCGACGCCAGGATGTCGAGCGGCTCGAATCCCGCTACCACCATTGGCTTTCCGTACACCTCGGGCACGAACCGGTACGGCCGTATGCCCACCACCGTGGAGACGTGGCCGGGTCCGAGGAACCCGGACAGCCGCAGGTCGGGCGATTCGAGGATGGCCTTGATCGGCGGGACGATCGTGACGTGGTTGCAGAAGATGCTGAAGTTGCTGCACGCCGAGCGCTCGCGCCCGGACCAGCGTCACGGCGGTGGACGGTGCGGTGGTTTCGAAGCCGACGGCGAAGAACACGACGTGCTTGTCGGGGTTGTCGATGGCCACCTTGAGCGCGTCGAGCGGCGAGTAGACGAATCGCACGTCGGCTCCGCGCGCCTTGGCCTCGATGAGGTTGCCCTTGGAGCCGGGCACCCGCATCATGTCGCCGAACGTCGTGAAGATGATGTTGGGCTGTTCGGCCAGCCACATCGCGTCGTCCACGCGGCCCATCGGGATCACGCAGACCGGACAGCCTGGCCCGTGCACCAGCTCGACCGTCTCCGGCAGCAGATGCTCGATTCCGTGCCGGTAGATGGTGTGCGTGTGACCGCCGCACACCTCCATGAACTTGAACTCGTCGCCGGTCGCGAGTTCGGTGATCGATTTGACCAGGGCGCGTGCGGCCGCCGGGTCCCGGAATTCGTCGACGAACTTCATGCTCGAGCCTCTTCATAGGCGATCTCGGACGAGTTGAATGCTTCGATCTCATTGACGTAGTCGGCGCCCATCTTCTGCACCTGATCCAGCGTCAGCTTCGCCTCGCGCTCGTCGATCTTGGCCATCGCGAACCCGACGTGCACCAACACCCAGTCACCGACCTGCAGGTTGTCGTCGGCCAGCAGTCGCACGCTGATGTTTCTGCGTACGCCGTTGACGTCGACCTTGGCCAGAGACTGTTCGGCGTCGACGATGTCGACCACCTGACCGGGGATTCCCAGACACATCGTCAATCTCCTCTTCAAAGCTCATCAGCAGATTCGCGGCAGCGGGTCGCCGACGAGCATGTCGACGATTCGGCTGCCGCCGAACGAAGTTCGCAGCGCGACGATGCCGTGGGGCTCAGGGACGATCTCGCCAACCACCGTCGCGTCGGCGCCCTGCGGATGCGCCCGCAACGCGGCGATCGCAGCGTCGGCCTCGTCGGGCGCGACGATCGCGACGAACTTGCCCTCGTTGGCGACGTACAGCGGATCGATGCCGAGCATGTCGCACGCGCCGAGCACCTGTGGCTGGACCGGAATGCTTGCCTCGTCCAGGATCAGCGCGAACGGCGAGTCCTTGACGAGTTCGTTGGCCACCGTTCCGACGCCGCCGCGGGTCGCGTCGCGCATCCACCGCGTCGACGGCGCCGCCTCCAGCAGTGCCTCGACCAGTTCGTGCACCGGGGCGGTATCGGAGGCGATGTCGGCGTCGATGGCCAGGTCGCCGCGCGCGAGCATGACCGCCATCCCGTGTTCGCCGATGGTGCCGGACAACAGCACCTTGTCGCCGGGCTGCACGAGATCGCGCGACAGGTGCCTGCCCTCGGGAACAACCCCGACACCGGCGGTCGAGATGTACACACCGTCGGCGGCGCCCTTGCCGACGACCTTGGTGTCACCGGTGACGATCTGCACGCCCGCCCTGGCGGCGGCTTCGCTCATGTCCGCGACGATTTCGCGCAGCTCGGCGATCGGAAAGCCCTCCTCGATGACGAAGGCCGCCGACAGCCATTGCGGGCGCGCGCCCGACACCGCGAGGTCGTTGACGGTCCCGTGCACGGCGACGTGCCCGATCGAACCGCCCGGAAAGCGCCGCGGCGAAACCACGAACGAGTCGGTGGAGAACGCGAGCCGCTCACCCGACGGGGTGCGCAGCGCGGCGGCGTCGCCGAGTTGTTCGAGTTCGTCGTTGCGGAACGCCTCGAGGAACACGGCGTCGACGAGCGCCGCCGAGGACTTGCCGCCTGCGCCGTGCGCGAGCGTGACCACGTCGTCGAGCAGCCGCGGACGTCGCTGCCGGAACTTGTCGATCCGTTCCAGCACGCGGTCTTCGCGTTCGGCCGCGCGTCATCGCGTCGGTTGGGCTCATGAAGTGTGCGCTCCGTTTCGGGGACGGGACATGTGTTCCTGCGCCACCGACCACAGCCGGTAGCCGAGCATGGCGTGGCTTTCCTGGATGCGGTGGATGCTCTGGCTGTGCACCGTGAAGCAGTGGTCGAGATCCTCGGCCACCGCCATCCGGCCGCCGTCGTGGCCGGAGAATCCGATCGTCAACAGCCCCCGCTGCTTGGCCTCGGTGATCGCCGCCATCAGGTCCTCGGAGTTGCCAGAGGTCGACAACGCGATGGCGACGTCGCGGTCGCGAGCGTGGGCGATGATCTGCCGTTTGAAGATCAGCTCGAAGCCGACGTCGTTGCCGAGCGCGGTCACCACCGCCTCGTCGGCGGCCAGCGACCACGCCGCCACCGCGCGGCCCCGGGCCGGGCGGCTGAACAGCGACGCGAGCGTCGCGGCGTCGGTGGAGCTGCCGCCGTTGCCCAACGTGTAGAGCCGGCCGCCGCGCAGGAACCTGTCGGCCATCTCGATTCCCGCGGCGGTCAGCGCCGGCTCGTACTCGTCCAGCGATTCCCGTTGCAGGCGGGCGCTTTCGGCGGCCTTGCCCCTGGCGGAGGCGGCGAGGTCGTCCAGCAGGCTGCCGGCGTCGGTCTCCTCCGACTCGATGAACGGATACAGAAAGCCGGTGCTTTCGGTGCTTTCCCTGCCATGCGTCGTCATCGGTTCACCTCCTCAGCGGTGTCGTCCAGGCGCGTGATCGCCGTTCCCGCGTGCACCAGCACCAGGTCGTTCGGCGCAACCGTCGCCCAGCACGGTGACGTCCACCCATTCCTCGCCCTTCGCGGTGCGGACCAGAGCTTGACCCAACGGGTCGGCGGGCTCCAGGATCACTTCGCCGAGCCGTCCTTCGTCGCTGCAGGTCACGCAGACTTCGTCGGTGCAGTCCTCGGCCGGGGGCTTCAGCAGCCCCGGGTGTTCGAAGCAGACGTGGGTGAGCTCCCACAGCAGGTGGTACATCAGCACGAACCGTCCGGTGGCCGGCACCATCGGGTCGTCGGAGTCCACCCACAGGATGTGGTTGGCGGCGCCGGCAGGCGGGCGCGGGCCGGAGCCGATCCACAAGGTCAGCGCGCCCCATGCCGGTGCCCGCCGCATCGCGTCGACCACGGCGGGTTCGTCGGCCGACGCCACCGCCGAGAAGCAGGTCGCCCGGCTGGGTGGCGACCCGCGCCTGCGCCACCGGGTCCGGGTCGACGAGCGCCACCGACGGCAGTGCCCGTTTACCCATGATCACGGGATGGACGAACTCGACCGCGACGTGATGGGCGTGCGGTTCCCATTGCGGAGAGATCACCCACAGCGTGGCGCCGTCGTGGAACTTGCGGGCCAGATCCAGCGCTGCGGCGGCCAGGTCCGCGGACAGCTCGGTGTCGACGAAGCCCCCGCCCGGTTCTGTGGTGATGGTCATTGGTCGTCGCCCCCTTTCGCGGGCGGCGTTCACCAAATCGAGCGTGGTCTGCGTCGCGTCGGCCAGCGCCGCGCACTCGGTGTCGGCGAGAACGCCAGCAGGCCCAGTCCCAATGCGCCGACACGACGTCGCCGCGAGCGGGCGGCTCGATCAGCGATACTCCGTCCTTGCGCCACCGCACCCGTTCGGTTGTCGGTTCGCCGAGCGCCAGGGTGCCGTCGGTGAATGTCAGCGGACGCGTCGTCGATCACCGCATGCTCGTCTTCGACGGATTCGACCGTTCCCCAACGGATCCGGCAGTCCTGCAGCACCTGCAGCGCGGTCGTCGCGTCGCGGTCGAGGAACCGCACCCATGGGTAGACCACGAAGACGTGGAAGCTGTGATGCGCCAGCACGCCGTGCGGCCGGGCCAGGTCGGAGAGCAGTCCGGTGACCTGACCCTTGAATGCGCTGCGCAGCCTCTCCAGCAGGGCCGCGGGTCGACGCGGTCCAGCTCGGGCCCGCCGACCCAGTAACTGCGGACGACGTCGGCGTCCAGCGCGTCCGGCGTGCCCGCCGCCTCGGCGATGGCCCGCAGATACGGCCATGCGCCGTCGAACTCCTTGGCGTGCGCGGCGACTTCGCTGGCGTTGTCGCCGCGCAGCAGCACGTCGGCATCGGCGGGACCGCAGTAGCCGAGCTCGTTGGGCGGGAACGCGTAGCGGGCGAACAACGCATAACCCGCCGGGAGCTTCTGCTCGTGTAGTGCGGTCATCGTGATCACCCCGATGTCCCGACCAGGAGCTGACCGAGTGCGATGCCGCCGTCGTTGGGCGGCACATGGCGGTGGGTGATCACCTGAAAGCCCTTGGCCCGAAGGCCGTCCAGCGCCAGCCGCAGCAGCATCGCGTTCTGGAACACGCCGCCGGACAGCGCGATCGGTTGGCTGCCGGTGTCCTCCACCGCGGCGAGGTCGACGACCAGGTCGGCGACGGCGCGGTGGAACCTCGCCCCGATCACGCCGGTCGGAGTGCCGGCGCGCAGGTCGTCGATGATCGCGGCGAGCACCGGGGCGGGGTCGATGACCGCCGGAAGTCGGCTCGCATCGACGCCGAACGCGTAGCGCGTACCGCGCTGATCGGCGTCGCGCGACAACCCCTCCAGCTCGATCGCCGCCTGAGCTTCGTAGGCGACCGACCTGCCGCACACCGGCCAGCGCCGACACCGCGTCGAACAGCCGGCCCATGCTGGATGTCGGCACGCATCCCAGCCCGGTCTCGAGCTGGTGCAGCAGTACCCGGCGCTCGTCGTGCGGGCATGCCGCGCACCGGCGGCAGGTCGTCGTCCCAGGCCAGGCCGGCCGCCCACAGATGCGACAGCGCCATCCGGTACGGCCGCAGCACGCTGACATCGCCGCCGGCCAGCGGCACGTACTTCAAGTGCGCCAGCCGCTGATAGCCCTTGTAGTCCGCGAGCAGCACCTCGCCGCCCCAGACCGCACCGTCGGGCCCGTAACCGGTTCCGTCGAAGGCGAAGCCGAGCACGCGCTGCGATCCCGTCCAGGCCGTGCTCGGCCATCACCGCGGCGATGTGCGCGTGGTGGTGCTGCACCGTCCGGACCGGCCGGCCGCCGGCATTGCGGTGCGCCCACGCGGTGGAGCGGTAGCCCGGATGTGAGTCCGCGACAACGATTTCCGGGGCTGACGCCGGTCAACGCCTCGAGATGCCGTTCGGCGGAGTCGAACGCCGACAGCGTGGCCAGGTCGTCCATGTCGCCGATGTGCTGGCTCAGCCAGGCGTACTTGCTGCTCGGCGACGGCCAAGGTGTTCTTCAGGTCGCCCCCGACGGCCAGCGTCGGCGGCACCGGCACCGGCAGCGCCACCGGCAGCGGCGCGTAGCCGCGGGAGCGCCGGATCGGCAGCTCGCACGCCGTCGACGACCCGCACGACGGAGTCGTCGCACGGCACCAGGATGTCCCGGTCGTGCATCAGCCAGCCGTCGGCGAGGTGCGAAAGCCGGTCGAGCGCATCGTCGTCGGTGAAGCAGATCGGTTCGCCGCCGAGATTGCCCGATGTCATCACCAGCACGGCCGGTCCCGGTTCGTCGCCTGGCAGCCCGAACAGCAGCGCGTGCAGCGGTGTGTAGGCCAGCATCACGCCGAGGTCGGGGTTGTGCGGCGCGACGGAGTCGGCGACCGGGGCGCCGGGCCGCCGGGGCATCAGCACGATCGGGCGCTGCGGACCGGACAGCAGCCGCTGCGCGATGCCTCGTCGACGACCGCGATGCGGCGCGCGGTCGCCAGATCGGGCACCATCACCGCGAACGGCTTGTCGCCGCGGCGCTTTCGGCTGTCGCAGTTCGGCGACCGCGGCCTCGTTGCCGGCGTCGCAGGCCAGGTGGTAGCCGCCGATGCCCTTGACGGCGAGCACGCCGCCGTCGCGCAGCAGCCGTCGGGCCGCGCGCAGTGCCGATTCACCGTCGGCGACGTCGCCGTCGCCGGTCGCGGTAGCGCAGCGTCGGCCCGCAGTTCGGGCAGCAGACGGGCTGGGCGTGGAACCGGCGGTCGGCGGGATCGGGGTATTCGCGTGCGCAGTCGGCGCACATCGGGAAGCGCGGCCATCGTGGTGGAGGCGCGGTCGTAGGGCAGCGAGGCGATGATGGTGAAGCGCGGGCCGCAGTTGGTGCAGTTGACGAAGGCGTGCCGGTAGCGCCGGTTGGCGGGGTCGCGCTGTTCGGCCGCGCATTCGGCGCACATGGCGACGTCGGGGGAGGCCAGCGTGCGGCCGCCGTCGGACCGCGACGTGTCGGCGATCGTGAAGCCGGTGCCGCCGACCACCGGGAGTTTCTGCGTCTCAACGGATTCGATGACGGCCAGCGGCGGGCGGTCGTCGGCGCAGCCGGGTCAGGAAGTCGTCGAGATCGCGTTGCGTCGCCCTCGACCTCGATGATCGCGCCCGGAGCTGTCGTTGCGCACGGAGCCGGTCAGGCCGAGCGCGGCGGCGCGTGGTGTAGACGAACGGCCGGAAGCCGACGCCCTGCACGACGCCGCGCACGCAGACCCGCAGCCGGCGCCGCCGGTCATGGGGACGCCTCCATGTCGAGTCGCGCCGCGGCCCATCATCTCGAGTCCGGCCATCGCGGCGTCGGCGCCCGCCTTGTCGGTCTTCTCGACGACGAAGCCCATGTGGATGATCACCCAGTCGCCGGGCCGAACGTCTCCTCGGGCAGCATGCCGATGTTGACCTTGCGGTGCTCACCCGCCACGTCGACGAGTGCGAGCTGGCCGCCGTAGCCCTCCAGCATCCGCACGACCTGTCCGGGAATTCCCAGACACATGGCTCAGCCCACCCTCCGCGGTGTCAGCGAGACGCGCCGACGACGTCCTCGACCGCCGTCACGGCGTCGGGGACGGCGGCGGCGACCGGCGTCGGACAGGCCCATGCCCTCCTCGACGTCGTCGACCTCGCAGCCGATCACGACGGTGTGCGGCGGCGTGCCGCCGAGCGCGGCGAGGCTGGCGAACACCGCGGCGGGATCCATCGCGTGCGCATCCAGACCGATTCCCGCCGAGAGCGTTTCGTGGTCGGCCTCGAAGACGTGCAGGGTGCCGGGCGCGCCGCGGTCGGGCAGCGCGTCGACGAGCACCAGCGCGTCGCACCCGTCGAGCAGGTCGTAGGCCAGGTGCATGCCCCGGATTCCGTAGTCCACGACCCGCACGCGCGGGCCGGCGACGTGCTCGGGGACATGGCGCATCACCTCGGGTCCGAATCCGTCGTCGCCGAGGAAGATGTTGCCGATGCCGGCTACCAGAATCTGGGACGTGATGTCACTCCTGCCAATGCTACATCCGGCGGATCTTCAGGTAGCGCCGGGCATCCGGTAGCGAGCGCACGCCGACCACCACCGCCACCGAGCACGACGACGCCGCGACGACGCCGACCGCGATCCAGCCCACTACTTCCATGTCGGACTCCTTTCGACTCAAGCGGTTCGACTTCGTCGGGTGCGAAGTACAGGTAGCGGCCGTACCACTCGTGCAGGTCGGCGGCCGGGTCGTCCTCGATGACGACGCCGATGTGCTGGTCGCCGTCGACGGTCTCGTGCACCGAGGTGACCCGCGCGATCTTGTCGGCGAAGAACAGGTCCTGCGCGTCGGCCCGGCGGGACGGATGCAGCCGGACCCGGCTGCCTCGGCTCACCCGGACACCGTTCACCAGCACCGCGTCGATGTCGGGCCGACGGCGTTGTCGGCCAACGGGTCCCACCAGTCGACGCCGTCGGGGATCTTCGGGGATCAGCGCCGGCGGCGTCGTCGACGGCGTGCGGATTGCGCAGCACGCCGTGCAGGTTCAGCATCGCCTCGGGCGACATCGAGTCGCAGCGGTCGATGATCTGCGCGGCGAGCGGATCGGTGGCGCGGGCCTGCGCCTTCTCCTCGTCGGTCATCGTCATGACCCGCAGCGTGAGGATCTCGTCGATCTCGCGTCGAGTCGTACAGCGCGCCCTCGCTCTGCTCGGCGATCTCGGGGTGGTCGTAGAGGATGATCGGCGACACCAGCATCAGGCGCGTGGTCGCCGGCCGGACCGGCCAGCACCGGGAAGCAGCGGTGGTGCCGGCACCGGGCGACCGCGTCGTCGGCCGATGCGGGTGGTTCGAGCAGCGAGACGAACTCGCCGTCGGTGATCTCGGCGACGAGGTGGGTGCCGATCAGCGACACGGCGATCGCCTCGTCCTTGTCGCTCGGCGGGCGCCGCGGTGTTGCGCACCGTCATCGTCAGCCGCATCGAACCCGTCGTCGGGTTCGGCGGCGATCGTCAGTTGCGCCGCGCAGCGCGCGACGGGTGCGGACCAGCCGGCCGCCGTCGACGGTCTCGATGTCGGTGCCCGCGGCGACCGTCGATCGGAAGCGTCTGCGGCAGGCCCGATTCGCATGTCGAACGGCCCGAACGAGATCTCGCATTCGACGGCCTCGTCCCAGCGTCAGCCACGACTGCGATCCCGACGACCAGCTCGTCGACCGGTTCGAACCGGCCGTCGCCGGTGTCCTTCTCGACGCCGCGGTGCTGCAACTGCAGGAAGCGCACCACGACCGACAGCGTCGGCGTCCGTGCCGGCTGCGACGAGCACCTGCGCCGACAGCGAGTCGTCCTCGCCGATGCCCGCGCTGTCGGCGCCCGGCGGGCCGAGCACCCCGAACTGCCAGCGCGACTGGTTCTTGCTCGAGTTGGCGCGGTACGGGTAGAGCAGATAGCCCTCGTAGAGCACCGCGTCGGCGATGGCGCGGGCCCGGTCCCAGTCGGCGCTCATCGGAGCTCCTCGCGTCGAGCTGGCCGCCAGCAGCGAGGTGACGGCGTCGTCGAGCGACGAGCAGCCCGCGTGCCGAACGGTAGGCGGCCAGCGCGTCGAGGGTGTCGTGGTTCAGCCGCAGCCAACCGGTGTTCGGGATAGTGCTGCTGCATCAGGTCGCGCCACACCGAAACCGGCATGTCGTAGCGGTCCTCGCGGTCCCACGGCACCTGCTGCACCGCGAAGCCGCGCGTCCCTTGATGAAAACCGTTCCGCTGAACAGGAACTGCAGCGGCACCGTGCCGTCGCGCAGGGCGTGCAGATACTTCGCCGCGGCCACCTCGAAGTCGTAGGTGCACTCCAGCGGCAGGTCGACCTGGGTGGCGCCGGTGAAACCCGGCACCATCGCGGTGGTGTGCTGCCACAGGAAGGTGTGCTGGGTGGTGGCCCAGCGCTCGCGCGGGCCGAACAGGTCGATCAGGCCCGCGGCCTCGTCGTCGGAGTAGCCGCGCCGCAGCGGTTCGATGCGCACCTGGCAGCGCAGCGCGATGGCGTGGACGGGTTCGTCGCCGACCGCGGCGATGCCGACCCGCGCGGTCAGCATCGGCGTCACCGCGTACGGTTCCGGTGCGACGCTCGAGCACGGCGAACGTCACCTCGGTCATCGGCGTCACCGACCTTGCTGCGGGCGGCGAGCTGCTCGAAGAACTCGTCGATGAACTCGCGCACCTCCTGGCCGCCGTCGAAGCCGTGCCACAGCATCCGCAGCCGGCCGACGAACTCGTAGCAGGCGTCGATCGGCAGCAGATAGCATCTGCGGCGCAGCGGTTTCGTCGTCGGGCACCCGCACCAGCAGCGCCTCGGTGTCGTCGGCGAGCATGTCCACCCGCGGGTCGGCGGCGCGAATGTCGTTCCAGGACTCGCAGATCCAGCTCCGATTCGGTGGCGCCCGCCGGGCCGGGATAGAACGCCACCGTGCGGTCCAGCGCCGAGTTGCGGAAGAAGAACGCCAGCCCGACCGGGATCTGCAGTGCCTCCCATTGCCGCCGGTCGAGCGCGAACTCCGGGAACGCCGAGATAGCGGTCGGGGACCGCGCGGTAGCGCAGCTCGGCGTGGTGTCGGTGAACAGCAGATAGCAGCCCCGGCAGACGCACATCAGCTGCCGGCCTTCGACATTCACCACGTGCTGGTGCTCGTCGGCGATCGCTTCCGCGCACATCTCGCAGCGTTCGCCGGCGGGCTGCGGCGCCGTCCGGTCGGCGCGGATCCGGGCCAGCACGTCGTAGGCGCCGGTCGTCATCGACGCCACCGCCTCGGCGACCGCCATCGACAGCACGCCGTCGCGCACCAGCAGCGGCATCGGCTCGAGATGCGCGCCGGTGCGGCCGTTTCCGTCGACGCAGGCACCGGCGTGCACGACGTCGAAATGCGCGTGGCAGCGCGGGCACCGCAGCACCGCGTCGCGCCGGAGCCCAGCCGGCGGTGCAGCGCCGCGCCCGCCAGCGACTCGCCGCAGCCGCCGCAGCGGTCGCGGTAGGCGAACAGCTCGTCGCCGACCCGGCAGGCCAGCACCGTGATGCCCGCCACCGCGAACCCGCCGACCTCGCCCGGCGCGAGCTCGGCGAGGTCGGGCACCGGGTGCCACACGTGCCCGTGCGGCTGCGTGCGCACGCGGCTCAGCAGGCAGTCCGCCGGGATCACCGACGGCCGTCGGCTCCGCTTCCGCGGCCACCACTTCGATCGGACGAGATCTCCGGCGCCGCGGCCCGCACCGCATCCTCGACGGCCAGCTCCAGGGTGACCGCCGACGACGGGCAGCTCTTGCAGCTGCCGGCGAACTGCAGCGGACCACCTCGCCGTCGACCTCGAGCAGATGCACGTCGCCGCCGTGCGACCCGAGGTAGGGCCGCACGCTGTCGAGCGCGTCCGCGATCCGCCGCTCCACGTCGTGCGGGTGCAGCCCGTGCACCAGCAGCAGGCTGGCGACCAGGTCGTCGGCGGCGAACGCATCGGCCAGCTCCGGGTTGCGCGTTCGACCGCCATGCCGCATCATCCGTTCCAGGCCGGCACCGTAGAGGTCGGTGACCTCACGGACCAGCTGCTCCGCGCGTTCGTGCGCGACGGCGCCACCCGCTGCGCTGGCGTCGAGCAGAGTCTGTATCCGATCGCCCGCCGTGCGCCACTGCGCGTCTTCTTCGGGTGTTATCCGGGCGATGCGGCATATGTCATTCCCCGGTGACGGACTGGGTGGGGGAGTGCAACCTCTCCAGCGTCTTGCCCTTGCCCAGATACATGTGCACACCGCAGGGCAGGCACGGATCGAAACTGCGCACCGTGCGCATGATGTCGATGCCCTTGAAGTGCTCCCGGTCGTTCTCCTCGAAGATCGGCTGGCCCTGCACCGCATCCTCGTACGGGCCCGGCGTGCCGTAGCTGTCGCGCGGATTGGCGTTCCACGGCGTCGGCGGATACGGATGGTAGTTCGCGATCTTGCCGTCGCGGATCACCATGTGGTGGCTCAGCACCCCGCGCACCGCCTCGGTGAACCCGCAGCCGATGCCCTCGTCGGGCACGTCGAACTTCTCCCACGTCTTGGTGCGGCCCGCGCGGATCTCGACGAGCGCCTTCTCGGCGAAATGCAGCGCGCAGGCGGCGGCATAGGCCTGGAAGTACGTGCGGGCGCGGTTGCGCTCGATCGTGTTGCTGCCGTACTGCGGGATCTTCCACTCGAACGAGACCGGGCCCTTCAGCGCGGTCTTCGGCAGGTTGATCTGCACGCTGTGGCCGGTCGCCTTGACGTAGCCGATGTCGACCAGACCGGCCAGCGCCGTCGACCACAGCCGGGCCAGCGGCCCGCCGCCGGTGTCCAGCGCCAGGTGGTCCTTGCCGTCGAACCAGCGCGGCGACATCACCCAGCTGTAGTTCGAATCGAAGTCGCGCTTCTGCGGGCGCGGGTTGGTGTGCTGGTTCCACGGGTGCCGCCGGTCCACCGGATTGCCCAGCGGATCGGTCTTGACGAACATCTCCTGGTCGGTCCAGTCGTCGTAATACGAACTGTCCCAACAGGATCCGGATGCCGAGGTTGATGTCCACCAGCGAGTGGGTGTGCAGCTTGCCGTCGACCACCACGCCGGGCGTGACGAACATGGCGTTGCCCCACTTCTCCATGTCCTTGTAGGCGAAGTTGCAGACCTCGGGGTCCTGGAACGAGCCCCAGCAGCCGAGCAGCGTGCGGCGCAGGCCGACCTGGTCGTAGCCGGGCAGCGCCTCGTAGAAGAAGTCGAACAGGTCGTCGTGCATCGGCACGACCTTCTTCATGAACTCGACGTAGCGCATCAGCCGGGTCATGTAGTCGGTCATCAACTGGATGGTGGCGGTGGTGCCGACGCCGCCCGGGTACAGCGTGGACGGATGGACGTGCCGGCCTTCCATCAGGCAGAACATCTCCCGCGTCCACCGGCTGACCTGCAGCGCCTCCCGGTAGAACTCGCCGGTGAACGGGTTGAGCGCCCGCATGATGTCGGCGATGGTCCGGTACCCGTGCGCGTCGGCGTGCGGCGCCTGGGTGTTCTCGGCCTTGGCCAGCACGCCGGGATTGGTCTCGGACACCATCTTCTCGCAGTAGTCCACGCCGACCAGGTTCTCCTGGAAGATGTTGTGGTCGAACATGTATTCCGCGGCCTCGCCGAGGTTGACGATCCACTCGCCGAGGTGCGGCGGCTTGACGCCGTACGCCATGTTCTGGGTGTAGCACGAGCAGGTGGCGTGGTTGTCGCCGCAGATACCGCAGATGCGGCTGGTGATGAAGTGCGCGTCGCGAGGGTCCTTGCCCTTCATGAAGATCGAGTAGCCGCGGAAGATCGACGACGTGCTGTGGCATTCGACGACTTCTTTGTTGTCGAAGTCGATCTTGGTGTAGATGCCGAGGCTGCCGACGATGCGGGTGATGGGATCCCATGCCATCTCGACGAGCTGGCCGGGGTCGCGCTTCACGTGTGACGGCTCGGGGATGATCGTTGTCATCGAACTTCTCTCTCTATGTGTGGTCCACTGCGCCACAGGGCATTTCGCCGAAACCGGGCCATCGCCCGCCGTGTGCGCCGAAGGGGACCCGCACCTACCAGGTGCGAGTCGCTCCGGTGGTGAGTTTCGTGCCGGGATGGCGCCACTTCGGTTCTTTGTCGACGGTCCGGCCGGTGACGTGGCGCAGGCTGCGGATCACCGAGCCGTACAGCCCCGAACGCCGTCGTGGACACCTTGCCGCCCGGCGGCTCGTCCATGAACGGCATGAACTTGTCCGGGAAGCCGGGCATCGTGCAGCCGATGCAGATGCCGCCGACGTTCGGGCAGCCGCCGATGCCGTTGATCCAGCCGCGCTTGGGCACGTTGCACTTGACGACCGGACCCCAACAGCCAAGTTTCACAATGCATTTCGGCGAGCCGTACTCGGTCGCGAAATCACCCTGCTCGTAGTAGCCGGCCCGGTCGCACCCCTCGTGCACGGTGGCGCCGAACAGCCACTTGGGCCGCAACGCATCGTCGAGCGGAATCATCGGCGCCTGGTCGGTGGCCATGTACAGCAGATAGGTCAGCGTCTCGGACATGTTGTCCGGATGGGCCGGGCAGCCGGGCACGCAGACGATCGGGATGCCGGCCTTGCTCTTCCAGTCCCAGCCCAGATAGTCGGGCACACCCATGGCTCCGGTCGGATTGCCGGCCATCGCGTGGATGCCGCCGTAGGTGGCGCAGGTTCCGACGGCGACGATCGCGGTGGCCTTGGGCGCCAGCCGGTCCAGCCATTCGCTCGTCGTCATCGGCTGCCCGGTCGCGGGGTCGTTGCCGAACCCGCACCAGTAGCCTTCGTCGTGGAGCTGCTCGTTCGGGATCGACCCCTCGACGACCAGCACGAACGGTTCCAATTCGCCCCGGTCGGCCTTGAAGAACCATTCGAGGAAATCGTCCGCACCCCCGTTTGGTCCGCACTCGAAATCGATCAGGGGCCAGTGCACGGCGATCTTGGGCAGCCCGGGAAGCGCGCCGAGCGCGATCTCCTCGATGCTGGGTTGCGTGGCGGCAGTCAGCGCCACAGAATCACCGTCACAACTCAAGCCGGCGTTGATCCACAGAACGTGGATCAAGGCTTCTTCCGCTTTGACTGCTGCCTCAGTTGGCATATGTCACAGCTTTCCGGGACCCGGGCTGGGGGTCCCAATCGTCACATCGGACGTTGGCGCCCTGTTCTTCGAACGCTGGTTCTGGGTTTACTCCGGCAGCTATGTCTTGTCAACGGAATCTTGTGACATGACTACGTTTGCCGATCGGCCTGCCTGCGAAGCGATCCACTCGTACCATGCCGGGACACCCTCACCAGTTGTCGCCGACAACGGCAAAATATTGACGCCCGGGTTAACCGATCGCGCGTAGCCAGCGCATTTTTCAAGATCGAAGTCCACGTACGGCAGCAGATCGATCTTGTTGATGATGACGAGTCCGGCCGCGGCAAACATGTGCGGATACTTCAGCGGCTTGTCGGCGCCCTCGGTCACCGAGATGACGACGACTTTGCTGTGCTCGCCGAGATCGAACAGCGCGGGGCAGACCAGGTTGCCGACGTTCTCGATGAACAGCAGCGACTCGGATTCCGGGTCCGAGTGCGTGCAGGGCGCGGTGCACCATGTCGGCGTCGAGGTGGCAGCCGGCGCCGGTGTTGACCTGTACCGCCCGCGCGCCCGCGGCCCGGATTCGCTCGGCGTCGAGCAGCGTCTCCTGATCGCCTTCGATGACGGCGACGGGCCGGTCGGCCGTCAGCTCGCGGATGGTGCGTTCGAGCAGCGTCGTCTTGCCCGCGCCGGGTGAGCTGGTGACGTTGAGCGCGAGGATGCCGCGCTCGGCGAGCCACTGCCGGTTCTGCTCGGCGAGCAGATCGTTCTTCGCGCAGAACCTTCTGCTCCAGCGAGATGGTCTCGGTGTGGGTGTGGCCGTCGTCGTGGTGGTGATCGTGTGATCGTGGTCGTGCTCGTGCGTGCTCGTGTCCTGGCCAGCGGTGATGACGGCGCCGTCGTCGCCGCAGCCGCATGTCGCGCACATGGTCAGCTCACTTCCATCGAGAGGATCCGCAGGTCGCGGCCGGCCAGCACTTCGACATCGGCACTCCCGCACGGGCACAACAGGATCAGGTCGTGCAATTCGAACGTCCGTTGGCAGGTGCGGCAGCGCGCCGCGCCGGGCTGCATGTCGAGATCGAGGAGGGCGCCGTCGGCGACGGTGCCCTGGGTGGCCAGCTCGAAGCAGAACTGCATGGAGTCGGGCACGACCGCGCACAGCGCACCGACCTCGAGCTTGACGCTGTGCACGCGGCGACCCGCGGCATGCTCACACACCGCGTCGACAACACTCTGCGTGATCGCCATTTCGTGCATGTCTGTCCGCTCTGCCGAGCCGGTGACCCCACGATAGGCCGATTTTCTGTCGACCCGTCAGCGATCGGCGTGTCAGCTTGAATCGAACAGGTGTTCGTCTACTGTGGGCGACAGCGGAAACGACGACTTGTCGGCACCTACCTCTAACGTCACGGCCAACCGATCGAAAACCGATCACCACCGAGGACGGAGACCCACCCATGGCGCAGGCCCCTGATCGCGAGAAAGCCCTCGAGCTGGCGCTCGCGCAGATCGAGAAGAACCACGGCAAAGGCTCGGTGATGCGGCTCGGCGACGAGGTGCGCCAGCCGATCTCGGTCATCCCCACCGGCTCGATCGCCCTGGACGTGGCGCTCGGCATCGGCGGCCTGCCGCGCGGCCGGGTCGTCGAGATCTACGGCCCGGAATCCTCGGGTAAGACCACCGTCGCGCTGCACGCGGTCGCCAACGCCCAGGCCGCCGGCGGCATCGCGGCGTTCATCGACGCCGAGCACGCGCTGGATCCGGACTACGCCAAGAAGCTCGGCGTGGACACCGACTCGCTGCTGGTCTCCCAGCCCGACACCGGTGAGCAGGCGCTGGAGATCGCCGACATGCTGATCCGCTCCGGCGCGCTGGACATCCTGGTCATCGACTCGGTGGCCGCGCTGGTGCCGCGCGCCGAGATCGAGGGCGAGATGGGCGACAGCCACGTCGGCCTGCAGGCCCGGCTGATGAGCCAGGCGCTGCGCAAGATCACTGGCGCGCTGAGCAATTCGGGCACCACCGCGATCTTCATCAACCAGCTCCGCGAGAAGATCGGCGTGATGTTCGGCTCGCCCGAAACGACAACGGGCGGAAAGGCTTTGAAGTTCTACGCCTCGGTTCGCCTGGATGTCAGGCGAATCGAGACCCTCAAGGACGGCACCGACGCGGTCGGCAACCGCACCCGCGTGCAAGGTCGTCAAGAACAAGGTGTCGCCGCCGTTCAAGCAGGCCGAGTTCGACATCCTCTACGGCAAGGGCATCAGCAAGGAAGGCTCGCTCATCGACATGGGTGTCGAGCACGGCTTCATCCGCAAGTCCGGCTCCTGGTTCACCTACGAGGGCGAGCAGCTGGGCCAGGGCAAGGAGAACGCCCGGAACTTCCTGATCGAGAACGCCGACATGGCCAACGAGATCGAGAAGAAGATCAAGGAGAAGCTCGGCATCGGCGCCGTGGTGACGCCGATGACGAAGTCCTGCCCGCCCCCGTCGACTTCTAAGTCCGCCGAACTCTCCCGCGAGGAGCAGGCGCGGGCGCTGTGCCTGCGCCTGCTCACCGCGAGGGCGCGCACCCGCGCCGAGCTGGCAGGCCAGCTGACCAAGCGGGGCTACCCCGACGACGTCAGCGCCCAGGTGCTCGACCGGCTGGCCGAGGTCGGCCTGGTCGACGACGCCGACTTCGCCGAGCAGTGGGTGCGGTCGCGGCGGGTGAATGCCGGAAAAGGCAAGCGCGCCTTGGCCGCCGAGCTGCGCACCAAGGGCGTGGACAACGAGGTGATCACCGCCGCGCTGGCCGATATCGATGCCGGCGCCGAGCGGGAGCGCGCCGAGCAGCTGGTCCGCGACAAGCTGCGCCGGGAACGCCTCGGCGACGACGATGACGCCAAGGTGGTGCGTCGGCTGGTCGGGATGCTGGCGCGCCGCGGCTACAGCCAGACGATGGCGTTCGACGTGGTCAAGGCCGCAGCTGGCCAACGAGCGGGAGCGCCGCAAGGTCTAGCTCGCGGCGAAGTCGGCCGACAGGCTGACCGATCGCCACTGCTCCTGGTCGCTGGCCGTGCGCTGCAGCTTGGCGGCGACGTCGTCGACGGCGTTGGAGCCAAGCTGGATTCGCTCGGGCAGCTCGTCGTACGAGGCCAGGTCGACGATGATCTTGGCGGCCTTCACCGGGTCGCCGTCCTGGCCGTAGTTGGTGTCGGCGGCCCAGTCGCGGGCCGCGCCGGCCGTCGCCGAGTAGTCGTCGAGTCGTGTCTGACTACCGAAAGGCTGCTGCCGTCAAGGAAGTTCGTGCGGAACGGGCCCGGCTCGATGGCCACCGACTTGATGCCCAGCGGCGCCAGCTCGTGGGTCATGGCCTCCGACAGCGCCTCCACCGCGAACTTGGTCGCCGCGTACACACCCCAACCGGGCCATGCGACGAAACCGCCCACCGACGACAGGTTCACCACCAGGCCGGACCGGGCCGCCCGCATGTGCGGCAGGACCGCTCGGGTGACTGCCAGCAGGCCGAACACGTTGACGTCGAAGATCGCGCGGGCTTCCGCGTCGGAGGTTTCCTCGACCGCGCCCACCAGGCCGCGGCCCGCGTTGTTGACCAGCGACATCGATGCGGCCGAAGCGCTCGATCGCGGCGTCCACCGCATGTGTGACCTGCTCGGGCGCGCTGACGTCAGTCCGACGGCGAGCAACCGGTCGCACCGTCAGGGATCGCGTCCAGCACCGTCTGCGGGTTGCGGGCAGTCGCGACCACGCTGTCACCGCGGACAGCGCTTCGCGCGTGATCTGAGCCCGAAGCCCCGGACGCTCCGGTGATGAACCAGACGGTCATTTCCGTTTCCGTTCTCGCCGACGGGACCGACTGATTCCACCACGAAACCACTGCACTGGCACCTGGCGAGATCGATGCCGTGCGGCCGATAGGCGTGAACGCCGCGGGTCAGTTGGCGGCCTTCCCCTGCTCGGCGTTGCCGTTGCCGTCGCCAGAGTTGTCCTGCTGACGATCCCGCCGGTGCCGCTGCTGATGGTCGCTGCCGGCGTTCGACTCCTGCGCGGCGTTGGCCGCATTCGCCGAGAGCTGCGGCGGACGGAGTCGCGAAGCGTGTGGCTGACTCGGCGTACGGTGTCCCCGACGCCGGAAATCGCGGTGTTCGCCGAGTTGCGCTGGACTTCAGTCGATTTCGTGTTGTCGCGGCGTAACGCCACGATGTTGTTCGGCTGACCGGACGTCTTGCGTGCCGACTGCGCGACGGGCAGATTGGGCGTCAGCTGCGCGCAGGCGGTCGATGATGCCGTTCGTCACATCGCTGACGGTGTCAACGGCGTCGGCGCTGACAGCGAGGGCCTGCCCGGCTGGCCTCGCGATGGGGGGCGGCAGCTGGGATGTGACGTTGCCGAGGAATTGGATCTGGAAGTCCACCAACTGCCTGCCGAAGCCCACCAGTTCGTGACCGGCGACCACCTCGATGTTTATGAATCCCACGACCGCCCGACCCAATGCCACCGGTACCGGTGTGCCGTTGCCGATGTCGTCGGCGAGCCTCTGCGCGACCTGGACCTGCTGGCCGATCAACCCGGCCCCGGTCACGACGAAATCAACCGCGACCCCCGTGTTGAACGCCACCTGCTCAGCGATCAGCGCAGGAATCTGCGCAGGCAGCTGCAGCGGTTGCACCTGCGCTGTAAGGGCGACGGGTCGCGCCTGCGCCTCGGCGGGCGCCTGCACCTCGATGGGTGCCACGACGATTGCGCCGGCGGTGGCCGCCACCAGACCCGATGTCAGATACGAACGGACAGATACATTCATGACGACTCCCCGGTGAGTGTGTCCGTGATCGGTTCGACCGTGCGCAGCAAATGCGCCCAGCCACTTTGGGCACGAATCAGGAGACTGCCAGGTTCAACGCGGGGTTCAGATCGTGCCGCCGCCGCCGGCGGCGAACGTGCCCTGCGTGACGGGCTGGCCGACGTGCAGCGGCGCCGGGCCGCGACGGGACCGGCGCATCCGGCCCTCCAGCCACGTCGCGAACGACGACAGCGCGAAGTTGACGGCTGATCATCAGCACCGCGATGACGATCAGCGCGGGAATGTAGTTGCCGTAGGACGAGCCGACCTGCGGTGCCCTGGCGCACCATCTCGAGGAAGGTGATCTGGTAGCCGATCGCGGTGTCCTTGAGCACCACGACCATCTGCGAGATCAGCACCGGCAGCATCGACGTGATCGCCTGCGGCAGCAGGATCGACCGCATCGTCTGGCCCCAGCGTCAGGCCCAGCGCCGACGCCGCCTCCGACTGCCCGCGGGGCAGCGCGTTGACGCCGGCGCGGACGATCTCGGCGATGACCGCGCCGTTGTACAGCGTCAGGCCGGTGATGACGCCGGCCAGCGCCAGGTGCTTGGACGGGAACACGTCGTAGTCCGCGTACAGGAAGTAGGCGAAGATCATCATGATCAGCACGGGCACGGCGCGGAAGAACTCCACGATCACCGAGCACACCCACCGGATCGCCGGTGTGGGTCGACAGCCGGCCGACGCCGAGCACGAATCCCGAGCACCAGCGCCAGCACGATCGACACCGCGGCCGCGGTCAGCGTGCCCTGGATGCCGGGCAGGACGTAGGTCTTCCACAGGTTCGCCGTCAGGAACGGCTCCCACTTCGCGGCGGTGAGCTGGCCCTTGGAGTCCAGCTTGGAGTAGCACCACCCAGATCACCAGCAGCGATGACGCAGCGACCGTGACGCGCGGTGATCACGTGGTTGCGTACCCGCGCCCGCGGCCCCGGCGCGTCGAAGAGAACCGATAGCGTGTCCGCTCGCCAGCGTCTCACCGCGCCACCGCCATTCGCTTGCCCAGCCAGCCGAACAACAGCCCCAGCGGCAGCGTCAGGATGACGAACCCGAGCGCGAAGATGGCGCCGACGTAGCAGCAGCGCCGCCGTCGTTCTCGATCATCTCCTTCATCAGCAGCGCCGCCTCGGCCACGCCGATCGCCGAGGCGATCGTGGTGTTCTTCGTCAGCGCGATCAGCACCGAGCCCAGCGGAATGATCACCGCGCGAAAAGCCTGCGGCAGCAGGATGATTCGCAGGTTCTGGCCGAACGTCAAGCCCAAGCGACCGGGCCGCCTCGGCCTGGCCGAGCGGCACCGTGTTGACCCCGGAGCGCACCGTCTCACACACGAACGCCGCGGTGTAGACCGTCAACCCGAGCACCGCCAGCCGGAAGTTGCTGTCCTCGATCGACGTCGGCGACTTCGGATCGACCAGCGTGATGCCCAGCGTCTGGGCCAGCCCGAACGAGCAGAACAGGATGATCAGCGTCAGCGGGGTGTTGCGCACCACGTTGACGTAGGTCGTGCCGATCCAGTTGAGCATCGGCACCGGCGCCAGCCGCATCGCGGCCAGCACCGTGCCGAGGATCAGCGCACCGATCGCCGAGAAGACCGTCAGCTGGATCGTGGTCCAGAACGCCTCGAAGATCTGGTCGCTGATACTCGGTGAAGATGCTCCACGTCGGCGCCGTCCGTGACTCGCGGCTCAGCTGGTCGATCGGCGGCGGCGCGGGCGCGGTGATGCCCGCGGGCCGAGGTTCTTGTCGAACGCCGCCTTCCAGGCGCCGTCCGTGCTCCATCTTCTTGATCGCGTCGTTGATCTTGGTGCGCAGCTCGGTGTCGCCCTTCTTCAGGCCGATGCCGTAGCGCTCCTCGGAGAACGGCTCGCCGACGATCTTGAACGCGCCCGGGGTCTGCGCGGCGTAGCCGGCCAGGATCACCTCGTCGGTGGTCACCGCGTCGACCGCGCCGTTCTTCAGCGCCTCGACGCACGCCGAGTAGGTGTCGTACTGCTGCAGCTGCACGCCGGGGTACTTGTCCTTGATGCGCTGCGCCGGCGTCGAACCCGACACCGAGCACAGCTTCTTGTTGTTCTGCAGCGACTCGGCGCCGGTGATGTCGGTGTTGTCCGCCGCACCAGCAGGCTCTGCCCGGTGATCAGGTACGGCCCGGCGAAGTCGACCTTCTCCTTGCGGGCGTCGGTGATCGAGTAGGTGGCGGCGATGAACTTGACCTGATCGTTCTGGATCAGCGTCTCGCGCTGCGCCGACGGCGATTCCTTCCACTCGATCTTGTCCTCGGCGTAGCCGAGTTCGCTCGGCGACGTAGTTCGCGACGTCGACGTCGAAGCCGCTCATCGTGCCGTCCGGGTTCTTCAGCCCGAGGCCGGGCTGGTCGAACTTGGTGCCGATGACGATCGTGTCGCTCACCGCCGCCACCACCGCCGCCGCACGCGGTCGCCGCGAGCGGGCAGCGCGATGGCGAGCGCGACGGCGCGCCGCCGATCGCGCTTTGAGATGGACGGCATGGTTCGGTTCCTTTCGCCGGGGCGTTCAGTGCTTGAGGATCTTGCCGAGAAAGTCCTTGGCGCGGTCGGTCTGCGGGTTGTCGAAGAACTCGGCGGGCTCGGCGTCCTCGACGATCGCGCCGTCGGCCATGAAGACCACGCGGTTGGCGGCGCCGCGGGCGAAGCCCATCTCGTGGGTCACCACGACCATCGTCATGCCCTCCTTGGCCAGCGAGTCATCACGTCGAGCACCTCGTTGATCATCTCCGGGTCCAGCGCGCTGGTCGGCTCGTCGAACAGCATCACCTTCGGGTTCATCGCCAGCGACCGGGCGATCGCCACCCGCTGCTGCTGACCGCCGGACAGCTGCGCCGGGTACTTGTCGGCCTGGTTGGCGATGCCGACCCGCTCCAGCAGCGCCATCGCCTTTTCGCGGGCCTCGGCCTTGGACGCCTTGCGCACCTTCATCGGCGCCAGCGTGACGTTCTCCAGAATTGTCTTGTGCGCGAACAGGTTGAACGACTGGAACACCATGCCGACGTCGGAGCGCAGCTGCGCCAGCTTGCGTCCCTCGTCGGGCAGCACCTCGCCGTCGATCGCGATCGTGCCGGAGTCGATGGTCTCGAGCCGATTGATGGTGCGGCACAGCGTCGACTTGCCCGACCCCGACGGCCCCAGCACGACGACGACCTGGCCCGCGGTCGACGTCGAGGTCGATGTCCTTGAGGACGTGCAGGCTGCCGAAGTGCTTGTTGACCGCCTTCATCGAGATCATCGGCACGTCTGACGGAGTCGGATCGACCTCTTTCACATCCGACCCGCTCGTCTCCATGGGTGCAGACCTTACCCAGGGAACGCCCAGCTTGCCTGGAACTCGTGAATCCGCTCAAATCGCCGCGCGCTGACCGTCCGTACCATGGGGCCGTGACTTCGACGGTGACGCGGAGCAGGCGACGGCGGACAGCGCCGTTCGCCAGCGGCGCGCACCTACCAGGTCCGCACCTACGGCTGCCAGATGAACGTGCACGACTCCGAGCGGCTGGCCGGGCTGCTGGAGGCGGCCGGGTACCAGCAGGCCGCCGACGGCGCCGACGCCGACGTCGTCGTGTTCAACACCTGCGCGGTGCGCGAGAACGCCGACAACAAGCTGTACGGCAACCTCAGCCACCTCGCGCCGCGCAAGCAGGCCGACCCGAACATGCAGATCGCCGTCGGCGGCTGCCTGGCCCAGAAGGACCGCGACGCGGTGCTGCGCAAGGCGCCGTGGGTCGACGTCGTGTTCGGCACCCACAACATCGGATCGCTGCCGACGCTGCTCGACCGGGCCCGCCACAACAAGGCCGCCCAGGTCGAAATCGTCGAGGCGCTGCAGGAATTCCCGTCCGCGCTGCCCGCCGCGCGCGAATCCGCTTATGCCGCATGGGTTTCGATCTCCGTCGGCTGCAACAACACCTGCACGTTCTGCATCGTGCCCGCGCTGCGCGGCAAGGAGGTCGACCGCAGGCCCGGCGACGTGCTGGCCGAGGTGCAGTCGCTGGTCGACCAGGGCGTCCTCGAGGTCACGCTGCTCGGCCAGAACGTCAACGCCTACGGCGTCTCGTTCGCCGACCCGGAGCAGCCCCGCGACCGCGGCGCGTTCGCCAAGCTGCTGCGCGCGTGCGGGCGCATCGACGGCCTGGAGCGGGTGCGCTTCACCTCGCCGCACCCCGCCGAGTTCACCGACGACGTCATCGAGGCGATGGCCGAGACGCCGAACGTCTGCCCGACCCTGCACATGCCGCTGCAGTCCGGCTCCGACCGCATGCTGCGGGCGATGCGCCGGTCCTACCGCGCCGACCGCTACCTCGGCATCATCGACCGGGTGCGCGCGGCGATCCCGCACGCCGCGATCACCACCGACCTCATCGTCGGGTTCCCCGGCGAGACCGAAGAGGACTTCCAGGCCACCCTCGACGTGGTGGCCGCGGCCCGGTTCGCCAGCCGCCTTCACCTTCCAGTACTCCAAGCGGCCCGGCACCCCGGCCGCCGAGCTGGACGGCCAGCTGCCGAAAGCCGTTGTGCCGGAGCGCTATCAGCGGCTGATCGAGCTGCAGGAGCGGATCTCGCTGGAGGAGAACACCGCGCAGATCGGCCGCACCGTCGAGCTGCTGGTCGCCACCGGCGAAGGCCGCAAGGACGCCAGCACCGCCCGGATGTCCGGGCGGGCCCGCGACGGCCGGCTGGTGCACTTCGCCCCGGCGGGCGCCGACGATCCGGCCCGGCGACGTCGTCACCACCACCGTCACCGGCGCCGCGCCGCACCACCTGATCGCCGACGCCGCGGTGCTCGCACCACCGCCGCACCCGCGCGGGCGACGCGCACGCCGCAGGGCAGCGGCCCCGCACCGGCGTCGGCCTCGGCATGCCCGGCATCGGCGCGCCCGCGAGCCGCGCCCGTCGCGACCGGATGTGCCCGGTGACCTCGGGCGATCCGCGACAACGGCGACTTCGACGACTTCAAGGGCGACATCGAGGCCGCCGAACGCCGCGTCGCACGCGAGATCGACCCCGGCGCAAGGGCGTTGGTCGTCGCGATCGCCGTGTTCGTGCTGCTGGCTGACGTTCGTGCTGCCGCACACCGGCGGCGCCAGGGGATGGGACGTGCTGGTCGGCAACGACGCCGCGATCGGCGACGGGATCGCGCTGCCGTCGCGGGTGTTCACGTGGCTGGCGCTGGTGTTCGGTGTCGGCTTCTCGATGCTGGCGCTGCTGACCCGGCGCTGGGCGCTGGCGTGGATCGCGCTGGCCGGCTCGACGGTGGCGTCGCTTCTCGGGCTGCTGGCGGTGTGGTCGCGGCAGACCGCGCCCGAGCCGCATCCCGGCCCGGGATCGGGCTGATCCTCGCCTGGATCGCGGTGATCGTGCTGACCTTCCACTGGGCGCGGGTGGTGTGGGCGCGCACCGCGCTGCAGCTGGCCGCCGAGGAGGAACGCCGCCGGGCGGCCGCCGAGCGCCAGCACAAGGGCCTGCTCGACGGCCTCGACGACGACAGCGACAGACGGGCCGGAGAAGGCCTAGCGCCTTCTTGCCCAGCGCCTCGGCGGCCGCCTCGGCCCACTGCCGCCACTGCTCGGCGTTGGCCCGCGCCTGCTCGGCGTCCTTGGTCCGGCCCGCGGCCGCGGCCTTCTCGGCCTGCCGCTCGAATTGCTCTGCGCGCGCACGGAACTGGTCGGCGCGGGCCTTGCGCCTCCGGGTCGACCCCGCCGCGTCGGGGCGTCGCGGACCTTCTTCTCCACCGCGCGCAGCCGGCGCTCCAGGTCGGCGCTGCGCTCGCGGGGCACCTTGCCGATCGCGTCCCACTTGTCGCCGATGGTGCGCAGCGCGGCCCGCGCGGCGTCCAGATCGGAGGTGTCGAGCCTCTCGGCCTCCGCCAGCAGCGCCTCCTTGGCCTCGGCGTTGGCGCGGAACTCGGCGTCGCGTTCGGCGCTGACGCCGCGTTGCGGGCGGAGAAGAACGTGTCCTGGGCGGCCTTGAACCGCTGCCACAGCGCGTCGTCGACGTCCTTGGCCGCGCGGCCCGCCGCCTTCCACTCGCGTCAGCAGGTCGCGGAACGCCGCGGCGGTCGGGCCCCAGTCGGTGGAGTCGGCCAGCTCCTCGGCGCGCTCGCACAGCGCCTCCTTGGCCTGCCGGGCGCCTGCGCGTTCGCGGTCGAGCTCGGCGAAATGCGAGCCGCGGCGGCGGTTGAACGTCTCGCGGGCCGCCGAGTAGCGCTTCCACAGCGCGTCGTCGGTCTTGCGGTCGAGGCCGCTGATGGTCCGCCACTCGTCGAGGATCTCGCGCAGCCGGTCGCCGGCGGCCTTCCACTGCGTCGAGTTGGCCGCCAGGTCCTCGGCCTCGGCGGCCAGCGCCTCCTTGCGGGCGGTCTGCGCGGCGCGGTGCTCCTCGCGCTTGGCCTTGTCGGCCTGCGGCGGCGGTGTCGGCGTGCTCGACGATCGTGGTCAGCCGGGCCGCAAGCGCGTCGACGTCGCCCAGCACCGCCGCCGTCGGCAGGCTCTCGGCCAGCGCCGCGGCCGCCGACTTGATCTTGCGGGCGTCGCCGGTGCCGGACGCCAGCCGGCTCTCCATCAGCGCGACCTCGGTGCTGAGGTCGTCGAAGCGCCGGCCGAAGTGGGCGAACGCCGCCTCGGTGTCGCCGGCCTGCCAGGAGCCGATGACGCGTTCGCCCGCGCCGCTGATCAGCCACACCGTGCCGTCGGGGTCCACGCGGCCGAACCGGTGCGGGTCACCGGACGCGGGAACCGGCGCACCGTGCACCGACGGTGTCGGACCGGGCCGGGGGCCGGGGCGCGGCGGTCCGGGACGGGGAGCGGGTTTGGGGGTGGCTGTGCCACCCGGCTCGATGGTCGTCATCTTCGGTTCCTCGTACCCTCCACGCGGACATCTCCGCGCACCTGCCGCGCAACGCGGCGCCCGATTGCTTCGACCGTTATTGAAACAGGTCGCCCGGCGTCCGTACGCCGATGCGGCCATTTGCCTAGGCTCATCTCGACGACGACGGGAGACGATCGATGGCCAAGGCGGATATCGCCGCCCTGCTCGCCCTCGGCGCCGCATTCTTCATCGCGATCGGCGATGTCATCCACCAGCGCTCCGCGCACGAGGTCACCGACGAGCCGGTCAGCCACCTCGCCCTGTTCACCAGGCTGTTGCGCGACGGGCAGTGGTGGCTGGGCAGCGGGGTCGCGGCGGTCGGCTTCGCGCTGCAGGCCGCCGCACTCGGCCTGGGTTCGGTGCTGCTGGTGCAGGCGCTGTTGGTGACGTCGCTGCTGTTCGCGCTGCCGATCAACGCGCGGGCGACCCATCGTCGGGTGACCCGATGGGAGTGGATGTGGGCGGCGCTGCTGGCCGCGGCGGTGGTGGTGATCGTGACCGTCGGCAACCCGACGGCAGGCCACTCGCGGGCCTCGCTGGAGACGTGGACGGCGGTGGTCGTCGTGCTCGGACCCGCGCTGGTGCTCTGCGTGCTCGGCGCCAACGTATTGAAGGGGCCTGCGAGTGCGGTGCTGCTGGGGGTGGTGTCCGGCGCGCTGTGGGGCCTCTTCGCGGTGCTGACGAAGGGCGTGGTGGACCGCCTCGACGACGGGCTGTGGGCCCTGGTTCGCACGCCCGAGCTGTACGTGTGGGTGCTGGTCGGCCATCGCGGGCACCGCGTTGCAGCAGTCGTCCTTCCGCGCCGGTTCGTTGACGGCGTCGCTGCCGACCATGACGGTCGCCGAGCCGGTGGTCGGGTCTGTGCTCGGCGTCGTCGTGCTGGGTGAGGCGCTGCGCCCGGGAGATGCGGGCTGGTTGATGCTCGTCGTCGCGGTGGCCGTGATGGTCGTCGCGACGGCTGCGCTGGCCCGCGGTGAGGCGGCGACGGTGTCTGCCGGGCAGCCCGCCTGACCCGCGACCGTTAGTTTGGTTGCGTGCTGAGCGCCATCGCGATCGTCCCGTCGGCACCGGTCATGGTTCCCGAGCTGGCGGCGTCGGCCGCCGGCGAGCTGGCCGACCTGCGCGAGGCGGTGCTCGCCGCAACGGCGTCGCTGCCGACGCGTTGGATCGCGGTCGGCGTCGGGCCAGCCGACGCGGTGGTCGGGCCCGAGCAGACGGGCACGTTCGCAGGCTATGGCGTCGACCTGCGCGTCGGACTGTCATCCGGCGCCGGCGACGCACCCGGTGACCTGCCGCTGTGCGCGCTGATCACGGGCTGGGTGCGCGGCCAGGCCGACCCGCAGGCCCGCGCCGAGGTGCGGGTCTACTCGGGCGGCCACGACGTCGATGCGGCGCTGGAGAACGGCAGTCGGCTGCGCGCCGAGATCGACGCGGTCCGCCGACGCCGTCGGGGTGCTCGTTGTCGCCGACGGCGCGCACACCCTCACCCCGCCGCGCGCCGGGCGGCTATGACCCCGACTCGATCCCGGTGCAGGCCGCGCTCGACGACGCGCTGGCGGGCGGTGATGCCGCGGCGCTGGCCCGGCTGCCCGACACTGTCGTCGGGCGGGTCGCCTACCAGGTGCTGGCCGGACTGGGGGACCCGCCGCGCTCGGCCAAGGAGCTCTACCGCGGCGCGCCGTATGGCGTGGGGTATTTCGCCGGCGTCTGGCACCCATGAGGCCGCTCGCGATCGTCGGCCCGACCGGCACCGGAAAGTCGGCGCTGGCGTTGGCGGTGGCCGAGCGGGTCGGTGGCGAGATCGTGAATGCCGACGCGATGCAGCTCTACCGCGGCATGGACATCGGCACCGCAAAACTGCCGGTCGCCGAGCGTCGCGGGGTCCCGCACCACCAGCTCGACGTGCTGGATGTCACCGAGACCGCGACGGTCGCCCGCTATCAGCAGGCGGCGGCGGCAGACATCGAGGCCATCGCGGAACGCGGTGCGGTGCCGATCATCGTCGGGCGGTTCGATGATGTACATCCAGTCGCTGCTCGACGAGTGGGCATTTCCTGGCAACCGATCCGGCCGTGCGGGCCAAATGGGAGCGGCGGCTCGGCGAGGTGGGGGTCGGCGCGTTGCACATGGAGCTGGCCCGTGTCGATGCCGCAGCTGCGTCGTCGATCCTGCCGACCGACGGCAGGCGCATCGTGCGGGCGCTGGAGGTCGTCGAACTGACCGGGCTAGCCGTTCGCGGCCTCGGCTCCCGACGATCGGTGCGCCCCGCTGGGACACGGCGATCGTCGGATTGGATTGGGACACAACAGCTCTCGATGAGCGATTGGCACTGCGCACCGACAAGATGTTCGCCGACGGCCTGGTCGACGAAGTGCGCACGCTGCTGGGCCGCGGACTGCGCGACGGCGTCACCGCATCCCGCGCGCTGGGGTACGCGCAGGTGATCGACGACCTCGACGCCGGAGGCGACGGTTCGGCCGCTCGCGAACCGACGTTCATCGGTACCCGCCGCTATGTGCGGCGGCAGCGGTCGTGGTTTCGCCGCGACCACCGCATCACCTGGCTCGACGGCGCAGCGGGCGACAACGTCGATGACACGCTGCTGGCGTGGCGGCACGTATCCTGATCAGGTGATGTTCGCCAAGGGCCACGGCACGCAGAACGATTTCGTGCTGTTGCCCGACCTCGACGGCCGGCTGGCCTTGGAGCCCGCCGCGGTGGCGGCGTTGTGCGACCGTCGCCGCGGGATCGGCGCCGACGGCGTGCTGCGGGTGACGCGAGCCGCGGCGGCCCATCGGGCGGGCGTATTCGAGCGGCTGCCCGAAGGGGTCGCGGCAGGCGACTGGTACATGGACTACCGCAACGCCGACGGCTCGATCGCGCAGATGTGCGGCAACGGCGTTCGGGTGTTCGCCCACTACCTGCGGGCCAGCGGGCTGGAGAGCCGCGACGAGTTCGTCGTCGGCTCGCTGGCGGGTCCACGGCCCGTCGTGCTGCACAGTTGGGACGCGACGACAGCCGACGTCACGGTCGAGATGGGCAAGACGAATCAGCTCGGCACGGGCGAGGCGATCGTGGGCGGCCGGCCCTTCGCCGGGCTGGCGATCGATGTCGGCAACCCGCATCTCGCCTGCGTCGATCCCGATCTGACGGCCGCCGAACTGGCCGCGCTCGACGTGGCAGCGCCGGTGCGGTTCGACACCGAGCAGTTTCCCGAAGGCGTCAACATCGAAGTGGTCACCGCTCCAGCGAGTGGTGCGGTGTCGATGCGGGTACATGAGCGGGGTGTTGGTGAGACCCGGTCGTGCGGGACGGGAACCGTTGCGGCCGCCGTCGCCGCCCTGGCATATGAGGGCGCGGCGACCGGCACACTGCAGGTCTGCATTCCCGGCGGCGAGGTCACCGTCACGATCACCGACGCCACCAGCCATCTGCGCGGCCCCTCGATATTGGTGGCCGCCGGCGAGATCTCCGAGGACTGGTGGCGTGCGCAGCAACGGTAATTCAGGTGCACGAACACGCAAGAGCGTGCACCATTTCTATTGCTTATGACGTTTCCCAATTTTCCGATCAACCGCACCCCGAGTTCGGGTGAGCTGGCCCTCGAAGACCGCACGGCGCTGCGCCGCGTGGCCGGATTGTCGACGGAACTCGCCGACATCTCCGAGGTCGAGTACCGCCAGCTGCGGCTCGAGCGCGTCGTGCTGGTCGGTGTCTGGACCGAAGGCAGCGCGGCCGATGCCGATGCCAGCCTCGCCGAACTGGCCGCGCTCGCCGAGACGGCGGGCTCCGAGGTGCTCGAGGGCACTGATCCAGCGCCGCGACAAGCCCGACGCCGTCCACCTACATCGGCTCGGGCAAGGCCGCCGAACTGCGCGACGTGGTCGTCGCCACCGGCGCCGACACCGTCATCTGCGACGGCGAGCTCAGCCCCGCCCAGCTCAACGCGCTGGAGAAGGCGGTCAAGGTCAAGGTCATCGACCGCACCGCGCTGATCCTCGACATCTTCGCCCAGCACGCCACCAGCCGGGAGGGCAAGGCGCAGGTGACCCTGGCGCAGATGGAGTACATGCTGCCGCGGCTGCGTGGCTGGGGTGAGTCGATGTCGCGGCAGGCGCGGCGGACGCGCGGGCGGCAGCGGCGGCGGCGTCGGCACTGCGCGGCCCCGGCGAGACGAAGATCGAGACGGACCGTCGCCGCATCCGGGAACGAATGGCCAAGCTGCGCCGCGAGATCAAGGACATGAAGAAGGCCCGCGACACCCAGCGCAGTCGCAGGCTGGGCAGCGACGTGCCGTCCATCGCCATCGTCGGCTACACCAATGCCGGCAAGTCCAGCCTCCTCAATGCGTTGACGGGTGCGGGCGTGCTCGTGGAGAACGCGTTGTTTGCAACGCTCGAACCCACAACGCGCCGAGGGCAATTCGACGACGGGCGACCATTCGTGCTGACCGACACCGTCGGATTCGTTCGACATCTGCCCACCCAGCTGGTCGAGGCATTCCGGTCGACGCTGGAGGAAGTCGTCGACGCCGATCTGCTGGTGCACGTGGTCGACGGCTCGGACGTCAAGCCGTTGGCGCAGATCGACGCGGTGCGCAAGGTGATCAACGACGTTGTTGCCGACCGGGACGGCCAGCCCGCACCAGAGTTGGTGGTGGTCAACAAGATCGACGCCGCGAGCGGCCTTACCCTTGCCCAGCTCCGGCGGGCATTGCCCGGCGCGGTGTTCGTCTCGGCACGCACCGGCGACGGCCTGGAACAGTTGCAGCAGCGGATGGCCCAATCGGTGACACCGACCGACACCGTGGTCGACGTGACGATTCCCTACGACCGAGGCGATCTGGTCGCCCGGGTGCATGCCGACGGTCGGGTGGACGCCACCGAGCACAATCCGGAAGGCACCCGGATCAAGGCCCGAGTGCCAATCCCGTTGGCCGCGAGCCTAAGCGAGTTCGCGACGTTCTGAGCACAAAAAATGGGGCACCCCTCGGCGCCCCATTTTCACCGATTGTGAGTCAGTCCTGCTGCTCGGCCTTCTGACGCTCCTCAGCCGTCTTGGCCGCAGCGCGGGCGCCTTCGGCCTCGGCTTCCTTCTTCGCGGCGTTGCGCTGCGCGTCAGCCTTGTCCTGCTGGGCCTGACCCTCGCGGTAGAGGTCGTCGCGACCGGCGACGGCGCCCGCGACTTCCTTGGCCTTGCCCTTCACGCCCTCGACGACGCCCTTGATGGCTTCCTCGGGACCGCTGTTCTTCTCCGTCATTGCGCATTCCTCCTTGTGGGTACTTGACCTGTATATTTCCCGTTCGGCGGATTCGCTAAACGCACATCAGCGCGAGGTGGTCCAGCTCACAACGTTTGCGGTGCGTTATGCGAGGTCATACACGTCGGCAGCGGGTGCGGCCATGACCCGTTGCGCCAGTGCGGCTTTCAATTCGTCGAGCCGCTGTTCCTGCTCGGGTGTGCGGTTTTCGGTACGGGCCATGTCGATGAACTCGTCGGTGACGAATCCGTCGCGCAGCAGCAGTGTCGCCGCGCGGTCACCGATGGCGACCTCGAATACGAAGTCCTCGAGCAGCCGGCCGCGGTCGCTCCGTAGCAGGTTCCTGTCCACGACGTATCGGCCCTCGGTGACACCGCGGGTGACCGCTTCGAACCCGTCACGTGCGCCGGGGCCCCGAAAAGCGGTCCGGACGACGATGGACCGGCGTGGCGGCGGAGCGTCGGGGGAGAGCTCGCCGAATGCGCGCTGCATGACCTTGAAGGCCATGGCCACACCGGCAGGCGAGTGCGGGCCGTGGTAGCGCATCATGTCGTCGAACGTGAAGGCGATCGTGCGCACACCGTCTTCGACCTGCAGCGACTCGGCCACGCCCACACCGGGAAGTCTAGTTCTGGCTCCTCAGAACCCTGTGGCCAACCATCCGGTTGGGTGGTATATCGTCGTTTCCAAAGCACCCCAATTTCTGGAGGTTCTCCATGGGCAGTGTCGTCAAGTACGAGCGCACCCTCTTCGAGCCCGAACACGAGCTGTTCCGCGAGTCCTACCGGGCGTTCCTCGATCGGCACGTCGCGCCGTACCACGACCAGTGGGAACAGGACAAGATCGTCGACCGCGGCGTGTGGCTGGAGGCCGGCAAGCAGGGCTTCCTTGGCATGGCCGTGCCGGAAGAACATGGCGGCGGGGGCGATCCCGACTTCCGCTACAACGTCATCATCACCGAGGAGACCACCGCGGGCCGGTACAGCGGCATCGGTTTCGGTCTGCACAACGACGTGGTCGCGCCCTATCTGCTGCGGCTGACCAACGACGAGCAGAAGCAGCGCTGGCTGCCGAAGTTCTGCACAGGCGAGATCATCACGGCGATCGCGATGACCGAGCCCGGCACCGGCAGCGACCTGCAGGGCATCAAGACCCGCGCGGTCAAAGAGGGCGATCACTACGTGCTCAACGGCGCCAAGACCTTCATCACCAACGGCATCAACTCCGACCTGGTGATCGTCGTCGCCCAGACCGATCCGGACAAGGGCGCGCAGGGCTTCTCGCTGCTCGTCGTCGAGCGAGGCATGGAGGGCTTCGAACGCGGCCGCAAGCTCGACAAGATCGGCCTTGATGCGCAGGACACCGCCGAATTGTCGTTCACCGACGTCAAGGTGCCCGCCGAGAACCTTCTCGGCGAGGAGGGCATGGGCTTCATCTACCTGATGCAGAACCTGCCGCAGGAGCGCCTCAACATTGCGGTGATGGCGGCCGCCGCCATGGAAGCCGTCCTGACCGACACGTTGCAATACGCCAAGGAGCGCAAGGCTTTTGGCAAGCCGATCGGCAGCCAGCAGAACAGTCGGTTCGTGCTCGCCGAGCTGGCCACCGAGGCGACGCTGGTGCGGATCATGGTCGACGAATTCATCCGGCTGCACCTCGACGAGAAGCTCACCGCGGAACAGGCCGCGATGGCGAAGTGGTACTCCACCGAAAAGCAGGTCCATCTCATCGACCGATGCCTGCAGCTGCACGGCGGATACGGCTACATGCGGGAATATCCGGTTGCCCGGGCGTATTTGGACGCCCGTGTGCAGACCATTTACGGCGGCACCACCGAGATCATGAAGGAGATCATCGGGCGCTCCCTTGGCGTGTGATCGCCGCCGAAGAACCCGGTTTCCCCGGCACGCGAGATCCCTTCGATATCGTGTCTATGTCCCGTTCAGCTGACGGACGCGCTAGTTTCAGGGGGTCTTTGGCGTAATACGGGGAGGGTGGATGAGTGGGGAGCGAACCCTGCTGAACACCGCGATCGGCCGCATAGCGGCAGTTCTGCTGACTGCGGCCGTGGCCCTTGTGCTGGCTCCCGTAGCGGCCGCAACGCCAGAATCCGACGCCGCCGACGCAATCAACCAGGCGTATGACGCCAGCGGCGGTCCCACCGGCCCGATGGGACCCGGCGACGGGGGTGTCTACCCGATCGGCGGGGGCTTCGGCCAGAACTATGCGGGCGGCAAGATCTTCTTCAGCCCCGACACCGGTGCGCACGTCATGGGCGGCGCGATTCTGCAGAAGTACGAGTCGCTCGGCGGGCCTGCCGACGGTGACCTCGGCTTCCCGACGATCGACGAGGGTCCGGGCCGGGTCGGCCCCGACAGCCGCAACACCACGTTCAGCGCGGCAGACAAGCCCGTCATCTTCTGGACGCCCGACACGGGAGCCCATGTCGTGCGCGCCGCGCTCAACGCGGCATGGGACAAGCTCGGCGGCTCCGCCGGGCCGCTCGGGGTGCCGACCGAAGACGAGGTCTACAAGGGCGACCTCGTCTCGCAGAAGTTCACCGGCGGCGAGCTGACGTGGAACCGAGCGTCGAAGGAGTTCACCACGGTGCCGCCGGACTTGGCGGGCCAGCTGGCCGGGTTGAGCGCCCCCGGAAGACGCCACCTCGGCGATCAACGCGGCCAGGCGGGCGGCAGGCGGCCCGCTGGGCCCCCTAGGCGCCAAACAGGGTCCGCAATACGCGATCGGCCAGGACGGTGCCGGTCAGGATTTCGCGGGCGGCAAGATCTTCTACAGCCCGGCCACCGGCGCCAACGTGGTCAGCGGTCAGGTCCTGAAAAAGTATGAGTCCGTCGGCGGCCCCGAGAGCGACCTCGGCTTCCCGATCAGCAATGAGGCCGATGGCGGCCTGAAGACCGGCAGCCGGGTCAGCGCATTCGCCGCGGAGGACAAGCCGGTCATCTTCTGGACACCCGACTACGGCGCATTCATCGTGCGCGGGGCGATGAACGCGGCATGGCAGAAGCTCGGCGGCGCTGCGGGCTCACTCGGGCCCCCGGTGGCCGATCAGACGGAGAACGGCAACGTGGTCTCCCAGCGGTTCACCGGCGGGGAAGTCTCCTGGGACAAGCAAGACCAACAAGTTCAGCACCCAGCCGGCCAACCTGGCGTCCGGGCTCGCCGGCCTGTCTGTGCCGGGGTACGAACCGCCGGAAGCGTCGAACTCCGCCGCGTCAGACTCCAACGAGCGCAACTGGTACACGCCGTCATGGTGGTGGTTGCTCGCCGGCATTCCGCTGCTGGTGTTGGTGGCGCTGGTCGGGGCGGCGACGCTCCATCGCAGGCGCCGCGACGACGTGGATGGCCTCGATGATCCTTTCGAGTTCGACACCACACATGACTCCGCCGCCGAGGCCGAGGCTCTTCGGCTGGAAGGCTCCGATGAGCACGGCACGCGCGCGGCTTGCCGAGAATTACGGCAGGCCAACGGGATCCGCGCGCTTCGGGTCGGACGGGCTCGGAGCAGTGACCCGTTCGACGCCTGCCGACGACGAGGGCGACGAGTTCTCCGAGCTCGAACCCGAACCCGACGACTCCGACACCGGGCCGATCCAGTCGGAAGACGGATCCGGATTCCGGCAGGCACGCCGCGATCCAGCTCGACGAACCACCGGAGGATTTCGACGAACCCGCCGGAGTTCGCCGGTCGACGGCGGCCACCAGCGACAATGCGCCGGAGGCCCAGACCGCGATCCACCTTCCGCTCGCCGATCCCTACCGGCCCCCACCGGATACCCGATCAAGGCGGACACGAAGTCAGGCCTGTACTGGTCTCCGGAAAGCGACATCTACGACCACGTCCCTGCAGAGGTCTACTTCGTCAACGAGCAATTCGCCCGCGCCAACGGATTTGTGAAAGCCGACTGCGAGATCTTTCGGATGACGGTGACGACCTTGCCGAGAACGGCGGCGTCGTTACCCGGAATCGGATCGAAGGCCGGATTGTGCGGCATCAGCCAGACCTGGCCGCGGGTGCGCTTGAACGTCTTCACGGTGGCCTCGCCGTCGATCATCGCCGCGACGATATCGCCGTTGTCGGCGACGTTCTGCTGACGGATCACCACCCAGTCGCCGTCGCAGATCGCCGCGTCGACCATCGAGTCGCCGACCACCTTGAGCAGGAACAGCGACCCCTCGCCGACCAGCTCGCGCGGCAGTGGGAAGACGTCCTCGACGGCCTCTTCGGCCAGGATCGGACCGCCCGCGGCGATGCGGCCCAGCACCGGGACGAACGTGGGTTCCGGCAGGGCGTCGGACCCGGCCACCTCGGTGCTGACGATCTGGCGTCACCATCTCGTCCGCGCCGCGTACGTCCACCGCGCGTGGCCGGTTCGGATCGCGCCGCAGGTAGCCCTTGCGCTCCAGCGTGCGCAGCTGATGCGCGACCGACGACGTCGACGTCAGGCCGACGGCGTCGCCGATCTCGCGGATGCTCGGGGGATACCCGCGACTGGTCACCGAGGCGCGGATGACCTGCAGGATCGTGCGCTGACGCTCGGTCAGTACGCCCTCAGGTGCACGGCGGCTCTCGGTGCTGTCGGGGCTGGCTGTGCTGGTCCGAGTATCGGTGCGGTCCTCGCTCATGGCGCTGAATGTAGTCGCCGAACGGTCGATAATCAAACATGTGTTCGAGGCGTGTCGCGATCCTTCGGTGGTCAGCCGCCCGTGGCAGAAATTTGTCGGTGCCCCGTTCTATCGTTTGGCAACAGTTCGATCACATGTTCTATTAATCGAACACCTGATCGACTAGAGTTCGAACATAGAAGCGAACGACCGGAGCGAAAGGCGAGGCAGATGACAGTTCTGGACACCCGAGAAGCCCTGGTGGGGCCGGTCGCGCGGCCGTATCGTCCGGCTCAGACGCGGCGGCCTCGCCCTGCGCCTCAGGCGCGGCGGCGGCCCGGCGGTGCGCCGATGCGTTACCGCGGTCCCGGTGTGGTGATGTCGCGCGCGTCGCATCGCAGGCGCCCGATCACCCCGGCCACCACTGTCGGGCTCGCGCTGCTTGCCGCACTGGTCACGGTGTGGCTCGGTGTGGTGGCTCAGTTCGGCGGGGTCGTCGGCAACACTGGCTCTTCCGCGCCGGTGCCTGACACGCTCGCCGTGGTCCAGGTGCAGTCGGGGGAGACGCTGCAGCAGGTCGCCCACCGGGTCGCGCCCGACGCCCCCGTCGGCCATGTCGTCGACCGGATCCGTGAGCTCAACCAGCTCGAGCTCCGCATCGCTGGACGCCGGGCAGACCCTGATCGCTCCGGTCGGCTGACGGCGCAACGTGCGCGCTGAAACGCGCTGCCGCACAACGGCCGTGGCCGCGCCCGCGGACGCGACACGCATCAATCACCCGGACTCTGGGTTCCTGAGCGGGACGCGAAGGTACGCTCGGAGGCGCTCGAGGTAGGTGTTGGTCGGCGCGGCGAAGGAGCAGTCATGCACTGTCCGTTCTGCCGTCATCCCGATTCCCGTGTCGTCGACTCCCGGGAAACCGACGAGGGTCAGGCCATTCGGCGCCGCAGATCCTGTCCGGAGTGTGGCCGTCGGTTCACCACCGTGGAGACGGCCGTGCTCGCCGTCGTCAAGCGCAGCGGTGTCACCGAGCCGTTCAGCCGGGAGAAGGTCATCAGGGGTGTGCGCCGCGCCTGCCAGGGCCGCCAGGTCGACGACGACGCACTGAACCTGCTGGCCCAACAAGTCGAAGACACTGTGCGCGCCACGGGTTCGCCCGAGGTGCCCAGCAATGAAGTCGGGCTGGCGATCCTGGGGCCGCTTCGCGATCTCGACGAGGTCGCCTACCTCCGGTTCGCGTCGGTCTACCGTTCGTTCTCCTCGGCCGACGACTTCGAACGCGAGATCGAGGCGTTGCGTGCACACCGCGAGGTTCCCACCTCGGGCTGACCGCGGCCAGATCAGTCGATCTGCCTGGTTCCGTCGCTGACAACGCGGCCCGCGACGCGCACCCAGCCGTCGGCGCTCCACTGCGTCTGGATTACCGATCCCTTGCCCTGAACGATGGTGAGGTCGCGACTGAGGTAGTCGGTGATGCGAACGGCCGCAGCACCGGTGGCCTCGTCCTCGGGTACACCGAGACCGGCCGCGAACATCCGCGAGCGCAATACGCCGTTGTCCCGATCGGTCCACGTCCACAGGTAGTTCTCGACGTCGTCGGGGTAGTCGTCCGGATCGGCGGCGAACAACTCGTCGGTGGACTCGAGGTCGTAGATCACGAACTCCGGCGCCCATTCGGCGCGGGCCCTGACGGCGACCATGTCGTCGTCGTAGCTGACCTGAACGACACCGGCAGGCACCGTCAGGGTGTGGATCGGCAGTGCCGATGTCCCGCAGCCACCATGACGCCCCGACGGTTGGATGGCCGGCAAACGGCAATTCGGTGGCGGGGGTGAAGATCCGGGCGTGCGCGGTCGCCGCGCCGCTGTTCAGGCACATCGATGAATATCGTTTCGCTGTAACCCAATTCAGTGGCGATGCCCTGTCGGTCGCGCGGGCCCACCGTGCTTGCGTCGACCACGCCGAGCGGATTGCCGAACTTCCCGTCCGCATCCGTGAAAACGCGCAGCACCGTTACGTCGATAGCCATGCGCCCGATGCTACGACGTGCCGCTGACGCAGATCAGGTGGCGCTGCGCTCGTCGGTGCCCATCGCGTCGAGCACCGCGACGCGGGTGTCGATCGAACCGGTGATCGTGTCCTCGCTGATGCCGGTGCGCAGCAGACCCCGAAGCATCTCCTGGTCGTACACGGCGGGTTCGGTAGAGTCGATGAACCGCTCGACGACCTCGACGAAGCGGTCCGGATCGTCGTGGAACGGGAAGTGCCCGGACCCCTCGAAGATCTCGAGTTGCGACCCGGGCATCGCGGAGTGCGCCAGCCGCGCGTGGCTGACCGGGATCACCGAGTCGTGCGAGCCCCAAATCAGCTGTACCGGAACGGATTCCGTCAGATAACATCGGTCCAGCATGGTGACTACCTGGCCGCGCCAATCCACAACCGCCCGCAGCGTGCGGGCGAACGCCGAGGACGCGGTGGGCTCGGGCAGGTCGTGGAGGATGCGCAGCACATCGGGCAGGTCGCGGCCCAGCGCGGTCCTGCCGATCGCAACTCCGGCGACCCGTCCCACCACCTTCACTGCGGGCAGCACCATGGGCAGTCGCAGCAGCGCGAGCGCTTCGCTGCCCATCGGCAGGGAGGCGATCCGCAGCGCGAAGTTGACGTCCTTGGTCACGCCGCCCGCGCCGACCAGGATCAGCCGGTCGACCATCTGCGGGAACTGGTAGGCGAACTGCATGGCCACGCCACCGCCGAGTGAATGCCCGACCACCGTGACGCGCTCGATGTCGAGCACGCTGAGCAGGTCCCGCATGCCGTTGGCGTATGCCGCAACGGAGTAGTCGGCGCGCGGCTTGTCGGACTTTCCGTGTCCGAGCAGGTCGGGGGCGATGACGGTGAATCGTTGGGCGAGCGTGGACTGCACGCTGCTCCACGTCGTGGAGTTGTCCCCGATTCCGTGGATCAGCAGTATCGCGGGACCCGATCCGGCGATCCGGAACGCGCGCCGGTATCCGTGAATGGTGCGGTACTGCAGCGAGGGCGTCAGTTCACGCACCGGGCGCAGATTGGGCTTTTGGGGCCTTCGCGTGGTCATTGTCGCCAACTTCGTCGTCGGATCGGGTGACGGCCTAATTGCCGTCGTCCCCGTCTTGGAGGCCTTCTTTTCTTTTTCTCTTGTCCCGGGCCGCGAGAAATCGTTCGAACTCGGCACCGAGCTCGTCACCGCTGGGTAGATCCTCGTCGCGCGCGAGCAGTGATTGGTTCTCCTGGGCGGCGATGAAGGCATCGTACTGTCGCTCCAGTGCCTCCACCACTTGAGCGACTTCGGAACTCGCACCGACCTGTTCGTTGATCTTGTCGTGCACTTCGACGGCCGCCTCGGTCAGCGCGGTCAACGGGAACTGCAGCGACCCCGACTTGGCGACCTCGGAGAGCAGCGCTTGGGCGGCCGACGGGTAGTCGGTCTGGGCCAGGTAATGCGGCACATGCACCGTGAACCCCACCACGTCGTGTCCGTGCTGGGCCATCCGGTACTCGAGCAGGTTGGACACGCTGCCGGGGACCTCGACCTCGCCCACCCACGGGGTGTGATCGGCGATCAGCTCCTTGTTGTTGGCGTGGGCGGTCAGCGTGATGGGGCGGGTGTGCGGCACCGCCATCGGGATGGTGCCCAGCCCGATGGTCTGGCGGACACCGAGCCGCTCGGCCAGCAGCCGCACCGCGGTGATGAAGCGCTCCCAGCGCAGATCCGGCTCCATGCCCGCGAGCAGCAGGAACGGCGTTCCGATGCTGTCGTGCAGGGCATAGAGGCTGAGCTCGGGCTGCTCGTAGTGGGTGAAGTGGTCGGTCTTGAACGTCATCAGCGGCCGCCGCGACCGGTAGTCGAGCAGCTCGTCGATGACGAACGACGCCACCAGCTCGGTGTCCAGCGTGTTCTTGAGGTGCTGGGCGGCCAGGTGGATCGCGTGCCCGGCATCCGAGAAGCCCTCGAGGGCGTGGATCATCACCGGCCCGCGGCCATCGGATAGGGACAGTTGCGGTGCGGGGAACTCGAGCTCGTACATCCCGCTCTGTTCGGGTTCGTAGCTGTGGTCCTGCTTGCCTTGGTTTTCGTCGATCGGGCTCACCTCCTTAACACCGCGACCTCCAGTGTCTCATTCACCTGCACTGCCCGCCGCGCCGTGATCGGGCAAGATCTGTTGAATGCGGGTGTCGGCGGCGCTGATGATCGGGCTGCTGGCGCTCTTGGCCGCCTGCGGCAGGCAGGCCCCTGCTGAAACCCATCCGGGCAACGAGACCGCCACGGCGACCGGTATCACCGCCGCGCCCGTGCCTCCGCATCCGAAGATCGGTGCGGTGTTCCTTGGCGCGGGCGACCTGCACACGTGCACTGCCGCGGTACTCGACTCGGCGGCAGGCGACCTGATCCTCACCGCCGCACACTGTGTCGCCGAGGACATCGACACGACGTTCGTCGCCGGCTTCAAGGACGCCGCCGATCCGACGGACATCTGGAAGGTCGACGCGACCTACCTCGACCCGCGCTGGGTGAACAACCGGGATCCGGTGGCCGACTTCGCGATCCTGCGAGTGAAGCGCGACGGCGGCGGGTCGCTGGAAGCCGAGGCGGGCGGTGGGTTCGCACTGGGACCCGCGCCCAAACCTGGCACCGTCGTCACCGTCACCGGCTACGGGCTGGGCGTCGGAGGTGGGCCCATCGGCTGCCAGGCGGCGACCGGAGCTGGCGCCCGGTGGATTTCCGTCGCTGCTGTGCGGCGGCCTGATCGGCGGAACGAGCGGGGCGCCATGGACAGTCGGGCCGACCGTCACCGGGCTTGTCGGTGGCCTCGACGGCGGCGGGTGCGACGAAAACGTCTCGTACTCACCGCCATTCGACGACGGAGTCAACGCGCTGCTGACGCGCGCCGAGGCGGGCGGGCCTGCAGACCCGGCGCCTACGGATTTCACCGACGACTGCTGACCCTATGAGCGGAACTGGCTGAGCGCGCGCAGCTTGTTCATCACATCGAGTGCCGCGACCTTATAGGCCTCCGAGAACGTCGGGTAGTTGAAGACCGCGTCGACAAGGTATTCGACGGTGCCGCCGCAGCCCATCACCGCCTGGCCGATGTGCACCAACTCGGTTGCGCTGGTGCCGAAGATGTGCACGCCCAACAGCTTCAGGTCCTCGGTGGACACGAGCAGTTTGAGCATGCCGTACGAGTCGCCGGCGATCTGGCCGCGGGCCAGCTCGCGATACCGTGACACCCCGACCTCGTAGGGGATCGAGTCACGGGTCAGGTCCACCTCGGTGGCGCCGACGTAGGACACCTCAGGGATGGAGTAGATGCCGATCGGCTGCAGCTCCGTCATGCCTTTCACCGGCTCACCGAACGCGTGATAGGCGGCCAGCCGGCCCTGGTCCATGGAGGTGGCGGCCAGCGCGGGAAAACCGATGACGTCGCCGACGGCGTAGATGTGGTCGATCTTCGTCTGGAACTGGTCGTCGACGAAGATCCGGCCGCGGCTGTCGATCTCGAGCCCGGCGTTCTCCGCGTCGAGGTGCTCGGTCTGCCCCTGACGGCCCGCGGAGTACATCACCGTCTCGGCCGGGATCTGCTTTCCGCTGGCCAGCGTCGTGACCGTGCCCGCGGCGCCGACGTCGACGGCCGTCACCTCCTCGCCGAAGCGGAACGTCACCGCCAGGTCGCGCAGGTGGAACTTCAGCGCCTCGACCACTTCGGGATCGCAGAAGTCCAGCATGCTGTCGCGCTTCTCCACCACCGTGACCTTGGTGCCGAGGGCGGCGAACATCGACGCGTACTCGATGCCGATCACGCCTGCGCCGACCACCACCATCGACGTGGGAAGTGACTTCAGGTCCAGGATCCCGTCGGAGTCCAGCACCCGGTCCTCGTCGAACTCGACGCCGGGCGGACGGGCGGGCTTGGTGCCGGTGGCGATCACGATGAATTCGCCTCGGACAGTTGTTCTTTCACCGCGCGTCTGGTCGTCGACGCAGATACTGTGTTCGTCCAGGAACCGGCCGTGACCGGTGTGCAGGTCGACGCGGTTGCGCATCAGCTGACTGCGCACCACGTCCTGCTCCTTGGTGATCACGTGGGTGGTGCGGGCCAGCAGGTCGGCGGGCGTGATCTTCTCCTTGACGCGGTAGCTGGAGCCGTACAGCTCGCGCTGGCTCATGCCGGTGAGGTAGACCACCGCTTCGCGGAGCGTCTTCGACGGGATGGTCCCGGTGTTCACACAGACACCGCCGAGCATTCTGCCGCGCTCGATGACGGCGACGGTCTTGCCGAGTTTCGCCGCCGCGATCGCGGCTTTTTGCCCGCCGGGACCTGAACCGATGACGACGAGGTCGTACTCCAGCACCGAAGCCATAAGTGAAGGTGTACGCCGATTGCGGCAATCTCGCATGCCGACACCGCCAAATAACTCGTGAACAAAATCGCCGTGCGCGCCTGAAAGCTCCGTGGACCAGGCAATGAGACCATGACAGCAATGGTCAGCACGGTTCTGCGACTGCTCACGGTGGTGGCGCTGGTCGGGAGGCTGTGCGCGTGCTGTCAGTGGGAGCGCTCAGCCCGCCGAACCGGAGGCAAGTCCCGCAAGGCCGATTCCGATAGCCGAATTGCTGATCGAACCGACACGGTTCCCCGAGCAGTTTCCGGCCGTCGTGGTGGACCCCAGCATTGTTTCCCGCCTGCTGCGCCAAATCGACGGCGTAACCGACGGATCCGTGGTGACGCCACCCGAATGTGCGCCGCTGCCCGTCGCGGCCGCGGAGGGGGCCGCATTGCAGGGCGTCGATCAGGAGAGCGGCGCAAGTCTGATCGTCACGGTCACCCGGCCTGCGCCGTCGTTACGCGCAAGGGTCGACCAGCTCGCCGGCTGTTCGTCGTTCACCAGCGTGATCGGAGGTGACGTGTCTCAGAGCTCCGAGGTGACCGCAGAGCTGCCGCCCGCGCCTCCGGTGGATGCCGACGACAGTTACGCCGTCGATCAGACGGTGACCCCGGAATCTTCAGGGGCATCGGGCACTCGGACTTTGACCCTCGTCGCCCGGATCGCCGATGTGCAGGTCACCACGTCTTGGCAGGGGCTCGTCGACACTTCCGACGCCGCACCGGACACCCACGCACTGGACGGCTTGTTCACCGACGCGGTGCTCAAGGTGCGCGGCATGATTCCGCGCTAAGCCGCCATACCCAGTCGCCCGTTCATCCACAGCCGCCGTGGCTGATGGCCGGGTACGGCCATTTCCGTCGGCTGGGTCGACGACTGTCAACCCATGACGACATCGCAATCCGACTTCGAACTCAACCGGCCGGGAGCGCTCATCGCGGCCCTGCCCGCTGTTCTGGGCTTCGTGCCCGAAAAGTCGCTCGTTCTGGTGACCGTCGATCGCGGCGAGATGGGTTGCGTTATGCGCGTTGACCTTTCGCCCGAGCTGTTCGACTCCGTCGGTCACCTCGCCGAGGTTGCCGCGGCAGCGCAACCGGATGCTGCGATCGCGGTGGTGGTCGACGCCGAGGGCGCGGTCTGCCGATTGTGCAACGACGAATATCGCGGGCTGGCCGACACGTTGAAGAGCGTGTCTGGCCGGCCACGATATCGAGTTGCTCGACTTCCATGTCGTCGACCGGGTGTCCGCGGGCGGACGGTGGCATTGCCTCGACGGCGGCTGGGGCACGGTCGACGATCCCTCGGCGTCCCCGCTGGCGCTGGCGGCCGTGTTGGACGGTCGCCGGCTGTATGCCCGGCGCGACGAGCTTCAGCAGGTCATCGAAGTGACCGACGCCGCTGCGAGCGCTGCGCTTACCGAAGTGATCCGCGACCAGGCCGGTCGTCGACGCCGACGCCGTGCGCGACATCGAGGACGCCATGGCTGCGGCGGCACGCGTTGCCGCGGGTGACGAGCTGGCGGAGCCGATGGTGGCGCGCCTGGCGTGCGCATTGACCGACCCGCAGGTGCGCGACACGCTCTATGCGCTGGCCGTTGGGGACGGGGCCGCGCAGGCTGAGGCGTTGTGGGCGCTGCTTTCCCGCACGCTGCCTGCGCCGTGGCGGGCCGAGGCGCTGGTGTTGTTGGCGTTCTCCGCCTATGCCCGCGGCGACGGGCCGTTGGCGGGCGTGTCTCTGGAGGCCGCGCTGCGTTGCGATCCGAACCACCGGATGGCGGGCATGCTCGACCGCGCGCTGCAGTCGGGGATGCGGCCCGAGCAGATCCGCGAACTCGCCGCGACGGGGTACCGGCTCGCCAAGCGGCTCGGCATCACGCTGCCTGCGCCGCGGGATTTCGGTCGGCGGGCGGGCTGATGCCGTTGTGCGCTAGACCTTTTCGACCTTCACGGCGTGGGCCATCTCGTGCGGCAGCTCTACCTGCTCGTGGCCAGGAATCACGATCATGACGCCGCCGTTGGGGCCGGTCTCGACCGTCACCCGCGCGTTGGGGACCACACCGGCTTCCTTGAGCCGGGCGATCAGGTTGACGTCGCCTTGGACGTGCTCGGTCAGCTGGCGCACCACCACAGCCACCGGGAAACCGGACGGCAGTTCGGTCAGCCGGACCAGGTTGCGGTCTTCGGAGCCGATCGAGTCGCCGACGCCGAGTTCGGACAGGCCGGGGATGGGATTGCCGAACGGGGAAACCGTCGGGTTGTCGAGCACCTGGACGAGGCGCCGTTCGACGTCCTCGCTCATCACGTGCTCCCAACGGCAGGCCTCGGCGTGCACTTCCTCCCACGGCAGCCCGATGACGTCGACGAGCAGCCGCTCGGCCAGCCGATGCTTGCGCATGACGGCTACGGCCAGCGCCCGGCCCTTGTCGGTCAGTTCCAGGTGGCGGTCGCCGGCGACGTGCAGCAGCCCGTCGCGCTCCATCCGCGACACGGTCTGGCTGACGGTCGGTCCGCTCTGCTCGAGACGCTCGGCGATCCGGGCACGCAGTGGCACCACGCCCTCTTCTTCGAGGTCGTAGATGGTCCGCAGGTACATCTCGGTGGTATCGACCAGATCGTTCATGGGCAACCCTTCGTCACGGCCGAGTCTACCGGCCTAGCTGCACGGATAGGGGTCCTCCAACGTGTCGCGGTGCCAAAAAAGCCCGCCGGCTTGCACCGGCGGGCTTTTTTGAAGGGGTCGCTAGCTGGCATAGGAGCGCAAGCGGTCGGCGCGTTCGCCGTTGCGCAGTTTGGCCATGACCTCACGCTCGATCTGGCGCACTCGTTCCCGGGACAACCCGAAGAGTTTGCCGATCTGATCCAGCGTGCGGGGCTGGCCGTCGTCGAGACCGAAACGCAGCCGGATCACCTGCTGCTCACGCTCGTCGAGCGTGGCGAGCACGTGCCGAATGTCGGTGTGAAGCAGTTCGGAGATGACGGCGTTCTCGGCCGACATCGCCTCGGCATCCTCGATGAAGTCGCCGAGCGGCGCTTCCTCGTCGCTGCCGACGGGCATGTCCAGGCTCACCGGATCGCGGCTGTGCTCGAGCAGATCGGTGATCTTCTCCACGGGAATGCCCGACTCCGCGGCCAGTTCCTCGTCGGTGGCCTCACGGCCGAGGTTCTGGTGCATCTCCCGCTTGATGCGGGCGAGCTTGTTGACCTGCTCGACGAGATGGACGGGCAGCCGGATGGTGCGGCTCTGGTCGGCCATGCCGCGGGTGATGGCCTGACGGATCCACCAAGTGGCATACGTGGAGAACTTGAAGCCCTTGGAGTAGTCGAACTTCTCCATCGCGCGGATCAGGCCGAGGTTGCCCTCCTGGATCAGGTCCAGCAGCGGCATGCCGCGTCCGGTGTAGCGCTTGGCCAACGAGACCACCAGTCGCAGGTTGGCCTCCAGCAGATGGCTGCGGGCCGCCTGGCCGTCGCGCACGATGACCGCGAGATCGCGTTTGCGGTTCTCGCCGAGCCGCTTACGGGTCTCCAGCAGATGCTGCGCGTAAAGGCCAGCCTCGATGCGCTTCGCCAGCTCGACCTCATCGGCGGCGTTGAGCAAAGCCGTTTTGCCGATGCCGTTCAGGTACACGCGCACCAGATCAGCGGCTGGACTCTGAGCGTCCAGATCGTGGTCAAAGCGGCTTAATGTGGCATTTGCCATTGACGGCCTCCTGCTCGGCTCGAACTGTCAAGAACTTCAACGCCCAATTGCTCCGAAGAGTTCCCACGTACCGCCCGCTTCACACCTGTTGATCTGCGGTTTTGTGCCGATCGACCTGAGAATCGTCTGAGAATACGGCTAGAGGTCGCTCAGGAAGGAACGTCGCCCGTGTGATCGACGCCGTCCGGTTGCGGCGCAGACCGCGCCCGCTGCTCGAGCACGGGACGTTCGGCGGTAGGAAACAGCGGCGTGCGCCGCGCTGCGTAGCGCCGTGGCTCCTCGGCACGGCGTGGTGGCCGGTCGTTTGCGATGAGCACCGCGATCCAAGGCAGTGGTATCGACAAGACGATGATCGCCAGTGAAACGAGGCCGTTCTCCCAGATGCCGTAGGCCACCGCGGCGAGAATCAGCGCAGGAATGCGGAACGCCATGATCGTCAAGTACTTGCGGACGCGCGCGCGGTGCTGCTCCTCGTATGCGGGTGCGGCACGCGGTGATCAGGACGGGCCGACCGTCGTCGTCGAAACCCAGCTCTTGGCCGTGTTTCATACCTCCACTGTTCCACACTCCAGGCCGCCGAAACCGATCGGTTTCTTACCGATGTATTGCCAGGCACAATGAACCCATGCGAACCCAGACGATCGAGCGCACCGACACCGACGAACGCGTCGACGACGGGACCGACAGCGACACCCCGAAGTTCTTCCACTACGTCAAGAAGGACAAGATCGCCGAGAGCGCTGTCATGGGTACGCACGTCGTCGCGCTGTGCGGCGAGGTGTTCCCGGTGACGAAGGCGGCCAAGCCCGGCTCGCCGGTGTGCCCGGACTGCAAGCGGATCTACGAGAAGCTCAAGAAGTAGGCGCGTCGCCCTTGACCGTCGCAGGTGCAGGCGCTTCGGCCCCAGCCGAACCGCCGTTGAGTGACTCGAACGACTCGGCGGCCTTCTCCTCCAGCCACCACCGGAACCGCTTCGCGTGGGTGGCAGGCGCGGGCCACTCCTCTTCGACGGCGGCGTTCAACTCGGCCCCCATCATGATTGCGAAGCCCAAGAAGAATGCGAACAACAGGAACGCAATAGGAGTCGCCAGCGCGCCGTACGTGTAGCCCGTGCTGGTGATGTAGGTCAGATAAACGCGCAGCCCGACCGTGGCGACCAGGAATACCAGGGTTGCCAGCAGCGCGCCGATTACCAGCCGGTGCGACGGCAGCGGTTTGGGCAGCGACACCCGGTACAGGAATGTGATCGGACACGAGCAGACCAACGAAGAGCACCGGGTAGTAGCCGAACCGCAGGACGCTGTCCCAGCTCTCGGGAATGTGCTCGCCGATCTTCAGCGGGCCCAGCGCGATGAAGGGCGCGGTCGCGATCGCCAACACCAACATCACCACGTACAGCCCGAGCGCGAAGAAGCGCTGGCGCACCGGGTGCCGCAACGGCGTCTGATCGTGCGCCTCGGTGATCGAGTCGACGAACGCCGAAACGGCTGACGACCCGGCCCACAGCGAGATGACAAACCCCAGTGAGACCACCTCGCCGCGGGCGCCCCTGACGATGTCGCGGATGGTCGGCTCGATGATCTCGCTCACGACATTCTTGCGAGAAAAAGCTGTTGGCCGTGTTGATCAGCTGTTCCTCGATCATCGGCAGCGTCTCGGGGCCGAACAACGGTGCGATGTACGCCAGGCTGCCGAGCATTCCCAACAGCAGGGGGGGCAACGAGAGCGCGGACCAGAATGCGGCCTGTGCGGACTCGGAGAAGATCGAGTCGTCCCAGCTTTTCGACAGCGTCCGTTTCGTGATGCGCCAGATGTGGTGGCGCGACACCGGAGGCTGGTCACTCATGACCAGACCAGCATTCCTGACGGAACGCGGTCGTGCCCAGACCGGGGGGAGGTTGGCGGGTTACGCGTTGACAGACTCAGTCGGGCTGACTTCCAGGACGGCGGCCAGCTCGATCAGCTTCGACTCGTGCTCGTTAGCGTGATGCTGGCAGAACAGCAGCTCGGCGCCCGATGGCAGCTTGGCCCGCACGCGAGCAGCCGCGCCGCAGCGATCGCAGCGATCAGCCCGGGTCAGGGGGCTGGTCAGAGTTGCGGTCATGGCTCCTCCGTTTCTGCTCTTCTTGCAAACGATCTATAACCGTTTTCGCGCATCTTCACTCTCTCAGACGCATTCGGATTCGGCGTTGTTCCCCGGCCGTACGCGGGTGTGTCGTTTTTCACGCATAGCGAAGTTGCCGACGAGGCAGGGTGGAGGAATGCTCGTGCACATCTGTGCCGCCGACGACTGGCAGCTGGCCCAGGACCGCGGCGAGCACCGTCCTGACTCCCTCGACGACGTCGGTTTCATCCACCTTTCGGCCCCTGACCAGGTACATCTGCCGGCCAACCGGCTTTATGCTGGACGCACGGACCTCGTGCTTCTTCACCTGGACCCTGACCGGCTGAACGCCCCGGTCCGGTGGGAGCCGGGGGTGCCGAGCGATCCGGAGTCGATGTTGTTCCCCCATCTGTTCGGCCCGCTGCCCGTGCGCGCTGTGACGAGTGTCACGCCCTACCTGCCTGCGGCCGACGGCCGGTTCTCGCCGCTGACGTAGGCATCGACCTCGATCTCCACCAGCAGCTCCGGCGAGATCAGCGCAGAGACCTCGACCATCGTCGCGGCCGGACGGATGTCGCCGAACATCTCTGCGTGCACGGCGCCGACCTCACGCCAGCGGGAGATGTCGGTGACGAACATGCGGGTTCGCACCACGTCGGATAGCGACGCCCCAACCTCGATCAGCGCGGTTTCGATGCGACGCAATGCTTCTCGTGCCTGGGCGGCAATGGTCTCGCCTGCGGCGGTGGTCCCGGATACCGCCACATAGGGGCCGGTGCGTACCGCTCGTGAATAACCGACCGCGGCCTCGAACTCCGAGCCTGACGATACGTTGCGCCGTTGGGTCATCGTTACAAATTTAGTGTGGACTGTCGCCCCAGGAGACGGCGACTACATACACTGACCCACCGTGAGCATTCTGGTGGGCTTCGCGCCGTGGATCGTCTATTGGGTGCTGGTCGGCAACGTCCCGTTCGAGACCGCGGTGTTGGTGGCGCTCGCGGTCGCGGTGGCGGCGTTCCTGATCGGTCGCGTCAAACGCACGCCGGGGCGCACGCTCGAAATCGGTGCCATTGCAACCTTTGTGGTCTTGGCGGTTCTGACGTTCACGGTGAGCCAGTCGTTCATGGAGCAGTGGATGCAGCCGCTGAGCAACGCAGGCATCTTCCTGGTGGCGCTGAGCAGCGTGCTGATCGGCAGGCCGTTCGTGCGTGAGTTCGCGGAGGTGGACCAGCCGGCCGAAGTGATCAAGAGCGAGGTGTTCAACCGGATCACCACGCTGTTGACCTGGATCTGGGTCGCCGCGTTCGGCGGCATGACGGTGTCATCGGCGATTCCGCCGATCGTGTACGGCAACGCCACGATTCTGGACACCAGGACTCCACTGTCATTCGTCTGCTACTGGGTCATTCCGTTCACGTTTTTGGGCCTGGCGGCGCTGGCGTCCCGGGTGCTGCCCGAGAAGATGGCCCCCGGCGACGACGAGCTCCGCAAGACGTCCTTCGTCACGTTCGCCGAAGCGGAGATCGACCAGTTGATGTATGCCGCGCAGGAACACGCCAACCGCGAAGTCGGCGCGGGCAAGGAGGCCTACAACGTCCGGATCGGGAGCAAGGGAATTCCGCTCTCGGGGGACGAGACCCGCGAATCATGGCCCGCGACATACAAAGTCCGCGCGAAGCGGCACTAGCGGTCCAGGCGCCGGCGTGAGCGTCGACGGCGTCATCCTCGTGCACGGGTCGAATCTTTCGGCGGCATGTTGGGATCGCGTCGTCGGGCATCTATCCACCCCGGCGGTCGCCGTCGATCTACCTGGTCGCGGCGGACGCCCCGCCGACGTCACGGCGGTGACACTCGACGATTGTGTGCGAGCGGTCATCTCCGCCGCCGACCGAGCCGGCATGGCTCGCTTCGTGCTCGTCGGACATTCACTCGGCGGGGTCACCATCGCCGACACGACGTGTCGGCATCCGGAGCGGATCGCCGAACTCGTGTATGTCGGCGCGCTCGTGCCGGCGCCGGGTGAGAGTCCGGCCTGCGTCATCTTCGGTGACGACCTACCGGCGGAGGAGCCCAGGATGCCGAGCGAAGAGCGCGCGAAGATGTTCTTTGCGAACGACATGACCGACGAGCAGTGGATCGAGGTGTGGAAGCAGTTCGTGCCGGAGTCCGCCCGGCTGTGGAATGCGCGGTTGAGCGGCTACCCACGGGGAGTTCCTGGCACGTACGTGAGCATGACCGACGACGTGGGGATGCCTCCGGAGTTGGCTGAACAGATGATCGCCAACCTCGGCACCGATGTGGACCACAGGGTGCTCTCCGCGGGCCACATCGTGATGGTGACGAAGCCGCGGGAACTCGCCGAAATCATCAACGACGTCGTCCACCGTTGACTTAGCCGTTCGCCGGTAGTTGGCTAAGGGCCATCTGTCAGCAAGGGGGAGGACGGCGATGTCCCATCGTGTCAGCATTTGCGGGCGGGGGCCCGCCCTGTTATCGGCGGTCGTCGTTTCCGCGGTGGCGCTGATCTGCAGCCCATCCGCCGCCGCCAAATGGGGAAGCGACGAGGAGTGCGTCGGGCCGAACGGCATGACCCTGAAGCAGCAATACGGCTACTCGGTCGCGATCGTCACCCCGGAATGCTCCGAGGTGCGGGCGGGCGAGCGCTGGGCGCCGTCCGTTCCGTGGATCGTCAACACCAGCTTCGAACAAGTGCCGTCGGGGTTCGCCACCGACCACGCCACGCCGGTGGACGACCTGCGCGGCAAACTCAAGAGCATCGATGTCGTCGTCGATGCGGGATCGGCATATCAGTCCAACCGGTCGTACCCCGGCGACAACAAGATCTGGGCGGGTGAACACCCAGACGGTCCTGGGCTACCCGCCTTCAACTCGTCGAATCTCGGCTCGCTGGACCCGCTGCCGCTCGGCCAACACACCGTCGCGGTCTACTGGAACTTCTCCGCGCCCCACTGCGACGGTTTCACTGCTGACCAGGGCACGAGCTGCCTGCCCGCGGGCAAGACGCTTGTGAAGCGGCTGAGTTTCACCGTGGTCGACCCGTACGCGGACAGCGCCGCCGCGCAGTCGGGTTAGCCGCGAGACGGCCGAAGGCTAGGGAATCACCCGATATCTTCGAGCTTTCTGTGTGGTTACCGTCAGCACATGTCGATTTGGAATAGCTGCAAACTAGTGGGCGGTGCCGCGGCGGTGGCCGCGACCGGACTTCTGATCACCCCGGCGGCGCCGGCACAGGCGGACTACGAGTGCTACCAGCAGGCGGGCTATCAGTTCCCTGGCGGAGAGGTGGTCATTCATTATCCGGACACGGACTCCAACACACGGTTCAGGGTCGTAAAGGGCGAAACGCACGTCAACACCGCTGCGGAGACCTTCTACCAGAACGGCACCAGCCTCAAGGGCCGGATCACCGGAGACATGGAGAAGGGGGGAAATATCATCAACCTCACGGTGACCAGGGCCAATTATGATCCGTTGACTCTCGGCGGCTCCATCGGACCCGACGGCACGCCCCACGGAACCTTCGCTGTCGGGAGCCTCGACGGGAATGTTGAATGGCGTGATTGGGACTCGCCCACTGTGTTCGCCTGCGTGCCCGGTTCGCCGCCGCCTATCCCGGACGAATTCCAACGGAAGCAGTTCGCGACGGTGGCCGGCGGCCCTGCGGACATCTTCAACATCGCGCACAACGATGTTCCCGACCCCGTGAACGGCATCCAGGGTGCCAAGATCGCCACCCTGCCGGATGGCACACAGGTCGGCTTGGAAGGCCAGTGCAAGGACGGCTGGTGCCGAGTGAACGAGGCTTCCATCCCGCAGGGCTTCGGCTTCGTCGAACAGGGGCGCCTGACGTTCTAAAGAGGACGCGTCCTAGTCGAGGTATCTGCGTCAGAACTGCTTCTTCTGCGTGTAGGTGAGGTCACCGCACTGGACGGTGACGTTGTAGACGTGGCCGGTCGGGATGCCCGGCAGCGGGATGGGCGTTTGTACGTCGCCGTCCACGCTGAAGAGTCGGGGAGGCAGCACGCCGTCGCTGAAAGTGCAGATGACCGGCGGCTTTCCGGCATTGTTCGTGATGCCGGCCCAGGCGGTGATCCCTACCGGGGTCGGCGGATCGAAGCGAAGCGTGATCTCCGGTGGGGTTGCCTTGCACACCAGAGGTGGGGTCATGCTCTGCCACGTGTGGCCCGGGTCTCCAGGTACTGGTCCGGTCACGTTCCCCTCGGGATCGATCTGGCCGGTCCACCGATAGGTCAAACCACTTGGTCCCTGGTTGCCGATTTGCAGGTTGACCGTGTCGCCCGTGATATCGCCGAGCATCTGGCCGTAATCGTGATTCCCACCCACGCTGTAGCGCCCGTCGATGTGGGTGCCTTGGGCGGCAACACTGGAAATCACGTCATCGCGATCCGATATCCAACTGAAGGTTCCGTCGAATTCCCATTGTTGGCAGCCCGCTGCGTGAGCCGGCGCTGCCGAGACGACGATGGCCGCGGAAGCCATCGCCGTACCGAGCACGGCGGCAAGGCATTTCAGGTGGGTTGTCGTCGTACTCATGCTCTCTGCTGCCCCTTCGGGTCAGAACCGCTTTTGCTCGCTGTGGGTGAGGTCACCGCATTTGACGGTGATGTTGTAGAGGTGGCCGGTCGGGATGCCGGGCAGATCGATTCGAGTCTCTTTGTCCCCGTACACGCTGAGCGGCCGGGGTGGCAGAACGCCGTCGTGGTATGTGCAGTCCACCGCTGGCTTTCCGGCATTGTTGGTCATCCCCACCCAGCCGGTGATCCCCACAAGTGTTGGGGCGTCGTATCGAAGTGTGATCTCCGGCGGTGGCGGCGTAGCAGTTTTCGTGCACACCAGCGATGGGGCCAGGCTGCGCCACGGGCCATCTGGGAATATATTCCCCGTTCCGGTCACGTTGCCCGCCGGATCGATCTGTCCGGTCCACAAATAGGGGTCCTGGGCGTAGGTGCCAACCATCATGGAAACTGTGTTGCCCGTGATGTCGCCCTGTATCGGAAAGGTAAGTCCCTGAGTGTATTTGCCGTCGAAATGAGTTCCCTTCGCGGGAACTGTGAAGATGCTCGTGGGGTATTTGTCCATAACGAAGTTGAAGTTTCCGTTGAATTCCCACTGTGTGCAGTCTTCCGCGTGTGCGGGTGCTGGTGAGGCGACGACCGCTGCGGAGACCATCGCCGCGCCGAGTGCGGTGGTAATGCATTTCGCCCGAGGTGTCGTTGTACTCATGCACGAATACTCGCCGCAGGACGCGAGGAGGACCTCAGTGGTGACCTACTGCAGTTTTCGCGCCGAGTACTGCATGAGTACTGCACGGCTACCGCGAGCCTGACTGACTGACCCGCGACCCGCAGGTCAGGCCACTATTCGGCGGGCTGCCTAATCGAGGTAGTCGCGCAGCACCTGAGAACGGCTGGGGTGGCGCAACTTCGACATCGTCTTGCTCTCGATCTGCCGGATGCGCTCGCGGGTGACGCCGTAGACCTGGCCGATCTCGTCGAGCGTGCGCGGCTGACCGTCGGTCAGGCCGAACCGCAGCCGAACGACGCCGGCCTCGCGCTCTGACAGCGTCTCCAGCACCGACTGCAGCTGGTCCTGAAGCAGCGTGAAGCTCACCGCATCCACCGCGACGACGGCCTCGCTGTCCTCGATGAAATCGCCCAGCTGCGAATCGCCTTCGTCGCCGATGGTCTGGTCGAGAGAGATCGGCTCACGCGCGTACTGCTGGATCTCCAGCACCTTTTCGGGCGTGATGTCCATTTCCTTGGCCAGCTCTTCTGGCGTGGGCTCGCGGCCCAGGTCCTGCAACAGCTCGCGCTGGATGCGGCCGAGTTTGTTGATCACCTCGACCATGTGCACCGGGATGCGGATGGTGCGGGCCTGGTCGGCCATGGCGCGGGTGATCGCCTGCCGGATCCACCATGTGGCGTACGTCGAGAACTTGTAACCCTTTGTGTAGTCGAACTTTTCGACCGCACGGATCAGGCCGAGGTTGCCCTCCTGAATGAGGTCGAGGAAAGCCATGCCGCGGCCCGTGTAGCGCTTGGCCAGCGATACCACCAGGCGCAGGTTCGCCTCCAGCAGGTGATTCTTGGCGCGGTCGCCGTCGCGGCAGATCCAGGACATGTCGCGGCGCTGGGCGGCGGGCAGTTTCTCGCCCTTCTCCACGTACTCCACCATCAACTGGGTGGCGTAGAGCCCGGCCTCGATGCGCTTCGCGAGCTCGACCTCTTCCTCGGCATTGAGCAGCGCGACCTTGCCGATCTGCTTGAGGTAGGCGCGCACCGAGTCGGCCGACGCCGTGAGTTCGGCGTCCTTGCGAGCCTGGCGGAGAGCCTCGGATTCCTCCTCGTCCCAGACGAAGTCGCCCGATGCCTTGTCCTTCTCGCTGGGCTCGGCGATCTCGTCGTCGTCGGCGGCGGGTACGTCCTCGGCAGATTCCTTGGCCGCCTTGGCGCCTCCTCGGCGCCCGCGGTGCCGGCCGCGGCTGGCTCTCGTCGTCGTCGGTTTCGAGGTCCTCGAGCTCGACCTCCTCCTCCTCGAGGACCTCGGGCTCCGCCATCGAGCTCGTCGGTGGTCTCGAGTTCGTCGTCTTCGGTGACCGTCGGCCTTGGTGGTCGTGGGCTCCGCCGCGGTCGCCTTCTTGGCGCGGCCCCTGGGAGCGGCACCGTCGCTCTTGGCGTCGGTCTTGGCCCGCGACGGCCGCGCGGCAGGCCGAGTCTTGGCGGTCGCGGACTTCGTCGGCTTCGCCGCCGCGCGGCTCTTTGCCGCAGGCTTATCCGTCTTCGTCGTGCGCGCTGCTGCCTTGGTGGCTCGCTTGGCGGGTTTGGCGGGGGCCGACCCATTGGTGGTCTTGGCCGCCGTGGCCTTCTTCGCGGGGGTCTTGGTAGCGGTGCGCTTCACCGGCTTTGTGGCTGCCGGGCTTGCCTTTGTCGCTGCCACGTCACCCTTTCAGTCATGGGAATTTCGGTGGTCCTAGGGGCATGCACCACCGAAAAGCGTCTTCTATGTCGAATGTGGCGTTGATATCTGCTGGGATACTCGCCGCTGTCTGGTACGCGACCGCCGTCGACCATTGTAACGACAGTGTTCGATAAAGCCGCGCCGAGCGGCAAATTTGACGAACCTCGGGCGTGGCTACTTGGCAGTAGCGGTGACATTCTCCTCCGCGGCCATCGCGGCACCGACGATTCCTGCCGTGTTCAGCAGCGTGGCGGCCACCACCGGCGTGCGGTTCTTCAGCAGCGGGATCCATTTGTCGGCCTTGCGGCTGATTCCGCCGCCTGCGATGAACAGATCCGGCCAGATCGCGTTCTCGATCGCGGTGAGCACCCTGGTGACCTCTTTGGTCCAGCGCTCGTAGCTCCACTCCTTGTTCTCCTTGACCGAGGAGGCGGCCCGATGCTCGGCCTCTTTGCCGCCGACCTCGAGGTGGCCGAACTCCGTATTGGGCAGCAGGACGCCGTTGTGGATGACGGCCGAGCCGATGCCGGTGCCGAACGTCAGCAGCACGATGACGCCGGTGTTGTCGCGGCCTGCGCCGAACTTCTCCTCGGCCAGCCCGGCGGCATCGGCGTCGTTGAGCACGGTCACCTGCTGGCCGTTGAGCTCCTTGCCGAAGAACTCGCTGGCGTTGCATCCGATCCATGCCTTGTCGACGTTGGCCGCCGTGCGCACGATGCCCTCGACGACCACGCCGGGGTAGGTGACTCCGACGTTGTCCGTCCAGCCGAACTCGCGAACAACGGCGGCGACGGTCTTGCTGACCGCGTCGGGGGTGGCCGGCTGCGGGGTGGCGAGCTTGAACCGCTCGCCGATCAGCTGGCCGGTTTCGAGGTCGACGATGCCGCCCTTGACCCCGCTTCCGCCCACATCGACGCCGAACCCCCGGCGCGTAGTCCCTCCGTTGGTGCTCGGATCGGCTGCGGGTGAATCCGTGGCGGTCATGAGTCGACACATTAGTAGCTCCGCATTGCTTTGGTGCCGGTGCTGGGCAACCGGTTAGCCGACAATTTGTGCTGCGATAAGCCTGTGGACAGACTCGATCTCGACCGGGCCGAACTCCGCTCGGTGGCTGAGCGGTTGGCGACCGAGGCGGCAGAATTCGTGCGGCGCCGACGCGAGGAAGTCTTCAGCGATGGGCCGCAGCGGGAATTCACCGGCCCAGCGGTGCGCGCCAAAAGCACCCCGACCGATCCCGTCACCGTCGTCGACACCGAAACCGAACGGCTGCTACGCGGCCGGCTGGCCGAATTGCGACCCGGTGAGCACGTGCTCGGCGAGGAGGGCGGTGGCACCGCCGACGCCTCGGCCGGACGACCGACATGGGTGGTGGACCCGATCGACGGCACGGTGAACTTCGTCTATGGCCTGCCTGCGTATGTGGTGTCGGTGGCCGTGCAGGTCGACGGGCAGTCGATTGCCGGTGCCATCGCCAACGTCGTCGACGGCGCGTTGTACTCCGCGGCGCTCGGCCACGGGGCCCATGTCCGGCGTGGCGGTACGACGACGCAGTTGCGGTGCAGTGACGCCGACGAGTTGTCGATGACACTGGTGGGCACCGGATTCGGCTATGACCCGCAGCTGCGCAAACGCCAGGCGGCGGTGCTGGCCATGCTGCTGCCCCAGGTGCGCGACATCCGGCGGCTCGGGTCGGCGGCCCTTGACCTGTGCCTGGTCGCCGCGGGCCAACTCGACGCGTACTTCGAAGCCAACCTGAACGTGTGGGACTGGGCGGCCGGTGCGCTCATCGCGGCAGAGGCGGGCGCACGCCTGCGGCTACCGGCCCCGAGTGGCTCCGTCGGAGGGGCGGGGTTGGTGGTGGCCGCCGCACCCGGCATCGACGAAGCGTTCACCGGCGCACTGAGCCGGGCCGGTGGTCTGTAGATATTCCAATTGCCTTCGGGCACAACGGCACCGGAGTCAGCACACCCCGCTGTGGATCTTCGACAGCAATGCCGGATCGGCAGGTTGGGTGGCCTCCGGCCGCAGGCTGGACAGCACCGCTTCGATGTCGTCGCTCTGCGCCAGCTCGCTGAAGTCGGTTCCGATGGCCAGGTCGACGGTGTCGTCGGGTCGTTGGTCCTGCCAAAGCTCGACGCACGGGGCGACCAGCCAGACCGCCGCGGCCGCCGCCCGGCCGTTGGGGCCGAACCGGATCTGACCCTGGCACGCCAGTCGGTTGTTCGTGTACAGCGGGTCGTTCTCGGCCGTCGGCTCGGCGAACCCCAGGTCTCGCAGTTGGCCTGCCACTTCCGCGGCCTGGCCACCCTCGCCGCTCGCGTTGAGGACGCGGATCTTGGTGTCCGCCAGGTTGGCGGGCCCGACCTCGGTCATTCCCGCCCGGTTGATCTGCTCGCCCAACTTGGCCTGGGTCGGGTCGGCGGCGGCATCGGCGGGCGGGTTGCACGCCGCAGCCTCGGTGACGTCGGACGGACGATTGAGGGCGACCACCCAGATGATCAGGGTCACCACAGCCAGCACCGCGAGCACCACGATCCCCGGCATGAAGTTGCGCCGGCGAAACGGCCGACCGTGCTTATCGAAGGCCGTGCCCTCTGTGATTTGCGTGACCACATCTGCACTCTAAAGTGCCAGTGGCCATGTCACGGACGGGCCGCTGACGGGCGAGGTCAGTACATGTGATGTAAATCACACTTGATAGATCGCCAATATGGGCACGAATCGTTTGGCGGATGCGTTCGACGCTGGTACAAAGCTCTGTCGCATGGTTCACGGAGGGGACACGAAGATGGCTACCGACTACGACGCCCCACGGCGCACCGAGACCGACGATGTCTCCGAAGATTCACTCGAGGAACTGAAGGCACGGCGCAACGAGGCCCAATCTGCCGTAGTGGACGTCGACGAGTCAGAATCCGCCGAAAACTTCGAACTTCCCGGCGCCGACCTGTCCGGGGAAGAGCTGTCTGTGCGGGTGATCCCGAAGCAGGCGGACGAGTTCACCTGCTCGAGCTGCTTCCTCGTGCACCACCGCAGCCGGCTGGCAAGCGAGAAGAACGGCGTGATGATCTGCACCGACTGCGCGGCCTGACCGGGGCTATGGGGTCCCGGTATCACTGGGGACGTTGAAGCGCGGACAGCACCCGATCCGGGTGACGGCAGCTCACCAGCCAATATGGCGTGGGATCATCCGCGTCGTCGAGCACCACGAGCACCATCGGGCCGACCCAGGCCCGGTGCACGACATAGGCGGCCGGATCCAGCTGGCGCCCGAGGGCTGCCGACTTGGCCGACCGCGGCACTTCGGCCGACCGGGAAATCGCACTGACGGGCAGGTGCGCTGCGCCTACCCACAGCTCGGTTTCGTCGGCCGGGTCATCCGGCGCGCCGCTCACCACCCGCACTTCGGTTTTGCTGAACCACAAGAGCACTGCGCCCGCGACCGGGAGCAGCACGGCGAACGCCACCCAGTCCGGCAGTGCGCGCAACCCCTGATTGACTTCGAGCGCGATCAGTGCGGCCAGCGCCAGGCCGGGCGGCCACCACCACCACGGCACCCACAACCGTTCGGAATAACGCACGATTTGCGGTGCTGCGCGCGTGTCGGACACGCCGCCAAGGGTAATCTGTGCCCTCGTGTCCACCCCTTTGGCGATCGTCGCGCCTCGACCGCGACCTGCCGATGCCCAGCCGTGCTCACGACGGCGATGCGGGTATCGACCTGTTCAGCGCGGTCGACGTCGAACTGCCGCCCGGTCATCGCGCCCTTGTGCCGACGGGGATCGCGGTGGCCATTCCGTACGGGATGGTGGGGTTGGTGCACCCAAGGTCGGGTTTGGCTGCGCGCGTTGGACTTTCGATCGTCAACAGTCCCGGCACGATCGACGCGGGCTATCGCGGCGAGATCAAGGTGGCACTGATCAACCTTGACCCCGAGTCGCCCATACTCGTGCACCGCGGCGATCGGATCGCCCAGCTGCTCGTGCAACGGGTCGAGTTGCCCGAGCTGATCGAGGTGACGTCGTTCGATGAGGCCGGCCTGGCTGACACCTCCCGTGGCGACGGCGGCCACGGTTCCTCCGGCGGACATGCGAGTTTGTGATGGCTTTTGGAAAACACGCCAAAGACGACGATTCAACCGAGCAAGACGTCGAGGACGTCCCGCCTGCGGTTGGTGGTGACGCCGAACTGGACGGGCCCTTCGATATCGAGGATTTCGACGACCCCGCCGACGGCGACCGTCGCCCGGCTGGACCTCGGCTCGGTGCTCATTCCGATGCCCGAGGCGGGGCAGGTGCAGGTGGAGCTCACCGAGGGCGGCGTGCCGAGCGCGGTATGGGTGGTGACGCCGAACGGCCGGTTCACCGTCGCCGCCTACGCAGCGCCGAAGAGCGCCGCGCTGTGGCGAGAGGTCGCAGCAGAGCTGGCCGAGTCGCTGCGCAAGGACACCCCTGAGGTGCGGATCGAAGACGGCCCGTGGGGCCGCGAGGTGGTCGGCGCCGCGGAGGCAGGGGTGGTGCGCTTCATCGGCGTCGACGGCTATCGGTGGATGATCCGCTGCGTGGTGAACGGGCCACAGCAGACGATCGACACCCTGAGCGATGAGGCACGGGAAGCCTTGGCGGACACCGTTGTTCGTCGTGGCGAGACTCCTCTGCCGGTGCGTACCCCGCTTCCGGTGCAGTTGCCCGAGCCGATGGCAGCGCAACTGCGGGCCGCCGCAGAGCAGCAGGCCGCCGCTCAGCAGGCCGGCCAGCAGCAACAGCAGCCGCCGGAGTCGCAGCCCGTCGCCCGCCGCAGTGAACACGGCTCGGCGATGCAGCAGCTGCGCACCATCACCGGCGGCTAGCCCCCGGAAGCGTCCAGGAGGGCGGCCACGCACGCCGCACCGAGAACAGACGGGCGAGCGCCCATTTCGTCCAGCGTGACGGTCCGCAGCGTCGCCATCGGCGCGGCGGCCACCCATTCCAGCGCGACATCCAGCGGATGCACGGGATCGTCCGTGGCGGCTGCGACTCCCATCGGGACGGCCAGGCGCTGCAGTTCGGCAGCGGTGGGCGAGGCGTATCGGGATGCCTCGTCCATGGCGTCGGGCAGCGACGGCCATTGGCCCCGCCAGGACCGGGTCAACTCGTCGGCGAGCCAGGGCGGGCTGGATGCGCGCATCTGCGCGGTCGCCGACGCCAGCCCATCTCTGCGCAGCACCTGCGCCGAGTACCTGGCGGCCTGTGCGGCCGGCGCGGTGTCCGGTGCGCCCGTCCATGGCGGCAACGCCGCCAGCACCGCGACCGCCCGCGTCGGATTGGCCAGCGCCCAATTGACCGCAACGGCGGCGCCGATGGACACCCCGCCCACCGCGATGGCGCCCCGCCGCGCGGCGTTGTCCAGATCGGAGACATATCCATCGATCAGCCGGCCCGGCTGCGGCGGCGGCGTCACGACGACGGCACCGGCCTCGTGAAGGGCGGCCGCGAACGCCCGGTAGACGTAGTCGTCGTCGGATCCGGTTCCTGGCAGGAGAACCGCCGTCACGCCGCGCAAATCGACGGCCATCATAAGATCGTGCCGTGTGGCATAAATCACCGGCGTGGCGGGTTACCCCCAGCGTGGCATAAGGGAGTTAACAGGTCTACCGTGGCGTCTGTTGGGGTCCACGGTGGATTCCCAGAAATGGCAGGAGTCGCCATGGCTACGGCCGAAGGGTATCTGCGCCGGCTCACGCGTCGGCTGACGGAAGACCCAGAGCAACTCGACGTCGAGGAGTTGACCGAGGAGGCCGCCAGCACGGGGGCCCAGAAGGCGGTCGATTGCCAACGCGGCCAAGAAGTGACGATGGTCGGCACCCTGCGCAGTGTCGAGGCCAACGCCAAGGGCTGCGCGGGTGGCATCAAGGCCGAGCTGTTCGACGGCACAGAAGCGGTGATGCTGGTCTGGCTCGGGCAGCGGCGCATTCCCGGCATCGAGTCGGGCCGCACGCTGCGGGTGCACGGGCGGATGGGCAAACTCGAGAACGGCACAAAGGCGATCTACAACCCGCATTACGAAATTCAGAAGTGAGTCACGGACACGTACCGTTGAAGCGTGTCCGATAAACAAACCGGAGCCCAAGCCCTGCTTGCGCAGATGGGCGGCGTCAGCGGCCTGATCTATTCCTCGCTGCCCGTTCTGGTCTTCGTCCCCGTCTCCTCGCTGGCCGGTTTGATGCCCGCCATCGTCGCTGCCCTGGCCGTGGCCGCACTGATCCTGGTGTGGCGGTTGGTCAGCAAGGAATCCGCGCAGCCGGCGATCTCCGGCTTCATGGGCGTCGGGATCTGCGCGCTGATCGCCTACGTGATGGGGGAGTCCAAGGGCTACTTCCTTTACGGCATCTGGATGTCGCTGTTCTGGGCTGTGGTGTTCCTGATCTCGGTGCTGATCCGACGACCCGTCGTCGGCTACATCTGGAGCTGGGTCAACGGGCACGACCGCGGCTGGCGCAATGTGCGCAGGGCTGTGCTGGTGTTCGACATCGCAACGATCACTTGGGTGCTGGTGTTCGCGTCGCGCTTCGTCGTGCAGCGCCATCTATACGACGCCGACGAGACCGGTTGGCTCGGCGTCGCACGCATCGCGATGGGCTGGCCGCTGACGGCGGTGGCCGCCCTTGGCCACCTATCTGGCCATCCGGTCGGCTCAGCGCGCGCTGCACGCGCACAACCCAGCGCGAGCCCGCGGTAGAAGCCCCCGACGCCGAGGCCGAGGACGCAGTGCGGGAAAGCTAGTTGACCGAAGCCCGCGAGCGCACAAATCGGCCGCTGCTCGCGGTCGCGATCCTGTCCTCGTTCGTCGCGTTCCTTGACGGCTCGGTGGTCAACCTGGCCCTGCCCGCGATCGGCCGCGACTTCGGCGGCGGTCTGGCGCTGCAGCAGTGGGTTCTGGACGGCTACCTGCTGGCGCTCGGTGCGCTGATCCTCGTCGCTGGCGCGATCTCCGACGCCTTCGGACGGCTGGTCGTGCTGAGGGTGGGACTCGTCATCTTCGCGGTCTCGTCGCTGTTGTGTGCCTTCGCGCCTACTGGCTGGGTGCTGGTCGCCGCGCGCTGCCTGCAGGGCGTCGGCGCCGCCTTCCTGGTGCCAAGCTCGCTGGCGATGATCAACGCCCGCTTCTCGGGCGCCGAACAGGCCAAGGCGATCGGCACCTGGACCGCTTACACCGGAACGGCTTTCGTCATCGGCCCGCTGCTCGGCGGGGTCCTGGTCGATGCGCTCAGCTGGCGGTGGATCTTCGGGGTCAACATCGTGCCGTTGGCCATCACGCTGTACCTGACGACCAGGCTGTCGCACGACGAGTTCCGTCCGCAGCGGCGGGCCAGGATCGACGTGGTCGGGGCGGTGCTCACCGCGGTCGGGCTGAGCGGCGCGGTGTACGCCCTGATCGAGCAGCAGCGCTTCGGCATGTCCCACCCGGCCGTCCTGAGCAGTCTGATCGTCGGCGCCGCCTGCCTGGTCGCGTTCCCGTGGTGGGAGCGCAGGGCGGAGAACCCGATGATGCCGCCGCACATCTTCGCCGCGCGCAATTTCGCCGTCGGCAACCTCGCCACCGTGTTCTTCTACGCCGCGGTGTCGCTGGGCACCCTGTTGGTGGCGCTGTTCCTCCAGGAGGCGGCGGGCATGTCGGCGACAGAAGCCGGTATCGCCACGCTCCCCATCCCGGTGCTGTCGTTCTTCCTGGCCCGCCGGTTCGGCACCCTGGCAGGCCGACACGGCCCGCGGCTCTACATGGGTGTCGGCCCGCTGGTCGCGGCGGCCGGTTATGTGCTGATGGCGGTGGCCGGCGAGCCCTTCAACTTCTGGACGCAGCTGCTGCCGGGCCTGGTGGTGTTCGGCTTCGGACTGTCGATGACGGTGTCTCCGCTGACGGCGGCGATTCTGGCCGCGGTGGAACCGGCACAAAGCGGCATCGGCTCGGCGATCAACAACGCGATCTCCCGCATCGCCGGGCTGATCGCAATCGCATTCACCGGCGTGATCATCGGCGGCTCAATGGATTTCGACGGGTTCCGGCATGGCGCATTTGTGGTCGCGGCGCTGCTTGTGGTGGCGGGCCTGATCTCGTTGGCGGGCATCCGCAATGGCGAGCACGACGCCAGCCGGGTGTCGGCACGCACAGCGGCCGAATGCCACGACCGGGCCACGCCGCCGCCCGCCTACGTGAACGGTGAGCGCTAGCCGGACTGCGGATGCAACAGCAGCTCGCGCAGCTCGTCCTCGACCTCGGCGATCGCGACGAAGAGCAGCTCGTCGCCACCCTCCAGCGGCTCGTCGCCCTCCGGCACGATGACCCGTGAACCGCGCAGGATGGTCACCAAGCTGGCGTCGCGGGGTAACTGCAGCTTGCGCAGCGGCCTGCCGCCCCACGGCGTGTCGTTGGGCAGCGTGATCTCGATCAGGCTGGCCTGGCCGGTGCGGAAGTCCATCAGGTGCACCAGGTCGCCTACCGCGACCGCCTCCTCGACCAGCGAGGCCAGCATCCGCGGGGTGGACACCGCGACGTCGACCCCCCACGCCTCGTCGAACAGCCACTCGTTGCGCGGATCGTTGGCGCGGGCCACCACCCGCGGCACCGCGAACTCCGTCTTGGCCAGCAGGCTGACCACCACGTTGACCTTGTCGTCGCCGGTCGCGGCGATCACCACGTCGAACTCCTCCAGATGCACCGACTCGAGCAGGCTCAGCTCGCAGGCGTCCCCGAGGCGCCAGTGCGCGGCGGGGATGGCGTCGACGTCGACGTGGTCGGGGTTGCGTTCGAGCAGCGTGACCTCGTGCCCGTTCTCGAGCAGCTCGCGCGCAATGGATCGGCCGACGGCGCCTGCGCCGGCGATGGCGACCTTCATCAGGCGCCCTCGCTGTCTTCGCTCGGCGGGAGCGCGGCGATCGCCAGCGCCTCGGCGATATGGCCGGCAACAGCGGCCATGTACACCTGGTCGCCTGCCTGAAGCACGGTCTTCTGGTCGGGCAACAGCCCGGTGCCGAACCGGATCACGAACGCGACCCTGCCGCCGGTGGCGGCTTCCAGCTCGGTCAGCCGGCGGCCCGCCCATTCCTCGTGCAGCGCCAGTTCGGCCACGCCCACGTTGCCCGACGGGTCGCGCCACTTGGTGGTCTCGGTCTCCCTGGTCAGCACATTGAGCAGCCGGTCGGTGGTCCACGGCACGGTGGCGACGGTCGGAATGCCAAGGCGTTCGTAAACCTTCGCGCGTTTCGCGTCGTAGATCCGCGCGACCACCCGCTCGACGCCGAATGTTTCGCGCGCCACCCGCGCCGAGATGATGTTCGAGTTGTCGCCGGAGGACACCGCCGCGAACGCGGATGCGTCCTCGATGCCCGCCCGGAGCAGTACGTCGCGGTCGAAACCCATGCCAAGCACACGTTCGCCCGGGAATTCGGGGCTGAGCCGGTTGAACGCCGTGCTGTCACGGTCGATGACGGCGACTTCGTGGCCGATCCGGGCCAGGCCGTCGGCCAGCGATGCGCCAACGCGGCCGCATCCCATCACCACTACTCGCACCTTTGCGGTCCTTTCGGCTGCAGCTTGAATTGACGTCTTCAAATCTGCGCACTCGGAACGCTACAGCCAAACCACGTCTGGGCTTACTCTTGGCTCTCGTGTCCAAGCTTTCGACCGCCGCCAGGCGGCTGGTCCTCGGCAGGCCGTTCCGCAGCGACAGGCTTTCCCACACGCTGTTACCCAAGCGGATCGCCCTGCCCGTCTTCGCTTCCGACGCGCTGTCGTCAGTCGCCTATGCGCCGGAGGAAATCTTCCTGGTGCTGTCGGTCGCGGGACTGACCGCGTTATTCGATGGCGCCGTGGATCGGGCTGGCCGTCGCGCGCCGTGATGCTGATCGTGATCGCCAGTTACCGGCAGAACGTGCATGCGTATCCGTCCGGCGGCGGCGACTACGAGGTGGTCACCACCAACCTCGGCCCTACCGCGGGGCTGACGGTCGCCAGCGCCCTGCTGGTGGATTACGTGCTTACCGTGGCGGTGTCGATGGCGTCGGCGATGTCCAACATCGGGTCCGCGGTGCCCTTCATCAACACACACAAGGTGCTGTTCGCCGTCATCGCGATCCTGATCTTGGCGTCGTCGAACCTGCGCGGCATCCGGGAGTCCGGCACGGCGTTCGCCATTCCGACCTATGCCTTCATGATCGGCATGTACATCATGCTGGGCTGGGGCCTATTCCAGATCTACGTGCTCGGCACGCCGTTGCGGGCCGAGTCGGCCGGTTTCGAGATGCACTCCGAGCACGGCGACGTGCTGGGATTTGCGATGGTGTTCCTTGTCGCCCGCGCGTTCTCGTCGGGCTGTGCGGCCCTGACCGGTGTCGAGGCCATCAGCAACGGCGTGCCCGCTTTCCGGAAGCCCAAGTCCCGCAACGCCGCAACGACGCTGCTGCTTCTGGGCGTCATCGCGGTGAGCTGTTCATGGGCATCATCATGCTGGCCAAGGCAGACCGGCGTGAAGATGGCCGAGCGGCCGCACGAGCAACTGGTCGGCGCACCGCCCGACTACCATCAGAAGACGCTCATCGCGCAGCTCGCCGACGCGGTCTTCCGCGACTTTCCGCTGGGCCTTTACCTGATCGCCGGTGTCACCGCACTCATCCTGGTGCTTGCCGCCAACACCGCATTCAACGGCTTCCCGGTGCTGGGCTCGATTCTGGCGCAGGACCGTTACCTGCCGCGGCAGCTGCACACCCGCGGCGACCGGCTGGCGTTCTCCAACGGCATCCTGTTCCTGGCGTTCGCGGCCATCGCGCTTCATCGTCGCGTTCCAGGCTCAGGTCACCGCGCTGATCCAGCTTTACATCGTCGGCGTGTTCGTATCGTTCACGCTCAGCCAGATCGGCATGGTGCGGCACTGGACCCGGTTGCTGACAGTGGAGAACGACCCAGCGTTCGCCGCCACATGATGCGCTCGCGGGTGATCAACACGATCGGGTTCATCTGCACCGGCACCGTGTTGATCATCGTGGTGGTGACGAAGTTCCTTGGCGGGGCATGGATTGCGATCCTGGCGATGATCAGGTCTGTTCGTCATCATGAAGTTGATCCACAAGCACTACGACGACGGTCGCGCGTGAGCTGGAAGAGCAGCAGGCCGCCGAGGAGGGCGGGATCGTGCTGCCCAGCCGCAACCACGCCATCGTGCTGGTGTCCAAATTGCACCTGCCGACGCTGCGCGCCCTGGCGTACGCGCGCGCCACCCGGCCCGACGAGCTGGAGGCCATCACGGTCAGCGTGGACGACGGCGGAAACCCGCCAGCTGGTGCACAAGTGGGAGGACAGCGATATCTCGGTGCCGCTCAAGGTGATCGCCTCTCCCTACCGGGAAATCACCCGCCCGGTGCTCGATTACGTGAGACGGATCAGCAAGGAGTCGCCGCGCACCGTGGTCACCGTGTTCATCCCCGAATACGTCGTCGGACACTGGTGGGAACAGGTGCTGCACAACCAGAGCGCTTTGCGGCTGAAGGGCCGGCTGCTGTTCATGCCGAATGTGATGGTGACTTCCGTTCCCTGGCAGCTTAATTCGTCCGAGCGGCTCAGGACATTGCAGCCGCACGTCGCACCGGGCGACGCCCGTCGGGGCTTCCTGGATTGATCGAAGAACTGACGCTGACCACCGGGCCGCCGGCCAACGGGGGCAGTTGCGTCGCGCGCCACGAAGGGCGCGTGGTGTTCGTCCGCTATGCCCTGCCCGCGGAGCGGGTCCGCGTTCGGGTGGTCGCCGAGCACGGATCGTATTGGCACGCCGACGTTGTCGAGGTGCTCGAGGCCTCACCGGACCGCGTCGAGTCGTTGTGCCCGATCGCCGGCGCCGGCGGGGCGGGCTGCTGCGATCTGGCGTTCGCCGCCCCAGAAGCCGCGCGTCGCCTCAAGGGCGCCGTCGTCGCCAACCAGCTGGCGAAGCTCGGCGGATATCAGTGGCGCGACGAGTCCGACGCGGTCGCCGAACCCGTCGGCACCGGCCACGCCACCGGGTGGCGCACACGGGTCCGGCTGGACACCGCCGACGACGGCCGCGCCGGCTTTCATCGCTACCACAGCGCGGAACTGGTCACCGACCTCCGCTGCGCACAGCTACCGGACGCTGCGCTCGATGGCCTGGCCGAGAACGGCTGGCCGGCGGGGGCCCACCTGCACGTCGCGCTCGACGACGACGGTGCCCGCCACGTCGTGCAGTCCGGCCCGCGCATCGGCAGGCGAACGGCGACCCGCGTCGTCGAGGGCAGCTACGAAGCGACGCAGCGGGTCAACGGACGGGTCTGGCGGGTGCCGGTGACCGCGTTCTGGCAGGCCCACCGTGACGCCGCGCGGGTGTACAGCGGCTTGGTGGCCGAATGGGCGCAGCTGCGCGACGGGATGGTGGCGTGGGATCTGTACGGCGGCGCAGGAGTTTTCGCGGCGGTGCTGGGTGAGGCCGTTGGCGACGGCGGACGGGTGGTGAGCGTCGACACCTCGCGCGGTGCCTCGCGGTCGGCGCGGGCCGCGCTGGCGGACCTGGCCAGCGTCTCTGTGATCACCGACTCGGTGCGCCGCGCGCTTGCGGCCCAGCCCCAACGGGCCGATGTGGCTGTGCTCGACCCTCCGCGGTCGGGCGCTGGCCGCGAAGTAATAGACCTGCTGGCCGCCGCCGAGGTGCCGCGCATCATCCACATCGGTTGCGAGGCAGCATCGTTCGCGCGGGATGTCGGGTTGTATCGGGCGCACGGCTATCAGGTGGAAGAGCTGCGGGTGTTCGACTCGTTCCCGCTGACGCACCACATTGAGAGTGTCGCGGTGCTGACGCGCTAGCGCCGCACCGCGACCCCCTGATTGGTTGGGCCTATGCCGACTCGGCGGTGTGGGGCCCGAACTCGTTGGCGATGACGGTGATGCTGTTGGCCGGAAATCCGCCGCGGCGGGCGTGCTCGCGGATGGCGTCTTCGTCGTCCGCCTCGTGAACGCAGTAGATCTTGTCTCCGGCGACATAGCTGGTGATCCACCGGTACGGCACGCCGAGCGACTCGACGACGTCGTTGGACTTGCCTGCGATCGCGGCCAGCTCGGCCTGGCTCAGGTCGCCGGCACCGGGGATCTCCCGCTCGATGACATAGCGCTTCATGGGTTCTTGCTCCTGTTCGGTGATGGCTGCCGCGACGGTGTGTCGGGCACGACCAACGTTGCGGCAGTCACCGGCCTGGCACATGGGGAGATGTTCCCTATCTTTGGTTTCGGCCCTATTTCTGCTGCTCGGACCGGTCGGCAGCACTACTATCGAGCCTCGTGATGCTCGCCGATCGGGACAACGAGCTGGGCGAGATCATCGCCATGGCCGACAAAGCGCGGGCAGGCTGTGGCGGCATGCTCATCGTGTCAGGGGAGTCCGGCGCCGGTAAGACGTCGTTCGTCGAGGCGTTCGTCGACCGGTGGATCCGCGACGAGCGCGTGCTGTCGGGAGGGTGCGACCCGCTTCCCACCCCGCGGCCGCTCGGGCCGATCCACGACTTTGCGCACAGGCTCGCGCCTGCGACACAGACGGTGCTGGCGGGCAGTGAGGTTCCCTACGACATCTTCGAGGCCGTCTACAACGACCTGCGAACCGCGCCGTCGGTGCTGATCCTCGATGACCTGCACTGGGCCGACCAGGGCACCATCGACCTTCTGCGGTTCGTGCTGCGCCGCGTCGCGCAGACCCGCTCGTTGGTCATCGGGATGGTCCGCGACGAGGAAGTCGGTGTGCACCATCCCATGCGGGCGCTGCTCGGCGACGTCGCCCGTTCACCTCGCGCCGGCTCGATATCGATGCCCCCACTGAGCCTGGCTGCGGTTGAGCGGCTCGTCGGTGACAGCGCCGTCGACACCAAATGGCTGCACAACGTCACCGGCGGCAATGCCTTCTTCGTATGCGAGATGCTCGAACACAAAAGGGCCGCTTCGGATGCGGATCTGCCGACGACAGTTCGAGACGCAGTGCTCGCCCGCACATCGGATCTCGATGCCGCCGCGTGGGACGCGCTGAACCTGTTGTCGTGCTCGCCGGGCGCGGTGCCCGATCGTCTGCTGACGGATCTGGGGGTGACGCTGCCTGCGTTGCGGGCGCTGTCCGATGCGGGTCTCATCCGCAGGAGCTCACGCGGGGTGGCATTCCGTCACGACCTGTGCCGGATCGCGATCGACAGCGTCATCCCGCCGGGCGCCGCGGCGGGCCTGCACCGACGACTCCTCGACTCCTACGAGGCGACATCGCATGTGGATCCGGCAGTGCTGACCCACCATGCGCTCGGCGCCGGTGACGTCGAACGGATCCGGAAGGCCGCCTACGACGCGGGCATGACGGCGGCTCGATCGGGCGCGCACACGCAGGCAGCCGAGTTTTTCACAATGGCGCTTGATCACGGCGACCCGGTGGCCGTCGAACACGAGGCGGAGCTGCTCGAGCTGCTCGCCTGGGAGTTCTACCTGATCGACCGGCTGCCCGACGCAATCAGCGCCTGCCAGCGCGCGATGCGGATTCGTCAGGAGCGTGGCGAGTCGGCGGCGGTCAGCGCGAACCACCATTCGCTGTCGGTGTACCAGTGGTACAACGCCAACCGGGGACTAGCCGAGGGTCACGCCGTGGAGGCGATGACCGTGCTCGGTGACGCCGCCGACGACGAACAGCAACTCGTCCAGCTCGGTCAGGCGTTCGCCATGCAGGCATACCTTGCGGTGCAGGCGAGCGACCTCGATCGGGCCAACACACTGATTGCCCGCGCCCGCGAAATCGCGGAAAGGACCGGCGATCCCGCATTGTCGATACGAGTGCGGCTGATCGAGAACTACGGCGTCGTGCTCAACGGCGACGAGTCAGGGCGCGAGGAGATTCTCGCGATCCTCGACGCGGCGCCGAAGCACATCGACGAGTTGTACTCGGGCGGCTGGAGCAACATCACATACTTCGACGTCGAGCAGCGCCGGTTGGATGTCGCGGCCGAGCTGCTCGACGTCAGCATCCCGCTGATGCTCGAGCACGATCTGCCCATCTGCCGTGTGTGGCAAATCGGTTCGCGCGCAAGGCTCGAGCTGATGGTGGGGGAGTGGGACGACGCCACTGCCGACGCGGACCGTGTCCTGGACGGGCCGAGCGCTCCGTTGGCCAGGACGTGGCCGTCGCTCATTCGCGCGCTGGTCGCGCTGCGCCGACACGGACAGGGCGCGGAGTCCCTGACCGACGCATGGCAACTCGCGTGCAGGTTCGCCGAGCCGATCCGCATGCTGCCCGTAGCCGCGGCGATCGTCGAGATGTCCTGGATCACAGGCGTTTCCGACGACCGGATAGCGCAATGCCGCGAACTGCTGACCGGCGGGCCGACCGCGGGCCTTGAATGGTCCCGAGGCGAGTTGGCGGTGTGGCTTCGGCGGGTCGGCGCACCAATCGACACGACAGGGGTCGCCGCGCCCTACCGGTTGGTTCTGGACGGGTCGTATGAGGCGGCAGCCGAGGAGTTCCACCGCCTTTCGATGCCCTATGACGCCGCGCTTGCGCTCGTCGACAGCGGCGATCCCGCGCATGCGGCGCGTGCGCTCGACATCCTCGACCGGCTCGGTGCCGACGCGGTGGCGGCGAAGACGCGCCGCGATCTGCGGGTTCGCGGCGAATCCGTGGTACCGGCGCGCAGGCGATCGGCGACACTGGCCAACCCCGCGGGACTGACCGCGCGCCAGGTCGACGTGCTGCGCCTGCTCGACGACGGTATGACGAATGCAGAGCTCGCAGACCGGCTGTTCCTCTCGGTGAAGACCGTCGACCATCACGTATCGGCCATTCTTGCCAAGCTCGAGGTGAACAAGCGGCGCGACGCAGTCAAGCGGGCACGAGAACTGGGAATCCTCGCGACAGCGGATTCAGCGTCCGCCGAAGTGTCGCTGTAGCCGTCGCTGCCGGTGGCTGAACAGCGCGCCGATGCCCACCGCGACGAGCGGAGTCAGCAGGCGCAGGGGGCCACGTAGCTCGAATGTGAGGCGATCGCGGACAACGGTTTCCGCGTCGCCGTTGGGTTCGAGGGTGCGCTCGTGCCGCCAGAGCCGCATGCTGAGCATCGTCGACTCTTCGTGAAAACCGCGACCCGGCCACAGCTCGGCGATCATCAAATGGTCGAAGTCGAACGGCAGCACGCCGAACAGCCGCATCCAGCACCGGCCGACCGGAGTGCCGACCGGAACGGTGTCGACGGTCAGATCTTCTCGCCCGCGCGGCATCGACATCGTCATCCACGGCCGCAGTTCGTCGTTGATGCCTTCCGGGGTGACTACCCGCGCCCACACCTGCTCCGCGGGTGCGCTGACGATGCTCTGCCGTTCGACGACCATGGATCGAACCTAACCAGGCCGAGCCGTGGAAATGGCGGGCTACGTCTGACCGCCGGACTGTTCATGCCATCGGTCGAGCAACGCGGGAATCTCGCCGAGTAGGAAGTCGTAGAAGTCGCGCATCTGGGTGAGACGGTGGCGCGCCAGGCTCTTGTTCCCGGTCGCTGCGATACCGATCTCGGCCGCCTTCTGCATGGCCCCGAGCACTTCGTTCTGGTTGGTGTAGAGGACCGCCCAAGCGTTATCGCGCAGCCGATAGTGATCGCGGCGACTGGCCGGCGCGGGCACCCGCTCTGCCAAGCCCACCGAGGTCAGCATTCTGACGGCTCCCGATATGGCGCCCGAACTGGCCTGTAGCCGGTCTGACAGCTCTACCGACGTCATGGTCGGCTGCTCGGTGAACAGCAGGGTGGCCAGCACGCGGGCCGTCATGCGTTGCATACCGTGGTTGGCCAGCACAACAGCAAGCTGCTCGGCGGTGTCCTGCTGATCCGACGATTTCGCCACCCGAAACTCCTGTGTGGGGAATTGGTTTCACTAATCTCTGAAGACTCAGTATAGTGGATAGACGTGGTGACCGAGGTGATCCGCGTCAATGAGCTCACGTTTACCTATCCGAAGGCCGACGAGCCCGCGGTGCGCGGGATGGACTTCACCGTCGGCAGCGGGGAGATCTTCGGGTTTCTCGGGCCCAGCGGGGCGGGCAAGTCCACGACGCAGAAGCTCCTCATCGGGCTGCTGCGCGGCCACGGAGGCGAGGCCACAGTGTGGGACAAGGAGCCGGTGGCGTGGGGACCCGACTACTACCAGCGGATCGGTGTCTCCTTCGAGCTGCCGAACCACTATCAAAAGCTGACGGGCCTGGAGAACCTGCAGTTCTTCGCGTCGCTCTATGGCGGACAAACAGCAGACCCGATGACTCTGCTGGAGATGGTCGGCCTCGCCGACGATGCCAAGACGCGAGTTGGCAGGTATTCCAAGGGGATGCAGATGCGCCTGACCTTCGCGCGGTCGCTGGTCAACGAGCCAGAGCTGCTGTTCCTCGACGAGCCGACGTCGGGGCTCGACCCTGTCAATGCGCGCAAGGTCAAGGACATCGTCTTGGACCTGAAGGCGCGGGGCCGCACAGTCTTTCTCACCACCCACGACATGGCCACCGCCGACGAGCTGTGCGATCGGGTGGCGTTCGTCGTCGACGGTCGCATCCAGGCGTTGGACACACCGGCCGAGCTGAAGATCGCGCGTGGCCAGCGCGTGGTTCGCATCGAGTATCGCGGCGAGAACGGGCGGCTCGAGTCCGCGGAATTCGACATGGACGGGCTGGCCGACGATGCGGCGTTCCACACATTGCTGCGCGGGCACCACGTCGAGACCGTCCACAGTAGGGAGGCCAGCCTCGACGACGTGTTCGTCGAGGTCACCGGGCGGCGGCTGGCATGACCCGGTTCGCGAGCGCGCTTCGGCTGGAGTTGACGCTTCAGAGCAGGCAGGGCTTTCTGTACGCGGCGATCTTCTCCGGACTGATCTGGCTGTCGGTGCTGTTGCCGATGTCGCGCAGCCTGCGCCCGGTGGCCGAGCCCTACATGCTGATGGGCGACACATGCATCATCGGGTTCTTCTTCATCGCGGGCACGGTCTTCTTCGAGAAGCAGGAGCGCACACTTGGCGCGGTCGTCTCCACCCCGTTGCGGTTCTGGGAGTACCTGGCTGCGAAGCTGACACTGCTTGTCCTGATCTCCCTGCTGGTGGCGCTCGTCGTACCGACGGTCAGCCACGGATTCAACTACCGCCCTTTGCCTTTGGTGATTGCGGTGGTGCTCGGGACGTTGCTCATGTTGCTCGTCGGGTTCATCAGCTGCCTGCCGTTCGCCTCGATCAGCGACTGGTTCCTGGCTGCGACGATTCCGCTCGCGGTGATGACTGTTCCTCCCGTCCTGTTCTATTCCGGCGTGTGGCCGAGCCCGCTGGCTTATGTGATCCCGACGACCGGACCGCTGCTGCTGTTCGGTGACGCCTTCGGCCAACGTGATCTTGCGTCGTGGCAGGTCGGGTACGCGGTGGCCTATCCGGTGCTGTGTGTCATCGGGCTGTGGTGGGCGGCCAGGGCGACGTTCGTGCGCCACGTCGTCGCGCGGTCTGGCGGAATGTGATGGCGACTCCCGGAGCGAAGGCGCTGATTGCGTTCGGCCGCAACGATCTTCGCGGCACCTACCGTGATCCGTTGTTGGTGATGATCGTCTTCGCGCCGGTCATCTGGACCACTGGAGTGGCGTTGCTGACCCCGCTGTTCACCGAGATGCTGGCCAGACGCTACGACTTCGATCTCGTTCCCTACTACCCGTTGGTGCTCACCGCGTTCCTGTTGTTGACGAGCATCATCATCGTTGGGGGGCTGGGCTCGTTCCTCGTCCTCGATGAGGTCGATGCAGGCACGCTGACGGCGCTGCGCGTGACGCCGGTGCCCCAGTCGACGTTCTTCGCGTATCGCGCGGCGACAGTTGCGGTGGTGACCACCGTCTACGTGGTGGCGACCACGTCAATGAGCGGAATCCTCGAGCCGGGCGTGGTTCCGGCGCTGATCCCGATCGGGTTGCTATCGGGCCTGTCGGCCGTGGTGTGCCTGCTGCTGATCGTCGCGGTGGCCGGCAACAAGATCCAGGGACTGGCAATGGTGCGTGCCCTCGGCATGCTCATCGCAGGGCTGCCGTGCCTGCCGTGGTTCATCGATTCCGCATGGAACCTCGCGTTCGGAGTGTTGCCGCCGTATTGGCCTGCCAAGGCGTTCTGGGTCGCCAGCGACCACGGCACCTGGTGGCCGTACGTGGCGGTCGGCCTGCTCTACAACCTGCTCATCGCCTGGCCGCTGTTCCGCCGCTTCCTGGCAAAAAACGCCTGACGGCACTACCTGGGGTGCCGCCGACTCGCGATCGGCGCATACGGCGCCGGGTCGATGTCGGGGCGGCGGCCCTCGATCAGGTCGGCGAGCATACGGGCCGAGCCGCACGCCATGGTCCAGCCGACGTGGCCGTGACCGGTGTTGAAGTACAAGTTGTCATGGCGCCCGAGGCCGATCAGCGGCGGCCCGTCGGGGGTCATCGGGCGCAGTCCTGTCCGGTATCGCGCGCTGTCCCAGTCGATCGCACCGGGGAACAGCTGCTCACCGGCGGAGATGATGCCCGCGTAGTCGGATGGCGTCGAGCTGCGGTCGTAACCGACGAATTCCGCGGCGGCCGACATCCGGATGTCGGCGCCGAATCGCGACCATGCGATCCGGGACCGTTCGTCAATTCCCCCCACATGCGGGGCGTGATCAGGATCCTTGATCGCCGCCGTGAGGCTGTATCCCTTGGCCGGATAGACGGGAATCCGAACGCCGATGGTCCGGGACAGCAAGGGGCTTGCCGCGCCTGCGGCCAACACCACGGCGTCCGGGGAGACGCTGCCGTCGGTTGTGGCGATGCTGGTGACGCTCGACCCGTCGGTCGTCATTCCGGTGATGGTGGTCGACAGATGGAACTCCACGCCGAGCCTGCGGCAGGTTTCGGCGAGTGCGACGGCGAACCGTTGCGGGTCACCGGTCGCGTCGGAGGTGTCATGGATCGCACCCACGAATCGTGCGCGGCTGCGACTCAGGGCGGGTTCGACGGCGGCGATCTGGTCGGCGTCGAGAATCCTCTGTTGCCTGCCGTGGTCGCGCAGCAGCAGCGAATTACGCTCAGCGACACGCAGTTCGGACTCATCGCGGTAGAGGTAGAGCACTCCGCTGCCGGTGTGACAGAACTGAAGTCCCTCCCGGTGGGCGAGTTCGTCGGTGAGTTGCTGGCTGTAACGAGCCAGTGCGAGCTTGGCTAGCGTGTTCGCCCGTGACCGCGATGGCGTGCACTCCCGCAGGAACCGCAACCCCCACCGGACCAGGTCGACGTCGGCACGGGGTTTCACCTTGATCGACGTGTCCGCGCCGAGTAAGCGACCGCAGCAGCATCCGCGGCGCCGTGGGGGACGCCCATGCGTAGGAATGGCCGGGAGAGATCAGCCCCGCGGTACTGGCGCTGGTATCCGAGGCGACGTCGGAGCGGCGGTCGTACACGTGCACCTCGTGGCCCCGCTCGGCCAGCGCGTGCGCTGTCGCCACGCCGACGACTCCGGCGCCGAGGACGGCGATCTTCACGGTGTGGGCTCCGGCTCGGAGTCGTTGTCCCGCACCACTTCCTGGACGTAGAAGCGCCATCCCAGGAAGCCGACCCACAGGGTTACGGCGATGACGAGCGCGGGTACGCCGTAGTAGAGCAGGTAGGCGATCATGCCGGTTCTCCTTGCTTGACGAGTGCGGGCTGTCGGCGGCGCGGATAGCGGTCGGCGGTGGCAGCCGCGACGACGGTGAAGACGATCAGGTTGGCCAGCACGCCGGGGATCAGCCCGTCCTCGAGGCCGAACGGGCTGTCTAGCCCCCATTGCCAGACCCCGGTGACGATGGCACCCGTGGCGATCGCGGCGAGTGCCGCTGGCGTGGACCGGACTCCGAACAGCACGGCGCCGAAGAGCGGAACGATGATTGTGGGCGCCCACAGCGCGTAGCTGTAGAGCAATGCATCGACGATCGTGGGGACGGACAGCGCGAAGATCGTTGCGGCGGCGCCGACGATGACGCTGGTGGCTCGCTCGATGGTCAGCCGCCGACCGGGCGCAACGGCCGTGGTGCGCATCGGTTGGTAGATGTCCTTGGTCAGCACGACTGCTGTCGAATTGAGATAAGAACTGGCGGTGGACATTACAACGGCCATCAGCGCGGCGACCACCAATCCGAGGACGCCGATCGGCATCAGGTTCATGACCACCGTCGGCAGCGCCTCGTCGGTCTTGATGTCGGGATACAGCACGAGCGCGACAAGGCCGATCGACGCCGAGGTGAAGTAGAAGCAGAACGAGAAGAAGCCTGCCATCGTGTAACCGATTCGGGCGTGCCGGGAGTCGGGTGTGGAGAAGGTGCGCTGCGCGTACGGCGGCACCAATGTTTCCCCGAGCAGCAGCGCGCAGAACAATGTGAGGAACTTCAGTGCGCTGTAGTCACCCAGCAGAGTGAGGTGCGAGGCGGGAACCTGGTCGAGCAGCGCGATCGGTCCGCCCACCGCGTGCAGGCCGATCAGCAACGCGACGGGCAAGAAAACGCCGAGAAACACGAACTGGAGCATGTCGGTTTGGATCACTGCCCACGCGCCACCGAAGGACGAATACAGCACCACGATGCCCATGCCGATGAGCACCGCGGGCACGGTCGGAACGTCGAGGGTGGCGTTGACGATGGTTCCGATCGCCAGTGCCTGTGCCCCAAGGATGCCGGAGCACAGTGCCAGCGACAGGATGCCCGTCACGATGCGAGCCGGCTTACCGTAGTGCTCGTTCATGACGTCGCCCAATGTGTGCGCGCCGACGTAGTTCTTCAGCCTGGGTGCGACGAACAAGCCGACGAGAACGGTCTGGATGCCGAACGCGCAGAACGCGAACATGTAGACATATCCGTCACGCATCGTCGCGCCTGCGACCCCGATCGATGCGCCACCCCCGAGGAAGGCCGCGGCGAGGCTGCCGAAGAAGACCGGCCAGACGATGCGGTTGCCCGCGACGGCGAAGTCGTCGGGGTTCTTCACGCGCCTCATCGTCTGCACGCCGATGAGAATCAGCAGGGCGAAATAGCCCGCGAGCAGGATCCAGTCGAGAGGTGTCATGTCAACTCCTTGCCGAGGATCGCTAAATCGTATGGACCGAAAGTGATCGACGTCACTAGGCAAAGCAACTAGACTTCTGAGCTAGATAGAGCGATTTTTTAGGCAAATTGCCTAACTCCATGCGATGGGGAGTCACATGCTCGGACAGGCGTTGGCCCAGCAGATCGCCAACGAGATCACCGATGTGATCGGACACAACGTACTGATCACCGACGAGTCCGGAATCGTCGTTGGCAGCGGCGACGAGTCGCGGATCGGGCAATTTCACGAGGCGTCCGTCGAGGTGGTTCGGAGCCGGCGCACGATCGCTCACTCCAGTGAGGACGTCCGCGATCTCGTCGGCACGCTGCCGGGCGTCACCATCCCGCTGGTCATCGACGACACGGTGGTCGGCACGATCGGGCTGTCCGGCTCTCCTGATGAAGTCGTCCAGTTCGGCCTCGTCGTCAAACGACAAACCGAGATCCTCATGCAGGAGGCGGCCAGGATCGGGACACGGATGATGCACGAACGGGCCACCGCTGAGCTGCTGCGCGAGATCTGCGAATGGCATCACTCCCGAGTGCCGAAAGCGCAACTCATGCAACGTGGCCGCACGCTCGGCCACGATCTGACCATGCCCCGCCGGATCGTGCTGATCCAGTGGGCCGACACGTCGCGAGCCGACGCCGATGCCGAGCACGTCGTCCGTCACGTCGAAGATGTGTTCCACTCGGCGGACGACCTCATCGCACCACTGGCGCGGATGGTGGTCGCGGTGGCGACACCCGACACCGGAGATTCAGTGATGGATCGCTGCCGTGACGTGGTCGCAGGCGGCGAAGGCGCGCGACGTGGATGTTCGGGCCGCAATTGGATCCACTGGAGCGGGTATCGGCGAACTGAACGTCGCGTCGCGAGATGCTTTCGACGCACTCCAGTTGGGGCCGATCGTGGCGCCGGGGACCAAGATTCACCAGATCGAACACGTGCGACTGCATCAAGCGCTGTCGGTCGTGCCGATCGACTCCCGAGCCCGCCTTGTCGAAGGGCTGCTTTCACCTCTGTTGGGCGACCGCGAGTGGACGACATTGCGCGCGACGCTAATCGCTTGGGGGACGGCGCATTCAACACCACGAGGGCGGCGGAGCGTCTTCATGTCCATCGCAATACGCTCATTTACCGTCTCGACAAGATCGCGCGCGCCTTGCAGCGGTCACTCGACGAGCCCGGCCTGGCGGTCGCGCTGTACGTCACCTGTGTGATCGATGAACTGGGTCGGCCGAAACACGCGGATGCCGGCTAACCGACGTATCCGCAGCGACGAGTTGTCAGAGACGCAGCGAGCGCGCATCAGAAGGCTCGCGCACAAGGGTCCGCGCCGTCCGGTGTCACGCTGCGTCGTGCCGCCTTGCCGCATGCTCAGCATCGTCGACTCGCTGAAGCCTTGTCTGGGCGCATTCGGCGATGGCCGGTGTGTAGTCGACGGCGCACCCCGAAAACGCAGCAGCCAGCCGACGATACGACAGGACGTGTCGACTGTCAGAGACTCGGTGCCCGTGCGCGGCAGGTCATCCACGGCCGCAGTTCGTCGTTGATCCCTCCGGCGTGACCACCCGGGCCCACACCTGCCGCGCATCACGATGCTCTGTCGCTCGATGATCATTGGTCAAGTACGATGACACGGGCGGGTGCTACCCGAATACGAAGTACCGCAACCACAAGTAGATCGCCGACAGCGCGATCGACATCACCGTGACACTGCACCCTTGCGGGTGAACTCCCAGAACGAGATGGGATTGTCTGCGCGGCGGGCGATTCCGAGCATCACGACGTTGGCGCTGGCCCGACGGCGGTCAGGTTGCCGCCGAAGTCGGCGCCGAGGCAGCGCCCACCACAGCGCATCGGGGTGGGCGAAGTCCGGCATGCCGGCCAGCTCGCGACGATGGCGTCATCGTGCGTGACGGGATGTTGTCGATGATGCCGGACACCGGCGCGGACACGCCGAGGATCAGCATCACGGTCAGCAGCGCGTTCCCGCCGGTTACTTCGATCGCCGACCGGGCCAGATCGCGTCGACGACACCGGTCTTCACCAGCGCGCCGACCATGACGAACAGCCCGGCGAAGAACAGCAGCGTCTCCCACTCGACGCTGGCGAGGTAGTCGACGCTGTTCCAGCCGCGAGATCAGGATCAGGACGCCGGCGCCCAGCAGCGCCACGATCGACGGTTCGATGTGCAGCACCGGATGCGGCGATGAACGCCGCGAACACCAGCGACGAGCACGACTCCGCACTTGACGAGCAGCGCCGGATCGCGAATCGCCTCGCGCTCCTTCGAGCGACATGACGTCGGCCACGCGCTCGGGATCGACGCCGAACGAGCCGCGGAACAGCCACGGCAGCATCGCGATGAAGACGACCACGATGACGATCACCACGATCGGCGTCATGTGAAGAAGAAAGTCGTTGAACGTCAGGCCGGCCCGGCTGGCGATGATGATGTTGGGCGGATCGCCGACCAGTGTCGACGCGCCGCCGATGTTGGACGCGAACACCTCGGCGATCAGGAACGGCACCGGGTTGATCGCCGAGGCGATCGCACACCAGCAGCGTCACCGGCGCGATCAGCAAGACCGTGGTGACGTTGTCCAGCAGCGCCGACGCGAACGCGGTGACAAGCACCAGCAGGATCATGATCCGCAGCGGAGAACCGTTGGCGCGTTTGGCGGACCAGATCGCGATGTACTCGAAGACGCCGGTCTGGCGCAGCACGCCGACGATGATCATCATGCCGAGCAGCAGAAAGATTACGTCCCAGTCGATTCCGGTCTCGTGGGAGTAGAAGGCATCGTCGGAGCTCGACGACGCCGAGGGCGACGCACGATCGCCCGCACCGCACGAGGGCGACGAGTGTCTTGTTGACCCGGTCGCTGGCGATCAGGACATAGGCGACCACGAAAACGGTGATCGCGACGACGGCCATCGCTCGTCTAGTGCCTCAGTGCGGCGGCGAGCAGACCGCGACGCGGTGATGACGCCGTGCAGCTTGCCGTCCTTCATCACGGCGATCAGCGGGCTCTGCAGTCGGGCCATGAGCGCGGCCACTTCGATGATGGTGTCGTCGGCCTTGGCGGCCGGCATGTCGATGCAGGTGCTCGGGCAGCACGTCGCGGACCGTCTTGTCGGCCAGCTTCTCGGCCGCGCTGGTCGGCCCATCGATTCGTTGATCACACCGGCAAGCGACGGATCGTCCTGGACGTAGGTGGGCACGATGAACCGCACCACCTGCGAAGCGGGCAGCACGGCGTACGGCTTGCCGGACGAGTCGGTGACGACGATCCCGGGCAGCCGGTGCTCGGCCAGCATGCGCGCCGCATCCAGCGCATTGGAGTCGACGGTGACGACCGGGAAATTCCTCGGCCATGTCCTCGGCGTGCATATCAGCACCTCGACGCACTGCGTGCGTGGCGATCCTACGAGTTTCGGCGGCGGATGCCCGCCGAAGCGGAGTCGATGCTGCCGACCAGACTTCCCGGCGCACCTCAATCGAAACCTACCGTCGCACGGCCGTCGACTCGCGGCGATCAATGCGCAAGATGCCGACGAGCCATCACTAGGATCGGTCAATGCCCATCCACTGCGACTGCTGACGCGCGGCTCGTGGTCGGAGGCGCAACGGTTCGCCGAGATTCTGCGCAAGGAGACCGTCGGCGGCGTGCTGCTTGCTCGCCGCCGCGGGCGCCGCCCTGGTGTGGGCGAACTCGCCGTGGTCGGCGACCTACCGAAGCGGTGTCGGAATTCGCGTTCGGACCGGAGTCGCTGCACCTGAACCTGAGCGTTTCGGCGTGGGCGGCCGACGGGCTGCTGGCGATCTTCTTCTTCGTCGTCGGGCTGGAACTCAAGCGCGAGTTCGTCGCAGGCGACCTGCGCGACCCGGCGCGCGCCGCGCTGCCGATCGCGGCCGCGCGTCGGCGGAATGATCGTGCCTGCCGCGATCTTCATCGCGATCAACCTGGCCGCCGGGCACCCCGAGAACCTCGACGGCTGGGCGGTGCCGATCGCCACCGACATCGCGTTCGCGCTTGGCCGTCCTCGCGGTGCTGTCCACGCATCTGCCGACGCGCGCTGCGCACCTTCCTGCTGACGCTGGCCGTCGTCGACGATCTGCTCGCCATCACCGTCATCGCGGTCTTCTTCACCGACCATCTTTCGCTCGGGCCGCTGGCGCTTGCGCTGATCCCGATCGGATTGTTCGCGCTGGCCGTGCAGCGCGGTGTGCACCACTGGTGGCTGCTGCTGCCGCTGGCGGTGGCTGCCTGGGCGCTGGTGCATGCCAGCGGTGTGCACGCGACTGTCGCGGGCGTACTGCTGGGCTTCACGGTTCCGGTGCTCGGCCGGCATGGCAAGCCGACCGCCGAACTCTTCGAGCACACGATGCGGCCGGTGTCGGCGGGATTCGCGGTGCCGGTGTTCGCGTTCTTCGCCGCCGGTGTCACAGTCGGCGGCTGGTCCGGTCTCGGCGCCTCGCTGCTGCACCCGGTCACCGACGGCGTGATCGCCGGCCTGGTGCTTGGCAAACCCCTTGGTGTGTTCGGCGACCGCGTTCCTGTTGGCCAAATTCACCCATGCCAGCCTCGACGACGACCTGGCCTGGCGCGACGTGCTCGGCGTGGCGCTGCTGGCCGGCATCGGGTTCACAGTTTCGTTATTGATTGGGGAGTTGGCCTTCGGCCACGGCACGCGACGCGGCCGCCGACGTCAAGATCGGTGTGCTCGTCGGGTCCGTCTGTCGCAGGTGTGTTGGCCGCAGTCGTTTTGCTGAGCCGCAACGCCGCCTACCGGCGCATTCACGCCATCGAGACCGCCGACGCCGACCACGACGGTGTGCCCGATGTCTACCGGACTCGGCAGGACTGACGGCAGCGTCCGTGCGTACACTGACGGAATGCTTGAACAGATCCGCGGTCCCGCTGATCTGCAGCACCTGACCCAGTCGCAGCTAAGTGATCTGGCCGACGAGATCCGCGAGTTCCTGATCCACAAGGTCGCTGCAACCGGCGGGCATCTCGGCCCCAACCTCGGCGTCGTCGAGCTCACGCTCGCGCTGCACCGCGTGTTCGACTCGCCGCACGATCCGATCATCTTCGACACCGGCCATCAGGCCTACGTGCACAAGATGCTGACCGGCCGCAGCCACGAGTTCGACACGCTGCGCAAGAAGGACGGCCTCTCCGGCTACCCGTCGCGCGCCGAGAGCGAGCACGACTGGGTGGAGTCCAGCCACGCCAGCTCGGCGCTGTCCTATGCCGACGGGCTGGCCAAGGCCTTCGAGCTGACCGGACACCGCAACCGCCACGTGGTCGCCGTCGTCGGTGACGGCGCGCTCACCGGCGGCATGTGCTGGGAGGCGCTGAACAACATCGCCGCGGCCCGCCGGCCGGTCGTCATCGTCGTCAACGACAACGGCCGCAGCTACGCGCCGACCATCGGCGGGTTCGCCGACCACCTTGCCGACGCTGCGGCTGCAGCCGGGCTACGAGAAGCTGCTCGAGAGGGGCCGCAGCGCGGTCCGGGGCATGCCGGTCATCGGCGAGCTCTGCTACCAGTGCATGCACAGCGTCAAGGCGGGCCTCAAAGATGCGCTCTCCCCGCAGGTGATGTTCACCGACCTGGGCCTGAAGTACGTCGGGCCGATCGACGGCCACGACGAGCATGCGGTGGAGGCGGCGCTGCGCAGCGCCCGCGGCTTCAACGCGCCGGTGATCGTGCACGTCGTGACCCGCAAGGGCATGGGCTACGGGCCCGCCGAGGCCGACGAGGCCGATCAGATGCACTCCACGGGGGTGATCGACCCGCAGACCGGGCAGGCCACCAAGGTTCCCGGGCCGGGCTGGACCTCGACGTTCTCCGAGGCGTTGATCAAATTCGCCGGCAAGCGCCGCGACATCGTGGCGATCACCGCCGCCATGCCGGGCCCGACGGGGCTGACCGCGTTCGGCAAGCAAGTTCCCGGACCGCCTGTTCGACGTCGGCATCGCCGAGCAGCACGCGATGACGTCCGCAGCCGGCCTGGCGATGGGTGGCCTGCACCCGGTGGTGGCGATCTATTCGACGTTCCTGAACCGGGCGTTCGACCAGATCATGATGGACGTCGCCCTGCACAAGCTGCCGGTGACTCTGGTGCTGGACCGCTCCGGCGTCACCGGGCCCGACGGCGCCAGCCACAACGGCATGTGGGACCTGTCGATGCTGAACATCGTGCCTGGCATGCGGGTGGCCGCACCGCGCGACGCCGCCCGGCTCTACGAGGAACTCGGCGAAGCGCTGGACACGTCCGACGGGCCGACCGCGCTGCGCTTCCCCAAAGGTGATGTCGGAGAGGATATTCCGGCGCTGGAGCGGCGCGACGGCATCGACGTGCTGGCTGTCCCGGCCGACGGGCTGTCTGACGATGTGCTGCTGGTGGCGGTCGGACCGTTCGCGTCGATGGCCAAGGCCGTCGCCGACCGGCTGCGCAACCAGGGCATCGGCGTGACAGCGATCGATCCGCGATGGGTGCTGCCGGTACCCGACGCGATAGGTGCGTTGGCGAGAGGGCACAAGCTGGTTGTCACGCTGGAGGACAACGGTGTTCACGGTGGCGTGGGCTCCGCCGTCTCGGCGGCGCTGCGGCGCGCCGAGATCGACGTGCCCTGCCGCGACGTCGGGTTGCCGCAGGATTTCCAGGCGCACGCGTCACGCGGCGAGGTGCTCGCCGACGTCGGCCTGACCGACCAGAACATCGCCCGCCAGGTGACCGGCTGGGTCGCCGCACTGGGCAGCTCCGTCTCCGAGCACGAGGTCAGCCAGCAGCTGGATTGAGCGCGACCCGGCCGGCCTCTTCCAATGTCGTTGTCCGGCGCGGCTGCTCGAAGAACACTTCGGCGCTGCGGTCGTTGATCTCGAGGGTGGCGATGGTGTTCCCGAACAGCGGTCCGCAGACATCCGTCCACGTGAACGGCGGCGCAGGGACTCCGCGCCGACGCACCCACCACCGCATCACAGCGGCCGCGGGCCGGGTCCAGCCGAGCGTGAAGACGGGTTTGATGAACAGCGGCACGTAGTTGTGCACAGGCGAGCACACCAGCTGATGCACGGTCGCCCCGCCGGGTGACACGTCGTCCAGTTCGGCCCTGGCAGCGTAGCTGTGGTGGACGTCTCCCGACAGAACGCTGATCGTGGCCGGGCCGTTGGGGTGGTTCGCGATGCGTGCGATCATCTCTCCCAGCCGCAGGAACGATTTGTAGAACGCCGACCAGTGCTCGAAATCACCTGCCCGCCGCAGCCTTTCACCGAGCTTGCCGCGTCGCCCATCACGGTCGGCGGCCCGCTCGTTCAGCGATTCCAGGTCGCCGATGGCCGGCGGCATCAGCCACGGCACCGAGGAGGCGAGCATCAGATGGTCCAGTGAGTCGGGGCTCTCCTCCGCCTCGGACTCCAGCCAGCCGAACTCCTGCTCGCCGATCATCATCCGCTCGCCGGACTCCAGGATCCGGCCGTTGCGGGAGTCGATCATGATGAGCCGGCTGCGGCCAAGATCCCAGCGGTAGCTGAACCGCACGCCCTTGTTGCAGTCGACCTCCCTGTCGGCGCGGTCCGCGAGCTCGGCGAGGTGCGGCCAGGCATCACCATCGGTGGCCACCAGCCGTTGGTAATCCTCGTTGTCGGCCAGCTCCGCGGGGCTCAGATTTCCCAGGTGCTGATACACCCAGTAGGACGCCAACCCGGCCCGGATCCGGTCCTGCCACCACGGCATCTTTGCCATCTCCGCGCGCCACGGCGCCGAGGTGTTCCAGTCGTCGCGGATGTCGTGATCGTCGAAGATCATCGCCGTGGCCACTGTCGACATCAGCCACCGGATCTCCGGGTCACCCCACGAATGACGGTACAGCCGTTCGTATTCGGCGAAACTGACCACCTCGTCCGGGGGGCGGCCGCCGTGCCTGCTCCGCCGCGTCCTTCGACCGGCAACGCGACGCTGCTCGTCGGGTGGAAGCTCATCGGCGTACAGCTGGTCGCCGAGCAGGATCAGCGCGTCGGGCCACTGGTCGATCGGTTGGCCGGCCATCCGCGTCGCGTAACAGTCCAAAGCGTCCAGCTTCGAGCTTGTCCTCGAGCTTTTTGACTTCGGTCTTCGGGTAGCGACATGACCCGAAGATGGCCCGCAGGCGGTGAGCGCTGCGCGGGTCCCCTGGTCCGGATGACGCTCGGCGGGAACTTCGAGAACGTCGCGTCATCGATGGGCCACACGGTGGTCCCGTCGATGCTGACCCGGTACTCGGTCACGGTGTCGGGGGTCAGACCAGTGACCAGGACAAGGGCAAAGTGGTGGCCCTGCACTTCGAACGACCGTGCCGAACAGCCGAGAACCTCGACCGTGCACGCATTTTCGGTCTGCACCCACACCGAGCGCGGTGGTATCTGAAACGTGCCGAAGCGCCGGACCAAGGAGCAACCCCATCGAAATCACCCTAGGGCAGGGTTGGTCACTCCGGAGTGGGCTGCGCGGATCCGTTCAGCGCCGAGGCAAGCACGGGGACGACGAGCTGACGCTGCCACGGCCGGGCCTGCGCATCACGCAGAAAGTCGTCGACCTCTGACTCGGTGTCGCTCACGGGTTGCCAGTCCCAACACAGCCGCCGCACCACCTCGGGGGTGAGCAGGTTTTCCGACGGCACCGAAACCCGTTCGGATAGTTCGGCGAGACCGGCGCGGGCGGCTTCCAGCCGCGCCGCCGCCTCTGGCTTGCGCCTGGCCCAACGCGAGGCGGGCGGGGGACCGTTCTGCGGTTCGGAGATCTCCGGCTGGTCGTCGCCGTCGCGGGCCCGGCTCAGCGCGTCCAGCCATACCTGCGCCGTGCGGCGCTGTCTTGACCCACCGAACACCGGCAGCGCAGTGAGTTCCTCGACAGTCTTCGGATCGACCGTCGCGGCGTTGACGATCGCGGAGTCGGGCAGTATCCGTCCCGGTGCGATGTCACGCCTGCGGGCGATGTGGTCACGGGTCGTCCACAGCTCACGGACGGCGGCCATCGCCCGGCGGTCGCGGACCTTGTGGATGCCCGAGGTGCGCCGCCACCGATCCCGTCGTGTGGGGGTGGCGACGAATGTGCGGAGGAATTCGAATTCCTGAGCGGCCCAATCGGTTTTGCCCTGCTCCTCGAGCACCGCCGCGATGGCGGTGCGCAGTTCGACGAGCACCTCCACATCCAGGGCGGCGTAGTTCAGCCACTCCGGCGGCAGCGGCCGCTTGGACCAGTCCGCTGCGCCGTGTCCCTTCTTCAGGCCCAGGCCGAGCAGGCGTTCCACCATCGTGGCCAGATTCACCCGGTCGTAACCGGCCAGCCTGCCTGCCAGCTCGGTGTCGTAGAGCTTCGTCGGCCGCATACCGATCTCGGCCAGGCACGGCAGGTCCTGGTCGGCGGCGTGCAGCACCCACTCGTCGGTGGCCAACACGTCGGCCAGCGGCGCGAGCGTTGCGAGCGGGTCGGTTCCGTGGTTCACCGGATCGATCAACACGGTGCCCGCGCCGTCGCGCCGGATCTGGACCAGATACGCCCGGTTCGAGTAGCGGAAGCCCGACGCTCGTTCGGCATCGACGGCGAACGGGCCGTGTCCGGAGGCCAGAAGTTCCGCGGCGGCGCTGATTTCCGACGGCGTCACCGACAGTGCCGGTACACCGTCGGCAGGTGCCAGCAGTGGGGTGGCTTCGGGTTCCGCGGTGTCCGCTGGCTCGGCCCTGCCGGAGTCGGCGTCGGTCATGTCAGGCGCGGGTGCGTGACCCCAGGTCGGTAACCCCGGTCGGCGGCAGGCCCGCGGCGTGCTCGAGCACCGAGCAGAACGCGCGCACATGCGGACCCAGCTCCAGCGTGGTCGCCGTCCAGGAGGCGCGCAGTTCCAGCTGATGGGCCCGGGGTGGACCGGAGATGTCGCCGTAGCGCACCGACGTGGTGGCGGTGACGGTGCCGCCCAGCGCGGTCACGTTCTCGGTGTTCGCCTCGAGCGCGTCGACCAGCCAGCTCCAGGCCACCTCGGGCAGCAGCGGGTCGACCGCCTCGCTGGAGTCGAGGTCGGCCTGGATGTAGGCGACCAGGCGCATCGTGCCGTCCCATGCCTCGGCGCCTTCGGGGTCGTGCAGCAGGATCAGCCGTCCGAATGCGTCACCTTCGGACTGCTCGGGCACGACCGGGGTGTCGGGGTGCCGGACCTCGGCGCCCAGGGCGTAGCTGAACGGCGCGAGCCGCTGCGGCGGCCGGATCGGGCCGAGCTCGATCTCCGGTCGCACGGTGGTGGCATTCATCGCCGCGACCGCTTCCCGGAACTGTGCCGGTTCGGCGGTGGTCACCGCCTTGACGGTAGACCATCTGGCCTGGCCTGTGCGCAGGCGCGCCGTATCGGTCGCGGGCAGACGCCAAACGGCCCACGGTCCGGGTCTCATGGCAGCATTGAGGTCGATGAATACCCGTCGTGAGCTGCCCGAGTCGCCGTACCTGGCCGCCGCAGGTGGCCGCAAGCCGAGCCGGGTCCCTGTGTGGTTCATGCGGCAGGCGGGCCGTTCGCTGCCCGAGTACCGGGCACTGCGCGCGAAGAACACGATGATGCAGGCCTGCTTCGACGCCGAACTGATCACCGAGATCACCCTGCAGCCGGTGCGCAGGCACGGCGTCGATGCCGCGATCCTGTTCTCCGACATCGTGGTGCCGCTGCGAGCGTCGGGCATCGAGCTGGACATCGTGCCCGACGTCGGACCGGTGATCGAGCACCCGATCCGCTGCGCTGCCGATGTCGCCGCGATGAAACCGCTTGAGCCCGAACATGTTGCGCCCGTCGCCGATGCCGTGAAGCTGCTGGTGGCCGAGCTGGGCGATGTCCCTCTGATCGGCTTTGCCGGTGCCCCGTTCACGCTCGCGTCCTATCTCGTCGAGGGTGGTCCCAGCCGCCACCACGAGCGGACGAAGGCGATGATGTTCGGCGAACCCGACACCTGGCACGCGCTGATGACGGCCCTGGCCGAGCTCACCACCGCATTCCTGAAGACGCAGGTGGACGCCGGGCGTTGACGCCATCCAGATGTTCGACTCGTGGGCCGGGACGCTGTCGCTGGCCGACTACCGCGCCTATGTGCAGCCGCACAGCACGCGGGTGTTCGAAGCGCTGGCCGGCGAGGGCGTGCCGATGACGCACTTCGGCGTCGGCACCGCAGAGCTGCTCGGCGCGATGTCCGAGGCGGTGGCGCCCGCGGACAGCCCGGTCGTCGGCGTGGACTGGCGCACATCGCTGACCGACGCCGCCGCCAGGGTGGCGCCCGGCACCGCCCTGCAGGGCAACCTCGACCCGGTCGTGCTGCTGGCCGGCTTCCCGGTGGCCGAGCGCGCGGCCCGCGTCGTCGTGGAGGACGGGCGTCGTGCGGTCGACGCGGGTGCCGGCGGGCCACGTCTTCAACTTGGGCCACGGTGTGCTCCCGGCAACCGACCCGGCTGTCATCACCGAGATCGTGGAATTGGTGCACTCGCTGTGACCGCGATCGTATTGCGTTGTCGGCGGCGGGATTTCGGGGCTCGTCGCCGCGTACCGGCTGCGGGTCACCCTCGGCGACGGCGCGGACATCACGGTGTTCGAGCCCGCCGATCGGCTCGGCGGCGTGCTGCGCACCGAACAGGTCGGCGGCCAGCCAATCGATGTCGGTGCGGAAGCGTTCGTCGCCCGGCGCCCCGAGGTGCCTGCGTTGCTGACCGAGCTGGGCCTGGCCGAAAGGCAGATCGGCACGACGGGCGTGCGGCCGCTGATCTTCAGCCAGGGCGGCCTGCACGAGCTGCCCCGCGACACCCTAAACGGCATTCCTGCCGATCCGTCTTCGGTGGCCGGCCTGGTGGACGAGACGACGATGCAGCGGATGCGTGACGAACCCACGCGGCCGCTGACCTGGCGGCCGGGCGCGGACCCCTCGGTAGCCGAGCTGGTCGGCGACCGGTTCGGCGACCAGGTCGTGTCGCGCTCCGTCGACCCGCTGCTGGCAGGCGTGTACGCGGGTTCGGCGGCCACGATCGGGCTGCGGTCGGCCGCGCCGACCCTGGCGGCGGTGCTCGACCGCGGCGCGCGCAGCCTGACCGAGGCGGTCGCGGGAGGCGCTGCCCCCGCCGGCGGGCGGTTCGGTGTTCGGCGCGATCGACGGCGGCTACGCGGTGCTGCTCGACGAGCTGATCCGGCGTGCCGACTTCCATTGGGCCCAGGTGGCTGTCGACCGATTGGAACGCCGGGAGAGTGGCTGGCGATTGATCGATGACGAGGGCAACCCCTGGCACGCCGACGCGGTGCTGCTGGCCGTCCCGGCGCCCGGCTTGGCGACAATCGTCGCCGACGTCGCGCCACGGACCGCCGCCGCGGCGCGGCGCATCGAGGTGGCCTCGACAGCGCTTGTGGCGCTGGCGCTTCCCGGTGGCGCACCGATGCCGCAGCGGTCGGGTGTGCTGGTAGCCGCCTCAGAACGCCTGCGCGCCAAGGCCGTTACGCTGTCGTCGCGCAAGTGGGGGCCGCGTGGCAACGTCGAACTGGTGCGGCTGTCGTTCGGCCGCTACGGCGACGACATAGCCCGGTGCGTTGGCGACGACGACCTGTTGTCGTGGGCGGCGGAGGACCTCGCCGACCTGTTCGGCGTGACGAACGAGCCGGTGGATTGTCGGGTGCACCGCTGGATCGACGCCATGCCGCAGTACGGGCCGGGCCACGGCGGACTGGTCGCCGAACTGCGTGCCGGGTTGCCGCCGTCGCTGGCGGTGGCGGGAGCGTATCTGGACGGCATCGGCGTGCCCGCCTGCGTCGCGGCGGCAACTAGAGCGGCGGCGTCGCTGGTCACGACGCGCGTGGCACGATAGACGATCATGGCTCGCCTGGACTACGACGCTCTCAACTCGACGCTGCGCTACCTGATGTTTTCGGTGTTCGCGGTGCGACAGGGCGCTCTCGGCGACGACCGGCAGGCGATCGTCGACGAGACCGCCACGTTCATCAAGCAGCAGGAGGACAACGGCGTTGTCGTGCGCGGCCTCTACGACATCGCGGGCATGCGCGCCGACGCCGACTTCATGATCTGGACACACGCCGAGCGGGTGGAGGCGCTGCAGGCCACCTACTCCGATTTCCGCCGCACCACGACGCTGGGCAGGGCCAGCACGCCGGTGTGGAGCACGGTCGCGCTGCACCGGCCGGCGGAATTCAACAAGAGCCACATTCCGGCGTTTCTGGCCGGTGAGGAAGCCGGCGCCTACATCTGCGTGTATCCGTTCGTCCGGTCGCTGGACTGGTATCTGTTGCCCGACGACGAGCGCCGCCGCATGCTCGCCGAGCACGGCATGGCCGCCCGCGAGTACAAGGACGTCAGGGCCAACACCGTGCCTGCGTTCGCGCTCGGCGACTACGAGTGGGTGCTGGCGTTCGAGGCGCCAGAACTGCATCGCATCGTCGACCTGATGCGGGACCTGCGGGCCACCGATGCCCGCCGCCATGTCCGCGAGGAAACGCCGTTCTTCACCGGTCCCCGGGTTGGCGTCGAGGAACTGGTCGCCAAGCTGCCCTGAAGTACCCGGTTCTTCAAAAGCGAGTAGTGATCTACTCGCGACGTTCGGTGCGCGCCGCATGACGCTGACCTCCACACGAGTTGGAAGGCGATTCTCATGGCCAGTCCCCGCACCACGAAGGCAGTCGCAGCGTCATCACGGCCCAACGGATCCCGCGCGAGATCCGCCGCGGCCGCGTCGAATCCGGTCGGCTACACCGTAAGCGGCAAGGTGTTCGAAGCCAGTAGCCGACAGGGGCTCGGCGGACTCATCGCGACCGCCTATCACGTGCCGGACGCGATCACCCGCACCGCGCCGGACGGGTTGGCCGCCGTCGTCGCCGATGCCACGCGACTTGCGAGTGTGGCCACCGTAGTGGGAACGGGCGACTTCACGTTGGCATTTGACGGGCCCCCTGCGGGCTCTAAGGGGTTGAACCTTGCTCGTGGCGGTGTCCGCGCCCGACAGCGAGGAGACCAGCGGGACCGACCCGACGCTGTACTACAACTGGCCACCGCGATTCCGGGCGGCCCGCACCGAACAGTTCGAGATCGGACTGTCACGAGAGACGCTGAACAAGTTCCACCTCAGTGACGGTGCGACCTCCAGAGAGGGTGTCGCGGCCTACCGGCGGGCCCGCACCGACGAGGTCGAGCTCGCCGCCGGAGTGGTGGACTTCCACCTCGCCGAGGTGGAGCAGGACGCCGCCGACAAGGAGACGATCCGCGCCGAGCTGCTCGAGACCGTCGCGACCAACCCGGCGACCGTCGCCCTGCCCGGCGAGGTGATGCAGGACGGTGACGTCATCAAGGACAAGGCAGAGCAGGTCGTGGTGCAGTCGCTGGCCAAGGCGAACAACCACATCAACGCAGGCCGCGGCGTGCCGGTGAACCTGTACCTGACAGCAGAAGATCGTGAGCGGCTCGACACCTACTTCCAGAACGCCGTCGACGGAATTGCGACCATTCCGGAGGCCGAGATCAAGCCAATCCTGTTCCGCGGCAGGGGTGCCGACAACCCGGCCGCGTTGCTGATACACGAGAACCCGATCGCGAAGTTCTGCTCCGAGCAGAGCTTCGAGGAGAAGTGCGCGCGCTTGCACACCGGCATGGACCCAGACGGCGACGACCATCACCACGGCGGTGACAGTGACGGTGACGGTGGCAGCGAGGGCGGTGGCGCTGGGGATGAATCGCACCGCCTGAACGATGACGACGTCGCTCGTTACCTCACCCGCCTGCTGAAGAAGGCGCCCTCGCCCGACAGCGTGCTCTCACCGGCGCTCGGCGCGCAACGTCCCGACCAGGACACCATTGACGCCTCGGTGGACCAGTTCGCGCTGCGACGCGGCCCCGCCGACGTCCCACGCTTCTACGACTTCACCTCTCTGGACATCGCTTTCGACCACGTCTGGCGGATCCTCATCGACGAGGACCTGGTGAGTGCCGGTCACTCGCTGGAAAAAAAGTTTCGGCAGAAGACCGGCACCGCGCTTTCGGCCAGATTCCCGCGGAACTGGACGGACCTGTCGTGGGCCAACAATGTGTACACCGCGATTCCTCAAGAGGTTCCCGCCGAGGTCGCAGCTCAGTTCGACATCACACTCGAGGAATGGACCGACCTGTCGGCCGCTCACCAGACCAAGCTCACGGAGATCGCGCGCGACCTGGTGCGGACCACTGTCGAAAAGGTCCGGGTGTCACTGCCCGGCATCGGCAGTGTCGAGGTGCCCCGATCGCAGCTCGGCACATTGGCCGTCGAACGCCGCAGGCAGGACCTGCGGGAGCAAGGCGAGCGGCTGATCGACAGCGTGCGCCACGACGATTACTACACGATGCATAAAACGCTTCGCGACCTTCACGACCGGATGAACGGCAACTACGAGTTCACCGTGTTCGCCGCCGACAAGAACGACCAGTGCGTGAACTTCGGGCTGATGAACACGTTCCGGATCATGATGACGCCCATCAACTATCAGGCGGGCAAGCTGGTCAAGACGCTGCCGATGGCTCCGAAGGAAGAACGCAAGTATTCGGTGAAGGTGACGCGCAATCTCAAACAGGCGCAGAAAGAGGCGGTGAAGAACAACTCTTCGCTCACCTACGAGCAGACCAGCACCTCGCGCGTCGAAGCCGAGATCATGCACAAAGCGCAGAACAAGACGAACTTCAGCCTCAGCACCGACGGTCGTACAACATCGGTATCTCGAAGGGCAAGGCCACGACGACGTTCGGCGTCGAAGCTCAACAGGAAAGCTCAGAGAGCCGCAAGGACTTTCGCGAGTCGGTGCTCAAGGCGGTGCAGGACTACAAAGAAGAACGCGCGGTCGAGGTCACCACAGAAGACACCAGCGGCTACGAATACAACGAGAGCGGCACCATCGTCAACCCGAACGACGAGCTGTCGGTGACGTACCTGTTCTACGAACTCGAGCAGTGCTTCCGGGTGACAGAGCAGCTCTACCGGGTGATGCCATGTGTCCTGGTCGCGCAGGAAATGCCTGCGCCACACCAGATCACCGAGGCATGGGCGATCGCGCACGACTGGATCCTGAACCGGGTGCTGCTCGACGACAGTTTCCGGCCGGCGCTGCAGTACCTGTCGAACAAGAGCGTCGGCGACGATTTCGCGCTGCGTGAGCTGCGCAAAAACCTGCGCCAGCAACGGAATCTGGTGGAGACCCTGCGGATCGAGCTGGCCATCGCGAGCAATGAGGCGGAGAACCGCTACCAGGCGTTGGAGAACGCCATCAAGAAGCGGATCGACGAGGAGCACGCGGAGAACGACCGGACAGCTGGTTCTCCGACGTCGGCGAATTCTTCGGCGGGGGCGGCGAAGATCCCGAATCGGCAAAGGCGCGTGAGCTCGCCGCCAAGGACGCCCACCAGTACGCGGTGGACAAGTCCGAGAAGGCCGGTGTGGCACTGCGGCAGGAAGTGAGCGGATTGCACACGCTCACGAGTGGAGTACAACAACACCTTGCGTAGCCACCTCGACAACGAGACCCGGGTGAAGCGACTGCTGGTGCACATCCGCAACAACATCTTCTACTACATGCACGCGATCTGGAGCATGGAGCCTCCCGATCAGCGCTTCCTGCGGCTGCACAAGGTGCAGGTTCCGGTGTTGGAGCTGGCCGAGGTGACGGACCCAGCCACCGGGCAGGTCGTTGCGGACCGCAACTACCTGGTCCGTATCGACCCGTCCGAGGACATATTCGCGAGCTTCCGCGAGCCGGGGACGACCAAGCACAAGGCGTTCATGACGGGCAATCTTGCGCCGGTGACGGAATACAAGCCGCTGGTGGAGGTTGCCGATCTGGATGCGCCGCAAGGCTGTAAGGGCAACTACATGATCTTCCCGCTCAAGGAGCACAACGCGCTGACCGAGTTCATGGCCGCCCCGTACGTCGACACCGCTTTCGGGGCGATGGATCCCGACGATCTGAGCAATGTCAATCTGACCGACTACGGCCGCTACGTCTGCTGCCTGCACGAAAGGCTCACGGAGGACGAGTTCGACGAGCTCAGACCGCATTCTGCGGCATTGGCTGGAGCAGCTGCTGGCCGATCCGCTACGGAATGGCGACCAGATCATGGTCCCGACCGACTCGTTGTTCATCGAAATCCTGCCCGGCGCACATCCGTTGCTCGAGAACTTCAAGTTGGCGCACCGCGAGCTCGACGTGTACAAGGTCGCCGAGGAAGTTCGCAAGAGCAGGCTCGAGAACATCCGGATGGCGGCGCGACTGATCCACGACGAGCGGGAAGACCCCGACATCGAGAAGAAGATCGTCGTCGAAGGCGCGCTCGCACCTGTGATCGATCCCGACGACAACTAACGCGCATGGCACCGCCACCGAGCGATCGCGCGATCGCCGAACGCGGCGTCGAGAGCCGCGGCGTCTTCCCGGAGAACCCGGACCGGGAAGAAGTCGTTGCCCTCGCCGACGCCACCGTCGGAGAAGTCGGGTGCGAGCGGATCCCGTATTTCGAGCCGGCGGAGTCGCTGACCGACTCGGAGATCCGACGGCTGGTGGCGCTCACCGCGTTCGACTACTTCACCGCGTCGAGCACACCGTGTGTGTTCCGCAATGCGCGGTCGATCGCCAACAATCTGCTGCCCGTGGCGCGGCGCCAACCCAAGACGTATCAACTGCTGCTCGAGCGCCTGCTCGACATGCGGGGTGAATTGGTGGCCCGCACCGAACGTCCGTACAAACTTCCCTTCGACACCGTGCCGCGGCAGCCGTTGGCGCGGGAGGTGCTGGATACTGGCCGTTCTCCGAACATGAGCAATGGGTGGGCGACCTGCGGGCGCTTCGGCGGGGACGCGCCGTTGTGCTCGAGCCGATCCCGATCACGTCACCGGTCGAGAAGATCGACAACGATCCGTCCGGCGAGGTCGAACTGGCAGCCGTGATGGACGAGGTCGAACGGCAGCTATTGCGAATGCCTGCGGAAGCGGGCGGTTTGAAGGAGATGCCACGAATCAACGCCGCCGTGAAAACCCTTTCGGCGCTGACCCTCAACCACATCGGACGCCAGACCGGCGTCCCGTTCCGGACGGCGTTTGCCGACGACCCCCTGATCAACAACACCGAGTACCTGATCTACCACAGCGTGTTCAGCGTCCTACTGGACCGCAACGGCGAGCCGACCACCCTGGCGGGGAGGCTGCGCTACCCGATCCTCGTGCCCGACGCCGGATCGGTGATGGAGCGGCAGTTCCCTCCGCCCGGGCTGTACGTCAGCGTCCAGAAATACGGATTCCAAACTTTCCATCTCGAGCGCGACCGGATCACCAAGGTTCTGTTCGGCGGCATCGGGGCGCTGGTCGAGAACCACGGCGGCGGGGTGCGCGCGCCCCACGAGTTCCAGGAGCGGATCCAGCGCTACATGGACGGGCTCGGCACGGCTTATGCGGCATCGGTGGTGAATCCCGCAGGATTCAAGCCCGGAGAGCTGAGTGTGGACGCGTTGCGCCGGAAGTTCCCTGAGTTGGTCGCGGCGACACTGCCCTACACGGTGAAAGAGATCGAGAAGCGTGCTCACGGTCTCTACGAGAACTGGGAGGAGGTGGCGAAGGGCATCGCGCTCGAGGTGTTGAAAGAAGTTGTCGTGCAGAAGATCCGGGAGAAAATCATCGAGTACGTGGTGAAGAAGATCGGATCCAAACTCATCCCGCTGATCAACCTGGTCTCCACCGCTTGGGATCTCTTCGAAGGAGCGTCGGAGGCCCGCAGGGTGCGCAACATCATCGGTTGCATCCTGCTCCACGTGAAGGGGTCCGGTCCCGACGACCTGCATATCGCCGCCAAGACGCTGGCGCAGATCCTTGCCGAGAAGTTCGAGGAGCTGCTTCTGGAAGCGCTGACGAAGCGCGCGGTGCAGCTCAGCGGTAAGGCACTGCAACCCAGGAAGGGCGGCGACGCTTCGGCCGCACCCGCCAGGTCAACCCGTGGTGGGGACGGCGATCCTGCCGTGCCGCACGGCGAGCCCCGCCGGTCCGGTGACGCTGCCGTCGACAAGGCGGCGTCGGCTCCTGTCCAGACGACCTCACCGACGGTGAAGCCGTCGCTCACCGCGACGAATGACCCTGGGACGGCTCGTCCCGCAACGGGCGCAACCGGTATCGGGAGCCCGGCCGTCGGGCATACCGCCGCAAGCGATGCGCCTCCCACCGCAGGTCAGCGCCCGCGCGCGTCAGCAGAGGACACCAACACGCATCCCACATCTGATCGACCTGTCGAGACAGAATCCGACACGGCACGGCCGGCTGAAGACCGACCCAGCGGCGGGTGAAGAGGGCGGCGACGACGGCGGCAAAGCTGTTGTCAAGAAACCGGACACGACCGACGCAGGCGACGAGCCCGCGCCACAACGGCGGCGCGCACGCCGGGGTGACGACACCGACACGCCGGGCCCGCTGTCCGACCGCGCGCGTGGCAACTCCGGCCGCGGTCGCGGCCGCCGCCCCGGACGGCGGGGGACCGGCAGACGGGGGACCGGTAACCGATCAACGCCACGTCGACCGCGCCGCCGTCCGAATCGGGCTGGGGCGCCGGGCATCACCGAGATCGCCATGAGGCCGGGCGCCATTCCGTTCCGGATGACGATGACACCTGCAGCGCGGCGCAAGTTTGATGAGATTCCAGTCGGCGACACGGTCGTCTACACGGTTCACAACGCCGACGGCGATGTCATCTACGTCGGTATCTCCGACAGAAAAGCGGACCGGACGGCTGTCGATCGCGGCTACGAGCACCTGACGACGAAGGACGGCGAATTCCTCGGCGACGCCGCCGAGATCCGCATACGAGGTCACTACGACAAGGAGCTCGAGGCGCACGCGCTGGAACAGGCTCTGATTGTCGACCATGACGACACCACGACCTACAACAGGGACCGCACGCCATGGGACACATATTTGAAGGGGCATCCACGGGCCGAGCACACCAAGGATTTCCGGCCGGAGTGGGAGGGGGAAAACACGCCCAGCACCAACACGGATATCCGCATCGAGATCGACATCGACCAGGAGTCGCCCCCCACGCCGCCGTCGCCGCCACGAAACAAACCCCCAACAGAGCCGGATCCGCCGAAGGCCCCGTCCGACCCAACGCCGCCGCGCCGCAAGCGCTGAACCTGGCGCAAGGCGCTCGGCGCCACTTTGCTGATCTCAACCGGCACGTCGTGCATCCAACATGGTCGTCAATTTGGGCAACATTATTCCTGCTGAAGCGATGTGCCCGCCACGGGCATAAATGGTGAAGGCCGAGTATGTCGGCAAATCCAGTCGAGAGTTTGCTGACTTCGGTTTCGCATACGCCAAATTGTTGCTAGCGTAGAACGATGTCGAGAACAGCGTGGGTTGGAATCGGCGCTGTTTCCGCGGGCGTTGCATTTGCCACGCTGTTGATCGTCGATTCGGGTCGCGGAACGCCGGTCGCGGGCGTCGAACGATTCGGTTTGCTCATATTCGCGATCTTCGCCGCCGTATGCGCGGCGCTGGCGGCCCGGTCGGCATCGGGTCGACTGCGTCTGTCATGGACATGCCTGGCGGTCGGACTCGCCGGATGGGCTGTCGGCGAGGCTCTATGGCAGTACTTCGAGTTGGTGCTCCACAAGTCCCCGTTCCCGTCGCTCGCTGATGCCGGCTATCTGATGTTCCCGGCGTTCGCCGGTGTGGCGATGTTGTGGTTTCCCGCCGGATGTTCACGAACATCGCGGACACGATTCGTGCTCGACGGGCTAATCGTCGCCGGCGCACTTTTCGAGATTTCCTGGGTGTTCGTGCTGCGAAGCGTGTACGAGGCCGGCGGGACAAGTGGCTTCGCACTGGGCCTGTCGCTTGCCTACCCGATAGCCGATCTTGCGATAATCACCGTGGCGCTACTGGTGCTGGCCAGGGCTCGACCCGGGCACCGCAAGGTGCTGACCATGCTGACCGTCGCGGTCGTCCTGATGGCGCTGTCGGACAGCCTCTTCGTGTATTTGACCGCGAACGACCAGTATTTCAGCGGCAACATCATCGACATCGGCTGGGCCGCAGCATTTTTGACGTTCGGCATTACTGCGTTGAGCAGTCGTGGGGTCGGGCAGCCCGAGGTGGCGCTGTCGCAGGTGCCTTCGCGTATTTCGATGTGGTTGCCGTACGTTCCAGTCGCAATCGCTGCCCTTGTGTGTATCCCCGCCTACGCCCGGACGCCCGGGCTGGGCCCGATCTTCGTGTCGTCGACCCTGCTGATGAGTGCGGTGATGGCGAGGCAGTTCGTTGTGGTCCGGCAGAACCAGCGGCTGCTGGAGATGGTGGCCGATCAGGCACTCCGTGACGCGCTGACCGGCCTGGCGAACCGCGACCTGTTCAACGACCGGCTGCAGCACGCGGTGCAGTTGCACGAGCGCGACAACCAGTCCGTGGCGGTGCTGTCCATGGACCTCGACGACTTCAAGCTGGTCAACGACAGCCTGGGTCACCCCGCCGGGGATGCGTTGCTGATCCAGGCCGCCGAGCGGCTGCTCGGCTGCGTGCGGACGTCCGACACGGTGGCGCGAGTGGGCGGCGACGAGTTCGCGGTTTTGATGGAGGGCCTGCCCGAGCTCTCGCGGCTGGTCGCCCATCGGGTGGTCGCCGCGTTCGAGGGACCGTTCGTCGTCGACGGGCAACAGCTGCTGATGCGGCCAAGCGTCGGGCTGGCCGTCGGCTCGGCCGCCAACCCTGATCTGTCTGCGGATCTGTTACTGAAACAGGCCGACGTGGCGATGTATTCGGCGAAACGGTCGAAGTCCGGCGGCTTGCACACCTTCACCCCGGACATGGCCCTCGTCGATCCGAACGAGCTCGAGCTGCCGACCGAGGCAAGTGAAGGCACCGAGCGCGGTGCGGCGGTGCGGCTCCTCGGCGAACTCCGTCACGCCATCGACCACGGTGACCTGACCGTGTTCTACCAACCGAAGTTCGATCTGCGCACCGGCGACGTCGTTGGCGTCGAGGCCCTGGTCCGGTGGCCCCACCCCAAACGCGGCCTTCTCGGACCAGCCCACTTCCTTCCCCTGGTCCGCAAGCGCGGTCTCATGCGGGCGGTCACCGACATCGTGCTGACCCAGGCGCTCGACGATGCCGCCGAGTGGCAGTCGATGGGCATCGGCGTACCGATCGCGGTGAACGTGTTCGCGCCGTCCCTCGGCGACCTCGACCTGCCGACCCACATCGCATCCGTGCTCGCTGCGCGGCAGCTGAACCCGGAAGACCTGACCATCGAGATCACCGAAGACTTCCTCCTCGATAACATCGACCGGACCCGGTCAGTGCTGGAAAGGCTGCGGCAACGCGGAATTCGGATCGCCATCGACGATTTCGGCAGTGGCTACTCCGCGCTGTGGTATCTGCGGGAACTCGCGATCGACGAAGTGAAACTCGACAGGCACTTCATCGCCCCCATCCGGGTCGACAGCAGGGCGGCCGCAGTCGTGCGGGGCGTCGTCGACCTGGCACACGTTCTCGGTGTCACCACCGTCGCCGAGGGTGTGGAGAACGCCGAGACCGCAGAGAAGCTGCGCGAGTTCGGCTGCGAGGTCGCCCAGGGTTACTACTACAGCCCACCGATCAGCGCCGCGGCAATGATGAACCTGCTCGCATCGGGCGCTGGCAAAGGGCCATCGCGGGCGGGGCTCGGCGAACTGAAGGCTACGAGCCTGCAGGCACCAGCCGTAGCGAGATCGAGTTGATGCAGTAACGCTGGTCGGTGGGCGTTGGGTAGCCCTCGCCCTCGAAAACATGCCCGAGATGGCTGTGGCAGTTGGCGCACAGCACCTCGACGCGGGTCATGCCCATCGTGTCGTCTCGCCGCAGGATGACCGCTTCCGAGTTCGCCGGGTCGAAGAACGACGGCCAGCCGCAATGGGATTCGAATTTCTCGGTGCTTCTGAACAACTCGGTGCCACAGGCCCGGCACTCGTAGACACCTTCGGTCTCGGTGTCGGTGTACTCGCCGGTGAAGGGCCGCTCGGTGGCCGCTTCGCGCAGGACGGCGTACTCGGCGGGGTTGAGCTTCTGGCGCCACTCGTCGTTGGTGAGTTCCACTCGGGGCCGCGGTGAGGTCATATCTCCACGCTAGCGCAGACGGGCTGCGACGATCTCCCGCAGGAATTCACCCCGAAGCGACGGGCTTGGGCTCGACGGGCTCGGCCTTCTCGCCGGGCTTCTCCTCGGACATCCACGGTGGGTCGATCCCGTCGTCCAGCCTGTCCTCGGCTTTGGCGTCCAGATAGCGGAAGTAAAGGACGCAGAACACCACGACGAGCATCAGGGACCAGCCATATGTCACACGCAGATACTCCAACGCGCGGCCCGTTGTCGGCCAGTGTCCGAGCAGCCACCGATCGGCACTCATGAAGCCGTAGATGGCCAGCCATGCCACCCAGTTGCGGATCACCGAGTTCGGCAGCACCACCGTCATCAGGAACGGGAACAACATCATCGAGTAATAGCCCTGGCCCAGGGACAGCACCAGCCACGAGGCGATCAACAGCACGCCCGACGACGTCACCATCCAGAACAGCGGGTCGCGCGTCCGGTAGTACTTGTACAACAACCACACACATGCGACGGCGAGCACCGCAAAGAGAATGCGCAGCGACCAGATCAGCCACATCGGCAGGCCGTAGTAGACACCGTTGCCCTGGATCGAGCTGTTGAAATAGTCACGGATCGAGAAGATGTATTTCAGCGTGTGGGTGACGAAGTTCATCGGGTCCTGCACCCGAAACCTCTGCACCGGGCTGAAAACCGCCGCCAGATTGAACACGATCGGTACGGCGAATGCGGTGACCAGCGCACGCCATTGACGATTGAGCAGCGGCAGCAACAAGAGCGGCGCTAGTACGGGTTTCACCACCAGAGTCAGGCCTATCGCAACCCCGGCCCACCATTGGTGACTAGTCCGACCGTCGAGCAACCACCGGAAGAACAGAATCTCGAGCAGTAGCACGCAGCCGTTGATGTTGCCGAAAACCAGTGTGTTGATCACGCTTTCGGTGCAGAACATCGCAACTAGCAGCGCGGGAAACGCAACCGAGGTGAATGTGTAGTTGAACAGCCGCACAAGCAGATACGCGGCGACGACGATCGCGATGGCGTTGATCGTGATGAACCAGTACCGCGACGCGTCGACCGGCAGGTAGCCGAACGGCGCCATGATCAGCGTGCCGCCGGGTGGATACAGATAGTGCGGGTCGACGTAGTTGAGGTGCTCGTTGTAGATGTCCCAGCCCATCTTCAAGTTGACGACAGCGCGATACACGGGCCCGTAATCGTCGGTGATGTAGCCGTTGGTAGCCAGGACGTAGCTGCGATGGATGATGAGGAGAATCGCAAGCGGCCACAGGATCGACCGCAGCACCGTTGCGACGCCGGGTGGGGAGGTGCGGGGCCGAAAGAGATCGAGCAGGCCGGTACGGATGGAGTCTGGTGCCGCCACGAGCGAACCGTACACCGACGGCGCCTGCGGTCAGACTAGGCGGGGCAGTAAGTGTCGGTGGGCGGCAGGTTGCCGCTGTCCAAGTAGTCGACGACCGGCGCAAGCGCGCATTCCGAGTAAATGCTCGCGCCGTGCCCGATGCCCTGCCAGATCACTCGCTTGCTGGAGGTGCCCGCGTTGATCACGGTGGCAGCGACCTGGGCGACGCCCTCGTTGCCGACGATCGGGTCGTTCTGCACGCCGAGCAGCAGGACCGGGATTTTGAGGTTCTTCGGCTCCTGCGGCGCTGTTCCGCTGGGCCAGTTGAGGCATTTGACGAGGCTGAGCGCGCCGACAGCGCCGAACTGCGGATACAACTTCGGCCATGCGACCACGAGTTCGCGGACGCGGTCGGGTGTCGGACGGTTCAGCGCGTCGCTGCACGAGTTGACGAACTGGCCGTCGGTCTGGCGCAGGGTATCGGCCTGGGTGATGAGGTTGTTCATCTGGTTCGCGTCGCCGTCGCGGGCAGACGCCACCGCTGCCGCGAGGCTGTTGGTTGCGTCGGCGCGGTCGCCGCGCGGGTAGGCGAGTGCGGTGCTGATCGCGTCGGCGACGGTGGCGACCGACGCGCCGCTCGGCCCGTTGCCGTCGCGCGCGTCGGCGAGCAGTGCGTCGACGGCGGCCTTCGGGTCGGGGCCGATGGGGCAGTTGGTCGCCGCGCACTGCGAGGCGAACGCGTCCAGCGCGGTCTGCTCGCCCTTGACGCGTTGTTCGGTGGCGGCCTCGGCGGCGATGCCGAGCGGCAGCGGCGAGTCGAGGACCAGTCGCGCGACCTTGCCGGGATGCGACCCCGCATAGGCCAGCGCCACCTGGGCACCGTTGCCGACGCCGAGGAGCGCGATTGTGGGGACATCCCAGGTGCTGCGCAGCCGCTCGATGTCCTCGGCGGCGTGTGAGTTGTCGTAGGCCGAGTCGCCGGGCGCGATGGTGTCGGTGCAGCTGGTGGTTGCCGTCATGGTGATCGCGCCGAGGTTGGCGACGCTGTCGTCGCCGGACTGGAACTGCGCCTGGTCGAGCATTTCCTGACGATCGAACAGGTCGCGGCAGTCGATCGCGCTGGACATCCCCATGCCGCGCCGGTCGACGGCCACGATCGGGTGGCTCTTGAGCACGTCGGCGCCCGCGCGGGACAGCCAGACCGGCAGCTGAACCGAGCTCGGCAGGTCCGAACCGGTCGTCATCACCAGCGGGCCCGCGTCTTCTGGCGTCTGCACGGACCGGGCACGCACCACGCCGATGCTCACCGACCCGGTCGCGCCGTTGATCGAGTCGAGGTCGGCGTCGTAGGTGGCGCAGTCCAGCGTGACACCGGGCAGCGGCTGGATGGCGGAGTCGCTGAACACCTGCGACGTGCAGTTGTGCCAGGACAGGTCGTTCTTGGGTGCCTCGATCGCCGGCGGGCCGGAGGCCTTCTTCTCGGTGGTGGGCTGCCCTTGAGGGCGTGCGCCGGAGTCGGTGGCGTAGCGCGGGTCGGCGGCCAGAAGGGGCGCGCATCCGGCCAGCAAAGCCGACACCACGACGGTCGAGGTGCTGAGGGCACGGACCAGACGACGCCGATGCATGCGAACCACAGTACTGATCGGTTCCAACGACCTCGGCTCCTCGCGCAGGCGCTCGTCAGCCGCCGTCCCGAACGTAACGCATGTACAGGTAGCCGTCGTCGTCGCTGAGCAGGTGACTGCGTCGCATCGGGGAGTGGACCGCGCCGAAGCCGGTGACGATGCGCTGAGCCAACCCACCGACCATCATCGGCGCGACGGTCAGGCACAACTCGTCGAGTAGATTCGTCTTCGATCAGCAAGCCGAGAAACAGCGGGCCGCCCTCGGTGAGCACGCGGAAAAGCTGTCGCTCGGCCAGGATTTTGAGCACCGTCGCTCCGTCGACCCCGTCGGGATTCGGACCAGAAGCGTCAATGACGTCTGCGACCGATCCCAGCCTGTCGCGGGCACGCGACACCGTTCGGCTCGAGGTCAAGATCAGCGGAGGCACCTCGGTGCGAGTGAACAGCTTCGCGTCGTGGTCGAAGTCTCCGCTGTTGGTGACCACGGCGATGGGCGGCACCTCGGCTTGGCCGCGGCGCTGCCTGGCCTGGCGCTGCGCCGGGCTGAACTGGGCACCCGAATAGTTCTCGATGCGGACAGTTCCCGCGCCGACAAGGACGACGTCGGCCCGCTGGCGCATGAATGCGAACAACGCACGGTCGCCGGCTCCGGCCAGCCCGCCCGCCTTGCCCTCGTCGGTCGCGCCGCCGTCGAGGCTGGCGACCATGTTGCCGCGCACCCAGCACGACTGCAGGTCGTCGGGGTAGGCGTAGAGCTCCGCCATCCGGGCGTCGTCGAGCGACTCGATGGGGCCGTCGGGCCCTTCGCGCGGCTCAAGCACCGTGAACCGCACCCCAGCAGCATCGTCGGGCATGGGGACGATCGTAGAGAGCAAGTTGTGCGGCGAACCCGCGGACCTAATTGTGGGGAGTACGTCATGGTGGCTCGGTGTTGACCTGACGGGCGTGTCGGTGGTGGCAGTTACGTTGTCGACGCGCTGTTTAACGGTATTACATGTGCGCCACCGAAACGATGACTTGTGCAGCGGCGGGATTGAGAGCGGATCAAAGGAATCATCGCCGAAATGATCGCGAGGAAGAAGAAAGGAGCCTCGGCCGGTGGAGTTGGAAACCATGCCGGATCGCGTACGTCTGGTGGTGGGAGTTGATCTGCAATTCTCTGTGCTGTGGAGAGGTATCGAAAGTTTCTCCTCACGGCTGCTGTGTAAGTTCGTGGTCTTCATCGAGCAGGCGAATATCTTCGGTGCAACGTCGAGTTGCGTCAGAGACTTTCAGTCGTGTTGACAGGCCGCCGGTTTCGGATTGAGTTCACTGCGGAGCAGGCAGTGTTCGCGGAGAAGATCGCGGGTGCATGCCGTGCGGTGTGGAACACGGGGCTGGAACAGCGCCGTGAGTATCGGCGGCGGGGTGCGTGGATCAGTTACTGCCAGCAGGCTGGCGAACTGGCCGACGCCAAGGCGGAGAATTCGTGGCTGGCGCAGGTGCCGGGGCACTGCTTACAGCAGACGTTGATGGATCTAGACAAGGCGTGCCGGAAGCATGGCACCTTTAAGGTGCGTTGGCGTTCGTCGCGGCGATGGCGGCCGTCGTTTCGTTTCCCCGAGGGCAGAAAGATCGTGGTGGAGCAACTAAACCGCCGTCATGCCCGGGTGAAGTTGCCCAAGTTGGGGTGGGTGCGGTTCCGGTTGTCCCGCTCGTTGGATGGCGCGGTGATTCGGTCTGCCACCGTAAACCGCGACGGCGCGTGTTGGTATCTATCGCTGCTCGTCGACGACGGGCGCGTCACCCCAGCCGAGCATGCCCGACCGCACGCCGCCGTCGGGGTGGACCGCGGCGTAACAGTCGCCATTGCCACTAGCGACGGCCAGCTCACTGATCGGCGAATGCTGACCGATGGGGAGCATCGGCGCTTACTCCGATTGCAGCGCAAGTTAGCTCGTGCCTCTCGGTACGGCACCAATCGGGCCAAGACACGCGCGGCCCTGGCCGAGACTCGTATCCGGGAGCGGCGCCGCCGCAAAGACTTCTGCGCTCAGACCGCGCACAGACTGGCAACCGCGGCTAAAAATATTCTGACCGCTGGGCTAGCGGTCACAGCCTGTGGAGACCTCCAGCCGGTGGGCGGGTCAGCGAAGCAGGAACCAGCAGGAAACCGCGAGGAATTACTGCCCCAACCCGACGCCCTAGTGTGACAGGTGGGAATCCCGCGACATTCGTCAGGGAGGAAGTCAATGCAGCACGTCGCTACAGTTCGTGCATGCACTCTGGTGGTGTCGGCCGGCTCGTCGATCGGCACCCCAGCGTCAGCTCCGAGCGGTTGATCGCCCAGCTTCACCCGCCGCCGACCTTCGCCGACGTCAGCTTCGAGAGCTACCGGCCCGATCCGGCAGAGCCGTCTCAGGCCGCGGCGGTGCAGTCCTGCCTGCGGTTCTGCGACGAGGCGGTGGCGCGGCGGGCGGGCAGGAAGAAACTGTTCGGCAGGCGCGAGGTGTTGCGGGGAAGCGGGTTGTATCTCGACGGCGGGTTCGGCGTCGGCAAGACCCATCTTCTGGCGTCGAGCTACTACGCGATCTCTGGCGCGAGCGCGGCGCCGACGGCGTTCGCGACGTTCGGCGAGCTCACACAGCTGGCAGGCGTTTTCGGTTTCGTCGAGTGCATCGAGATGCTCGCCGACTATGTGGTGGTGTGCATCGACGAGTTCGAACTGGACGACCCCGGTAACACCACGCTGATCTCGCGCCTGCTCTCGCAGCTGGTCGAACGCGGTGTCTCGGTCGCGGCGACGTCCAACACGCTGCCCGAGCAACTCGGCGAGGGCCGGTTTGCCGCACAGGATTTTCTGCGCGAAATCAACACGCTCGCAGCCATTTTCAACACCGTGCGCATCGAGGGTCCGGACTATCGGCACCGCGACCTGCCGCCGGCGCCCGAGCCGCTGTCCGACAGGGAGGTCAGTTCGCGGGCCGCAGCCGTGCCCGGTGCGACCCTCGACGACTTCGACGCCCTGTGCACGCACCTGGCGACCATGCACCCGTCGCGCTACCTGAGCCTGATCGAAGGTGTTGCGGCGGTGTTCATCACGGGCGTGCATCCGATCGACGACCAGAACGTCGCGCTGCGCCTGGTGTCGCTGACCGACAGGCTCTACGACGCGGGCATCCCGGTGGTGGCGTCGGGAGCCAAGCTGGACACCATCTTCAGCGAGGAGATGCTGGCGGGCGGGTTCCGGAAGAAGTATCTGCGGGCCACCTCACGGCTGCTGGCGTTGACGACCGCGGGTCAGACCGGACGCACCAGCACGTAGTCGTTCTCTATGGCGGTGCCGAGCCGGAATGTCTTGGTGCCGGTGATGGAAAAGCCGTGCTTGGTGTAGAAGCGCTGCGCCCGTTGGTTGCGCTGATTCACCCCGAGCCACATGCATTTGGCGTCGGATTCCTCGGCCCACTTCACGGCTTCGGCCATCAGTGCAGCCGAGGTTCCTGCTCCGTGGCTGTCGGGAAGCACATATATCTTCGAGATCTCCACGGCCGGGCGCAGCTCGACCGCGCGTTGGACGTCCTCGTCGTCGGGAACACCTCGAATCAGCATGGCGTAACCGATCATTCGACCGGCATCCCTGGCGATCAGCAGCAGCCGGTCGGGGTCGGCCAGATAGTCCGCGAAGCGTGCTTCCGACAGGTTCTCGTCGATGAACGCGGTGATGTTCTGCGGGGTCACCGACGGAGGGCACGCCAGCGGAAACGTTCGGGCGGCGACGTCGGCGAGGTCGGGCAGGTCGGCGGCGACAGGGACAGTGACCTCGAGAGTCACCGGCGCACTAGATGTTCCACTGCGCGAGGTGGATGCCGGTCACCTTGTCGATGAGCACGACGTTGGCCACCAGATCGCGGTAGCAGTCCCACCACACACCGCCGTTGACCGTCGCGCCCGCGGGCACGTTCTGAATGGCGTACTGGAGCGCGTCGGGTGCGTCGGAGTTCCGTGGCTGGTACGCGTCCCCCGTCGGTGTGACGCCCTGGAAGACGAACGACAGGCCCATCGCGTAGGGGACGGGCATCTCGACGGCGTGAATGGTGACGTTGGCGCGGTACACCTGATAGCGGGGCGCGCGCGGCGGATAGCCGAACCCGGGAGGAACGTCCGACGGCAGGATGTCGTGGACCGTCACGTCGGCGACGACGCCCTTGAACTCGACCCGCAGCGTTTCGCCGAGGCGGCCGATCGGGGCGTCGACCGCGGCGGCCGGAGTGGCCAGCACGGCACCGGAGACCGTGATAGCGGCGAACAGCAGCACGAACCAACGGCGCATAACCCGTCCCCTCCTACGTCGCCTCGCATGATGGCACATGCGGGCCGCCGCGAACAGCGGGTTGGCCGTCAGGACGGCCCAGGGGCCGGAGCCGCCCACCTTGTCGATCCGGATGCGGGTGAGCAGCCCCGGCGGCGAATTGGGCGGCGGGAAGTGTTCGTCGGAGCCGAGCATCGTTTTGGCCAACTTCTTGAGCAGTTCGGGGGCTCCGCCCTCGACGATGCGGGCGGTACCGGTGATCGCCAGGTAGGGCCTCTGTTGCCCGGGGCTTGCGGAAGCCAGGATCGTCACCGCCACCCGTGGGTCGCGGCGGATGTTGCGTGTCTTCTGGTATTCGGCGAGGTGTGCCGACACGAGCTCGTCGCCCTCTGACGTCGATTCCAGCGCCATCCAGACGACCGACACCTGGGGACTGCCGTCGGGGTTGAGCGTCACCAGCGTCGCGTCGGTGCCCGAGCCGATGAGTTCGCGTGCCGCGTCGTCGAGTTTCATGTGTTGTTTCTACCGCCGCGGCGGCGGTTTCATTCCCGGTTACGCGGCTTCGAGGTCGAGGAGTACCGACTTGGCCGCCGCTCCTCCGGCGTACTGACCCGTCGACCCGTCCGACCGCACCACGCGGTGACAGGGGATCACCACGGGCAGCGGGTTGCGGGCGCATGCGGTTCCGACGGCGCGCACCGCGCGCGGGTTGCCGACGGCCGCGGCCACGGCGGCGTAACTTTCCCGGTGGCCGTAGCCGATGCCGCGCAGGTGCTCGATGACACTGCGACGGAAGCCCTCGGTGAGCCGGAGGTCGACGGGCACCTCGAACGTGGTGCGCCGCTTGCCGAAGTACTCGTCGAGCTGCCGCGCGACGGCGTCCAGGCGTGCGGGCGCCCGCAGCACGCGCGGGCTCACCGACCCGGCGAGCCTGGCCAGCACCGCGTCGTGGTCTTCGATGTCGTAGGCGACGCGGACCAGGCCGACGGTGGTTGCGGCCAGCAGCAGGGTGCCGACGGGGCTGTCGATGGTCCGGTAGGCGACGTCGAGCAGTTCGTCGTCGGCGGCGTCGCGTTCGAGCCGGTGATGTAGTCGGGCCAGCGTCTCGTCGTCGGCCTGCAGTTGGTCGAAAAGGTTGGTGCTCATGCGGTTTCATCCTCGGGATAGAGCTTGCGAAGGGTCTTGATGCCGTCGGCCGCGGCGCGGCGGGCGGCGTCGGGGGAGTTGCCGAGCAGTTCGGCGATCTCGGCGAACGGCAGCCCGGCGATGTGGTGGTAGGCCACGGCCAGGCGTTGTTTGTCGGGCAGGCGTTGCAGGGCCGCCCACAGGTCGGGATATCGGGCGGTGGGATCGGCGCGCGCCGACGGCCGGTCGGGCGGCGTCTCGACGGGGACTGCGCGCCGGGACCGGGCTCGGCCGACGTCGAGGGCGCGGCGGTGCGCGATGGTGACCAGCCACGCCTCGACGTTGGCGTCGGCGGGCAGTTCGGGGTACGCCCGCAGTGCCGAGAGGAAGGTCTCCGACCACGCGTCGTCGGCGTCGACGGGCCCCACGACCGCGCGGCACACCCGCAGCACGGTCGCGCCGTGCTCGGCCACCACGTCTTCGAACGGTCGCACCCTCACATCATGAAGACGCCGCGGCGCGGTTCGTGAGACTGTGAGATCAGTTTTTGGTGAACTGCTCCAGGGCGGCGACGAGGTCGCGTTCGAAGCGGTCCCGGTCGACGCCGATCCGGTGCAGCGGACCGTCGTCGTCCTCGTCCTCGAACAGGGCGAGCACGATGTGCTCGGTCCCGATGTAGTTGTGGCCCAGGCGAAGTGCCTGCCGGAAGGTCAGTTCGAGCGCCTTCTTCGCCGGACCGTTGAACGGGATCAGGGTGGGCATTTCACCGTCGAAACGCGGCGGCAAGGAGACGACCTTCTCGACTGCGCCGCCGTCGACCCCCTGACCTGCGAGCAGCTTGACGGCGAGACCGTCCGGATCGTCGAACAGCGCGAGCAGCAGATGGTCCGGGCGTGATCTCGTTGTTGCCGGCTCGCCCGGCCTTGTTCTGCGCGACGACGACGACGTTGCGGGCGCGGGGGGTGAAGCGGCCGAAGCCTGCATTGGGGTCGAGCGTGGCCGATTCGAAGTCGGGGGCCTTGGGCACGAATCGCTTCTGCGCGGCCTGTTTGGTGACGCCCATGCACTTGCCGATCTCGGTCCACGATGCGCCCGGACCGTCGCGCCTGGTCGACGAAGTGTCCGATCAGGTGATCGGCGATCTCGCCGAGGGACTCGGCCGCCAGCATCGCGTCGGTGAGTTGGTCCAGTGGTTCGGCGTGCACCTTCTTGATGACGTCGATGAGGTCATCGAGGCGGACGGGGTAGGCGATCTTGGCGGGCTCACTCATGGCGTCAACTCTAGGTTGACGATCGCGAGTCGTCAACCCGGGGTTGACGCTATGGGCGCGGTTAGCCGCGGGGATAACCGCGGCGCACGGTGCGGTCCAGGATGCCCAGCGTCGCGCGCAATGCGCTCTCGGGAATGACCGGGAAGATGTTGGCCTTGCGCCACTCGGGATCGATGTTCGACCAGTCGTAGAAGGATGTGACGACGGTCGCGTCGCCGTCGGAGGACGGCTCGAGGCGGTAGCCGTAGACGTGACCGATCTGCGGCTTGATCTGGCCGAGGATCGTCCAGGCGATCACCTGGTCCTTCTCGAACTCGCGGATCTCGACGGTGACGTCGTATTTACCCAGCGGATAGTCGTTGAGGGACTCGCGATCCATGTGAATGACGAAGGTATCGCCGACGGCCTTGGCCGGCTCGCCGTCGGCGTCCTGCAGCATGCCCGACGCATCGATGGCGACATGGCCATGCGGGTCGCAGAGGACCGCGAAGATATCGGCGGCGGGTGCGGAGATGGTGCGCTGGACCTCCATGCGTTCGGTCATGGGATTGATCCTGTCAGGGAACTGATCGTTGCTGGGGTTGTTTTCGGCTCTTCGCCTACGGGTACACAACCCGTAGTTGACCAACCGATTCCGGGGAGTGCGCAAGCAGTGGCTGGTCTCGATCAGGGGAGAAACATGCCGCCGATATTGCGGAACGCAGTCGCTTTCATCCAGGAGAACGCTGACGCCGACATCGGGCTGGAGGACATCGCCGCCGCGGTGAACGTGTCACCGCGCTCGGTGCAGTACGCGTTTCGCCGCAACCTGGGCACCACGCCGTTGGAGTATTTGCGGCGCGTGCGTCTGGACCGGGCCCACCGCGACCTCAAGGCGGCCGATCCTCAGAACGACACCGTTACCGCGATCGCGGGCCGGTGGGGGTTCAGTCACGCCGGCCGATTCAGCCTGGCCTACAAGGCCGCGTTCGGGACCGCGCCGAGCCACACGTTGCGCGCTTATCCCGCGTAGCCGCCGCGCTACTGCGCGAACGACAAATCGACGTCTCGGAGCAGTTGGTGACCGCCCTGTCGGGTGGGAACGTCGGCGGGTCGGCGCCCGGGATCACCGCCTGCCGGTAGTACGCGTGATGATCGTCGGCTGAGCACTCGAAGTCGGCGTTCAGAACTCGGAACGTTACCGGGTCAGCGCCGTCAATCGTCTTGCCCATCCAAAAGACTCGCGCGGCATCGCTTGCGTATGGGCCGTCGAGCGGTCGGAACGACGACAGGTCCGCGTCGGCGATCGGTGCGTCGAAATAGAAGACGCGTTGGCCGTCGCGCGCGTAAGCGCCTTGCAGGACTTGGAATGTCGCCGGATCGGCATCGGGGATCGGGTTGCCGTTCACGTGTACGGTCTGGCCGTCCTTGGTGTAGATGTAGTTGTCGGCAGTGGAGATGATGGCGAAGTGAGCGGGGTCCTCGGACAGGACCGAGCCGTCACTCCAGTAGACGACGTGACTGTCCTTCGCGAGGTCGCCGTCGAGAAGTTCGAAGTTGCGCCGGATCGTCGCTGATCGCGCGATCGCGTTGGTAGACGTGGTCGCGGTCTTTGGCGAAGCCAGGGCGCTCGAGAAGTTGGAAGCTCGCGGCGTCTGGCGTCGAGCAGCGCGCCGCCGTTGAAGTACACGTTCGACTTGTCCCGCGCGTAGGTGGAGTCTAGCGCCTGGAAGGTGGCAGCGTCGGCGTCGTCGATCTCAAAGGCCTTCCCGGGGAAAGCATTCAGGTAGTACACCTTGCCGTCCCTGACGTGATACCCAGCGCTTTCGAACAGTGAGTTGGGTGGCCCGTTTCGACTGCACGCCAATAGGAGTGCCACTGCGAGGAGGCACAACGCGGCGGTCGACCTTCGCTGCATACTCCTGCGCACCTTCTCTGTACGCGGCCCGATTGGGCCGCCTGGCAAACTTGAACGTGAATACCCTAGCGCGCAGATGTCGTCGGCACGCCGTGCTCAATACCGGCGCAGCGAGGTGTAGGCGCATAACATTGAACGCCGCATCCGTCACATCCGTAATTGAGGATTAGTGAAACATCGCGACATCAGCGCCATCGACCGACAGTTGGCACTTCTGGCTGCCGTCAGCGCGTCGATCCGCCGTCTTGGCGGCAAGCCGTCGACGGCGCTCATCGATGAGTTGCTCGATGAGCGTATCGCCAGCCGACGGACGCCGTTAAGGCTTGCGTCTGCGAGTCGCGCTGACGGCGATGGCGATGCCGACCAACGCGATGATCGGCCCGAGGATGGACCACGTGGTGGTGTTGCTCATTGGGCTGCCCCCCACCACCCCGAATCCCTGTAGCGCGAACAGAAGGCCGAAGAGCGCGACAACCACACCGACCACGACGACGATGACCCGTCCCATCCTTCGACAATAGTTGGGATGCGACAGTTACGCGGATGCGCGCCGACTGTCTTGTGATGTCTGCCGACAGATAACAGCCCTGCAGTACTCCGCACGGAAAACTTCAGTACTCCTCTACTGCATGTCTCTAAGCGGGACTGGCCCAGTATTCGTGCATGAGTACCGCAACAATGCACGTGAAGTTCCTTGCCGCAGCGCTCGGCGCCGCGATGATCTCTGCAGCGGTCGTCGTCTCGTCCGCGCCCGCACATGCGGAGGGCTGCGACCAATGGGGATTCAACGGAACCTTTGGGTTTGTCCCGGATGGCGGCACCGTGACCTACAGTGTTCCCGCGCAAGGAACGCACATCGACGGGCGCTACAGTCTCAACTCTTCTCCGGGCGCTCCGATGCGCGGCGAAATCACGGGCAACACGATCTCCCTGAAAATCGAGGCCCTCTATATCAATCAGAGCTATTTGTGGATAGGCCACATTGATCCGGCGGGCAACGTGACCGGAACTGGAGAAGGACTCGCACCAAATGTGATGTGGCACAGCGTCGGCGCGCCACTGGTGTGCAAGGCAGCTCCACCGCCGGAGGTCACGCTTCGATACGACGCGCCAACACTTGTAGGAATCACTGGTTGGGTGGGGATGACCAACAATGCCGGAAAGCCCGCGGTGGACTGCACATACAGTGACGGCTTTCTTCCACCTCGACCGCTCAGCGTGTACGGAGACAAGGAAACGCGAATCGATCTGCCCGGCATCCCAACCGGCCACGTCTACAACGTCGTGGTCAACTGCGGCGACCTCACCCACAGCGAACAAAAGCGGTTCTGACCACTAGCCGAAACGCTACCCGTCACTGAATGGAGGCACTCCGATGGATCCTGACGATGCAAACAAAACAGCGCAGCAGATTCACACGCTCGCCGAGCTTGCCGGCCGCGCAGCGTTTTGGGTTGTGCTGATCGGGCTTGTCATCACCTTCGTAATGTGGGTGGTTCGGCGCAACAGTGCTCGACCCGTCGCGCCGCCAGGTTGGCATGTCGAGGCCGCTGGGACACCAAGGTGGCGCTTCAATGCACCACCAGGTTGGCCGACACCGCCGGGATTCGTCCCTCCTGCGGGTTGGCACCCCGACCCTTCCTGGCCTGCCGCCCCGCCGGAGTGGCAGTGGTGGATGCCCAGTTAGCGAATCGGCCCGTTACCCGCGGCGCGGGCCGATGAAGTGCTGCCACGCAGGCCGCACAGCCGAACAAGCACGAGCGGCACGCGCATGAACACACACGGGGGTGGGAAGCCCTCCCCCCGGGGCTGCAGCGGACACCGGATGGCGCTGCTCATTTCCGTCCGTACGGTTCCCCAGACTTTCAAGGCGCACGCCAATGATCCACAGACGTAACGGCATTCCCCGACTTCCACGCCTTATTCGGATCGGGCAGAACCCGCCTGCTTGCGCTGGTTGCAACCGTCCCAGACTCGAAATCCGGCAGTAAAGCGGCGTTGGTGCTCGGATGCGTGCCGGATGAAGTCGTATCGGGCGCATAAACGGCTTGCGCCTGGCGCCGGATCAGTCCGCCGGCTCGTAGCGAAAGAGGATTTGTTCGCCGTGCACCGATTCGACGGTCAGCAGGAAATCCTGCGACTCCGGCCCGGCGACTACTGTGCATTCGACGGTCTTGCCTTCCTCACCGTCCAAATCGCCGGCGCATGTCACGGCGTCTGGTTGGCCGATCTGCGGGATGAGTTCCTCGGTCAGCGATTTCTCGGCCGCGGCCCGGGGCAAGACGGCGAGCACGCGCTTGCTTATCTGCAGCTTATCGACATTGGTGACCTTAATGGCTCGTCGCACCGTCACACCATCGGCGGTGAAGTGGCAGTAGGTGAAAGTACCCTTCTCAGCTTCCAGCCCGCCTTCACAGGACACCGAATCCGGCGCCTTGCCCGACATTCTCGCCGCTTCATCGACCATCTGCCGCTCGAGCTGTTTCTGCGTCAGCGCCGGCGTGTACTCCCAGTTCACCGTGTCCCCCTCGACGCTGGTCACGGTGACGGTCGGCGCCAAGAGAAACTCGGTCGGAGTGACCTCGATTTCACACTCTGTGCTCTGGCCGACCTCACCGACCAGGTCATCTCGACAGGTGACCCGTTCCGGCTCTGCGCCGGCCTCCCTCACTATCGCGGCAAGGTCGGCCTCAACTTCGGCCTTCGACACGACGCGCGGGCCGGTCGCGCACCCCGACACCACGGCGCCGCCGAAAGCGAGGGAAAGCGCAATCGCCATCATCTTCATTTGCCGCCTCCTTTAGAACGCCGGGCGGATAGCCGCAGTATGAACCCGGCAGCCGCGGCCGTGCCGCTATCGGACAAAACGGCACTGAAGTGGGCAGCCGCCCCGGCGACTGGCCCTCTTGATCCACGGCTTCTCGTCGGTAGGTGTGGCCGTCGGACCCGAGTCAGGGCATTCCCGTGACTGATTGGTCTGTGCGGATCGGCTGCCACATCACCGACGAGGGTTCGGTGATTGTGCCGCCCCGGATCGCGTATCGGCCAATAATTGTCAGATCTGGCAATTATCGAAATAGCATCTCTACTGCTCATTTCAGCGCGACAGCAAGCGGCCAGCAGTACGCTGATCCCGTCTCAAACGACCGGCACGGAATCCGTGGTTGGCGTGAGACCACCACAAAAGAAGGTAAAAGATGTCAAAAGATCAGAACATCGAGACATTAAACAAGGGCTACGCCGCGTTCTCCTCGGGAGACGCAGAACGGGCTATGCGCGACGTTGATGACAGCATCGAGTGGGTCCAACCCGGCAACAGCGCGATTAGCGGCACATATCGCGGGAAAGCCGAAGTCGCGGACTTCTTCGCGAAGCTGGCAGAGAAGTCTTTCACTACAACCCCTAACCGTTTCATCGCCGACGACGACGAGGTGGTCGTGTTGACCGAAGTGACGGTCGGCAGCGAATCCGCCCGCGGGGCCGATTTGTACACCTTCCGCGACGGCAAAGTCGTAAGAGCTGAGACCTTCTCGGACACAGCCATGATGGAGCGGGTCTTCGGCACGAAGTAATGGTCGCTTCGACAGCAGCGGCCCAGCGCCTGGGATCTAGGTGACGTTGGAGATCCGCACGGCCGCCGGTCCCGCCAGCGCCGTAAACCACGGCCTCGCAGGTTCGGCAGTGCCCTCCGCCGCCGTGGCCGAGGCAAGCGACGTGTCCGACGAGGACTTGGTTGGGGCCAAGGGAGTGTCCGAACGATAAAGGCATGATCGGAGTCGAAGTGCTGATTAGGGCGAGACCGCTGTCAGCTTTCGTCAGCCGTACGGGAGGATTTCCTCTTGTGCGGGCCCGCGCTTCAGGTTCAGCCGGGCGGGATGAGGTTGTAGCGGGCGATGAGGTCGGGTAGCCACGGGGGTTCGTCGAACTGGAGTCCGTAGGCCTCTGCGAGTGTCGCGATGGCCTCAAAGGGTGGGGCGCCGTCGGTCGTCAGGTCGGCCAGGTCGCTGAAGAAGTTTTCGAAGCCGGCTGGGCTGATCACCTCGATCATGCGGGCAGGCATGGAGCCCGCGTTCCACATGGTGTGCAGTTCGCCTCTCGGCTTTGTGATGTAGCCGCCCGCGCCGAGCACGGCCTCGCGGTCGCCTGAGCGGAAGCCGATTTCGCCCTCGGTGACGATCGAGTACTCATCTTCCCTGGTGTGCAGGTGTGGCGGTACAAGGGCGCCCACGGGGAATGGGTGCTCCACGATGGCCACCGCGCCGCCGGTGTCCCCGCCCCACAGCTTGAATACCACCCCGATCGAGAGGAGGTCGCCCGCCCTACCCTCACCTGGGCGCACGACGGTCAGCGGGGGTGGGGTTCCGGTGGCGCTCATGGTCGCGGTTGCCTCCCGAAGATTCGGCGAAATACTCAGGTATCGCGAAATCGTGCGCCGATGCGGGAGGGGTGTCAAGGAGGAGCGTCAACGACAACCAACCGCGATTCACCCCAGTTGGGGCGGATTGTTGTATCCAAGAAATACGAGGGGCATCAATCGCGGCGCTGGACGCTACGGCCAACCACTGACAACAAGCGACAACGACTCTCCGGAGTTTTGACACAGTCTCGTGTCGCCGCACCTACCCTCTATCGGACCGCGTCCAAGCGACGGCAAGCGCAACGATTCGGCTGCTGATGTGTCGAGCCGGTCCCAGTCGTGGAAATGCGGAGCAAAGGACCTCGCCGGCTGTCAGAGGCCGTACGGTCGCACCATGATCTATCGCTGGTTCGTGCGCAAGCAGTCACCTACCGCTTGGGAGCGCCTGTCTCCCCAGCATATTGACGAACTCCCACTCGCCGATGACGTTCACTTCGTTTTTCTAGGCGACCATCCGCTGGCAGCGGACTTGCGCGGCGCCGAGGCGCTGCGTGCATGGCTACGCGAGCTCTTCCTTCGCCTGCCGGGCTTGCGCTTCGAGGTTGAGGATGTGGTTGTCGAGGGCGCCCCGTGGTCGACCCGTACGGCCAACCGCTACGCCGCCATGCGCGACGGCGAGGTGGTCTATCGAGGCATCACGTTCCAGCGCATCGTTTGGGGCAAGCTGGTCGAGGAGGTCGTGCTCCCGGACACGAAGGCGTTGGCAGCTGCACTCAACTGAACTTTGAATGCCGCCACATCACAACAAGGACAACAGGATCGCACTTCTCTTGCAAGACAGGAGCTGACCCGATATGGCCGCCGCATCCACCGGGAAACGGCCTGATATTGACGAACCCGCAAACTATCTACTTTCACGAACAGTCCTCGATGGACGTGGTATTGGCAGTAGTCTATGAGCAGCGAGCAACTGTTTGGAGACCTTCCGTCCGGTGCGGGGACCGGTGTCAGGGCCGCCATAGATCACAGGGGGCCACACATGAGCGCAAGACCTTTTCCCACGTGTCCGCAACGGCTACGTCGGTTACTGCCCGCCGCGATGTTGGCAGTGACGTCGATTGCCCTGGGTGGCAGCGCACTGGCGAATCCGCCAACCGCATGCGCCGAGCCGGTTTGGGACATCGGGGCCTACGACAGTTGCATGGCACGCATTCCGACGATCCTGACCCAAGACGAATACGAGGAGGCCCACCGCCAGTGCTGCCTCGGGAGTGGTGGGATTTACAAACGAACCTACAACTCTTGTAGCGCCCCGGGCGTCGAGTCGCAGGGACGCAACCCACTGCCCGGCGATGCGCCTACTCATGTCATCCAACCGGCGCCGCCGCCCGACCACGTCATCCCTGCGCCGGATGGGGTCTCTTGACCACGTCGCCATGAAAGGAGCCTGGGGTTCGCCGGGCGCTGACTCTTAATCTGCGAAACCCGCAATGTTCGCTGTCGCGTGGGCTTTCAAGCCAACACCTGTGGCGGCGATTTAAGGGGACATGCTCGGCGAAGTGGACATCGGCGTTCTAGCCACGGATCTGTACTGACCGTGGTCCTGACTCTTGCACCCGATCCGCGCCGCTAATCATTGCAAGGGCGTTGAGCCCTTCGGATCAGCCATCACCGAGGGATAAGCGACCACGTGGACACTCGCCGATCTGCATCGGCCAGCCGGCTTCATCTGAGAGCTAGAACAGTGCGAGGAAACCCTTTGACCTGGCGCAGGTTAGGTAAACGCTGTCTTAAGGGGTCGGGTTCGCCTGGCCAGGTCTAATAGGTCGGAAACGACCAATCCATGACAGCTGAGGGTCATCGAGGGATTCCTTCGTGTCCAGGTGATCTCTACGGCATTGGATGGCTCTTCGCGCATACTTGGGTGGAGCAGCACGCGATCGCCCCCATGGATCACTGGGAAATCAACAATCCCGCCTATCCGCTCGCTAATGACAATGACGTTGTACTTCGGGCGTCGCGATTTGTTCGTCAGCCAGCACGTACGCCATCGCTCTGAGGAAGATATCGGATCAATCAACCAGGGTGCGCGGTCCTCCGCGCCAGCCCAGCTCGCGGCCAATTCGGCCTCGATCTCCTGCGCCGCAGCTGTTCGCTCAGATGCAAGCGCGGTACGCGCAGATTCAGCAGCGGCACGCTCCGCGGCCTTGATCGTCCTAATTGCGTGCTGATTGGCCTCGACCTTCGATTTTCTCGATCGGATTGCTGCCACTGCCGACACAATGGCGGCAACGACCGCTACGGCTGTACTTACTAGGGACGACCAATCGCCGACCGTCATAGCTGGAAGCATAGAAGTCGCGCTGGGAGCCCCCGTGATGCGGCCGCGCCGTCAACATCTGCCTGCTCCATCACGGCGGAGGCCTGCGTGCTGGCGTACTGCCTGCTGGGCCAGTCCAACTGCCAAATCGTAGGGAAACACCCGATGCGGCGTGAGGGTTGCGGGTCATAGCGTGCCCACATCGGTCGGGTCACTAAGCACGGCTGCACAGCCGAAAGGGGATTCCAATGTCCGACAGAAGCAACGTGAGGAAGTTGTTTGTCGCCGCAACAGCCACGGCTATATGTGCTGTCGGGATGGTCACCGTCGCCGAGACCGCGCAGGCGGTGCCAAAGTTTAAAGAATGTCAATTCCCGGGCCGAGTTAGCATCGACCACACGAACGGTTGGCGGGTTTTCGCCGACGGGTCGCAATTTAGCATGGTCGGGTTTGCTGAAGGAGAGCATCCAAGTGGCGGACGGAGCCGCGGGCACATTGCATTTTTTATGGAAGGTATAAACGTTCAAGGCACTATCGAGTGGGATCACGGTGCGATGGGAAGGTACGAGGGCCAGGTGAATGACGATGGCATCGCGCGCGGCTGGACGCAAGACATGAAGCATCCGGAGAACAAGGCGTTCTGGACTATCCGAGAGCCAATGTACAACTGTGTTCGTTGGTAACACACCGCAGCCGCGTCGCCCTGCTCCCCTCCGCCGGGCGTGAACATTCCGAACGCGAAGCTAGAACAGTGTAAGTAGGCCCTTTGGCCTCGCACTGGCCGCCGCGGTCCTACCGGCACACGGCAAAGAGGTCGGCCCGCCACCTGTGGGGAGAAGTGGCGGCCCGAGTGTAAGGAAGTCCGCCATGTGGTGCATATTTGGTGCGAGCCAAAAGTAGCCATCAATAAAACCGCACATGTACTGCGATAACACTGGTGCGCGGTACTGGGATTGAACCAGCGACCTCTTCCGTGTCAGGGAAGCGCTCTCCCGCTGAGCTAACCGCGCCTAAAACTAGAGGTGGAGACGGGAATCGAACCCGTGTGCACGGCTTTGCAGGCCGTTGCCTCACCACTCGGCCACTCCACCGCTGGGGTTGATGCGACTGCACCTTCGAGCGGATGACGGGATTCGAACCCGCGACCCTCACCTTGGCAAGGTGATGCGCTACCAACTGCGCTACATCCGCGCGCCACGGGCGAGATCGTCGCCCGTCGCGAAGCACGACGATAGTCCACTTCAGCTTAGCCGCACAAATCCCTTCGAACCTCGGCGCGGCGCCATCGACGCTGCTCTTACAGAAAATCCGATAGGCCTGTCGGGAGATGGAGAACCCGTGACCGGTGTCGCTGTCGCGGCAGGTAATCCCGGCGTCGGCGCTGTCGCAGCGGAGCGCCCCTGCGACCTTCGAGTTGCCGTAGGGAAGTACCTCGTCCGGACCGAAGGCGGTGTCGCCGGCGCAGACGAATTCGGCAAGTCCTCCCGCACTGAGGCTGAGCCCTTGCCCGTAGTCGAACTCGCAGTCCGCGGGACGGGGAGGTAGCGACCAATCGCGGTCAATGATGTCGCAGCGGGCCCATGATGGCTCGATCATGCAGGCCACATTGCCGGTTGGCGATATGAACCCGACCAGTTCGTCGACCGTCCTCGTCGGCCGGGACTGCCGTCACCGAAGACTTGGCTAGGCCGCGGCCCTCGCCGCTCTCCCTCGAGGCGCCGTCCCTGTTGTCGCTACTGCAGGCGGGAAGAACCAACAGCACTGTCAGCGCCACGAAGGCCATCGCTACGCGACTTTGCTGGCCTGCCATGGCGGATGACCCTACCCCGGACCGGTTGCCGCTGGTGGACAATGGAGGGGAGCGCCGTCGCGTTGCCGTGCTAACCTTCGACGTCGTCCCCGGTCTCGTAGCTCAGGGGGAGAGCGTCCGCCTCACACGCGGAAGGTCACTGGTTCGATCCCAGTCGGGACCACACCGAGTATCCGCAGTTCAGGGCTTATTTCTGCGCATCACTGCGTTCTTTATTGTCATCGTCATCCGGCCAATATCCGGCCAAATTGTCTGTTCCACACGGCGGGGTTCTTACGGAAGGTCCCCGCGGGTGTCGTCGAGGGCGTCGAGTGCCGAGGCGACGTCGTCGAGTTCGTCGTCGTAAAGATCGGCGTAGATGTGCGCGGTCACGGTGATCGACGCATGGCCCATCGTCTTCTGTAGCAGCCGCAGGTCGGCGCCCGCTCGCCGTGCCAGCGACGCATAGGTGTGCCGCAGGTCGTGCACTCGCAGGCTAGGCCGGCCTATCTCGACGATCTTTTCGCGCCATCGAGTGGACCGCTTCCAATTCTCCAGCCCCAACAGCGCGCCGTTGGGCGACGTGACGGCCGACTGGCCCGGGAATCTTCCGCTGATTCTCTGCGTGAGAATTGGGATGAGGCGTTGCGGTATCGGGACCGACCTGCGACCGGCCGCGGATTTCGGATTTCCTTCGGTCAGCTTGCCCCCGACCTGGGTGATGGAGCGCCTAACGCGAATTCGCCTTGCTCCCAGATCCACATCCTCGACACGGAGGCCGACCAGCTCGCCAAATCTCAGACCAGTGAAGGTCATGAGCGTTACGACGTCGCCCTGGACGCCGCAGACGCCGGCCAGCCTGGCGACCTCCTCAGTCGATCGATAGGTATGCGACGTGTAGCGCTGTGGTGGGAACTTGGTCCTTGCCGGCGGGGTTTCGGGAGGGAAGCAGACCGTCGTCTATTGCGTAGTCCAATGACATCTTCAGTACGGAATGGACCCAACGAACCGTGCGGGGGCTCAAGCCGGAGTCGACCAACTCGTTGACCCATGCCTGGATTGACTGGTGGTCGATGCTCGCGACGTGCCAGCCGCCGAAGCGTGGTTCGATCCGATTGCGCCAGTTGTCCTGATATCCGCGCCGTACCTTCGGGCTCAGGTCAAGTCGAGACGCGAGCCACGCTCGATAGACCGCATCTAAGGAAACTCTGCCAGCACGCGGATCGACGATGTCACCCGCCGCGAACTTGGTGACCAGCGACGCCTCGAAGACACGGGCTTCGCGTTCGGTCTTAAACGTCTTCGATCGCTTGGTCCTGTCGGGCAACCGCCACTCGACGTCGAACCGCGGCCCCTTCCTTCGACTCGCGTCGTCTGATCGTCAACTCGTGGCCCCCACGATATGTCGCGACCGCATAGGGACGATGCGCGGAATCCTCCGGCATGACGTGGATCGACGATCCGCCGTGTCAACTCGCGCAGACGCTGTCGAACTCGACAAGCGAGCTTGCCTAGTTCGCGATCGGCTGGCAAGCAATCGTGAGCAGTTCGTCGACTGACCATTGGTCATACGCGTGGCGGCCGTACTTGACGGCCACGACCTGTCCGTCGGATGCGATCAGAACGTCGGCCGGTAGGCCAAGTGTTCCATTCGTTGGCGAGGCTGGCAGCGGGCCGCGTCGCTTCGCGATTGCCGTTTCCATCGAATAGCGCCAGCCCCGAGGTAGCGCGCGCCAGGCCCCCGGGTTCAGCATTGCTCTGGCGGACGCCTCAACACCAAATTGCCGGTAGAGCTGCTTCTCGGGGTCGGCAATGACCGGAAATGGCATGTCGTCCTGGTATTTTCGCAGCTCGTCGTGGCTGGAGTGAAAGACCACTATTTCGCGAATGCCGGCGGCGACGATCTCGTCGATACGTGCGGTCACCGAGCGCAGGTGCAGGTTGCAAACCGGACACCCGGCGAAGCGCCGGAACTGCAAGTGAATCAGTCTACTGCTGGTATCTTGCGGTATCGAGATCCTCTCTCCCGCAATCGATGTCAAATCCAGGTGTGGGAACGAGTCGCCCACGGTCAAACGGTTGCGCGAGGACGGGGCTGAGTGGGATGCCATTGGTTTCTTCCTTTTGTGCGGTGTGGGTGAGGGAGCTAGTTCGATTCAGGTGCTGGCCATCACGTTGATGTGGTTATTGGGAGCGCTAGTAGAACTGTTCGCGGAGTCACACGATTGCGTCGACGAGCTTTTCGAGGGTGCTCCAAGACGTGCCGTCAGTCTTATTGAAGGTGAAGTAGCTAATTCCCAACTCGCGCAGGCGCTTAACGCGTTCGGCGGCTGCGGACACCGAACCATCGAGCAATGTGGCTAGCCGACGCAAATCGGACTCGGCCACATCCGGCGCGACCATACGGAGTAGTGACAAGTCGCTGGCGTCATCGAGCGAGACCTGAAAGAAGCTGAACGCAAGCTGAATATCGCTTAGACGAGGCCCGGCATGGGCTTTGACGTACGCGATGCGCTCGGCTAAATCGTCCTCGGTGCCCATAGAAGCAATCGCGACGATGTCGGCCTCCTTGGCGGCCATGGACAACAACTTGTCTCCCGCGCCAGCCACCATGATCGGCGGAGGGCCCTGGATCGGCCTCGGTACGTAAGCCGGATCCGACAGTAACGCTCGAATCCACGTGACATGTTCAGTGAGCAGACGAACGCGGGCCGCAGGGCTGGGGAAGGGGACACCGGCCGCCGTGAATTCCTCTTCGGCATAGCCTGTTCCAAGCGAAATGATCAGCCGGCCGCCCGTCGCGGAGTCCACGCTCGCAAGGTCGCGAGCGAGCAGTGCTGGACGGTAGAACGCGGCGTTGATGACAAGGTTGCTGACTTTGACAGAAGGTGCGGCCGCTGCAATCGCGACCAGCGGCGGCAGGGGAGCCGTGAAGCCCAGGTGGTCGGGCAGTAGCAGGACGTCGAAACCGATGGCTTCAGCGCGACGCGCCTCCTCGACCATCTCGGCGACCGAACCCTGTGCGTTGAGAGCCAAGCCCAGTGTGAGTGGGTGCGAGTTCATGCTGGTGTCCCTTCAATCTCGGTTGGGAAGGTGTAGACGGGTGCTAAGCCAGACGGTGCAGGGTGGTGACGAAGCCCTGTTGTCGGCTTCGCGCGACGGACGTCGCCTATCTGGTTCGACGGCGTCGCAGCGGGTGCACAAACGCCACGCTCAGATGGGCAGGGAAGGCGAAACATGTAAATCTCCTAGGGGCCACAGGTTGGTGATACTATAGATATGATCAATGAAACAGGAGTCCGATGAATTCCCGTCCGAGGAAAAATTCCCGCTATCAATCTCCGCTGCGGGCACAACAAGCAGCTGCGACCCGCCAGGTTGTGCTGGACGCGGCGACGGTGCTGTTCCTGGAACGTGGCTACGTGGCAACGTCCGTCGATGCCATAGCCGAGGCCGCGGGGGTAGGCCGCTCGACTGTCTTCGCGTCTGGCGGAAGTAAGCCAGGGCTGCTCAAGAATGCATATGATCGCGCGGTCGTTGGTGACGACGAACCCGTGCCACTCTTGCAGAGACCCGAGGCGCGCGAGCTGTTCCAATTGACCGATCCTGCCGAAATCGTCGCTAAGTATGCAGAGATCATTGCCGCGGTCGAGGGCCGTGTTTCGGCGATCTACGACGTGGTGCGCGTCGCCGCCGGCGCCGATCCAGACATCAAGACGCTCTGGGAGGAGATCCAGGCCCAGCGCCTGACTGGAGCCCACCAATTCGCATCGCTACTCCGCGCAAACGGGTGCTTACGCCCTGACATGACCATTGAGCGCGCACGCGACGTCGTATGGATCTACAACGATCCGTCGATTCACCACGCGCTTGTCAGCGGCCGCGGTTGGGACGAAAGGGATTTCGTGGATTGGCTGACGAATAGCCTGAGCTATCAGGTACTACTCGGGTGGCCCGCAGCACTCTCGCCATCTCGCGGCGCCGCAGAGGTTTGATGTTGAAGCGACGCAGCACCTCATCGATTTGTCTCTATTGTTGCTGGCGTGCGTCTCGATTGCTGAAGACATCGCAAAAGCGTGGACTAATTCTGTGCGGGACAACGTTAGTCGTTACATGAGCATAGTCAGTAGTGAGAGACAACGCGTAGCTGTGAGTGTCGTCGGAGGGCCGACGACTGTCGTCGATGTTGCGGGTTGGAGATTCGTCGTTGATCCCACGTTTGATGACGCCGGCGAACACGGTTACCTCACAAAAACCGTCGGCCCGGCAACCCCGTCGTCGACGCTTGGGCGGGTTGATGTCGCACTGATCAGCCATGACGAGCACTTGGACAACCTTGACGCTGAAGGCCGTCGGTTTGCGCTATCCGCACCAGTTGTATTGACGCACCCCGGCGCTGCTCGCCGGCTCGGCCCTCCAGCCAGGGGCCTGGATGTGTGGGAAAGCTTTGAGTTCGATGCTCGCGACGACGCGGACGCGATCACCGTGAGCGCGGTGCCCGCGGTCCACGGCCCTGCAGACGGGGAGCGGGATGACAGCGGCCACGTGACGTGTCAGGTGACCGGATTCGTGATCACCGGGACCACCATCCCGACCATGTATATCAGCGGAGACAACGCGTCGCTCAGCGCCGTAGCTGAGATTGTTGAACGCTGCGGGCCCATTGACGTAGCGGTGCTGTTCGTCGGCGCCGCCCGAATTGCACGGAGGCAGGGCGGGCGACCACTTACCCTCACAAGCGCCCGAGCCGCCGCGGCCGCCGAAGTACTCGGTGCCAAATGGGTCATTCCAGCACACACCGATGGCTGGGCGCACTTCACGGAGGGAGTCGATGACATTGTGGCGGCGTTCAGCGATGCCGGCATCCTCGACCATCTCGCGTATGCACCACTGGGGCAATGGATCACGTGTACACCAGATAATCGGGCACGCTCGCGCGCCATCACCGAATTCCGCCGACGTCGTGACATATCCAACCGGTGCTGACATGTCGATCGCTCCGTTGCCCTCTGGCCACATCCTCCTCCGCCCCGTGCAGATCGGCGCGATGCGGCTGCCTAATCGAATATTGGTGGCGCCGATGTCCCGCATGCGCGCATACGCCGACGGCACACCCTCTGCGCTGATGTCGGAGTTCTATGCCCAGCGCGCAAGCTCCGGTCTGATGATCTCGGAGGGCACCTTTCCTGCCGCGATTGGCCGCGCATATGTCCACCAACCCGGCTTGCACGCCGATACGCACGAAACTGGCTGGGGATGCGTGGCCGACAAGGTGCATGCCGCCGGTGGGCGCATCTTTGTCCAACTCATGCACAGCGGTAGGGTCTCGCACCCCGATATCTTGGGTGGCCTGACACCGGTTGCACCGTCGGCGGTGCGACCTGAAGGGATGATCCACACCGCCGAGGGCAAGAAGTCCTTCATCGAACCTCGCGCACTCGGTGGCGATGAACTGCACAGTTTGGCCGACGATTTCGTTGCTGCCGCGCGACGCGCCAGGCAGGCAGGGGCCGACGGCGTCGAACTGCACGCCGCCAATGGCTATCTCTTGGCTCAATTCCTGTCTCCGGCCACCAACTGCCGTATCGATGCATACGGTGGGTCGGCCGGAAACCGCGCCAGGATCGTCCACCAAGTGGCGCGGGCAACGGCTGACGAGATCGGTGCTGACTGTGTGGGAGTGCGCATTTCACCGGGCAACACCGAAAACGACGTTCACGAACACGACGACCAGACCTACTTGACGCTCGGCCAGCAGCTTCGCGAGTTGGGATTGGCGTACTTGCATGTACGCGCGGCACCTGAACAGAAGATCCTTGGGCAACTCAGGCGAATATGGCCAGATCGCCTCATTCTCAATCAAGGATTCGGGCCCGAACCCACCACTCGCGAGCAGGCGGGTTCGGTGCTCAAGACGGGCGCTGCCGATGCGATAACCATTGGCCGTCAATATCTTTCGAACCCCGATCTTGTTCGACGATGGACCGAGGGAACACATCTCAACGACATACGGTCGGCATTTCTCTACACAGGTGGAGCCGAAGGATACACAGACTATCCGTTCTCTCGCTCCCCGCCGACACAGACGACTGCGCGCCTAGGCGCAGACTGACGAAGATCCGCCGGACTCAGGAACCCCATTGAAAGTGGTTGACACAGAACAATAGACAACCTCCTGGCAACGGAAATCCACGCCTGCGTTGCACAACAGCGACGTGTGGTGCGATCGGTCATGCGCAGTGCTGCGGCCACAAATCCTTAAACTCGTTGAAAGCACGCATTATTGAGAGCTCGGAACACGCTGTCAATATATTGCGAAACGTGATATCGGCTCCATCGGTGGATAACGTGGAAGTCGTGAACCCCAGTCCTGCACACGATCTGGAACATCCGGCATGACCCAAAGACGATTAGAGGCGAAGATGGGGGGGTGAGTCCGCGACCAGCAAGAAGACATTTGTTCTTGTACCGGGTGGTTGGCACGGCGGATGGGCTTGGCACCCCGTCGCACAACGGCTACGACGAGCCGGACACCGAGCGGTGACGGTAACCCTGCCGGGACTCTCGGACAGCGAAGACCTCGGCGATATTACGATGCAAGACGCGGTCGACTTTCTCATCAATGAGATCAACCGCCGGCGACTTTCGCGCATCACACTCGTCGGCCACAGCTGGGGTGGGTACCCGATCACGGCAGCTGCGCACAGATTAGGAAAATACGTTGTCTCCCAGCTGATCTATTACG
>CAVTHR010000017.1:0-47645 GCA_963734385.1 uncultured Actinomycetota bacterium | reverse complement strand
ATCAGCACTGCGCGCACGAGCCAAAAGCCTATGGGAAGCCGTGGCCCACTACGACGACGACCGGTCGGTGGAGTACCACTCGTACACCCCGTCGTCGCGGGTACGTCGTTCGATGAGTCCCTGCCACCGCAGGTAGGCCAGGTGCGCGAGCGTCTCGGCCATCGCCAGGTTGCGCTGAAACTTCAGGAGGGCCTTGGCAACCTGAACTTCGGTGATCTCGCGAACGGTGCAGGGGCGATTGCGGATCATCGCGTGGATGGCGTCCAGCCGCCGTTGCTTGTTACGGGTGATTGCATCAACGCGGCGCCGTCCGTCGGCGAAGGCACGGCCGTGTCCCGGCATCACCAGCGTCGGGTCGCGCTCGGCCACGAGTTTGAGAGAGGCCAGATAGCTGCGGAGGGGATCTCTGTCGAAGCCACGCTCGAATGTGACTGGCGGGGTGACGGCGGGTAGCAGATGGTCGCCGGAGAAGAGGAGTTTGTCGGTCGGTGACCACAGACAGATATGACCGAGTGAGTGTCCGGGAGTGTGCAGGACCTCCCACTGGCGTGTGCCGATCGAGAGGACCTCGCCCCCATTCAATCGGGTGGAGGCCTCGACCACCGAGTGCAGGTACGGCAGCCAGGCGACGAGGGTGTCGGCGAACGCGGGCACCTCGTCCTTGGGGACCCCGTGGTCGCTGTAGGTATCGCGCTTTCGCGCCTGGGCGGTTTCGGGATGCCGGTACTTTTCGCAATCCAGGTCGGTCATGGCGTGCATGTACAGTTCGGCGCCGGTGAGTTCCATCAGGCGTCCGGCCATGCCGTAGTGGTCGATGTGAGCGTGGGTGACGATGATCCGCGCGATGTCTTCGAGCGCGAAGCCTCGTGCGTTGAGCGCGTGACGCAGAATCGACAACCCGTCGTCGGGCTCGCCGGGATGCCACATGCCGCAGTCCACCAGGGTCACGGAGTCGCCGTCTTCGACGATGTAGACGTTGACGCTCTCGATGTGGTTGATACCGATGGGCATCGTGGCCAAGCCGATGCCGGCGGGTTGGATTTGGCCGTGCAGATCTGGCGCCGCCGTCGTGGTCGTCACCGTGTTCGGCTCACTCGTGCATCCGCTCGAGAAGTGTGAACCAGATGGTCAGCTCCACGTCGAAGACGGGCCCCGAGTCGGTGAGGTCACCACTGATCTTGGTGACCTCGAAGCGAGTCATGCCTTCGAGCGTGGTGTACGCCCGATCGATGGCCTCGTGGATGGATGCTTCGATCGTGGGTCCTGACCCGGCGATGTTGATGGACTTCCGCACCGCCATCGTGTCCTCCTGAGTGGCTAGAGTCGTCGGCTCGCTGTGTCAATGGTGTCTTGGGGTGTCTTGCCGATGCCGCACAATCCCGTTCCTTTCCGCTGATCGGGACGGGCAGTGCGCCGAGTCGCGTTGACGTCGCGTTGACGGCGCGCCGATGATGCCACCTATGGCAGTGGAGTTGAAGGTGGACACGGACGCGGAGGAAGTCGGGTTCGACGCAGGTCGGCTCGAGCGGATCGACCGGCACTTCGCCCGCTATGTCGAGGAGGGTCAGCTTCCCGGCTGGCTGATCGTCGTCACCCGCCGCGGCAAGGTCGCGCACCTGTCCTCGTGCGGGTACGCCGACGTCGAGGCGCGGCGGCCGGTCGAGGTGGGCACCCTGTGGCGTATCTTCTCGATGACCAAGCCGGTCACCTCCGTCGCGGCGATGATGCTCTTCGAAGAGGGCGCCTTCGACCTGACCGATCCGATCGCTCGCTGGTTGCCCGAGTTCGATCGACCGCAGGTCTATGTCAAAGGCTCTGCTCTACGCCCGGTCACCGAACCCGCGATCGAGCCGATTCGGTTGTGGCACCTGCTTACTCATACTTCGGGTCTGACCTACGGTTTCCACCACGCGCACCCTGTCGACGCGATGTACCGTGCGGCCGGCTTCGAATGGGGCACTCCGCCAGGCCTTGATCTGGCCGGGTGCGTCGAGCAGTGGGCGCAGTTGCCGCTGGTGTTCCAGCCGGGCAGTGAATGGAATTATTCGGTTTCAACAGACGTGCTCGGCAGGCTCGTCGAAGTGGTGTCCGGGCAACCGCTCGACGAGTTTTTCAGGGATCGGATATTCGGCCCACTCGGCATGAACGACACCTCGTTCGGTATCGAGGATGGGGATCTCGCTGCGCTGTATGTCCCGCAGCCGGGGACGCAAAAGGCGGTGCGGCACGGCGCATTCGACGCGGTCGGCCGCGGACGGCCGGACTGCCTGTCGGGCGGCGGCGGCTTGGTGGCGACAGCCGCGGATTACCACCGTTTCACCCAATTCCTTTTGCGCCGAGGCGAGTTGGAGGGCGTGAGGTTGCTCAGCCCCCGCACCGTCGCGCTGATGACGAGCAACCATCTCCCCGGTGACGTGGATCTCGAAGCCTATGGGCGGCCGCTGTTCGCGGAGATGCCGTTCAACGGCTTCGGGTTCGGGCTCGGCTTCTCGGTGCTCAGGGATGCGGTGAAAGCCAAGACGCTGTCGAGTCCGGGCGAGTTCGCTTGGGGCGGGGCGGCCAGCACCGCCTTCTGGGTCGACCCGACCGAGGACCTGACAGCCATGTTCTTCACCCAGCTGATGCCTTCAAGCACTCATCCCATCCGCCAGCACCTGCGCCAGTTGGTCTATCAAGCCCTGGTGACCTGAGCGTCTTGCAACTGCCTGACCAGCCCGAACTCTGCCGTCAACATGACGGGGCGCACACCTGGCTTCCAGCGTGACCGAAGCGACAGCAATAAAATTCGCGGCGGCGCGGTTCCTATTGTGGAATGTAGCGAACGTTTACTTGCCGAGCCTGGAAGGTTCCCATGCTTACCGATATTGCCGCCGTGGCTGCGTCGATTGCTCTGGTGGCGGGTCTGAGTTGGGCGCTGCACGGCTGGTTCACGGTGTCGATTCGCCGTTTCGACGGTGTGGCCGCCAAGGACGTGCTTGCCGCGTGGGACGCGAAATTGGCAAAGCTGTCGGAGGACGATCGGGAACGGCTGCGGACGCAGCCACCGGCCGCGGTTCTGAACGCTCTTGTTGCCTTGCCGTCGCCGCGGGCACGGCGATTCCAGCTGATCTACACGCGTTAGTCGCGACGGACGAGGGCACGCCTGCCGCCATCGACGATCGGCAGTAAGGTGCCACCGTGTCCGTTCCCCGCGGGATGGCGCTTCTGGTCGCAGGCGCGCTGTTCATGGAGATCCTGGACGCAACCATCATCACCCCGGCCATCCCGCTCATTGCTTCGTCGTTCGGGGTCGACGCGGTCGACATCAACATCGCGATCTCGGCCTACCTGGTGACCGTCGCGGTCCTCATACCGGTGAGCGGGTGGATGGCCGACCGGTTTGGGGCCCGCAGGGTTTTCATCGCAGCAATCGCGGTGTTCACATTCGCATCCGTCGGATGTGCGGCAAGTGTGTCGCTGCCGATGCTCGTCGCGATGCGCGTCGTGCAGGGAGTCGGCGGCGCCTTGATGGTGCCCGTTGGTCGCCTGCTCGTGTTGCGGTCAAGCGCGAAAGCCGACCTGGTCCGAGCAATCGCGTTGCTTACCTGGCCCGCCCTCGCCGCTCCTGTGCTCGCCCCAATTCTCGGGGGTGCCATCGCCACCGTCGGCTCTTGGCGGTGGATATTCATCGTCAACATCCCGCTCGGCATTATTGGATTCCTGTTGTCGCTGAGGCTGATCCGCGGAGAAGGTGAACCCGGCCGGGCGCCGCTCGACTGGCAGGGTCTGGCGCTGCTGGGAGCCGGCATCGCCGCCGCGCTCATCGCATTGGAGAGCATCAGGGTGGAGGGCACCGAGTGGGTGCACGTCGCCGTCGGCGGTGGAGTCGCGGTCGTCCTACTTGGCACCGCGGTGTGGCATCTGCTGCGCGATCGCTACCCGCTGATCCAATTGCGGGTGCTGCGGGTGCCTACTCTGCGGGTGACCGCATCTGCGGGATCGCTGTACAGGATGGTCATCACGGCCGTGCCATTCCTGCTTCCGCTTCAGTTCCAGCTGGCGTTCGGCTGGACCCCGCTGGTTGCGGGGTTGCTGGTGGCGGCGCTGTTCGTCGGCAACATCGCGATCAAGCCCGCCACGACGCCGTTGATGCGCCGGTGGGGGATACGCCGGGTGCTCCTGGTGAACGGTTTGTTGTCGGTCGCCTGCTTCGGGCTGTTGGCCTGCCTGAGCGGCTCGTTGCCGGTGGCATTGATCGTGGGCGTCCTGTTCGTCAGTGGCGCATTGCGTTCCGTCGGATTCACCGCCTACAACACTCTGGCGTTCTCCGATGTCGACTCTGTACAACTCACACACGCCAGCACGCTCAATGCGGCGGTGCAGGAACTCGCCGCGGGACTCGGGATCGCCGTGGGCGCACTACTACTCGGGTTGTTCAACCCGGTGAGTCACGCTGTGGGACAGGCGTACTCATGGACATATCTCACGCTGGGCCTGCTCATGTTGCTCACCATCGTCGAAACCCTGCGATTGCCAAAGGATGCCGGCGCAGCGGTCACGCGGTCCGCGCGCTAGAAGTACTTCATCGTTGCGTCGAAAGCCCTGGCGGCAGCTTCGCCGACATCGAGCTGTCGGAACTCCGGGTAGCTCGATTCAATGCCGAATGGCCCGTCGAAGCCGATGGACCGCAGCGCACTTACGAACCCGCGGACGTCGAGCTCCCCCTCTCCCGGTAGTAGACGGGTGTTCCTGGCGTTCCACAGGAAGTTGTCGTGTACACGCGGGCCGTCGTTCAGTTGCACGGCGGCCACGGTTGCCACGTCCAGGTCCGCGAGGTATTCGGCTGTCAATCCGGAGTTGAAGAAGTGCCAGACGTCGAGCAGATGTCCCGCGTTGGGCGCGTCCACGCGTGCCAGCAGATCGCACGCTGTCGGCACTGAGTTGATCGCAGACCATGCGAATGCTTCTACCGCGATCGTCAAACCAACGTCGGCGACAGCCTCCGCGGCGCTCTTCAGGCGCGTAGCGGCGCCGTCGAGATCGAGCGCGACCTCCGTCGAAGTCTCCCGAGCTGAGATGGTGACCGCCGCCCGTCGATACAGCCAGCTCGCGAGCCTTCGCCAGTGTCTGCCGGGTGACCGATTCGGCGCCGGGGCCGGCCCAGCCCGCGAAGAATTCGATCTCACCGAGCTCCAGGTCGTTGTCGGACAGAACATCGGCCACCTCGGTGGGTTTGAGGGTCTCGAGATCGTTCAGGTGGATACCGATCCGTGCGAATCCCGCTGCCGATGCGGCTTCGCACCTCTGCCTGAAGGTGAATCTGGGCGGTTCGGTGAATCCGGCACCGGCCAGGGTGACGTAGCTGGCCGTGAGTTTCGGGAGGCTCAATTGCTGTTCCTGACTCGGTCGGCGGCCGCACCTCGGCGCAAGACGTACTTGAACTGTGCGCTCTGTCACAGACATACTCAACGCGTGCGTTCCACTGAGCGGGACACCCTGAGTCAGACGGACGACTCGTCGACATCGGTGGTCCGCCGGCTCGCTGCCGTCCTCGACGCCTTCCGTGCCCGCGACGTCTACCTGGGCGTCAACGAGATCGCGCGCCGGACCGACCTACCGAAATCGACGGTGTCCCGACTGGTCAAGGAGATGCACGAGTCCGGTTTCCTCGAGCGCAAAGGTCAAAAGGTCGGGCTGGGCTTGCAGATGTTCGAATGGGGAGAGCGCGCCTCGCGGCGGCGTTCTGTGCGCGCGGTGGCGCTACCGTTCATGGCCGATTTGCGTGCGGCGACTCGTCAGACGATCCACCTTGCTGTGTTGGACGGCACCGAGGTCGTCTATGTGGAGATACTGCACCTCGAAGATGCCCCTCGTCTGCCGTCGAAAGTCGGCGGCCGGCTGCCGGCACACGCAACCGGAGTGGGGAAGGCATTGCTGTCTGCCTCGGATACCGAAGTGATCGATCGGGCGATCGCCGCCGGACTGGTGGCCGTCGGACCCCGGACGATTCGAAATCCTGACGTCCTGCGACAGCAGCTCCGGCGGGCGGCAGTCAACGGCATCGCCTATGAACATGAGGAGGCCGCGCCCGGGGTGGTATGCGTCGCGAGCGCCATCCTCGACTCGGATGACTTTCCCGTCGCGGCGATTTCGGCATCGGGATGGGCAGGCAAGGTCGACATCCGACGAGTTGGGCCGGCCGTGCACACTGCTGCCCTGAGTGTGTCCCGCGTCCTGGCAAGTCAAGTGTCGTGAGAACCATGTCCGTCTGGGCCGCAGTGCCGGTTCTATCCAGCGGGATGAGGGCGCAATTCAGCCCGCCCGGCTGATCAACCCGGCCCCGAAGTGCTAAGACGGAGAAGGTGCCAGCGGGCATCTGGGAGGTCGGCATGGACGTCCGCTTGGTTTCGCCGGCGGGAGTCGAGGTGTTCGACGCCGAGGAACTGCCCGCCCTCCTTGACCGGGACGACGGGGTGGTCTGGGTCGACGTGCCGGTGTGGGACGAGCAGGCAGAACGAATACTGAGGGACACGTTCGGATTCCATCCACTCGCCATTCGGGACTCGGCGAATCGGAACCAGGTGCCGAAGATTCATCGCTACGACGATCATCTGTTCCTCGTGCTACACGCGCCGCAGCCCGGCGCCGGCGGGCACGTGCATTATGTCGAGCTCGACCAGTTCATCGGCGACCGCTACCTTGTTACGGTCCACGGCCCGCTCAACCCCGCGGTCGACCCGGCGGCGGCGATGGTCGAGGTGAACGCGGTGCTCGGTAGACTCCAAAGTGGAAAACTCAAGCCGGACAAGGCGTTCGAGCTCTCCTATGCCTTTCTCACCGCGCTTACTGGCCGTCTGCGCACCTACACCGCGGAGCTGACCAAGGACGTCTGGATGCTCGAGCAACGCGTCACCGGCGACCACCTCGGCGATCCGGAATCGTTTCTTGACGAGATGTTCCGCGCACGCCACGGCCTACTCACCGTCAGCACCATGTCCGCGCTGAGCCGCGAGGTGTACAGCCGGATGGTGACCATCACGGCGTGCGGCCCTGGTCACGGGCAGTCGCTGCTTCTGGACGCAGTCGATCAGTTCCACCATCTGTCGGTGATGGCGGATACCCAGAAGTCGTATCTGCAGGGAACGATCGAGTTCTATCAGGCGCGGACCAACACGAAGATGACCATCGCGGCCGAACGGCTCGCGGTGATCGCGGCCGTCACGTTGCCGATTACAGCCCTCTCTTCCGTTCTCGGTATGAACCTGATCGTCAACGGTGAAACGCAGTGGCTACCGCTGGCCGTCACACTCGCAGTCATGCTGGCCATGTCAACGACCCTGCTGGTCTGGGCGAAGCGCAAGGGCTGGTTCTAGCCGATGAGTTAGTCTCACGGCGTGGACCAAGATAGACCACAGAGTCTGCTGGGTGCGATCATCCGCGAACAACGCGAGCTTGCCGCGTTGCCGATGCGCCAGCTGGCCAAGTCTGTCGGGATCTCGAATCCGTATCTCTCGCAGATCGAACGGGGGTTGAGGGCGCCCTCCGAGGCGGTCGTCGAGGCGCTGGCCGCTTCGCTGGACCTCACAGTTGAAGACCTATATCGGCGCGCAGGTTATGTGGAGCCGGAGCCCCCATCAGAGGATTCACCCCGATCAGACCTCACGGATGCAATCGCGGCCGCGCCGGAGCTCACGGCGGCCCAACGGCGCGCGATGGCGGAGATCCACCGAAGTTTCATCGACGCGAACCGGGTGCGCCGGGCCTCTGGGAACCAAAGCGCCGACTAGCCGGTCGGCCGCCGATTGTGGGTCGGACTGGTGAGAACCGAACGTGTCCAACGTATCTCGTGATCAATTGATCCGGTCAGCGCGGGCTAGGTCATCGTCAGCCTGTCCGTGAGCCCTGTCACAAATAGCTCAGTTAGCAGAATGTGTGCTAACGTTGCTAACAGCCGGGTCGCAGATGGCCCCGGTACGACCTACAGGAGGAATCATAATGGCTACAACCACATCAGAAAAGTCAAAGAACGCGGCTACCGGGGAATCGGCAACCCGTTCGACGTCGACTTCGAGGCTGCCGCTGACCGGATCCGCGACCTGAACGAAAAGGTTCTCACCGCGGCGAAGCAGACCGGAACCATGTCGGTCGACACCTACGAGCAGGCCGTGAGCACTGTGCTGGATTTCAGCCAGAAGGCCGCCGATTCCACCAAGGTGGACTGGGTTTCGGCGCTCGCCAAGTCGCAGGCATCCATCATCGCCGAGGCGACGAATGCCTACACCAAGGCCGCGCGCGACCTGCTGAAGTAATCCCATCCAACGTGCACCGGCACTTCCGGCGGTCTCGAGGAACGGCTTGTTCCAAGAGTTCGCGGAGGTGTCGGTGTTCGTTTGTGTCGGCCACCGACGGACCTCACGTGCCCGACAGTCAGCCGCCCACTGCCCAGTTCGCTTGGGCCCCAATCGAAGTGTGGGCCGGCGGACGGCCGCGGCGCAGAGTCAGATGGTGACGCTCCGCGACGCCGGACGCGAATGCTCGCCCAGTGCAACGAACTTGGGCACTAACGACCACACCGCGGTGCCCGGGCATGTCCGGGCAACTGGCGCGTGCAGGTCTATTCAGGGCGCGGTCAATCGTCTCATGCCACACTCCGTCGCGAGTTGCCGCGACAGGCTGCGGCAGGCAACCGACAGGGCGCTGGCGGCCGGTTTCAACTCACCGCCCAGATCCCCGATGGCGAGTTCGATGGCTCCCGCGATCCGACCCCTTCCGTAGAAGATCGGCATTGCGATGGCTGTCTTGCCGCATTCGTATTCGTTGCGCGATGTGGCGACCTGCGTCAGCCTGATGACCGACAGTTTCTGGCGTAGCACCTCGGGTGAGGTGATGGTGTGCGGGGTGAGGGCGGCCAGCCCGGCGTCGACGACACGGTCGACGACCTCGGGTGGGGAGAAGGCAAGGAGGGCCTTGCCCACGGCCGTCGCGTGCGCGGGTATGACGGCATGCGTCAGGCCTTCTGCATTCACGCGTTCGGAGAACCGGTTGGTATGCGGCTGCAGAGTCAGCACTTCTGAGCCGCGCAGCACGCCGAGGCGCACCTCGTTGTGGGTCGCCCTCGACAGTTCGTGCAGCACCGGCAGGGCGTGCATGACCGTCTGGGTATAGGTCCACACCTCGGACTCGGAGTATTCGCTGGCGATCATCCGCAACGGCAGACCGATGCGGTAGCTGCGTTCCTCGGTTCGCTCGAGCAGACGCCAGGCGACGAGTTCCGATGCCAGGCGGTGCGCGGTCGATGTCGGCAGGTTTGCACTGCAGGCGATCTCGGTCAACGTGTGCACGCCACCGTCGGCGAACACCATCAGGATCGCGGTGACCTTGCTGGTCACCGACCGCCCTGGGTCCGTCGAATTTCCCGCCATGCGTGCTCCTCGTTTGTGTTGAGACGAGGTTCGCAGTCAGGGGTCGCGGATGGCCAGTGACTAGTTCCGCTCAGTGGAACACTTCCGTGGAATGCTGTGCGGTCACGACCGCGCGTGATGCACGACGAGTTAGCGTGGTCGAATCAGCGGTTACGTAGGAAGGCCACGACATGTCGGAACTGTCAGATCCTGAGAGCATCGCTGACGCGCCGAAGGCCGGCGATCCGCGCAGCAAGACGGTGCAGGTGCTGCTGAACGTCGATGAGCTCGACGAGCTGGAGCGGTTGGCGGCCCATCGCGGACTCACGACTTCGGCGGTGGCGCGTGAGGCGATTCTGCGGCTGGTCCGGACCGAAGAGGCCCCGCGTTCGGCTGAGGATCGACGATTGGCCCAGGACTGGCAGATCTACCCATGAAGCGCCTGCGCTCACTCCGATGGTTCGTGGCGGGTCGAATTCGGTGGCGAGTTGTCTGGAGAGACTGTGACACGCAACCGACAGTGCGCTGGCGGCCGGTTTCAACTCGCGGCTGAGATCTCCTACGGTGAGTTCGATGGAGGCGGCCACGTGACCCCCGCGGTAGAAGATCGGCATTGCGATGGCCGCCTTGCCGCATTCGAATTCGTTCCGCGACGTCGCGATTTGCGTCAACCTGATGACCGACAGTTTCTGGCGTAGCACGTCGGGTGAGGTGATGGTGTGCGCGTGTGAACGCGGGCAGCCCGGCGTCGACGACACGGTCGACGACCTCGGGTGGGGAGAAGGCGAGCAGCGCCTTGCCCGCTGCGGTCGCATGCGCGGGTATGACGGCATGCACAAGCCTTCTGCGCGCACGCGTTCGGAGGGCCGGTTGGTATGCGGCTGCAAGGTCAGTACATCTGAGCCGCGCAGCACGCCGAGGCGCACCTCGTTGTGGGTCGCCCTCGACAGTTCGTGCAGCACGGGCAGTGCGCGCATCACGGTCTGCGTATAGGTGCCGACTTCGGACTCGGAGTATTCACTGGCGATCATCCGCAACGGCAGACCGATTCGGTAGCTGCGCTCCTCGGTTCGCTCGAGCAGACGCCAGGCGACGAGTTCTGATACCAGGCGGTGCGCGGTCGACGTCGGCAGGTTTGCGCAGCAGGCGATCTCGGTCAACGTGTGCACGCCGTCATCGGCGAATACCATCAGGATCGCGGTCACTTTGCTGGTGACCGACCGTCCTGGATCGGTCGAATTTCCCGCCATGCAAACCCCGTCTCGCCGAGACGAGGTTCGCAGTCGAAGGTGGGAATGCCTCGCAATCGCTCCCGCTGCCTGAGAGCGCCCTGTCAGGCAGCCTACCTCCACAAGCGTCAACAATGGGAGTCAGCGGCTGCGGGCGTGCTCGGACTCCCACGCCTGCGCATAGAGGCCGCCGGCGAGGACCAACTGGCCGTGCCTGCCCCGCTCCGCCACGCCGCCGTTGCTCAGAACGATTATCTCGTCGACGAGTTCGAGGGCGGACAGCCTGTGGGTTATCAACACGGTCGCGCGATCGGCCGTCGCCGCAAGGATGTCCCGCACGAGCGCGTCGGCGGTGGGTTGGTCGAGATTGGCGGTGGGTTCGTCGAAGACGATCGCCGGGAAGTCGGCCAACAGCGCCCGCGCCACCGATATGCGCCGACGTTCTCCCGCGGACAGTCGATGGCCGCCCTCCCCGACGTGGGTGTCCAAGCCGTCGGGCAATCGCTGCACCCAGTCGAGCAGGCGGACACGCCGGAGGGCGTCGCGCAGCTGATCGTCGTCACAGTCCGGGCGGGCCAGACGAAGGTTCTCCCGAATGGTCGAATCGAATATGTGGGCATCCTGCGCGCAGAGGCCGACCACACGGCGGACCTCGTCGCCCGGAATGTCTCGGACATCCACGCCGCCAAGGTGATACGAACCCGCACTCAGCTCGATGAAACGCAGCAGCATCGCCGACAACGTGGTCTTTCCCGATCCGCTCGCGCCGACCACCGCCACGGTTCGCCCCGGCATGAGTTCGAGGTCGATCCCGGTGACCGCGGCGGGCGCCGACGAATGCGTGTTCGGCCAGCTGTCCGCCTGCGCGGTGCAACGAAATCGGCCAAATGTTCTCATCGATCCCGACCGTCGAACGTTGGTGGGCTCGGTCACCGGGACGGGCGTCGTCCATCAGCTCGAGGACGCGCTCACCACTCTGTCGGGAGCGGCGGTACGCGAGCGCCGACGGTCGGAAGGATCTGCACGGCCTCGAAGGCCGCAAGCGGAATCAAGACGACGACCGCAAGCATCACGCCGCTCATCGCGCCATCACGTACCGCCGACGTGCCAAGGGACAGCGCACCCCAGACGGCTGCGCCTGCGCAGACGACGGCAAGGCCCGCACCGACACCGGCGGCCAGCGCCGACGACCGCGCGATCCGCGTCAAACCGCGCATCGAGTGCCGTCGAGCTCGGCCAGGTGCTGCGGAGCCGCGCCGTAGGCGACGATCTCGGCCCTCGCGTTCAGCAGCGTGACGACACCCGCCGACAGTTCTGCCCGAGCTTTGGCCAGCCGGGCCTCGGCGCGCCGGTTGGCCCAAGAAGTCACGGCCGGTACCGCGACCGCTGCGCACGCGAGCGACGCAGCCAGGACAGCGGCCGACGAGGGGAGCAAGGTCGCGACGACACCGACAGCCAATGCGGCGGCTCCGGCCGCGACAGCGACCGGCTGCAGCACCCGCAGCGGCAGGTCCTGCAGTCCGTCGACGTCGGACACCATCCGCGAAAGGAGATCGCCGCGGTGATACACGGGCAGGGCGCCCGGCGACAGCGGCTCCAACGCAGCGACGAAACGCGTCCGGATGTCGGCGAGCATGCGGAACGCGACATCGTGAGAGACGAGCCGCTCCAGATAGCGCAGCGCCGCCTTGCCCAGCGCGAAGACCCGAACGCCGACGATCGCCACCGTGAGCGCGGCGATGTGTGGCTGCAACGACGCGGCGCTGATGAGCCAGGCAGCACTGGCGATGAGTCCGACACCGCTGCCGGCGGCGAGCACCCCGATGCCACATGCCGCGAAGAACCGCCTCCGTTCCGGGCGGCCAAGTGCCAGCAGCCTCCTCATGACAGCGCCGCGCTGATCATGGGTAGCTCCTCGGTGATGCCCGCGCCGATCTCGACGATCCGATCGGCGAAGTCGATCGCGGCGGGCCGGTGCGCAACCATCAGCACGAAACGGCCGACACTCAACTGGCGTATCGCAGCCAGAATGCGCTGCTCTGTCGGCGCGTCGAGATGCGCAGTGGGCTCGTCCAGCAGGAGAACACTCGCTCCGCGCCTCGCTGCGCAGGAAGCAACGGGCGAGCGCGATCCGTTGGCGCTCGCCCGCGGAGAGGTCGGCACCGTTGTGCGCGATGCGCCTGCGGGGGTCGAGGCCTTCACACGCAGCCGCCGCCATCGCCGCCTGCGACTTCGTCCATCGGTGGCGTCGGGTGCGCCGAGTGCAACGTTGCCCGCGACCGTGTCCGCCACCAGTGTGGGCCGTTGCGGCATCCACGCAATGTGGTCGAGCCAGCTCTGCTGCTCGGCTTCCGCTACCGAGATGTCGTCCATCCAGACCGTGCCTGCGCTGGTTCGACGAAGCCGAGCATCACGCCGAGCAATGTCGACTTGCCGCATCCGCTGGGGCCGACCAGTGCGACGACTTCGCTTTGGTCAACTCGAAAGAGGTTGGCGCAGGAGCACAGGCCGCTCCGTCGGCGCGCCGGACGCTGACATCTTCGCACGGCGACGAACTCGACAGGTGCGCGCGTCGCGTGGTCCGGCGGAGGCGGGGCGGGGTCATCGAGTAGGTCCAGGATCCTCCCGCTCACCGACCGGCCCTCGGCGGCGGCGTGATAGCTGGCACCGAGCGTGCGCAGTGGCTGGAAGGCTTCGGGGGCGAGCAGCAGGACGATCAGCGCGACCTCCAACTCGATGCTGCCGCCGATGAGACGCAGCCCGACCTGGACGGCCACGATGGCCACCGACAGGCTCGCGAACAGTTCGAGCACGAACGACGAGAGAAACGACAGCCGCAGCACGCCCATCGTGGTTCGGCGATACTCGTCCGTCACCGATTGCACTGCCCGGCGCTGCGCGCGCGCTCGTCCGAATACCCGAAGAGTCGTCAGGCCGTCGACGACGTCAAGGAAATGATTGGACATGCGCGCCAGCGTTCGCCACTGATGGTCGGTGCGGCGCTGGGCCGACTGTCCGGCAAGCACCATGAAGAGCAGCACGATGGGGAGGGTCAGCACGTAGCACGACGCCCGAGATCCAGTCCGTCGCCCAGACCACCACGACGAACAGAGGCGAGATGATCGCGGTCAGCACCACTTGTGGCAGATAGCGCGCGAAGTACGGGTCGAGCGCATCCACCCCGCGGGTGGCCAGTTGCGTGATCTCTCCGGTCCGATGGTCGGAAAGCCACGACGGGCCGCGTCGATGACGCGGCGCATCAGGCCTTGCCGCAGTTGCGATTTCACGTTTGCAGATGCCCGCGCCGCTGCCGTCTCCTGAAGATAGGCCAGCGCGGCGCGCATCACCGTCAGGGCGGCCAGCAGGACCAGCAGCTTGCTGATGTCGTGAAAGTCTGCGCCTCCCAGAAAGACTCGGCTGATGGCGACGGCGAGTGTCACGGCTTGTCCCAGCACACATGCTGCGATGGCAAGCCCGATCACGACGCACACCAGTAAGAGTCCTGAACTGGAGCGCGCGCGTCGAAGCAGGCGTGGGTCGATCGCACGCATTATGGCGATCGGTTGCCGCCCGTGGCGGCGCCGTGCTGCGGGATCAGTGGGATGTGGTCTCGACTCAACCGTTTGCGGAACACCCAGTAGCTCCATGCCTGGTAAGCCAGGACGAAGGGAACGACGAGAAGCTGCGACCCAGCTCATCAGCGTCAGTGTGTACGGCGACGAACTTGCGTTCGCAATCGTCAGATTGTTGGCGGGGTCCGATCGTCGACGGCATCACGTTCGGGTACAGCAGCGAAAAGTATGTCGCGACCAGCAGGACGATGGCGCAGGCCGTGAGGAAGAAGGCGACGCCGTCGCGGCCGCGCGCATTCGCCACTGCTGCGCCTGCCACGCCGGCGACGACCGCGATCGCGAGTATCGCCGACCTCGCATCGCCGTCCGAGGCAATGGTCCAGCCCAGGAACGCCGCCGAGAGAACCACTGTGACGACGGCGAGTCGGGACCCGAGTTCCCGGGCGTCGTGCCGAATGCCGCCGCTGGTCTTCAGCGTGAGAAAGATCGCTCCGTGCGTGACGAACATCGAGAGCACGACCAGACCGCCGAGCATCGCGTACGGCGAGAAGACATCGAGAATTCCGCCGGCGTAGTCACCCCGGGCATCAATGGGCAGGCCCCGCGACCAGGTTTGCAAAGAACGCGCCCCAAAGAACGGGGACGACGATCGAACCGACGACGATGCAGCGATCCCATCGGCGCCGCCACTGCGCATCGTCTTTCTTTCCACGGAACTCGAACGCGAGACCCCGCGCGATCAATGCCCCGAGGATGATGAGCAGCGGCAGGTAGTAGGCGCTGAAGGCGGTGGCATACCAGGCCGGAAATGCGGCGAACATGGCCCCCGCGGCGAGCACGAGCCACGTTTCGTTGGCATCCCATACCGGGCCGATCGTGTTGATCATCACCCGTCGGCCGATGTCGTCCTTGCCGAGAACGGGAAGCAGGGCCCCGACCCCGAAATCGAATCCCTCGAGCATGAAATACGAGGCGAACATGAAGCCGATCAGTAGGAACCAGAATTCAGGCAATGTCACGGCGGGGTCCTAGTAGGCGAAGGTCAGTTGCTGGGTCGGCGTTTCGGCCTCCGAGGTCGCGGCGGGGTCGTCAGGCGGGGGGCCGGCCTTCGCGTACCGAAAAATGAGGCGCAGCGCGATGGTGGCGATGACGAGGTACAGGATTGCGAACACGACGAGGGAGGTGATCACCTGCCACGCGGGCACCGACGGCGACAACGCATCGCGCGTCAGCATTTCGCCGAACACCGCCCACGGCTGACGGCCCATTTCGGTGAAGATCCAGCCGAAGCTGTTCGCCAGTATCGCGAGAGGCGTGCTCCACACCAGCGCGCGCCAGAACCAGCGATTCTCCGGGAAGCCTGCCGCGTCGGGTGAGCCAGATGCCGAGAAGCGCCAACGCGGTGGTCACGCCGCCCAGTCCGATCATGTACCGGAAGCTCCAGTAGGTCGTCGGGACATGCGGCGTGTAATCGCCGGGCCCGAACCGCTGCTCGTATTCGGCTTGCAGGTCGTTGAGGCCCTCGACTCTCGCGTGAATGTCGCCTTCGGCGAGAAAGGAAAGCAGATACGGCAGGCGGACGGAGAAGACCTCCCGCTTCGCGTCCCGGGTTCCGATGGTGAAGAGCGAAAACGACGCGTCCGACTTCGAGTCCCAGAGGGCCTCCGCGGCGGCCATTTTCATCGGCTGAACTTCTGTCATCACCTTGCCCTGCATGTCGCCGGTGATGGTCGTGCCGATGCCGGCCGCCAGTGCCATGAACAAGCCGAACCGCAGCGAAGCGCGCATGACCTCGACGTGCTGTTTTCGCGCGAGGTGCCACGCCGCGATCCCGATGATGACGGCCGCACCGGCGAGCAATGCGCCCATGAGGATGTGCGGATAGGCAACCACGGCAACAGGATTGGTCAGCAACGCCCAGATATCGGTCAGCTCCGCTCGGCCCGATTCGCGCGTTGTAGGTGAATCCGACGGGATTCTGCATCCACGAGTTTGCCGTGAGGATGAAGTACGCAGAGAGGTTGGTGCCGATGGCTACACACCAAATGCACACCAGGTGAAGGCCTTTGGGTAGCCGATCCCAACCGAAGATCCACAGTCCGATGAATGTCGCCTCGAGGAAGAAGGCAAGCAATGCCTCCATGGCAAGCGGCGCGCCGAAAACGTCGCCGACAAACCTTGAATACGCACTCCAGTTCATCCCGAACTCGAACTCCAGGACGATGCCCGTCACGACACCGACCGCGAAGCAGATCAAGAAGGGTTTGCTCCAGAACTTCACCATCTTCAGGTATTTCGGCTTGCCGTGCGGTACCACGCCGTCTGCATGATGGCCAGATACAAGGCCAGGCTGATCGACACCGGAACGAAGAAGAAGTGGTAGAGCGTCGTCAATCCGAACTGCAGTCGGGCGAAGAGCAGACCGTCCATCGCCGTCACCGGCGATGCTTGGCGGAATGGACCGCGGGTTGACGCCGGACGGGGAGCCGAGCAGGGAATCCGCTGTGCGCCACAGGATCGCCTCGGTGTCCTCGGCACCGAGACCGAGTGAATGCACGTCGCCACCGGGTCGGTGTCGCCCAGTTCGAACGGTGGTCGGTGCCGAGGAGTACCCGGTCGGCGCCCATGTCGGAGACGAGATGAGACAGCAGCGTGGTGTCGAAAACCGCGGTGTCGTAGTACAGCCGCTTGCAGAATTCGCTCGGTGGGATCTTGGTGGTGTGGGCCACCTCCTTGCGCTCCCAGCCAAGGTCCAGGCGACCGCGCAACCACGGCAGGCATCCCCCGCCGTGTGCCAGGCACATGGTCAAGTCGAAGCGTTCGAACACCCGGCCGTAGATCATCCTGGCGATGCTCAGTGCCGTTTCCATCGGGTAGCCGACGAGCTGGGGGAGCCAGTAATCGCGTTGGCGGTGGGCGTCGGGGACCCCGCTGGGGTGGACGAAGACGAACACGTTGCGCTCGGCCAGCAGGGCCCAAAGGTCGTCGTTCACAGGGTCATCGAGCTCTTTGCCGCCTCCGCGAGTGCCGATGGCGACGCCCGGGAAACCCAGGTCGTCCAGACAGCGGCGAGCCTCGTTTGCCGCGTCGGGGAAGCCGAGGGGTATCGACCCGAGACCATACAACCGCCGGCGCCTTCTGCGACGTAGCCGGCGAGTTCGTCGTTGCCGCGCGCGATGGTGGTGGTCCCAGCCGCCTGTCCTCGGAGTTGGAGCAGTAGAGGAACGGCGGCATGGACACGGCATGGGCCAAGACACCCATGTCGTCCATCTCGGCCAGCCGAGTGCGCGGGTCGTACTGGGAGCGGGCAAGCGGGAGCGGCGCGTCTTTGCCGACTCCACTGACCGCGGGATCGAGTATGACGACACCGTCGCCGATCCCCAGACAGGTCCGACAGGCCGTCGCGAGCGAGCGATTCGAGTAACCCCAGCGGCATCGCATGGTTGTGCACGTCGATTGCCTTCACGCGGGCGTCGGCCGCGTCTGCAGGCCGGCCGTCGTTGGACTCGTCTGCGTCCATCCAATTCCTCCGCGTCATCTGGGTCGACCTCCATGTTGGCCGTGCGAGCACTGCCGGAGCCACGCCTTCTTGCTGGATGGAACTTCCCGTCGAGACCTACCGTCGCCTCCCAGCCGCATGCAACACTCCGCTCGAGTGGTTGTCCGGACGCACGTTGTCACGACGTGCGCAGTTGGCAACGCCAACAACGGAAACTGATCAAGGAGGATGCAATGACTCAGACGTCGAAAATCACCCCGGATGTCGAGGCGGCCGTCGAGCGAATCAAGCAGACGAGCGAGCGGGTGCTGGCGTTGAGCAAAGAGAACGGTCTCGTCTGGCTTGAGGCGTACGAGAAGATGCTGAACGGCGTGCTCAAGCTCGAGGAGGACACCGCCAAGGAGCTCGGTCCCGACTGGGTCGAGACACTTGTGTCAACGCAAGCCGACCTGATGCGCGAGACGTCACAGGCATACCTCGGTGCTGTCAAAGATCGACTGAAGTAGTCCCTGCGCGCCGGCCGACGTGGAGGTGCCGGAATGGACGACAGCCCGATACCGAAAACGCCCCAAAGTCGTTGTGGTCGGCGGAGGTTTCGGTGGCGTCAACGTCAGCAGAGTGCTGGCGAAGGCCGACGTCGACGTGACGCTGATCGACCGGACGAACCATCATCTGTTCCAGCCGTTGCTCTATCAGGTTGCCACCGGCATCCTGCCCGAGGGTTTGATCGCGCCTGCGTTGCGACGCGTTGTGCACAAACAAGAGAACACCAACGTCGTGCTCGGCGAAGTCGTGGACATCGACTTGACGGCGCAAACCGTCTGCGCGGTCGCGCCGGACGGCGCGCGGATATCGCTGCCGTACGACACCTTGGTAGTGGCCGCCGGCGCAACCCATGCGTATTTCGGGCACGACGAGTGGGCGGAGTTCGCGCCCGGAATGAAGACGCTGGAGGACGCTCGCCACCTGCGGAATCACATTCTGGGTGCGTTCGAAATGGCGGACATGGCAACCGACGAGAGCGAGCGCGAAGCCTATCTGTCCTTCGTCGTCGTCGGCGCCGGGCCGACCGGCGTCGAGGTCGTCGGCCAGATCGCCGAGCTCGCGCATCGCGTGCTGCCCGGCGATTACCGCGGATCGACACTCGAAAGGCGAGGATTGTGCTCATCGAGGCCGCCCCGGCAGTCCTGGGCCCGTTCGACGAGCGTCTTCAGCGCTACACCACGCGGACGCTCGAGCGGATGGGTGTCGAGGTGCGGTGTGCCACGATGGCCACCGAGATCGACGCGGACGGGATCACCGTCAGAAATGACGACGGTGAGGAGCGCATCGTGGCCAAGACCAAAGTCTGGGCGGCAGGTGTGCAGGCATCCCCGCTGGCAAAGCTACTCGCCTCGGCGACCGGTGCCGAGACCGATCGGGCGGGCCGAATCATGGTCGAACCCGACTGCACCGTCCCCGGCCATCCAGAGGTGTTCGCCATCGGCGACATGGTCTCTCTGAACGGCCTCCCCGGCATCGCCCAGCCTGCGCTGCAAGAAGGAAAGTACGTCGGAAAGGTGATCCGGGCCCGCCTCGACGGCGACACCAGCGTCGCGCCCTTCAAGTATTTCGACAAAGGCAGCATGGCCACCATCGGCCGAACACACGCCGTCGCGCGTTCTGGTGGGATGAGCTTCACCGGCATCACTGCCTACTTGATGTGGGCGTTCATCCACGTGTTGTACCTGATCGGATGGGGCAATCGATTCGGCACCCTGTACTCATGGGGCCGCTCGCTGTGGTTCACCAAAAATCGAGCCCACCGCACGATAACGCTCGATCAGGCGATCGAGGAGATCGGTGGCCACGGTCCGGCGCGGGCGCATGAACCGAAACGGAGCGCGGCAACCTATATTGAAGCCGTAGAACTCTGCGGCGAGAGCCGTTGCCGGCGAGTCGTCGCGGCGATGCGGCACCTGAGTGGCACCGACCGCGCAGCTGACCGACGGGGCGGCGTGCCTCTGCTGCCGCTGAGTTCGCGGGACAGCCCTCCGCAGGCCAGCGCCAGAGCGGGGGAGACGCGGGCGAGATCGCTCTGCGGATCCTTCAGCTGAACCTCGATTGCGGCGAGCACTTTACCGTCGGCGAACACCGGCATGGCGACGCAATGATTTCCGACTTCCAATTCACCCGACGACACGGCGAGCTGCGCCGGCCGAATTGCGCTGAGGTTATGCCGGAACTTCTCGGGCGCCACGATTGTGTATCGGGTGAACTGCGCGAGTCCCTTCACGAGCGAGACCGTCCGTTATCCGCGTCGGCGAGAATGCCAACAGGACCTTGCCGAGGGCTGTCGCGTGCGCGGGTAGCGTCGCGGCGAGGTCGAAACTCGTCACCGGGTAGTGCGGTCGCTTCTCTACGTACGGACCTCGCTGCCCGACAGCACGCCGAGGCGGGCGGGCCGGTCAATCGCGCCCGGACAGGTCATCGAGGACGCACGATGCGCGCTCGGCCAGGGTCGGCGCCCCCATTCGGACGTTCCGATTCCGCGAAGCGGCGACCCGACGTGGTAGTGACCGTCCTCGTCTCGCTCGAGTAGGTCCCGGCTCGCCAGTTCGACCGCGAGACGGTGCGCCGTGGAGACGGGGAGTCCGGCAAGGCGGGCAATCTCGGTCAACGACCGCTCATCGCAATCGGTGAAGGTGAGCAGAATTGCGGCGACCCTGCTGGTTACCGACTGACCCGGCTCGGTCGAGTTCCCTGCCACACGGTCCCCTCTCCTGTCATTTCGTTTATCCACATCGGAAGAAACGCAAACTTGATTTATTGACACTCGCGGTTATTCGCCACTATGTCACGCAACCTGTCCCGCCTAGCGGGATTGACCGTGTTGCCGCCGCTGTTCCCGCCGCCCAAACCCGCCGCGCTCTCGCTGGATGGAAAGAGCACCGTTGGTGCTGGCGACTCGACCCCTGCGGGTGTTTGACTCGCGACAGCGCAGGCCGAGCGCCGTCAAGCTGAGGGACTGACGAGAAGGATCAAATCAATGAGTGTTGATGCCGCACCAGGCGACACGCGGCAGCCGCTCGTCATCGAGGGTCTTGCCGGGCTGCGGGAGCGAGTCGGCACGGTGCTCGGGGTCAGCGACTGGGTCGAGACCACGCAGGAGAATGTCGACACGTTCGCCAAACTGACGGGTGACGAGCAGTACATCCACGTCGATCCCGAACGCGCGGCGAAGGGCCCGTTCGGCACGACAGTTCAGCACGGGTTCCTGACCCTGGGGACGGCGACAGGCCTGCTCTGGTCGGTGTGCGTGGTCAAGGGATTCAACGTGATCCTGAACTACGGGCTCAACAAGGTGCGATTCCCCGCGCCGCTGAAGGTGGGTTCACGGAGCCGGATGCATGTCGAGTTGATAGAGGTGAACGAGCTGGAGGGCGGGGCCGAAGCCATCTACCGCCTGAAATATGAAGATCGAAGACTCGCCGAAGCCGTGCTGTGTAGCCGAGCTCGTCTTTCGGTATTACGCACTGACCGTGCCTGTGCCGGCGGTCAGAAACACTGCAGAACAACGCAACTGTAGACGGAGAGCAACATGACAGCTACGGCGAAGCCGGAGATCGGCGCCACTGCAATCGCAAACGGAATCGAGACGAACTATCTCGAGGATGGTTCCGGTGACGACACCGTGCTGTTGATCCACGGTTCGGGCCCGGGCGTGACGTCATACGCGAACTGGCGTCTCGTGATCCCTGCCTTGGCAACGAAATTCCGCGTCATCGCACCGGACATGGTCGGGTTCGGCTACTCGGAACGGCCGGAGAATGTCGATTACTCGGTGCAGACGTGGGCCGATCAGGTCGTCGGGCTGATGGATACGCTCGGAATCGAGAAGACCAGTCTGGTCGGCAACAGTTTCGGCGGAGCGATCGCCCTTCGGATCGCGACTCAACATCCCGAACGCATCGACAAGCTGGTCTTGATGGGCAGCATGGGGGTGCCCTTCCCGATCACCGAGGGCCTCGAGCGCGTGTGGGGATACGAGGCCTCCTTCGAGAACATGCGCAAGGTGCTCGACGTGTTCGCCTATTCGCGCGAGCTGGTGAACGACGAACTCGCCCAAGTGCGCTACGAAGGCAGCATTCAGCCGGGATTCCAGGAGTCGTTCTCGTCGATGTTTCCGGCGCCGCGCCAGCGATGGGTCGAGGCGATGTGCACCCCGGATGAGGACATTCGACGACTTCCGCACCGAACACTCATCGTTCACGGTCGCGAGGACCAGGTGATACCGGTCCAGACGTCGCTCCGGTTGATGGAGCTCATCGACAATGCCGATCTGTCCGTCTACTCGCATTGCGGGCACTGGTCGATGATCGAGCGCAACGCCGACTTCAACCGCAGCCTGCTCGAGTTCTTTTCGAACTGAGAGCCGGACGAATCGATGGCCACCTCAACCGAATCCAAGCCACAGTCAGCCGATGACGCGCTGGCCGCCCGCGACCCGAAGCTGCTCATCCATATCTACGAGATGATGGTTCTGACCAGGGCGGTCGAGGACCGAATGGTCGCGATGTACAAGAGCGGTGATCTGCTCGGCTCGTTGTATACCGGCCACTGGCACGAAGCGATCTCTGTCGGGTCCGCGGCGGCCCTGGGCGACGGCGACTACATGGCGCCGATCCATCGCGACCTCGGCGCACATCTGTGCCGGGGGATGGAGCCGTGGCAGGTGATGGCCAGCTTCATGGGCAAGGCCACCTCGCCGACGGGTGGCCGGGACGGCACGTTGCACTACGGACGTCTCGATCTGGGTATCTACAACCTGCCCAGCCACATTCCGGCCAACTTTCCCGTCGCGACCGGAATGGCGTTCGCGGCCAAGTACCGGGGCGAGGATCGGGTGTGCCTGGCGTTCTGCGGCGACGGCTCCACCTCCCGCGCGGACTTCCACGAGGCGCTGAACATGGCTGGGGCGCTGACGTTGCCGTGCATTTTCGTGATCGAGAACAATCAGTTCGCCTACTCCACCCCGGTCAGCATGCAGACTGCGTCGCAGGACTTCGCAGGAAAGGCCGCGGCGTACGGATTTCCCGGTGTGAAGGTGGACGGCACGGACGCGCTCGCGGTCTACGACGCGGTGAACGAAGCCGTCACGAGAGCCCGGAAGGGCGAGGGTCCCACGCTGATCGAGGCCGTGACGATGCGCATGCACGGCCACGCCGAGCACGACCCCGCAGACTACGTGCCGCGCGAGATGTTCGAGGAGTGGCGGAAGAAAGACCCCGTCGAACTCTTCGAGCGACGGCTGCTGGACAGCGGTGTGCTCAGCGACGCCACCGCGAAGGAGACCCGGGAAAAGGCTCGCCAGCATGCGATCGACGCGCGTCGTAAGGCGCTCGCCGACCCGATGCCGGACGGGAGCACGGTCGAGGAGGGTGTCTATGCCGACTAAAACCGACACGGACGGAGTCACCTATCTCGAGGCCATCGGTCAGGCGATGATGTCGGAGATGGAGGCCGACCCCGACGTCTTTCTGATCGGCGAAGACGTCGGCCAGTTCGGCGGCGCCTTCAAGGTGACCAAGGGCTTCCTCGAGAAGTTCGGGCCGCGACGCGTGGTCGACACTCCGATCGCCGAAACGGGATTCACCGGTCTGGCAGCAGGCGCCGCGCTCGTCGGGCTGCGCCCGATCGTCGAGTACCAGTTCGCCGACTTCATCTCGTGCGCGTTCGACCCCATCATCAACGTGCTGGCGAGGCACCATTACCGCACCGGTGACGCGATGCCGGTGACCATGCGAGCGCCGTTCGGTGCCCGGCTGCGGGCCGGCCCCACCCACTCCCAGAGCGTTGAGTCGTACTTTGCGCACGTGCCCGGGCTGAAGATCGTCATGCCCGGTTCGCCGCAGGACGCGGCGGGCCTGCTGATCAGCTCGATCAGGGACAACAACCCGGTCCTGTACCTGGAGAACAAGTATCTGTACCGGCGGTTGCGCAGCGACGGACCGATCAACCTCGACCCCATTCCGTTAGGTCAGGCCAAGGTGGTTCGCGAGGGCCGCGACGTCACACTGATCACCTATTCGGCCGGTGTGTCGCAGGGCATCGAGATCGCGGACGAGTTGGACAAAGAAGGCATCTCGGTCGAGGTCATCGACATCCGGACGCTGGTGCCGCTGGACATCGACACGATCGTCACGTCGGTCAAGAAGACCGCACGGGCGGTCGTTCTGCACGAGGCCGCGCGCAGCCTCGGGTACGGCGCGGAGATCGCGGCCGAGGTGCAGGAGAAGTGCTTCTGGCATCTGGACCAGCCGGTGATGCGAATCGCGGCGAAGAACACGCCCGTTCCGACAAGCCCTGCGCTGGAGGACGCGACGATCCCGCAGCCCGCGGAGATCGCGCAGACGCTACGAGAGGTGGCGAGAGCGTGACCGATTTCGACATCGTCGTCCTTGGCGGCGGCCCAGGCGGTTACGCGGCCGCGCTGTACGCCGCCTCCGCGGGCCAGAAAGTGGCGCTGGTCGAGAAGCAGACGGTCGGCGGCACCTGCCTGCACCGCGGCTGTATCCCGGCCAAGGCGCTGCTGCAGGCCGCCGAGGTATTCCGAACAGTCCACCATGCAGAGGATTTCGGGATCGGCCTCGGCGAGGGCGCCGAGCCTGCGGCGGACTGGCGGGCGGTCAACAAGCGCAAGAGCGGCATCGTATCCAATCTGCACAAGGGGCTGTCGGGCCTGCTCAAGCGGCGCAAGATCACGGTTGTCAACGGGTTCGGCACGCTGACGCCGGACGGTGCGGTTGCGGTGGACGGCCAGACGCTGAGCGGCGGAGCGGTGATCATCTGCGCGGGTTCCGAGCCGCGGTCGCTGCCGGGCCTCGAGGTCGACGGAGAGCGCATCGTCACCTCCGATCAGGCGACGAACAGCGACGCCGACGCGCTTCCCGAGCGGGTGGCGGTGATCGGCGGCGGCGTCATCGGCGCCGAGTTCGCGTCGGTCTACACCGACTTCGGTGTTCAGACAACGCTGTTGGAGGCGCTTCCGCACGGCGTGCTGCCGATCGGTCCTGACCGCGACACCGCTGACGTCCTCGCGAAAGCTCTTGCCAAGCGCGGCACGGACATCCATGCGGAAGCCCGCGTCGGGGCGGTCGAGGTGACCAGTAACGGTGTCCTCGTTCCGTTCGAGACGCCGAAGGGCTCCGAGAAGATCGAGGTCGACCAGTTGCTCGTCGCCATCGGTCGGCGGCCGGTCAGCGAGGGCATGGGTTTGGACGCGGCGGGCGTCGAGGTGTCCGACCGTGGGTTCATCTCCGTCGACACCTCGACGATGCAAACCACACGGCCCGGCGTCTACGCCATCGGTGACTGCGTGCCCACACCGGGGCTCGCGCACGTCGCCTATGCCGAGGCGGTCGTCGCAGTCCAGTCCGTGCTCGGTGAGAACCCCGCCCCGGTGGACTACGGCAAGGTTCCGTGGGTCGTCTACACGCATCCGGAAGTCGCCTGGGTGGGGATGACCGAAGCCGAGGCGCGAGACGCCGGACACGACGTCGAGGTGCACAAGCACTCGTTCGCCGGGAACGGGAGGGCGATGATCGTCGGCGACACCGAGGGCTTGGTGAAAGTCGTTGCGGCGAAAGGCGGCCCGGTACTGGGCTTGCATTTGGTCGGGCCGTGGGCAAGTGAGCTGCTCCACGAAGGGTATCTGGCGGTCAACTGGGACGCCTTGCCGTCTGACGTCGGGTCCCTGATCCACGCTCACCCAAGCCTTTCCGAGGCAATCGGCGAGACGATGATTACATTCTCCGGCCGATCGTTGCACGGCTGATACAGCTCTGGAGGCGATTGAAATGTCCGATGAGACATGGGTTGTGACCCTGCCGAAGTTGGGTGAGTCGGTGACCGAGGGTGTGATCGGCACCTTCTTCAAGAACGTCGGCGACGAAGTCGAGTTCGACGACCCGCTGTTCGAAGTATCGACCGACAAGGTCGACACAGAGGTTCCGAGTTCGTACGACGGTGTGGTCCTCGAGGTTATGGCGCAAGAGGGCGACACCGTCTCGGTCGGCGCCGCGATCATGCGGATCGGCGGGAAGGGCGCCACGGTGCCGAACCGACTCCCGTCCGCCGCACACGGGGTGGCGGCGGCAGGCGGACGATCACTCAACGATCCCTCCGCGCCGTCGGTGGGCGGATCGGAGGGCCCGACGACCGAGGCTGCTCGACTTTTCGCCGTCCGCCGCGGGCGAGGTCTTCGAGGTCACCATGCCGAAACTGGGTGAGTCGGTGACCGAGGGCACGATCGGTACCTGGCTCAAGGCGGTTGGCGACGACGTCGCATTCGACGATCCGCTCTTCGACGTGTCGACCGACAAGGTGGATTCGGAGATCCCGAGCCCGTACGACGGGAAGATGCTGGACATCCTCGTCAACGCCGGTGAGACGGTGCCGGTGGGAACCGTGCTGGCACGCATCGGGACGCCGGGCGCGATGCCGGCCGGACCGGCGGGCAATGGCAACGGCAGCAGGCCCGCCGACGCCGAGAGCCCGGGTGCCGTCACGCCAGACCGCCGCGGCCATCGCCCGCGATGGCGCAGGCGGTCGGCTGTTGTCGCCGTTGGTGCGCAGGCTCGCCGCCGAGCACGACATCGATGTGTCCGAGCGTGGCCGGCACCGGTGTCGGTGGACGGATCCGGCGCGAGGACATCGAGAAAGCGATCGCCTCGGGCCAGACCACTGACCGCCGCCGCCGGCAGCGGCCACCGCGCCGGCGCCGGCCGCGCCCCGGGCGACCAAGGCCGCGACCGACGGCCGCGACGAAGTGGTGCCGCTCAGCAGGATGCGTCTCATCCTCGCGGACACGCTCAAGGCGTCACAGACGCTCGCGGCATCGGTCTGGACATCGGTGGAAGTGGATTTCGACAATGTCGAACGGGTGCGTACCGAGTTCAAGGCGCGGTTCAAGAAGGAGACCGGTGCGTCGCTGAGCTACCTGCCGTTCATCTCTCGGGCGGTGTGTGACGCGCTGCGCGTATTCCCGACCGTCAACTCGTCGATCGACCTCGAATCCAAGACCATGACGCTTCACCCCTACGTCAACCTCGGGGTCGCGGTGGATCTGGATGAGCAAGGACTGGTGGTGCCGGTCGTCAAGGACGCCGACACCCTGAACATCCGGGGGATCGCCAGCCAGATCGCGACCAAGGCGGCGGCGGCACGGGCAAAGGAACTGTCCAACAAGGAGATGCAGGGTTCGACGTTCACGATCACGAACCCCGGTCCCTTCGCCAGCTACGCATCGTCGCCGATCATCAATCAACCGAACGTCGCGATCCTGTGCACCGACGGTGTGAAGCGCCGCCCCGTCGCCGTCGGCGACGCCATCGCGATCCACCCGGTGGGAATCATCGGAATGGTGTACGACCACCGTGCGTTCGACGGTTCGACTGCGTCGAAGTTCCTGTTGCACATCAGGGACTCGCTCGAACAGCGGGACTGGTCAGCCGAGCTCAGTTGATCGGTGGCGGCTGGGGATGAGCGAGGCCGGCGCGATCGACGATGCGGGCGAACCGGTCACCGTGCTGGTCGCCCGTCGCGTCCGGCCCGGCAAAGAGGTCGAATTCGAGCGGTGGGCTTCGGAATTGACCCGGGCCGCATCGGGTTTCGACGGATTTCTCGGGGCGGGTCTGCTGCGGCCGGGGCACGTCGGTGAGTTGTGGCATGTCGTGTACAGGTTCGCCTCGGCTGACGAGCTCGCCCGATGGGAACACTCGCCGACGAGGTCCGAGCTTCTGGCGCACGGCGAGCAGGTGATGTCGACCTCGCATGAGCGACGGATGACCGGGCTCGAGACCTGGTTCGAAGTGCCCGGCCGGACCGCGCCCGCACCTCCGCGGTGGAAGATGTTCGTGGTCACCTCGATCGTGATCTTCGTGCTCCAGTTGATGCTGAACCTGGTTCTGCGCCAGGTGGCTTCGCCGATCGCACTGGTTCCGCGGGTGGCGCTGATCTCGTTCTCGGTGTCGGCGATGATGACCTGGGTCGTCCAGCCGCAGCTGGCGCGTCTGCTGGAAGGCTGGCTGTACGCGCCTCGGCGATCCAACTGAGACGATCGAGCCGATCGTGAACTACGAAGGGCGCCAAGGCAAGACACGACGGCGCTTCTCGGCGGCGCTGTGCTCACCGCCTGACACGCTTCGAGTATCTTCCGCGCGAACAGCGTCGGTGACTCGACGAACACACCGTGGTCGCCGTCGACGGTGATGACGGTGGCGTGCGGGATCGCATCGGCCAGTTTCATCTGCCGGCCGGGCGGCACAACGGTGTCCCTCGCGTCACCAGGACCGACACCGGGACGTCGACGTCGCTGATCCATTTGTGCGAGGTGAAGTCCGCGACGGCCGCCATTGCCGCAGTCACCGTCGACATACTGGTCAGACTCATTTCGGCGTGCACGTATCTGCGGCTTTCGTCGTCGATGTCGTTCAGGTAGCCGATACCCAATGCATCCGCCTGCAGTGAGCGCAAAAGGGGTTGGCGAGTGCGGCGACGGTGAATGCCGGTGAGAGCGAAGAGATCAGGCGCTCGACGGGAGAGCCCAGGAAGTTGCGGGACGTGGCACCGAGAACGAGCCCGGCGATCCGGTCCGGATGCCTCCGCCAGAGCAGCTGCGCAACCAGGCTTCCCATCGAGTAACCGCACGCGATGAACTTGTCGATCTTCAGCGAATCGGCCAGCGCCACCATGTGATCCGCGCACTTCTCGAGGCTGAATGCCGGCCATGGCCGCATGCCGCGACCGTGGCCCGGCAGATCTGGCGCGACGACGCGGAAGAGTTGACCCAGATCGGCATAGGCTGGACCCCAGTTGAGGTCGGCCGTGATGCCGAGGCCGTGCAGGAGCATCAACGGCTCGGCCGCAGGGAGCCGACACTATCCCGATACGCCATCGACGCACCGCCCGGCAAAGCCAGGGTTGCACGCGGCCCGTAGTTCGCCGGCACCGGACGTGCCATCTTGCTCCAAATCATCGCGTCACGCCGAGTGTTGTCGCTCAATTGAGTCGGTGCGTTCGTTCGTCCCGCTGCGCCGTCATCCGGACGGCCGAATTCGCCGCTCCGTAGGACGAGTACGAGCCGACCCGCTGGACCACCTCGAAGAACACGCGCGAACCGTACACGGGCGTATAGAGGTGGTAGAACTCGCCGCCTTCCTCTCGATCGTAGAGAATTCCGAACTCGCGCATGGCATCGATGAGACCGGGGTCGCAGCGCGAACCGCGCATCAAGGTCCTCGTAGTAGTTGTTCGACACGGTGAGCATCGGCGCCCCGCGTTCCCGCATGCGCGGCGGTGGCGAAGATGTCAGACGGTCGCGAAGGCGACGTGCTGGGGGTCCGGCACCGCGGGGGCCCATTCGCCGCGACGCAGAAGCGTTCGCTGCAGCGCTATCCGGACGCGTCCCGACGGGTCGCTGACCGCTCGCCCGCGAACGAGCCCGAACGGGGCCGCGAACTCCGTGTCGCTTGCGGGAGCCAGGCCGAGGACAGCCCGATAGAACAATGCTGCTTCGTCGAAGTAGTCGAACGGCTGGGTGAGGGCGACGTGATCGATTCGCGTCAACCCAGTCCCGGCGCCGACGTCCTCCGCTGTTGGGTCGTGATTGGGACGTCCATGTCTCCGTGGCCGGCTGAATCGCAGAACTGCAATGTGGTGCCGTCCGGCGCGGTGACCGCCGTTCCGGAGTCGTCGCGTGGCGACGCCGCGGCGAGAAACGCCGCTGCGCGTGCGGCGAGTTGTTCCGGCGAATCGGAATCGATTCCGAGCGATGTGATCTCGGCGCCCGGTCGCACGCTGCTGGATTCGTTGAGCAGGATCCGCGCATCACCTTGCTGCCACAGCTGGGTATTGCTCGACCGGTGTGAACCCGTCTTGGTGAAGCCGAAGCTGGTCAGTGCGCCGGCCAGCTCGGCGGCTGACCCGGCGTCCGCGGTGAGTTCGACGAAGGCGTGGCCGGACAGTGTCGGCACCGGCGGTGGGCAGGTGAGTCCGAATGCCGCGGCTTTCGGCGGCGATCGACGGGCGACAGACTCCTCGAGGACGAGAAGTGAGCGCAATGCGTCGACGGCGGTGTGAACGGGCTCCGATTGGCGGAAGACGTCATTGAAGACCTCGAGTGACAGGGGGCCTGCGTAGCCCGCCGTCAGAATGTGGTCAACGAAGCGGGGCAGATCGAACTCCCCCTGGCCGGGGAAGAGCCGATGGTGACGGCTCCACTGCAGCACGTCCATGCTCATCAACGGCGCATCGGCCAACTGCAGGAAGAAGATCTTCTCACCGGGAATCTCCGCGATGGCCGAGATCGCTTCGGGCTCGGGAGTGCGCGACAGCACGTGAAAGCTGTCAAGGCAGAACCCGAGTGCCGGGTGATCACCAAGGCGCACGACCTCCCAGGACTGATCCCACGTGTTGACGTGCCTGTCCCCACGCGAGGGCCTCGTAGGCGATTCTCATCCCTCGCCGGCTCGCCCGCTCGGCGAGCTTGTGGAACTGATCCGCAATTCGCCCCGGATCGTCGACGGCGTCGGCGGCCACCGAGGAGCAGACCAGCATCGTGTCGGTGCCGAGCTCGTCCATCACCGAGAACTTGTGGTCGGCCCGGCGCAGGTTTGCGGTGAGCCGGTCGGGCGCACCGTGTCGAAATCCCGGAACGGTTGGTAGAGATCGATCGAGAGCCCGAGGTCAGCACAGCGCTTCTGCACTTCCGCCGGCGTCGACGACGACGCGATGAGATCGTTCTCGAAGATCTCGACTCCGTCGAAGCCGGCGGCCCCGACCGCGTCGAGTTTGTCTTCCAACATCCCCGACAGGCAGACGGTGGCAATCGCCCGTCGGATGCCGCGATCGTGACCAAGTGCTGTCGACATCAACGGATCCTTCGCTGCGCTGCTTGCGTGATCACACTATTTCCCCTGCGCAAGGGGAGGTAAAGCCGTTGGCTACTGAGTGGGAAGTGCCCGGTGAGCTAGTGATACGTGAAGAATCCCCGCCCGGTCTTGCGGCCGAGGTCTCCGGCCTCCACCTTGCGCAGCAACAGGGCCGGCGGTGCGTACAACTGTTCCTTCGTCTCCTCGTACATCGACACCGCGACCGCGGCAGCGGTATCGAGTCCGATCAGATCGGTGAGGGCCAGCGGGCCCATCGGGTGTGCGCAGCCCGCGACCATTGCGGTGTCGATGTCTTCAGCCGAGGCCAGTCCGGCGTCGACCATTCGAATGGCGGCCAGCAGGTACGGGATCAGCAGCGCGTTGACGACGAACCCGGCGCGGTCCTTGGCGGTGACGATGGTCTTACCGAGCCTGTCGTGTGCGAACTCCTGTACGCGCTGCACGGTCTCATCCGAAGTCAGCTCGCACGGAATGACTTCGACCAACGGCAGTACCGTCGCCGGGTTGAAGAAGTGCATTCCGATGACGCGTTCCGGGCCGGGCGTCACCGCGGCGAGTTTCATGATCGGTATCGACGATGTGTTGCTGGTGAGCAGCGCATCCGGCCGGACGACCTTGCCCAGGGCGGCGAATATCGCCGTCTTGGCCTCCTCGTCCTCGATCGCGGCCTCGGCGACCAGGTCGCACTCGGAGAGGTCGTCCAATGTGTCGGTGAACCGCACCCGGTCGATGATGGCATTGCGCTCGTCGGCTGCGAGTTTGCCGTTGCGGACGGCCTTGTCCAGAGAAGCGGTGAGGCGTGCCTGCGCGCCCTCGACCGCGGCCTCGTTCACCTCACGTAAGACGACTTCGCAGCCGCTGCGGGCGGCGACTTCCGCGATGCCGGACCCCATGATGCCGCCACCGACGATTCCGACGACGTTGACCATTTCTCTCCTGCCTATCGACGTGGGTGCTGCGCGACGAAGCTCCTGCGAGTCGAGCGTCCGAGCCGCGCTGTGGCTTGCGTTTGCCCCGCGCGACGCGTGGAGCTCGCGCGGATCGGACGGGTCTGCTGTCAGTACTGGATTTGCGCTACGTCGCGTAACTCGTCGGGGGTCGCCGTGCCGAATCCGAAGAACTCCAGGTACGCCGGGATCTGCTCGAAGAGCATGTCGGTACCGACCTGAGTGTCACAGCCGCGCTCCTGTGCCGCCCTCAGAAACGGCGTGACCGCCGTTTTCATCACGACCTCGCCGACGAACGTGGTCGCGGCGACCAGGCTCATGTCGATCGGCAGTGGATCGCCCTCGTTCATGCCGAGGGGCGTCGCGTTCACGACGAGGTCGTAGCCGGTGGGATCGGCAGACCCGGTCTTCACGTCAAGTTCGGGGTAATGCGCGGACAGTCGACTGCCGAGCGATTCGGCCGCCTCGGCCACGGCATCGACCAGACCCATCCGCGTCACCCCGGCGGCCGCCAGCGACGCCGCGATCGCCGACCCGACCCCGCCGGAACCGATGACCAGTGCGCTGGCGTGGTTCAGCTTGCGTCCCTTGCGACTTACGCCCCTAACGAAACCCTCGCCGTCGAACATGTCGGCGAGCAGGCTTCCGTCCTCTCGTTTCAACAGGGCGTTGGCCGCGCCCGCAATTCGCGCCGTCGGGCTCACCTCGTCGGCAAGCTCGATCGTGGTCTTCTTGTGCGGCATCGTCACCAGCGCGCCACGGATGTTGGTGACCTTGAACAACTCACGCAGGAAGCTCGGGTAGTCGGCCGCCTGGACCCCCATCGGCATGACCACCGCGTCGATGCCGGCCTTCTCGAAGAAGGGGTTGTAGATCATCGGCGCCTTGAAAGCCTCGGTCGGATAACCGATATGGGCAATCAGCGTCGTCCTGCCCGAGATCACGCGGGCGCTCCGACCGGGTCCGGGTCATAGGTGACGACCCCCATACCGTTGATCCACTCGTAGATCGGTTCATACACAAGGGCTTTGGCCGCGTGACCGCGCATCGCTCCGGCCAGCGCCACCCAGGACCGAACCTCGCCTGTGCCGTTGCCCGCCTCCATCAGTTCGTCGTTCGGCATGTCGAGCAGTTCAGGCGGAGCGTCGCTTTCCAGCTGCTTCAGGAACCACCTGTCGAACTCCTCGTCGATGTCACCCACGCGTGGCTCGCCGACGAAATGGGAAAGGCCTCCCGCCGCGCACAGCGCGACCCGCTCCAGGCCGGGATAGCTGCGAATCGCATCGCCGACCGCGGCGCCGAAGTCGTAGGCGTGGCGCAGTGTCATCAGGGGTGGCTGCGTGCAGTTCATCACGATCGGGACCATCGGCAGACGCATCTGTGGGTCGAGCTTGTAGTAGACCGTCATGAAGCCGTGATCGGCGACCATCTTGTGCGAAAGCGCGGGCTGAAACCCCGCTGCGACCGTCTCAGCGAGCAGATGAGAGGCCAGGCCCGGCTCGCCCGGCACGAGCACTTCGGGGACCTTGCAGCCACTTCTCCCGCGGCCCTACGTGCCCTTCGCCGAGGCCGATCACGATCTGAGGAAGGTTGTCGTAGAAGAAGTTCGAAAAGTGCTCGCCGCTCATCATCACGACTGCCTGTGCTCCCGCGGCGGCCGCCTTCTCACGGACTGTGTCCAACGCGCCGAAGAAGTTCTCGGCTTGAGCATCCGGAGCCGACTCTGGGTCCGCTGTCATCATGGGGGCGTGCGACGCGCCATACGCCATCACGATGTCTGCCATCTCGTCTTCCTTTTCGGCTCGTTGTTCTTGGTCTCCAGCAGTTCCCGGTAGTCGGCCCGGCGGTAGCCCATGGCACGGCAGTAACCGTTGATGATCACCGGGTGAATGCCCATCGAATACATCGCGCCCACGTCTCCCGCCTTGAGAGCGCGTTCTTCCTCTTCGTTCAGGTCATAGCCGCTCGTCGAGAGCGCGGGCACCGGGCTCCCGGCTTCGACAGCCTCCAGAGTGCGCAGGTAGTCGTAGACGCACTGCTGCAACTGATAAAGGCTCACTCGCGACCTCCGCGGGCATTGGACACACAATCCACATGATCAGGGTCGCTCATCGGAGGCCGGAGAAGAAGCCGCAGGCCAGCATTTTCCGCTCGGCGGGACAACGCCCCACCACCAGGGCGATGCGTGCGAGCGTTGGACCCGCAGCGGGCCGTCAGAACGTCGTCAGAACCCAGCCGGGAGGAACCCTGATATGCGAACGATCGAAACCACCGAAGCTCCCGCGCATACGGGCCCTGTTCCACAGGCAGTCGAGGTGGATGGATGGGTTTTCGTGTCCGCTCTTTTCGGGGTCGATCCGACGACCGGGCAGCTCCCCGACACCGCTGAGGCGGAAGCCGAGCAGCTCTTCGCCAACTTGAGCGGCCATCTTGCGGGCGGCGGGCGGCGAGCTCGGCGACGTGGTCCGCGTCGGCATCTTCACCACGCACCTGCAGCGCGATCGCCCGGCACTGAACGAGGTGTGGAAGCGGGCCTTCGGTGATCATCGCCCCGCCCGATCGGCAGTTGAGGCCACCGCATTCGGCAGGCCGGGCGAAAACGCGCGGTTCATGGTCGAGGTGACTGCGCGCATCCGCGATGCGAGCGGCGGGACAGACCCGGAGTAATCACCGCGCTCGACCGGTCGGATCACGGCGCGGGATGGGTATCCGCCCAGCGGAAATCGTCCGCTGGGTCGTTGACCACGACAGCTTGCGCGGGTCAACTACCAATACAGCCGCCGTTGGAGCGCTGGGTTCCTTCACGAGGAGATCAGTAATGGCAGATCAGATCGTTGAGCCGGCGGGTTCGCACGAACCCACGGAGTTCGCCAAGACGCCGAAGAAGGCCGCCGCGAGTGGCTGGATCGGCAGTGCCCTCGAGTACTACGACTTCTTCATCTACGCCCAGGCCGCGGCGCTGGTGTTTCCGACCCTCTTCTTCCCGGAGAGCAACCCGCAGATGGGTATCGTTATCGCCTTGGCCACGTTTGGCGTCGGCTACGTTGCGCGGCCACTTGGTGCGTTCATTCTCGGGCATTGGGGCGACAAGCACGGCAGGAAGAACGTCCTCGTTCTGTGCATGATGCTGATGGGGTTCTCCACGTTGTGTGTCGGGCTGCTCCCGTCGTATGCGGCGATCGGGATCTGGGCGCCGATCCTGCTTGTCGCCCTGCGATTGATCCAGGGCTTTGCGGTCGGCGGCGAACTCGCCGGGGCCGGTTCGATGATCATGGAGCACTCACCGTTCGGTAGGCGGGGGTATTTCAGCAGCTTCACTCTTCAAGGCGTGCAAGCGGGACAGATCCTCGCCGCAGCGGTCTTCCTGCCGTTGGCCGCGATACTGCCGGACGAGGCCTTTCAAAGCTGGGGTTGGCGGATCCCGTTCCTGCTCAGCGCGTTGGTGGTTCTTGCCGGGTTACATCATCCGTCGACGGGTCGACGAGACGCCGGCGTTCCAGGAGGAGGAGGTCCACGGCGAGGTGCCCAAGGCGCCGATCGTGATGGCGGTCAAGGAGAATGGCGCCGACATGCTCCGGGTCGATCTGCATGGCGCTGATGAACGTCGTTCCGACCACGGTGACCGTCTTCGGGGCGACCTTTGCGACCAACGCGGCCTACGGAGTCGGGTTGAGGGCGTCCGACTACCTCTGGATCACGGTGGCCGGGAACGTCGTCGCGGTGATCCTGATCCCGTTCGTGGGCAACCTCTCCGATCGGATCGGCCGACGCCCGGTCATCATCGCCGGCTGTCTCGGTGCGGGCGTCCTCGGTTACCCGTATCTGTATGCGGTGAGCCACGGGAACCTCCCGATGGCATTCATTCTCGCCGTCCTGATGTGGGGGATCGTCTACCAGGGGTACAACGCCGTCTTCCCGTCCTTCTATCCGGAACAGTTCCCGACCAAGACGCGGGTCACGGGGTTCGCCGTGTCGCAGAACATCGGCACCTTGATCACCGCGTTCCTGCCCGCGATCTACGCGGTGCTCGCCGGCCCGACGCCGGGCGCGTGCGTGGAGGAGAAGAAGTTCATGCCGGACACGGTCCTGCCGTCGGGCGAAACCTGCCGGGCGGCGGCCGACGCTGCTGAAGGCCGGGTGATCCTGGTCGTCGGCACCTTCACGATCGTGTTGGCAGTAATCGCCGCAATCGCGGCGTTCTTCTCGCGCGAAACATCCAGGATTCACATGAACGATCTCGGCAAGAAGGACGCCGTCCCCGTCCCCAAAGACGAGTACGAGCGGATGCGGACCGAGGCAAAGGCACTTGTGTCGAAATAGTGCTCGCCGCAGGTATCGTCCTCGCCAACGCCGACAGGGAGTTGCCATGACGTCCGTGACCGTGATGAACGGCCCCAACCTGAACCTGCTCGGCACCCGCAAGCCGGAGGTGTACGGGTCCACGACACTCGACGATGTCGAGCAGATGTGCCGGCAGGATGCCGAAAAGCTCGGGCTGGAACTGGTCTTCCTGCAGTCGAACTATGAAGGCCAGCTGGTGGATTGGATCCACGAGACCGGCGCGGCGGTAAAGGCGGGCGGCTCGATCGGCGCGGTGTACAACCCTGGTGCGCACACCCACTACTCGTATGCGATTCGCGACGCCATCGAGGCGGCCACGCTGCCCGTGGTCGAACTGCACATATCGAATGTTCATGCCAGGGAGGAGTTTCGGCATCATTCGGTGATCTCACCGCTCGCGCGCGGGATCATCGTCGGGTTCGGTGTGCAGGGCTATTCGATGGCGATCAACGGCCTCTACGAGTTGTCGCAGCGGGCGGGGTAGCGGTACTCGTTACGCGGCGAACACCTCGATGGTGCCGAGACCGTCGAACTCGGCACTGATCACGTTGTCCGCGGTGAGTGGTATCGGCGCGGTCAGGCCGCCCGAGAAGATGATCCATCCGGCCTTGAGGACTTCGCCGCGCTCGCCCAGCTGATTCGCCAGCCACGCCACCGACGCGGCCGGATGGCCCATCACCGCCGCGCCTGCCGCCGTCGCGGCAACGCCACCGTTCAGCCGCAGAACGCACCCCAGCAGCCGAATGTCATCAATGGCGCTCGGCGCCAGTTGGTTTGGGCCCAGCAGGAATCGACCGGCACTCGTGTTGTCGGCGATCACGTCCGGCAGGGTGAAACGGTAGTCCTCGTAACGGGAGTCGAGGACGTCGACCGCGCCGCAGACCACTTCGGTCGCCGCCAGCACACTGGAGACCGTCGCCGGGGCCGCGACGTCACGGGCCAGCACGAACGCGATCTCCGGCTCGACTCGCGGATGAATCAACTCGTCCAGCGCTATCGGCTCGCCGAAGGGTGCAATCATGCGGTCGGTCACCGCCCCGAACAGTGGTGAGTCGACGCCCATGGTCTTCTGCTTGACGCGGCTCGTCAGGCCCAGTTTGGCTCCAATGATGCGCTCCCCGTTGTCCAATCGAGCCTGGACGACGATGCGCTGAGCGGCGTACGCAGTGTCGGTGTCCAGCTCCGGGTTCAGATGTGTGAACGGAGCGATAGCCCGACGTTCCTGCTCTGCCAGAATCAGTTGCTTCGCGATCTCTGCAGCGTCGATCATGCGACACTCCTCGTTTCTTCGGAGAACCGAACCGTGACCGCGCCGAGGTGCGCGAACTCCGCACGGAAGACGTCTCCGGGCTGCACCGGCACCATCTTGTGAACCGCTCCCGGCAGAACCACGTCACCGGCATTCAGCTTCGCCCCGAACGACGCGAGCTTGTTCGCGAGCCACGCAACACAGCGTGCTGGATTGCCAAGCGCGGCGGCTCCGGCGCCGGTGTCGATCAGCTCGCCGCCCCGGGTGACGGCGACGCCGACGAGTCGCAGGTCGAGTTCGTCGACACGGCGTAGCCGTCCGCCCATCACGATGAGTCCCGACGACGCGTTGTCGGCCACGGTGTCGACCAGCTTGATCTTCCAGTCCGCAACCCGCGAGTCGACGATCTCCACTGCCGGCAACGCTCCGGCGATCGCCCGCAACGCGGACGCCGTGTTTGCGCCGGGCCCTTCGAGGTCGCGCTCCATGATGAAGGCCATCTCGGCTTCGACTCGCGGTTGCACGAGCCTTTGCAGATCGATCACGTCGCCGTCCTCGACGAACATGCCGTCCAGCAGCACGCCGTAGTCGGGTTCGTCGACGCCGAGCAGTCTCCTGCATCGGCTGCGACGTCAGTCCGATCTTGCGGCCACAGATCCGCTCGCCGTTCTGGATCCGCCGGTCGATGTTCACCGATTGGATCGCATAAGCGTCCTCGATGGACAGATCCGGATGTTGATCGGTCAGCGGCGGTATCGGGACCGCCGTTTGATCGGCTTGCCATAGCTGATCTGCCAGCCTTCGGTGAACAACCGCTGTTTTCACAGGGTTGACGATGCTCCGGCGCCCCTGATCTTCAAATACCGTTCCCGGGCAGTGGGAATCGCGGTGCTTCCGGCCAGTGGGAGGACGCGCGCCGCGTCGTCGACAATCTGACCATCATGGAGCGCCGTGGCTCCACGATCATCATTTGAAGTCGGTCAGAACGCAGCAGAGATCGTCGCGCCCGAGTGGGATGTGATCGGTCCGGACACCGCCGGCATCGGGGATGCACTCAAGGCGGTCCTCGGTGGCGCTGCCAAGAATCCCGCCGACGTCATGACGGCCTCGATCAGGTTGTCGTCGGATCTTGCGCGGATACCGTCGACAGTCCTCAACTCCTGGATCAGGAAACCGAAGGGTGACGACAAGGCCCCGAGCGATCGCCGGTTCGCCGATCCCGCGTGGACGGACAATCCGTATTTTCATGCGCTCCGGCTCGCCTACTTGGCGCAATGCGAGTTCGCGCGATCGCTTGTCGACTCCTCGGGTGTCGATGCCAAGCAGGCGGCGAAGGCGTCCCTTGGGCTGAACCTGTTACTGGACGCAGTCGCCCCCACGAATTTCCTGGTCTCCAATCCGGTCGCGATGAAGCGAGCCTTCGAGACCGCGGGTATGAGCTTGCTGCGGGGTGCGCGCAATCTCGCGCTGGATGTCGCGCAGAACAAGGGACGCCCCCGACAGGTCGACAGCAGCGCGTTCACCGTCGGAGAGAACCTCGCGACGACGCCCGCCAAAGTGGTGTTCCGCAACGAGCTGATGGAGCTGCTGCAGTACGAGCCCCAGACCGAGACGGTGCACGCCACTCCACTGCTGTGCAGTCCGCCGTGGATCAACAAGTACTACATCATGGACCTGGCACCGGACCGCAGCTTCATCGAGTGGGCGATCCGGCACAACAGGACAGTCTTCGCGATCAGCTACCGCAATCCCACGAAAGAGATGTACGGCACCACCATGGACGACTACCTCGTTTCTGGGCCGCGGCAAGCGTTGGATGTCATCTCGGAAGTCACCGGTTCACCCAAGATCGACATCGTCGGACTATGCCTCGGTGGTGCGCTCACCGCGATCACGGCGGCCTACCTCACGCAGACCGGCGACGACAGGGTCGGCAACGTGACCTTGCTCAACACCATGCTCGACTACTCAGAGCCCGGCATGTTGGGGGTTTTCACCGACGAAGCGGCGGTCGATCGTGTCGAAAAGGCGATGGCCAAGGCGGGCGGAACGCTCGAGGGCGAGTCGATGGCCGGAACGTTCGACATAATGCGTGCGAACGACCTGATCTTCAACTATGTGGTGTCGAACTGGCTGCTCGGGCAGGATCCGCCGGCGTTCGACATCCTCGCCTGGAACGCCGACAGCACGAAAATGCCGGGTGCGATGCACGCGTTCTATCTCCGGAATTTCTACGTCCAAAACCTGCTTGCCCAAGGGCAACTCGAAATTGCGGGTCAGACTATCGACCTCTCCTCGATCAAGTCGAACGCCTACGTGGTCAGCGCGAAGAACGATCACATCGTGCCGTGGCAGTCGGCGTACAAGACCACCCAACTGTTCTCCGGGACAACGCGATTCGTTCTCAGCAATGGCGGGCATATCGCTGGAATCGTCAACCCGCCCGGCCCGAAGTCGTGGTATCTCGCCGCGGACGACAACCCTGCCGAGGCCGACGACTGGATGTCTTCCGCGCAGCGCACGCCCGAATCGTGGTGGGTCGACTGGGCGAAGTGGTCGGCCGAACATGCGGGCGAGATGACAGACCCGCCGCCGATGGGCTCCGCGACGCATCCCGTGCTCGGCCCAGGGCCAGGCACGTACGTCTTCACCTGAGAGCCGCGCGAGAACGGGTTCGAATCGCGGTGGCCGGTGCAGAGATGATCGGCAAGCGACACATGCGAGGAGATCGACGCCACCGTCATCGACCATGCTCAGCGTCGTTCGTGGACGCCGTCCATGTCAACTCGGATCTGGCCCTCATCTACGGTGAGCCGCTGCTATCTGCGTCCCTTGGCCGAGCTGTTCGCAAGGGACCAGCCGGACGTCTTCATCCCGGCCACGCCGAACCGTATGCATGTCGTCGGCTGCCCGGAAGCGTGTCGCTGCCGAGGTACTCGTGATCGTCGTGCAACCCATCGGCGACAACGTTGTGTCCGTCACTCGCCTCCTCGTGGCAGTCGAGAAGGCCGAGGTACCCGTGCTGACCGGACACCCCTCGCAGCTCCTGCCCCATCTTGGCCAAGGCCCGTGAGATCGTCGAAAGCGGCGTCCTGGGAACTCTTGTCGTCGTATCAGGCACGCGCCTTGTTCTACAAACCCGACGACTCTTTCGACGTTGGCGACGGTTGGCGACGCGCAGCCCGGGGGCGGGCCCATCCTGCTCAACCTGACCCACGAGGTGAACATCCTGCTGTCGCTGATCGGTGACATCGACACCGTGATCGCGTTGACGTCGAACTCAACTCGCGGGTTCCCCGTCGAGGTCACCGCGGCGATGGTCTTCCGCTTCGCCAACAGTGCGCTCGGCACGTTCCTGCTCTCCGACACCGCGGCGCCGGGCGCAGTTGGCAGCTGACCTCCCTGGACAACATCGGTTTCTCCAGCTATGCCGACGACGACGCGTATCACATTGCCGGAACGCAGGGTTCGCTGTCGGTTCTCACTCTGCGCCTGAATATCTTCCCGGGTGATCGGTCCTGGTAGGAGCCGTTCGTCACCTCGATCGAGCGCGTGCGAGCGCAGCGATCCTCTCGCCAACCAGGTGAGGCATTTCGCCGACGTCATACGCGGCAGGGCCCAGCCGATCTGTAGCGGCCGGGACGGACTCAAGACCATGCAGGTGCTCGATGCCGTCGTCGAGTCCGCCCGTACCGGGCGGCCCGTCAACGTCGGTAACTGAACCGGCCGTTACCGACTCGCCGCTGGGCCAGCACCTGCCGCAGCGGCCGAGGCACGATGCCGATTTCGGCGTCGAGCCGGCGAGCCTTGCGCCGGGTGACGACGATGCCCACGATCGCCAACGCCCACACCGGATACATGACGAGCCAGGCCATCCTGAACGCTTCGGGAGTGAAGCCGCCCGCGGCCGTCATGACCGCGCCCATGGCCGCCAGCACGAACAGCGTGGCCAGGAACCCTCCCAGGTTCGCGATGGACTGCGCGACACCGATGTTCAGGCGCGGATTCGCGGTCCGCGCGATGTCCAGACCCACCACCGAGCCGGGGCCGCCCGCGGCCAAAATGACGACGAGCACGACCAGGAGCCATAGCGGAGCAGGCCCGGGGAGGGCCAGTATCAGCGTCCATATCGCGATGTCGGCCGCGACGACGCCGAGGATCAACCACGATCTGTGCAAGGTGTGGCGTGCGGTGAGCACGCCGATCACCGGTCCGATGACAACCGAGCTCAGCACGAACGCCATGATGAGCAAGCTGGCGGTCGATTCCGAAAGATGCTGGGCGGAAACCAGATAGGGCAATCCCCACAGCAGCGAGAACACCATCATCGGGAACTGCGTGGCCATGTGACCGAAGAACCCCAGACGTGTCCCTGGGCGCGCCCACACCTCTTTGAGTGCAATGCCGACGTCGCGGGCCGACGCGATGGGAGTCGGCACCCAGGATCCGGGCGGACCGTTGCGCACGACCGCGAATGCCAGCACGCCCATCAGCGCGCTGGCGGCGGCGACGCTGGTGAATGCGGTCGACCATCCGCTGTGGCGGAGCAATGCGACGAACGGGACGGCAGACAGAATCTGCCCCAGTTGACCGACGATTGTTGTCAGCTGGGTCATCAACGGCACCCGTCGTGGAGAAAACCATCGTGGGATGAGCGCCAAGGTCGCCGCGAAGACGACCGCATCGCCGGTCCCGACCAGAACTCGCGCCGCAGCGGCGACGGGCATGGTTGTCGCGTGCGCCAGAAGGATCTGCCCGCCGGCGAGCAGGACCGCGTTGGCGACGAGCATCGCTCGTGGCCCGAAACGGTCCACCATCAATCCAGCCGGGATCTGCGCCAGCGGAGAACACCGCCACCTGGATGAACACGAAGGCGGCCAGGGTGCCCGGGCTGAGCCCGAACCGATCGGCGGCGTCCAAGCCCGCAGCGGCGAGGGTGGTCCGCTGCATGACCGTCAGGATGTAGGCGGCCACGCCTACCGTCCAGATCAGCCACGCGACGCGGGCCCGCGCTGGCACTGCGGCGGCGGTCGGATTCACGGTGATGCTCGCTTTCTCTCGGAGGGACTGCGTGCGGCAACTATGGCAATAGCTTGCCATAGTTGCCAAGATATGGCAAAATTTGGCAATGTGATCGGTGCGTAGGGGGCGATGAGCGGTCCCGGTGATGCAGGCAAGGGGCGGACGGTGACGCTTCAGGATGTCGCGCAGGGAAGCCGACGTCGCCGTTTCCACGGTGTCGCGGGCGCTGTCGAATCCCGACCGCGTCAGCCGCCCCATGCGTGAGCGCATCCAGGAAGTCGCCCGGCGCCTCGGATATACCGCGGCCCGGATACCGGTGCGTGACTCCTTGCTGGCCCTCATGGTCAGCGGCATCGGTAATCCGTACAACGCCGCGCTGATCCGCGGGGTGGAGTCCCAGGCCCGCGCGGCAGGCTCGTCATTGGTCGTCGGCGACATCGCCGATGGGCCGGAGGTGGAGCTTGCCCATATCGAGCGGCTGAACGATCGAGGAGTCGACGGAATCGTCCTCGCCTCCAGCCTTCTCCCGGAGGCTGAGCTACGTGCGGTCGGTGATCGGGCCGATGTGGTGCTGTTCAACCGGGAGGTCCCCGGATTCGCCAGCGTCATCACCGATTCGCGCGACGGTAGCCGGCAGATCGTCGAGCATCTGGCGGCACTCGGCCACCGTTCGATCGCGTATCTGTCCGGGCCGCCCGCGCTGTGGACCGACACCGAACGTTGGCGCACGCTGTCCGAAAACGCCGCGCGATTGGGTGTCGAGATCGTCCGCCTCGGCCCGTTCATGCCGACGCTCGACCAGGGCTCCGCGGCCGCCGATGTTGGACTCGGCAGCGGCGCCACCGCGCTGGTGGCGTTCAACGACTTGCTGGCCATTGGAATTCTGCAGCGGTTACGGCGGAGAAAGGTGGACGTGCCAGGCGCGATCAGCGTCGTCGGCCACGACGACATCTTCGGCGCCGATTTCTGCCAGCCGTCGTTGACCACCGTCCACAGCGACGTCGAGCACGCGGGCCGAACGCTGGTCGACCTGGTGCGGGGTCGGATCGTCAGCCGACCGGACACCCCGATCGTGATCCCCACCCAACTTGTGGTTCGGGAATCGACGGGGCCATGCGATGAACGACGCCCCACGACCGCGGCCTTCGAGCTGACGTAGGCCGGGTTCCGCACGGGGCCCAGATGAGCCCTCGAGCTGATGTTCACAATGCTGCCCGAACCCTGGGCACGCCAGAAGGGGATGCCTGCCTGTGACATCAGCATCGCGCCCTTGACGTTGACGTCCATCGTGCGATCCCAGTCGGCGACGGTGGTGTCTTCGAGGGTGTTGCTCGGCTCGGTTCCGGCATTGTTGACCAAAACGTCGAGGCGCCCGAATCGTTCACCGATCTCGCGGGCGAGTTTGGCGACCGATTCACTGTCCGTGACGTCGACCTGCCCGGGATATGGCTGCAGACTTGCGCATTCGCCGATGTCGTCGGCAACCCGCTGCGCGGCTTCCAGGCTACCGCCCGCCAGTACGACCTGGAAACCATCGGATGCAGCGTCGTCCGATCGCCGACCCGAGCCCACCTGCACCACCGGTCACCACCGCTACTGGGATATCGATCATCTGCACGCGGCTGTCCTCCGGCTCGTGCCAGGCTTCTGGGCAGCGTTGAGGAGTCATCGAAGCCGAAGAGCCGCATGGGGGTGTCCCACAACACCTTCCGACGGTCACCGGGATCGGGTATCAGTCGCTCGACAAGGCCGAGAACGAGTCCGTAGTCGATCCGCTCGGGCGCCCGCAGGAACGGCCAGTCCGACCCCCACATGCACCGGTCGGGCGTGAATGCCTCGAGCAGCGCGTGCACGAACGGCCAGGAATCCCGCCACGGGTAGGTCTCCGCCGAGCATTTCACCAAGCCGGAGATCTTGACGAAGTACCGCCCGCTCGATGCGAGGTCGAGCAATCGGCGAAACCCCGGCTGACTCAGTCCGGCTGTGGGATCGGGCCGCCCGCAGTGGTCGATCAGGACGCGCACCCCGGACGGCTCCAGAATCGGGGCCATCTCGACCAGTTGGTCCCCGTCCACCTGCACGTCGGCGAACATGTCCAGGTCGGCGAGGTCGCGCAGCAGCGCTGCGGTGTCACGGAAGTGATCGACGCCGAGCAGTGAGGCCTGCATGGTGGTGCCGACAACGCCGAGGCCGCGCAGCCGCTCCAGTTCGGAGCGGCTGATGTTGTTGTCGACGACTGCGACGCCCTTGAACCGGCCGTTTCCCCGTGCGAGGAAGTCCAGCAGGCATCGGTTGTCGGTGTCGTAGCCCGAATTGGGTCCGACTACCAATGCATGTCGGGAACCGTAGGCATCGAACAAGTCGGTCAGTTGGTGCGCCGTGCCCTGCTCGTTGGCGACCGGGTGATACCAGGCGTCGGGTGCATATCCGAAATGTGCGGGGTCGAGAAGGTGGTTGTGACAGTCGATCTTGGGTTCGTCGTAGATCGTCACCATTCAGTCTCCGGCATGCGACGGAATCAGTGGCGCGAATTCCGATCCCGCTGAACGGAAGCCGGGTGATGAGCTTGCGCACGCGATCACTCGGGCGGCGAGTCTTTTCGAGTAGGCGATCCGGGCTAGGCCGTGCCGTTGTGTGAGAGGCGTATTCATGATCGATCCGCAGGACATCGCCAACGATTTGATAGTCGCCGAGCGCGAGCGCAAGACGATCGGTCAGTTCAGCGACAGCTATCCAGATCTGGACCTGGAAACGGCGTATCGGGCCCAGCAGGCATTCGTGCAGTCGAAGCTCGACGCGGGGGAGCGCCTCGTCGGCTACAAGCTGGGTTTGACCAGCCGTAACAAGCAGCAGGCAATGGGCGTGGACGCCCCGCTGTACGGCCGGGTGACCAGCGGCATGATCTGTGGCTACGGCGAGCCCGTGCGTCTGGACCGCTTCATCCACCCCAGGGTGGAGTCCGAGATCGCGTTCCTGCTCGCCCGCGACATCGAACCTCCTGCCACCGTGATTTCCGTGCTGGCCGCCACGGAAGCGGTCTTCGGCGCCGTCGATGTGCTCGACTCGCGCTACGAGGGCTTCAAGTTCACTCTGACCGACGTGGTGGCCGACAATGCCAGTGCGGGCGGCTTCTACCTTGGCCCGGTTACCCGCCGCCCCGATGAGGTGGAGGATCTGCGGCTGATCGGTTGCATCGTGCGGGTCGGTGGCGACGTGTTGATGACCGCCACCGGCGCTGCCGTGATGGGCCACCCGGCCGCGTCGGTGGCGTGGCTGGCCAATCAGCTCGCCGCCGAGGGGGAGGTGCTGCGGGCCGGACAACTGGTCTTCTCCGGCGGGGTGACCGCTCCGGTGCCTGTCGTCGCAGGGGGCAGCGTCACATTCGAGTTCGGCGGCCTTGGATCCATCGAGGTCGCAGGCGTCTGAGGAGTCCGGGAAGTTGTTCTTGCTGAGGTCGACCGCAATCGTCGCGACGGACGCGCCCGAACGCTACGCGAAGCAACTGCTCGCCCATCTCGGTCGCAAGGACACCGTCGAGACGGTCGCAGGCGAGCGGCAGGGCGGACGGCTGGTCTTCGCTTACGGCACCGCGACCGTCCGGCCGGAGGACAACCGCCTTGTGCTCGAAGCCGCCGCCGAGGACCCCGAATCGCTCGCCCATGTCGAAGACGTGCTCGGCCGTCACCTGGAGCGCTTCGGGGCCAAACGTGAATTGGTGGTGACCTGGCGGCGCGACGATCCCGACGGCGGCTGAGCCCTCACCCGCCTGTCTGGCTCTGCGCGAGGAAGAAGCGGACCATTTCGGCGGACGCGTCGGGGCCCGACGCATCGGTGTAGGACCCGACCGGGCTCCCGCCGTACCAGGCGTGCCCACCGCCATGCACGGTCCACGACTCGGCAAGGACCGCGCCGTCCGCGTCGGTGTGCACCGTGCGGGTACAGGCGTGGCCGCCCGTGGTCCGCTCGTCGAGACGGGTCGTGTCCGACGACCGAGGTGGCGGCAGTGGCAAGCCGGGCGGCGACGAGCTTCTTGGCGTTCACCGGCGCCACCATGTCGTCGCGGTCACCGTGGAACACGATCAATGGCACTCGGCCGCCCGGCGCCGGTGAGCCTCCGGTTCGCATGGCGATGAATGCCGCCGCGACGTCACGCGCAGCGCAGTAGGCGATTCCGGAATGTACGCCGACCCCGGCGTAGAGCTCCGGGTACGTCGCGGCCATCACCGCCGCCATGGCCCCGCCGGCGGAGAGTCCTGCGACGTACACCCGGGCGGGATCGACCTTGTGATCGGCCATGATCTGGCGGGTGATGCCCGCGATGATCGCAGGCTCGCCTGCACCTGCCTGCTGGTCGGCGGGGGAGAACCAGTTCCAGTAGCCGCCGCTGTTGGCGGCGGTGGACTGCTGTGGGTAGGCGACGAGGAATGTGTGCTGCTCGGCGAGGTCGTTCATCCGCGTGCCCGCAGCGAAGTCGGTGGCGTCCTGGTTGCCTCCGTGCAGCATGACGACCAAGGGGACCGGCGCACCGGTGTAGCCGCTGGGGATGTAGAGGTCATAGGTTCTGGTCCCGGCCGCCTCGGTGTGGTCCAGGTGGCGGATCTCACCGCCGGGTGCGGCGGCCGCCGCGCCTCGCCGCATCTGAATGCGTCGTGCTGCGGTTTGGCGATGACCAGGTGGCCGAGCGGGTGGATCAACCGGCCGGGAAGGCCCGCGCCGGGCCATCGACACCGGCCGGCGGCCAGCGGGGTCACGAGTGTGCGCTGCAGGACCGCGAACGCCTCGGTCAGCTGTCCGGCGCGAGTGAGCCTAGTGCTTCTGACATGCCGGCAGCGCGGTAGTCGTCCATGGGAGCCCCTTCGGGTTTTGATAGTGACGTCGACCGGTCGGTCGTCGCCGTCTGAACAAGCTCAGGTGGTGCGGGCCGCGAGGGCCGCCTTGACTTCCCTCGGCGCCCGGAAGGCGCCGAGCACCTCGACCGAAGAGATCGTCGCCAGGGCGAGTTCGGGGCTGACGTCTTTGGCGATCGTCGCCAGCCCGAGGACATGTAGATCGACGGTCTGCCCCGCGTCGCGGAGTTCCTCGAGGTCACGGCGGCTGAGGTGCTGTGTACCCAATTTCAGCGCTCGGCGCGTCACTGTGTCCTTCACCGCATCCGCCCGACTTTCGAGCTGACGCCGGATCGCTGTGCGGATGAAGTCCGTCCGGTTGGAGTAAAAGCCCTCACCGACGAGCAGATCGATCTGGCCGAGATCGACCAGACCCACATTGATGGTGATCTTCTCGCTCTTGTCGACTTCCGCCATGCCATCTCCTGGCCATCTGTACACCATCCACATGGATGGTAGGAAGCCACGCTATCAGACTTTGGCCCGACCGGTCGAACCTCTACGCTCGATGGCGTGATCGTCCCCTCACCGGCCACCGTGCGTCAGGCCGCCGTCGTGGTCGCCCTCCAGGGCGCAGCGCTGATTTTG
>CAVTHR010000016.1:0-54707 GCA_963734385.1 uncultured Actinomycetota bacterium | reverse complement strand
GTACGGCGACTACCAGGCCGTGGCTCACGACGCAGGACTGCGCGCGGTCACGTCCACCGCCTGAAATGACTGGGTCCCGACAGCCACGGCAGCCCGCGGGGGCGATTCCGACGATCCTCGCCGGTCTGCGCCGGGCGCCGCGGCAGATCCGCAGGGGCTCACGAGAAGTCATCGAGACGGCGGTGTCGCAGCTGTTCGACGCGGCCGTTCAGCCGCACGGTATCGCGGCCTCCGGCGAGTACCGCATCGAGGAACTGGCGCGGATGGCGGGCACCACCACCCGCAACATCGCGTCTACCGCGACCGCGGTCTGCTGCATCCACCGTTGCGGGTGGGCCGGATCGCGTTGTTCAACGACTCCCACCTCACGCGGTTGCGGCTGATCACCTCCCTGCTGGACCGCGGCTACAACATCTCCCACGTGCACGAGATGCTGTCCGCGTGGGAGCAGGGCAAGGACGTGGGCGACATGCTCGGGCTGGAAAACGCGATCGCGGGCAGATGGGCCACGGAGAAGCCGGAGCGGATGAGCGTCGCCGACGCCAAGCGGCTGGTTGATGACGACCCGGGTTCGAGCGCATGGTCGGTCTCGGAGTCATCCGGCTCGAAGACGGCGAAGCCGTCGATCGTGCGGCCAAAACTGATCGAGGCTTTCAACGACATTCGTCAGTACGGAGTGTCCACCGGCAAGCTCATCGACCTGCACGAGCAGATCGAACCGCTGATCGATCAGATCAGCGAGCTACTGGTACAGGCCGGGGTCGAGGAAGTCGTCGACCGGCTCAAACCCGGGGCGGCCCTGCCACCCGATACCGAGATGGCAGAACTGATCACGATGCTGGTGCGGTTCCGCGCCCAGGCGGTCTCCGCCGTGTCGGCGACGCTGGCATTCTCGATCGAGTCGACCATCGAGACGGCCGTCGGTCAGATCCTTGGTGATCTCATCGACAAGGAAGCCGACAAGGACGAGCCGCCGGAGTCCTGATCACTCCCACTCGATGGTGCCGGGTGGCTTGCTGGTCACGTCGAGCGCGACCCGGTTGACCTCAGGAACCTCGTTGGTGATGCGGGTGGAGATGCGTTCGAGCGTCTCGTAGGGCACTCGCGTCCAGTCCGCGGTCATCGCATCCTCGCTGGACACCGGCCGCAGCACGATCGGGTGGCCGTAGGTGCGCCCGTCCCCCTGCACCCCGACCGAGCGGATGTCGGCAAGCAGTACGACCGGGCATTGCCAGATCTGGTTGTCCAGCCCCGCCGCGGTCAGCTCCTCGCGGGCGATCGCATCTGCGCGCCGCAGGGTGTCGAGCCGGCCGGCGGTCACCTCGCCGACGATCCGGATGGCCAGCCCTGGCCCTGGGAAGGGTTGGCGCGCAACGATTTCCTCGGGCAATCCGAGTTCCCGGCCGACGGCGCGGACCTCGTCCTTGAACAGCAGCCGCAACGGCTCGACGAGCTTGAACTTCAGGTCGCCGGGGAGGCCGCCGACATTGTGGTGGCTCTTGATGTTGGCGGTACCCGTGCCGCCGCCGGACTCGACCACATCCGGGTACAGGGTGCCCTGCACAAGAAACTCGACGTCGGAACCGTCATCGCCGACGATGTCTCGCACCGAGCCCTCGAACGCCCGGATGAACTCGCGCCCGATGATCTTGCGCTTGCCCTCCGGGTTGGTCACCCCGCCGAGAGCCTCGAGGAAGCGGTCGGCCACATCGACGGTGACCAGGTTGGCTCCGGTCGCGGCGACGAAGTCGCGCTGCACCTGCACGCGCTCGCCTGCCCGCAGCAGACCGTGGTCGACGAAGACACATGTCAGCCGGTCGCCGATGGCCCGCTGCACCAGCGCGGCGGCCACCGCGGAATCCACGCCGCCGGACAACCCACAGATCGCCCTGCCGTCCCCGATCTGCTCCGCACCTGTTCCACGAGCGCCTCGGCGATGTTGGCCGGTGTCCAGCTGGAGTCGATGCCTGCGAACTCGTGCAGGAATCGGCTCAACACCTGCTGGCCGTGCGGGGTGTGCATCACCTCCGGGTGGTACTGCACGCCTGCCAGTCGTCGGGCGGCGATTCGAAACCCGCGACGGCTGCACCGGCACTGCTGGCGACCACATCGAAGCCCTCCGGCGCGGCGGTGACGGCGTCGCCGTGGCTCATCCAAACCTGCTGGGTGTCGGGGAGGCCCGAATGCAGCTGTCCCCCAGTGACATTCAATTCGGTGCGGCCGTACTCACTGGTCCCGGTGTGGGCGACAGTGCCGCCGAGGGCCTGTGCCATCGCCTGAAAGCCGTAGCAGATGCCGAACACCGGAATACCGAGGTCGAACAGCGCGGGGTCCAGCTGCGGCGCACCGTCGGCGTACACGCTGGCCGGGCCGCCGGAAAGCACGATGGCCTGCGGGTCTTTGGCCTTGATCTCGTCGACGGTGGCGGTGTGCGGAACGACCTCGGAATACACCCTTGCCTCGCGGACGCGCCGCGCGATCAATTGCGCGTACTGCGCCCCGAAGTCGACCACCAACACGGGGCGAGGGGATTGCTGTTGCACCTGCTCAGTCTACGGGCGGGCGTCTCAGAGCAGATCGGTGATCGTCTTGAGGCCCGCGTCGTACAGCACGCCGGGCAGCATGCCGCCGTCGATCTCGATGGTGGTGCCGTTGATGAAGTCGGCCGCACCGCTGCACAGGAACACGCAGGTCCTGCCGACCTCGGCAGGTTCGCCCGCGCGGCCGAGCGGAACGTTGCGGAAGTACTCCTCGCCCCGCGGGTCGTCCTTGGACAGCACGAAAGAACGGAAGTTGTCGGTCATCGTCGGACCGAGCGCAAGCGCGTTGACACGCGCATGCGGCCCCCACTCCTCGGCCAGCGACCGGGTGAGGTGGTTGAGCCCGGACTTCGCCGCGCCGTAGGAAACGAGCGTGGGGACCCGGCCGGGTGACCGGTGCCGCTGGAGATGTTGATGATCGACCCGACGCCGTCCTGGCCGCGCATCTGACGGTAGACACGGATGGCGAACCACAGCGGGCTGATCAGGTTCATCTGGATGGCGAACGCGTGAAACAGCGCCGTCCGCTCGAAGTCGTCGTCGGCTCGAGGCGCGCCCTGGATCCGCTGGACCAGCTCGGGAACGTCTTCGACGCTGGGGGTCGGCACGGTGCCGCCTGCGTTGTTGACCAGGATGTCGATGCGTCCGTAGGTGCCTGCCACCTCCGAGACCATGGCGTCGATGGCACGGAAATCGCCTTGGTCACAGACCATCTGGGCCGAGCGCTGCAGCCACGCTTCGTCTTGCTCCGCACCGGGGATGCCGTCGAGTCTCGACCTCGAGCAGCCGATGACGGTGGCACCTGCGCGTAACAGCTCGTGGGCGATCCCCACCCCGACTCCGCGACTGGTGCCGGTGACGATGGCGATCTTTCCGTCGAGGACACCCCCGCTATTCACCCGCCAAACCATAGACCACGGCCCGTGTTGTGATTGGGTATCCCGTGAGCAAGCTCGTTCACAGCCGATGAAGGAGATTCATGCCCGAGTGGGTGGTCGTTCTGCTGGCGCTGGCCGCAGCGGTGACCTCGGCACTGGGGATCGTGATCCGTCAGCGGGCGACGCTGGAAATCCCTCAGGACGAGGGTGTCAGCACGACGATGTTCAAGAAGCTGCTGCGGAACCGCCTGTGGTGGGCAGGTACGGCGGTGGCGGCGTCCGGCTATGGCTTCCAGGCGCTCGCGTTGACCTGGGGCTCGCTGATACTGGTCGCGCCGCTGCTGGTGTCGGCGCTGCTGTTCGCGTTGCCGATGAGTGCCCGGCTGGCGCATCGCCGCGTCACCGACTCACGACTGGGCTTGGGCGCTGGTGCTGACGTTCGGCTTGGCGACATTCCTGATGATGGCGCGCGCTACAGCCGGGCAACTACCGCCCGCCGCCCGCCATCTGGATATCTGGCGACGGTGTTGTGCGCGATCGTGGTCTTGGCGTGTGTGGTCGGCGGCGCCCGCAGTCAGGGCCGCAAGCGCGCGCTGCTGATCGCCACCGCGGTCGGCGTGCTGTTCGGCGTGGTTGCGGTGCTCACCAAGGTCACGGTGCAACGCCTGAACGCGGAAGGCCTGTGGGGCACGCTCATCGTGCCTGCGCCCTATCTCGTCGTCATCCTCGGTGTGGCGGCAACCTTGTTGCAGCAGTCCGCATTTCACGCCGGTGCGTTGCAGACCTCGGTACCCACCATGCTGGTGCTCGAGCCGTTGGTCGCGGTTTCGCTGGGCGTGGTCGTGCTCGGCGAGACGCTCGCGGTGCAGCGATCCCGCGACCGTCGGGCTGCTGGCGATCGCAGTGGTCGGCGATGGCCGCGGCGACCATCGCCCTCGGCCGCGACGAGGGCGCGTTCGAGGAGCATGCTCGAGGCGCAGATAGCGCGGCGCAAGGAGACGTCGACCTAGGCCAGCTGCTTGCCTGCGGGCAGGCCGCCGGTCTGCTCGAACACCACCCGCCTGCCGATCTCGACGGCGTGGTCGGCGAATCGTTCGTAGTAGCGGCCGAGCAGTGCGACGTCGACCGCAGAACACACCCCGTCCTGCCATTTGTGGTCGATCAGCAGGGTGAACAGGTGCCGGTGCTCGGCGTCGACGGCGTCGTCTTCTTCTTGCAGCCGACCGGCCTTGCCGGAATCGCTCGACAACAACACTTCCCGCGCCGTTCTGGCCAATTGGACTGACCTGGCACCCATTTCGGCGAAGCTGGCTCGGACGTCGTCCGGCAAGGCGCAGTCGGGATGCCGCAGCCGGGAGATCCTCGCGACGTGCACGGCGAGTGCGCCCATCCGTTCGATGTCGGCGCTGATGTGAATCGAGCCGACGATCTTTCTCAGGTCACCGGCCACCGGCGCCTGCAGCGCAAGCAGTCTGAGCGCTGTTCCTTCGACCCGCTGACTCAACGCCGCGATGTGCTCGTGGTCGGCGATGACCTGTTCGGCCAGGGTCAGATCGGCGTCGCAGCAAGGCAGCATGTGGCGTGCTCCATCGCGTCGGCGGCCAGACCGCACATCTCGCCCATCTGATCGCCGAGCGTCGACAATTCCTGGTAGTAGCGCGGTCCGCATGACCCCCGAAGTACCCCGCTCTTCAGGGTGTCTGGTAACCAGCTCGAGCTGACCGGCTCGCTGACCGGTTCGCTCGGGAGCCGCCGCAGCGCGCCGAAGCGCGTCGGCGGGCACGACGGGATGCTCGGGCGGGATCGGCGCGAGCCGCTTGTAGGCCTCGCCCTGGCCCGGCCGCAGGTCCTCCTCGCCCTTGTTCGGCCACAGCGACGCCGCCCGCTCGGCCTGCGCGGTGATGCTCAAGCGACGGGTTGACGCCGAGATTCGCCGAGATCGCGGCGCCGTCCACCACCGAAAGCGTCGGGTAGTTGTACACCCGCTGGTACGGGTCGATCACGCCGTGCTCCGGGCTGTCTCCGATCGCCGCGCCGCCGAGGAAGTGCGCGGTCAGCGGGATGTTGAACAGCTCGCCCCAGGTGCCGCCCGCGACGCCGTCGATCTTCTTCGCGAGGCGGCGGGTGACCTCGTTGCCGACCGGAATCCAGGTCGGGTTCGGCTCGCCGTGGCCCTGCTTGCTGAGCATCCGGCGGAAGCCGAGCTTGCTGCGTTTGGTGTACGTGGTGATCGAGTTGTCCAGGTGCTGCATCACCAGCGCGATCATGGTGCGCTCGCTCCAGTGCCGCGGGTTGAGCATCCGCAGCATGCTTCTTCGGGTCCTCGCCCGCCTGGTCTCAGCAGCTGCCGCCAGCGCGGCACGTCGGTGCCGCTGCGGGCCGGCGCCGTCGGTCATCAGCGTCTGCAGCAGGCCCATCGCGTTGGAGCCCTTGCCGTAGCGGCACCGGCTCGATGTGGGTGTCGGAGGTCGGGTGGATCGACGACGTGATCGCCACGCCGTGGGTGAGGTCGAGGTCGTCGCGCACCTCGAGCGTGCCCGCGCCGACGATCGACTCCGAGTTGGTGCGGGTCAGCACGCCGAGCTTGTCGGACAGCTTCGGCAGCTTGCCGTTGTCGCGCATCTTGAACAGCAGCTTCTGGGTGCCGAACGTGCCCGCGGCCAAGATGACGTGGGTGGCGGTGAAGGTGCGGCGCTTGCGGCGCAGCAGCGCGGCCGGTGCGTGCGGTCTTGACCTCCCACAGCCCGTCGGACCGCTGCTTGAACCCGGTCACCGTCGTCATCGGATGCACCTGTGCCCCAGCCGTTTCCGCCAGGCCCAGATAGTTCTTCACGAGGGTGTTCTTGGCGCCGTACCGGCAGCCCGTCATGCAGGAGCCGCATTCGATGCAGCCGGTGCGGTCGGGCCCGGCCCCGCCGAAGTACGGGTCGGGCACGGTCTTGCCCGGCGTCTTGGTGCCGTCCGGCCCGAAGAACACGCCGACCGGCGTCGCCACGAAGGTGTCGCCGACGCCCATGTCGTCGGCGACCTCTTTCATGATCTTGTCGGCGTCGGTGAACGTCGGGTTCTGACACCACGCCGAGCATGCGCTGCGCCTGCTCGTAGTGCGGCATCAGCTCGGCGCGCCAGTCGGTGATGTGCTTCCACTGCGGGTCGTTGAAGAACGGGTCCGGCGGCACGTAGAGCGTGTTGGCGTAGTTCAGCGATCCGCCGCCGACGCCCGCGCCGGCCAGGATCATCACGTTGCGCAGCAGATGGATCCGCTGGATGCCGTACATGCCGAGCTTCGGCACCCACAGGAACTTGCGCAGGTTCCACGAGGTCTTGGCGAACTCCTCGTCGGCGAAGCGACGGCCCGCCTCGAGCACGCCGACGCGGTAGCCCTTCTCGGTGAGCCGCAACGCGGTGACGCTGCCCCCGAACCCCGAACCGATGATCAGAACGTCATAGTCAGGCTGCATCGACTCATTATGAACTTACCGGCCAGTAACTACTAGCCCGGGTCGGCGACAGCGACCTCGGAGCGATCTCACAGCCGAGCTCCGGCGGGCGGGCGTAGTCAGTGGGTTATGAAGACCACAATCCGCTACCTCGCCCCCGCGCTGGCCGCCGTTGCGCTAGCGGGCGCGATCGCAGTCCGCGCCCGCCGCCTCGGCCGCACCCGCGAAGCCGCACCCCACCGCTCCGACGACGGCCGCTGCGACTGCGCCGACCCCGCCGGGCGACGGCTCGGATCCCCTTGTGCCCACCAACACCGGCGCGAATCCGTTCGTCTTCATTCCGAACGGTGACGAGCTGCCGGGCTAGTTCCCGACGGTCAGGCCGACCTTCTGGAACTCCTTCAGGTCGCAGTAGCCGGCCTTGGCCATCGACCGGCGCAGCCCGCCGACCAGGTTCAACGAGCCGAACGGGTCGTCGGACGGGCCGGTGAGCACCTGCTGCAGCGACGGCCGCTCGCCGATCGCGACCTGCAGCAGCGCGCCGCGGGGCAGCGACGGGTGGGCGGCGGCGGCGGGCCAGAACCAGCCCTCGCCGAGCGCCTCGGCCGCCAGCGCCAACGGCGTGCCGAGCACCACGGCGTCGGCACCGCACGCGATGGCCTTGGCCAGGTCGCCGGAGGTGTGGATGTCGCCGTCGGCCAGCACGTGCACGTACCGGCCGCCGGTCTCGTCGAGATACTCGCGCCGGGCGGCGGCGGCGTCGGCGATCGCGGTCGCCATCGGCACGCTGATGCCGAGCACCTCGTCGCTGGTGGTCACCCCGCTGGTGGAGCCGTAGCCGACGATCACACCGGCGGCGCCGGTGCGCATCAGGTGCAGCGCGGTGCGGTGGTCGAGCACGCCGCCTGCCACCACCGGCACGTCCAGTTCGGAGATGAACGTCTTGAGGTTCAGCGGCTCGCCGTCCTGCGCGACGCGTTCGGCCGACACGATCGTGCCCTGAATGACGAGCAGGTCGATGCCCGCGGCCACCAGCGACGGGCGTCAACGCCTGCGCGTTCTGCGGGCTCACCCGAACCGCGGTGGTCACCCCTGCTTCGCGAATGCGGGCGACCGCGGCACCGAGCAGGTCGGGATCCAGCGGCGCCGAATGTAGTTGCTGCAGAAGGCGAATCGCGGCAGAAGGCTCCGGCTCCTTCTCCGCGGCCTCGACCACTTGGGCGATCTTCGCCTGCACGTCGGCGTGCCTGCCGATCAGTCCCTCGCCGTTGAGCACGCCGAGACCGCCGAGGCGGCCGAGCTCGATGGCGAATTCCACCGACACCAGCGCGTCGGTCGGGTGGCTGACCACGGGGATCTCGAACCGGTACGCGTCGAGCTGCCAGGCCGTCGACACATCCTGCGAAGACCGGGTCCGCCGAGACGGAACGATGTTGATGTCGTCGAGTTCATAGGTGCGGCGGGCAGTTCGGCCCATCCCGATTTCGACCATGTCGCGCATGCGGACTCGCTAGCGGGTGTAGTAGTTCGGCGCTTCGACGGTCATCGCGATGTCGTGCGGGTGGCTCTCCTTCAGCCCCGCCGGGGTGATCCGGACGAACTGCGCCTGCTGCAACTGCTCGATCGTCGCCGCGCCTGTGTAGCCCATCGCGGCCTGCAGGCCGCCGGTGAGCTGGTGGATCACCGTCGACAGCGGGCCACGGAACGGGACGCGGCCCTCGATGCCCTCCGGCACCAGCTTGTCCTCGCTGAGCGCATCGTCTTGGAAGTAGCGGTCTTTCGAGTACGACTTCGCGTCGGCGCGGCCCTGCATCGCCCCGAGCGACCCCATGCCCCGGTAGCTCTTGAACTGCTTGCCGTTGACGAAGATCAAGTCACCGGGGGCCTCGGCGGTCCCGGCAAGCAGCGAGCCCAGCATCGTCGTGGATGCGCCCGCGGCCAGCGCCTTGGCGATGTCGCCCGAGTACTGCAGGCCGCCGTCGGCGATCACCGGAATCGCCGGAAGGGGCACACGCCGCGACCGCCTCGAGGATCGCGGTGATCTGCGGCGCGCCGACCCCGGCGACCACGCGGGTGGTGCAGATGGACCCGGGCCCCACCCCGACCTTCACCGCATCGGCACCCGCCTCGACCAGTGCGGCCGCAGCGGCGCGGGTGGCGACATTTCCGCCGATCACGTCGACGCGGTGCGGCGACTTCGCGTTTGAGCTTGCTGACCATGTCCAGCACCAGGCGGTTATGGGCGTGCGCGGTGTCGACGACCAGCACGTCGGCCCCGGCATCGGCCAGCGTCATCGCCCGCGTCCACGCGTCGGCGCCGATGCCGACCGCCGCACCGACCAGCAGCCTGCCGTCGCTGTCCTTGGTCGCGAACGGGTGCTGCTCGGTCTTGACGAAGTCCTTGACGGTGATCAGCCCGGTCAGCCGGCCGTGCCCGTCGACGATCGGCAGCTTCTCAATCTTGTGGCGGCGCAACAGGCCAAGCGCCGCCTCGGCGGAGACACCCTCCCGCGCAGTGATCAACGGCGCCTTGGTCATCACCTCGGACACCGGCTTGGACTGATCGACCTCGAACCGCATGTCGCGGTTGGTGATGATGCCGACGAGCTCGCCGGTGTCGTCGACGACGGGCAGTCCGGAGATCCGGAACCGCGCGCACATCGCGTCGACCTCGGCAAGGGTGTTGTCCGGCGAGCAGGTGACGGGGTCGGTGACCATGCCTGCTTCGGACCGCTTGACCGTTTCGACCTGGCCGGCCTGCTCGGCGACGGGAAGGTTGCGGTGCAGCACGCCCATGCCGCCGGCACGGGCCATCGCGATCGCCATCCGCGCCTCGGTGACGGTGTCCATCGCCGAGCTGACCAACGGCACCTTCAGCCGAATCCGCCGGGTGAGCTGACTGGAGGTATCGGCTGTGGCGGGCACCACATCGGAAGCGGCAGGCAAAAGCAGCACATCGTCGAAGGTCAGCCCGAGCATCGCGATCTTGGTGGGATCGTCGCCGCCGGTCGGCAACCGGTACGGCGATGGGGATGTCGCTTTCAGCGATCGACATGAGTGGAGCCTCCATCGGCGCAGAGCTAGATAACTATCCTATCGGCATCGGCGCCGGGAACTGCGCCCCACGCGGGTCGGCCGACAGACCCGGCGGCGGCTGGGGCAACCGCTGGCGGGAGCCAGTGCGGCTAGCTAGTGTGGAGTCGTGCGAGACCACCTCCCGCCGGGTTTGCCGCCGGATCCGTTCGCCGATGACCCGTGCGACCCTTCGGGAGCGCTCGACGCCCTCGAACCCGGCCAGCCGCTGGACGCGCAGGAGCGCACGGCAGTAGAAGCCGACCTGGCCGACCTGGCGGTCTATGAAGCGCTGTTGGCGCACAAGGGAATTCGCGGTCTCGTGGTGTGCTGTGACGAATGCCAGCAGGACCACTATCACGACTGGGACATGCTGCGGGCCAACCTGCTGCAGCTGCTGGTCGACGGCACCGTCCGTCCGCACGAGCCGGCCTACGATCCCGAGCCGGATGCGTACGTGACCTGGGATTATTGCCGCGGGTACGCCGATGCGTCGCTCAACGAGGCGACGTCGGAACCCGACGGATATCGCTAACAGCTGACCCCCGTCAGTCCCCGCGTTTGGGCTTCTCCCCCGGTATCGGGAAGATCGTCGTCGGCGGCTCCCCCGGCGGCTCCTCCTGCGGCGGCGCTAGGGCAGGCGGGGGCTTGGGCGCGGGTACAAGCGGGACCACAGGGATCACCGGTGGCGGCGGTGCCGGCGGAGCCTCCTGCGCAGGCGCCTCGAGCTTTGGCGGAGGCGGTGGTGCGATCTGCTTCGGCGGCTCCACGGGCTTTGGCAACTCGGGCCTCGGTTCCACCGGCAACGGCTTCGGCGGAGCCTTCGGCCCCTCCGGCTCAGGCTCGGGTTCATCCGCAGGTGGCTTCGGCAACGGCTTCGGCTCATCGGGCTTCGGCAACGGCTTCGGCTCATCGGGCTTCGGCTGATCGGGCTTCGGCTCATCGGGCTTCTGCTCATCCGGCAACGGCTTGGGCAGCGGGAGCGGTGGGAACGAGACGTCGGGCGGCACTCCCGGCCCTGGTAGCGGCAGCGGGAAACCCGGTCCCCCTGGCAGCGGCAGCGGCAGACCCGGTCCCCCGAGGCAGCGGTCCAGGCGATTCGCCTCCCGGCGGCGGCAGCGCGGGCACCGGCGGCACCGGAACACCGGGCGCCAGCGGCTCGACGGGCGCTTCGGGCACCGTCGCGTTGGGGTCGCGGGTTTCCACCTTGACCGACAGCTGGTTCAACTGTTGCTGCAGTTCCTGCTGCCGTTGGGGGTCCTCGACGGTCTGCACCGTCGAGGTGATCGTCTCGAGCTTGTCCTGAGCCTCGGTCCAGTTGCCCTGGTCGATCAGCTGCTGGACCTGTTGCATCTCGGTCTGGGCGGCGAGTGCCACCTGGTCATCGCGGGTCACCTGCTGCTCACCGAACAGTGCTGTGCGCAACCCGTACAGCGCATCGCCTGGACCGGCGCCGTAGACAACGGCGCCGAAACCACCGAGGCACAACAGCGCTGCGGCGACCGAACCCATGGCGGCCACCGACATCCGCGTTCGCCTGCGAGCCGCGACAGCGCGCTGCAGGACGATCTCGGCGTCGCGCTGCGTGGCCACCCTCGTTGGCGGCCTGCGCACCTCATCGCGCCAGCCGGCCATCAGATTGGCCAGTTCGGCGTCGGCCGGATCGGTCGCGTACACCGGTTGCTCGGAGGCGAGTGCGTCTAGGTAGCGGTCCGTGCGCCCGATGGCATTGAGCGACGGATCGCCTCCGCTAGCGCCCCAGCGACTGAAATCAGGCATAGTCGTGCCCCGTCGCGTTGATCTCCGACTTCAACCGGGCCAACGCCCGGTGCTGGGCCACCCGAACCGCGCCCGGGCGTGCTGCCGACCGCTTCTGCGGTCTCCTCGGCGCTCATGCCCACGACCACGCGCAGAATCAGGATTTCTCGCTGCTTGTCCGGCAGGATCGAGAGCAGCTTGTTCATCCGCTCCGCGGATTCACCCTGGATGGCCATCTGTTCGGGACCGGCTTCCGCGGAGAAGCGCTCCGGCACGACATCGGTCGGCTCAGACGCGATTCCGGCCGGCCGCGCGATGCGCGTCTGCGACCTTGTGCGCAGCGATGCCGTACACAAAGGCCAGGAACGGTCGTCCCTGATCCTTGTAGCGCGGCAGCGCCGTGATGGCGGCCAAGCACACCTCCTGTGCCACATCGTCAGCTGAGAGACCGCTCCGCTCGGCCGTCCCGACCCTCGCCCGGCAGTACCGGACAACGATGGGACGGATGGTCTCCAGCACCTCCCGGAGCGCGTCCCGGTTGCCCGCCACGGCTTCAGCAACGACAGCATCGAGACGTTCTCCCGAAATTGTCATCGGTGAAGCTCTCTCCAGCGTTACTGATGGGACAGGTGGCGTTTAAGTAACTGGGCTAAACACTAACTCTCGGGCCGGCGCGGCCTGGCTCAGCGATCAAACAACACGCCGCCTCGGCGCCGCACCTCATCAGCGCAGTCATCGCGAATTTCAACGACCTGATCAGCGGAGAGGTTCCCGCTGCCGACCGCCTCCATCAGGCACGCCAGCGCCCAGCTCAACGGGAGGATCCCCAGTTGCTGCGGTGGTTTCCAGCGCGGCGTCGGCCAGCGTGCGCGATCGGTCGAGCTCGGCCGTCACTGCAGCACGCGGCGGCCAGTACGACATCGGACTTCACCGCTGTGACGCGCCGAGCCGAGGGCGGCGGCCGAGTTCGACCGCCCGCTCGGCGTGAGCTACCGCGGCCGGGCCGTCGCCTGCAGCCATCGCCAACTCGGCCGACACCCACGCGAACCGGACGGGCAGCCGCGACGGCGCGCCGTCGAGCAAACTCTCTGCCGACGAAAGCGCCCGCGCCGAGGAGGCGAACCGGCCGACCCCGAGCGCGTCGGCCGCAAGGCCGATCAACGCGTCGGCCCGTGCTTCCCGGTCGGCGCCCGCCACCGCCAGTGCCCGGCCGTCCCAGCCGCGCGCCTTGTCATGCCAGCCGAGCTGACGCAAGAAGGACGCCTGGGTGCTGTGCGCCAGCGACGCCAACCGGCCGACCCGGTGACCGCGCCGCAGCCGAGCGAGGTCGGCGTAGGCACTGGCGTAACGACCCTGCCCGCCGGCGACGACCGCACGCAGCCATAGCTCTTCAGGCGTGCTCGCCGCGGGCAGCGGCCAGCACCCGGGGTCGTCGCCGAAGGCAGCGTCGGTCATGATCATCAGCCGACGACGGTATCAATAGGTAGTCCATGATCCCGGTACCGGCGGGCACGGGTAATTGTTTGACACAGAATCACTTTGGTTAACAGTTTGTGCGCCACGTGTTACAGACATGTCAACCGGCCGCCGACGCAGTCGCGAGCGAACTGCAGAAATACGATCGATCATTTCTTCGCGGGCTGCTGGCTATCACCTTTATCGATGCACGCGGGTCGCAACGATGAACGTGATGTAAATTCTCGGCCTGCGGTTATGTGATTGAGCACATGATCGGGCTATTGACTGATTTTGCTAAGCGCCCCTACCTTGTGTGCACGAGTAGTCATCGGCGACTTGTGCTCGGATCGGTTCCACGACTCACGTACCAGTGCGGTTCCCAAATCGGTGCGTAGAGAGGGGTTTTCCAATGCCACAGCCGCAGCAGCTACCGGGACCCAACGCAGACATCTGGGATTGGCAGATGCACGGGCTTTGCCGAGGGGTCGATTCGTCAGTGTTCTTCCACCCCGACGGCGAGCGTGGCCGGGCCCGTGCACAGCGCGAGATGCGCGCCAAGGAGATGTGCAGGGCCTGCCCCGTGATCGCCCAGTGCCGCTCCCATGCGCTTGCCGTCGGTGAGCCGTACGGCATCTGGGGCGGCCTGTCGGAAGCCGAGCGTGAATTGCTACTCAAGCGAGGCATCCGCCGCGCCTCATAACTCAGATGGGATGGGCGGCCAGCCATTCGAGCAGCAGGCCCGCAACTGCGTCGGGCTGTTCGTCAAGCAAGAAGTGCGACCCGTGCAGCTCCTCAAATCGGTACACCGCGTCGACGTAGCTTACCACAACTACGGGCTGCCTTTTCGCCGACCACGAAGTCGCCGTCACTCCAGACAAACATCGTCGGGACGGTGACCTTGCGCATGCCACGGCGCAGATCCGACGGCGTGATCCCGCGATACCAGTTGAGGGCAGCGGTGAGAACTCCAGGCTCGGTCATACCCCGCGCGTCACGCTCAGCCGCATCGGCCGGTTGGCCGGCCGACCGCGCCATTTTCGCCAGCTTGACTGCCCTACCGTCTCTTCCCAGAAGAACTCGTTCGGCAATGACAGGCAGCCGATAGAACGGGATGTACCACGACGCCAATGCCTGACGGCTCGTCGCCATCGCCTTGAGCATCGCTGCGGGATGAGGCAATGCCATCGTCGTCAGACAGGCGAGGCGCTCCGGGATTTCTGCCGCGACCGCCCATGCCACCGTGGCACCCCAGTCGTGGCCGACGAGATGCACCTGCTCAGCGCCGCTGGCGTCGATCAGCGCGCGGACATCGGCAACCAGTTCGGGCATGCGGTAATCCCGCCCGCGCGTCGGCCGCGCGCCGCGCGAGTAGCCACGCTGGTTAGGCGCCAAGCACCGAAACCCGCGAGCGGTGAGCCGCGGGATAACGGTGTTCCAGCTCGTATTGAATTGCGGAAATCCGTGCAACAGGACCACAACCGGCGCGTCAGCCGAGCCTTCATCGATGACATCGAACACAAGGTCACCGCGGCGGTACTGATCCATTCGCTCAGCATGACAGCGGATCGCACACATCCTCCGTGCCGATGTCAGAACACAAGGCGATGAAGTCGGAAGCCAGCACCAGGTAAACGATACTTGTTCTTGTGCCGATCCGATGACACGTATATGCCGTCGAAGAGGTCCGCGGTCTCGCCACAGCAGAACGTGAACACCGAGCTGTGCACGATCTCGTGGCACAGGTTCACAACGGAAAACGTGCTCCGACGGCCGTTCTCGAAGTCATAGCTTTCCGCGATGTCGTCGGGAAAGAGCGGATCGGGCGGATCTCCTCTCTGGTCGTAGCGCCTAACCGGGATTTGGCGCTGCATGAGCTCGTCCGACACTGTCTGCGACTCGATCAGCTTCCTCATCGCGTACGCGCTCACGACGAAATCCCGTTCGATGAGGTATCCGGTTCGCTCGGTCCACCGCTTCTGCTTCGTCTTCGCTTCGAGTCGGTCAGCGATCTTGACGAGCTCGTCTTTCCACGGGATTGACTCATCGCCACACAGCGACGATAGGTTCCCGAACTAACGAAAGCGAGACATCATGACAACACCTGAGACTGGCCATCACACGGCGTCGCCCGAGGGCACGGTGACCGTTGAGGAGACGGGTTCGGGGACTTTTACGCAGCAGATCACCGCCGGGCATCATCAGCTGGTCGCCGACGAGCCACGGCCGATCGGCGATGACGCAGGGCCAACGCCCTACGATCTGCTACTTGCCGGGCTCGGGGCGTGTACCTCCATGACGGTGCGGATGTACGCCGACCGCAAGGGCTGGCCGCTTGATCGGGTTCGAGTGACGTTGCGGCACTCGCGTATTCACGCGGAAGACTGCGCCGATTGCGAGACTACCAAGGGATGGATCGATCACATCGATCGCGACATCGAGTTGGCCGGCGACCTCGACGACACTCAACGGCAACGGTTGATGCAGATCGCCGAACATTGCCCTGTTCATCAGACCCTGACCTCGGAGGTCGACATCACCACGTCCCCGCGGTGACAGCGGGCCCTAGGCCTCAATCGTCTTTAGCGTGGCCGGGCACACCGGGAGTGGGATCGTTGGCAGGATCAGCCAATGGGTGTGGCTTATCGGCGTCCTCCGGCAACGCGTGATTGGGTGCGCCAGGATTCGGGTCCCCTGACGGATCTACCTCGAACTTCTCGCCCCCAGCCATGCTGTCCCCTCTCGCTGTAGCGGTGGTCCAGTCGCGACACAGCGACCATACGCTCCGTGCGCGACCAGGCGCGGGGAATCCTCGTCTAGTCGGCAGAACTCAGCGCCGTGTGGCCGGCGAGTCGTGTGCCGCGAATCCGGCGGCGGACCTGAAGTCGACGCCTCCGGACCTTCCACGAACTCCATTCGCCCAGGGTGACGCCGGCCGCGAGGGCGGTACCGATCGCAAATGCACCCAACACCGAAGCGAACCCGACGGCGTGCTGGTCGTTGAGGATGGCGTAGATGCCGTGCAGCAGCGCCAGGCCCGGCAGCAGGGGCACGATGCCGGCGATCGACACAACAAGGGGCGGCGCGAGATTGCGGCGTTCCATCAACCGGGCGACCAAGCCGATCGGCACCGCCGCGACGAACGACGCTACGACGGCACCCAAACCCGCGCCCTGTGCGAGGAGAAACGCGATGGTGCCTGCGGCACCGCCGAATGCCGCAGCCATCGCCGCGGACCGTTCCGCATAGCAGGCCAGGGCGTAGGCCGCCGCGCTTGCCGCGCCGAATGCGACACGTGCAGGCAGTTCGGCCAGTGCGGGCGGCGCATCCGCGCTGATGGCGACGAACGGCGCACCGAAGCGGTTGGCGAGGTGCAGTACCAGCGCCACACCCGCGATCGTCGCGCCCGTCATCATGACCAACTCGAAGAACCGGCCCGCGGCGGTGACCGGGGCACCGGTGATGACGTCGCCGACCGAGCCGACCAGCGAAAGGCCGGCGAGAAGCACAACCAGGCCTGCCGCGATGGCCACCGTCGGTTCGAAGTGCAACCCCAGCTTGGGGCTGAGCCAGTAGAGCACCAGCGGGGGCGCGGTAGCGATCGCACCGCCGACCGCGTACTGGAAGAAGAACGGAAGTCCATGCCTGTTGAGCCGCCGATTGACGCGGTCGATCGTCATCGCGCTCAGTGCGCTGACCAGGCAAGCCAGCAGGCTGGCGCCGAGCGTGCCCGCCGTCGCGAATGCCAGCGCGCCCCAGGCCAGGGTGGCTATCCAGCGCTTGTACGGGTGCGGCGCGGTGATGATGGCGTCGAGCTCGTCGCGCGCTTGCGACGGCGGCACCTGGCCGGCGCGGATACGGCCGATCAGGCGGTCGACGGCCGCCAGTCGGCTGAAGTCGATCGACCGGGATTGCACGATGTGCAGCGTGCTGGCGGGTGGCGACTGTCGGCCCGCGGTATACGGAGACGTGGATCGTCGTGTTGATGACATCGACCTCGCAACGCTCGATGCCATACGCGGCGGCGATGGCCGTCACCTGGTCCATTGTGGCGGTGGCCGGCGTGCCGGACGCCATCAGAATGGCGCCGATACTCCCAGCGAGATCGAGCACCTCGCCGACGCGCGCGTCGTAGGAGTCGTCGTGCTCGCCTGCGCTCCGGATCGGTTATCCGCCGCAGAGTATCGGTCGGTGGCTCGGTTTCCCGAACGATGCGGTTCAAGATCTCGCGTTGACGTGCCCGCCATGGCTGGCCCGCACGATCACGGGTCAAATCCACAGCACTTCCCCCCTTTTCACATCGACCGACTCGAATACTGGCAACGAGCCTGGGCCGACGATCGTTCCGATTTCCGCTCGGAGCGTCCGGTGTTTTCGCTCACACGTCGAGCGGGTTGGCCTTCATGCGTCCGGCGCCGTTGTTGGCAATCGATTTGGCGGCGGCGCTGCCCGGCTTGCGTTTCGCCTGGTCTTCGAAGCACGCCACGAATTCGCTACCGAATCCCTGCCTGGGATAGCGCGCGAGTATCTCCGCCCTTGCCTCCGCCGGGAACTCCTCCGGTCGCCGCCCGACGACATCCCAACTGGTAGCGACCTGCAAGATGTGGGACTCGGGGTCAGCGGTCGACAGCGACGTCGTCGCGCATGTGCAGCACGATGATCTCCGTTGCCCTGGCCGCGCGGTCAGCCGGCCAACCGGCGGCCACCCCGAACACCCATGCCAGGTCCCCGCCCGCCTCCTCGAAGGGCACTCGATGACTGTCGAATACGTCGGTGAGAGCGATGTCGTGAAGCATCGCCGAGACGTATAGGAGTTCGTCGTCGAAGGCGATGCCGTGCGCTGCGGCGTACATCGCTCCCCACAGGTACGAACGGACGCAGTGGTTCAGTAACGCGGGCGAGTAGAAGCGGGTAGCGACTGAAAGTGCAGCTGTCGCCGCCGGCGTCTCCGGAAACAGCGAGTCGTACGAGCCTTCCTTTCACTCCGATACCGTCGGAACACAGTTGTCTTCACGTTCAGGCCTCGGCGAGCGAACGCCTCATGAGCCGTGCCAGCGCTGCGGGTTGGGAGAGAAACGGGGAGTGCGACGTGCTCAACCGCTGGATGTCGTCGGCGCGCTGGCGATCAGCTGCTGCATGGCGACTGGAATCGCGTTGTCGACTTCGCAGATGACGTATGTGCTCGGGATGGCCTTCCACGCTGTCTCGGTCAGTTGCTGTTGCATTGAGGCGTAGGACTGGTAACCGAGTTGGGAGACCGCACGCCGGGCGGTCGCGGTGTCGACGTCGTTGTAGAAGATAGTCATAGGCGTCATCGCTTCGACGTAGTCGCCGATTCCGTCCGCTGGTGGAGCCTGCCCACGGCATCAGCGAACCCCCGTTGGCAGATATCAGCGACTCACCGGCATGAGCTGGAATGCGGCGAGATAGATGATGTGTTGGACGTTTCTCGCGTACGGAAGTGCTTGTGTGGTGGGTATGCCGCCATAGGAGTGAGCGAGCACGACGACCGGCCCGTCGATGGCTGCGGCCGCCTGCGCGATCACTTCGGCATCGGCATACATGTCGCCGCAGCAGCGGCGGGGTCATCTCCGTTGCTTGTCAGAGTCACGATGTGCACGTCGATACCCGACAGCTCGTCTACGAGAGGACGCCAGTGGTCGGGCTTGTGCCAGGCGCCTGGGACGATGAGCAGTGAGGGAAGCGTCGCTCCGGCAATGGTTTCCGTCAATGGCGGTCTCCGTCGATGACGCGGATAATCGGCTTGCCGCGACTGCGGTGGGCCGGGTCGAACGCTGCAGGAGCGTCTTCGAGGGCGTATATCGCTCCGACGAGCGGACGCAGCCGCCCGTCCCGAAGCCTGCGCTCCAGTTCGGCAAGCCCCGCGCGATCGGGTTCGACGACGAAAAAGACGGCCCGCCCGTTGTCAGGCTGTGGTTGGCGGGGGTTCCGCAATGCTGACAAGCGTGCCGCCCGAACGGACCAACGCCGCTGAGCGATAAAGGATTTGACCGCCGATCACGTCGAACACCACGTCTACTTCGCCGATGGCTTCCAGCCGGTCGCGGTCCAGGTCCACGAAGACCTCCGCGCCGAGATCGAGCACGGTCTGCCGGTGGCTCGGCGCGGCCGGTGCCGATCACCCGCGCCCCCGCCTCGCGGGCCAGTTGCACCGCGATCGAACCGACGCCGCCTGCAGCGCCGTGAATCAGGACCGTCTGCCCAGCCCCGAGATGTCCGTGGGTGAACAGTCCCTGCCACGCGGTAAGACCCGAAATCGGCAGCGCCGCAGCCGCGATGTGGTCGACCCCGGCCGACAGCGGCGCAAGATTGCGCGCCTCCACCGCAACGAATTCGGCCAGCGTGCCGTTGCGGCACCAGTCGGTGATCCCGAAGACCCTCTGGCCGACGCTCAGGCCGGTGGTCCCGTAACCCAATTCGACAACGACCCCGGAGACCTCGTGGCCGGGAATCGTCGGCGTCCGGTCACGGCCGGCCCGGTCGGTCCAGGTGCCCGGCCAGTCGAGTTCGCCCGGGGTGAACCCTGCCGCGTGCACCCGGACGATGACATCGTTCTCGGCAGCGTGCGGGTACGGCATTTCCGCCAGCGCAAGCCCGTCGATACCGGCAGCGCGGTCACGCGCGACGATCGCTTGCATCGTCGTCACGTCGCGTCTCGGCGGGCACTGGGATGGCGCAATGAATCGCGGGACGCGATCTCTTGCGGCTCGAGCATGGTGATCATGTCGACGCCGGGAGCGCAGATGCACACCGCGAGGAATCGGCTCCAGCCAGTGGCGTCCAAGTTCCTCATCTGATAGTGCACCACCTCGCCGCCCGGCTCCCAAAAAGCCTCGCCCGCAGCAATTTCAGTGGGTGCTTCACCCTCGAGTTCAAAGAGCATTCTGCCCTCCAGTACGTAACCGAATACCGGTCCCGAATGTCGATGTGGCTCTAGTCCGGCGTCCGCGGGGGGAAGCTCGACGAGCTGTGTCATCGCATGTGCGCCTTCGGGGATTGCGGGCGGGGTGACGCACAATAGATCGGTGATCTTGGTGTTTCCTGCGGCCAACATGCTTTCAACGCTAATTGCGGTATCGCGCCGATCGTGGGCCACTTGGGTGCGGCGAGAAGGGGCCAGTTGAGCCGACGCATCACGGCAGCAGTCCGGATCAAGGCATCCAAAGCTGCTGACCATGCGCTCGGCGCGGGCGACGCATACCCGATCACCAAACCGTTGCGCTCGCTGCCGATTTCGGGATGGCGATACAGGTCAAGCCCCTCCACGCCGAGCCGTCGCCACGCGAGTTGACGAGCCAACGCGCTCTCGTCGGCCACCGGCAAGCTCGAGCATCACGTGCAGACCCGCGGGCATCCCGGCCACGGTGGTCTCCGGTGACGACCGGGCGACAGCGGCGACGAGTTGCTCGCGGCGGCGCCGGTACTGGGCGCGCATCGTGCGAATGTGTCTGTCATAGGAACCGCGACGCGATGAACTCGGCCATCGCCAACTGGTCGACGAAGCCGGAGGTCTCCTCGGTTTCACCCTTCTGCCGGACCACCGCTTCGACGAGTCGTTCCGGCAGCACCAGCCAGCCGAGCCGAAGCCCCGGCGCCAGCGACTTGCTCGCCGTGCCCATATAGATGACGTGTTCGGGATCGACGCCGTGCAGCGCACCGACAGGGCTGCGGTCGTAACGGAACTCTCCGTCGTAGTCGTCTTCGATGATCACTCCACCGGTTCGTCGCGCCCAATCGATGACCGCCGCGCGGCGGTCGGAATGCAGAGACACACCGAGCGGGAACTGGTGCGACGGCGTGAGCAGCACACCGCCCACCTCTGCCATGTCGTCGAGCGCCGATGACGTCAGCTCCGTGGGAGTCCACTGTCAATGGGGGGCAACGCAATCCCGCTCTGGTCAGCGACGCCCGTTGTGAGCCAGGCCGAACGCCTCGACGGCTACGGCGGCGACCCCGGCGTCCGCCAAAGCACCGGCGACGAGGCTCAGTCCTTCAGCGGCTCCGCGAGCACACGACGATGTTGCACGGCCGGGCCCGAACTCCGCGAGCTCGGGCGAGATACTGGGCAAGGGCGTCGGCGAAGCTCCGGCCGGCCATGCGGGTCGGCGTAGCCGAACGCCTCGAACGGTGCCGCGTTCAACGCGCGCTTGACCGCGCGGCTCCACTCGGCCCGTGGAAACGACGACAGGTCCGGATGACCAGGCCGCAGGTCGTGGTCCAATCGGCGTGGCGCCTGTCGCTGAGGCGGTGCGGCGACGGACCGGAGAACCTCGGCCGCACGTTGGGAAACCAATGTGCTCGAGCCATGTTGTGATGTCAACCAGCCCTCGGCGATGAGTTCGGCGTACGCACGCGCCACGGTGTTTCTCGCGACGCCGAGGTCGGCGGCCAGCGCGCGGCTCGATGGCAACCGGGTGCCCGGGACCAATCGCCCCGACCGGATCGCGTCGCGAATGGCGTCCATCACGCTGTCACGCACCCTGCCGCCGGGGCGATCCAGGTGTAGATCCAATCCGGCGACCGAGCTCGGTGGCTTCACTCGCTGACAGCCATAGTTCAACTTAGAACACGTCGGCCGGCACAGGGTCAGGTCGGCGACGAGCCGGTTTTGCCGACCTCGACGCGCCCTTTCTTGGCCAGCCAGTTGATGCCTGGCCACACGGTGAGGCTGTGCACGACGAGGCTCAACGAGACGGTGACGCCGACCACTTGCGTGACCCAGTACTCCAAGTGGCCGCCACCGTGTTCGATCATTATCAGACCCAGGACCATGGTGCCGAGGCCGCGTGGTCCGAACCAACCGATAAACAGCCGGTCTCTTGCCGGCAAGTCGGTACGAATCAGCGCGACCAAGACGGCGATGAGGCGCACCCCGAACAGCGCGACAACGGCGAAGGCCACCACCCGCCACCCGACCTCGCGCCAAGCCGCGACCACCGCGTAGGCGCCGAACATCGCGAAAATCCCCAGTTCCAGCAGATGAGCGGCGGCATCTGAGACATGCGTGTCGGGGCGACCCCCGGTCCGTTTGGCCACGAAGGCGAACCCGAGGCCACCGGCGAACGCGGCGACCAGCCCGCTGCCGTCCAACTGCCCACCGACCTCGAAGCAGAGCAACGCACCCATCAGCATGGACAGTTGAGCCCAGTGTCGCTCATCCAGCCACGCTGACGTGACCACGTGATCACCACGCCCCCGATCGCGCCCAGGATCAGACCCCACAACCACCGACATCAGTTCGGTACGGGCCAGGAACCACGCCAAGTCATTGAATCCTCGATGCGGTCTGTTCCTGTTCATGCGCCACCGCCAACGCGGCTATCAGAGCGGGCGCCACGTACCACCGTTTGACCAACGCCGAGATCATCGCATAGCACAACACCATCACGGTCAGGGTGAACAAGGTGGTGTTATCCATCAGTGGCCCTGAACCAGATCGACTGTGCTGGAGTAGGTGTCGTGAAGCAATGCTGTCCGCAGCGTGACATGGCGAAGACGGTATTACGGTTGGGCCTGGGTGGCGGGGACAACGCGGTGAACTCCACGCCGTGCCGCCTGCAGTTGATTGTCAACCGCAGGCTAGGGTCGCGAGCGCCGCAGCCGACTCACTGCCTGGGTCAGCGCGATAGATCAGCATGTGCTGCCCGCCGGAGTGCGGGATGTTGAGCCTGTAGCGGTGCAGGTACAGATCGCCCACCTTCGGGTGGCGCATGTGGATGACGCCCACCCGGTAGCCCACGTCCGCGCGCGCCCACAATTCCCGGAATCGCTCACTGGCGGCGGACAATTCGTCGATCAGCGACTGTAAGCGCGGGTCGTCGGGATCGCTGCCCGCCGCTTCACGCAGCCCGCTGACCGCGACGTCGGTCGCTTCGTCCCAATCGACGTAGAGCTCGCGCGCGGCGGGCTCCAACAGCCGCCAGCGCAGGAAGTTCTGTCCCGGGAGCAAAGCCCGGCGACAGCGCCCGAGCGACGGCGTTGGCCGCCAACACATCGAGGCACCGGCTGGCCACGATCGCCGGCATCGCGAACTGATCGATCAGCTCCTGTGTGCCGTCGGCAGCGACCTCGACACCCGCATAATCCCGTCGGGCGCGGACGGGCTGGCGAGCTGGTGCAGATACTCGGTGGCCTTGATGTCCAGCCGCAGCGCCCGCGCCAGCGCGTCGAGCACCTGAGCCGACGGGTTCTTGTCGCGGCCCTGCTCGAGCCGCAGGTAGTACTCGGCGCTGATCCCGGCCAGCAGTCGCCAACTCCTCGCGGCGCAGGCCCGACACCCGCCGCCGCGAGCCGCCGACCAGGCCGACGTCTTCGGGCCGCAGCTGCTCACGCCTGGCCCGCAGGTAGTCGCCGAGCGCGTTGACCTGCTGCCGCCACCAGCCGAGCGTAATCCTGTTCCTCCCAATACCAGGGTCAATGCGGTCTCCCCTCCTCGGACGAAGTGCGCGCATCGTGGATGTTGTGCCGCTTGACAGACACCTGGAAGGAGCGGACGATGCAGCGACAGGACGTCGAGTTCGCCGCCGAAGGCGATGTGACGCTGCGGGGCTGGCTGTTTGTGCCCGACGGCCCGGGGCCGCATCCGGCCATCACGATGGCGCACGGCTTCGCCGGGGTGAAGGAACACGGCCTGGAGCGATTCGCCCGGGCGTTCGCCGACGCGGGATTTGTGGTTCTGGTGCACGACCACCGCGGCTTCGGCGCCAGCGACGGCTCGCCGCGCTACGACATCGACCCGTGGGTGCAGATCGCCGACTGGCGCCGGGCGATCTCCTTCCTGGAGAGCCAACCGTTCGTCGACGCCGACCGGATCGGCCTGTGGGGCAGCAGCTACGCCGGCGGACACGCGATCGTGCTGGGGGCCACCGACCGGCGGCTGCGCGCGGTCGTCGCGCAGGTGCCCACCATCAGCGGCTATCAGCAGAGCCTGCGACGCGTCGCGCCCGACCTGGTGCCCGCGTTGGAGGCGGCCTTCGCCGACGACGAACGCCGACAGTTCCACGGCGCACCGCCGGCCACCCAGGCCGTGGTCAGCGCCGACCCGTCGGTGCCCGCCGCCTACCGCTCACCCGACGCCGTCGCGTTCTACACCCAGCCGGCGCCCGACGGGCGTCTGGGACAACGTCGTGACGCTGCGCTCCACCCGCGCGGCGCGCATGTACGAGCCGGGAACCTGGATCTCGCGGGTCTCCCCCACGCCGCTGCTGATGGTCGTGGGCCTGCACGACACCATCACCGTCACCGACCTGGCGCTCGGCGCCTACGAGCAGGCGCTGCAACCCAAGAAGCTCGTCACCATCGACGGCGGTCACTTCGACCCGTACCTCGACGCGCTTCGCCGAAGCCAGCGGCGCGGCCGTCGCATGGTTCACCGAGCACCTCACCACACCCGAAAACCACTGATCCCGAAGGGAATACGACATGTCTGAACTGCACTACGAAGTTCTGGTCAACGACGGCCTGCGACGCAACCGCGAGCAGCGGCTGCCCGACGGCAGCCCGATCATCTCCTCGCCGGTTGCCTCGACGCTGATCTACGGCGACCACGACGCCGTCCTGGTCGACCCGCCGTTCACCTACGAGCAGGTGCAGCCGCGTCGGCGACTGGATCGAGGCGTCCGGCAAGCACCTGACCGCCGTGTACGCCACCCACGGGCACGGCGACCACTGGTTCGGCACCGACCTTCTGCTGCAACGGTTTCCCGACGCGGTCGCCTACGCGACCAACGGCACGATCGCGATGATGCACCAGCAAGGCACCGTCGGCCGCGCCGAGCTGTGGGACGTCGACTTCCCCGGCCAGATTCCGCCCAGCCCCGTGAACTATCGAACCATTCCCGTCGACGGGATCGAGCTGGAAGGCCACCGGCTGCTCGCCGTCGAGGTCGGCCACACCGACACCGACGACACCACCGTGCTGCACGTGCCCTCCATCGGCCTGGTCGTCGCCGGCGACGTCGCCTACAACGGGGTGCACCAATACCTGCTCGAAAGCGCTCACGGCGGCGTCGAGGCCTGGCTGGTCGCGCTCGACAAGGTCGCGGCGCTGCAGCCCCGCGCCGTCGTTGCCGGCCACAAGAACAAGGACCTGCCCGACGACCCGGCCATCATCGACCAGACCCGCGACTACCTGCTGAACGCGCGCCGGCTTCTCGCCGAAAAGCCCAGTCCCCGCGAGTATTTCGACGAGATGATCGCGCTGTACCCGGACCGGCTCAACGTGGGCCCGGTCTGGTACACCGCCGTCGCCCTGCTGTCCGGAGCCAGCGACGATTCGAGGACGAAGTCAGCGCACTGGTTCTTCGACGACTACCTGACCACCTGGATCGGCGTCGGCGCCGGCACCATCGCGCGCGGGCCCGAGTTCATCCTCGACTACTGGTCTGCGCCCCTGAACTGGAGCGACGACCAGGGCAGCCGGTGGATCCTGGACGCGCCGGCCGTGGTGGCGCAGCTGCACGCGTTGCAGACCCGGTTGCGCGCCGCAGGGCTACGCGCACACCGCGGTGCCCGACCACAGGGTGACGGCCTATCACGACAACGGCGCAGCGATCGAAGTGATCTGGTCACGCCGCCGCACCGACGGCACCGAGATCGAGCGAGTGGCTGCGCATTTCGAGGTGGCACGCGGACCGCAAGGCTGGCGAATCATCAGCATCCAGGCCACAGCCGACAACCAGCGACTCACTCGAACGCCGTATGGCCGCAGGCGAATTGAACAACAGGAGACAACCATGATCACCATCGACCCCGCGGATCTCGACCCCACCTCGAGCTACAAACTTCTCATCGGCAGCGTGCTGCCCCGCGCAATCGCCTGGGTCAGCACCAGCTCGACCACCGGAGTCGGCAATATCGCACCGGTATCGTTCTTCACCGTCGTCGGCACGATTCCCGCCGGTCCTGTCGATCACCCTGCAGCCGCGCTCGGACGGGGTGACGCTCAAGGACACGTTCGTCAACATCCGCGACACCAACGAGTTCGTCGTGAACATCGCCTCGATCGGCGCAGGCGGACGCCGTACACCGGTCCGCCTACGAATTCGACACCGACGTCGACGAGTTCGAGGCACTCGGCCTGGAAAAGGCGCCCTCCGAGGTCATCTCGGCGCCGCGCATCGCCGACGCCCCGATCTCCTTCGAATGCGTGGTCGACCGCATCATCCCGATGCCGCCGCTGCCCGACCACGTCGTGTGGGGACGGGTCAAGCGCATCCACGTCCGCGACGACCTGTACCTGCCCAACGGGCGCATCGACGTCGGCGCGCTTGGGGCGTTCGGGCGGCTCGCCGGCGAGTACACCATGGTCAACAACATCTTCACCACGCCGCTCGCCCGAAGAGCTCGCCGAAGAGCTCGGCTCGCGCAGCGCGCCGAGCCGGCTCGACGGGCGCGCCACCGACTACTCGCCCATCGACACGGCCGAATGGTCACCGTCGGGCTCCACGAAGGCGGCGTCGAAATGACCAGTCACTCAACGGTTCCGCGTCACCCGTACGCCGGCGGACACGGCCGGTGCACCCACAGTGCTGTTGATCCACGGCTTCCTCGACGATGCGTCGGTGTGGGACGGCCTGGTCGACTCCCTGGCGGGCGAGGTCGGCGCCGTGCGCTACGACCTACCCGGATTCGGCACGCGCAGCGGATCGGTCGCCGATGCGTGCGTCGCGACGCTGGAGTCGCTCGCCGCCGAGGCCGGCGACATCCTCGCGGGGATCGACGGTCCGGTGATCGTTGTCGGCCAGAGCCTCGGCACGCAGGTCGCCGAACTGGTCGCCGCGCAGCACCCCGACCACGTTCGCGGACTGGTGCTGCTCACCCCCGTGCCGCTGGGCGGTACGCAGCTGCCCGACGAGGTGGTCGCCCCGTTCGGCGCCCTCGGCGGTGACCGCGTCGCACAGCGCAGCCTGCGCGCCGAACTGTCGCCCCACCTCGGCGACGAACAGCTCGACCGGCTCGCCGACGTCGGCGCCCCTGTCGCAGCCGACGTCACCGCCCACTACGTCGACGTATGGAACAACGGGATGCGCAACGCCCCCGCGACGAGTGCATTCGGCGGCCCGGTACTGCATCATCCGCGGCGGCGCCGACGGTTTCGTCACCGAGCAGCTCGTCGATGCCATCAGCCCGCGCTTCGTCGCAGCCCGACGTCGAAAGTCATCGACAAGGGCGGCCACTGGGTACATGTCGAGTACCCCGGGTCGGTCGCGACGATGATCCTCGACTTCGCCGATGCGATCGACGAGGTGACGTCGTGAACCGGCAGCTGCGAACACAAACTCTTTGTCACTGAGCAGATCCCGCAATCGGGTCGAGGCCCGCTGCCCGATGGCAGCACCCGGATGTGGTCGCCGATCACCTCCACACTGATCATGGGACGACGCGACGCAGTGCTGATCGATCCGCCGCTGACCACAACACAGGCGGCCGAGGTCGGCGATTGGATCGCGGCATCGGGACGCGAACTGCGGCAGATCTACATCACCCACGGCCACGGGGACCATTGGTTCGGCGCAATTCCTCTGCTGCAGAGGTTCCCCGGCGTCACCGTGCGCGGCGACGGAAGGGACCGCCAAACTGATGGCGGCGCAGAACGATCCAGAGTTCCGCGCCGAATTCTGGGATCGGGTGTTCCCCGGACAGCTACCCGCCGGCGAGCTGGAGGTGACCATCGTCGACGAGCGCGGTTTCGAGCTCGAGGGCGTCGCGCTCGTTCCCGTCGAGGTCGGTCACACCGACACCGACGCGACGACGATGCTGCACGTGCCCGAAATGGGCCTGCTCGTCGCAGGCGACGTCGTCTACAACGGCGTGCACCTGTATCTGACGGAATCCGGTGGCGTCGCCGGGATCGACGAGTGGCTCGCCGCTCTCGACACCGCCGAGGCCCTGAGCCCCGCGACGGTGATCGCCGGTCACAAAGATCCACGCGCCTTCGACAATCCGTCACAGATCCAGGCGACGCGGCGGTACCTGACCGACGCGCGCCGACTGCTCGAGTCGTCGGAATCCGCCGAGGAGTTCTACGAGGCAATGCTGCGTCTGCACCCCGACCGGATCAACCCCGGCGCGTTGTGGGGCGCGGCGATCACGCTGTTTCCAGCGGCATAACCGTGGTGTGGGATTACAGCCACGACGCGTCTACTCGCTTGCCGAAAGTCCGCAGATGCGGCACACCGCGGCTAGACCCTCCGGGGTCCCGGGCCAGTGCTTGGAGAGCGCGGCAGGACCGGCGCGTCGAGCGACGGAGCGCACGACAAGAGCCACGATGATCGCGTCGTCGGCATAGCCGAGCACTGGAATGAAGTCCGGATCAGGTCGAATGGCAACGCCAGGTAGCCGAGTAACAACGCCAGACGAATACGGATGCCCTTTGGCATCGTAGGATCCTCGGCCAACCGCTTAAGCAGCCGCAGCAGGTCGGGGACCAGCCGAGTCGCCTCGCGCAGACCGATATCGTCCGGTTTCGCCAGCCACAGAAAAACAACAAGCGCCAACCACAACAGCACAAAACCCGCGGTCATGCCGAAGGCAATCGACCACCAGTCAGGCGACATGACTCAATCCTGGTCCCCGCAACCTAGACGACACTTTTCGATTGTCGAGAATTGCAGCCGATCTCATCCTTGCCGCCTAGTGACAGAAGTACCCCGGGCCTGATGGCTGAACCTGTTCCTGCCAATAACAGAGTCAGAGGGGCCACGCTGTCGACTCGTCAGGGGGAATTCCTAACAGATGCGGTGCGTCCTAAGCATCAAACCGAATCGACCTAGGAACGAGGCATGTTATGACTACACCGAACGAGACCACCCCCAAGCTCGACAACCAGGCGCCACACCTGGACTACTACCCGCACTGGCTGGATAACCTCGCCGACGATGTCATCCTCCAAGGCGCCGTGTTCAACGGTGAACTGCGCGGTGCAGACAAGTCGGGAAGATGCTGAGTTTCGCGCGAAGCCTCTACGCGTTTCAGGACTTCCGCTTCTACGGCAAGCACGGGGATCTCTTCTTGGAGGACTACCGCTCCCGCATCCGCGGCACCGAGGCCTACCATCCGAACGGAGTCGAGATCTACAACTTCGTCGTCGTGTACTTCAACGACGCAGGCGAGACGAGTCAACTCGTCATGAACCACCGGCCACAGTCGGCCGCCCTGCTGTTCTCGTCGTTGCTGACCAAGCACTTCGGCGATGCTTTCGACCCGAGCCTCTTCTACGGCGGCGATGTCAGCGGTCCTTTGCTCGATCACGACCTGTCCCGCGGAAACTGGCCTGCAATGAAATGGCCAAATACAGTACCCGTTCAGTCCCTTCGCCGCCAGCGCGCCCGCGACGGCGAAGTTGACCGCGACCGCGAGCACGAACACGTTCGACCACGCGGCGAAAGTCGGGCGAGACCGGGGCAGGGAGTCACCGATCCCAGTGTCCCCGGCGATCGCACCGACAACGACCGATAGCACCCACCAGACCAAACGCCACTCGGCCGTGCGCCGGGCGGGACCGAACGAAACACCCCCGGCCTTCGACCGGGGGTGATTCGATTAGTGCTATCTAGTGCGCGTGGCCGTGACATGGCCGTGCCCGTGGTCGTCCTCCTCGGCGGGCTTCTCCACGACCGCGGTCTCGGTGGTGAGCACCATCCTGGCCACCGACGCGGCGTTGAGCACCGCCGAGCGGGTCACCTTGACCGGGTCGACGACACCGTCGGCGAGCAGATCGCCGTAGGTCAGCGTCGCGGCGTTGAAGCCCTGCCCTGCGGGCAGCTCCGACCTTGTTGACCACGACCGACCCGTCGAGACCGGCGTTGGTGGCGATCCAGTACAGCGGCGACGACAGCGCCTGCGCGAACACCTCGACGCCGAGCGCCTCGTCGCCGGACAGGATCCGCGCAGCTCGTCAGCGCGGAGCGGGCCTGCACCAGCGCGGCGCCACCGCCGGTGATGATGCCCTCCTCGACCGCGGCCTTCGCGGCGGACACGGCGTCCTCGACGGCTTCCTTGCGCTTCTTGAGGTCCGTCTCGGTGGCCGCGCCGACCTTGATGACCGCGACGCCGCCGGACAGCTTCGCCAGCCGCTCCTCGAGCTTCTCGCGGTCCCAGTCGGAATCGGTGGCCTCGATCTCCGCGCGCAGCTGTGCCTTGCGCGCGTCGATGGCGTCCTGCGTGCCGCCGCCGTCGACGATCATGGTGCTGTCCTTGCTGACGACGACGCGGCGGGCGGTGCCCAGCACGTCGAGGCCGACCTCACGAAGCAGCAGACCGACGTCGGGGTTGACGACCTGCCCGCCGGTGACGACGGCGAGGTCGTCGAGGAACGCCTTGCGGCGGTCACCGAAGAACGGCGCCTTGACCGCGACGGCCTTCAGTGTCTTGCGAATCGCGTTGACCACCAGCGTCGAAAGCGCTTCGCCCTCGACGTCCTCGGCGATGATCAGCAGCGGCTTACCGGCCTCGGCGACCTTCTCCAGCAGCGGCAGCACGTCCGGCAGCGAGCTGATCTTCTCGCGGTGCAGCAGCACCAGCGCATCCTCGAGCACCGCTTCCTGAGCATCGAAGTCGGTGATGAAGTACGCCGAGATGAAGCCCTTGTCGAAGCCGACGCCGTCGGTGATCTCCAGTTCGGTGTCCAGCGTCGAGGACTCCTCGACGGTGACGACGCCGTCGTGACCCACCTTGGTCATCGCCTCGCCGACCAGTTCGCCGACCTGCTCGTCGCGCGAGGACACGGTGGCCACCTGAGCGATCGACTTCTTGTCGGTCACCGGGGTCGCCGCAGCCAGCAGCGCTTCGGAGACCGCGTCGGCGGCCTTGCTGATGCCCGAGCCCAGCGCGATCGGGTTGGCACCGGCGGCGACGTTGCGAAGGCCGCCCTTGATGATGGCCTGCGCCAGCACAGTCGCGGTGGTGGTGCCGTCGCCGGCGACGTCGTTGGTCTTGGTGGCCACCGACTTCACCAGCTGAGCGCCCAGGTTCTCGAACGGGTCCTCCAGGTCGATCTCGCGGGCGATGGTGACACCGTCGTTGGTGACGGTCGGCCCGCCGAACGCCTTGGCCAGCACCACGTGCCGACCGCGCGGACCGAGCGTCACACGCACCGCATCGGCGAGCTTGTCGACGCCGGCTTCCATTGCGCGGCGCGCAGTTTCGTCGAACTCAATCAGTTTTGCCATAAGCGTTTCCGTCCTTGCTATGCATGACGCCCCGGAAATCCGCCGCGCTCACGCGGGGATCGCCGGGGCGGTCAAGCTGTCGTTTACTTGTTGACGATTGCCAGCACGTCGCGCGCGGACAGGATCAGGTACTCCTCGTTGTTGTACTTGATCTCGGTGCCGCCGTACTTGCTGTAGATGACGGTGTCGCCCTCAGACACGTCCAGGGGGATCCGCTTCTCGCCGTCCTCGTCCCACCGGCCGGGGCCGACTGCGACGACGGTGCCTTCCTGCGGCTTCTCCTTGGCGGTGTCGGGGATGACCAGACCGGATGCGGTCGTGGTCTCGGCCTCGTTGGCCTGTACGAGGATCTTGTCCTCGAGTGGCTTAATGTTCACGCTCGCCACGATGGAGCCCTCCACTAGTTCGGGTGTGGACCCGGGGGCATCCCCGGACCTACTGAATTGACAGCATTAACAGGTGTTCGGCATGCGTCCGTGCCCTCGCGCCGTCGTCGCGGGTGCCGGTCGAGGGCGTGGCCGCCTGCCACCTAGCACTCTATACATGAGAGTGCTAGCACTCAAGGTCGGCCCCTGCCTATCGCCCGTGGCGAACACGCACATCGCCGAAATACGCGGTGACCAGTGGGTTGAACAGGTCGGCACGCTCCCATTGTAGGAAGTGTCCGGCGCCTGGCAGCACGACCGGCCCGGTGCGGTTGGTGAACGCCACCTCGCAGGTGGGCAGAAAATCGGGTCCGACGACGTGGTCGTCCATGCCGTACAGGATCAGTGTCGGCACGTCGACCTTGCGGTCCACGATCGGTGGCTCGCTCAGATGCCGTCCGTGCATGAGCTGATAGGCGGCCCAGCCCGCGCGCATCCGTTCTTCGGTGGAAAACGGTTCGGTCATGAAGTCGACCTCGGCCGCGCTGAACGTGCCCGGCGACGCCCACAACCTGTGCCCGTACATGCCACCGATGTACCGCCTGCGCTTGGCCGGTGTGTCGAGTTCGGCAGCCAGCTCGTCGGGCGTCACGCCCTGCAGGTAGCGGTAGTCGCTCGTGGGCCCGTGGCCGATCGCCCGTATCGACGAGACGTCGATGCCCGCAGCGACGTAGTCATCGATGACGAATGGCGGCACGGAGTCGAAGAAGACGAGCTTGTCCACGAAGCCCGGATACCGGTGCAGGAGGTCGACGGCGATTGCCCCGCCGAGGTCGCCACCGACCACGCCACAACGCTCGTGGCCGAGCACGTCGTGGACGAGCAGATAAAGGTCGCGACTCCACGCCGCCAGGTCGTAGACATCGGCAGCCGACAGGTCTGAGTCGCCGTAGCCGCGTAGGTCCGGCGCGATCACCTCATGGCCCGCCTCGGCGAGCGCGGCGATGTTGCGCCACCAGATGCGCTTGGTCTCCGGGTAGCCGTGCAGCAGCAGCAAGGGATAACCCCCGACACCTTCGTGGACGAACGCGAGCGACAACCCGTCGCGACCGTCGGTCGGCGGCACCTCCCGCCGATGGATTGTGAACGCATCCGGTGCCGGCGCGGCCGGCTGCGAGGGTCGCAGGCGCAAGTCGTAGTGCACGTCAGCGAGTCTGCCCGAGCTCCGGGGTAAAAATCGTCTGGATCGCTATTGAGCTGCTAAGCCGATAAGTCGGCGGCCAGCTGATTCGCGGTCACCAGGGCTTCGGCGGTGCACCGCGCCGTCAGTTCCTGCCAGTCTCGAGGCGAAGCGTCGGCTGTCAGCCTGCCGACCTGGTCGGACCAACTTTGCTGCAGCGCGTCGAGGCGCTCACGCGCAATCGGCTGCCGCTCGTCGTAGGTGCTGCCGAGTTCGTCCCCGGCGATGACTTCCAGCAGCCGTTGAAATGCCCACCAGTAGGAGTTGACCGTATAGCTGTCCTCGGCAATGCCCTCCGCGCTCGGTCCTGTACCGTGCCCGGTACCCGCCGATTCGAGCATCTCCGGGAGCTCGGGACTCGACACGGAGACCGGCAGGTACACGCTGACGCACGGAGGTGCGGCCGCCCACCACATGAACGGTTGGCCGTCTTCGGGCAGGATCGGCGACCATCGATGCCGCGGTATTGCCCCAGGTGAATCCCGAGGGGTGGTCGTGCATGCACAGCGTGAGGAAGTCGGGCCGTGCGGCGTTGAAGACGGGACCGGCGAGGAATGTGTCCTCGTAGTGGTCGCTCAGCACCCGCCGCGCATCCTCGAATGTCACCATGCCGTGCGCTTTGAGCGTATCGTCCAGCAGCTGGCGTGACCTCTGCAGCCGGATATGTGAAACCTGTAGCGGTACAAGCGGATCGAGGTAGGACTCCGCGAAATCGAGCTTGGTCGGATCCCGTCGCCCACCCCTGTGTCTGGGCGTATTCGCGCTAGATCGCCCGCGGAGGCATCCCAGTCGTCCCTGATGGTTGCTTCGTTGGAGATCGACCAGGACGGTTCGACGATGCGCCGGGTGGCCCACCGTCGACCGGACGTCTCGAGAACCCACACCTGTCGACTGTCGGCGATGAGATAGGAGTTGTCGTAGGCAGTTTCGGCCCGATCGGCGCCGCGTACGCCCGCGCCCCATTGCCCGTACTGTTCGATGAGATCAGCACATGACGGCGACCGCCTCGGCCGCGGTTGTTCCGCGTTCGAGCGCGATCCGGACCAGCTCCATGCCCAGGATTCCCGGATGTACTGTCTCACCACGCCTTTCGCGCTCGGCGTCCGCGGCAAGGTCACGGGTGAACAGGGCCTCGTTGCCGATCGCTACGCCCGCGGCGTTGAGCCCCATCTCGTGTCCCCAGCACCAGTATGGGGACGAGCCGACGTGCGGAATGGTCTCGACCGCGTCCTCGAGTTCGATGTAGGCGAGTCGTTGGGTGGTGCCTCCGGATCTCGCGGGCAGGCGCCGAAGGGGTTGGCATTCTCGTGCCGGCCGGTCGCTGTTTTTGCCCACGATTGTTCGGGCGGGCCCAGAGGAGGTCGGCCTGACGGCGAACGTGTCGCAGCTCCACGGACGCATCAATGGCCTCATTTCGGATCAGGGTTCGCAACTGCGGGTTCTGGCGTGTAGTAGCGGCCCTTCGTGAACTTGGTGAAGATGATGTGCAGGATCGGTCCGAGGATCATCGCGATGAACGAGGCGAGGTAGATCGGGTAGACCTCCGACTATGCCCAACGCGCCGACAGCGACGGCGATGCCGAGGGAAAGTAACCCGCATGGATTCCACCGCCGGACCTCGGACTCGTGGAATTCGACTTCTTCGGTCCTGCCCAGCCCCATCTTGCGGCGGCAGATGAAGTAGTCGGCGAGGATGATCAGCACCCAGGTGTTGGTCAGGACGCCCGTGATGGCGAGGAATGTCCCGAGGCTGTTGATCACGTTTGTGGCGTAGAAAACGACGCCGAAGAACCAGACCACGAACATCCACCAGGGTCGGCCGGGCTTGAAGTGGGCCGCCACCTCGAAGCCGCTCGCGAGCGCGATCGAGCCCGAGTAGAGGTTCATCACGTTGATACGGATCTGTGTGATGAGGACGAACAGCACACCGACCAGGCCCATGATGTGGACGAACATGAATCCCGGGATCCTGGGCGTTTGATTCGGCGTCGGGCCCGGTCAGCTCGCCGAGCAGGCTGGCGCCCGAGGAAGCAGCCGAGGAAGATCACCGCGAACATCGGGACCAGCTCGAGCACCATGATCGACGCCGTGCCGCGATACCGGATCTGCTTGTCCGCGAAGCGACCGTAGTCGGTCGCCATAAGGCCCTGGAAAATCATCTGGCCGTTGGCAAAGCTCAGCGCATTGAGCATGGCGGCCAGCGTCAGGCGGGGCCGGTCGCTTTCCACTCCGTCACCCCGACCGGGTCGTGGTTGGCCGCGAGTTGTATCAAGCCCCACGCCAGCAGAATGACGAAGATCGGGAATCCCCAGGACTGCAGGAACGACATCGCCTGCATGCCGCGCCAGACGAACGCCAGTGGTGAACAACCCGACTGACGCGAAGATCAATGATGCCCCGGAATGAGTTGATCGGAATGTCGAAGTAGATGGCGATGGCGTGGGAGACGATCGTCCCCTCGAACAGGAAGTAATAGATGTAATTGACGGCGTAGATGAACGACGTGACCGCGGCGCCACGGCTTCCGAACCCGAGACCTCGGCTGAGCAGGTTTTGCGAAAGTCCTTCCCCGGCAGCGACCCGCATCGTCAGCATTCCGACCAGGACAGCGCCGACGAAGAAGTAGCCGATGGGTATCAGCAGCCACGGCCAGCCCACCAGGAACGTCTGCTGGGCGCCGAACGAGAAGAAGAACATCGCCGTGGCGTTGCCGAGCAGCACAAGGCTGATTGCGGGGATCGGCCAGCGGAGATTGCCGGGCACTCTTTCGGTGGCGAAGCTTTCGATCTGGTCGTCGATGGATGTCGTCGGACCGCGGAAATGCTTGGTCAGTGCCGATATCGCCATGGCAGCTCCTCTTCGCCTGCCTAGCGCGTTCCCGGTTCGCCGCAAGATCACACGTTAGCCACGCCTAAGTGGCGTGATCGCCCTTCTGACTACCGGTCGAATGCCGTCGGATCGACCATCAGGTGGGCGGACACGTCGCCGATCATCTGGATCTCGACCTTTCGCTCGGTGAAGTACCAACCGCTGTCGTCACGACTGAACTTGTCGTAGTAGCGGCCGACGACGATGGGCTGTATCGGTACCGTCTCGGTGTCCTGCACGACGCAGAAGGTGGAACGGGTGGCAGCGGTTCCGTCGCTGTTCAGCTCGACGATCGGGTTGAGCACCAAATGCCGTGTGCGCGGGGTATTTCCATGGTCCGGGTACCGCCGGGTGGTCATCGCGAAGAGCTTGGCGATGTTGTCGGCACCCGACACCGACCCGGACGCCGGGCCTCCGAACGTCGACCGGGCAAGCAGGTCTCCCACGCCGTCGAAGTCGCCGGCATCGATGAGTTCGGCGTAGCGGTACAGCAGCTCGGTGATCTCGAGTTTGTCTGTGCTCACAGCTGTCCTTTCACCACCGGCAGACCGGGGTCGCTGGCGACGTCAAGCGGCGACGGCGAGCGCACCCGCCGCGACCAGATGCGCAGCGAACGACGCGATCATGGCGCCGTTGTCGGTGCACAGCCGCGGCCGCGGGATGCGAAGCGTCAACCCGTTTGCGGCACAACGCTCTTCGGCCAGCTCACGCAGCCGCGAATTCGCGGCCACCCCGCCGGCGATCAACAGCGTCGACACCCCGAGTTCGGTCGCGGCCCGCACGGCCTTCATGGTCAGCACGTCGGCGACCGCCTCCTGGAAGCCCGCAGCCACATCGGCCTGCGGCGCGGCGGGATGGCGCTCTCGACGTACCGGGCGACGGCGGTCTTGAGCCCGGAGAAGCTGAACGCGAACGGGATCGTCGCGCGGCCCGGTCATGCCGCGGGGGAACACGATCGCGTCGCGGTCGCCGTCGCGGGCCAGGTCGTCGAGCACCTTTCCGCCGGGATAGCCGAGGCCGAGCAGCCGGGCGACCTTGTCGTAGGCCTCGCCCGCTGCGTCGTCGACGGTGCTGCCCAGCTCGGCGATCGGCTCGGCGAGCGACCGCACGTGCAGCAGGTTGGTGTGGCCGCCGGAGACCAGCAGGCCGATGCATTCCGGCAGCGGGCCGTGGTCGTACACGTCGGCGGCGAGGTGGCCGCCCAGGTGGTTGACCGCGTAGAACGGCACCTCCCAGGCGACCGCAGTACGCCTTGGCCGCGGCGACGCCCACCAGTAGTGCGCCCGCCAGCCCGGGGCCGATGGTGGCCGCGACGACGTCCGGCTTGGCGATGCCCGCCGTGTCAAGGGCGCGGCGCATGGTGGGCCCCAACGCTTCCAGATGGGCCCGCGACGCGATCTCGGGAACCACGCCGCCGAACCGGGCGTGCTCGTCGACGCTGGACGCCACCTCGTCGGCCAGCAGTGTCACGGTGCCGTCGGCGCGCCAGCTCGGCGATGCCGATTCCGGTTTCGTCGCAGGAGCTTTCGATGGCGAGAATTGTCGTCATGTCGGCTCCCTTCTCATCGTGTAGGCGTCGGCGCCGCTGGCCCGGTAATAGCGCTTGCGCAATCCGATGTTGACGAAACCCGCGCTCTCGGTACATCCCTATCGCGGCCGCGTTGTCCGTCCGCACCTCGAGGTAGATCGCGCCGCCTTCGGCGTACTCCAGCAGCCGGGCCAGCATCTCATGGCCGATGCCCTGGCCCTGATACGCCGGGATCGACACCGATGGTGTGAATTTCGTACTCGTAGGGCGGCGTTCGGCCGAGCCGCGCGATGCCCGCGTACCCGACGAGCTTGTCGTCGGCCCGTGCGGCGACGTAGTGAATGTGCTTGGCGGCGAGCTCGCGCAGGAACGCCGCCGCGGGCCATGGGTCGTCGCCGTCGAACAGCTGCGCTTCCAGTTCCGCGCATCGTGCGGCGTCGCCGGCCGTCAACTCGTCGTAGGTGACTGTCATGACTGCGACACCGCGTGGAACGATCTGCGGCTTGGCGTCGGGACGGCGCAGATACAGCGGGACCAGCGGTTGCGGCGGTGCCGTCCAGTCGACGACCCGCACCAGGCCCGACGCGGTCGGATAGACCGCGGGCTGCCGCGGCAGTGCGAACAAGGCGGCGTGCTCGGGTGAACCGGCGACCGCTCCGACGTCGGTCGGCACATCGGCGGCGGCATTGACCGCGGGCCCCTCGGTGCGCAGGCCGTCGCGGTAGAGCGCCCAGTACACCTCGCGGCGACGGGCGTCGGTGACGACGAGCACCTCCCCTGCTGTGTCGATGCCGATCGCGTCGAGGCTGCACACTCCGTAGACCGGGATGCCGAGGGCCTGTCCGTAGGCGGCGGCGGTGGCCATGCCGACCCGCAGACCGGTGAACGGCCCTGGGCCACAACCCACTACAACGGCGTTCAGGTCCTTCACCGTGATTCCGGCATCCGCCAGAGCCGCCAGCACGTTGGGGGTCAGCTGTTCGGCGTGCGCGCGGGCGTCGACGGTGACGCGTTCGGCGAGCACGTCGATGCTGTCGCCGTCGCGTCGCACGATGCCCGCCGCGACGGCGGGTGTCGAGGTGTCGATGGCCAGGATGACGTCCGTCATGACCGGCTCCATCGCCAAATCGCCGTTCGCACTTCGGTATCCGCTGAGCGTTCGAGCCGGATATCGAGGTGCCGATCCGACAGTCGCTCGACGATCCCCTCTCCCCATTCGACGACGACGACGGCGTCTTCCAGATCGGTGTCGAGGTCGAGCGAATCCAGTTCGCCGAGCAGGTCCGCGCCGGTGTGGTCCAGCAGCCGGTACATGTCGACATGCACCATGGCGGGCGAGCCTGCCCGCCGCGCGGCATGCACGCGGGCAAGCACGAAGGTCGGCGACATCACCGGGCCGTCCACATCCATGGCCGCGGCGATGCCCTTGGCCAGCACCGTTTTTCCGGCTCCCAACGGGCCGGACAACACCACCACGTCGCCAGCCCGCAGTTGTTCGCCCAGCTTGGCGCCGAGCGCCATGGTGTCCTCTGCGGTGGGCAGCTCGGCGGTGCCTGCCGACACCTCAGCCATGGGGCCGGGCCCGATCGCGTAACCGCCGCGTCATCGCGACCAGCTTGGACGGCGTGGCGCGTTCCACCAGCCGGACCAGCGCGTCGTCGATGACTTCCGGCTGCTCCAGCTGAACCAGATGCCCTGCGCCGCCGACGATCACCAGCTCCGACTTCGGCAGGGCGGCCGCCATCGCCTGGGAATGCTCGACCGGCGTGATCAGGTCGCGGTCGCCGCACGCGATCAGCGTCGGCACCTTGGCCAGCGTGCGCAGGCCCGCGTCCTCGTCGTGCACCTCCAAGGCGTGCAGGAACTCCACCAGGGTCGCGATCGGCGTGCCGAGCATCATCTTCTCGGAGAACGCCACCACACTCGGGCTGACCTTCTCGTCGCCGTAAGACGCGGCCCGCAGAATCGGGGCGATCACCGACTTGGCCGCACCCCTGGTGCGGTGCACGGTTTTCGGGGCGTAGCGCGCCGCGAACCGAGCGGCCTCCAAGGCCGGATTCTTCAGGATCTCCCCAAGCGGCGACCGAGCAACCCCCTCGGCCGCGGAGGAGATCAGCGCGGCGCCGACGATGCGGGTGGAATAGCGGCGGGGGAACTGCCGGGCATGCGACAGCACGGTCATACCGCCCATCGAATGCCCGACCAGCACCACCGGCCCCTTGGGCGCCGTCACGGCGAGCACGGTTTCGAGGTCCTTGCCCAGCTGCTCGACGGTGTAGGTGTCCGACGAGGCCTCCCCCGACTGGCCGTGGCCGCGCTGGTCGTAGAACACCATCCGCACCTGCGGACCCCACTGCTGCTCCAGTCGTGCCCGCTGGAAGTAGAAGGCGCCCATGCGCAGACAGAACCCGTGTGAGAACACCACAGTCAGCGGAGCATTTTCGGGACCGGCCTCCCGTACCGCGAGGTCCACGCCGTCGGGTGTGGTGACCACGGAACTGCGGTCGGCGTCGAGCAACTCGAAATCCTCGCGGTCGTAAGGGTCTTCGCTCGTGGTGCGTCGGGTCATGGACCGCGCGACGGTACACTCCCGCGAGTGTGCCGACCGCGGCCAGCCCCGCGGCACCCGCCAACCAGCCGGCATTCGATTTGCGCAGCAGCCGTTTCGGGTCGTTATCGCTCACCTTCACCCGCTCCGCGGTACGTCCTGACAACCCGGCCGCGCGGACTGGTGACAACCTCGTAGTGGATGGTGTCCAGCATCTCGGCCCAGTCCTGCGCGGTGGGCTCGCCGTCGATGCCGGGCCCGAACAGGATCGCCTCGTCGCCGTCGGTGACGTCGCCGGCGTCGGGGCCGAGGTCGACGACGAACTGGTCCATGCAGATTCGGCCGACATTCGCCCGCAGCCTGCCGTTGATCAACACGTTCATCCGCCCACTCAGCGTGCGGAACACACCGTCGGCGTATCCGATCGGCAGCAGCGCCAGCGTGGTGTCGCGGTCGGCGACCCACATGTGCCCGTAGGACACACCGTCGCCTGCCCGCACCGATCTGGTCAGTGCCACAGGGCATTTCAGTGTCATCGCGGGCATCAACCCCATGTCGCCACGTTCCGGGATGGGGCTCAGTCCGTAGACCGCGATGCCAGGGCGGACCATGTCGTAGGCCAGGTCGGGCCGGGTCATGGCCGCAGGTGAATTGGACAGATGGGCGATCTCGAAGTGCACGCCCTGGTCGCGGGCCTGCGTCCGCATGTCACGGAGCCGCTGCGACTGCAGGTCGTTGACGGGGTTTTCGGGGTCGTCGCCGTAAACCAGATGCGACATGATGCCGTGCAACCGGATCGCATCGTCGGCCACCGCTTGGCGCAACGCCGTCAGCATCGACGGATACTCGGCGGCGCTGACGCCGTTGCGGTTCAGGCCGGTGTCGACCTTGACGGTGACGTTGGCCGTGACACCGGTGAGCTTGACCGCTGCCAGCAGATCATCCAGCTGACGGGGCGACGACAGCGCCAGCTGGACGTCGGACTGCAGCGCGGGAGCGAAGTCGGTGCCCGGCGGGTGCAGCCAGGACAGCACCGGCGCGGTGATGCCATCGCGGCGCAGCGCGAGCGCCTCGTCGATGGTCGCGACGCCGATCTCGGCCGCGCCCGCCGCCAGCGCCGCCCTGGCGACTTGGGGGGCGCCGTGACCGTAGCCGTCGGCCTTGACGACGGCCATCACCTGCGACGAGCCTGCGTGGTCGCGCAACACCCGCACGTTGTGCTCGATCGCGGCGAGATCCACCACCGCCTCGGCGTTCGCGCTGGGCGTCAAAGAGGTCGTGAGCTCGGTCGTCGGCATCTCACAGCCGATTCTCCCAGAACGGCCCAAGTGGGCTCCCAGTCAGTGCGCGAATGGCTGCAGCTGGTCGAAATGCCCGCCCGGCTTGAGCTGGTCCAGATGCTCGAGCGCGGTGATGACGTCGTCTTTCAGCGCCCGCGCCAGGTCCATCGAGAAACCCTCGCGCACGACCACGCGCAGCACGGCGATATCGGTCGCGTTCTCCGGCATGGTGTAGGCGGGCACCTGCCAGCCGTAGGACCGCAAGGCGTGTGACACGTCGAACTCGGTGTAGCCCCGGTCGCCGATCAGCCGGAAGCTGATCACCGGAATCGCCGAGCCGTCGGTGATCACCTCGAAGTGCTCGCTCTCGCGTAGTTGGTCGCCGAGCCATCGCGCCGTCTGCGAAAGTGCCTGCATGACCTGTGTGTAGCCGCTGCGGCCCAACCGCAGGAAGTTGTAGTACTGGCCGATGACCTGGTTGCCGCCCTTGGAGAAATTCAACGTGAAGGTGGGCATGTCGCCGCCCAGATAGTTCACCCGGAAGACCAGCTCCTCGGGTAGGTGTTCGCCGCTGCGCCACACCACGAAACCGATTCCCGGATAAGTCAATCCGTACTTGTGCCCGCTGACGTTGATGGACACCACCCGGGGCAGCCGGAAGTCCCAGACCAACTCGGGATGCAGGAACGGCACCACGAAACCGCCGCTGGCCGCGTCGACATGCACCGGCACGTCCACTCCTCCGTCGGCGGCCAGCTTGTCGAGCGCCTCGCAGATCTCGGCGATCGGTTCGAGCTCACCGGTGTAGGTGGTGCCGAGGATTGCCACCACTCCGATGGTGTCCTCGTTGACCGCCGCGAGCACCTGTTCGGTGGTGATGATGTAGCGCCCCTCCTCCATCGGCAGGTAGACGGGCTCGACGTCGAAGTAGCGGCAGAACTTCTCCCACACCACCTGGACGTTGGACCCCATCACGAGGTTGGGCCTGCGGCTGCGCCAACCGTCGCCCACCTTCTGTCGCCACCGCCAGCTGAGTGCGAGGCCGGCCAGCATCACGGCCTCGCTGGACCCCACCGTCGACACCCCGATCGCGCTGCTGGGGTCGTCGTCGCGCAGGTCTTCGGCGTGGAACAGGTCCGCGACCATGCACACACACCGCTGCTCGATCGCCGCCGTGGCCGGGTACTCGTCCTTGTCGATCATGTTCTTGTCGAACGTCTCGGCCATCAGCTTCTCGGCCTCGGGATCCATCCACGTGGTGACGAACGTGGCGAGGTTGAGCCTCGAGCTGCCGTCGAGCATGAGTTCGTCGTGGATGAAGCGGTACGCGCCCGCCGCCTCCATGCACTCGTCGGGCATGCGCAGCGTCGGCACCGGCGCCATGGAGAACCGGCCGGTATAGGCGGGCGCGATCGATGGTGCAGGCTTGTGCCTTTGTGACATGTGTTGTCCCTTCTACAGATTGGCGATCGACGCGCGGAGGTGAGACAGGATTCGCGACGCCGACGTGGGCACGGCACGAGGTCCGGGGTCGGCGGCCGACAGGTTGGCGGCGCGGGCGTGCACGAACGCCGCGGCCGCGGCGGCCTCACCTGCGGGCAGCCCGGCGGCCAGCAGTGCGCCGATGACACCGGACAGCACGTCACCCGATCCGGCGGTGGCCGCCCATGACTGGCCCGCGGGGTTGAGGTAGACGGGCCCCCCCGGCTCGGCGATGACGGTGACGTTGCCCTTCAGCAGCACGGTGGCGCCGAACTGGTCGGCCAGCCTGCGGGTGGCGGCGACGCGGTCGTCGCCGGGCGGCGAACCGGCCAGCCGCGCGAACTCACCTGCATGCGGGGTCAACACCGTCGGCGCGGTGCGGTTGACGACGAGGTCGGGATGCGCGGCGAGGATGGTCAGCCCGTCGGCGTCGACGATCACCGGCAGGTCGGTGTCGAGCGCGAACCACAGCGCGGATGCGCCTGCCTCGTCGGTCCCCAGCCCAGGACCGACGGCCCAGGCCTGCACCCGCCCCGCCGCGGCGGCACTGGGCGCGGCGATGACCTCGGGCCAGTGCGAAATCACTTGCTGGTCCAGCACTTCCCGCGTAGCGCACCATGCCGGAAGTGGCGGCGACCGCGGCGCCGGTGCACAGCACGGCCGCACCCGGATAGGTCGCGGAGCCGGCCAGGATGCCGGTGACACCCTGGGTGTACTTGTCGTCATTGGGCCCGGGCGAAGGCCAGCGGGTGGCGACGTCGGCGGCGTCGAAGCTGATCATGTCGGTCGGGGCCAGTTCGAGGCCGATGTCGACGAGCTCGACGCGGCCGCACTCCCCCAGCGCGTGAACGGGTTTCAGGCCGCCGAACGTCACCGTCAGGTCGGCGTGCACGGCGGGACCGCTGACCGCCCCGGTCTGCGCGTCGACGCCACTTGGGATGTCGACGGCCACCACAGGGATACCCGCCGCGTCGACGGCCGAGAAAACCTCAGCCGCCGCGGGGCGCAACGGGCCGGAGCCGGATATGCCGACGACGCCGTCGACCACCAGATCGGTTGTCGCCGGGACGCTTTGCACGACGCGGCCGCCGGCCTTCTTGAAGGCAGCCAGCGCCTTCTGGTGGGTGCGGTCGGGATTGAGCAGCACTGCCGCGGCAGAGGCGCCCCGTCGACGCAGGAATGTCACCGCCCACAGCGCGTCACCGCCGTTGTCGCCGGAGCCGACGACCGCGCAGACCGACCTGCCTGCGATGGCGCCGGTCCGCATGACGAGTTCGCGCGCGATCGCGTTGGCCAGGCCGTTGGCGGCCCTGCGCATCAGCGCACCGTCGGGCAGCGATGCCAGCAGCGGTGCTTCGGCGTCGCGAATCGCATCAGCGGTGTAAAAGTGCCGCATCAGCCCCACGATTCCATGCCGCCGCGCATTACGTGTCCACCTCGTCCCAGAATCGGTGCGCACGTTGCGCGATCTGGTCCGGGTACTCGCCGTTGATCGCGTGCGACGCGTCGGGCCACAGCTCCACCTGGCCACGCGGCAACAGCCGCCGGGCCCTTGCCGCGGCACGTGCCGGGTCGAGCATCACGCTGCGGCCTGCGATCAACGTGAGCACGGGACGATCGAGGGATCGCAGCTGCTCATCGGTGAACATCCTCGGCATGGCCTTGCTGATGACGAAGTCCTTCGCCGCCGCCGCGATGAGCGCCGCCTCCGGCAGCGAGTCGTCGACATCGGAGCCACCGGCGATCCAGCTCAGCACCCGTCGCCGCAACCGCTCCGGCACACCGGGCGGGAACAGCGCCAGCGACGCGAGAACCGCCTTGGCAGGCACGGGCGCGAACGTCATCGCGGGATCGAGCAATGTCACCGATGCGATCCGGCCGGGCCGACGGATCGCACAGTTGGTCGCCGTCCAGCCCCCGATCGAGACACCGAGAAGGTGCGCGCGGTCCAGTCCGAGGCCTGCCAGCGCGTCGTCGAGCCACTGCGCCTCGTCGTCGGCGCCGGCGATCGGCCGGTTCTGATGCGAAAGACCCGCCTCGCCAAGCAGATCGACCACGATCAGTGTGCGGCGTTTCATCACCGGTGCGATGTTGACCCGCCACATCGGGGTCGAAGCGTTGCGGCCCGGCAGCAGCACCACGGGCGGACCGTCGGAGGGCCCGTCGAACCGGTATGCCCGCACACTGCCGAACGACGTTTGCACGTCTGCTGGATTCGGTGAACGGCGGCAGCTGCGCCATCGCGGCCGAATAAACGGACAGGAAGTGACTGCGCGAGCGCTCGCTTCGGAAGTGCCCTACCTTGCCGCGCGTCCGCACGCCTACTCGACGGTGACGGACTTGGCCAGGTTGCGTGGCTTGTCCACGTCGTAGCCGCGGGCCTGGGCGACCCCGGCGGCGAACACCTGCAGCGGAATCGTCGAAAGCAGCGGTTGCAAAAGCGTTGACACCGCGGGGATTTCGATCAGGTGGTCGGCGTAGGGCCGCACCGTGTCGTCGCCCTCCTCGGCGATCACGATGGTGATCGCACCGCGGGCCTGGACCTCGCGGATATTGCTCAGCAGCTTGGAGTGCAGCACTGCCGCGCTCTTGGGTGACGGCATCACGACGATGACGGGCATGCCGTCCTCGATCAGCGCGATCGGGCCGTGCTTGAGTTCGCCGGCCGCGAAGCCCTCGGCGTGCATGTACGCCAACTCCTTGAGCTTCAGCGCGCCCTCGAGGGCGACGGGATAGCCGACGTGGCGGCCGAGGAACAGCACGGTCTGCGACTTGGCGAACCGGTGCGCCAGTGCGGAGACGGGTTCGGCCGTCGCCAGCACCCGCTGCACCAGCTCGGGCATCGCCTCCAGCTCACGGTATTCGCGCTCCACCTCGTCGGGGTACTTGGTGCCGCGGGCCTGCGCGAGCGCGAGACCGACGAGGTAGTTGGCGGCGATCTGCGCCAGGAACGTCTTGGTCGAGGCGACGCCGACTTCCGGGCCGGCGCGGGTGTAGAGCACCGCGTCGCACTCGCGCGGGATTTGGCTGCCGTTGGTGTTGCAGATCGCCAGCACCTTGGCCTTCTGCTCCTTGGCGTGCCGCACGGCCTCCAGTGTGTCGGCGGTCTCGCCGGACTGGGAGATCGCGATCACCAGCGTGCTGCGGTCCAGCACCGGGTCGCGGTAGCGGAACTCACTGGCCAGCTCGGCCTCCACGGGCAGCCGCGTCCAGTGCTCGATGGCGTACTTGGCCAGCAGCCCGGAGTGGTAGGCCGTCCCGCACGCCACGATGAAGACCTTGTCGATCTCGCGCAGCTCCTGATCCGACAGCCGCTGCTCGTCGAGCACGATCCGGCCGTCGACGAAATGGCCGAGCAGAGTGTCGGCGACAGCGGTCGGGCTGCTCGGCGATCTCCTTGAGCATGAAGTAGTCGTAGCCGCCCTTCTCGGCGGCCGAGAGATCCCAGTCGATTTGAAACTCGCGGTAATCCTTGGAGGGATCGGCGTCGTTTCCTGCAAAATCCGTGATGCGGTAGCCGTCGGCGGTGACCACGACGGCCTGGTCCTGGCCCAGCTCGACGGCGTCGCGGGTGTGCTCGATGAACGCCGCGACGTCGGAGCCGACGAACATCTCGCCGTCGCCGACCCCGAGCACCAGCGGCGTGGACCGGCGGGCGGCGACGATCGTGCCCGCGTCGTCGGCGTTGGCGAACACCAGCGTGAAGTGGCCCTCGAGCCGGGGCAGCACGGCGAACACCGACGCGGTGAAATCACCCGCGGTGTCGCCGAGGCGGTACTGGCGGGCGACGAGGTGCACGGCGACCTCGGTGTCGGTGTCGCTGGCGAACTCCACGCCGTCTGCTTCCAGCTCCCGGCGCAGCACGGCGTAGTTCTCGATGATCCCGTTGTGGACGACGGCGATCTTGCCCGCGGCGTCGCGGTGCGGATGCGCGTTGCGGTCTGTCGGCCTGCCGTGGGTGGCCCAGCGGGTGTGGCCGAGGCCGGTACTGCCTGCGAGGGTCGCGGTGTCGGATTCGGCCAAGGCCTCCTCGAGATTGGCCAGCCGACCGGCGCGGCGGCGGACGGTCAGCCCGCCCGCACCGTCGAGCAGCGCGACACCCGACGAGTCGTAGCCGCGGTACTCCATCCGGCGCAGCGCGTCGACGACGACTCCGCGGGCGTCACGCGTCCCGACGTAGCCGACGATTCCACACATAGTCGTCTAGCCTAATGCAGTATCCAGCTAACGTCGAACTTGGCGTGATCCCGCCGTTATAGTGCGGTTTGTATCCCGTTGGCCGTCAAGCGCAAACCTGTACAAAGCCCAGAGGGCCGCTCAGACACGGTGGAGGTGGCGGCCCGTAGTTGTTCCAGCCGCCGTAGTCGCCGCCGTAGTTGTAACCCCACGCCGGTGGCGGTGGCGGCCCCGGATTCCATGGGCCTGGGCCGGGGCCCCAGCCGGGACCCCATTGCGCGCTCGCCGTGGCCGTTCCGATTCCAAGGGAGGCCAGCCCAAGTGCCCCCGCGATGCCGAGCCCGGCTGCGATGTTGACCAATTTCCTCATGTGAGCTCCCGCCAAAGTCGTTCTTGGACACCGTGACCCGTCCCCTGATGTCTGAAATCGACGCTACGCCGACTCACATGTGAAGAGGCTGTGCGGACGTTATGTATCGCGACCGCAGGCTGATCTCGGCCAACAACGCCACGACAACGCCGAACGCGAAGTACAGCGCGGGCAGCCACGGTGCGACGCCGAACAACGCATCGGAGTCGTCCGCATAGCGGGCCAGTCCGGCAGCTGCGATCACCGCCTCGGCGACGGGCCCGACGACCGCGGCGATCGCACCGCACACCGCGCCCCATCGATCGCCGAGCACGCACCAGGTGATGGTCGCGAGGGAGTAGACCAGCACGTTCGCAGGCACCGCGGGCGCGGTGTGCACCAGCGCGGTGGTCGCGTAGATGCCGACGACGGCGACGACTCCCGCCAGGCCCTGGCGCCCGGTGACCGATGCCCGCGTGGCGGGCAGGTGCAGACGCAGCTCTGCGATAGAGACGGTTGCCGCCCCAACCAGAATCGGGAACCAGATCGGGCTGCTCCACACGAACGGCACCGCGTCGGACAGGTATTCGGTGGTGCCGGTCGCGATGTGACCGTGGTCGCCGACGAGGGCAGCCACCGCACCAAGCGCGAAGAGAAAGAGTGCAACGGGCATGCGCAACTTCACAGACGGACCCTAACGCCACCGTCAGGCCGGTGGGCTACGGTCGTCAGGTGGCCAGCACGAAGAAGCTCTACGCCGCCTTGAAACGGCGCGGGCCGCACCGTGTTCTGCGCGGCGACTTGGCCTTCGCGGGCCTGCCCGGCGTGGTCTACACGCCGGAGTCTGGATTCAACCTTCCCGGCGTCGCGTTCGCCCACGAGTGGGTGAGCGGAGCGGAGCGATACGAGGGCACGCTCGAGCATCTGGCCTCGTGGGGCATCGTCGCCGCCGCGCCCGACACGGAGAAGGGCATCGCGCCGTCGGTGCTGAACCTCGCGTTCGACCTCGGCACCACGCTCGACATCATCGCCGGCGTCCGGCTGGGCGACGGGAAGATCAGCGTGCATCCGACCAAGCTCGGCATCGTCGGCCACGGTTTCGGGGCGTCCACGGCGGTGTTCGCGGCCGCAGGAATGCCCGCCAAGCCAAAGGCCGTCGTCGCGGCGTTCCCGACCGTCACCAAGCCGCGCGCCGAGGAAGCGGCGGCGACGCTGAAGGTGCCCGGCCTGATACTCACCGACCCGGGCGATCCGATGTCGTTGCGGTCCAACGCGGTTGAGCTGGCGCGGGTGTGGAATACGGCGACGCTGCGGGCGGTGCCGAAGGCGAAGGCAGGCGGTTTGATCGAGGGACGCCGACTGGCCCGTGTGGTCGGCCTGCCCGGCGCCGACCGCGGCACCCAGAAGATGGTGCGGGCGTTGATGACGGGCTATCTGCTGCACATGTTGACCGGCGACAAGACCTACAGCGACTTCGCCGATCCCGAGGCGGCGCTGCCGAAGGCAGCGGTCATGGACCCGTTCGCCGACGACCCGGTTGACTTGGAGAACAAGGTCATCGCGCTGTTGAAACCCTGAGGAGGCACGATGCGGATCGGGATCTTTCTGGACTACTCCGGCAGTGGTTTCCACGAAGCCGTGGACCGCGTGGTCGAGCTGGAGAAGGTCGGCGTCGACATCGCACTGGTCGCCGAGGCGTACTCCTATGACGCGGTGAGCCAGCTGGGCTATCTCGCCGCCAAGACCGACCGTGTCGAGTTGGCCTCCGGGGTGTTCCCGATCTTCATCCGTACCCCGTCGTTGTTGGCGATGACGGCCGCGGGACTGGACTTCGTCTCGGGCGGTCGATTCCGTTTGGGCATCGGCACTTCCGGTCCGCAGGTGATGGAGGGTTTCCACGGCGTCGAGTTCGACAACCCGCTGGGCCGCACCCGCGAAATCGTCGAGATCTGCAGGCAGGTGTGGCGGCGCGAGAATGTGCAGTTCGATGGGAAGCACTACCAGGTGCCGCTTCCGCCCGACCGCGGCACCGGGTTGGGTAAGCCGCTGCATCTGATCAATCACCCTGTACGGGAACGTATTCCGATCACCATCGCGGCTCTCGGTCCGAAGAACGTCGAGTTGACCGCGGAGATCGCCGAGGGCTGGCAGCCGGTGTTCTTCTATCCGGAGAAGGCCGACGAGGCGTGGGGCGAGGCGCTACGCGCCGGAATGGCCAAGCGCGACCCGGCGCTCGGCCCGCTCGATGTCATGGTGAGCGCGACCCTGGCGATCGGCGATGATGTCGAAGACCGGCTGGCGTGGGCGAAACCCCAACTGGCGCTGTACATCGGCGGCATGGGCGCGCGCGGCAAGAACTTCTACCACAACCTGGCCACCCGGTACGGGTTCGGCGACGTGGCCAACCACATTCAGGATCTGTATCTATCCGGCCGCAAGGCCGAGGCGATCGATGCGGTACCAGACGAGTTGGTGCGGAACGTGTCGCTGATCGGGCCGCAGGGATTCATCAAGGAGCGGCTGGCCGCCTATGCCGAAGCGGGTGTGACGACGATGCTGGTGCACCCGCTGACCACAGACCGCCGCGAATACGTGCGCTACGTCGAGGAGCTGAAAGGGCTACTGCCCTAACGGACGGTTACGGGTCGATCTGCGCGACCTCGCCAAAAAATGTCGGTGGCCCTGAGTAGATTCGAATGTATGTTCGATTCGGAGTTCGCGGCGGTTGGTGATGTCGAGCTGATTGCGGCGATCGAGGACGGCGCCCGGGCCGAGGCCATCGGTGCTGCGCGGCGGCTGGCCGCGATCGCGGAGTTGACGCGGCGCCGGGTCGACCACGACGACACGACGGCCGCGCGCTGTGGGCCTTTGATCCGTGGGACTCGGTGGCCGCCGAGGTGGCCGCCACCATGCATGTCGGTCACCGCCGGGCCTCGGGCCAGATGCGCATCGCGGCGGCGTTGCGTGACCGGCTGCCGAGGGTGGCGGCGCTGTTGTGGAAAGGCGAGCTGAGTGCGCGGGTGGTGTCGGCGATCACCTGGGGCACCCAGCTGGTGGAGGACCAGCAGGCGCTGGGGTTGATCGACACCGCGGTGGCCGAGCGGGCCTCCCGGTGGGGGCCGTTGTCGAAGGACAAGCTGCGCCAGGCCGTCGAGGTGTGGGTGGCCCGCTATGACCCCGACGCGGTGCGCCGCACCCAGACCGTGACTCGGGGCCGTGATTTCACCGTCGGCGCCTGCGACGACGACAGCGACACCACCGCGGTGTGGGGCCGGCTGCTGGCCACCGACGCCGCGGTGTTGAAGAAGCGCATCACCGCGATGACCGGCGGGGTGTGCACGCAGGATCGGCGCAGTGCGGGCGAGCGGCGCGCCGACGCCGTGGGCGCCTGGGCCAACGGCAACCAGCAGCTGGCGTGCGCCTGCGGATCGCCGGCCTGCCCCGCAGCCGGGCCGCGCCCGAAATCCAATGTCGTCATCCGGGTCATCGCCGACCACAAACCCTCGAGCGCCCCGCCGACGCCCACAGCCGGCGCCGCGCTGCTGCTGGGCCACGGCGCACTGCCCACCCCGCTGCTGGCCGACGCCATCCGCACCGGCGCCACCGTCAAACCGATCCGGATGCCCAGCGCCGAGCCCGAACCGCACTACCGGCCCTCGGCCGAGCTGGCCGAGTTCGTCCGGATGCGGGATCTGTTCTGCCGCTTCCCCGGCTGTGACGTTTCGGCCGAGCGCTGCGACATCGACCACGCCCAACCCTGGCCACTGGGTCCGACCCATGCCTCCAACCTGAACTGCACGTGCCGAAAACACCACCTGATGAAAACCTTCTGGACCGGCATCGGCGGCTGGACAGATTGTCAACTGCCCAACGGCACCCTGGTGTGGACCTCACCCAGCGGCAAGACCTACACCACCCATCCGGGCAGCCGAATCTTCTTCCCCGACTGGAACACCACCACCGCCGACCTACCCCCACCCACCAGCAACCCACCACCACCAACAACCGACCGCGGCCTGATGATGCCCCGCCGACAACGCACCCGCACCGCCGACCACACCGCCCGCATCAAAGCCGAACGCGCACTCAACCAACAAGACATCCCACCGTTCTAAGGGGCGGCTCCGCTCGCATTCTCACAGGGCAACGGCATCGGCGGCCGGATAGATACCCAAATGCCCGTCGGTCCGGCCTGTCGCCGGTCGCCCCGAGCGCGGGCTGTCATTCACACCGCCCAACGACGGCGAGGACCACATTCGCCGGCTAAAGCCCAAGCCGAGTCGGCAGACGTGGTCAGCCGCGAACTGCCCATCGCTCAACTTGGAAATTCATACTGTCTTGACACCCAGGACAGAGGGAGAGTCAGCATGACGAACCAGCCCGAACAGTATGACGTCGACGTTTTCGATTCCAATTCCATGGACTGGCTAGAGCTGCCGATCGAACAGCTCGGCAGGAGTCTGTCGCTCAAGCCATTCACGTTCGACCCCGACACCGGGATGTCCTGCATGCTTTTGCGTTACGACGCCGGGTTCATCAACCCGTGGCATACCCACGACTGCGCACACGGCATGTATGTGTTGAGCGGCACCTTGCGGACCAACAAAGGCGATTTCGGCCCGGGGAGCTTTGTCTGGTTCCCCGAGGGGATGACGATGTACCACGGTGCAACCGAGGACAGTGACTGTCTCATGCTCTTCATCACGAACAAGCCGTTCAATATTCGCTACACATTCGAGAATGAACCGAGCGGAAGCGAGGCCGAGCGACTGGGCCGCGAGAAGGCGTGCCTGTGCTCGATGGCCTCCGTAACATGACGCAGTCCTGATCTGGGCTCAATTCCGGCTGAGGACGAACGCCTCTATCTGGCGTTCGCCCGCCCGTGCTTCGTACTTCTTCCAGGCTGGGTAGATCTCGAGGCCCTTCGCCCAGATCTCGTCGCGCTCGCTGGGTGTGGCGGGTCGGGCGGTGGCATGCCAGGTATCGCCCTCCACAGATACCGTGGCCTCTGGGTTGGCCTTGAGATTGTGGTACCAGGCCGGGTGCTTGACGCCGCCCCAGTTGGACGCGATGAGGGCCAGGCCGTCGGGGTGCGGGATTCCGTACACCGTGACGGTGCGGGGTTCCCCCGACTTAGCGCCCGTGGTGGTGAGGATGACCGCAGGAACGCCGGTTACGATCCCAGCGAAGCTGCGCTTGCCGCCGGTGAGCCTGCTGACGAGTTGGTCGAGGTGGTTTGCCGTCGGGCGGAGAAGCGCCACCCCCACCTTGGTGGCCGCGAGGGTGCGCATCGTCCGCTGGAACGCGTTGGCATCGTCGAAGGACCGGCCTGGCATGTGCCATTCTTACCGGAACTGAACACAGGCAGGCGCGTATTCGTTGCTTCATGGAAATAGCGCGCGCTTGACCTGTATCCCAGAAAATTGCCCGACGGCACAATCGTCTGGACCTCACCCACCGGGCTCACCTACACGACGTATCCGGGTAGCCGGCATCTGTTCCCGAAGCTGTGTGAACCCACTTCCACCCTGTGTGACTGGTTAATCACCGCTCGTCGAAGCGACCGGTGACCGCGGGTGATGATGCCCAAACGCCGCCACACCCGCGCCCCCAACACCACCAAAGAGCTCCTTGATTTGCTACCTCCGCTCGTGCCTGCTACGCCGTTATCATCGATGGGGGTAGCGGCCGGGCGCCGCATCGGGCAGTGTGCCGAGGAAGAGATGGCCGATCGATGCAGTCGGCCACAGCCTGCCGCGGATCCCGATGGAGGTTGCGTATGACAACGCGAACCGCTCGGTGCGCCTGCGGTCGGGTCGAAGTCACAGTGGAGGGCGAGCCGCTGCTCGTCTACGTGTGTCACTGCGATTTCTGCCAAAGGCGATCGGGGAACGTGTTCATCGCTTCGGCCCAGTTTCCCGAAGAACAAGTCGTGTCGATCACGGGCGAGACGCGCTGCTACAACGGCCTGGAAGTCGACGGCGTCGCTGCCGTAGGCATGCCGGGCGGAATCAACTACCGCTTCTGTGCGGCGTGCGGCTCCAGCACTTACATGGACGCGATCTTCCCGCACACCGGCGAGCGCGTCTTCACCATCGCGCTCGGCGGCTTCGTCGACGCGGTATTCCCGCCGCCGACAACCGAGTTCTTTACGAAGTTCGCCACCCGTGGTTCCCCCGATTCCCGACGCCGTCCAGATCTACGATCCGCTGGATGGCTCGCTCACCGTCGAATCGGGGTTGCAGGGTGGTCGACCGGCCCCGTCATTGAGTGAAGCGAGAGAAAACGGCGTCTAAGACTTCCCAGCTAAGTTTCGCCCGCCCGCCCGACGGCGGTAAGAGTGCACTCAGGCATCGCCCGAAGGGTCTGGGCGAGGAGGTTATTTCATGATTCTGCGGAGCCAGCTGGTTCTACTTGGCGCTATTGCAGCAACCGTATCTATGGTTGACGCGGCCGTGGCCAACGCGGACGACTACATCGACTTTGGGGTGAATCAGGCGGCCTTCAAGAGTGCGGCCAAGCGGCAACGCCGCCGGGCCCGGGCAAACGACTCGCTGTACTTCGCGGACTGACCGCCTGTCTGGCGATACGGGGGTGAGCGCAACGCTTCTTTAGACCTGTATCCCCCGAGGATTGCGCGGTGGGGACGCTCATCTGGGTCTCCGCCCCGATCAGGGCCCGGCTTGGGGCAGCTCATCAGCGGCGGTATCTCACAAGGTGTTTCGGCACTGTCGGGCTCGGGCATCGGCGGAGATTCAACAATGGGCGGCGGCGGTGGGGGCATCGGCGCCGGAGGTGGCGTCGGCGCCGGTTCCTCCGGTGGTATTTCGTCGACGTGCTCGTCTGCGCACGCGTCGTCGGGTTCGACGGCGGCCTCCTCGGGACTCAGCGGGATCCTCTGCATCCGTCGCCGTTTCGTCTTCGGGATCCTTCTCGTCGAGCACAGGTTCTTTGTCCTCGGACAAAGGCTCGTCGGCCGCGAGTTCGTCCTTGAGCTCCGGCGGATCAGACAATGCATCGTCGGGCCGGTCGAAGAGGCCGCCGATCACGTCGGCCAGCTGAGAGCCGAGGCCAGCGAGTCCGCCTGCGGCGCTTTGCAATCCGCCTCCCATCTCGCCGAGCGAGGGCATACCGGGCATCGCCTGCGGCGCGGTAGCCGGAGGGGGAGCCATCGGAGATGCGGCCATCTGCGCCGCGGCGGGCTCCGGCGCGGTGGGAAATGCCGGCATCGGTGACGCCACCGGCCCGACAGCCTGTGGCACCGCTGCGGGTGCCGGGCTCGGCCACGCCGCCGGTGCAGTGCTCGGCGCCTCTGCCATCGGAGCACCATTCACCGGCGTCGGCGTCGGCGACGTCGGGCCGAGATCGCCCGGCACCTCGAAGAACGGCGCAGTCTCGCCGGCGAGTACTCCGGTCGCGGCGTCGAAGGCCGCGCCGACCGCCGCCATCGCTTTCTGCATTGCGGTCAACCAATCCGACCGAATGTCGTTGTCCACGAACGGCTTCACCTGCTGGTCGATGAGCTCGCTCGCCGCCG
>CAVTHR010000015.1:0-180795 GCA_963734385.1 uncultured Actinomycetota bacterium | reverse complement strand
ACTCCCGGTCGCGGGGTAAGCGACCGGGGCATAACAGCAGTACAGAGACTTACGACAACACGAAGAGACGAAGAGAGAAAGCCGGTAGATGCCAACCATCCAGCAGCTGGTCCGCAAGGGTCGCCGCGACAAGATCGCGAAGGTGAAGACCGCGGCCCTCAAGGGCAGCCCGCAGCGGCGCGGTGTGTGCACCCGCGTGTACACCACCACCCCGAAGAAGCCGAACTCGGCGCTTCGCAAGGTGGCGCGCGTCAAGCTGACGAGCCAGGTTGAGGTCACGGCTTACATCCCGGGCGAGGGCCACAATCTGCAGGAGCACTCGATGGTGCTGGTCCGCGGCGGTCGTGTGAAGGACCTGCCGGGTGTGCGCTACAAGATCATCCGCGGCTCGCTGGACACCCAGGGCGTCAAGTCCCGCAAGCAGGCCCGGAGCAAGTACGGCGCCAAGAAGGAGAAGAGCTGATGCCGCGCAAGGGGCCCGCACCCAAGCGGCCGCTGGTCAACGACCCGGTCTACGGATCGCAGTTGGTCACCCAGCTGGTCAACAAAGTTCTGCTGGACGGGAAGAAATCGCTGGCCGAACGCATTGTTTATGGTGCGCTTGAACAGGCCCGCGACAAGACCGGCACCGATCCGGTGGTCACTCTCAAGCGCGCTCTCGACAACGTCAAGCCCTCGCTCGAGGTGCGCAGCCGCCGCGTCGGTGGCGCCACCTACCAGGTTCCGGTCGAGGTTCGTCCGGATCGGTCGGTGACGCTGGCCCTGCGTTGGCTCGTCAGCTTTTCCAAGCAGCGCCGCGAGAAGACGATGATCGAGCGGCTGTCGAACGAGATCCTGGACGCCAGCAATGGCCTGGGTGCCGCCGTCAAGCGACGCGAGGACACCCACAAGATGGCCGAGGCGAACCGGGCCTTCGCGCACTACCGCTGGTGAGAAACGCCGGCGTGCGGTGCGGCCGCCGGGCGTGACAACAACAGCAACCAAGCAACCGAAAGAGTGAGACTTCCGTGGCACAGAAGGACGTGCTTACCGACCTGAACAAGGTCCGCAACATCGGCATCATGGCGCACATCGATGCCGGCAAGACGACGACCACCGAGCGCATCCTCTACTACACCGGTATCAGCTACAAGATCGGTGAGGTGCACGACGGCGCCGCCACGATGGACTGGATGGAGCAGGAGCAGGAGCGGGGCATCACCATCACCTCCGCCGCCACCACCACGTTCTGGAAAGACCATCAGATCAACCTGATCGACACCCCGGGGCACGTCGACTTCACCGTCGAGGTGGAGCGCAGCCTGCGCGTGCTCGACGGTGCCGTTGCCGTGTTCGACGGCAAGGAGGGCGTGGAGCCGCAGTCCGAGCAGGTCTGGCGGCAGGCCGACAAGTACGAGGTCCCTCGCATCTGCTTCGTCAACAAGATGGACAAGGTCGGCGCGGACTTCTACTTCTCCGTGCGCACGATGGAGGAGCGCCTTGGCGCGAACGTCATCCCGTCCAGCTGCCGATCGGCTCGGAGAGCGAGTTCGAGGGCGTCGTCGACCTGGTCGAGATGAACGCCAAGGTGTGGCGTGGCGAGACCAAGCTCGGCGAGACCTACGACACCATCGACATTCCGGCCGAGCTGGCTGAGAAGGCCGACGAGTACCGGACCAAGCTGCTCGAGGCCGTCGCCGAGACCGACGAGACGCTGCTGGAGAAGTATTTCGGCGGCGAGGAGCTCGACGGTCGAGGAGATCAAGGGCGCGCTGCGCAAGCTGACGATCACCTCCGAGGCGTATCCGGTGCTGTGCGGCAGCGCGTTCAAGAACAAGGGCGTGCAGCCCATGCTCGACGCGGTCATCGACTACCTGCCGTCGCCGCTGGACGTGCCGGCAGCGACCGGTCATGCGCCCGGCAAGGAGGACGAAGTCATCATCCGCGAGCCGTCAACGGACGAGCCGTTCTCGGCGCTCGCGTTCAAGGTCGCTACGCACCCGTTCTTCGGCAAGCTGACCTATGTCCGGGTCTACTCGGGCAAGGTCGACTCCGGTTCGCAGGTCATCAACGCCACCAAGGGCAAGAAGGAACGGCTGGGCAAGCTGTTCCAGATGCACTCCAACAAGGAGAACCCGGTCGAGTATGCGTCCGCCGGTCACATCGACGCGGTGATCGGGCTCAAGGACACCACCACCGGTGACACCCTGAGCGACCCGAACCAGCAGGTCGTGCTCGAGTCGATGACCTTCCCCGATCCGGTGATCGAGGTGGCCATCGAGCCCAAGACCAAGAGCGACCAGGAGAAGCTGTCGCTGTCGATTCAGAAGCTCGCCGAGGAGGATCCGACCTTCAAGGTGCACCAGGACGTCGAAACGGGCCAGACGGTCATCGGCGGCATGGGCGAGCTGCACCTGGATATCCTCGTCGACCGGATGAAGCGCGAGTTCAAGGTCGAGGCCAACGTCGGCAAGCCGCAGGTGGCCTACAAGGAGACCATCAAGCGCAAGGTCGACAAGGTCGAGTTCACCCACAAGAAGCAGACGGGTGGCTCGGGCCAGTTCGCGAAGGTCCTCATCTCGATCGAGCCGTTCACCGGTGAGGACGGGGCGACCTACGAGTTCGAGAACAAGGTCACCGGTGGGCGCATCCCGCGTGAGTACATCCCGTCGGTGGATGCGGGCGCACAGGACGCCATGCAGTACGGCGTGCTCGCCGGCTACCCGCTGGTGAACCTGAAGGTCACGCTGCTCGACGGTGCCTACCACGACGTCGACTCTTCGGAGATGGCGTTCAAGATCGCCGGTTCCCAGGTGCTGAAAAAGGCTGCGCAGCAAGCGCAACCGGCCATCCTGGAGCCGATCATGGCCGTCGAGGTCACCACGCCCGAGGACTATATGGGCGACGTGATCGGCGACCTGAACTCCCGCCGTGGCCAGATCCAGGCCATGGAGGAGCGGAGCGGTGCACGCATCGTCAAGGCGCACGTGCCGCTGTCGGAGATGTTCGGCTATGTCGGCGACCTTCGGTCGAAGACCCAGGGCCGGGCAAACTACTCCATGGTGTTCGACTCCTACGCAGAAGTTCCGGCGCAGGTGTCGAAGGAGATCATCGCTAAAGCAACAGGCCAGTAAATCTGACCTGTTGCCACCGCGGCGAACAACAACTGCAAAGATCAAACCTGCTTTACAACAAGCACCAACACAGTCCAGGAGGACATAGAAGTGGCGAAGGCGAAGTTCGAGCGGACGAAGCCGCACGTCAACATCGGGACCATTGGTCACGTTGACCACGGCAAGACCACGCTGACTGCGGCTATTACGAAGGTTCTGCACGACAAGTTCCCCGACTTGAACGAGGCGTCGGCCTTCGACCAGATTGACAACGCGCCCGAAGAGAAGGCGCGCGGTATCACGATCAACATCTCCCACGTGGAGTACCAGACCGAGAAGCGTCACTATGCACACGTCGACGCTCCCGGCCACGCCGACTACATCAAGAACATGATCACCGGCGCGGCCCAGATGGACGGCGCGATCCTGGTGGTTGCGGCCACCGACGGCCCGATGCCGCAGACGCGGGAGCACGTGCTGCTGGCCCGTCAGGTCGGCGTGCCCTACATCCTGGTGGCGCTCAACAAGGCGGACGCCGTCGACGACGAGGAGCTCATCGAACTCGTCGAGATGGAGGTCCGTGAACTGCTGGCCGCCCAGGAGTTCGACGAGGACGCCCCGGTCATCCGCGTATCGGCGCTCAAGGCGCTCGAGGGTGACGAGAAGTGGGTCAAGAGCATCGAAGAGCTGATGGACGCGGTCGACGAGTCGATCCCTGACCCGGTTCGTGAGACCGACAAGCCGTTCCTGATGCCCGTCGAGGACGTCTTCACGATCACCGGCCGCGGCACCGTGGTCACGGGTCGTGTCGAGCGCGGCGTGGTCAACGTCAACGAGGAAGTCGAGATCGTCGGCATCCGTCCGGAGACCACCAAGACGACCGTCACCGGTGTGGAGATGTTCCGCAAGCTGCTCGACCAGGGCCAGGCCGGCGACAACGTCGGTCTGCTGATCCGCGGTGTGAAGCGTGAGGATGTCGAGCGCGGCCAGGTTGTCGTGAAGCCCGGCACCACGACGCCGCACACCGAGTTCGAGGGCCAGGTCTACATCCTGTCCAAGGACGAGGGCGGCCGCCACACGCCGTTCTTCAACAACTACCGTCCGCAGTTCTACTTCCGCACCACGGACGTGACCGGTGTGGTGACGCTGCCGGAGGGCACCGAGATGGTGATGCCCGGTGACAACACCGACATCTCGGTGAAGCTGATCCAGCCCGTCGCGATGGACGAGGGACTGCGTTTCGCGATCCGTGAAGGTGGCCGCACCGTCGGCGCCGGCCGGGTCATCAAGATCGTCAAGTGATCTGATCTAACACGCCGAAGTGGCGCTCACCCGAAAGGGTGGGCGCCACTTTGCATTTCGGTGCCCTTCGCTCCGCTGATTACTGATTTCGCAGCGTCTGCGGCCTGAGACTGCCGAGATCGACATAGAGACAGTTCATCGGTTGCGAATGGCGTTTTCAGCGCGGCTTTCTCGCGTGAACCTGAGCAGAAGCTGAGTCGCCTGCCGGATCTTGCGGGTCTAGCACACTACCAGAGCGACGTTGAGCTAATTACACTTCCGATAATTATGTCGCCCGCTAGACAAAAGTCATCTTATGTCAACATTGCCGACTGACGCATGTGCAGATAACGGTCAGCCTAGGATCGTGCGGTTACCCTACAGCAAATCTTGAATTTATCCAGTTCAGAGGTACTTATGAGTATTATCGCAGTTCAACGGTTGATTTGCGGACCAAGCGTCCGAACCTTCGCCAAGGTCGCAGTGGACTGCTCGAGAAAGTTCGAGTGTGATGCTTGACACATGGTGTAGCAAAGCCATAGTGTCACGTCTCGCAACTTAGGTTTTACACAGCTTTCATCTGAGGGTGGGCACAGATGGCTACATATGGAGGCGGCGCTGGCCGCCGAGAGCACAAGACGACGGCCGGCGCCCATAGGGCGCCCCGCAGGCACCAGGCACTGGTGATCCGCACTGTCGCAGTCGGTGGCGCGTTCGTCTGCATCGGACTGGCCTCCGAGATGAATCTTCCGGATGCCGACGCCCTGTCGATCCTGATTCCGTCAGGCAACGGCAACGCGACCCAGATCAACATCCTGGAAGGCAACGTCTTCAAGCCACAGCTGGGGCTCGGTGGCGACGGCAACAATGTCAGCGACAACCGGACCATCGGCAGCATCTTCTTCGGCGGTCACGACCCCATCGGAGTGTCCCGGCTGTTCGACGGGCCGATCGCACTGGGCGGAGCCACAGGTACCGGCAACGTCACCCAGATCAACATCGCGTCGTACAACATCTTCAACCCCCAGATCAACGCCCAGGGCGGCAACTCAAGCCACAACGTCACCATCAGCAATGTTGCGGCAGGCAATGGCAATGGAACTAAAACCGAGGCGACGGGTTCCGGCACCGGCATGAGCCTCTTCGGCGGCGCGATTGGTAACGGCAACGCCGCTCAGCTCTCGCTGTTCTCGTCCAACATTTTCAACCCGCAGTTCAGCTTGTTCGGCGACAACGTGAGCGACAACACGGCGGTCACAAACGTCGCGGCCGGCAACGGTAACGGCAGCACGACCTCGACGACGTCGACGGGAATGTTCGGGTTGGGCTTGTTCGGTAGCGCTACCGGCAATGGAAACAACACTCAGGTCGCTTCGGGCTCCGCCAACGTCATCAATCCGCAATTCAGCCTCCTCGGCCGAAACTCGAGCAACAACCACTCCTTCACCAATCTCTCGATTCTGAACGGAAACTTCAGCAGGACCTCGACTTCGGGCGGCGGCATTCTCGGCACGACGCTGCTCGGCGGCATGACGGGCAACGGGAACAACAACCAGTTCGCCAGCCTCGTGTCCAACATCGTGAACCCGCAATGGAGCATCGTCGGCGGGAACCTCAGCCACAACACGGCTGACACCAACGCCGTGGACACCACGGCCAATCACAGCCAAAACAATGTGTCGTCGGCCGGCGGGAACACCACCGTCACCGGTACGAACGGCAACGGCGTCAACAATCAGACCGGTTATGGCAACGGCAACATCATCAACGATCAACTCAATCTCGGTAATCAGGCCGTCGCTGGGCTATTGGGTATCGGCGGCGCGCAGAACCAACAGGATGAAGAGCTTCTCCTGACGCAACAGACCCAGCAAGCGGCCGGCAGTCAACAGACCCCTCGTCCCCTCAGCACGCTTGTCAAGCGAGTCAAGGAAGCGGTCGACAAGACCCTCGCCGGGGTAAAGCCATCCACATCGACCAATCCCGGTGCGCAGCAGGGAGACAACCCGAATCCGGCAGGTGGCGACGATGACTCAACGAACTAAGGCGGTCTCCGGCACGTCGAGGAGGTGCGGATGAGGTGACTGTCCGCGGTGCCGCAAGCCGGCACACAGCCAAGCATCTGTAAGCCAATACATCTAAACGGAAATCACGAATCGAGAAGGGGTTCAAATCAAATGGGTACACATCGCAAGTCAAGCAACATCACGATGAAGAAGACGTTCGCCGTTGGCGCTATCGCGGGCGCCGCCGCTGGGTTCGGTGCACTTTCGTTGGCGCCCACGGCGTTTGCCGACAACAATGACAATGAAGGCTGGTGGCTCGGCAGCGGCAACATGAACGGTAACAACACCATTATCGGGCAAAGCGGGAACGGCATCGTCAACCAGAACGGTGGCGGCAACGGCAACATCATGAACAACCAGCTGAACGCCCTCAGCCCGGTCGTCGGCAGCGGTCTGGCTGTCAATGCCGCCCCGACCACGGCCGTCGGCGGAGCCGCCGCGGTGACCAACGCTCCGATTGCGGCGCTGAACGGCAATCCGGTTTCAACCACGCTCGGGGTCAATCCGGCGCTCGCCGGAAACCTCGGCGCAGCACTTGGCGGAAGCAATGTCACCGGTGCTAACGCGGCGTTGCCAGTCCCGATCAATACGGTGGGCGCTAACGCGGCAACCCAAGCGCCTGCAGTGATCCCGACGGTGCCCGGCTTCCTCGAGGTCATCACGAACGAGGCTACGGGGGTGGATCAAGGCGACGTCTCCGCAGACATTGAGGATAACGACGATGCCGGCGACGCAGGCAATTTGCAGGTTGCCTCGGCGGACACGGGCGATGTCAGCGGCGGGCGTAACCAGGGCGGCGACACCCGCAACGGCAACGGCAACACCCTGTCCGGCGGTACCGGCGGAAGCGCCAGCGCCTCGAGCAACACGACGGCCACCGCAGGCGGCAACGTTGCCCAAAACAGCTCGAACAACAACACCGTGAACAACAACGGTAACGACAGCCGCAACTCCGTCGGCAACGACAACGACGACGACTGATCGTCGTTAAGCCAAGCGGCGCTCACTCCCCACCGGGTGAGCGCCGCTTCTTATTGTGCTGTCTCGCAGTGAATCTCAGTCCATGGTCAGGACCATGCGGAAGCGGGCGGCCCCGCTCATCATCTTGTCGTAGGCAGCCTGCGCCTCGGACAAAGGCACCGTCTCTATCATGGGCCGCACGCCCGTCAGCGTCGAAAAGCGAAGCGTGTCTTCGGAATCCTGCGATGTTCCCGACGCGTGCCCCTGGACGGCGGACGACTTGAAGATCAATATCGCGGCAGGCACCGGCAGCGGGTCGGCGGGCGCTCCGACGACTACGAGCTGCCCCCGCGCCTTGAGACCGCCGAGCGTGGCTGTCATGGCGTCCGAGACGGTCACGGTCGCGAGCACGACCTGGGCGCCCCCGAGCTTGTTCAACTCCGCGGCGACGTCGGACACCTTCGAATCGATGTAGTGGTGTGCGCCAAGCTCTTTGGCGAGCGCCCCCTTTTCCCCGCCGCGCGCGATCGCGACGACTTCGAAGCCCATCTTGGCCGCGAACTGGACCCCGAGGTGCCCGAGCCCGCCGACGCCAAGGACCGCGACCACGTCGCCGGGCCGCGCGACCGACTCGCGTAGTGCGTTGAAGGTCGTGATGCCCGCACACAGCAGGGGCGCGGCGTCCACATCGGAGAGGTCGTCAGGTATGCGCGCGAGGGCCTCGGCTGGCGCAACCATGTACTCGGCGTATCCACCGTCGTACGCGATGCCGGGGATCTGGCCGTTCTCGCAGTTGATGAAGTCGCCGCGGCGGCAGGCCTCGCAGGTGAAGTCGCAGCCCCCGAACCATCCGACGCCGACGCGGTCGCCCACGATCCAGGTGGTGACACCATCGCCGACAGCGTCGACCACGCCTGCGATCTCGTGGCCGGGGGTGCGGGGGAATGAGTTGCCGAGCCCGCCGATGACGGTCAGTGAGTCTGAATGACAGACGCCGCAGGCGTGAACCTTGACGCGGACGTGTCCTGGGCTGGGATCGGGGATTTCGACTTCGGTCAGTTCGAATTTCGCATTCGCCGCGGGCACGCGGGCGATCTTCATGGTGGCCACGCCGGGACCTTACCTCGGCATCGGCCCAGATGGATCGACGAATGCGGAGTCGGTGCGTGACCGCGCCGCCAGCATCACCAACGCTCCTGCGGGCAGCAGTACGCAGGCGATGGCGACGAAGATGACCTCGATGCCACGGCCCGCGGACATTCCGGCGTGCTGCATCACCTCGAGCATCGTGCCGGACACCGCGACACCGACGCCGGCCATCGTCACCAAGGACGTCAGCGCCACCCCGGCCGCCTCGCCCGCGCGTTCGGGCCGAACGACGGCCTGGGTCGCGACGGTGGTGAACGCGTACACCAGGCCCATCGTGAAACCGCATGCGGTCAATGCCAATAGATAAGGAACCCAGCCCCCCAAGACCGCCAGTGCCGCCAATGCCACAGCGGCCGCCATCGAGGCGACTCCCATCACCAACACCGGCGGATACTTGGCGGCCAGCCGGCCCGAAAAGGGACCGCCCAGCGCCGCGCCCGCGGACGGGCCAAAAAACGCCAGGCCCGCCATCAGCGGGTCAAGGCCGCGCACCTGCTGAAGGTTCAGCGTCGAGAGATAAATGGTCACGGCATACGCGACGTTGGCGACGGTGCCCGCGACCACGAGGATGGCGAACCGGGCGTTGCGGAACAGCGACAGGTTGACCAGCGGCCATCGCACCCGGTTTTCGACAAGGACGAAACCGGCCAACACCGCGATTGAAACGACGAATGCCAGGATCGTCCCCGGCGCCGACCAGCCCCAGCCCGGCGCGCGGTCAAAGGCCAACGTGAACAAGCCGATTCCGACGGTGATCAACGCCAGGCCGGTGAGGTCGATGCGCCGGGGGACGGTGTCGTCCGAACTCTCGGGAATGGTGAGCGCGCCGATCACGAACGACACCACCGCAAAAGGCACCAGCAGCCAGAAGATCGACCTCCAGCCGAGTGTCTGGGTCAGCAGGCCTCCGACCAACGGGCCCGCTGCGTTACCCAGGCCCGCTACCCCGTAGGCCAGTCCGATCGCATGACCCGCCCGCACCGCGGGGAACGCATTGGTCAGAACGGCGACCGAAACCGGGAAGATCAGTGCAGCGCCGACCCCCTGCAGTGCCCGAAAGGCGATCACCAGCGTGGCCGACGGCGCCACCGCACACAGCGCCGACGCCACCCCGAACAGCGCGATGCCCGACAGCAGAGCCCGTCGGCGGCCGAAGATGTCGCCGATCCGGCCTGCCGGGACCATGAACGCACCCAGCGCCAGCATGTAGACGCTGATCACCCACTGCAGATTGGTGGCGTCGCTGTCGAGGTCCGCCGCCATTCTCGGCAGCGCCAGGTTCATCGCGAAGTAGTCGATTTGGACGCAGAACAGCGCCGTCGACACCGCCGCCAGGATCCACGGTGAGCGCACGGTGTCGGCCGCCGAGGTCACGCGCCGACGATACGGCCCGCAAACCCCGTAGCTGCCAAACCGTGTCCGTATTGAGACATGTGTAACGCATGGGGCGTGTGAGACGATAAAGCTCGCGTATAAGTTGTTTTTGCTGGTCGGGTTGGGGGTTCTATGTTTCGTCGGACAAGTGTGGCGGCCTTTGCGGTCGCTGTGGCCGGGAGCGGTTTCGTCGGGTTGACGTCCGGTGTCGCGAACGCGGCGCCCGGGTGCCCGGATGTCCATTGGTTTGGCGCCGCAGGCTCAGGTGAGCGCGACGGTTACGAAGCTACCGCGGATGGTGGCATGGGCGAGATCGTGTACCAGTCGTACCGTGCGCTCGAGCAGCAGCTCGCGCAAGAGGGCCGCACCATCACCGCTGAAGCGGTCGACTACCCCGCGAAGGACGTCCCCGCGGACGCAGGCATAGGGGACTGGGCCGACTACATGGGCAGTGTCGATCAGGGCACGGCCGCGCTTGGCGGCCAGTACGCAGCCTTCACCGCGCAGTGCCCCGAGACCAAGGTCGTGCTGGCGGGATATTCGCAGGGCGCGATGGTGGTGCACCGGAATCTGCACATACTCGGCGCCAATCCCAATCTGTCCGCCGCGCTGCTGATCGCAGACGGAGACCGGCTCCCCGACGACACCACCGTCAACATCGGTACGGCGTCGAAGGACCCGGAGAAGACGGGCGGCGCCGCCCAGGACTGGCCGATCTTGGCGCATACCCCTGCGAAGCTTCCCGCGAACGTGGGCGTCCGGACCATCAGTGTCTGCGACGCCGGCGACGCAGTCTGTGACTACGACCCCGATGCCGACGAGGTATCGCCGGTGGCCGTGGCGATTCACACGAGCTACACCACGGCAGACGCCGACGGGCAGATGTGGACCTGGATGGTTCACCAACTGCTCGGCGGACCGACGGCGGCGTTGACACCCGACACCTCCCAGGGTCCCACCACCCTGTCCTAACCCGACTTCAAAGCGCCTGTTGGCGCTAATCTGACACGCGAAACGCAGTCAAGCGAGGAGCGTGGCAGATGGTGTGGCGTTACATCAAAGCTCAGCTGATGGTCCTGCTGTGCGGCGGTCTCGTTGGCCCGATCTTCCTGGCCGTGTACTTCGCCACCGGCCAGGAAAGCATCTTGAAGTGGATGTTCTACGTCGGCGTGCTCATCATCGCCGCCGATGTGCTGATCGCATTGGCCCTCGCCAATTTCGGCGCGAAGTCGGCAGCCAAGACGCAGGCCCTGGAGCAGAGCGGTGTGCTCGCGCTGGCCCAGATCACCGGGATCGGTGAAACGGGCACCCGGATCAACGAGCAGCCCCTGGTGAAGCTGCAACTACACATCGAGGGACCCGGATTCGCGCCGTTCGACAGCCAGGACCGCGTGATCGCCAACGTGACGCGGATGGGCAACTTCAACAACCGCAAGCTGGTGGTGCTGGTGGATCCGGCCACCCAGGAGTACCAAATCGACTGGGAGCGAAGCGCTCTGATCAACGGCCTGGTGCCGGCGACGTTCACCATCGCCGAGGACAACAGGACCTACGACCTCAGTGGCCATACGGGTGCGCTGATGGAAATCCTGCAGATCCTCAAGGCCAACGGCATCGGCATGAACAACATGATCGATCTGCGGTCCAATCCGGCTGCGCGCCAACAGGTGCAGTCCGTGGTCCGGCGGGCGGCGGCGCAACAAACGCCCGCCGGTCCACCTTGGGGTGCTGGTCCGATGGGGACTGCGCAGCCTCAGTACGCCGCGCAGGCTCAGTACGCCGCCCCGCCAGAACCTTCCACCTCACAGCGGCTGCAGGAGTTGGAGACCCTGCGCGCCACCGGCGCAGTGTCGGAAGAGGAATACAACTCCAAGCGCGCGCAGATCCTCTCGGATCTGTAGTCGGTCCGGGCCCTGCACGTGACATCGACCGAGGAACGGACTGAGCCCCAGAAGGTCAGCCTTCCGACGCTGACCGCGATGGTCGTCGGATCGATGATCGGGTCCGGCGTTTTCCTGCTGCCACGCCGGTTCGGTACCGAGACGGGTGTGCTCGGGGCGATCATCGCGTGGACCGTCGCGGGCACCGGAATGCTGATGCTGGCCTTCGTCTTTCAGCGGCTGGCGAACCGCAAACCCGATCTGGACGCCGGCATCTTCGCCTACGCCAAGGCGGGATTCGGGGACTACGTCGGCTTCAACTCGGCGATCGGGTACTGGGCGTCGGCATGTGCGGGCAACACGTCGTACTGGGTCCTCATCACGGCCACGATGAGCGCGGTGGTACCCGCGTTCGGCGCGGGCGACACGGTGCTCGCTGTGATCGTTTCGCTGGTCGGCGTTTGGCTGTTCTGCTTCCTGGTGCTTCGCGGCGTCAAGGACGCCGCCGTCATCAATTACATCGTCACCGTCGCCAAGGTCGTGCCGATCCTGGTGTTCATCGTGATCGCGATCGTCGCTTTCAAGGCCGACGTCTTCGCCGACAACTTCTGGGGCGGTGACGGAGTATTCGCTCTCCGTCGATTTGGGACCAGGCGACGGGCACGATGCTGATCACGGTGTTCGTCTTCCTGGGCATCGAGGGGGCCAGCGTCTACTCCCGGATGGCCCGCAAGCGCGAGGACGTCGGACGCGCGACGTTGATCGGATTCCTCAGTGTGCTCAGTGTTTTCGCACTTGTGACGCTGGTGTCCTACGGGGTGATGCCGCAGGGCGACTTGGCCGGCGTCAGCCAGCCTTCGATGGCCGCGGTGCTCGAATCCATCGTCGGTCACTGGGGTTCGATCTTCATTCGCGTCGGCGTGATCGTCTCGGTACTCGGCGCCTACCTCGCGTGGACGCTGATGGCCGCCGAGGTCCTGTACATTCCCGCCACCACCGATGACATGCCGAAGTTCCTGGCGCGGACCAACCGCCACGGCGCACCGATGCCGGCCTTGGTGATGGCGGCCGGCCTGATCTCTCTGTTGCTCGTCGCATTGCTGTTCGCCGGGGACGCGCTCGATTTCATGCTCGATCTGACCGCCGCCCTGTCCCTGATTCCCTACCTCCTTGCGGCGGTCTACGCGCTGAAGCTGACGGCCACCCGCGAAACCTACGGCGACGGCAAGTCGCTCGTCGGTGACATGGTGATCGCCGCGGTGGCAACCGTGTACACGCTGTTTCTGATCTATGCGGCCGGTATGGACAAGATTCTGCTGTCGTGCATCTTGTATGCGCCTGCCGCCGGGCTGTACTTCAAAGCCCGGCGTGAACGGGGACTTCGCGTGTTCACACCCGCCGAGGCGGTGCTGTTCGGAGTGATTCTCCTCGGCGCGGTCGCGGGTGTGGTGTCCTTGGCAACAGGTGCGATCGAGATCTAGGAGCCCACGGCGCGAGAGGAACTCAGGTGACGAATCCGTCCGCCAGTTATGGCGTTCACTCCGAGGTCGGCAAGCTGCGCAAGGTGCTGGTGTGCTCGCCGGGGCTTGCGCACGAACGGCTCACGCCGACCAACTGCGACGACCTGCTGTTCGACGATGTGCTGTGGGTGCAGAACGCCCGCCGTGACCACTTCGACTTCATGGACAAGATGCGCGACCGCGACGTCGAGGTCGTAGAGCTGCATAACCTGCTGACCGAGACCATGGAGATCCCTGACGCCAAGACGTGGTTACTGGACCGCAAGATCGTCCCGAATGAGGTCGGCCTGGGGTTGGTCGACGACACGCGAGGATTCCTGGACTCGCTGCAGCCGCGCCGGCTCGCCGAGCTGCTGATCGGCGGGATGTCGACGCGGGACCTGCCCGCCGAGATCCAATCCGGCTACCGGGCGCTTGCGCGGGAGGACACCGGGGTCACCGAATACCTGATGCCGCCGCTGCCGAACACGCTTTACACGCGCGACACCACGTGCTGGATCTACGGCGGCCTGACGCTCAACCCGCTCTTCTGGCCCGCCCGACACGACGAGACATTGTTGATGAAGGCGATCTACGAGTTCCATCCCGACTTACGTCGGCTCGACCGTCTGGTGGGGAGACCCCGAGAAGGCCTGGGGGCTGGCCACATTGGAAGGTGGTGATGTGTTGATCCCCGGCAACGATGTGGTGCTGATCGGCATGAGTGAGCGGTCATCACGACAGGCCATCACCCAGGTCGCGGCCGAGCTGTTCGCCCAAGGCGCCGCGCAGAAAGTGGTCGTCGCCGGTATGCCCAAGCTGCGGGCCGCAATGCATCTGGACACCGTGTTCACCTTCGCCGACCGCGACGTCGTCACCATCTACCCCGAAATCGTCGACAGCATCGCGCCGTTCACGCTGGTGCCGGGTGACAACGACATCGGCGTGGACGTGATCGACGAGACCAAGCCGTTCGTGGAGGTGGTCGCGGCAGCGCTCGAGCTTCCGCAATTGAGGGTGGTCGAAACCGGCGGCACGAAATATGACTACGAACGCCAGCAATGGGACAGCGGCAACAACCTCGTCGCCGTCGAACCCGGCGTCGTGTTCGCCTACGACCGCAACACCCACACGAACTCGCTGTTGCGCAAGGCCGGGGTCGAGGTGATCACGATCGTCGGTGCGGAACTCGGCCGCGGCCGCGGCGGCGGGCACTGCATGACCTGTCCGATCATCCGCGACCCGCTCTAGAACACGTTCCAGTTCGGCTGTTAGCCTGGTCCGCAGCTCACGAAAGGAGCAGTGGTGACCGCAACTGGCGGCCCTCTGGAAGGGCGAGTGGCATTCATAACCGGGGCCGCTCGCGGTCAGGGCCGGGCCCACGCGATCCGGCTGGCCAACGACGGCGCCGACATCATCGCCATCGACATCTGCCAACCCGTGTCGGAGTCCATCACCTATCCGCTTGGCACCTCCGAGGAACTGGCGGACACGGTCCGGGCCGTCGAGGCCACCGGCCGTAAAGTGCTGGCCCGCGAGGTCGACATCCGCGACCTGGCCGCGCTGGAGAAGGTGGTCGCAGACGGCGTCGAGCAGTTCGGCCGGCTCGACATCGTGGTGGCCAATGCCGGGGTGCTGAGTTGGGGCCGGATGTTCGAGATGTCGGAAGAGCAGTGGGACACCGTCATCGACATCAACCTGAACGGCACCTGGAAGACGATCCGCGCCGCGGTCCCCGCGATGATCGAGGCGGGCAACGGCGGGTCGATCATCATCGTCAGCTCATCGGCCGGTCTGAAGGCAACGCCAGGCAACGGGCACTACTCGGCGTCCAAGCACGGCTTGGTGGCGCTGACGAACGCATTCGCAATCGAGGTGGGGGAGTTCGGGATTCGGGTCAACTCCATTCACCCGTATTCGATCGAAACACCGATGGTGGAGAAGAAGGCGATGATCGACCTCTTCACCAAGTACCCGCAGCTATGTGCACAGTTTCTCGCCGATGCCGTACCAACCGGTCAATCATCAGGGCAAGAAGGGCCTGATGGAATTCATGATGCCCGAAGAGGTTTCCGACGTGGTTGCCTGGCTGGCCGGTGACGGGTCGGCGACGATCTCGGGCAGTCAGATCGCCGTCGACCGCGGCACCGCGAAGTACTGAAACTAGCTGGGCAGCACCAGAACCGGCACCGGGCTGTGCCGGATGATCTTCGCGCCGTGGGATCCGAGGAACACGGTCTTGATGCTGCGGCGCGACGAGGTACCCAGCGCCAGCAACTCACCGTCGTCCCATTCGGTGGCGTCGAGCGCCTCGTCCCAGCCATTGCCCGTAACCACCTGTCAGCTCAACGTCTTCACCGACGACGCCGTCTGCCTTCAGCTTCGCGAGCGTCTCGCGCAGCTGCTTCGCCCACTCCTCGAGCAATGAATCCTCGGCGTGCAGACCCACTTCGGGCGGGAACATCGTGCGGCCCCTGATCGCGTAGGTGACCACCCGCATCTTGACATCCAGCTCGTCGGTCAGCGTCTGCGACGCGTTCGACGACCTTCGACGGATTCGGGTGTGCCCGAATACGCACAAGTGACGCGGATCAGCTTGCCGGACTTGGCGCCCCGGTATCCGCGCGGACTGATCGCAACCGGTATCGGCGAGGAGTGCAGCAGCCAGTCGGTGGTCGAGCCGAGGACCACCTGGCCGAGCGCGCCGTCAGACGACGAGCCCGTCACCAACACCTGCGCGCCGAGCTCTTCGGCCGCGTCCAGAAGGCCTTCGCCCGCGGTGCGGCTGGCGAATTTGTGGAAACTGACCTCGAGTCCCTTGCCCGTATCTGGTCGAGGCACCGCTTCGCCTCGCGCTGTGAGTCCGCGCCCAACTGGTCTGCCCACGTGGCGTATTCGGCGTCGATGCGCGCAGGCGACGGCGTCGTCCACGGCTTGGGCACGACGGTGACGACCGCCAGCGACGGTGTTGAGGGTGTGCGCCGCCTCCACCGCCAGGTGCAGTGCCGACCGGCCGCTCTTACCGGCCAGATAGCCGACGACGACGGTCACGTTCGACTCGTCCCGGCGGATGGGTCGGTCATGCACGTCGTCTTCACCCGGCACCGCGGTGGGGATGTAGCCGTCACCACCGTCGTTCAACGCGCTGTGGCGTCGGCCCCAGACCAGGTAGAACACCAGCACCGCGGCGACGCAGGCGCCGAACACCAACCATGTCTGCCAGCGCAGGCCGTACAGCACCGCCATGCAGGCGAGCACCGAGAGGATCGGCGTCACGGGATAGCCGGGAACCTTGAACGGGCGCTCGAGGTTAGGTTCGCGCACCCGCAGGATGATGACGCCGACCGACACCGTGATGAAGGCGACCAACGTGCCGATCGACACCGCATCCAAGCAGCCAGGTCAGCGGAATGAACCCGGCCAGGATCCCCGTGGCGACGGCGACGATGATGGTGTTGCCGACGGGAGTCATGCTGCGCGGGTTGACCTTTGCGAACATCGACGGCAGCAGTCCGTCCCGGCCCATCGCGAACAGGATGCGGGTCTGGCCGTACATCACGACCAGGGTCACCGAGAAGATGGAGATCACCGCGCCCGCGGCCAGAAGCGTGCTGGCCCAGGTTCCGCCGGTGATCTGCTCCAGGATCACCGACAGGCCTGCTTCGGCCTGTTCGTCCGACCCGAACTCGGCGGCGTCCTGAGTGCCGAGTCCGGCGAAAGCGACCAGGATGTAGAAGCTGGTGACCACGATCAGTGCGGCGATGATCGCGCGCGGCATGGTTTTCTGCGGATCCTTCACCTCGTCACCGGCGGTCGACACCGCGTCGAGGCCGATGAACGAGAAGAAGATCATGCTCGCGGCCGTGGTGATGCCCGCCATGCCCTTGTCCCAGAAGCCGTGGAAGTGGTCGGCGTTGAACGCGGTGAGGGCGATGATGACGAACATCCCCAACACACCGAGCTTGATCAGCACCATGACCGTGTTGACGGCGGCGGACTCGCTGGCACCGCGGATCAGCAGCAGCATGCACATGACGATCAGCAGAACGGCGGGCAGGTTGACGATGCCCGGGGCCTCGTCCCACGGCGCTGCTGTCAGTGACTGCGGGAGTTGCCAACCAAACAGATTGTCCAGCAACTTGTTCAGGTAACCGCTCCACCCGACCGCGACTGCGGATATGGATACGCCGTACTCGAGCAGCAGACAGGCCGCCACACCCATTGCGACGAACTCGCCCATCGTCGTGTAGGCGTAGGAGTACGTCGAGCCCGACACCGGCACCGACGACGCCATCTCCGCGTAGCAGATGGCGGACAGGCCCGCCGCGATGGCGGCGAGGACAAACGAGATGAGCACCGCAGGGCCCGCTTCCGGCACCGCCGCCGACAGCACGAAGAAGATGCCGGTGCCGACGGTGGCGCCGACACCGAACAGTGTCAGCTGGAATGTGCCGATACTTCGTTTCAGGTGGTCTGAGGCACCATGCGCGATCGGCGCGCCCGCCACCGGCCTGCGCCGCAACAATTGCTGGGAGAAGCTCAGCGATGGAGCGGTCATGGTGCCTCCTGTGGGGCCTAGATTGAACTCCGTAGGCGATAAGTGTGAACCCGATTCGGCCAAAACATCGGCGAACTGACCAGTAGCCCAGTCGATCTCCTCGGCCGTGATCACCAGCGGCGGAGCGAACCGCAGCGTCGAGCCGTGGGTGTCCTTCACCAGCACACCGCGCTCGGCGAGGCGCAGGCTGATCTGCTTGCCGGTGCCCAGCGACGGATCGATGTCGACGCCCGCCCACAGGCCCAGTACCCCGCACGGCCACCACGCCGCGGCCGATCATCGCCCGCAGGTTGCGCGTGCAGCCGCTCGCCGAGTTCGGCTGAGCGGGACTGGAATTCACCGCGGCGAAGCATCGTCCACCACGGTGGTGCCGATCGCGGCAGCCAGCGGATTGCCGCCGAACGTCGAGCCGTGCTCGCCGGGGTGCAGCACACCGAGGATGTCCCGGTCGGCCACCACCGCCGACACCGGCACCACGCCGCCGCCAAGTGCTTTGCCGAGCAGATAGATGTCGGGAACCACGCCCCAGTGGTCGCAGGCGAAGGTGCGCCCGGTGCGCGCCAGGCCCGACTGGATCTCGTCGGCGATCATCAGCACATTGCGCTCGGCGCACAGCGCACGCACGCGCGGCAGATAGTCGTCGGGCGGAACGATGATGCCTGCCTCGCCCTGGATCGGCTCGATCAGCACCGCGACCGTTTCGTCGTCGATCGCGGCGGCCATCGCGTCGGCGTCACCGAAGGGGACCGAGCGGAATCCGGGCGTATATGGGCCGAACCCGCGGCGTGCGGTTTCGTCGTCGGAGAAGCTGATGATGGTCGTGGTGCGGCCGTGGAAGTTGTTGTGCGCCACCACGATATTGCCGTTCCCAGCGGGGACACCCTTGACATCGGTGCCCCATTTGCGGGCTACCTTGATGCCGCTCTCTACGGCCTCGGCGCCGCTGTTCATCGGCAGCACCATGTCCTTGCCGCACAGCTCGGCCAGCGACTCGCAGAACGGCCCGAGCCGGTCGGAGTGGAACGCTCGGCTTACCAGCGTCACGGTGTCGAGCTGGGCGTGCGCCGTGGCGATGATCTCGGGATTGCGGTGCCCGAAATTCACCGCCGAGTAGGCCGCAAGGCAGTCCAGGTAGCGGCGGCCTTCGACATCGGTGATCCACGCGCCCTCGGCGCTGGCCGCCACCACCGGCAGCGGCGAGTAGTTGTGTGCGGCGTACCGGTCGTCGAGGCGATCGCGTCCGTCGGTTGCGCGTCACGGCATCAAGAATGGTCACGGATACACCTCCAGCGTGCAGCATTTGATTGATCCGCCGCCCTTGAGCAGCTCCGACAGGTCGACGCCGATCGGAACGAATCCGGCGTCGCGACAGCTGCTCGGCGAAACCGCGTTGCTGCCGCCGGGTGGACGACGTGCAGGCCGTCGGAGACGGCGTTGAGCCCGAGCACGTCGGCATCGGACTCGGCGACCTCGATCGCGTCCGGGAACAGCTCGAGCAGCCGTGCGCGCGACTCGTCGCTGAACGCCGGCGGGTAGTAGGCGATGGTGGTGTCGTCGAGCACCGCCAGCGCCGTGTCGAGGTGATAGAAGCGAGGGTCGACGAGCTCGAGGCTGACCACCGGCATCCCGACGACGGCGGCGATCTCGTCGTGCGCCCTGCGATCGGTGCGGAAACCGTAGCCCGCCAACACGATCGACCCGACGACCAGCAGATCGCCCTGACCCTCGTTGACGTAGCGCGTCTCGGCGGGGTCGTATCCGTGGCGGCTCATCCACTCCGCGTATGCGGCGGATTCGCCAGCGCGCTGCGGGTAGGCGAACCGCGCGACGACGGCCTTGCCGTCCACCAGCAGGCCCGCCGTTGGCGGCGTACACCATGTCCGGCAGCCCGGCGACGGGCTCGACCAGTTCGACGGTGTGGCCGAGTTCCTTGTAGGTCTGGCGCAGGCTCTCCCACTGATTCATCGCCACGTGGGTGTCGACGGACGTCGAGGTGTCCATCCACGGGTTGATGGCGTACTCGACGGCGAAGAACGTCGGTGGCGTCATCGCGTAATGACGGGCGGAGGGGGTGCGCTGCTTCATTAAATCAACGATATTGGCTATCGAATTTGCAATCAATCGCCGTTCATTGCGTGTCGACCAGCGATTTGTTGTGTCAGAATGTGAGAAGCAGCAGTTTATTGCGTGGAGGTGATCATGGAGCGTCTGGACGAGACCGACGAGCGCATTCTCGCCGAGTTGGCCGAGGATGCGCGGGCCACTTACGCCGAGATCGGCGAGCGGGTGAACCTGTCGGCTCCTGCGGTCAAGCGCCGGGTCGACCGCATGCTCGACAGCGGCGTCATCCGCGGGTTCACCACCGTCGTCGACCGCAGCGCGCTCGGCTGGAATACCGAGGCTTACGTGCAGGTATTCCGGCACGGCACCATCGCTCCCGATGACCTGCGAAGGGCGTGGATCGACATCCCAGAGGTCGTCAGCGCCGCCACTGTCACCGGCACCGCGGACGCGATGCTGCACGTGCTCGCCCGCGATATGCGCCACCTCGAAGAGGCGCTCGAACGGATTCGCTCGGCTGCCGACGTCGAGCGCAGCGAAAGCATCGTGGTGCTGACGAACGTCATCGACCGGATGCGGGGCTGAAGGTAGCCGAACGGCAGGGTGGCGCACATTCGGCCTGACGCCATCGTGTAGAAAACCCCACGTGAGCACATCTGGGGGCATCGTCATCGTCGGCGGCGGGCTGGCCGCCGCCAGGACCGCCGAACAGCTTCGCCGTTCGGAGTACCCGGGCACGATCACGATCGTCAGTGACGAGGACCATCTGCCTTACGACCGGCCGCCGCTGTCCAAGGAAGTGCTGCGCGCCGAGGTGGACGACGTGACGCTCAAGCCGGCCGAGTTCTACGAGGAGAACGACATCACCGTGCTGCTCGGCAACGGGGCCCGTTCGGTGGACACCGCCGCGCAGACCGTGACGCTGGCCGACGGCAGCGACCTCGGATACGACGAGCTGATCATCGCGACCGGGCTGGTGCCCAAGACCATTCCGTCCTTCCCCGATCTGGAAGGCATTCGGGTGCTGCGCTCCCTCGAGGAGAGCATGGCGCTGCGCGAGCATGCGGGTTCGGCGCAGCGCGCCGTCGTCGTCGGCGCCGGCTTCATCGGGTGTGAGGTGGCGGCGAGCCTGCGCGGCATGGGGGTGAATGTCGTTCTGGTGGAACCGCAACCGACTCCGCTGGCGTCGGTGCTCGGCGAGCAGATCGGTGCACTTGTGTCCCGGCTGCATCAGGCGGAGGGCGTCGACGTGCGCTGCGGCGTCGGGGTGGACGAGGTGCGGGGCACCGACCATGTCGAGAAGGTGGTGCTGTCGGACGGCGCCGAACTCGACGCCGACATCGTCGTCGTCGGCATCGGCTCGACGCCGGCCACCGACTGGCTCGACGGCAGCGGTATCGAGGTGGACAACGGCGTGGTCTGCGACGACGTGGGCCGCACCGGTGCACCGCACGTGTGGGCGATCGGCGATGTGGCGTCGTGGCTTCACCCGGTGGGACACCAAGTCCGCGTTGAGCATTGGAGCAACGTGGCCGATCAGGCGCGGGTCCTGGTGCCTGCGATGATGGGCAAGGAGATACCCGCGACCGTGACGGTGCCGTACTTCTGGAGCGACCAGTACGACGTCAAGATCCAGTGCCTCGGCGAGCCGCAGGCCGACGACACCGTGCACGTCGTCGAGGACGACGGCCGGAAGTTCCTGGCCTTCTACGAACGCGACGGCGTGGTGGCCGGTGTCGTCGGCGGCGGCATGCCGGGCAAGGTGATGAAGGTGCGGACCAAGATCGCCAACGGCGCCCCGATCGGCTGACGTGCTAGCGCGCGCTGTAGAACTCGCCGAGATAGAAGCGGCTGCCCTGGTCGTCGGTGCACTGCGCCGACTTGCCGTACGCCTGCTGCGCCGGCTCCTGGATGACCGTTCCGCCGGCCTCCCGCACCCGGGCGACCGCGGCGTCGACGTCCTCGACGGTCCACATCGGCACGGTCGTGGCCGGTCGCGCTGCCGCCTGCGACCCCAGCCATCGGGTGTGTCTGCTGGACCTGCCAGCCGTCCGCAATCCGGCCGGGCTCGAAGGTCCAGAACAGCACGCGGCTGTAGAAGGCCTTGAACGCCGTCGAGTCGGGCACCTCGTAGGTAATATACGAAAGTTCGCCCGGCCCAGAGCCGTTGAGTTCGGGGCGGGGTAGACCAGGGTTCGGCTGGAAGACGCCGAACGATGTCCCCTGTGAGTCGGTGGCGCCGCTCAGCGTGCCGAAGTCGAACTGTTCGAGTTCGTCGACCGTGCCGCCACCGGCCAGGATCGCCTGCCGGGCGCCGTCGAGGTCAGCCACCGCGTAGCAGCAGAACAGCGTGGGCGGGCCGTCGACGGAGTAGATGCCGATGTGCTCCTTGCTGTTGGTGACCTGATGGGTTTCCGGGTCGTAGTTCCAGCCGAGCACGTGGCCATAGAACGCAGCGGCGCGGTCGGCGTCCGGCGTCCACACCGAGACATAACCGACGTCGCCGTGCTGAATCTGTATCGGCGCACCGGTGACCGGCCCGCTGAGCATCCACCGATGCCCGAACGGGTCGATGATGGTGGCGCCGCGCGCGCCGTAGTTCTCGTAGGCCTCCCGTTGCACGACGGCTCCAGCGTCGCGCGCCCGCTCGAGGGTGGCGTCGGTGTCGGCGACGTGAAGCATCAGGCTGACCGAACTTGCCTGCGGATCAGGCGCTTTCAGGCCGAGCTCGGGATACTCGTCGGCCAGGTAGAGCACGCCGTCCCCGATCTGCAGCTCGGCATGCCCGATGCGACCGTCGTCCATCTCGTACATCTCGCCGATCAGCGACGCGCCGAAGGCATCGACGTACCAGGCGATGGCCTCGCGCGCGTTGCCGACCGACAGGTAGGGGAGTGCCGCAGGCCGCGGCGGCGTGGACGGCACCTCGGTGCTCGACGGTCGGGCTCATTCAGTTCGGCGATTGCGGTGTCGGTGCCACTCATGGCAATTTCTCCTGTTCGATTCGGAAGGGACAGCGCCGTTTCCAGGCGCGCGCGCAGCCGGGCCGCGAACGCCGGATCGGGCTGGACCGGAAGCTCGTCGCCATGCAGCACGGTCAGCGGATCGTGGCTGTTGTTCATGACGGTCCTCCTTCCGGTTCCGGGTAGTGAGATCTGAAGGCGCGACGGGCCCGCACCAGCAGCGCTTCGGTGGCATGCACCGTGCGGCCGATCACCTCGGCGCACTCAGACACGCTGCGGTCGTCCATGTAGCGCAGTGCGAGCACGGTGCGGTGCTGTTCGGACAGTTTGGTCAGCACGCTCTCGGCCACGATCCGGTCCAGCTCGGCGTCCCATTTGTCGGCGGGTTCGACCGGCTCTGGCAGATCGGCCACCGGAACGGTGAACCGATCTGACCGCCGTCGGTAGTGGTCGGCCAGCTTGTGCCGGGCCACCCCGATCAGCCAGGGCACCGAGATCGGCGGCGGAGAGTCTTTCCGCGCGGCGTCCATCGCCGCCAGAAAGGTTTCCGACGTCAGATCTTCGGCGGCTCCGCGGTCACCACAGCGTCGGATGAAATATCCGAACACCGTTGGCAGTGCGTCGTCGTACAGCGCCAGTAGCGCCCGCGGAGCGTCGCCCTGATGTGGTTCGGCGCTCACACCCTTATCGTCGCCTCGAAGCGCCGAACTCCGACGCCCCAATCGAGAAATTTTTTCCCGGGCTTCAGCCCAGCGCCGCGAGCCCGTCGCTGACCGTGTCGAATGCGTCGCCCAGCGCTTCTGGCAGTGATACCGACTCGTCGGCTAGCCAGTGCTCGTAGGCCGACAGCGCGACGCCCAGCATCGTCCAGGCCACGGTCTGCGGCACCAGGTCGCCGGCCTTTCCGCCGAGCCGTCGTGCGACGAAGGCGGCGACCACCGCACGCCAGCCCGCGTACATCGTCATCGAATATGCCTGCAGCTCCGCCGTCTCGAGGATGACCCGCATCCGCTGCCTGTGCCGCGCGGTCTCGGCGTCGTCAAAGGTGTTGAACGCCAACAGCGCTGTCCGTAACGCATCCCTGATCGGCACAGCAGGATCAAGGTCGGCCAAGAGATCGCGCATGTGCTCGAGGTGTGCATCGAAATCGCCCCACGGCAGTGCGTTCTTGGACGGGTAGTAGCGGAACAGGGTTCGGCGCGCGATGCCTGCGGCCTGCGCGACGTCATCGACGCTGACCTCGCTGAAGCCTCTTGCCGCGAATAGATCAATGGCGACGTTGCTGAGGTCGGCCCAGGTCGTGGAGCGGCGACGGCCCACCCGGTGCTCGGAAACCGGCCGCATAGCCACCCCGCCCTTCCATTTTGGCACTCGATGCCATATTCTTGCGATCTCGATCACAATTGTCGAGACCCTAGCCCGAGGAAAGGTGAAAACCGATGGAGCCGAATCAGCAGGTCGAGAACGAAGAGCTCGTCGCCGAGATCCTGGTCGAAGAGGTTTCGATCGACGGGATGTGCGGGGTCTACTGACCGTGACGTTCGACCCGGACGTCAGCTGGCGGCTGCATCATCAAGTGGCGGTGCGGCCAGAGCCGTTCGGCGCGCTGCTGTATCACTTCGGCACGCGCAAGCTGTCGTTCCTGAAGAACCGCACCATCGTCGAGGTGGTCAACTCGCTGAGTGACCACCCCGACGCCCGATCCGCCTGCCGCGCCGCCGGAATCGACGACGCGCAGCAGGCTCCCTATCTTCACGCACTGGGTGTGTTGGCCCAGTCGAAGATGCTTATCGCGGGAGAGAGCTCATGACTTCTGTGCAACCCGTCCCCCGGCTAGTCGAGCAGTTCGAGCACGGACTCGACGCGCCGATCTGCCTGACATGGGAGCTGACGTACGCATGCAACCTCGCGTGCGTGCACTGCCTGTCCTCGTCGGGTAAGCGCGATCCGCGTGAGCTGTCCACCCAGCAGTGCAAGGACATCATCGACGAGCTCGAACGCATGCAGGTTTTCTACGTCAACATCGGTGGCGGTGAACCGACCGTGCGGCCGGATTTCTGGGAACTCGTCGACTACGCCACCGCCCACCACGTCGGCGTCAAGTTCTCGACCAACGGTGTGCGTATCACGCCAGAGGTGGCGGCCCGGCTGGCGGCCAGCGACTACGTCGACGTGCAGATCTCGCTCGACGGAGCCACCGCAGAGGTCAACGATGCAGTGCGTGGCGAAGGCTCATTCGCGATGGCGACGCGAGCGCTGGAGAATCTCGCCGCTGCCGGATTCAAAGACGCGAAGATCTCCGTCGTCGTCACCCGTCACAACGTCGACCAGCTCGACGAATTCGCCGCTCTGGCAGCGCGTTACGGCGCGACGCTGCGGATTACCCGCCTCCGCCCGTCCGGCCGCGGTGCCGATGTGTGGGACGAGCTGCACCCCACCGCCGAGCAACAGGTCCAGCTCTACGACTGGCTCGTGAAACGTGGTGACCGGGTGTTGACGGGCGATTCGTTCTTCCACCTCTCCGGGCTCGGCGAGCCCGGAGCGCTCGCCGGACTGAACCTGTGCGGGGCGGGCCGGGTGGTCTGCCTCATCGACCCCGTCGGCGATGTCTACGCCTGCCCGTTCGCCATCCACGACCGGTTCCTGGCCGGAAATGTGCTGTCCGACGGCGGCTTTGACAACGTGTGGAAGAACGCACCGCTGTTTCGCGAGCTGCGGGAACCACAGTCGGCGGGCGCGTGCGGCAGCTGTGGACACTACGACAGCTGCCGAGGCGGCTGCATGGCCGCCAAGTTCTTCACCGGCCTGCCCCTGGATGGGCCGGACCCGGAATGTGTTGAAGGCTACGGTGTTCCGGCGCTGGCACAAGAGCGGGTCAAGCCCAAGTCCAGTGTCGACCACTCCCGCGGAACAAAGCAGGGGCCGATTCCGCTGACTCTTACGCCCAAGCCGCTCAGGTTCAATGTCGCCGCCGGGGCGGCTCCGTCCAGGCTCTGCAACGAAAGTCCGGTCTAGTCATGGCACGCGACACCTGGTTCGAAACAGTGGCCTTCGCCCAGCAGCGGGCGAAGAAGCGGTTGCCCAAGTCCGTCTACAGCGCGCTGTTGGCCGCCAGCGAGAAGGGCATCACCGTCGCCGACAATGTCGACGCGTTCGGGGAGCTCGGTTTCGCACCGCATGTCATCGGCGCGCTCGAGAAGCGAGATCTATCGACAACCGTTATGGGACAGGATATCTCGCTGCCTGTCGTGATCTCGCCGACCGGCGTTCAGGCGGTGCACCCGGACGGCGAGGTCGCCGTTGCACGTGCGGCCGCCGCAAGGGGCACTGCGATGGGGCTGTCATCGTTCGCGAGCAAACCGATCGAGGAGGTCGTCGCAGCCAACGGCAAGACGTTCTTCCAGGTGTACTGGCTGGGCGGAAGGGACGCGATCGCCGCCCGGGTCGAACGTGCCCGTGCGGCGGGCGCCGTCGGCCTGATCGCCACCACCGACTGGAGCTTCGCGCACGGCCGTGACTGGGGCAGCCCGAAGATCCCCGAGCACATGGACCTGCGCACAACGGTGCGGATGCTTCCTGAGGGCCTCACCCGCCCGCGGTGGCTGCTGCAATGGGCGAGGACGTTCCGACCGCCGGACCTGCGGGTGCCCAACCAGGCACCGCTGGGCGAGCCGGGACCGCCGTTCTTCGCCGCATACGGCGAGTGGATGGCGACGCCGCCGCCGACCTGGGAGGACATCGCCTGGCTCCGCGAGCTGTGGGGCGGACCGTTCATGCTCAAGGGTGTGATGCGTGTCGACGACGCGAAACGTGCTGTCGACGCAGGTGTTTCGGCGATCTCGGTGTCGAACCACGGCGGCAACAACCTGGACGGAACACCGGCGTCGATCCGCGCACTGGAACCGATCGCGAAGGCGGTAGGTGACCAGATCGAGGTGCTGCTCGACGGCGGCGTGCGGCGCGGCAGCGACGTGGTCAAGGCGCTGGCCCTCGGAGCGCGAGCGGTCATGATCGGCAGGGCGTATCTGTGGGGGCTGGCGGCAGAGGGGCAGGCCGGTGTGGAGAACGTCCTCGACGTCCTCCGCGGCGGCATCGACTCGGTGATGATGGGTCTTGGCCGCGCGTCGGTGCACGATCTCGTCTCCGACGACGTAGTGGTGCCGCCGGACTTCATCCGGGCGCTCGGTGTGCCCGCCGACCCTGACGCTTGAGGCATCGGCATCCCTACCAGCCAGGTTGCGGGTGAAACATGCGTGGCAGGCGAGGCGGACGTGGTTAGCCGACACCCTCTGCGGCAAATTAAAGGAAAACAAATTCTGCGCATGCGCCAACAACCGGCGCACAGCAGGTGAATTCGTCCTACCCTTGGCGGGTGGCTTTCCCCAGCGAGCTTGGGATCTCAACGTCGAGGCAGCTGCAAGGCACTTCACCCGCGTTGGTTATCCCGGTAGGTTCCACCGAACAGCATGGACCCCACCTGCCGCTTGACACCGACACCCGGATCGCCGCAGCCGTCGCTCGAGGGGTTGCTGAACGGCTTGCGGAAGCCGATCATGATTCTGGATGGATGCTTGCACCGCCGATCGGCTATGGAGCCAGTGGCGAACACGAGAGCTTTCCCGGCACGGTGTCGATCGGCACCTCCGCACTGCGCCTTTTGCTGGTGGAGTTCGGCCGGTCGGCAACGAGCTGGGCACGTCGCCTGGTTTTTGTCAATGGGCACGGCGGAAATGTCGAGGCACTGGCCGCCGCTGCGGCGCTGTTGCGGTACGAGGGCCGCGACGTCGGGTGGTGCTCGTGTGGCGTCGAAGGCGCCGACGCACACGCCGGACACACCGAAACGTCTGTATTGCTACATATTTCGCCGGAAGTCGTGCGGGTTGAAGAGCGGATGCCGGGAAACAGTGCTCCGCTGGCCGAGCTGCTGCCTGCGATGCGCAGCGGTGGGGTGGCGGCGGTGAGTGAGCTGGGCGTACTCGGCGACCCCACAACAGCCACCGCGGCCGACGGCGCACGCCTGTTTGCCGAGATGGTGGACGGTTGCGTCGGGCGGATAGTGCGCTGGGGACCCGACCGCGACGGGATGCTGACATGAGTCAGCCCCGGCTGCCTGACGGCTTCGCCGTGCAGGTCGATCGCCGAGTCAAGGTGCTCGGCGAGGGATCGGCCCTGCTCGGCGGTTCCCCCACCCGACTGCTGAAGCTGGCGCCCGCTGCGCAGACCATGCTCAACGGCGGCCGGCTGGAGGTACACGACGCGCTCAGCGCACAGGTCGCCCGCACTCTCCTCGACGCCACCGTTGCCCATCCGCGGCCGGCCACCGGCCCGTCGCATCGTGACGTTACCGTCGTTATCCCTGTGCGCGACAATGCTTCTGGAGTACATCGCTTGGTGTCCGCACTGCGTGGCATGCGCGTGGTGGTAGTGGACGACGGCTCGGCCATCCCGATTCAAGAGGCCGACTTCGAGGGTACGCACGGCGACGTCAAGTTGCTGCGGCATCTCCGCAGCAAGGGGCCCGCCGCGGCGCGCAACACCGGGCTGGCCGTATGCAGCACAGACTTCGTCGCTTTCCTCGACTCCGACGTCGTGCCGAGGCGCGGCTGGCTCGAAGCGCTGCTCGGCCATTTCTGTGATCCTGCAGTCGCTTTGGTGGCACCCCGCGTTGTCAACCTGGCGCAACCGGACAGCCTGGTCGCCCGTTATGAGGCGGTGCGCTCGTCGCTGGATCTCGGACAGCGCGAGGCACCGGTCGTGCCCTACGGCTCGGTCTCCTACGTACCGAGTGCGGCCATCATCTGCCGACGTTCCGTCATAAACGAGCTCGGTGGGTTCGACGAGACACTTCAATCCGGTGAGGATGTCGACCTGTGTTGGCGATTCATCGAGGCCGGCGCACGGCTGCGGTATGAGCCCATCGCGATGGTCGCCCATGAGCACCGCACGCAATTGCGAGAATGGTTCGCGCGCAGGTCATTCTACGGTGAGGCGGCCGCGCCGCTGTCGGTTAGACATCCTGGCAAGACGGCGCCGCTGGTGATTTCCGGATGGACGCTTGTGGTGTGGATCCTGCTCGCGATGGGATCAGGGATCGGGTACCTCGCGTCGATGCTGGTCGCCACGATCACCGGCCGCCGGATCGCGAGTTCGCTCGGCACCGTCGAGACCGAGCCGAAGGAAGTAGCGGTGGTGGCCGCACACGGCCTGTGGGCGGGCGCCCTGCAGCTCGCCGCCGCGATCTGCAGGCACTACTGGCCGATTGCCCTGATCGCCGCGCTGTTGTCGCGGCGCTGCAGACATGTGGTGTTGATCGCGGCGATCATCGACGGTGTAGTGGACTGGGTGAAGCGGCACGGGAACGCCGACGACGACACCAAGCCCGTCGGGCTGTTCAGCTATCTGCTGCTGAAGCGTCTCGACGACATCGCCTACGGCACCGGCCTGTGGACCGGTGTGGTTCGGGAACGGCACGTCGGCGCCCTCAAGCCACAGATCCGGACCTGAGCCGGCACCTTGCACAGCGATGTGCTGATCATCGGCGCCGGTAGTGCTGGATCTGTACTGGCAGAACGTGTTTCGCGTGATGAGACATGCAGCGTCACGATAGTCGAGGCGGGGCCCGGCCCGTCAGACCCGCGGGTACGTGCGCAGATCACCGACGCGGTCCGGATGCCGATCGGCACGGCCAGCTCGGTGGTCCGGCACTATCCGACGACGCTGACGGACGAGCCGAGGCGGATCGGCCACGTCATGCGTGGCGCGGTGGTCGGCGGGTCCGGGGCGGTCAACGGGGGCTATTTCTGCCGTGCGTTGCCGGAGGACTTCGACAGGTGGGCGTTGCCCGGCTGGTCATGGACCGACGTACTGCCGCACTTTCGCGCGATCGAGACCGACACGGATTTCGGCGGCACGTTGCATGGAGCCGACGGCCCGATACTCGTCCGCCGCGTTCCCGAATTCGATGGGTGTACAGCATCTTTCGTCGACGCTGCTACCGAAATCGGTTACGCATGGGTGCCCGACCTCAATGGTGCGGCGCCCGCTGCTCCGCTGCCGCCCGGGGTTGGCGCTGTGCCGCTGAACATAAACGGCGGCAACAGGATTGGTCCTGGTGGTGCCTATCTGCAACCCGCACTGGACCGCCCCAATCTGACACTGTTGGCCAACACGCGTGTCCGGCCGAATCCGGGTAGGCAGTGGACGGGCCGTCGGCGTCGAATGTCTCCGGCTCTGACGGGCCCGGCGAATTGACAGCGGATCGAATCGTGCTGTGCGCCGGTGCAATCGGATCGGCGCACATCTCTATTGCTCTCCGGCATCGGCCCCGCGGAGTCACTTGCCGCGGCGGGCATCACCGTCACGTCGAACCTGCCGGTGGGCACGCGGACCAGTGACCATCCCGAATGGGTGCTGCCGGTGGACTGGACCCCGACTCACGATCTTCCGCCACTCGAGGCGATACTGAGCACTCCGAACGGCCTCGAGATCAGGCCGTACACGAGGGGCTTCGGCGCGATGGTGGAGGGCGCAGGCGACGATCCCGCCGACCGTCCGCACGTTGGCGTCGCGCTGATGCAACCGCGATCCAGGGGCAGGGTGAGCGTCGTATCCGCCAACCCCGAAGTGCCCTTGGTCATCGAGCACCGCTACGACAGTGAGCCGCACGATGTGGCGATGTTGAGTGCAGGTTCCGAGCTCGCCCGTGAATTGGCAGCCACGACAACGAAAGTCGGTCAGGCGGCATGGTCCACCTCGCAGCACCTGTGTGGCAGCGCGCCGATGGGACTCGATGGGGACTCCTGGGCGGTGGTCGACGAGCAGTGCAGGGTGCGCGGCGTCGATGGTTTATGGGTGGTCGACGGATCGATCCTGCCGACCATCACCAGCCGCGGCCCGCACGCCACCATCGTCATGCTCGGCCACCGTGCCGCCGAGTTCGTCATCGCCTGACGTTCGCGAAGTCAGTCGTCGGATGAAGCGGAACTGCCGCCCGTCGCGGCCGGGTGACCAGATCGCGACAAAGACGGCGGCGATGAGCAGTGAGACCGCCACGACGACGAGCGACCGGTCCATGGCATCGAGAAACGCGGTGACGGCGAGGTTCGCCAATCCTGCACCCTGCGGACCCATGTTTTCGGCGGCGGCAAGCGCATTCGCGAGGGATTCGAGCGCAGCACCGCGAACCTGCTCGGGAAATGCGGACAGGCCGGGCGCCAGCGCGTCGGTGTACTGCGCGGCCAGCACCGACCCGGCGACCGCGATGCCCACGGCCGCACCGACTTCGCGGGTCGTGTCATTGACCGCCGACGCCACGCCCTGCTTTTCGGTGGGTACGGCGTTCATGATCGCGGAAGTCGTCGGTGCAACGCACAACCCGATACCGATGCTGGTGATCAGTAACGGAGTGAGGAGCTCGATGTATGCCGACTCAGCTCCGAGATAGCGCAAGCTGAACAAGCCCGCCGCCAAGAAGAACAGGCCGAGCGCGACCACCAGCCTCAGGCCCATCTTCGGCAGAAAAATGTGCACCGTCGCGCCAAGCGCCATGATCGGTACGGACAGCGGCGCGAGTGCCCATGCGGTCTGAAGTGCGCTGTAGCCCAACACCAACTGCAAGTACTGCATGGCGATGAAGAAGAATCCGAAGTTGGCGAAGAACAGAAAGGTGATGCCGACCGACCCGGTTGTGAAGTCTGGTCGAGCGAACAGCCTCACGTCGAGAAGTGGATGCCTGCGCCGCAGTTCCACGACGGCGAACGTGGCCGCCAACGCCACACCCGCCGCCATGCAGCCCCAGACGACAGGATGCGTCCAACCGCGAACCGGCGCTTCCACAACACCGAACACGAACACCGCGACTGCGGCACCGATGAGCACCGCGCCGATCCAGTCCACCGGCGTAGCGGATTCGTCGCGCGACGAACGGATCGTGCACGTACATACGAACAAGACCAGGCTCGCGGCCGCAAATGCATAGAAGATCGACTGCCACTCAAAGAATTGCAGCAACAGGCCGGTACCCATGAATCCCACGATCGCGCCGGAACTGGCGACCCCCGCCCAGATACCGACGGCCTTGTTGCGCTCATCCTTCGGAAACGCGGCGGTCAACAGTGACAACGTCGCGGGCATGATGAACGCCGCACCGACGCCTGCGACGGCACGCGCGATGATGATCTGTAGCGGGCTGTCGAAGATCGTCGGCGCAAGCGAGGCGATCGCGAAGATCGCCAATCCAAGCAACAGAGCGCCGCGGCGCCCGTATCGGTCGCCTAACGCACCTGCAGGCAACAGCAGGCACGCGAGCACAAGGGTGTAACCGTCGACCACCCAGGTGAGCTGTGTCTGTGTCGCGGCGGTCTCCACGGCGACGTCGGGAAGAGCCGCATTGAGCGCGACCATCGACGAAATCACCAGCAGCACGTCGAGGGCGGCAACCGTCAGCAACCAAAACCGCCCGAACCTGGACAGGGTGGCTAGATTGGCGTCGATATCCTGATCTGACCGGACGAGGGTGTCGGCCATCTATCGTCGCTCTCTTTCGGCGGAAGGGTAGTTTTGAGACTAACAGTCTCGTAGAGAGACCAACAGTCTTGTTCCCGCAGGGGAGGTGGCATAAACAATGACCGCCGGGCGTAACGACCCGCGGCCCGCGCGATCGCGGGCCCGTCTGCTCGATGCGGCAACCGCGCTACTGCGTACCGGAGGTCCGAGTGCGGTGACCGTCGATGCGGTCACTCGTGCCGCCAACGTGGCTCGCGCTACGCTCTATCGCCACTTTCCGAGTGGAAATGACTTGCTGGCAGCGGCTTTTCACGCGCTGATACCGCCGGCGCCGACGCCGCCTGCGGAAGGTTCGTTGCGGGACCGGCTCATCGCATTGGTACAGGCTCAGGCCGAGATGATCTCCGAAGCGCCTGCAACCCTGACAGCCATGTCTTGGCTGTCGCTGGGCGGCGATCTGGAGAGGTTGCCTGGCGCACCTCATCGCGGTTCGCCGGACAGCCCAGAGGTGCGCACGCTCCGGGAGCGGGTGGCCGAACAGTACGCGGCCCCCTTCGAGACGATCCTCAGCAGTCCGCAAGCGGTCGCCGAACTGGGCGATGTCGACCGGACGAAAGCGGCGGCATTGCTGCTCGGCCCAATCGCATTGGGAAAGTTGTCCACACTGCCGAACTTCGACTATCGCGAAATCGCCGTCGCCGCGGTCGACGGCTTCCTGGCGACCCACCGCAAGAAGCGGGGCAGGATCAGCGCAGCGAGTAACGAATCGGCAGGTGTTTGAGGCCACCGACGAAGGTCGTCGCCGACAGCTCGGGTTCGCCGGCCAACTCGATGGACTCCAGCCGCGGCAACAGCTCGGTGTAGAGGCTGTTCATCTCCATACGCGCCAGCGCGGCGCCGAGGCAGAAATGCACGCCGTAGCCGAATGCCAGGTGCTTGTTGGGGTCGCGGCCGACGTCGAACCGGAAGGGTTCGGTGAAAACCTCCTCGTCACGGTTTCCGGAAACGTAGGCCAGGTAGACGGATTCGCCCTTGGCGATGGGCACACCCCGCACGACGGTGTCCTCTGCGGCGGTGCGCATGAACTCCTTCACGGGGGTGGTCCAACGGATCATCTCCTCGACCGCGGTCGGCATCAGCGCCAGGTTCTCCCGCAATCGTGCTAGCTCACCGGGGTTTTCGATGAGTGCCAGCAGGCCGCCGGAGATTGCGTCCGAGGTGGTGTCGTGTCCGGCGCTGGCGATGATGACGTAGTAGGAAACCGTGTCCATGTCCGTCAGTGGCTCGCCGTCGATGCGGCCGTTGGCGATCGCGGATGCCAGATCCTCGGTCGGGTGCTCGCGCCGCGACGTGGTCAGTTTGGTGAAGTACGCGAAATAGTCGGCCAGGACGGCGAGCAGGTCCTCCATCGAACCTCCGCGCTGATGCTCGGCGTCGTCGCCCCCGAACATCTCCTGGGTCAGTTTGAGCATCCGGGGGAAGTCGTCCTCCGGCAGCCCGAGCAACGAAAGGATCACGTACAGCGGGAAATTCAGCGCGACGTCGGTGACGAAGTCGCACTCCGGCCCGATCTCGCGCATCCGGTCGACGTAGCGCTTGGCCAACTCGTCCACCCGCGTCTTGAGATCGCGCATGGCCTTCGGCCGGAACCAATCGGCACCGATCGCCCGCACCTTTCGGTGATGCGGGTCGTCCATGTGGACAAGGGTGCGGATGCCGATCCCTGCTCCGATCTGCTGCCTTGAAGCACGTCGTCGGCCTCGGCGGTGGCCAGCAGCGGGCGGGGCTCCGAAAGGAACAGGTTGTTGTCCCGCTCGATGGCCATGATGTCGGCGTGTTTGGTGATCGCCCAGAACGGCCGGTACGGCGGGTTGTCCACCCACGCCACCGGATTGTTCGCCCGCAGGTGGGTGAGTGCCGTGTGCAGCCGATCATCGTCGGCGTACGCCGTCGGGTCGGCCAGTACCTTGGCGGCTTCGTCCATTGTCGGCGTGCTCATTGAGCCTCCTGCGGGGCGGGCTGGGCTGAACTTGACGGGTGTCAAGTTTGTAGTTTAGGGGATCTCCACGCCCGTGATCCAGGGTTTTGGCTGAAAGCCTGCGTAGGCTCGGAATCCGTGCTGCCAGGGACGGCTCGAAGCCTGCGAGTGGTCCTCCTCGTCGTGCTGGCCACCGTGCTGGTGGTCGCGATCGGCGGCGTCGTCGGAGGATCCCCGAGGGCCGTCGTGCCAGATGTACTCCAGCCACCGTCGCCGGTGGTCCCTTCGCCGCCTCTGCCCCGGACGGATTCGACGCTGGTGCAGACCGCTTCGGGCATGGTGCGCGGTGTCGTCAAGCCGTATCACCGGTTGTTCGCCGGCATTCCTTATGCCGCACCGCCCGTCGGGCCGCTGCGCTTCGAGCCGCCCGCGCAGGCGCAACCGTGGTCGGGGATTCTCGATGCCACCAAGCCCGGACCGACCTGCATCCAGGATCCCGGCGGTGACCCGGAGTTCGGCAGGCAGAGCGACGAGGACTGCCTGACGCTCAACGTGTGGACGCCCGCGGACACCGGTCCGCCGCGACCGGTGATGGTGTGGATTCACGGCGGCTCGTTCACCGGCGGCAGCGGCAAGATCTACGACGGCCAGTGGCTCGTATCGCGGGGCGACATCATCGTCGTCACCATCAATTACCGGCTCGGCACGCTGGGGTTCCTGGCCCACCCGGCGCTGGGGCCGGCTGGCGATGTCGGCAACTACGGATTGCAAGACCAGCAGGCGGCGCTGCGCTGGGTCCGTGACAACATCGGCAATTTCGGCGGGGACCCGGGCAAGGTCACGATCGCCGGTGAATCTGCCGGCGGCATGTCGGTGTGTGACCACCTGGTCGCGCCGGGTTCGAAAGGCCTGTATCACGCGGCGATCATTCAGAGCGCACCGTGCGGGGCGCAGGCCGACCTGCCGACAGCCGAACAACGCAGCCTTGACTATGCGGCGCGGGCTGGGTGCGGCGACCCGAAAACCGCGGCTGAATGTCTGCGTGGTTTGCCAGTCGATAAGCTGCGAGAACCGGTGACCTTCTACAACATTGGCGAGGACAAGCTGCCCGGCCCCGTGACCGGCACCGCGGCGCTACCCGTGGATCCGGTCACCGCGATCGCCAACAACGATGCCGCCCGGGTGCCGGTGCTGATGGGTACGAACCGCGACGAGTTCACGTTGTTCGTCGCGCTGCAGTATCTGCGGGACGGTAAGAAGTACACCGCCGAGCAATACCCCGGGCTACTGCGAGATACGTTCGGAGCCAATGCTGTAGCGGTGGGGGAGCGCTACCCGCTGAGTAACTACGGCGACAACGTGCCCGTGGCGTACTCGAATGCGGTCACCGACGGAGTGTTCGCGTGTGTGAACGAACGGATGAGCGACGACTTGTCGCGGGTTGGTCCGGTGTTCGCGTACGAGTTCAACGACCGCGATGCTCCAGCACCAGAAGCGATGCGCACGTTGCCTTTTCCTGTCGGCGCAAGCCATTCGCTGGAGCTGCGCTTCCTGTTCGATGTCGGCGGCGCGCCGCCGCTGGACCCGTCGCAACAAACACTGTCAGACCAGATGATCGACTACTGGAGCCGATTCATCACCACCGGCTCGCCGCAGGCCGCGGGGCGACCGGACTGGCCGGCGCTTGGCACAGACGTTGCCGCGCAGCCGTGGATGTCGTTGCAGCCCGACGGGAGTCGCGTCGTCACCACTTTCGATGAAACCCACCAGTGCCCGTTCTGGGCGAACCTGCCTGCATAACTCGTGCCGAGACTGCGGGGAGATCGCAATTTGCGCGCGAATCGCGATCTGTGCGCAGTCTCGAGGCCTAAACCCGGGCCGCGACCTCAGTTAGCGGGCGTCACCCAGCAGGTGATGTCGGCGTGCACGACCTCGATGCCTGCCTTGTCGGTCACCCTGACCGGAATCACCAACTCGACGCCGTCGGTGATCATCGCGAAGTCCGGCGGGTCCAAACGGGCCTGGGCCCGCAGCGATGTCGTGGCCTTCTCCAGGTACTGCACCGTCATCGCCTTGGGGATCCAGCGGTGACTGGTCGGCACGGTGGCCTCCATCAACATGCCCATCGCGATCTCTGCGGCGTTGCACGACGCGATCGCGTGCACGGTGTGCAAATGGTTGTAGACGAAGAACCACTTGGGCACTTTGACCTCGGCGAGCCCAGGCTCCATCCGAACCACGTGCGGAACGATCGATGCGAAATAGGGCACCCGGGCCATCGCCGCCGTCGAAAACAGCCGGGTGCCGCCGGGACGCCCGGCGAGCCTTTTCCACATTTGGTACGTGGTGGTCGGAGCTGCCATGCCGGGGTACCTTACTCTGGAGTAAGAAAGCCGCTCCGCCACGGTGTCGCGATGGCCGTCTTCCAGCGCGGCAATCCCTTGGCCAGGGATTTGGAGCAACCCGAGATCTAAGGCATACTGTTCAGGTTGTCTTGAGCCGGGTTTGCGCCTGGCCGGGCATACAACCGGCGCCCAAACGGGCGCATCCGGTGCCACCTTCGACTGTGGCGGAATTTCCGCCGAGGAGAAGTGCGCGTGCGGGCGACACACCCGAGCGCGGGTATCGGTGAACTTCAGACAGGTAAACAGCGGCGGCAACACCAGCGCGACGCCCACATGGACGAAGCGCAGGGACCAGGTCCTCGCAACGGGCCGGCCGATGTACGAAGCAGGAGCGAGGTAGGAGAAGCGTGGCGGGACAGAAGATCCGCATCAGGCTCAAGGCCTACGACCACGAGGCGATTGACGCCTCGGCGCGCAAGATCGTCGAAACGGTCACCCGTACAGGCGCCAGCGTGGTGGGTCCAGTGCCGCTGCCGACCGAGAAGAACGTGTATTGCGTCATCCGGTCCCCGCATAAGTACAAAGACTCGCGGGAGCACTTCGAGATGCGCACGCACAAGCGGCTGATCGACATCCTCGACCCGACGCCGAAGACCGTTGACGCCCTCATGCGCATCGATCTGCCGGCGAGCGTCGACGTCAACATCCAGTAGGAGACCCGAGACTGATGGCTAGAAAAGGCATTCTGGGCACCAAGATGGGTATGACACAGGTGTTCGACGAGAACAACAGGGTCGTGCCGGTCACGGTGGTCAAGGCCGGCCCGAACGTCGTGACGCGCATCCGTACCCCGGAGCGCGACGGCTACAGCGCCGTCCAGCTCGCCTACGGCGAGATCAGCCCGCGCAAGGTGAACAAGCCGTTGACCGGTCAGTACACCGCTGCCGGTGTGAACCCACGCAGGCATCTCGCCGAGCTGCGGCTCGACGACGAGGCCGCCGCCGAGTTCGAGGTCGGCCAGGAGCTGACCGCCGAGATCTTCGCCGACGGCAGCTACGTGGACGTGACCGGCACATCCAAGGGCAAGGGCTTCGCAGGCACCATGAAGCGCCACGGCTTCAAAGGCCAGGGCGCCAGCCACGGTGCGCAGGCCGTGCACCGCCGTCCCGGTTCGATCGGCGGCTGCGCCACTCCGGGCCGGGTGTTCAAGGGCACTCGGATGTCGGGCCGCATGGGCAGCGATCGCATCACCACACAGAACCTGTTGGTGCACAAGGTCGATGCCGAAAACGGCGTGTTGCTGATCAAGGGCGCCATCCCCGGCCGCACCGGTGGACTGGTGATGGTCCGTAGCGCGATCAAGCGAGGCGAGAAGTAATGGCAACCAAGACAGTGAAGATCGACGTCCACACCCCCGGCGGCAAGAAAGACGGTTCTGTCGAGTTGCCCGCCGAGCTGTTCGACGTCGAGCCGAACATCGCGCTGATGCACCAAGTGGTCACGGCGCAGCTGGCGGCTGCCCGGCAGGGCACGCACTCCACCAAGACGCGCGGCGATGTGCGCGGTGGCGGCCGGAAACCTTACCGGCAGAAGGGCACCGGACGTGCGCGTCAGGGTTCGACTCGGGCGCCTCAGTTCACCGGCGGCGGCGTGGTGCACGGCCCGCAGCCGCGCGACTACAGCGAGCGCACCCCGAAGAAGATGATCCGCGCCGCACTGCTCGGCGCGCTGTCGGATCGGGCCCGCAACGGCCGCATCCACGCCGTCACGGAGCTCGTCGAGGGCCAGACGCCGTCGACGAAGAGCGCCAAGGCGTTCCTGGCCAAGCTGGTCGAGGGCAAACAGGTGCTGATCGTCATCGGCCGCAGCGACGAGACCGGCGCCATGAGCGTGCGGAATCTGCCTGGCGTCCATGTGCTTTCGCCGGACCAGCTCAACACCTACGACGTGCTTCACGCCGACGATGTGGTGTTCAGCGTCGAGGCGCTGGATTCCTACATCAGCGCAGGCACCGAGCAGGAGGTTTCGGCCTGATGGCAACCATCACTGATCCGCGCGACATCATCCTGTCGCCCGTGATCTCCGAGAAGTCCTATGCGCTGATCGAGGACAACGTCTACACATTCGTCGTTCACCCCGACTCGAACAAGACCCAGATCAAGATCGCCATCGAGAAGATCTTCAAGGTCAAGGTCGCGTCGGTGAACACCGCCAACCGACAGGGCAAGCGCAAGCGCACCCGCGCCGGCTACGGCAAGCGCAAGAACACCAAGCGCGCCATCGTCACGCTGGCCGAGGGCAGCAAGCCGATCGACCTGTTCGGTAATCCGACCTAGCGAGAGAAGCTGAGAGACAAGAGTTATGGGAATTCGCAAGTACAAGCCGACGACCCCGGGTCGTCGCGGTGCCAGCGTCTCCGACTTCGCTGAGATCACTCGCGACCACCCGGAGAAGTCGCTGGTGCGTCCGCTGCACGGTAAGGGCGGGCGTAACGCGCACGGACGGATCACCACCCGGCACAAGGGCGGTGGCCACAAGCGCGCGTACCGCGTGATCGACTTCCGTCGCCACGACAAGGACGGCGTCGACGCCAAGGTCGCTCACATCGAGTACGACCCGAACCGCACCGCGAACATCGCGCTGCTGCACTACCTGGACGGCGAGAAGCGCTACATCATCGCGCCGCAGGGTCTGGCGCAGGGCCACGTCGTCGAGTCCGGCCCGAACGCCGACATCAAGCCCGGCAACAACCTGCCGCTACGCAACATCCCGGCAGGCACCCTGATCCACGCGGTGGAGCTGCGGCCAGGCGGCGGCGCAAAGATGGCTCGTTCGGCCGGATCGTCGATCCAGCTGCTCGGTAAGGAAGGCACCTACGCGTCGCTGCGTATGCCGAGCGGTGAGATCCGCCGCGTCGACGTGCGCTGCCGCGCCACCGTCGGCGAGGTCGGCAATGCCGAGCAGGCCAACATCAACTGGGGCAAGGCCGGCCGCATGCGGTGGAAGGGCAAGCGCCCCACCGTTCGTGGCGTGGTGATGAACCCGGTGGACCACCCGCACGGCGGTGGCGAGGGCAAGACCTCCGGCGGCCGTCACCCGGTCAGCCCGTGGGGTAAGCCCGAGGGTCGCACCCGCAACCGCAATAAGCAGAGCGACAAACTCATCGTCCGACGCCGGCGCACCGGCAAGAAGCACCACCGGTAGGAGTTAGCCGATGCCACGCAGCCTGAAAAAGGGTCCGTTCGTCGACGACCATCTCCTGAAGAAGGTCGACGTACAGAACGAGAAGAACAGCAAGCAGGTCATCAAGACCTGGTCGCGCCGTTCGACCATCATCCCCGACTTCATCGGGCACACCTTCGCGGTGCATGACGGCCGCAAGCATGTCCCGGTGTTCGTCACCGAGGCGATGGTCGGACACAAGCTCGGCGAGTTCGCCCCGACCCGCACGTTCAAGGGGCACATCAAGGATGACCGGAAGGCCAAACGGCGATGACTTCTGTTGAGACCGAATACCCGACCGCGATCGCGAAGGCCCGCTTCGTGCGCGTGTCGGCGAGCAAGGCGCGCCGGGTGATCGACCTCGTGCGCGGCAAGTCCGTGTCCGAGGCGCTGGACATCCTGCGCTGGGCGCCGCAGGCCGCCAGCGAGCCGGTCGCCAAGGTGATCGCCAGTGCCGCCGCCAACGCGCAGAACAACGACGGGCTCGATCCCTCGACGCTCGTCGTGTCCACCGTCTATGCCGACGAGGGTCCGACGGCCAAGCGCATCCGTCCGCGCGCACAGGGACGAGCCTTCCGAATCCGCAAGCGCACCAGCCACATCACGGTGATCGTCGAAAGCCGCCCGCCACGCGGCGAGCGCGGTGGTCAGTCGGCGAGCTCGACCCGTTCGCGTCGCGCGCAGGGCAGCAAGGCCGCCGCCGCCAAGAAGTCGCCCGCAAAGAAGGCGCCTGCAACCAAGGCGACGGCCGAGGCCACCAAGACTGCACCGGCCAAGAAGGCCACCGCTGAGAAGGCGCCGGCGAAGAAGGCCGCTGCCAAGAAGGCGACTGCCGAGAAGGCAAGCGCCGAAAAGGCTCCGGCCAAGAAGGCCGGAGCCGCTAAGGCGGCGACATCGAGCACCGGCGAAGAAGGCTTCTGACGAAGCGAAGGGAGGCTCGCAGTAGTGGGCCAGAAGATCAACCCCCACGGCTTCCGGCTCGGTATCACCACCGGCTGGAAGTCCCGGTGGTATGCCGATAAGCAGTACAAGGACTACGTCAAGGAAGACGTTGCGATCCGTCGGCTGCTGGCCACCGGTCTCGAGCGCGCAGGCATCGCCGACGTGGAGATCGAGCGCACCCGCGACCGGGTCCGCGTCGACATCCACACCGCCCGGCCGGGCATCGTCATCGGCCGACGTGGCACCGAGGCCGACCGCATCCGCGCCGATCTGGAGAAGCTGACGGGCAAGCAGGTGCAGCTCAACATCCTCGAGGTGAAAAACCCTGAGTCGCAGGCGCAGCTGGTTGCCCAGGGCGTCGCCGAGCAGCTGAGCAATCGTGTCGCGTTCCGCCGCGCAATGCGCAAGGCCATTCAGTCCGCGATGCGGCAGCCGAACGTCAAGGGCATCCGGGTGCAGTGCTCGGGCCGCCTCGGCGGTGCCGAGATGAGCCGCTCGGAGTTCTACCGCGAGGGCCGCGTGCCGTTGCACACGCTGCGGGCCGACATCGATTACGGCCTGTACGAGGCCAAGACGACCTTCGGCCGCATCGGCGTGAAGGTGTGGATCTACAAGGGCGACATCGTCGGTGGAAAGCGTGAGCTGACCGCCGCCGCTCCTGCCGGTGCCGATCGTCCGCGTCGCGAGCGCCCGTCGGGCACCCGCCCGCGTCGCAGTGGCGCGTCGGGCACCACGGCCACGAGCACCGAAGCCGGTCGTGCTGCCTCCGGCGGCGAAGCCGGTCCTGCGGAGTCGGGTACCGAGGAGGCACCCGCCGCTGCTGAGGCGGCGGCGGGCACCGAGGCCGCCGCGGGTGCTGCGGCCGAGGCAACCCCGGAGCCAACGGAAAGCACGGAGAGCTGATCATGTTGATTCCCCGCAAGGTCAAGCACCGCAAGCAGCACCACCCGAGGCAGCGTGGCGTCGCAAGCGGCGGGACATCGGTGAGCTTCGGTGACTACGGCATCCAGGCTCTTGAGCACGCCTACATCACCAACCGGCAGATCGAGTCCGCTCGTATCGCCATCAACCGCCACATCAAGCGTGGCGGCAAGGTGTGGATCAACATCTTCCCGGATCGCCCGCTGACCAAGAAGCCGGCCGAAACCCGCATGGGTTCCGGCAAGGGTTCGCCGGAATGGTGGGTCTCCAACGTCAAGCCGGGTCGGGTGCTGTTCGAGCTGAGCTACCCCGACGAAAAGATCGCCAGGGAGGCGCTTACCCGCGCGATCCACAAGTTGCCGATCAAGGCACGCATCGTCACCCGAGAGGAGCAGTTCTGATGGCAGTGGGAGTGACGCCGGGCGAGCTGCGTGAGCTGACCGACGACGAGTTGACCGACAAGCTGCGCGAGTCCAAGGAAGAGCTGTTCAACCTGCGCTTCCAGATGGCGACCGGTCAGCTGGCCAACAACCGTCGGCTGCGCGTGGTGCGTCAGGAGATTGCGCGCGTGTACACCATCCTGCGCGAACGTGAACTGGGTCTGGCTTCCGGACCCGTTGGTGAGGAATCGTAATGGCAGAGAATGCAACTGAGGCTGCAGAAGGCGCCCGCGAAGAAGGCTGCGCCGAAGGGCGAGAAGGGTCCAAGCCACACGCCGCGCACCGAGAAGCCGCGCGGGCGTCGCAAGACCCGCATCGGCTACGTGGTGAGCGACAAGATGCAGAAGACCATCGTGGTCGAGCTGGAGGACAGGGTGAAGCACCCGCTCTACGGCAAGATCATTCGCACGACCACGAAGGTTAAGGCGCACGACGAGAACGGCATCGCAGGCATCGGCGACCGGGTGTCGCTGATGGAAACGCGTCCGCTGTCGGCCACCAAGCGCTGGCGGCTCGTCGAGATTCTCGAGAAGGCCAAGTAGTACCGGAGCCTCAAAAGCCCTCGCACGCTTGCGCGTTGCGGGGGCTTTTGCTATTTCTTGCCCTCGCGCCAGGCCCGCTCGAAGGGCAGCCGCCAGGCGTTGGGGGCGATCAACTGATGGATCGCGTTGGGTCCCCAGGTGCCCGGTTGGTAGACCTTCGCCGGCGGCGGGTCGGTAAGTAGATTTTCCGAACGCTCCCACAGCGACTCGATGCCCTCGGCGGTGGTGAACAGGGTGTGGTCGCCGCGCATCGCGTCCAGGATCAGCCGCTCGTAGGCCTCCAACACGTCATTGACCGTGTCGATCTCCTGCGTGGAGAACTGCATCGACAGCTTGTCGAGCTTCATTCCCGGTCCCGGCCGCTTCCCGTAGAAGGACAGCGACACTTTCGAGTTGTCGGCGAGGTCGAAGGTCAGGTGGTCGGGACCCTGCGAACCGACGCCGGAGCCGGACGGGAACATGGAGCGCGGCGCTTCCTTGAACGCGATCGAGATGATCCGCATACCCTCGGCCATTCGCTTGCCCGTGCGAAGGTAGACGGGGACACCGGCCCACCGCCAGTTATCGATGCCGACCCTCAGCGCGATGAACGTCTCGGTATCGGAATCCTTTGCCACACCTTCCAATTCGCGGTAACCGGCGAATTGACCCCGAACCACGTCGGAACACTTGACCGGCAGCATGGACCGGAACACCTTGTTCTTCTCTTCGCTGATCGCGCGCGGTTCCAACGCCGTCGGTGGCTCCATCACGACGAATGCCATCACCTGGAACAGATGGGTTACCACCATGTCCTTGTAGGCGCCGGTGCTTTCGTAGAAGTTGGCACGTTCATCCAGCCCGAGTGTTTCCGGGATGTCGATCTGGATGTGGTCGATGAAGTTCCGGTTCCAGATCGGCTCGAAGAGACCGTTGGCGAACCTGAACGCCAGGATGTTCTGCGCGGCTTCCTTACCCAAGAAGTGGTCGATGCGGAAGATCTGGCTCTCGTCGAACGTCTCGTGCACGAACTCGTTGAGTTCGACCGCACTGGCCAGGTCGGTGCCGAACGGCTTTTCCATCACCACGCGGGACCGATCGACCAGGTCCGCATCGCGAAGTGTGGTGATCACCGCGCGGGCGGCCTTGGGCGGCACCGAAAGATAGTGCAGCCGACGGGCATCAGGGCCCAGCTTGCCCTCGGCCTCCTTGACGGCGGCTGCCAGCGCCTCAGGACCCGCACTCTGCGGCACGTAGGTGACCGTTTCGGCGAAGCTGACCCACTGCTCCTTGGTGAGTTTGTGCGTGCCGAAGTCGTCGATGGCCTCCTTGGCCAGCTTGAGGAAGTCGTCTCGGGACAGGTCCTCCAACGAGGTGGCGACGATTTCGATGTTGGGTGCCAGATCGGACTGGTCGAGATAAGCCAGGCCGGGAATCAACTTGCGTCTGGCCAGATCGCCCGTCGCGCCGAACAGCACGACGACCTGCGGGGCGACCGAGAATTCGTCGTTACGACGTGGTCGAGCTCCCGGCGCCGGATAGGAGATCGTCTGCGCTTTACTTGTCGACACCTTCGGCATACTTCCACCACCGCGATCTTCGTGCACAGCTAACCGCCCCCCGCCATCGCGCAGTCATAGGCCGGACAATTTGTCGTTACCCGAAATCCGCTCTAGCCAACCGCTGCGATCCTGGCGGCGACGCCGTCGAGTAGCTGCGCCAGCCCGGACCGGAATTCGGCGAGATGGTCGTTGTCGGCATCGTCGAACGCGTCGGCGCCGACGGCCGCCGCCAGCGCAGGGAACCGGTCGTCGACCAACCGTCGCAGCAGCCCGGGGTAGTCGGGGCCGTCGCCGCGTCCTACGTCAATCGCAAGAGCCGCCGCCCCGCGTACGAAATGCAGCACCGCCATCACGGCGGCCAGCTTGTCGCGCTCGGCCAGCCCGGTACCGGCGAGGGCGGCGAGCCCGGCATCCAGCCATGCCAGCTGGCCCGGATCGGCTGGCGGTCCGGCCGACGCGGCCTGCAGCACCCACGGGTGTCGGTGATAGACATCCCACAGCCCGAGTGCCCAATCGGCAAGCGCACCAGACCAATCCGTGTTATCGAGTCGCCTGGGTGGGGGACCGGGGGCCGTCGAAAGCATGAACATCACCAATTCGTCCTTGCTGGCGACATGCCGATAGAGCGACATGGTGCCGCAACCCAGTCTCTCGGCCAGCCGCGCCATCGACAGCGCCGCCAGACCCTCTGAATCGGCCAGCTCGACCGCCGTACCGACGATGCGCTCGCGGGTCAGGCCGCTCCTGCGAGACGGCGCGGCGTCCCCCCACAGGATCTCCAGGGCGCGCGGGAGCGGCTCATCACGGTCGGTCATCACCGGTCAGCGTAATCGAGATGCGCGCCCTACCGCGTATACCGTACGCTTTTGCGTATGGCATACGCAGACGCGATCCACCGGCGCTGGCCGGCCGCGGCCTTGGCCCTGATAGTGCTGGTCTTCCTGGGTTTCTCGCTGCCGCCCTACTTCACAGGAGGCACCAGGGTGCCCGCGACGTTCGGGGCGCACTACCCGCTGCTGGTCAGTCACGTGATGTTCGCGAGCGTGGCGATGGTGTGTGCGGTGGTGCAGATCTGGCCGCGACTGCGACGTCGTCACCCGGGTCTGCACCGGCGGGTCGGCCGCGTCTACGTGTTCACCGCGATTCCGGCCGCCGTGTGCGCGATGGTGATTGGCGCGGCGACTCCGTTCGGACCGATCCTTGCCGTCGGCAATGTGCTGCTGGCATCGCTGTGGCTGTGGTTCACCGTCAATGGTTATTTGGCCGGGCGGGCGCGGCGCTTCGGCGCACACCGGCGCCACATGATTCTCAGTGCGACGCTGGCGCTGTCGATCATCACCAACCGAATATGGACGCCGATACTGTTCATCGCCCTGCAACCGTTGCAGGACAGCGTTTTTGACGGCAACGAGGAACACTATTTGTGGGTGGTGGCAGGGGTCGGCGCATGGTTGGGCTGGACGATCCCGATGTCTCTGGTGTACCGACGGCTGGCGCGCCAACCCGCAACGCCGTCATCGTCAATTTCTCAGCCTCAGCACACATCGCCGGTGTAATCTCCGGGCGGTTGGGGACCACGCGGCGACGCACCTATCAGGACGAGGCTGGGCCATGGCAACCGATTTCAACGGCAAGATCGAGCTGGACATCCGCGATTCGGAGGCCGACTGGGGACCGTACGCCGCGCCGACCGCACCCGAAGGCTCGCCCAATGTCCTGTATCTCGTGTGGGACGACACCGGCATCGCCACCTGGGACTGCTTCGGCGGTCTGGTGGAGATGCCGACGATGAGCCGCATCGCCGAACGCGGCGTGCGGCTTTCGCAGTTTCACACCACCGCGCTGTGCTCGCCGACGCGTGCGTCGCTGCTCACCGGACGCAACGCCACCACCGTCGGCATGGCCACCATCGAGGAGTTCACCGACGGCTTCCCGAACTGCAATGGCCGCATCCCGGCCGAAACCGCGCTGTTGTCCGAGGTGCTGAACGAGCGGGGCTACAACACCTACTGCGTCGGCAAGTGGCACCTGACCCCCCTCGAGGAATCGAATCTCGCTGCCACCAGGCGCCATTGGCCGCTATCGCGGGGATTCGAACGGTTCTACGGCTTCATGGGTGGCGAGACCGATCAGTGGTATCCCGACCTGGTCTACGACAATCATCAGGTCAGCCCGCCTGCCACGCCGGAGGAGGGCTATCACCTCTCGAAGGACATTGCCGACAAGACAATCGAGTTCATTCGCGACGCCAAGGTGATCGCCCCGGGCAAGCCGTGGTTCAGCTACATCTGCCCCGGCGCCGGGCACGCGCCGCATCACGTGTTCAAGGAGTGGGCGGACAACTACGCAGGCAAGTTCGACATGGGCTACGAGCGCTACCGCGAGATCGTGCTGGAGAACCAGAAGAAGCTCGGCATCGTGCCGCCGGAAACCGAGTTGTCGGCGATCAACCCGTATTTGGATGTCAAGGGGCCCAACGGCGAGCCGTGGCCCCCGCAGGACACGGTGCGCCCGTGGGAATCCCTGAACGACGAAGAGAAGCGTCTCTTCAGCCGCATGGCCGAGGTGTTCGCCGGATTCCTCTCCTACACCGACGCCCAGATCGGCCGAATACTCGACTATCTCGAGGAGTCCGGGCAACTGGACAACACCATCATCGTGGTGATCTCCGACAACGGCGCCAGCGGTGAGGGCGGGCCGAACGGTTCGGTCAACGAGGTGAAGTTCTTCAATGGCTACATCGACACCGTCGAAGAGAGCATCAAGTCCATCGACCATCTCGGCGGTCCCGAGACGTATCCGCACTATGCGATCGGCTGGGCGATGGCCTTCAACACGCCTTACAAGCTCTACAAACGCTACGCCTCCCACGAAGGCGGTATCGCCGACACCGCAATCGTCAGCTGGCCCAACGGAATCAAGGCGCATGGCGAGGTGCGGGACAACTACGTCAATGTCAGCGACATCACTCCGACGATCTACGACCTGCTCGGCATCACTCCGCCCGCCGAGGTCGGAGGAATTGCGCAGAAGCCGCTTGACGGCGTCAGCTTCAAAGCGGCGCTCGATGATTCGTCGGCTGACACCGGGAAAGACACGCAGTTCTACACGATGCTGGGCACCCGCGGGATCTGGCACAAAGGGTGGTTCGCCAACACCGTGCACGCGGCGACGCCTGCAGGCTGGTCGCATTTCGACAAGGACCGCTGGGAGCTGTACCACATCGGGGCTGACCGCAGCCAGTGTCACGATCTGGCCGGGGAGCAGCCCGAGAAACTCGAAGAGCTCAAGAAGCTGTGGTTCGACGAGGCGGCAAAGTACAACGGTCTCCCGCTCGCCGACTTGAACATCTTGGAGACGATGATGCGGTTCCGCCCGTATCTGACGGGGGACCGCAAGAACTTCACCTACTACCCGGGCAGCGCCGAGGTCGGCATGGGTGCCGCCGCCGAACCCCGCGGTCAGTCGTTGTCCGTGCTGGCCGAGGTCACCATCGACACGACCGGAGCCGAGGGCGTGCTGTTCAAGCAGGGCGGTGGCCACGGTGGACATGTGCTGTTCATCCAGGATGGACGCTTGCACTACGTGTACAACTTCATGGGCGACGAGGAACAGACGGTGTCGTCGCCCGACGCGGTTCCGCTGGGCCAACACATTTTTGGAGTCAGCTATGCCCGCACAGGCACGGTAGAGAACAGCCATACGCCGCTGGGCGACGTCACGCTCTACATCGACGGCGACGCCGTCGCCTCCGTGCCGAATGTCAAGGCGCATCCGGGAACCTTCGGGCTTGCCGGCGCCACGATCAGCATCGGGCGCAACAGCGGCTCGGCGGTGTCCAGCACGTTCAAGGCCCCGTACGCTTTCACCGGTGGCACCATTGCGCAGGTCAACGTCGACCTATCCGGCGCGCCGTATGTCGACGTCGAGAAGGAACTCGCGCTGGCGTTCTCAAAAGACTGATGATGGAGCGGTGAAGCGATTCGGTTGGACGACGTTGGTCCTGCTGAGTCTGTTGGCCTCGGTCGCGTCGGGATGCGTCCGCACCGACGACGGCGTGGCGGTCCGCAGCGACCAAGCCGCGACGGCCAGCCCGCCTTCGCAGCCGACCACGCAATCGACCGAGGACGAGGGGCCGGCCGCCCCTGGCATCGCGGCGACGTCGCGAGCGCCGATCCCGCCGGACACCGTCACGTGCTCGCAACCGGTCAGCCCCGCCGTCGAGGCCTTGGCGCAGGTGTCCGATCCGGCGGCACCCCGGATCACGGTGGCCGTTCCCGACGGCTGGTCGAACACGGCGGGCTCCGGTGACGTCGGCCTCCGGATGCAAGGTCCCGACGGCATGTCGGCGACGGTCACCATCGCGCAAACGCAGCTGGAACCCGCCGAGGCGTTCATGAAGTACGCCGACCAAGTGATGGCGGTATCACCGATCAGCAGCGTCAGCGTGTTGCCCGCCGAACTGTGCGGCTACAGCGGCCAGAAGCTGATGGGCGCGTGGTCGGACAACCCGCAACAGTCCGTGGAGTTCCTCGACCGCATCGTCCACATCTGGACCAACACGAACAACTATCTGGTCGCCGTCCACGTCCAGGCGCCCGGCGGAACCGACGGATTCGATGCCGCCTCAACGGTGCTCATCGAGGATTTCGCCGTCGGCATACCCTGAAGTCGTGATCACCGAGCTCGTCGACTTGCCCGGCGGTTCATTCCGGATGGGTTCGACGAGTTTCTATCCGGAAGAGGCACCGATACACACGGTGCGCGTGGCCGCGTTCGCGTCGAACGGCATCCGGTCACCAACGCCCAGTTCGCCGAATTCGTCGATGACACGGGCTATGTCACCGTCGCCGAACAGGAACTCGACCCCGCGCTGTATTCCGGAGCCGAACCCCGCCGACCTGGTGCCCGGCGGGCTGGTGTTCCGGCCGACGCCCGGCCCGGTGAATTTGCAGGACTGGCGTCAGTGGTGGGAATGGAAGCCCGGCGCCTGCTGGCGACATCCGTTCGGCCCTGACAGCGATGTCTCCGATCGGCTCGAGCATCCCGTGGTTCAAGTCGCCTATCCCGACGCCGCCGCGTACGCGCGCTGGGCCGGACGACGGCTGCCGACCGAGGCGGAATGGGAGTACGCGGCGTGCGGCGGCAGCACCGCGACCTACCCGTGGGGTGAGGAGGCGGCGCCCGGCGGCGAGTTGATGGCCAACACCTGGCAGGGCCGCTTCCCGTACCGAAACGACGGCGCGCTGGGTTGGACGGGGACGTCTCCCGTCGGCACGTTCCCGCCGAACGGCTACGGCCTGGTCGACATGATCGGCAATGTCTGGGAGTGGACGACGACGAAGTTCTCCGGACACCATCGGTTGAACCAGCCCGCCGAATCCTGTTGTGCACCAGGCGCAACGGCCGATCCGACCGTCAACCAGGCACTCAAGGGCGGCTCGCACCTGTGCGCGCCGGAGTACTGCCACCGCTACCGCCCCGCGGCACGCTCGCCGCAGTCACAGGACAGCGCGACCACGCACATCGGATTCCGCTGTGTGGCACGATAACGCGTAGCCAAGGCGTGCATCGCGGATATTGTCACCGCCGTGAGCGACAAGAAATACCGGGTGATTCTGTGGGGACCAGGCTCGATCGGAAGCGAACTGCTGACCGCGATCATCGACTACCGCCACGACCTCGAAGTGGTCGGTGTCCGGGTGTATTCCGATGCCAAGCATGGAGTCGACGCGGGCACCCTCGTCGGCCGGGATCCGATCGGCGTCGCCGCCACGACGAACGTCGACGAGATCGTTGCGCTGGACGCCGACTGCGTCATCTACACCCCGCGCAACGGCGATCTCGATGACGTCTGCACGCTGCTCGCGAGCGGAAAAAATGTCGCCACAACGGTTTTCCTGTTCTACCCGGCCCGGCTTCCGGATGCCGACCGGGAGCGGTTGGAGGCGGCGTGCCGCGAGGGCAACACCACCTTCCACGCCAGCGGGATCAACCCAGGAAACCTGTCCGGTGTCCTACCGCTTGCGCTGTCGGGGATGAGCCGCACCATCGACAAGATCACCCTGCAGGAACGCGCCGACATGACGCTCTACGAGAGCACCGACATCAGCTTCGGCAACATGAAGTTCGGTGAGCCGCTTGATGTCATCAATCCCGACGTCGACGAATACCTCGGAGACATGAGATCGATGTTCGTCGAACAGATCTGGCTGCTGGCCGACGCGCTCAACGCCGGCATCGACGACGTCACCGTCGACATCGAAGCCATCCCCGCACAGGCCGACCACCAGATCTTCGACCGACTGCTGCGGGCGGGCATGACCGCGGGGCAGCGCTGGAACATGGTCGGCCGGCGCGACGGCGAGCCTCGCGTCGAGATCGAGACGCTATGGACCGTCGGCGGGGAGTACCCCGACCATTGGCCGGCCCCCGACCACGGCTGGACGCTGACGATCGAAGGCGACCCTTCGATGCGAGTCCACTTCCTGACCCTGGCCAGCTTCACGCGGCGCGCGAGCATCGCCGAGCACGCCCAGGCCGGCAACATCGCCACCGGAATGCAGGTGCTCAACGCCGTGCCCGCGGTCTGCGAAGCGCCGCCCGGCTTCGCGACGAATGCCACGTTGCCGCTGATCCGCAGCGGCACCGGCTTCGCCCGCTAGCCCGACCGCCCGCCGAGTAGGTCGAACCGGACGATGTCGTGCCAGATCGTCCCGGTGCTGTCGCGGAAGCTGAATCCCGCGGGTCCGGCGAGTTCGCGGAGTTCGGCGGCGCTGAGACGGTCCGGGTCGGGAAAGCCCTCGAGAAAGACCAGCGATCCGCCCGGCTTGATGACGCGGGCCAGCGACCGCAGGCAGCCCGCCTTGTCGGGAACCTCGCCGATGACGCTCACCGAGTACGCGACGTCGAAGGTGTCGTCGGGGAAGGGAAGGCCCTCGCCCGCGTCGCCGCTGTGGAATCCGACGTTGCGGTGTCCGGCACGGTCGAGCTTTCGTCGGGCCTTGTCCAGCATCTCGGGCTGGATGTCGAAAAGCTCGAGCCGGCCGCGTGGCAGGCGCCCGGCGACCTCGACGCTGAAGAACCCGGGACCGGGCCCCAGCTCCAGCGCCGTCTCCGATCCGGTCAGCTCCAGGGCATCGGCCAGGCGCGTCGGGTTGGCCACCAATCGCCGAAGCGGATTGTCGAGCAGGAAGGCGGCCTGATGCGGGTATGGGAAAGTCCCCACCCGTCGGGACTGCCGCAGGACGGTATCCATCCAGGTCGTGGGCATTTCGTTCCTCTCGTCTATGACGAAGTTAGGATACCCTTATTAAGGTTCAGAAGTGGGCCTCCCTCCCAGCTCGCGGCGCAAGAGAAGAGCTGACCAGGGCGGATTTGGAGCTTCGCTGGTCGTCGCCTAGAATTCACTGGTTGCCTTGGGCAGACCTCGGCCGGTCGTTTCGGCAGGCCCTGCGTGCCCTTGGGGAACAAAGACCGCGCACGTCAGGTCGGCATCTGCCGTGCATACGTTAACCAGGTCGAGGAGTTTTCAGTGATTCAGCAGGAATCGCGGGTGAAGGTCGCCGACAACACGGGCGCCAGGGAGATCCTGTGCATCCGCGTGCTCGGTGGCTCGTCGCGGCGCTACGCCGGCATCGGCGATGTCATCGTGGCGACCGTCAAGGAGGCCATCCCCGGCGGCAACGTCAAGCGTGGCGAAGTGGTGAAGGCCGTCATCGTGCGCACCGTCAAGGAGCGCCGCCGCGCCGACGGCAGCTACATCAAGTTCGACGAGAATGCGGCGGTGATCATCAAGCCGGACAACGATCCCCGCGGAACCCGCATCTTCGGTCCGGTCGGTCGTGAACTACGCGAGAAGCGCTTCATGAAGATCGTCTCGCTCGCTCCGGAGGTGTTGTAGATGAAGGTCCACAAGGGCGACACCGTGCTGGTGGTCTCGGGCAAGGACAAGGGCGCCAAAGGCAAAGTGCTGCAGGCGTATCCGACCCGTAACAAGGTGCTGGTCGAAGGCGTCAACCGCATCAAGAAGCACACCCCGATCTCGCGCACCGAGCGCGGTGCGTCGTCGGGCGGCATCGTCACCCAGGAGGCGGCGATCCACGTGTCCAACGTGATGGTGGTCGACTCCGACGGCAAGCCGACCCGCATCGGCTATCGGAAAGACGAAGAGACCGGCAAGAAGATCCGCATCGCCAAGAGCAACGGAAACGACATCTGAATGACCACGGCTGAGAAGACAGAGAAGACACTGCCTCGCTTGAAGCAGCGCTACCGCGAGGAAATTCGTGACGCGCTGCAAAAAGAATTCAGCTTCGGCAACGTCATGCAAATCCCCGGCGTGGTGAAGGTCGTGGTGAACATGGGCGTCGGCGACGCCGCCCGCGACGCCAAGCTGATCAACGGCGCCGTCAACGACCTGTCACTGATCACCGGACAGAAGCCGAAGTGCGCAAGGCCACGAAATCGATCGCCCAGTTCAAGCTGCGTGAGGGCATGCCGATCGGCGCCCGCGTGACGCTGCGCGGCGACCGGATGTGGGAGTTCCTGGACCGGCTGATCTCGATCGCGCTGCCGCGTATCCGCGACTTCCGAGGGTTGAGCCCCAAGCAGTTCGACGGCCGCGGCAACTACACCTTCGGGCTGTCCGAGCAGTCGGTGTTCCACGAGATCGATGTGGACGCCATCGACCGGCCCCGCGGCATGGACATCACCGTCGTCACCTCGGCGACGAACGACGACGAAGGACGAGCGCTGTTGCGGGCCCTCGGCTTTCCGTTCAAGGAGAACTGAGCAGATGGCAAAGAAGGCTCTGGTCAACAAGGCCAACAAGAAGCCCAAGTTCAAGGTGCGCGGCTATACCCGCTGCAACAGGTGCGGCCGCCCGCACGCGGTGTACCGCAAGTTCGGGCTGTGCCGCATCTGCCTGCGCGAGATGGCGCACGCCGGCGAGCTGCCGGGTGTGCAGAAGTCCAGCTGGTAACAGCAGAACAGACCACTAACTAATCGAAACAGGTTGCGGCAGGCCCTGAAAGGGGAACCGCCGCGAGGAAGGTGAACCGGCTGTCATGACAATGACGGATCCGATCGCAGACTTCTTGACACGTCTGCGCAACGCCAATTCGGCGTACCACGACGAGGTGACCCTGCCCCACTCGAAGATCAAGGCGAACATCGCCGAGATCCTCAAGAGCGAGGGCTACATCACCGACTACCACACCGAGGATGCGCGGGTGGGCAAGGCGCTGGTCGTCGAGCTGAAGTACGGCCCCAGCCGCGAACGCAGCATCGCGGGCCTGCGCCGGGTGTCCAAGCCCGGTCTGCGGGTGTACGCGAAATCCACCAACCTGCCGCGGGTTCTCGGCGGACTCGGCGTGGCGATCATCTCCACGTCGTCAGGTCTGCTCACCGACCGTCAGGCGGCACGACAAGGCGTGGGCGGCGAAGTCCTCGCGTACGTGTGGTGAGGGGGAACTAGCCATGTCGCGCATTGGTAAGCAACCGGTTCCGGTCCCGTCCGGAGTCGATGTAACGATCGACGGGCAGCACGTCTCGGTCAAGGGACCCAAGGGCACCCTCGACCTCGCGGTCGCCGAGCCGATTACGGTCGGCCGCGACGACGACGGCGCCATCGTGGTGACCCGGCCCGACGACGAGCGGCACAACCGCTCGCTACACGGGCTGTCGCGCACGCTGGTGGCCAACCTCGTCACCGGCGTCACCGAGGGCTACACCATCAAGATGGAGATCTTCGGCGTCGGCTACCGCGTCGTGGCCAAGGGCAGCAACCTCGAGTTCGCCCTCGGCTACAGCCATCCGGTGTTGATCACCGCGCCGGACGGTGTCACGTTCGCGGTGGAGACCCCGACGAAGTTCTCGATCTCCGGTATCGACAAGCAGAAGGTCGGCCAGATCGCGGCCAACATCCGCCGCCTGCGGAAGAGCGACCCTTACAAGGGCAAGGGCATCCGCTACGAGGGTGAGCAGATCCGCCGCAAGGTCGGAAAGACAGGTAAGTAGTAATGGCTACAGCCCAGAAAGCAACAGGCGCTCCGAAGAAGGCCGGGCAGAGCGTCGCGGCCTCCCGGCGGACCTCGCGGATCCGCAGGCATGCCCGGCTGCGCAAGAAGATCGAGGGCACGGCCGAGACGCCGCGCCTGGTGGTCCACCGCTCTGCGCGTCACATTCACGTGCAGCTGGTGAACGACCTGAACGGCACCACGGTGGCCGCGGCGTCGTCCATCGAAGCCGACGTGCGCGGGGTGGACGGCGACAAGAAGGCCCACAGCAAGCGGGTCGGTCAGCTGATCGCCGAGCGGGCCAAGGCCGCAGGGATCGAGTCCGTCGTGTTCGACCGTGGCGGATACACCTACGGCGGACGGCTCGCGGCGCTGGCCGATGCGGCGCGCGAAGGCGGGCTGAAATTCTGATGATGAACGACCGCAAGACTATTGGAAGGATTGCATAATGGCCGAGCAGGCAGCAGGAGCCGCCGGGCCGGCGGCATCCTCCTCAGACGGCAGGGGCGGCGGCGCACGAGGCGACCGCGACAACCGGGGCCGTCGTGACGATCGTGGCGGTCGTCGTGACCGCGACGGTGGCGACAAGAGCAACTACCTCGAGCGCGTCGTCGCGATCAACCGAGTTTCCAAGGTGGTCAAGGGTGGCCGGCGCTTCAGCTTCACCGCGCTGGTCATCGTCGGCGACGGCAAGGGCATGGTCGGCGTCGGATACGGCAAGGCCAAGGAAGTTCCCGCCGCGATCGCCAAGGGCGTGGAGGAAGCGCGCAAGGGCTTCTTCCGGGTTCCGCTGATCGGTGGCACCATCGTGCACCCGGTGCAGGGTGAGGCCGCTGCGGGTGTGGTCATGCTGCGTCCGGCCAGCCCGGGTACCGGTGTGATCGCCGGTGGCGCCGCGCGTGCGGTGCTGGAATGCGCTGGCGTGCACGACATCCTGGCCAAGTCGCTGGGCAGTGACAACGCGATCAACGTGGTTCACGCCACCGTTGCCGCTCTGAAGCTGCTGCAACGCCCCGAAGAGGTGGCGGCCCGGCGTGGCCTGCCCATCGAGGACGTGGCGCCTGCAGGCATGCTGCGCGCGCGGCGTGAGGCCGAAGCGGTGGCCGCAAGCGCGGCGGCGGCGGGCCGAGAAGGAACGGCATAACCATGGCAGAGCTGAAGATCACCCAGGTGCGCAGCACCATCGGTGCACGATGGAGGCAGCGGGAAAGCCTGCGGACGCTGGGGCTGCGGAAGATCCGCCAGTCGGTCGTCCGTGAGGACAACGAGCAGATCCGCGGACTCATCAAGACCGTGCATCACCTCGTAGAGGTGGAGGAAGTCAAGTGACGCATCAAACTTCATGACCTGAAGCCGGCGCCCGGCTCGAAGACCGCGAAGACCCGCGTAGGCCGCGGCGAGGGCTCCAAGGGCAAGACCGCCGGCCGCGGTACGAAGGGTACGAAGGCGCGCAAGAACGTCCCAGCGACGTTCGAGGGCGGCCAGATGCCGATCCACATGCGGCTGCCCAAGCTCAAGGGCTTCCGCAACCGGTTCCGCACCTCCTACGAGGTCGTCAATGTCGGCGACCTGAACAAGCTCTTCCCCAAGGGCGGCGACGTCGGTATCGACGAGCTGGTGGCCGCGGGCGCGGTTCGCAAGAACTGTCTGGTGAAGGTGCTCGGCGACGGCAAGCTGACCGTCAAGGTCAACGTCACAGCGCACAAGTTCAGCGGCAGCGCGAAGGAAAAGATCAGCGCCGCAGGCGGTTCGGCGACCGAGGCGTCCTAGCCTCCGCCACAAGACGCAAAAGCCCCCGCACGCCCGGCGTGTCGGGGGCTTTGGCGTATTTCAGCTCAGCGGAGGCCGGCCTCGATGTCTGCGACCACGGCTTCGGCCTCCGGCCCACAAAGAATCGAGAGGTCCACGGGGCCGGCGGCCGAGATGTCGTCGACGCGGCGCCTGAGGTCGCCGGACGTTACGTGGCTATAGAGGTTGGCGCCCGGACAAGAGGTATCGGAACTCGCATCCCGGTGTCCCGCCAGCTTCTCGGTCGGGATGTTGAATTGCTGAGCGGCCCAAGCGAAGACGAGCGCGGCGCCGTTGAGCTGCTCTTCTGTCACCGCTTCCTCGTCGAAGTTTCCCTCGCATACGACGAGGAAGTGCCCGGTGGGGTCGTAGCTCGTCGCGGTGTCGCCAACGAGGTTGGGATCTCTCAGCTGGTAGATGTTTCCATTCCGATCAACGCTGAAGTGATAGGCGATATCAATCCAGCCCTGAGTGTCCTGGTGATAGTGCTGGTGCTGGCGGAGCCGAGCGGGCGCGTTGGAGTTGTCACCGAGAACAACGGCGGTGTGGTGGATCGTCATGAAGTTGGGGGTGTGCGGCGTGCCACCGGGCCGGGGTGGCAGTGCTCCCCACGCTTCCCTGCACAGCGCAATCGGTGAAGCAGCGGGACTCACGACTGGCGCGGCGACGACGAAGTCGGCCCGGCAGCCGGCGCCTTCGAGCAGGCACCCACCGTGGCGACGGCGAGGCTCGCGGTTCCGGCCAGGTGGAGTAACCGGCGACGGCTGAGTCCCGGGTCGACGTATTTCATTGCAGCTGCGGGATCACTTCCGCGGCAAGCCGTTCCATCTGCTCGCGGTCCTCGGTGACGTTCGTGCCGACCGGATTGAGCAGGACCATCTCGGCGCCTGCGTCGATGACTTCACGCACTCCGCGCACCACATCGTCGGGCGTGCCTGACACCGGTACGGCCTCGATTCCCTTCATGTTGCCGTAGATCCGGTGCAGCCCCTCGACCACCCGCTCGCGGGCCCGCCCGGCGTCGTCGTCGACGGTCACATAAACCCGCTTGGCGATGGTGAATGTCGTTGCGTCCTTGCCCTGTTCGTCGAGTTCACGGCGGACCGTCTTGACGGCTTCCACGAATGTCGCGGTCGTCGACGACCCTGCGCCGATGAACGAGTCTCCGAGTCGCACCGCGCGCGCCAAAGCCTTGGGGGCGGTGCCGCCGATCCACAGCGGCGGGTGCGGGCGCTGCACCGGCTTGGGCTGGATAGGCAGGCCGTCGACGTCGCGGAACCGGCCGTGAAACGTCACCTTGGGCTCATCCGACCATGCGGCCTTCATCAGCTCGATGCCTTCGGTGAAGTAACTGATGAACGTCGCCTTGTCCACGCCGAACGCCTTGAAGGGCCGGAAGTTGCCGCCATGGCCGACGCCGACGTCCAGGCGGCCGTGGCTGAGCCGGTCGACCGCGGTGGCGGCCCACGCCAGCTGCAGTGGGTCATGCAGCGTGGTGATCAGCACCGCAACACCCAGGCGGAGTCGCGTCGTACACGCCGCGGCGTAGGCGAGAGTCTGCAGCGGCGCGATCTGCGGGGAACCGCCGACGACCTGCTCCATCGTCCAACCGCCTTCGAAACCGAGTTCCTCGGCTCGCGCGAGATAGGCCTTCACGCCCGCGTCGTCGAAGCTGTCGTAGTCAAGCTGGGGGATCGAGATCGAAAAGCGCACACATCCACCGTAGGCCTCGAGTCAGCCGTGATGTGATGGGCGGATGGCAGGCATCGTGGAGCGATACCTCGACGCCATCGTGTCGCACGACTGGCGCGTGGTCAGCGAATGCATCGCCGACGACATCGTCCGCGTCGGCCCGTACGGGGACCGCTACGCAGGGCGGGACGAGTACCTCGCCTTCATCTCCGACATGATGCCGAAGCTCAAGGGCTACGCGATGGACCTCCATCGAGTGACCTACGCGAACGGCGGGATCGCCTTCGCGGAGCTCAGCGAGACGGTCGAGCTCGACGGGAAGCCGATGCTCACGCCGGAGGTGCTCGTTTTCACGATTGACTCCGATAATCGAATCAGCCGCGTGGACATCTTCATTCAGACGCCGCGGGCGCTTCGGTCGTCGAGCTGACGTCACGCTCCGCGACGGGTCTACGATCGCGACCCGGAAGTAAGCTGCGCGTCAGGTTGCGCAGCGGATGCAGCCGATTCGCGGAGCGCTGCTGGCGGGGTAGAGCAGACGCATTGGGTATCGCCTTGAAGGAGTCCGTCACCTTCGCCGGCTTGACCAGGCGTGGCAGTCCGTCGGTCGGTTGCAGGTACGGCATCTGGTTGCCGTTATCGGCGTCGTAGCGCGAATAGCCGCGGTCCACGATCGGCTTCAGCACGTTGTTGGCCGCGTCGACGACTCGAGGTAGGGCTCTGTTGAACGGTTTCAGGATCGGCAGCACAGGCTGAGGAACGAAGTAGGTGGTTGTCGTGGCTCCGTTGTCGTTTGTCGTCACCCGGATGTTCTCCTCGGGCACCGCGGTCGGGCTGGACAGCGCGCTGGGGCTATGGCTGTACACGAAGCCGACGACGGAGTTGGCGAGGGCAAGGACGTTCCACGGCCGGTCGGGGAAGTCGGCGGTGATGTCGTACTCGCCGACCACGACCACGGTGTCGTAGTGCGAGTTCGCCTCCGGCCGGGTCGCCGTCCAGCCCAGGAAGGGGATGCGAAAGCCCTCAGGAACGAAGCTTCCGATGCCGGTGGAAAACGGGGTGACGCGTGACGGGTCGCCGGACACGATGAACGTCACCCGGGCCGACGGCGGGCGGATGGGGTCTGCGTCAAGGCTCCGCTGAACCGCGTCGGCCGTGATGCTTCCCAGCGAAAGGCCTGCGACGACGACCTGCCCGTCAACGATCGGCTTGTCTGGCGGGTCGATGGCCTCTTTGGTCATGTTGACGCCGGTCTCGATCGACTCGTCGGCATAGGGGACGTTCGGTCCGAAAAACAGGCCGGCCGTTCGCGGATAGGCGATCACCCGCAGGTCGCATGGCGAGCTCGTCGAGCCGCAGCTGTAGTAGTTTTCGTCGATCCTCCGGACGCGCGGGTTGGTGGTGGACCACGGATCGATTCGACCGAGGATCCGCGGCGCCCACGCGTCGGCTGATGCGCCCGGCAAGATGAATACGTGGTCTGACTGCGTGATGTCGGGCAGAGCCGCATCGGCGGGCGGGCTGACGAGGTAAGCCGTCGCAGCCAGAACGGCGGCACAAGCGGCGCCTTTGAGCGCTCGAGTGGCAAACATCGGATCACACTGTCAGGCAGACCCGCCTTAATTGTCGTTTTCAACAATTAAGGTCGCATCGCGTGGGGTGGTCGAGCAGGGGGACCCGAATTCATCATCGGTACGCTCGAATGATGTTCAGCTTCTTGCCCGGCATTCCCGGCGCCGACGATCTGCGGTCACTGGCCCGCAAGGTAGACACCGCACGTCACCACGGCGTGCCCAACGACTGTGTGCTGGAGCTGGATCTGCAGACGGCCCCGCCGGAGACCAGTGGGTTCGACCCGATGGCGATCATCAGCGGGAGCGGAAAGCCGCTGATGTTGCGGGAAGCCATCGCGGCGATTCACCGGGCCGCAGAGGACCCGCGTGTTGCCGGGCTGATCGCCCGGGTGCAGATTCCGGCGGCCGCGGCGGGGCCGGTGCAGGAACTGCGCGACGCGATCGCCGCCTTCAGCGACGTCAAGCCGTCCCTGGCATGGGCCGAGACGTATCCGGGCACGCTGTCCTACTACCTGGCATCCGCATTCCGCGAGGTCTGGATGCAGCCGTCGGGCACGGTCGGGCTGGTCGGCTTCGCGACAAGCGCGCTGTTCCTGCGCGACGCGCTCGACAAGGCGGGCATCGAAGCGCAGTTCGTCGCCAAAGGCGAATACAAGTCCGCCGCAAACCTTTTCACGCAGGACCGCTATACCGACGCGCACCGCGAGGCGGACACCGCGCTGCTCGACAGCCTGCACGGCCAGGTGTGGCAGGCGGTCGCCAAGTCCCGCCACATCGACGTCGCCGCGGTCGACGAGCTGGCCAACAAGGCGCCGCTGCTGCGCGACGCCGCCGTCACTGGACGCCTGGTCGACCGGATCGGCTTCCGCGACGAGGCCTACGCACGGATCGGTGAACTCGCCTGCGCGCCTGGGATTTCGCCGGAGACCGGCGGAGCCGACGATCCCGACGCACCGCCGCGGCTGTATCTGTCGCGTTACGCGAAGGCGACCGCATCCCGGCCAGGGCCGCAGATGCCGTCGGTCCCCGGCCGCAAGTCCAAGCCCACGATCGCCGTCGTGACCCTGCACGGGCCGATCGTCAGCGGCCGCGGCGGCCCGCAGGTGCTGCCGTTCGGGAACTCCAGCGCAGGCGGGGACACCATCGCCGCCGCGCTGCGCGAGGCTGCCGCCGATGATTCGGTGTCGGCGATCGTGCTGCGGGTTGACAGCCCCGGCGGCTCGGTCACCGGATCGGAAACCATTTGGCGAGAAGTGAGTCGGGTCCGCGACGGCGGCACGCCGGTCGTCGCGTCGATGGGCGCCGTCGCGGCCTCCGGCGGCTACTACGTGTCGATGGGCGCCGACGCGATCGTCGCCAACGCGGGCACGATCACCGGATCCATCGGTGTGGTGACCGGCAAGCTGGTCGCCCGCGAACTCAAGGACCGGCTCGGTGTCGGCTCGGATTCGGTGCGCACCAACGAGAACGCCGACGCGTGGTCGATCAACAAGCCGTTCACCGACGAACAGCACGCGCATGTCGAAGCCGAGGCCGACCTGTTCTACACCGACTTCATCGAGCGCGTGGCGCAGGGCCGCAAGCTCACGGTGGAAGCGGTCGATGCGGTCGCCCGCGGTCGGGTGTGGACCGGTGCCGACGCCCTCGAGCGTGGCCTCGTCGACGAGCTCGGCGGGCTGCGCACCGCGATCAACCGGGCCAAGGTGCTCGCCGGCCACGACGAGGACGCCGACGTCCGCATCGTCAGCTACCCCGGTTCCTCGTTCCTGGAGTTCCTGCGGCCCAAGCCGTCGTCCCAGCCCGCCGCGGCGTCACTGCCGGAGGCCGTCGCGTCGCTCCTCGGGCGGTCCGTGGTGGAGATGTTCGGCCAGACCGAACGGTCGCTGACCGGCGTCACCGCACTCTGGCTCGGCGAATACCGGTTCTGACGTTTTGCAGTCCTGCTGAGCCGGGTAATATCGACTGACTGTTGACTCTTGAAGTTCGCCGCTGAGCTTGGCTAGTGTCGGATTGTCAACAAAACTACGACCTTGGGGGAGGATCCCGATGGGTGTCCCCGACCAGCCTTCGCAGGCCATGACTGACCGACGATGTGCCCCCGTCTGTGCTTGAAGAAGGCCGTCGCGGCGTCGGCCATCGGTAACGCGACGGAATGGTTCGACTACGGCATCTACGCCTACGGCGTGACCTACATTTCGGCCGCGATCTTCCCAGGGGACACCGCGACCGCCACGTGGTACGCGTTGATGACGTTCGCTGTGTCCTTCCTCGTCAGACCCCTCGGTGGGCTGGTGTGGGGACCGCTCGGTGACCGGATCGGGCGTCGTTCGGTGCTGGCCATCACCATCCTGATGATGTCCGGCGCCACCCTGTGCGTCGGCCTCGTCCCGTCCTACGCCGCGATCGGGTTCTGGGCACCGGTGCTGATGGTGCTGCTTCGCATGATCCAGGGCTTCTCCACCGGCGGCGAGTACGGCGGCGCGGCGACGTTCATGGCCGAGTACGCGCCGTGCCGCAGGCGCGGCTTCTTCGGCAGCTTCCTGGAGTTCGGCACGCTGGCGGGCTTCTCGCTCGGCGCGCTGCTGATGCTCGGGTTCTCGTTGGTGCTCAACGACGACCAGATGAACACCTGGGGCTGGCGACTGCCGTTCCTGGTTGCCGCTCCGCTCGGGCTCATCGGCGTCTACCTGCGCTCCCGGCTGGAGGACACCCCGATATTCCGCGAGCTGGAAGCGACCGGCGAAAAGGAGGAGCGCGCGGCCACGGCATTCAAGGATCTGATGCTCGGCTACTGGGGGCCGATCCTGCGGCTCGGTGGCGTGGTCGTCGCGCTCAACGTGGTCAACTACACGCTGCTGAGCTACATGCCGACCTACCTCGAGCAGTCGATCGGCCTCTCGTCCAGCATGTCGTTGCTGGTGCCGATCATCGGCATGCTCGCGATGATGGTGTTCCTGCCGATCGCAGGTGGCACGTCGGATCGTATTGGGCGCAAACCGATGTGGTGGTTCTCGCTGATCGGCCTTTTCGTCGCGGTCGTGCCGATGTTCATGTTGATGAGTACCAGCGTCATCGGTGCGGTGATCGGGTTCGCCGTCCTCGGCCTGCTGTATGTGCCTCAGCTGGCGACGATCTCGGCGACGTTCCCTGCGATGTTCCCCACCCACGTGCGCTATGCCGGATTCGCCATCGCGTACAACGTGTCGACGTCGATCTTCGGTGGCACCGCGCCTGCGGTGAATGACTGGCTCGTCAACAAGACCGGAGACAATCTGGTGCCCGCGTACTACATGATGGCCGCCTGTGTCATCGGTGCGATCGCGCTCATCAAGGTGCCCGAGACCACGCGCTGCCCGATGAACGGCACGGAGACCCCTGGCACTCCGGAGGCGCCGCCGCAGCTGGAGTACCAGAAACAACCCGCCGCAGTCTGAGGCTGCGGCTCAGCCGACCACGGAGCCGACGGCGTCGGCCCAGATGCCCGCCGCTTCGTCGACCTGGTCGCTGGTCACCACCAGCGCCGGGATGAACCGCACGACCTGACCCCACGCCCCGCAGGTCAGCAGCAGCAGGCCGCGGCGGGCCGCCTCCTGCTGCGCGGCTGCCGCAGTCACGGGATCGGGCTTGCCGTCGGCATCGCGGAACTCGTTGCCGATCATCAGCCCGAGGCCGCGCACATCGGTGATCTGCTCGTGCTTGTCCGCTACCAGCTGCAGCGCCTCCTTGAGCTGCGCGCCGCGTTGTGCGGAGTTGTCGACCAAATCCTCGTCGCGGATCACGTCGAGGGTCGCCACCGCCGCCGCGCACGCCACCGCGTTGGCGCCGTAGGTGCCACCTTGGGAGCCCGGCCACGCCTTGGCCATCAGTTCCGATGACGCCGCGATTCCCGGAAAGCGGGAAGCCGGAAGCCAGGCCCTTCGCGGTGATCAGAATGTCAGGACGCGCATTGAAATGCTCACCGCCCCAGAACTTTCCGGTCCGCCCGAAGCCGGTCTGCACCTCGTCAACCACCAGCAGGATGCCGTACTTGATCGGCGCGTTCCCGCAGGCCGGCGAAGAACCGCTCGCTGGCGGGCACATAGCCGCCCTCGCCGAGCACCGGCTCGACGACGAACGCGGCGGTGTCGGCGGGTGCGGTCAGCGTCTGCAGGATGTAGTCCAGCTGCGCGAGCGCAAAGTCGGTGGCCTGCTCGACCGGCCAGCCGAAGTGGGTGGGGTCGGGGAACGGTGCCACGTGCACGCCGGCCATCAACGGAGAGAACCCGGAGCGGAACTTGGTGCCCGACGTCGTCAGCGAGGCGGCTGCGACGGTGCGCCCGTGGAAGCCGCCGTGGAAGACGATCACGTTGGGCCGCCCGGTGGCCTGGCGGGACAGCCGCAGCGCGGCCTCGACTGCCTCGCTGCCGGAGTTGGCGAAGAACATCCTGTCCAGCCCGTCGGGCAGCACCTCACCCATCCGCTCGACGAGCGTGAGCAGCGGGCGGTGCATGACGGTGGTGTACTGGGCGTGGATGAGCGTGCCGACCTGGCGTTGTGCCGCCTCGACCACCCGCGGATGGCAGTGTCCGGTGCTGGTCACACCGATTCCCGCGGTGAAATCCAGGTATCGGCGGTCGTCTTCGTCGTACAGCAGTGCGCCCTCGCCTCGGGCGGCCAGCACACCGGTCGCCTGTTTGAGGATCTCTGAGAGCTGTGCGGACCCCGCCACGTTCCTTCTCCCTTGCCTGTTGATTGGTAGATTGTCAACAATCAGCGTATCGGACGGAACCGCCGACGATGAAGGGGTAGATATGAGCGAACGAGACGAGGCAAAGGTCGTCCAGGCCGTCCAGAAGCAGTTGTTCATCGACGGCAAATGGCAGGACGCATCGGACGGGCGGACGCTCGACGTTGTCGACCCCGCCACGGGCAAGACGCTCTGCGCGGTCGCCGACGCGTCCCCGGAAGACGGCAGGGCCGCACTCGACGCGGCCGTCGCCGCCCAGCCGGATTTCGCGGCGACGTCACCGCGCGAGCGGGCCGACATCCTCACTCGGTCGTTCCAGCTGCTGCACGAGCGAATCGACGACATCGCCCTGCTGATGACGTTGGAGATGGGTAAGCCCGTGGCCGAGGCCAGGGGCGAAATCGCCTATGCCGCGGAGTTTTTCCGCCACTTCGCGGAGGAAGCCGTGCGGATCGACGGTGGTTACCAGACCGCGCCCGCGGGCGGGTCGCGGTTCCTGGTGGCCCGCCAACCCGTCGGTCCCTGCCTGCTGATCACTCCGTGGAACTTCCCGATGGCGATGGGCACCCGCAAGCTGGGCCCGGCCATCGCCGCCGGATGCACGAGCGTGATCAAGCCGGCACACCAGACGCCGCTGTCGATGTTGGCGCTGATGGACATCCTGTCCGAGGCCGGCCTACCCGCAGGCGCCGTCAACTGCATCACGGTGACCGACGCAGGCCCGGTGATGGAACCGCTGATCCGGTCGGGCCTGGCACGGAAGCTGTCCTTCACCGGCTCCACCAACATCGGACGGCTGCTGCTTGAGCAGTGCGCGGAGAAGGTCCTGCGGACCTCGATGGAGCTGGGCGGCAACGCGCCGTTCATCGTGTTCTCCGACGCCGACCTCGACGAGGCTGTGGAGGGCGCGATCGCGGCCAAGATGCGCAACATGGGCGAGGCCTGCACCGCGGCCAACCGCGTTTACGTGCAGTCGTCGATCATCGACGAGTTCGGTCGTCGGCTGGCTGACCGGATGGCGGCACTGTCCGTGGGCCGCGGCACCGAAGCGGGCGTCACCGTCGGGCCGCTCATCGACGAAGCCGCGCTACGCAAGGTCGAATCACTCGTCGCCGACGCCGTCGAGCGCGGTGCAACCGTGCTCACCGGAGGCTCTGCACCCGCGGGCGACGGTTACTTCTATCCGCCGACCGTGCTCAAAGGCGTGCCGCGCGACGCCGCAATGTGCGATCAGGAGATCTTCGGTCCGGTGGCACCGCTGACGCCGTTCGAGACAGAGGCCGACGCGATCGCGGCGGCCAACGACACCGAATACGGGCTCGTCGCTTACGTTTTCACCAACGACCTGCGGCGTGCGCTGCGGGTCGCGGAAGCGTTGGAGAGCGGCATGGTGGGGCTGAACCAGGGCGTCGTCTCCAATCCCGCTGCGCCGTTCGGCGGCATCAAGCAGTCCGGCCTTGGCCGCGAAGGCGGCTCTGTCGGCATCGACGAGTTCCTTGAGACGAAGTACATCGGCATCAAGATGAACTGAGCCTGCGGACGGCGTCGTCCATGTGCGCGGTCAGCAGCCGGTCGGTGAGTTCGCGGTCACCCTTGCGGATCGCCTTCGCCAAGGCCCGGTGCTCCTTGTCGCGCACCTCCGATTTCGCGTAGCTCTCGTCGAGTGCGTGGATGCACATCCGGGTCTCGGTGATGAAGGTCTGGTGCATCCGCGACAGCCGCGGGCTGTTGGCGAGTTGCAGCAGGCGTTCGTGGAACGTGATGTCGATCTCGCTGACCTCGGCCGGTGACTCGGCCTCGGCCATCTGGTCGACGATGTGGAGCAGCTCGTTGCCCGCCGCGGCGTGGTCGCCGTCGAGGATCTTGCGGGCCGCCGCCTGCTCGATCGCTTCACGCGCGTTGTACATATCGCGAACGTCGTCGGAGGTCATGTCGATCACGAACAGCCCGCGGTTGCGGATCGACACCAGCAGCCCCTCCTGGGTGAGACGTTGCATCCCCTCCCGCAACGGGCCGCGGCTGACCCCGAGTTGGCGGGCCAGTTCGGCCTCGCCCAGTTGGGCGCCCGGCTTGAGCTCGCCGTGGGCGATGGCCTGGCGCAGCTTGTCCGCGATGATGCTCGGGGTCGACTCTCGGACGAGCGGCCCGATGAAGCTGCTCACCGGCGGTCGCCGAACAGCGTGCCCAGCCCCGGAAGGGGCGGCACCGGGCCGAGCAGATCCAGACCCTTCCATACCGTCACCTGATTCGCGGTCAGCACCGGCTTGCCGACGGCCGCCTCCAGCTTGTCGACGATCGCGAGCGTGTGCATCGCCGTATCCGGGACGAGCACCGCTTCGGCGTCGGGATGGTCGGCGGCGGTGACCATCGCGACCACCTGGTCGGGACCGACCGTGCCCACCTCGGCCGCGGTGTAGATCCCGTGGCTGCCCATCGAGACGACCTCGGCGCCGCCCGCCGTGAGGAACGCGACGAAATGCTGCGCGACATCATCGGGGTAGGACGCCGCGACCGCGACCCGGCGGATGCCGAGGTGGCGCAGCGCGTCGACGAAGGCGATCGACGTGGACGAGGCGGGCACACCGGCCGCCGCAGCGACCGCCGACACCTGGTTCTGTGCGCCCTGCGGCCCGAACACGAAACTGCCCGACGTGCACGCCCACATCACCGCGTCGGGATTCTCGTCTGCCAGCAGCGCAGCGCCATCGGCCAGGCGTTCGTCGCTGCCGAGGTCGAGGAGGGCGTCGACGCGGTGCGCGTCTTCGCCGACGGAGGTGATCGCCACCGGCAGGCGTACCGCGCCGTCGATCCGCGCCTCCAGCGCGGGGAAGTCGTCCTCGGCGCTGTGGCCGGGGTAGAGCAGGCCTACCGTTGGCATGTCATCTCCCTTGGATCACGCTGACCGAAATAGGTAGATTGTTGACAATGCTAACCCGCGCGACGTACGACGTGAGCAGGCTCGTCGGAGCGCTCCGTTCGGCGATCCGGGGGACCGTGCGCGACGACGCGGCCAGCCGGGGCCTGTACGCGGTCGACGGCTCGAATTACCGCGTGGTTCCCGACCTCGTGGTGGTGCCCGCCGACGCCGAAGACATGGCCGCCGCGGTCGCGCTCACCGCCGAGGCAGGCGCGCCGGTGACGATGCGCGGCGGTGGCACTTCGATGGCAGGCAATGCGATCGGCGGCGTCGTCATCGACGCTTCCCGGCACGTCAACGCGATACTGGACATCGACGCCGGAACCAGGACCGCGGTCGTCGAGCCCGGCGTCGTGCTTACCGACCTGCTGGCCGCCGCGCGGCCGTTCGGGCTCACCTTCGGTGCCGACCCGTCGTCCGGCAGCAGGGCGACGCTCGGCGGGATGATCGCCAACAACGCCTGTGGCGCGCACTCGGTCGCCTGGGGCACCACCGCCGACAACGTCCGGTCGCTCGACGTGATACTCGCCGACGGCACCCGAGCCACCTTTGAATCACGCGGGGCGCGAGAGGAACTGGCGAACCGGCCCGGACGCGAAGGCGAGTTGCACCGGTCCCTGCAGGCCTTTGTCGACGAGCACGAGCTGGTGATCCGGCGCCGGTTCGGCCAATTCACCCGGCAGATCTCGGGCTATGCGCTGCACCGGCTGCTGCCCGAACACGGCTACGACGTCGCAGGGCTGCTGTGCGGCAGTGAAGGCGGCTTCGCGGCGACCCTGCGGGCGACCTTGGCGCTGACCCCGATGCCGACCGCCCGGGTGCTGTGCGTACTTGGTTTCGCCGATTCGGTGTCGTCGGCCGAATGCGTGTCGGTGGTGCTGGCCCACAGCCCGCTGACGATGGAGTCGATCAACATCGACCTGGTCGACCGGCTGCCGGGGGAGGTGCGCCGCGCGGCGACCGAGGCCGGCCTGCCTGCGGGACGAGCCTGGCTGTTGGTGGAGATGGGCGGCGAGGACCGCGTTGCCGCCGAGATGTCAGCGGAGAAAATGCTTGCCGCCCTGCGGGATTCGGGATCACCGGCATCGGCTTCGCTGGTCACCGACCCCGGCGCCCAGGCGGTGCTGTGGCGGTGCCGCAGGGATGCGGCCGGGCTCGCGACGCGTCGAGCCGATGGGGCGGAGGCGTGGGGCGGCTGGGAGGACGCCGCGGTGCCGCCCGAACGCCTCGCCGACTACCTGCGCGGCCTCGACGCGCTGATGGCCGGATACGGGCTGTCCGGCGCCTCCTACGGGCACTTCGGCGAGGGCTGCATGCACATGCGGATCGACTTCGATCTGTTCAGCGCCAAAGGCGTTGCGGCCTACCGGTCGTTCGTCGAGGAGGCCACCGATCTCGTCGTCTCCCTCGGCGGCTCGGTGTCGGGGGAACACGGCGACGGCCGGGCGCGCTCGGAACTGCTGGGCCGCATGTACGGAACCGACGGGCTGGCCCTGCTCGCCGAGATGAAACGCATCTGGGACCCGAACGCGCTGATGAACCCTGGTGTCGTCGTCGATCCGCCCCCGCTCGACGCCGGGATCCGGCTCTTCGACACGGCGAAGGACCGAAAACTGTTGACGCTGTTCAGCTATCCCGACGACAACGACGACTTCGCCCAGGCCCAGCGGCGCTGCGTCGGCATCGGCAAATGCAGGCAGTCCAGCGGCGGCGTGATGTGCCCGAGCTACCAGGCGACGCATGACGAGATGGCTTCGACGCGCGGCCGCGCCCACCTGCTGTGGGAGATGTTGCATGGCGACCTGGTGACCGACGGGTGGCGCTCCACCGAGGTGCGCGACGCACTCGACCTCTGCCTGTCGTGCAAGGGCTGCCTTTCGGACTGTCCGGTCAACGTGGACATGGCGACATACAAGGCTGAGTTCACCCACCACCACTACGCCGGAAGGCCATGGGCCCGGCCGTTGTCGCACTGGTCGATGGGCTGGCTGCCGCAGTTGTCGCGGATCGCGTCAGCGGCGCCGCGACTGGTCAACCGGACGGCAAGCACGGCCTTGGCGAAACGTCTCGGCGGCATCGCGCCCGAGCGGGACGTTCCGGCCTTCGCCGAGCAGACGTTCACGTCGTGGTTCAAGCAGCGCACCGCGGCGACCAGCGCGCAGACGCGCGGCGCCGTCGTGCTGTGGCCGGACAGCTTCACCAATTACCTTGCGCCACAAGTGGGCCGCGCCGCCGTGGCGGTGCTGGAGGCCGCAGGCTATGAGGTGATACTTCCGGACGGCCACGTGTGTTGCGGGCTGACGTGGATCTCCACCGGCCAGCTGCGGACGGCCAAGCGGCGCATCACGCGTTCGCTGAAAGTCCTGGCACCGCACCTGGAATCCGGCATCCCGATCGTCGGACTCGAGCCGAGTTGCACAGCGGTGCTGCGGCGGGATGCTGCCGAGCTTGCCGCATGACGACTCTCGGGCATCGGCGCTCGCGGCATCGACCGTCACCTTCGCCGAGTTCCTCACGCGTTCGGAGTGGGAACCACCCGACGTCGCGACGGAGGCGTTGGTGCAGACGCACTGCCACCAGCACGCCGTGCTTGGCTTCGACGCCGATCGCGCCCTGATGGAAAAGGCAGGCATTCGGGCCGAGGTTCCCGACTCCGGGTGTTGCGGTCTTGCAGGCAATTTCGGCTTCGAACGCGGCCACTACGAGGTCTCTCGGGCCGTCGGGGAGCGGGTGCTGTTGCCCGCCGTCCGCGCGGCCGCGCCGACCACCGCCGTCATCGCCGACGGTTTCAGCTGCCGGACCCAGATCGCGCATGGCACACCGCGGAGCGCCGTGCACCTGGCCGAACTTCTCGCCGACGGCCTGCACAGCGATTCGTGAGTCGCGGGGTTCAGCCCTTCCAGACCGTCTTGAGGTTGCAGAACTCGCGGATGCCCGCGGCAGCCAGCTCGCGGCCGTAACCGGAATCCTTCACCCCGCCGAACGGCAATTCCGGATAGGACACCGTCATACCGTTCAGGAACACTGCGCCGGCTTCGAGATGCCGGATGAACCAGTCCTGTTCGGCCGTGTCGTTGCTCCAGACCGCCGAGCTCAGGCCGAAGGTGGTCTGGTTGGCCACCCGGGCCGCCTCGTCGCGGTCGGCGACGCGGTACAGCGAGGCGACCGGACCGAATGCCTCTTCCATCACTATCCGCATGTCGTCGGTGAGTCCGGCAAGCACGGTGGGGGAGTAGAACCAGCCGGGGTTCTCGGGAGCGCCGCCGCCGGTGAGTACCTGGGCACCCTTGGCCACGGCATCATCGACCAGTTCGGCAAGGTCGTCGCGACCGGACGCGGTCGCAAGGGGTCCGACATCGGTGGCGTCGTCCATCGGGTCGCCGATCACCAAGGCGTTCATCTTGGCGACGAAGAGGGCGGCGAACTCATCGTAGATATCGGTGTGCACGATGAATCGCTTTCCGGCGATGCAAGATTGGCCGTTGTTTCCGATCCTGGCCTTGACCGCCGTCGTCGCGGCGGCATCAAGGTCGGCGCTGGGCAGGACGATGAACGGGTCGGAGCCGCCGAGTTCGAGAACCGCCTTCTTGATCTGGCCGCCCGCGGTCGACGCGACGGATCGGCCCGCCGGTTCCGAGCCGGTCAAGGTGACGGCCTTCACGCGGCTGTCCTCGATGACGGCGGCCACCTCCGCCGAACCGATCAGCAGCGTGCGGAACGACCCGGGAGGGAAGCCGCCCTTTTCGAACAGACCGTCGAGGTAGAGCGCGGACTGCGGCACGTTGGACGCGTGCTTGAGCAGTCCGGTGTTGCCTGCCATCAGGGCAGGCGCCGCGAACCGAATGACCTGCCACAGTGGGTAATTCCACGGCATCACAGCCAGCACAACGCCGAGTGGCTGCCACACGGTCCATGCCCGCGACGCTGACACCGCAGACGGGTCAGCCAGCGGTTCGTCGGCGAGGAAGGACTCCGCGTGTTCGGCATAGAACCGCATGTTCTTCGCACACTTTCCAACCTCGGCGCGGGCCTGGCCGATTGGCTTGCCCATCTCGAGGGTCAGCATCCGAGAGGCCCGCTCGACATCGGCCTCGATGATGTCCGCCGTGGCGTTCATCCACTCGGCGCGTTGGGCGAATGTGGTGTCACGCAACGCGACAGCGGCATCAGCGGCCTCTGCGATGCGGCGCTGCACTTCGGCGTCGTCGTGCGGTTCGAAGGTTTCGACGGTCTCGCCGGTGGCGGGGTTGATGGTTGCGATTGCCATTTGTGTGTTCCTTCTTCGACGGGTTCGATTCGATCAACGGTTCAACTGGCTGGCGAAGACCTCGGGATGGCGTGCGAGCTGCAACCGGGTACGGCGAATGTGGCCGAAAAGCACGCGCTCCGCCTCGTCGGGATCGTTCTCGCGAATCGCCGCCACGAGCATGTGGTGCTCGTCGTGCACGATCCGGTTGCTTTCGACGTCCAGCAACCGGGTGAAGGCGCGGCGATAGTGCTGGGTGTTGTTCCACAGCCGTGCGATGGTCGGACCAAGAAACGTCGTGTCGGCGCCGTGATAGCTGCCGAGGTGGAATTCCCGATCCAATACCAGGAAGCGCTCTATGTCGCGGGTGTTGCGCATCTCTTCGGCGAGGTCGCCGAGCCGGTCCACCTCGGCCGCCGTCAGATGGGGCAGGCTGTAGCGCAACAGAAGTGGCTCGATGCGCTCTCGCACTTGGTACAGCTCGGCGCACTCTTCGAGGCTCAGGCTGGCGATCCACGCGCCGGCATTGGCGACCGTGGTGATGAGGCCTTCGGCTTCCAGCATCCGCAGTGCCTCGCGGATCGGCACGCGGCTGGCGCCGTACTGGGCGGCGAGTTCCTCCTGGCGCAGACGAGTGCCGGGCGGATAGGCACCGCGCAGGATCGCCGCGCGCAGTTCGTCGGCAACCCGTGAGCCGGTGACGCCGTCACGCACCTGGGGTTGCGCCATGCTGCCTCCGATCGAGTTACGGCTTTACTGCGCCGGATGGTTCGGGTTCCACAACAGCACCTCGGCATCCTTTTCGTACGCTTTGCCGTGCGGGAAGCTCACCAGCTCGAACTGCATGCCCCATGGGCTGAGAAAGTACACCCACCGCTGACCCTCGCTGGCGTTGCGACTGGCCGTCGGATCACCAAGCACCCGAATGCCCTCGGCGCGAAGGTAATCCACGGCCTTGTCCATGTCATCGACGTAGAACGCGAGGTGGTGGCCGCCGATATCGCTGTTGCGAGGGATGGGCGCTTGGCCGTCGGCAGGCTCGTAGGAGAACACCTCGAAATTCGCCCCGGTGCCGCACCGGTAGAACCGCAGTTCCCGCATGATGGTGCGCGGATGGACATTGAGGTGCTCACGCATCCAGTCATCGTCGTGTTGGTAGGGCCCGAGTGTGTAGACGTGTGTACAGCCGAGCACCCGAACGAAGAAGTCGTGAGCCTCCTCCAGATCGGGCACGGTGAACCCGATGTGATCCGTGCCGACCAGTCCCGGTAACGCCATCTGCCCTCCTGAATGGATCCAATACTGCCACATTAGCCCGCAGTGCCCTGGATTTCTCGACGTGATCTGCCTAAAGTGGATCCAATCGGGCCCACCTGCGGTCATGGAGATGAGGGACATGCCACGCGAACAACTCCTCGAAACCGGCTCCGCCTGGATCGAGCTGTCGACCACGGAAGACGACTGGAAAGCAGCTTCCCCTCAACTTCTTTCCACGATGCTGTCCGAACTGCACCTCATTCGCGCCTTCGAGGAAACAGTGCTCGAGTTGGCAGGCGAAGGCCTGGTGCACGGGCCTGCGCATTCGAGCATCGGGCAGGAAGGTGGCGCGGTTGGATCCATTGTCGGCCTGCGCTCCACGGACGCCGTCAACGGATCGCACCGCGGTCATCACCAATTTCTGGCCAAGGCGCTGACGCACGTCTCGGGCGGTGTCATCGACCCGGGCTCGGTGGTGACACCAAAGATCCAGCGGGTACTGCAGCGGACACTGGCCGAGATCCTCGGCCTGGCGCAGGGCTTCTGCCGCGGGCGCGGCGGGTCCATGCACCTGCAATGGTTCGAGGCAGGCGCATTGGGCACCAACGCGATCGTCGGCGGCGGAGTGCCGATGGGTGCGGGTAACGCATGGGCCCAAAAGCACAGCAACACGACCGACCTCACCATCACCTACTTCGGCGACGGGGCCAGCCAGATCGGTTCCGTACTCGAGACGATGAACCTCGCCGCGGCATGGAAACTGCCGTTCTGCTTCTTCATCGAGAACAACCTGTATGCGGTGTCCACCAGGGTCGAAGAGATCACCGCCGATACCCGGTTATCGGTGCGCGGCCAAGGATTCGGCATACCTGGCTGGCGCGTCGACGGCATGGACCCGCTGGCGGTCCACCTCGCGACCGAACAGGCGGCCGAACGGATGCGCAGCGGGGCGGGGCCCGCCGTCATCGAGGTCGAGGTGTATCGGTACTTCCACCAGAACGGGCCCTACCCGGGCAGCGCATTCGGATACCGCGACAAGGACGAGGAAGCGTACTGGCGCACCCGTGACCCACTGGACCGGGTCGCGAAGGAGATGATCGCGCTCGGCCTGATCGACGAGACAGGAGTGGCGTCGGTGCGCAGGCAGGCGCAGGACGCGATGACGGCCGTCCTGGCCGAATTGGTCGAGGCCGACCCCGAGAGGACGGGCAAGCGTCGCATTCAGCCGCAGCTGTGGCCCGATCCTTCTTTCGTCGACGTCGGCGTGCGCGGTGACGCGAGTGAACTCGCAACACTGACCGCTCTCGAACCCACGAATCATCAAGGTCCCTGGCGCTCAGTGAAATTCGTCGAGGCTGTGGCAGCCGTCATGGACCGCCGGATGGGCTGCGACGAGCGCATCGTGGTCTTCGGTGAAGACGTGCACCACCTGGGCGGCGGCACCAACGGCGCCACCAAGGGGCTCACGAAGTACGGCGAGGACCGGTTGGTGGGAACCCCTATCAGCGAGAACGCCTTCACCGGAATCGGCGGCGGGCTCGCACTCGACGGCCGGTTCCGTCCGGTGGTCGAGTTCATGTACCCCGATTTCATGTGGGTGGCCGCCGATCAGGTGTTCAACCAAATCGGCAAGGCACGGCACATGTTCGGCGGTGACAACCCGGTGCCGTTCGTGCTGCGGACGAAGGTGGCAATGGGGTCCGGATACGGTTCGCAGCACCTGATGGACCCCGCAGGCATTTTTGCGACAAGCCCGGGCTGGCGGATCGCGGCGCCATCAACCGCCGCCGATTACGTCGGAGTGATGAATGCCGCTTTGGCTCTTCATGATCCAGTGCTCGTGATCGAGCACGTCGATCTCTACGGTTTGGCCGACAAGGTCCCCGAGGGCGATCTCGACTACGTCATCCCGCCGGGACGCGCCGCGATTCGGCGCGCGGGCTCCGAGGTCACCGTCATCAGCTACTTGTCGATGGTCGCGGAGAGCCTGAAGGCGATCGAACAGACCGATGTCGACGCCGAGCTGATCGACCTGCGCTGGCTGGACCGCGCGTCGATCGACTGGGACACCATCACCGCCAGCGTCCGGAAAACCAACGCAGTCTTGATAGTCGAGCAGGGTGCCCGCGGAGTCTCCTACGGTGGCTGGCTCGCCGACGAGATCCAGCGCAGGCTCTTCGACTGGCTCGACCAACCCGTCGAACGTGTCTCCGGTGGAGAGGCGTCGCCGAGCATCTCCAAAGTGCTTGAACGCGCGGCGATCGCCTGCGCGGACGACGTCGTTGCCGGTCTGGAGAAGATCCGACTGGGAATGGGGCAACGCTGATGCCCACCGTGGTTCGGATGCCGGAGGTGCTCGCCAACGCAGGCGAGGCGGTCATTGCGACCTGGCTCGTTTCGGAAGGGCAGGAGGTCGCCGTCGGTGACCCGCTCGCCGAGATCGAGACCGACAAGGCGGTCGTCGAATACCTCGCCGAGGTGGAGGGGACCGTGGGCCGGCTGATCGCCGAACCGGGTTCGACGATTGCGGTCGGCGAGCCGATCGCGGTCATGCTGGCCCCTGGGGAGACCGACGCCGACATCGATCCCGCCGTGCGGGACGGTGTCGCTGTCTCGGCCGCACCGAAGTCAGAACCCGTCGCCGTGGGGGTCGCCGAACCTGCCGCCGTGGCCAACGGGCGACGTCTGTTCGCCACGCCGTTGGTGCGAAAGCTTGCGCGTGAACGCGGAATCGCACTGGAAAGCGTGAAAGGCACCGGGCCCGCCGGGCGCATCGTGCGGCGTGACCTGGACCGGCTGCAGGCCGCCGAACCCGTCAGCGCACCGCAGCCTGTGCCGCAGCCCGGACGCCGAAACGAACCCAATCGGCAACAGGTTTCACGGATGTTCCGCTCACGCGGATGCGCAAGGCCATCGCACGCAGGCTCACCGAGAGCAAGACAACTGTGCCGCACTTCTATCTCGCCGCGGATTGCCGCGTCGACGATTTGCTCGAGCTACGGCGCAGTGTCAACGCGGCCGCCGCCATCAAGGTGTCGCTGAACGACTTCGTCCTGAAAGCGGTGGCCGGTGCGCTGATGGAGGTACCCGACGCCAACGCGATCTGGAACGGCGACTCGATCCGCCGGTACGACGGCGCCGATATCGGACTGGCCGTGGCGGTGGACGGTGGTCTGCTGACACCGGTGCTGCGAGGTGTGGACACCACACCGCTCTCGGTCATATCCGCCCGGACCGCCGATCTCGCGCAGCGGGCCCGCGAAGGGCGGATCCAGCAGCATGAGCTCGAGGGGGGCAGCTTCTCGGTGTCCAACCTCGGGATGTTCGGCGTCACAGAGTTTTCCGCCATCATCAACCCGCCACAGTCCGCCATCCTCGCCGTCGGCGGAGCCACTACGCGACCTGTCGTCGTCGACGGTGAACTGCGGGTCGGCACCGTCATGACGGTCACCCTGTCGGCCGATCACCGGGTCATCGACGGTGCGCTCGCCGCCGCATGGATGGCCGCCTTTGTCCGCCGCATCGAGAATCCATTGGCGATGCTGATTTGACCCCGACCCGACTGGAGGTTGTCCACGGTGAGTGGTGATGAGTTTCCGAGGGTCAGGGCGGCCGCCGTCCAGGCGAGCTCGGCCTTCCTCGACCGCGAGAAATCCACGGCGAAGGCGTGTGCCCTGATCCGCGAGGCCGGGGCGGGCGGCGCCGACATCATCGCCTTCCCCGAAGGCTTCATACCCGCGCATCCGGTGTGGTTCCACTTCCATCCGGCGACGGGCGAGGTCAGCACGCGCCTGTCCGTCGACCTGTTCAAGAATGCCGTCGAGATCCCCGGTCCCGAGATCAGCGAGCTGGCCCGGGCAGCGGCCGACGCGCAGGCCTACGTCGTGGTTGGTGTGTGCGAGAAGATCCCGAACACGACGGGCACCTTGTACAACAGCCAGGTGTTCCTTGGGCCGGACGGTGCCTTGCTCGGGAAGCGGCGCAAGCTCATGCCGACCGTGGGCGAACGGCTGGTCCACACCGGGGGCGACGGCGACAGCCTCGCCGCCTTCAACACCCGGTTCGGTCCGGCGAGCGCACTGATCTGCGGCGAGAACTCCAACCCGCTGGCGATATTCGCGGTGACCGCGCAGTACTCCCGCGTTCACGTGATGAGCTGGCCCAACCACTTCCCGGCCGTCGGGACACCCATGCGTGACCGTGTCGCGGTGGACTCGCGAGCCTTCGCGCAGATGTCCAAGGCGTTCGTGATCAGCGCGTGCGGAACGATCGACGACGACTCGATCGCGAGACTGGAGTTGTCCTCACGGGACGAGGCACTGATCCGCGACCCCGATTTTTGCGGTGGCTCGGTCATTGTGGCTCCCGATAGCCGGATCATCGCCGGCCCGCTGGGCAACGAAGAGGCCATCCTGTACGCCGAACTGGACCTGGACATCGGCGTGAGAATGAAGCTCCGGCACGACTTCGCCGGCCATTACAACCGCCCGGACATCTTTGCGGTCACGGTCAACGCCAAGGCGCCGCAGATGTTCGGTGTCGTGAACGCGGCGCCGAGCGGCTGGGGCGAGCCTCCCGCGCTGGCGCAGGACGACCAGCAGGAACCGGTGCAATCGAGCCCTTCCACCAGCGAGCGCTCGGGAACCGCGGGGGTGGCGAAAGCTGAGCCGGCAGCCGATTGCCGGCAGGGCCAGACGCTTGACAGATATGGCGCGGATCACAATAGTTCGGAGTACCGCAATCGATTGCGGATCGGAAGGAGAAATGCCGTGAACGGACGAGCAGGATGGCGCCGGGCTGGGCTTTTGGCGATGGCGGGCCTCTTGATTGCGGGCTCTGTGGCATGCGGCAAAGGCGACGGCGGGGACAGCGCCGCTCCGATCAAGATCGGCGCGTCGATCCCTCTGACCGGCCAGTTCTCCCAGGAAGGCAAGGCCGCCAAGGAGGGCTACGAGGTCTGGGCCAAAACGGTCAACGAGAACGGCGGGCTGCTGGGCCGCCAGGTCGAGCTGGTGATCAAGGACGACGCGTCGAACCAGAACACCGTCGTCGCTGACTACAACGCGTTGATCAGCAAGGACAAGGTCGACCTTCTCATCGGTACCTACTCCTCGCTGCTGAACCTGCCCGCGTCGGCCGTCGCGGAGAAGAACCAGATGCTCTACATCGAGCCTGCCGGCGGCGCTCCGGAGATCTTCGAGCGCGGCATGAAGTACCTGTTCTTCGCCCAGCAGGCCACCGCCGACAAACAGGGCAAAGCGTTCGCCGACTGGATTACGCATCTCCCCGAGACCGACCGGCCGAAGACCGCCGCTTACCCGACGGTCGACGACCCGTTCGTCACGCCGAACGTCGAGGGCATCCGAAAGGTGCTGGAAGGCGCGGGCGTCAAGACGGTCTTCGCGGAGACCTACCAGCCTGACCTGAACAACTTCGACACGGTCGTGAGCAAGGTGCGCTCGGCCAATCCCGATCTCGTCGTGCACGGTGCGTTCTTCGACGACGGCGTCGGATTCATCCGGTCGATGCTCAAGGCCGACTTCAAGCCGAGGTGGCTGTACCAAACCACGGCTCCCAGCCTTGGCGACGAGTACGCCAAGGCGATCGGCCCGGAGAACACCGAGGGCATCATCTTCGCGATCAGCCACGCGCCGCAGGCACAGACGCCGGGCAACGCGGAGTTCGTCAAGAAATACGAGGAGATGTTCGGCGGGCTGCCGCCAGAGGATGCGGCCGACGCCTACGGGGCCGCCCAAGTGCTGCAGGCCGCCGTTGAGAAGGTCGGCAACATCGACGATCAGCAAGCCATGGCCGACTGGCTCCGCGCCAACCCCGTCTCGACCATCCTCGGCGACCTGAGCTGGGACGACGCGGGCCGCCCGCAGGGCGAGTTCCTCACGGGCCAGTGGCAGGACGGCAAGGTCGAATTCATCCTGCCGTCGCAGTTCGCCACGACGGACCACACGGTCATGGGTTGGGAGCCCGGGAAGGCCTGATGCTGGACTTCCTGCAGTACCTGGTGCTGGGTCTGCTGGTCGGCGGCGTGTACGCGCTGGCCGCGAGCGGCTTGACTCTCGTGTTCGGCGTGATGCGGATCATCAACATCGCCCACGGCGCGTTCTTGGTCCTCGGTGCGTTCCTGGCGTTCACGGCGTGGTCGAAGCTGGGGATCGACCCGATGCTCGCGATCGTTGTCATCGCCCCCGTGGCGTTCGCGCTTGGCTGGGTCATCTACAAGGTCGGTGTTGCGCCGGTACGAACGGCGCCGATGGCGTCGACCGTGCTGCTGACCTTCGGCCTCGCGCTGGTGCTCGAGGCCACGATGGGTGTGATCTGGGGTAACAACGCCACCTCGACGGAACCGGGCTACGGCAGCGAGTCGATTCGCATCGGCAGCTTCTACATGCCGAAGGCGCAGGTCTTCGGCGGCGCCGTCGCCGTGGCGGTGCTGCTGCTGCTCGGCCTGATCCTCACCCGGACCTGGCTCGGACGCGCGATCCGGGCCGCGGCAGCCAATCCCACCGGAGCGGAGTTGGTCGGCATCAAGGTCGCATCCGTCAGCGCCGTGGTCTTCGGTCTCGGCGTGGCGGCCGCGTGCACCGGCGGTGCGATCGTCGGGGTGCTGTACACGTTCGTCCCTGGGACGCACTACATGTGGATCGCGCGTCTACTTGCGATCGTGGTGCTCGGTGGGCTGGGCAGCCTGAACGGCGCCATCGTCGGCGCAGTGCTGTTCGGGCTTGCCGAGACCTTCACGTCGGCCTACGTCTCGGCGGCGTGGGCGACCGCCTTCCCATATCTCATCGTGTTCGCCGTGCTGCTGCTGCGCCCGCAGGGTCTGATGGGCGTCCGTCGCCGCGAGGATGCGAGTGCGCTGTGACTGACTGGGCGCGTTGGCTGCGCGAGCCACGTCGGCTCGGCCACGTGGTCCTGTTGGTGGCTGCTGTACTGCTGCTGGCGTTTCCCGTCGTCTCCGACGACGCTTACTACCAGAACATGATCATCCTGTCGCTGGTGTTCGCAATCGGCGCGAGCGGGCTGAACATCATCATGGGATACGCCGGCTACGTGTCACTGGGCCAAGGCGCTTTCATCGGGCTCGGCGGCTACACGATCGGGGTGCTCGCCACCAAGATCGAGGGACCGTCGCCGTGGCTGTGGGTGCCCGTCGCCGGGCTGGTCACCGCGATCGTCGCAATCGGCCTCGGGCTGGTGTCGCTGCGCTCGAGTGGCGCGGCGTTCGTCATCATCACCGTCGCGTTCCTGTTCCTGACCGGCGTGGTCGCGACCAACTGGGTCGGGTTGACCAACGGCACCAGCGGCCTCACCTTGCCGCTGCCGTCGTGGAGCCGCGACATCATGAACTGGCCGTTCTATTACGCGCTGGTCGCCCTCCTCGTCCTGCAGCTGGTGCTGTCGTGGTGGATTCGTCGCACCAAGCTCGGCATGGGTCTGATGGCCATCCGCGGCGATGAGACCAAGGCCGCGACGATCGGCATCAACCTTCCGGTCAACAAGATCATCGGCTTCGTCGCGAGCAGCGTGGTCGTGGGTATGGCGGGGGCCGTCTACGGCTACTACCTCACATTCGTCGACCCACGCGGCATGTTCGGCATCCTGCTCAGCGTGCAGATCGTGTTGTCGGTGCTGGTCGGCGGCAACGGGACGTTGTGGGGGCCGGTGCTGGGCGCGTTCATCATCGAACCTCTCAACGAGGTGGCCAACAACAACTTCGGAGGCGGAAACGTACGCCTGTACCTCTTCGGCGGCCTGCTCATGGCGATCGTGATCTGGCTGCCGCGCGGCATCCTGCCGACCGTGGAGCAGATGTGGCGACGTCGACGCAGTGCGGGCCGGGCCGGACTGGTGGGAGCCCGGATCCAGACCGGCGCGACGCTTGCGAAGCTGTCGATCGCGACGCGCGAGCAGCGGGCAGTCGACCAGGACCGTTCCTTGCTGCGGGTCAGCGGCCTGACCAAGAGATTCGGCGGCATCACAGCGGTGGACGCCTGCTCGTTCGACGTGCCTGACGGCTCGATCACCGGGCTCATCGGCCCGAACGGCTCCGGCAAGACCACGGTGTTCAACCTGATCGACAACACGATCGCCCCGGACGCCGGTGAGATCTGGTTCGACGGCGAGCAGATCGAGCGGTTGCCGTCGTGGTCGCGTGCACACCGCGGGCTCGGACGCACCTTCCAGATCACCCGCCTGTTCGGCGACATGACGGTGCTGGAAAACGTCGTGGCACCGCAGCGGAGCTTCTCGTGGTCGCAGCTCGGCCATGTCGCGGTGAGCGGCGCGCGAGGCTCGCGATGCCGAAGAACTCCTGCAGTTCGTCGGCATGCGCGACTTCCGCGATCAGCCGGCCCGCGCGCTGTCGTACGGCCAGCAGAAGCTCGTCGAGCTGGCCCAGATCCTCATGCTCGACCCGAAGCTCATCCTGCTGGACGAGCCCGCAGGCGGGATCAACCCGGTGCTGATCGAACGGATGGCCGAGACGATCCGTGAGCTCAACGCGCTGGGCAAGACGTTCCTGATCGTCGAGCACAACATGCCCTTCGTGCTCGACCTGTGCCCACGGGTACACGTGCTCAGCCGAGGATCGACGATGGCATCGGGGACGCCCGAGGAGATCAAGGCCAACCCCGCGGTGATCGACGCCTACCTGGGCGACAACTTCGACCTCGAGCCCGAGCCAGAGAAGGCGTTGTGATGCTGACGCTGCGTGGTGTGGTGGCGGGTTACGGCGGCGGCGACGTCCTGCAAGGCGTCGACATCGACGTCGCCGAGGGCGGCATCGCATGCATCGTCGGCCCTAACGGCGCGGGCAAGTCCACGGTCCTGCGGACAATCAGCGGCCTGCTGCACCCACGCGAGGGCGAGATCACGCTGACGGGTGAGCCGATCCACCGTTGCTCGCCTGCGGAGATCCTGCGAAGGGGCGTGGCCCAGATACCCCAGTCAGCTGCCCTGTTCCCGAACCTGACGGTGCGCGAGAACGTGCTGCTCGGTGCGCTACATCGTCCGACGCGACCGGGCTCTGGTGCGCAAGCGCTACGCCCAGTGTCGCCGAGCTGTTCCCGATCGTCGCCGAACGATCGCGCGAGACGGCGGGCAACCTGTCCGGCGGCCAGCGCCGGATGGTCGAGTTCGCCCGCAGCCTGATGCTGGACCCGGTGCTGCTCCTTCTGGACGAACCGTCGCTTGGGCTCGACCCGAAGGCGTTGCGGATCGTGTACGACTCCGTGATGGTGATGCGTGATGCCGGTAAGACGATCCTGGTGGTCGAGCAGAACGTGAAGTTCGGGATGCGGATGGCGACCGACGGCATCGTGATGGAAAGCGGCCGGGTCGTCACGCAGCGCGCTGCAGCGGACATCCTGGCCGACCCGAACCTGGGCCAGATGTACTTCGGCGGTGGCGTGAAGCGCTGAGCGCCGACGGTCAGTACTTGTTGGCGATGACGAGTTCCTGCGCGGGGAACAGTGTCAGGATCCGCGGCCCGTCCGCCGTGAGGACCACCTCTTCCTCGATGCGCGCGGCCGAGTAGCCGTCCGAGGCCGGACAGTACGTCTCGAGGGCGAAGACCATGCCTTCCTTCAGCTCGATCGGCTCGGTCATCGAGTTCAGCCGCGAGATGATCGGGCGTTCGTGCAGACCGAGGCCGAGGCCGTGCCCGAATTGCAGTCCGAAGGCGGCGAGCTCGTTGTCGAAGCCGAACTCGGTCGCCTTCGGCCAGACTGCCGCCACTTCGTCGGTGCCGATGCCGGGCCGGACCGTCTGAATGGAGGCGTCCATCCACTCGCGGGCCTTGGTGTAGGCGTCGTGCTGACTCGGCGTTGCGCTGCCGACGTTGAACGTTCGGTAGTAGCACGTGCGATAGCCGTTGAAGCTGTGGATGATGTCGAAGAAGGCCTGGTCGCCGGGCCGGATCAACCGGTCGGTGAAGTTGTGCGGATGGGGATTGCACCGTTCCCCGCTGATCGCGTTGACGGCCTCCACCTGGTCCGAACCCATCGCGTAGAGCCGCTGGTTCACCAGCGCGACGATCTCGTTCTCGCGAATACCGGGCTTGAGCACCTCGACGATGTCCTGATACACGCCGTCGACCATCGCGGCCGCCTGGGTGAGCAGCATGATCTCGTCGGCGGACTTGATCTCCCGCGCGTCGAGCATGCGCTGCTGGCAGTCCACGACCGTCAACCCCTGCCGCTGCATCTCGAACAGAAACGGCGGCTCGACGATGTCGACGCCGACAGGGGCGTCGCCCAGGCCGGCATCCTCGAGTATTCCCTTGATCTCACGGATGGCCGACACCATCAGGCCTGCCGACGGCGCAACGGCGCCGCGCATCCCGAGCATGCCGGGCCTGCAGTTCTCGTCGGGCAGCCAGTTCGAGTAGATCTGGTGGTGGCGCACCGCCGAGCCGAAGTCCCACAGCCACGGTTCGTCGGCAGTGCGCGTGAGCAGCGCGTACCGCGTCATCTTGTCGCCGAGCGCGCCGCCGATCCAGGTCTGCGTCGTGTAGCGGATGTTGTAGAAGTCGAACAGCAGAAAGGCGCCGCACTCACTCGCCTCCAGCGCCGCCTTCGCGCGACCGAGCCGGTAGTCACGAAGCCGGGCGAAGTCGACGCGTTCTTCGTAGTCGACACCCATGTGCCCCGGAGCCGGAAGAGGCCGCGGCTCACCCATTCGCGTCGGTCCCCAAACCGTCGTCGACAACCGCGTTTTCGGAGACCAGCTCGACCCCTGACCGTCGGGCCTGTTCCAGCAGCAAGGTGGCGAAGTCCTCGCTGGTATGGCCCGCACCGACCGCCGAGGACACCATCTCGGCGGCCAATGCGGCGACGGGCATCGGCACCCCGTGCTCGCGAGCGGCTTCAAGGCCGAGGTCGAAGTCCTTGCGCAACAACACATTGGTGAACGTCGGCGAGAAGTCGAGGTTCACGAACGCCGGCGACTTGTAGCGAGTGAAGACCGAGCCCATGACCGAGCTGTTGAGGAACTCCAAGAACGCTTGACGGCTCGTGCCGCCCTGTTCAGCGAGCACGGTGATCTCGGAGAGAGACTGCGCGACCACGCCGAGGAAGACGTTGTGGCAGATCTTGACGAGGCGTGCGACCTCACCCTCACCGACGTAGGTGACACCCCGGCCAAGGGGACGCAGGAGATGCTCGGCGCGGTCGTAGGCCTCACGTGGCCCCGAGATCGCGAGCGTGAGCTTGCCCGACCGGACGACCTTGGGATTGCCGCTGACCGGCGCGGCCAGAAGCGTGGTCCCGCGGTCGGCGGCAAGGCCGCGGATCTTCTCCGAGACAGCAGCCGAGACGGTAGAGCAGTCGATGACGATCTGCGGCGAGGCGTCGGCGGTGAGAAGCCCGTCCTCGCCGACGGTGACGGCCTCGAGGTCCTCGGAGGCCGCGACCATGACGAAGACGACGTCGCGATCGGCGAGCTGCGCAGGCGTGTCGACGAGCTTGGCGCCCCGCTCGGCCAGCGGTTCCGCCTTGGACCGGGTGCGGTTGTAGACCGATACGTCGTGACCGGCGTCCAACAGGCGTTCGATCATCGCGTAGCCCATGCGTCCGGCGCCGATCCAGCCCACGCTCGTCGTCTTGTCGTTGTCTGCCATTCAATCAATCTCCCAACTTGACTGCAATCGGTTGCAATCCTGCCGTGCGGTATGCCTCAAGTCAACATCGCAACGTGGGCGCGGAGTTCGGCGCGCCGGCGCGAAAGCCCTCAGCCGTTGACGCGACGTGGCGGAACCGGGCCGGTCGAGGACCGGATCACCAACGTCAGCGGGAGCAGCAGCGACCGCGGATGACGGTCCGGGTCGTGGAGCACTTCGAGCAGCAATCGGGCCGCTTCGGCACCGATCTCGTAGTGGGGGATGCGCACGGTCGTCAAGGGCGGTGAGACCTTGTCCATGAACGGGATGTCGTTGAACCCGACCACGCTGATGTCATCGGGGCAGCGCAGGCCCCGCTCGGCCAGGGCGTCGTATACGCCGAGGGCGAGCAGGTCGTTACCGGCGAGGACCGCGGTGAATTCCGGACCAGCGTCCAGCAGAGTCCGCATGCCCTTCGCACCTGCCTGCTCTGACCATTCGTCGCAGACGACGGTCCGCGAGTTCTCGGCAGGCAGATTGAGGTCCTCCAGGCTGGAGGCGAATGCGCGCCGCCGGTTGATGCCGGTCGACAGGTCCTGCGGTCCCGCGAGATGCACGATGTGGGTGTGCCCCAGGTCGACGAGGTGCTGCATGGCCATCGCGACGCCTGCGGCGTCATCGGGGGTGACCGACGGGATGTCGGCGCTGCTGCTTCGACGGTTGACCAGCACCATCGGGGTCGACGCCGCAGCGAGCTCGTCGAACAGGGGGTATTTCAAATGCGCGGTCGCGAACACGAAGCCTTCGACGTTGCGCTGGCGGAACGACTCGACCGCCGCCTTCTCCACATCGGGCCTGCTGTCGGTATTGACGATCCAGGCGATGTAGCCGATCGGGCGTAGCACGTCCTCGACCCCTCGCACGATGGGCGGGAACAGCGGATTGGTCAGATCCGGGATCACCAGGCCGATGCTGGCGGACCGAGATGTCTTGAGGCTGCGGGCAATCGGGTTCGGCGAGTAGCCCACCTCGGCGGCGATCTTCTTGATTCGGGCGGCGGTCTCGGCATTGACCAGACTCTCGGTCTGTTGGTTCAAGGCGCGTGAGGCGGTGGCCGGATGGACACCGGCCATCACCGCAACCTCACGCAGCGTCGCCCTGTGCACAGCCCTCCCCTCCTCTACTGCAAACGGATGCAGCCTCTCGTCAATGATGGAGTCCCCCCTGGGCACGTGCAATATATCCACCCAGTCCCGGCGTGGCGAGGTCCGCTGGCGAACAACGCGCCGAGCGGGCCGCTCATGCGCGCGGGCCTGTTATGCGGGCGGCTGCCGTCAGCATCGTCGGCCATTCCGCCGCCACCACGTCGAGATCCGGGCTCGGGCTGTGTCTGCGCCTCAACTCGATCAGGGTCTCGATCGACGCGTGGTCGACATGCCCGTCGGTGATCAGACCGTGGGTGGGATCGAGCAGACACTCGAGGTGTGCCTGTGCTTGCGGCTTCTCCAACCCGAGCAGGCGTCCCGCGGCTTCGATGGTCTCCGCAGCGAGACGACCGGCGACGATATCCTGCGCGGTGTCGATCACGACCTCCGCCAAGCGATTTCGCGGACCGGTGGCAGTGGCGTCATCGTCCGTCAAAGCCGCCATGACGGTACCGAGGTAGGGGCCGATGTCCGCGACCGTGCTCACGACATGGCACCCGGCAGCGCTCGCTCTCAACTCGTTGCCTGCATTGAGCACCGTGGCCGCACATGTTCCCTCGGTCAGTGCCGCGGCGCGTCGAGGGGTCGAACCAAGGGACTCGACCGTGTAGTCGTCACGGCGCAGGCCTGCGCGTTCCAGGAGATCGAACGCAACGAACGCAAAACCCGACTGCGGCACGTCGACCCCGACCACACGATCCCGGACAGCCTCGATGCCCGACACCGTTGGCGCGAGGCACAACGACAGCCCGAGGCCGCGGTCGATTCCGGCGAGGATCTCCACCGGCAGATTGCGCTGAAGTGGATTCGCGCGCAGGAACCGATAGGCGAGAACGTTGTCCGGGCTCGTCATCACCACGTCGAACTCGCCGGCTTCGAGCGAGCGGAACTGAGCCGGTGAGGACGGCACGGGGAGCTCGGCGACTTCGAGGTCGGCGCGGTCCAGTCGGCCGGTGGAGCGAGCGAGATCGATCAACAGCGATGGCGTGAACGTCCCGATGCGTAGTCGCGCACGTGTCATGACCACATGGTGCCATAAGTGCAATCGTTTGTGGAGGATGTCGGCCAGGCGCTCACCTGCCAGTTTGGCGCGACGGTCGACTTTTCTTTCGAGCGCCCATTGACATGTCCTAGGTCACATCGCAGGATAGGGCAATCGATTGCAATTGCAGTTATTCGGGTAAAGACAGAGGTTCGGAGTACATGAGTCAGGCTGTTCCCTCGGTGACCCGCCAGCCGCGATCGAGTGTCGGCGACTCGCCGCCGGCCCAGGCGCCCCAGGCGCCCCAGATCGAGATTCGTGGCGTGAGTGCCGGATACGAGAACAAGCGGCAGAAGACTCGGCTCATCGCCCTGAGAGACGTGAATCTCGACGTGTACGCCGGTGAGTTCCTGGCCATCGTCGGCCCGTCCGGCTGCGGCAAGACCACGCTGATCAACATGATCGCCGGGTTCATGAAACCGCTCGAAGGGACGATCCGGATCGGCGGGAAGATCGTCGACGGGCCTGGCCCGGACCGGACCATGGTGTTTCAGGACTACGCAGTCCTGCCCTGGCGCACCGTCTACAACAACGTCAGGTTCGCACTGGAGAACAGGCACCCCCACCCCACGAAGGAGGCGATGCGGGAGCGCATCGAACGCGCACTCGAAATGGTCGGCCTCACCGGCTTCGAGAAGTCACTGCCTTATGAGCTCTCCGGCGGAATGCGTCAACGGGTCGGGATCGCACGGGCTTTGGTATCGGAACCGGAGATCCTGTTGATGGACGAACCCTTCGGGGCGGTCGATGCCATGACACGCGAGGCGATGCAGGCCGAGTTCGAGAAGATCATCGCCAAGACCGGCCAGACCGTCTTCTTCATCACCCACTCGATCGACGAGGCGCTCACGCTTGCCGATCGAGTGGTCGTGGTCTCGAACCGGCCGGGCACTGTCAAGGAAATCGTCGAAGTCGACCTACCCAGGTCCCGCTTCGACGAGGGGGTCAAGCGCAGTGCGCGGTTCGGCGAACTCCGCGAACACATTTGGGGACAGCTTCAGGCCCAGGCACTGGGAGCAAAGATCGGTGGAGGGGAACGATGACCACGGGCACACTTCCGACGACGAACCCGTCCGCTGATTCGACCGCCGTCACCGAGTCGATCACGCGAAGCAATTGGGACCGGTTCCGGAGCCTCATCATCACGGTGGTCAACCTGACACTGTTCTTCGTGATCTGGCAGCTGATCGCACTGTCCGAAATCATCAACCCGCTGTTCTTCCCCAAGGCCACGGACATGTTCTCGGCGATGTACCACGGTTTCGCCGATGGTGTCATCGGTCCCCAACTGCTCCACAGCGTGCAGAATTTCGTGATCGGCATGTTGATCGCGGCGGCGATCGGCATCCCGCTCGGCCTGCTGATGGGCGGTGTGCGGATCATCGACCTGATCCTGTCCCCCTATGTGTGGGCGATGACGGCGTTGCCGCGCGTCGCCCTCATTCCCCTACTGATCCTCGTCCTCGGATTCGGTAACTCCATGCAGCTCACGATCATCGTGCTGTCAGCGGTCTTTCCGATGATGGTCAACTGTATGGAAGGGGTGAAGACCGTCGATCCGTCGCTCGTTCGGGCCGGCCGGATTTTCGGTACGAACGAGGCGCAGCTGTACGCCAAGGTGATCTTGCCGTTCACCTTGCCGTTCGTCATCAGCGGCATCAATCAGGGCATCGCCCGTGGGCTGGTGGGGATGCTCATCGGAGAGCTGCTCGGTGGCGGCGGACAGGGGCTCGGGTTCCTGCTCGACCGGGCAGGTGACCAGTTCGATGCGCCGATGATGTATGCCACCTTGCTGCTGCTCGCAGTCATTTCGGTGGGGCTGGTGCAGGGGATGCGTTGGATCGAACGCCGGGCCGCGCCCTGGCGGGACTTTGCGCGCGCGTAGTCATCGAAAAGATTCACATGACAAGGAGACCTGTATGAGAAGTAGCAAACGATTGCTCGCCATGCTCAGCGCTGGTCTGGCATTCGCGACCGTGCTCACGGCGTGCGGCGGCGGCGACAAATCGGCAGCCGGGGGCGACAGTTCCGCCAAGCTTCCGACCAACGCCGAGGAGGTCGACGCCACGATCGACACGTCGAAGGTCAAGAAGGACATCGTCGTGGCCGTGGACAACCCGTATTACCTTTTCCACGAGGACGTCCTGGTGGCACAGGACAAGGGCTACTTCAAGGAAGTCGGGATCGACAACGTCAAGATCGTGACCGTCGAGGACCCGCTGCCTGCGCTCATCGGTGGATCGGTGGACTTCGCCCTGTACGACACCGACACCAGCATCGCGGCCGCGAAGAAGTCGAACGCGGGAGTGCGGTATCTGTCGGTCTATCTCGGCGGTGAGGCGAACATCCTCGGCGTGCGCAAGGGGATCAACAACGCCGAGGACCTCAAGGGCAAGACGATCACCGGCGGACAGTTCGGCAGTCGCAACGACTTCCTGATCCGAAAGCTCCTCACCGACAACGGAATCAACCCCGATACAGACGTCAAGTTGGTGAGCACAGGAGGCCAGTCCAACGAGCGATTGCAGTCGGTGATCGCGGGCACGGTCGATGGCGCGAGCCTTCAGATTCGGCACAAGACGCTGTTGGAGAACGAAGGCGGCAAGTTCCTCTTCCAGGAGCTCGGACGGGCGCCGCAGAACGGCTGGGCGGCCAACAAGATCCTGACCGAGAGCCCCGAGACCGCGGCCGCCTTCCTGACCGCGACGCTGCGGGCGCGCCAGTTCATCAACGACATGCAGAACAAGGAGGAGGTGCTGAACCTGATGGCCTCCAAGGACTTCGAACTCCCGCAGCCGTACCGCGACGCGTACGCCGATGAACAGAACGCCACCTATCACACCGGCGACGGCGGCTTCGACGTCAAGGACATGGATCAGTTCATCAACGAGCAGATGGACCTGAAGGTGGTCCCGCCGGGCACCAACTGGCATGACTACGTCGACCTGGTGCCGCTGTGGCGTGCGCAGAAGGCACTGAACCTGCCGCTGCGGCCGGACCCAGCCGACTTGGCACAGTGACAACGGCGACCGCGTCGGCCGAGGGGCTTCGTCTCCTCGGCCAGCACGACCTGGCCGGGCGAGGCGACGGCATGCAGGTCATGCGTCATGGCGACACGCTGTATGTCGGACACGCAGGGACCAGCGGAGCGGGCACGTCGATCCTCGACGTATCTGCTCCGGATCGTCCCGAACTGGTGACGCAGTGGGACGCGCCTGCCAATACCCACACCCACAAGGTGCAGATCGCAGACGGGCTGTCTGCTCGTCAACCACGAGCGATTCCCTTACCGGCCCAAGACGCCGTTGGGCCCGCACTCGGCAGGCGTCGCGATCTACCGGCTCGACGATCCGTTCGAGCCGAAGCAGATCGGGTTCTGGGAATCCGGCGGCAAGGGCGTCCACCGCATCGTGTGGGAAGGCGGGCGATATGCCCACATGTCCGGTACGCCAGAGGGATTCACCGACCGCATTTGGATGACGGTCGACCTGACCGAACCCGAACAACCCGTGCTCGCCGCTCGCTGGTGGTCGCCGGGGCAGTGGAGCGCCGGGGGAGAGACCGTCGACTGGGCCGACGGTCATCGGGTGGCCGCGCACCACGGACTGACCGAGGGCGAGCACACCTACCTGGGCTACGACGACGAGAACCTGGTCGTGCTCGACACGTCCGACCCGACCAACCCGACCGAGGTATCGCGGCTGCGGTGGGGAGGTGGGGCGACCCACACGTGCATGCCCCTGGCTGGTCGCGGCCTGCTCGTCGTCACCGACGAACAACAACATGACGGCCCCAACGGCGCGGAGCGACGGATACATCTGGTCGACATCGCGGACCCGTCGGCACCTCGATATCTCCGGACGCTGCCCGCGCCTGCCGGACCGTTCGAGGAACTCCCTAAACGCTTCGGGCCGCACAATCTGCACGAGAACCGGCCGGGGTCCTATCGCAGCAACCGGCTGGTGTTCGCGACCTACTTCAGCGCAGGCCTGCGCGTCTACGACGTGTCGGATCCGGAGGACCCGCGAGAAGTCGCGCACTGGGTCAGCGACGCACCGGCGGGATCGCTTGTGCCGCAGGCAAACGACCTCTTCGTCGACGAACAGGGCCTGATCTGGGTCACCGACCGCGGCACCGGCGGTGTGTTCTGCCTCGAGGCGCTGCCGGATCTGGCCGCGCTGATGGCAGAGGCGGCTGCGTGAGCGAAACCGCTCCCGGCTACACCGCCGACGGGGTCGAGTTCGTCGGCTACCACGACGTCGGCGGTAAACCGATTTTCAAGCTGGCCATGCAGGTCGTCGGCGAGAAGTGGTACCTCTATGCGAGCCACTTCTGGGAGCCGCGGCTGTCGATCTTCGATGTGTCCGAACCAGCCGAACCGCGGCTCGTCAACGCGATCGAGGGCCCCGAGCCCGCCGCGACCTGGCAGGTCCAGGTCGCCGACAACCTGTTGGTCCAGGGCATGGAGCATCGTCCGCCTGCCTGGGGCGGTGATCCCGAACTCAACTCCGCAGAGGGCATCCGGCTTTTCGACGTCAGCGATCCGGTTGCGCCGAAGCCATTGAGCGAGTGGCGCACCGGTGACCACGGCGTGCACCGCAACCACTTCACGGGTGGCCGCTACCTACATGTGACAGCGGGGCGTCGCGGGTTCGAAGGCAATATCTACGTGATCCTCGACATCGCCGATCCGCGGCGACCCGAGGAAGTCGCGATGTGGTTTCTTCCCGAGCAGTTCGCCGCCGGCCGAGCCGGCAATCCAACTCCCGCCGCCGGTAGCACCCCGTCTCGCCGGATCTCCTTGCACGGACCGCCCTACGTGCTCGGTGATCGCGCGTACCTCAGCTACGGAGCCGCAGGCGTCGTCATCCTCGACATCTCCGACATCGAGCGGCCGACACTCGTCTCCCGATTGGACATCGGTGCGGCGTTCTCCAGCATGATCGCGATGCACACCGTGATCCCCGTGCCATCCCGAAACCTGTTGCTGGTCAACACCGAAGCGATCGCCGAACGTCAGCAGGAGGCATACAACTTCGCGGGCATCGTCGACATCAGCGATGAGCGCAACCCGCGTCTCATGTCGCTGCTTCCGATTCCGCGGCCGGCGGCGGGCGCGGCGTATCCGAACTTCAGCACGCGTGGTGGCCGGTTCGGCCCGCACAATCAGCACCATCCTCAGGGGCCTGAGCTGTTCTCCGACGACAACCTGATGTTCATGACGTGGTTCAACGCAGGGCTGCGGGTCTACGACATCAGCGACGCCTACCTGCCGCAGGAGATCGCGTGGTATCTGCCCGACGATCCGGTCGAACGTCGCGGGCTGCTGCCGAAGACCTTGGTCACGCAGTCCGAAGACGTGTTGGTCGATGCGCGCGGCAACATCTTCTTCTCCGACAAGAACCACGGTCTGCACGTCGTCCGGCTGACCGGGCGCTGAGCGGTCACGGGCTGGACATCGTCGGTGTCAGCCCGAGGTCGGCCAGCACCGTCCGTGCGGTGTTGCGGCCGGGCCGGCCCGACACCGAACCGCCGGGATGCGACGTCGAGCCGGTCAGGTACAGACCCGCGACGTCGGTGCGGTAGTCGAGCCAGCCGGGGATGACGGTGCCGTCGTCGAGCGCGAACTCGCCGCCGTGACAGGAGCCGCCGATGTTCGACAGGTTGTGCGCGGCAAGCGATGTCGGTGATTCGGGTCTGATGGCCAGGATGTCGGCATCGTCGAGACCGTCGATGTGGCGGCGCGCGATGCCGAGCAGCACCTGCGCGTAGGCCATCGCATCGGCATCCGACCACGGGCTGCCGTTGTGGAGCATGGGCGCAGCGGTCAGGAACTTGAACGTGCCGCCGGGCGCCCGGTCGGGATCGACCGCGGTCGACGACATCATGAGCAGCCACGGGTCCTCGGTCTCCAGGCGCCCCGACGATAGGCCGTCGACCTGGCGAAGCAGGCCCTCGGGGCCGCCGAGGCCGCCCGCGGCTGAGGTCACCGGACCGTTGGCCGCTCGGTACCGGGCGTCGGCGCGAAGCGCGAAATGCACTGCGAACAAAGGGATTCCAGGCCGCCAGCATCGTAGCGGCCTCGTCGGCCACGGTCGAGGTGGTCTCGAGCATTCCGCGTAGCTCGCGAAGGTGGCTGCCTGCGACGACGGCCCGGCCGGCCCGGAACACTCGCCCGTCGTCGGTGCGCACCCCGACGCAGCGCCCGTCCTCCACGACGAACGACCGCACCCACGCCGACGTCTCGACGGTGCCGCCGTGGTCGGTGATGTGGGCGGCGAGAGCGTTTGGCAACGCGCCCGATCCGCCGACGGGTGTGGCCCAGCCGTAGGCCAGCCGACCGGCCATGATCGCGGCAGGCAGCGCGCCGGTGCCCGGCCGCTGCGGCGGCTGGATCGTGGCGAAACCCATCCAGGCCATGACTCGGCGCGTCACCGGGTGCTGGAACGTCGACGCGATCACGTCCCAGGCGCTGCGGCGCCGAAGCTGTTCGTAACTGTGCGACCACGGCTTGTCCGGCAACCGAAGTCCCGCGGACAGATAGGCGTGTGCGGTGCGTTGGCCGCCGTTCCAGTCCTCGATCATGGTGACGAGCGCGTCGGCGTCGGCGCGGGAGAAACGGGCGAACTCCGCGGCGGTGTCCGCCAATCCGGGGTGGACCGTGAGCAGGTCGCCGTCCGGGAGCGGAAAGACCACCGCCGGGTCGGTGACGATGTACTTCAGCCCATAGCGTGCGATGAGCCCGAGCTCGTCGTCGCGGATCAAGGGGTTCGACTGCAGGACAACGTGAGCCGTCGAGCACGAGTCGTGATGCCAGCCGGGGAGGGTGAGCTCCTCGGTCACGGTGTTGCCGCCGATCACCTCGCGCCCTTCGAGCACGGTGACGGACAGGCCGGCCTCGGCGAGGTATGCGGCACACGCGAGCGCGTTGTGCCCCCCGCCCACCACGACGACATCGCTGACCGGGTCATTCGAGGAGGGTGAGGCCACCGTCGTCCTTCCGTCCATGGCTTCGCTCCTGCTACGGTAGAAGCCTACGCAATCGATTGCAATCGCACCTATGAAGAGGTCTGCACAGCATGGACGAATACGTCGCCTCCGCCCGTTCGCACTGGGGTCCGCGGTTCACCGCCAACGGTGTTCCCGCTGCCGACTTCGACCGCGTGATGGCGGGGCTCGAGTCCTGGGACGACTGGTGCGCCGCATGGTCGGAAGCGGCGAGCGTGCACGAGGAACTCGGGATCGAGGCGCTCGGGCAGGGCCGCCTTCGCTCCGCGGGCGCGCATCTGAGCACGGCTGCGGTCGTTTATCACTTCGCGAAGTTCGTCTATGTCCGCGATCTGGCGCAGATGCGGGCCGCCCATCAAGCGGCCGTGCGGTGCCTCGATGCCGCGCTGCCGCATCTGGACCCGCCCGGCGAACGGATCGAGATGCCGTTCGAGGGGTCGACGATGTACGGGATTCTGCGCAAGCCGCAGCGCCCGTCGCCCCATCCGACCGTGATCTGTGTGCCGGGTCTGGACTCGACGAAGGAGGAGCTGCGCGCGACCGAACAGCTCTTTCTCGAACGTGGCCTTGCCACCTTCAGCGTGGACGGGCCCGGCCAAGGAGAAGCCGAATACGACCTGCCGATCCGCGCGGACTGGGAAGTGCCGGGCCGGGCCTTCGTCGACGCCCTGATCAAGCGCGATGACATCGACGCAGATCGCATCGGGGTATGGGGAGTGAGCCTTGGCGGCTACTACGCACCGCGATTCGCCAGTGGCGACGAGCGGATCAAGGCCTGCGTGAGCCTGTGTGGCCCATACACTTTCGGCGAGAACTGGGACATTCTGCCCGCGCTGACCCGGGAGACTTTCACGGTGCGCTCGCGGTCGAAGGACCAGGACGACGCCCGCGCCTTGGCGCTGACGCTCACCATGGACGGCCGGACCGCATCCCTGCGGTGCCCGACGCTCGTGGTCGCAGGCAAGAAGGACCGGCTGATCCCGTGGCAGCAGGCGCAGCGGCTGCACCAGGAAGTCGACGGGAGTGACTTCCTGCTACTGGCGGACGGCAACCACGGCTGCGCCAATGTGCTTGTCCGCGCATCGTTACCGCACGGCGGACTGGATGGCGGCGCGCCTCGCGGCGTGATCGGTCAGGGCCCGGCGTCGATCGCCGCCACGATGTTGTCGTGTGTGAAGGGCAGAGTCCTGACCCGGACACCGAGGGCATCGGCGAGCGCGTTGCCGATCGCGGCAGGCACCGGCCCCTGGGTGGCCTCACCGGCGCCGAGCGACGGCTCGTCGGCACGCTGCAACAGATGGACCTCGACCTGGGGCACCTGGCCGAACCGCGCGATCGGATAGGACTCCCAGTCGGTGCTGGTGACAGCGTGCCGGTCGAACCGGACCTGCTCGAACAGCGCCCAGCTGGTGGCCTGGATGGCGCCGCCCTCGATCTGGTTGCGCACGCCGTCGACGTTCACGGCCCTGCCGACATCGACGGCGATCGTGAGGCGGGTGACGTGCAGCCGGTCGGTCGCCTCCACGTCGGCGACGACGGCGCAGTACGAGCTCCGGTTCTTGTATCGACAGAACGCCACACCGCGGCCGTGCCCGTCCGGCAGCGGAGCACCCCAGTCCGCGGCGCCTGCGGCGGTGCTCAACACTTCACGCGCGCGAGGGTCCGACAGGTGGGCGAGGCGCATCTCTACGGGATCGCGGCCGATCGCTGTGGCCAGCTCATCGATGACGGACTCCGTGGCGAACGTATTGAGTTGGCTGCCAAGCGAACGCAGCGACGACGTGCGGATCGGCATCGTCAGCAGCCGGTGAACGGTCACGTCGACCCTGGCGATGTCGTAGTACGGCTCGGCGTTGCGTGCCGAACCGTGGCCGCGCTCGGCAGGGGGATCGACGGCCGGAGGAAGCATCGGTCACGCCGGCGCGATGGGCGTCGGCCAACAGGCTGTGTCGCGGCGCATAGCCGGGCCGGGCCGTGTGGCCGTTGCTCCACAACTCGTACGACCAGTCGGTGATCGTCCCGTGCTCGTCGACGCCTGCCGTGACATCGGCGACCATGGCGGGGCCGAACGGTTCCCATGACATTTCGTCTGCGCGGCTCCAGAGCACCCGCACGTGCCTGCCGGGAACCCGCGTCGCGAGCAGGGCGGCATCGGCGGCGGCGTCGTCGGCTGCATTGTGGCCGTAGCTGCCCGGGCCCTCGACGTGCTGCACCGTGACCGCATCGGCGGGCAGGTCCAGGCTCGCCGCGATGGCCCGGCCCAGGGTGAACACGCCTTGGCTGTGGCTCCAGACGTCGAGCCGTCCGTCCTCGAAGTGCGCGATGGCGCAGCTGGGGCCGATCGACGCGTGGGCGAGGTACGGCCTCGAGTAGGTGGCGGCCACGGCTGCCGACGCGACGTCGTGCCGGGCGCCGTCGGCGCGGATGACATTGGTCTCGGCCTCGGCGGTCCGCAACCAGCCCTCGATGTCGTCGGGCAACTCGATGCCCGCCGACCACGAAGCCGCGGCCGCCAGGGCTTCGGCCGCGTGCGTGGCCTGCCCCTCGCGGCGCGCCATGACGGCAAGGAAGTCGCCGTCACGCACGACCTGCTCGACCCCGGGCATGGCCGAAACGCTTGCGAGAGAGGCGTTCTCGAGGTGGGCTCCCGGGCCGGGAGGCCGCACCACCCTGGCGTGCAGCATGCCGTCGAAGTCCAGATCGTGAATGAAGCGCGGCAAGCCGAGCATCTTGTCGGGCAGGTCGACGCGAGCCAGATCCTTCGACGTCGGCGGGGCGAGCTCGACCTCGAGGCACGGGTCGCCGACCTTTACGTGGAGGTCGACGACGCCTGCGAGGTCGGCATACGAGCCGATTCGGGCGCCGTCGGGACCCGCGAAGACGCCGGACACCAACCGCACCTGCTTGATCTCCAGTCCGGCTTTGCGGGCGGCGGTGCGGCGGAACAACTCCCGCGCCTCGGCGCACACGCGCCGGACCGCCGCCCCGGAGACCGTGATCGACAGGCTGCCTGCCGTCAGGCCCTCATCCGGTGACGAGATGGTGTTGGTGGCGGCGGCACGGACGGTCTCGGGTGGCACGTCGAGCTCATGGGCGGCGAGCTGGGTCAGGGCCGTGAGGATCCCCTGGCCGAGCTCGACCTTGCCGACGCGCAGCGCTATCGCGCCGTCGTCGGCGAAGGTCAGCCACGTCGAGATCCACGGATTGGTGACGAGCGAGGCGGGCAGGTCCGGTGTCACGTTTCCGAACCCGCCGCTGCGAGTATGGCTTCAACGAAGCGCGAATGGGTGCCGCAGCGGCACAGGTGGCGTTCCAGCGCCGCCGACACCTCGTCGCGTGTCGGCCGCGGGTTGTCACGCAGCAGCGCGGCGGCGCTCATGATGATCCCGGCGATGCAGTAGCCACACTGCCCGGCCTGCAGCTCCAGGAACGCCGACTGCACCGGGTGCAAGGCGTCGGGACGACCGAGGCCGGCCAGAGTTCGTCACCTCGCTGCGGACGTACTCGACGGGGGTGTCGCACGCCGGTGTCGGGTGGCCACCGATCCAGACGACGCACGCCCCGCACTGGCCGAGCCCGCAGCCGAACTTCGGTGACTTGTCGCCGATGTCGTTGCGCAGCACTTCCAGCAGGGACGTGCCTTCGGGTACCTCGACGCTGTGCTCGCGGCCGTTGACGGTCAGCTGGAACGAAGCCATGTCACCGCCTCCGGAGCCGGCGGGCGCGCTTGACTCAAGCCGTGGCCCGAAGCTGCCCAGTACTTGGGGTCGGCCTTGCTGGCCGTCGAGCTGCTCGGCGGTCTCGAACCCGGGCGCCATCGATGCAGCGGTGCCTGCCATGTACTGGTGGTGGTCGATGCCGAGCAGGCGGATCCAGCTCTGCTGGCCGAAGGTCAGCGCGATGCAGCAGCCCAGCTCGACCAGCTCCTGCTCGGAGAAGTGGGCGTGCAGACGGTCCCAGAGCCCGTCGAGGTCCTGGCAGCCCCAGGCGATGGCTTCGGCGTAGGCCAGCGCGGCCTTCTGGCGGTCGTCGTACAGGTCGGAACTCTCGAAGTTGAGCAGTTGGTCGTACTGCTGCTCCTGCAGGCCCGCCGATGTGGCCTTCTCCGAGCGCTGGTTGCCGCAGAACTCGCACTTGACCGTCCTGGAGATGTACACCCGGCACAGATCCTTGATCGCGTGGTCGACCACGCCGCTGTGGAACTGGGACTGCCAGCTGTCGGCGAAGGCCCAGAAGGCCTCCGGTGAGTGGGCGCGGACCGCGGAGCTCTCGGGTCGCGGTGTGCCGTGCTTCGCGCACCGCTCCATCTCCGCCTTCATGCGCTCGTCCATGTGCTCGAACGGTACGTAACTGATGCGCTGCGTGATGGTGTCGGCCATTTCGCTCCTCGAGGACTGCAATCGATTGTCGTCACCATGAGTATGTTCCGGGGACCTCCGAGCGTCAAGGCCAGGCGCTCAGTCGAAGATCAGGATCTTGACCAGCGCCACTGTCCCGATCACCAGGATGACGACGCGCAGGACCGACGGCGGAAGCCGTCGGCCGAAGTGGGCGCCGAGGTAGCCCCCGAGCAAGCGTTCCGCACGAGATCAGCGCGACAACGGACCAGTCGATGCGGTCGGTGGCGATGACCATGAACGTCAGTGCGGCAACGACATTCACCAACGTCGCGAGCACATTCTTGATGGCGGTCAGGCGTTGGATCCCGTCGCTGAGGATCATCCCCATCAGCCCGACCAGCAGGATCCCCTGCGCTGCCCCGAAGTACCCGCCGTACACGCCGAGCAGGAATATCCCTGCGGTCAGCAGAGCCCGCGAGAGCGGGGTCGTCGACGCTTCGTGCTGGGCGGCCGCCGTGCGCCGCTGAATGCTCGGGCCGACGACGACCATGAGCATGCCGAGAGCGATGAGCGCGGGCACGATCGCCTGGAATGATTCGGCGGGCAGCACCAGCAGCAACACCGCCCCGACCAATGCGCCTGCGCACGATGCCGGGGCGAGGCGGATGAGAATTGATCGGTTCGGGGCCAGCTCGCGACGGTAGCCGTAGATGCCGCCGACGCCGCCTGCCACCATGCCGATGTTGTTGGACACGTTGGCCGTGAGCGGTGGGTAGCCGAACAGCAACAGGGTCGGAAAGGTCACCAGGCTTCCCGAGCCGACGACAGAGTTGATCCCGCCGGCCCATACTCCGGCCACGAAAAGCGCGATGGCTTCGATCATCACCGGCCGCGCGGGCTCAGCCGAGATGCTTGTCGAGGAAGGCGATCACGCCGTCGATCGCGCGTTCCTGGACGTCGTCGACGTCGACCGTGCCGTCGGCACCGGCGACCGGAAAGATGTAGCCGTGCAGCGGGTGGTCCCAGGAGACCCACGTGGCGTCCTTCCCGCCGGACGCCAGCAGGTCGTAGCTCAGCCGGAAGATGCCCTGCAGGTGGTCGTCGTCACGGCCCATCACCAGGATCGGGAGCGAGATGGGTTCGATCCGCTCCAGTGCGAGCGGTTCGTTGATTCGTGAGCGTACGAACGCAGGATCGCGCATCTGCATCTCCTCGATGTTGCGCAGCTGCGTCTCGGGGTTCGTGAAGGCGGTGTCGTCCGGGGTGAGATCGAGGAACTCGTGATTGGCGGGCTCGCAGGCGACCCCGGCCTTGAGCGGGCCGTCGTACTGGGACGCGATCTTGAACAGCATCTCGCCGGCATGGCTCACTCCGACGTGACCGAGTCGGTCGGGGTCGATCTGCGGATGCCGGGCCACGTGCTCGAGGATGGCGAGCTCGTCCTCGAACTCCAGCGGCGAACGGCTCATCAGATCCATGCCTTGGCGCCGGTCCACGACGAGCCGGCCGCCGAGATGGAATCCGAGCTCGACCTCGGTGCGGTACCGGCCCCACGCGCAGGCGTAACCCGCGTCGAGCAGGCGCTCCATGATGTAGCCGTGCGTCGCGACCCGTCCGCGCAGCCACTCCAGACCACCGCCGCCGTTGCCGTAGGCGAGGAACACGAACGGAAGTCCGGTGGCCTCCTGCGACGGCAGCCGCAGGGCGTACGGGACGTACAGGCCGTCCCAGGTCTCGGCCAGGTGGTAGCTGACCGGCCGGGAGGAGCCGGGCACGGGTTCGGTGATCGCTGCAAAGCTCGGTGCGGGCATGCGCCGCTCCAATCGCTCATCGATGACGCACGAGGTGCAAACGATTGCACCATAACAGACGGCTTACAGCGTCGAGTCGAGCTGTCCGAGTTCCTCGATGAGGCGCATGTTCTCCGAGTAGTCGACCGGGCAGGCAATGATCGACACCCCGTCGTCCTGCAGCGCCGATCGCAGTGTCGGCAACAGCTCGTCTGCGTGGGCGATGCGATATCCCTTGGCGCCGAAGCTCTCCGCGTACATGACCATATCCGGGTTGGTGAACGTGACGTTCGAATGCGTGCCGAGTTCGAGGTCCATCTTCCATTCGATCAGCCCGTAGCCGCCGTCCTCCCAGATCAGAACGACGAGCGGGATGCGCTCACGCACCGCGGTCTCGATCTCCTGCGAATTCATCAGAAACGCTCCGTCGCCCATGACGGCGAGCACCTTGCGGTCGGGCTTGGGCCATGTGCACTCCCAGCGCACCGGGCAACGCGAAGGCCATGGTCGACAACCCGTTGGAGATCAGACAGGTGTTGGGCTCATATGTCGGGTAGAGACGGCCCATCCACATCTTGACCGCACCGGTGTCCACCAACACGATGTCGCCGCGGTCCAGCGCTGCCCTGGTGTCGGCGACAATCCGCTGCGGGGCCAGCGGATAAGCGTGAATCCTGTTGTCCCCGAGCGATCTCCTCCGCCAGCAAGTGACTGCTCGGGGTGCTTCTGCGGATCGTCGAACGTGGTTCCGGACAACCGCTCGGTCAGCGCGTCCAGTGAGGCGCTGATGTCGCCTTCGATGCCGACGGCGACCGGGTAGTGCATGTCCACCTCGGCCGGGAAGCGGTGGATGTGGATGATCCGTTTGTCGGTATTCGGGTTGATCCGCACCGGGTCGAACTCCTGCAGCTCGTAACCGACGGCGATGATCACGTCGGCGTTGTCGAAGCCGAAGTTGACGTAGTCGCGACGCATGAACCCGATGGTGCCGCGGCTGTTGCGGTGATCGTCCGGCATCACCCCTTTACCGTGAAAGGTGTTGGCCACGCAGACATTGGCGCTCTCGGAGAACCGGACGAGTGCCGCTGTCGCGTTCGCCCGTGCCGCGCCGTGTCCGGCAAGGACCACCGGGTTGCGGGCGGTGCGCAGGATCTCGACCGCTCGGTCAACCTGCGCGGACGACGGCGCTTCGGGGCGGACGACGTTGCGGGGCAGAGGGGCGAGTTGATAGTCCGTCTCGTCCTCGTCGATGTGTTCAGGGATGGCAAGGTACACCGCGGCGGGCCGCTCGGTCTCGGCGACTTTGAACGCTTTGCGGAACATCTCCGGGATGGCTTCTGGGGTCGGCACCCCGTCCGACCATCGGGTGATCGGCGCGAACATCGACACCAGGTCGACGGACTGGTGCGACTCCTTGTATTCGCGGTCCTGGCCGACCTGCGCCGATATCGCGACCATCGGGGTGCTGTTGGTGGTGGCGTCGGCCACCCCGAGTTGCAGGTTGATCGCGCCGGGACCCAGCGTGGCCGACACCACGCCGGCCCGCCCGGTCACCCGCCCGTACATCTCGGCCATGAATGCCGCCGCCTGCTCATGCCGGGTCAGCACGTATCGGATCGGTGAGGCCGCCACCGCCTGGACAAAGCGGATGTTCTCTTCGCCGGGGATTCCGAAGATCACCGAGACACCTTCGGACTCAAGGCACTTGACCATCAACTCCGCTGCAGTCGCCACGGTCCTCCTCGGTTCTGGGCCGGTCTCACCATCCCCAACGTTAGCGGCCCGAGCCGGCCCACTCAGGCCAGCAGGCGTAACGCCGTCAGTGCGTAGGCGCGTGCGGCGGTGATCAGCTCCTCGATCGCCACCGACTCGTCGGGACGGTGTGCCTGTTCGGCGACCGATCCCGGCCCCGAGCACCACGACCGGCACGCCGAGGTCGCGGGCGACGAACCCGCCGTCGCAGGCCGCCGTCCAGCCGCCGGGCGCCAGATCAGGCCCGCCCGCGTCGGCCACCGCGGCGCCGGCGATGCGGGCCAGCGGCGAGTCCGCCGGCGTCTCGAACGCGGGCATCTCCATCGGCATCGACACCTCGACGGTCAGGCCACGATCGGCCAGCCGCAATGCCTCGATCCGCGCACGCAGGTCGTCGCAGCACCGTGGTGGCCGACTCGCCGGGCAGCAGCCGGCGATCGGCGACCACGACGCACTCGGCGGCCACCACGCTGCCGCCGCTGCCGCCCTTGATCTGGCCGACGCTCCACGTCGCAGGGCCCCAGCAGCGGATGTCGGCGCTCGGCCAGCTCGGCGTGCATGCGTTCGATCTCGGCCACCACCTCGGCCGCACCGTAGATCGCGTTCGCGCCGTTGTCGGGATCGCCTGCGTGGCAGGCCGTTCCGTGAACATCGACCCGCAGGTAGGCGGCGCCGCGCGCGCCGACGATGGTCTGCAGGTCGGTGGGCTCCGCGGTGATGCAGCCCAGGAACGACCGCGTGGTCGCCGACGCGACATAGGCGCGGATGCCGATGCCGTTCTCCTCCTCGTCGACAAGGGCGGCCAGCTCGACGGGTCCGCGCAAGCTCGGCGCCCCGCAATGCCGCCATCGCCGAAAGCGCACGCCGCCAGGCCACCTTTCATGTCCGAGGCGCCGCGGCCGTATATGCGGCCGGCCTCGATCGACGCCGCCGAACGGGTCCTTGGTCCAGCCCTCGCCGACCGGAACGACGTCGGTATGGCCCAGCAGCAGAAGGCCGGGCCCGCCGCCGCCGGGGAGCGTGACGCGCAGGTTGTCGCGGCCCGGCTGCACCGGCACCTCGGACACGTGTCGAGCCCCAGGTCGGCGGCCGCCGCGGCGAGCACCGCGACCGTCGCAGCTTCCTCGCCGGGCGGATTCTGCCCGTCGGCCCGCAGCAGCGACCGGGTCAGCTCGACCAGGTGGTCCTCGTCGATCTTGTCCAGCACGCCCCGCTCGGCGGCGGTCAGCGACACGTCAGCCCTTTGGGTGCAGGTCGACGGCCCGTCGCAGCCGGGCGACTCCCTCGTGGATGCGGTCGGGGGGATTGGAGGCGAAGCACAGCCGCAACGCATTCGTGAACCGGCCGGTCGGCGAGAACGCCGAGCCGGGGATGAACGCGACACCCTCGGCCAGCGCCGGCTCGAAAAGCGCTGTGGCGTCGACGCTGTCGAGGGTGACCCAGCAGAAGAAACCACCCTCGGGATCGGTCCACCGTGCGATGTCGCCGAAGTGCTCGCGCAGCGCGGCGTGCATGGCGTCCTTGCGCCGTTTGTACTCGGCCCGCTGGGTCGTCAGGTGGTCTTCGAGGTGCCCGCCGGTGAGGAAGCCGGTGAGCAGCCGCTGCGCGGGCAGGTTGGTACAGGTGTCCATCGCCTGCTTCGCGTTGATCAGCAGCTGCTGCAGCTCCGGGACGGTATCCACCCAGCCGACCCGCAATCCGGGTGCGACGATCTTGGAGAACGTGCGGACCGCGAACACCAGCGGGTCGCCTGCGCCGAGCTCGCGCAGTGTCGGTAGCGGCTCACCCGCGAAGCGCAGCAATCCGTAGGGGTCGTCGTCGATCACCATCGACCCCCATCCGCGGGCCAGCTCGAGCAGCCGCAGCCGGCGGTCCAGCGACATCGTCACGCCGGACGGGTTCTGGAACGTCGGGATCGTGTAGATCGCCTTTGGTGTGCGCCCCGCCTCGCCGACCAGGCGCTCGAGCGCGTCGATGTCCATGCCGTCGTCGTCGACGGGGATCTCCAGCAGCGGCAGCGCCGTAGGACAGCGCCGTCGCACTGCCGTTGGTGTACGTCGGCGACTCGACGGTGACGAGATCGCCAGGGTCGACGAAGATCTTGCAGAACAGGTCGAGCCCCTGCATGCCGCCCGCGGTGATCGTCAGCCGGTCGGCGGTGGTCTCGTCGCTGGTGCCGCGCAACGTCTCCAGCAGCGCGGCGTGTAGCGGCGGGTCGCCTTCCGTCGCGGCATAGTCGTAGGCGTCGGGTGCGCTCAGTTCGATCGCTGCGATGCCTGCGAGAATCTCGGACGGCACGGCCTCGGCCGCGGGGCTGCCCATGGCGAATCGGACCACGTCGTGTGTCTGCTTGTGCAGCAGCGAGGTGCTCGAGTCGATGACCGACCCGACCAGCCCCGCGGCGCGCGCGGCGAACGGGAGCGTCGATGTTGTCACGTGCTACCTCCAGATCGTGAGTTCCTGCGGCAGGCCGGTCAGGCGTTCCACCCCGGTGTCGGTCACCACGACCGGCTCGGACATTTCGTAGCCGAAGCCGTCCATCCACATCCCCGGAATGATGTGCAGCGCCATGCCTTCCGCGAGCGGCGTCGTCTCACCGGACCGCACACTGATCGTGCGCTCACCCCAGTCCGGTGGATAGCCGATGCCGATCGAGTACCCGAGCCGCGACTCCTTCTCCATGCCGTGCGTGCGGATGACGCGGTCGAACGCCTGGTGCACCGCGTCCACATCGACGCCGGGGCGGATCGCGGCCAGTGTCGCGTCCATCGCCTCGGCGATCACCTTCGCGGTCTCGGTGAGCCGGCTCGGCGGTTCGCCCAGCATCACCGTCCGCGCCAGCGGCGCGTGGTAGCGGCCGAATGCGCCCGCCAGCTCGATGGTGGTGGCCGCGCCCTTCTCGAAAGGCCGGTCGGTCCACGTGAGATGCGGTGCGCCAGCCGCCTCACCGGTCGGCAGCATCGGCACGATGGCGGGGTAGTCGCCGCCGTGCTCGGGTGTTCCTGTCGCCTGCGCGGCCATGATCTCGGCGACGACGTCGCACTGCCTGCGACCCGGCCGCACGCTTTCGCATGCCGTGCGCATCGCGCGTTCGACGATGGTGCCTGCGATCCGCAGCTGTGTCACTTCGTGCGGCGACTTCACCACGCGAACCCAGTTCACCAGCTCCTCGGAGTCGACCAGCCGGTTCGTCGGAAGTCCGTGCTCCAGCGCGAAATACGCACGCGGAGAGAAGAAATGGGTGTCGCACTCGACACCGACAACCTCACCATCGGCCACGAGACGTGCGGATCGAGGCGGCGACCCAGTCGAACGGGTGCACGCCCGGCCGGTGCACCAGCTCCTCCGGATAGCCGTGGATGTGGTCGTCGTCGAGGTTGCATGTGTGCGCCGCGCCCGCCGGCGTCCTGCGCCCGCGCGAACAGGTGCGGTGGCCCCTCCGGACCGACCAGCAGACACTGCGGGGTGTAGAACGACCACGCGTTGTAGCCGGTGAGATAGAACAGGTTCGCCGGGTCGCACACCACGAGAGCGCCAAAAGCCCGATGCGCCATGGCCTCTCGCACGCGCCGCAGCCGCTCGGCGTACTCCGCTTCCATCACCGGCCGGTCCGTCATCCGTCACCGCTCCAGCAGCTGCTGGCCTTGGCCGACCGCCTTGCGGCCGATGGCGTGGCAGCGCCGACCACATGGTGACCTGATTGGCCGTCAACACCGGCTTGCCCAGCTCGCGCTCCAGCGTGGCGATCACGTCATAGGTCGGCAGGTTGGTGCAGCTGATGAAGACCGCCTGAGCGTCGGCGGTGATCGGTGTCACGGACGAGCCCGACAGTGACGTCGTAGGGCACGGTCCAGATGTCGGAGATCAAGCCAAGCCCGGCGGCCGCGACCACGTCGACCCCGGCTTCGGCGAGGAAGGCCGTCAGGCCGACGGTGATCTCGGCGACGTAGGGCGTCACGGTCGCGATCCTGCTCAGGTTCGAGGTGGCGCAGCGCCTGCAGCAGCGCGCCGCTCGTCGTCACCGCGGCAGGCGCGCCTGCATCGAGCATCGCCGACACCAACGCGGCCTCGCCTGCGAGGCCACCGATGAAGCTTCCCGACGTGCACGCGTACGCCATCACCAGCGGCGAAACCGCGCGGACGTCGTCGAACCCGCTGGGCGACCAGCGCCGGGTCGGAGATGTGCACCGCCATCTCGAGGTTTGCGGGCATCGGGGCATAGGGCATGCGGGTGATGTGAAGGGTGATGTCGTCGGGTACCCATCGCCACAACTCCCGGTCGAGCGCGAAGTCGAAGGGCACGACGACACCGACTCCGGACTGCTCGAGCGGCGGGGAATGGCCCATGGCCCCAGTCTGGGGGGACGGCGACCGAGCCGCAAGGCGATTGTTGACAATCGTACGGTTTCGTTCCTAGCCTCGGACCCGTGCCTCGAACACGACCGGTTGTCGCGGTCCTGTGCGAGAAGGCGACCGACCGTCCGCCCGGTCTCGATGGCCTTGACGTGGACTTCCGCTACTGCGCGGCCGACGGTCTCGCCGAGGCCGTCCGCGGCGCGCAGGCGCTGCTGCTGTGGGACTTCTTCTCCACGGCCGTGCGTGACGTGTGGTCCGACGCCGACCAGCTCGAGTGGATACACATCACCGCCGCAGGCGTGGACACGCTGCTGTTCGACGAGCTGCGGGACTCCGACGTGCGTGGTGACCAACGCGCGCGGCGTGTTCGACCGCCCGCTGGCCGAGTACGTGCTCGGCGCCGTGATCGCGTACGCCAAGGACAGCCTGACGAGCTTCGACCTGCAGCGGCGCCACGAGTGGCGCCACCGCGAGACGCGCAGCATCACCGGTGCGACCGCGTTGGTGGTCGGCACCGGCGGCATCGGACGGGAGATCGCGAAGCTGCTGCGGGCCGCCGGCCTGGTCGTTCGCGGCGCAGGCCGCAGGGCCGTCGCCGACGACCCGGACTTCGGCGAGATCGTCGACAGCGCCGACCTGGCCGCCGAGGTCGGCTGGTGCGATCACCTGATCCTGGCCGCGCCGCTCACCCCGGCGACACGTGGACTGGTCGACGCGGAGGTGCTCGCCGCCATGAAGCCCGACGCGCACCTGGTCAACATCGCCCGCGGGCCGATGGTCGACGAGGCCGCGCTGCTCGAGGCGCTGACGCAGCGACGCATCGGCGGGGCGACCCTCGACGTGTTCGACACCGAGCCGCTGCCGCCCGGCCACCCGCTGTGGGACGCGCCGAACGTGACGGTCACCGCGCACATGTCCGCCGACGCCGTCGGCTGGCGCGAAACCCTGGCCGCGCAGTTCGCGACGAACGTCCGGCGCTGGCTGGCCGGGCGAGCCGCTGCTCAACGTGGTGGACAAGAAGCTCGGCTACGTGTCCGCCGGGAGCGACAACATGATCCCGTCGGCGACGGAGCTCGTCGAGGGCTACCGGAACAAGACGCATCTCGCCCGTCGAGGCCACCGAGGCGGCGCTGGACGCGATCGACGCCTACGACGGCCGGGTGAACGCGTTCGTGTTGGTCGATCGCGACGGCGCGCTCGCGGCCGCGAAGGAGTCCGAGGCCCGCTGGCAGTCCGGGGAGCCGCTCGGGCCCCGGCGACGGCGTGCCCACGTCGATCAAGGACGCGCTGTGGACCCGCGGATGGCCGACGCTGCGCGGCAGTGAACTCATCGACGCGGCGGGCCCGTGGGACGAGGACGCGCCCTGCGTCGCGCGGCTGCGCGAGACCGGCGCGGTCATCCTCGGCAAGACCACGACGCCGGAGTACTCGTGGAAGGGCGTCACCGACTCGCTGCGGCACGGCGTGACGGGCAACCCGTGGGACCCGCACCAAGACGTCCGGCGGATCCAGCGGCGGCAGCGCGACGGCCGTCGGCCTCGGCATGGGGCCGTGGTCGGTCGGCACGGACGGCGGCGGTTCGGTGCGCATCCCCGCGGCGTTCACCGGAACGGTCGCGCTGAAGCCGACGTACGGCCTGATTCCGTTCTATCCGCCGAGCCCGTTCGGGACGCTGTCGCACGCCGGGCCGATGACCCGGACCGTGCGGGACACCGCCGCGCTGATGGACGTGATCACCGGATTCGACGCGCGCGACTGGGCGGCCATGCCGACGCCGACGACGTCGTTCCTGTCCGGACTCGACGACGGGGTGGCAGGCCTGCGCGTCGCCTACTCGTCCGATCTCGGCTTCGTCCGCAACGACCCCGAGGTGGACGCCGCCGTCCGCGCGGCCGTCGACGTGCTGGTGAGCGCGGGCGCCGAGGTGGATGAGGTCGATCCGGGATTCACCGATCCGGTGCGACGCCTTCCACGTGCTGTGGTTCTCCGGCGAAGCCAAGGTGCTGGCGTCCTACGGCGCCCTCGATGAGCTGGCCGACCGGATCGACCCCGGACTGCACCGCACCGCGCTCATCGGCTCCAGCCTACTCGGCCTCCGACTATCTGGACGCGATGGCGGTCCGGATGGAGCTGGGCGGGCTGATGGGGCGCTTCCACCAGACGCTACGACGTGCTCGTGACGCCGACGCTGCCGTTGCCCGCGTTCCCCGTCGGGCCAGGACGTGCCCGACGGTTCGGCGTCGCCGGACTGGACGAGTTGGACGCCGTACACCTATCCCTTCAACCTGACCCAGCAGCCCGCGCTCAGCGTGCCGTGCGGGTTCACCACAGCCGGCTTGCCGATCGGATTGCAGATCGTCGGCGCCCGGCACGCCGATGCGCTGGTGCTGCGGGTGGGCCAGGCGTACCAGTCCGCGACCGACTGGCACCTGCGCACACCCGGACTACTGGCCGAGGAGGGTTTGAGATGAGCAGGCTGATCACGGTGTCGCTGGACAAGCGCGGCGTGAGCTGTGTCGCCCGAATGCTGGACGACGAGGCGCCCCGTACCTGTGCCGCGGTGTGGGATGCGCTGCCGCTGTCGGCGCCGGTGTTCCACGGCAAGTACGCCCGCAACGAGATCTACACGCTGCTGCCGGCGTTCGCGCCCGTCGATCCCGGGCAAGGAGAACACCACGATCACGCCGATCCCGGGCGACCTGTGCTGGTTCTCCTTCGACTCCGACGATCTCGGCAATCCGGCGTACGGCTACGAAAACACCACCGGCACAGGGACAACCGGAGCGATCGTCGACCTGGCCCTGTTCTACGGGCGGAACAATCTGCTGATCAACGGCGACCAGGGCTGGGTTCCCGGCAATGTCTTCGGCGCCATCATCCGAAGGACTCGACGAGATGGCCGCCGCCTGTCAGGACCTCTGGATGGGCGGGGCACGCGGCGAGACGCTGAGCTTTCACCGCCGCGACTGAGCTCGCCCACGTGGCCGCATACCGGCACGGTTATCTCGCGGAATCACGTGTCAGTAACTGGCCAGTTCGCGCCAGACTTCGGCCGTGGCGTTCTCGGCGGCGGGCAAGCGGGTGCTGATCACCGGCGCGTCGTCCGGCCTGGGTGCCGCACTGGCCCGGCAGGTTCGCCGAGCAAGGGCGCGATCGTCGGGCTGATCGCTCGCAGGCACGATCGGCTCGCCGAGGTGCTGGCCGACTGCCGGGCGTCGTCGCCGGACTCGACGATGTGGGTGGCCGACCTCGCCGACACCACGGCCGTCGGCCCGCTGGCCTTGCAGGTGTGGGACACGCTCGGCGGCATCGACGTGCTGATCAACAACGCGGCCATGCCGAAACGCCGGGCCGTGACCGCGCTGGATCCCGCCGACGTGGAAGCCGTCATGGCGGTGAACTTCTTCGCCCCGATGCGCATGACGCTCGCGGTGCTGCCGCGCATGCTGGCCCGCGACGCCGGCGTCATCGTCAACGTGTCCAGCGTCGGCGGTCGGCTCGGCATCATCCACGAATGCAGCCTACTCGGCAAGCAAATTCGCGCTCTGCGGCTGGAGTGAGGCGATGGCCGTCGACCTGCACGGCACCGGCGTGTCGGTGAAGCTGATCGAGCCGGGGCCCGTCGACACCGAGATCTGGGATCAGCCGGACAACGACGACCCGCTCTACGACGGCCGAAGGTCACCGCCCGAGGAGGTGGCCGACGGCATCATTGCCGCGCTAGGGACCGACCGCTTCGAGCATTATCGTGCCCGACATGAAGGCTGTCGTCGACGGTAAGAACGCCGACATCGACGCCTTCATCGCGGGCTCGGCGGCCATGGCCCGGCCATGAGGCAAGTCACATCGGGTTTTGGCGCAGGTAGCCGTAGACGGCGGCGAAGTTCTTGTTGACCTCGTCGGGGATCGGCACCGGACCACCGAGAGCCCTTGCACCCCAGACGATCTGGGCGGTGCGCTCGACGAGCGCGGTGACGTGCAGCGCCTTGTCGGGGCGCGGGCCGACGGCGACCAGGCCGTGGTTGGCGATCAGCGCCGCGGCCCGGCCCTCCAGCGCCTTCACCGCGTTGTGGCCGACGTCGGGTGTGCCGGACGCGGCGTAGTCGGCGCAGCGGATCTCCCCGCCGCAGTACACGGCGAACTCGTCGACGCAGGCCGGAATCGGCTGGTGGGCGACGGCGAACATGGTGGCCCACACCGGATGACTGTGGATCACGCTGCCGATGTCGTCGAACGCGCGGTAGCAGGCCAGGTGCAGCTGCATCTCCGACGACGGCGAGCGGCCGTCCTGCGGCCGCACCACGGCGCCGTCCGGGTCGACCACCACGAGATCGTCGATCGTCATGTCCGCGTAGTCCACCGACGACGGCGTGATGACGAGATTGCCGTCCTCCCGGCGCGCAGAGATGTTGCCCGCCGTGCCCTCGACGAGGCCGCGCCGCAGCATGTCCTTGGCCGCCGCCAGCACGGCCGTCTTCGGGGTCGTCGACGAATCTCACTGCGCCAGCACCTCCGGGTTCACGATGTTGGTCGGCGTGCCACCCGACAGCAGTGCTTCGAGCCCGTCGGCGACCATCTGCGCCTGCCGTGCCTCAGTGTTCCAGGTGGCCCCGCCGATGTGCGGCGTCAGCACCACGTTGGGCAGGCCGTCAACGGATGGTCGACCGGCAGCCATTCGCCCTCGAAATGGTCGAGGCCCGCCGCGGCCACCTTGCCGCTCTTCAGTGCGTCGACGAGCGCGTCGGTGTCGTGCAGTTGCGCGCGGGCGGTGTTGAGGAACACCACGCCGTCGCGCATCGCCGCGAACTGGTCGGCGCCGATCATCCCGACGGTGTCGTCGGTGACCGGGGCGTGCAGCGAGACGATGTCGGCCTGATCGAGCAGCTCGTCGAGGCTGTGGCGGGCCTCGTCGTTGTACGGGTCGTAGGCGATGACCGAGACGCCGAGCCCGGTCAGCCGCCATCGCAGCGCCAGGCCGACGGCGCCGAGGCCCACCAGGCCTGCGGTCCGCCCGGCGATCTCCCGCGCCGCGGAACCGTTGGTAGGGGATGGTTCCGTCGCGAAACACCTGGCCGGACCGGACGTCCGCGTCGGCAGGCAGCAGCGTGACGGGTGGCGGCGAACAGCAGCGCGACGGCCATCTCGGCGACGGCGTCGGCGTTGCGGCCGGGGGTATGCAGCACCGGGATCCCGGCCGCGGTCGCGCCCGCGATGTCGACGTTGTTGGGGTCACCGCGGGTGGACGCGATGGCGCGCAGCGGCAGTTCGAACACCGGCCCGCGCACCGAATCGGATTCCACCACAAGCACATCGGCGCCCTCAGCGCGCGCGCGATCGGCCAGCTGCTCCTCGCTGTAGATCCGCAGCGGGGTCTGCTCGATCCACGGGTCGTAGACCACATCGGCCAGCTGACGCAGCTTGTCGAATCCCGGCCCCCGCAGCGGGGCGGTCACCAGGGCACGCGGTCTGGGGTCACGACTGCCCATGCTGGCGTACGGTGACGCGCGTGTCACGCGAAGAGGTGACAATCGGCATCGACATCGGCACGACCGCGGTCAAGGCGGTGGCCGCCGACGAGCACGGCCGAGTGGTCGCGCGGACCCGAATCCCGCACCGGCTGCGGATACCCGCGCCGGACAAACTCGAGCATGACGCGGAGGAGGCCTGGCGGAACGGCCCGCTGGCGGCCCTCGAGCGAGCTGGCCCGGCCCGATGCCCGCGCGGTGGCCGTCTCGGCGATGGTCCCTTCCATGACGGCCGTCGACGCCGACGGCGTTCCCGTCACGCCGGGCCTGCTGTACGGCGACAGCCGGGGCCGGGTTTCGACCCCGACCGGCGGCATGGGGTTCATGGTGGGCGAGGCGGCCGAGTTCCTGCGGTGGACGGCTGGGCGAAGCGCCCGACGCGGCACGGCTACTGGCCCGCGACGGCCGTGGCCAACCACGCGCTGGCGGGTGAGGCCGTGATCGACTTCGCCACCGCGTTCACCACCATGCCGCTGTTCGACGGCACCGGCTGGAATGCAGCGCGAATGCGCCGACTGCGGCGCATCCGCCGACCGCATGCCGCGGGTGGAGGCGCCGGGTGTGGCCGTTGGCCGGGTGCGCGACAGCGACGCAGTACTGGCGGCGGGCGCGATCGACGCCACCTGCGAGCAGATGGTGGCGGGCGCCGACAAGGACGGTGACGTACTGGTGCTGTGCGGAACCACGCTGATCGTCTGGGTGACCATCCCCGAAGCCCACGAGGTGCCCGGCCTGTGGACCCTTCCCCACACCGCGGCGGGCAAGTGCCAGATCGGCGGAGCCGAGCAACGCAGGCGGCCTCTTCCTCAACTGGGTGGATCGTCTTGTGGCGCCAGGTGATTCGGCTGCGGTCGAGCCGGGCCGGGTACCGGTGTGGGCGCCGTACGTGCGGGGTGAGCGCACGCCGTACCACGACCCGGACCGCCGCGCCGTGCTCGACGGGCTCCACCTCGCGCACGACGCCGCGTCGGTGCGCCGCGCCGCCTACGAGGCGTCCGGATTCGTCGTGCGCCATCTCATCGAGCTGGGCGGCGCGCCGGCGTCTCGCATCGTCGCTACCGGTGGCGGCACCCGGGTCGAGCCGTGGATGCAGGCCATCGCCGACGCGACAGGGCTTCCCGTCGAGGTGTCGGGGGTGCCGGAGGGTGCGGCGCTGGGCGCCGCGTTCCTCGCCCGAATGGCGGCAGGGCTGGAGTCGTCGATCGCCGAGGCCGCCCGCTGGGCGTCGACCGAGCGCATCGTCGAGCCGAACCCGGCGTGGAAGGCGCCGATGGAGGACCGCTACGGACGGTTCCTGGAACTCTCGGGCAGGGTGTGAGCATGTTCGAGGACGCGGCAATGGTTTCGACCGTCCTGCGCGTGCGCGACGTCGCCGCGTCGGTCAGTTGGTATCGCGAAAAGCTTGGCCTTGAACCAATTCACGTCGGCGCCGACGGGGATCATCCGATCGCCGTCTACCAGATCGCAGGCGCTGTGGTGTCGCTGTGGCAGCTCCCCGCCGGGCAGGCACGTGTGCGCGGACGACAACGACAGCAACACCTACGTGGTCGTCGTGATGAACGGCGACCTCGCGCCTGCGCGGACAAGAGCTGCTCGACCGGGCGTCGACGTCGGCGAGATCCGCCGCAGCGCCGACAACGAGTTCGTGTGGTTCCACGATCTCGACGACAACCGCTTCGAGCTGAGCCGGCCACTCGGCGGCCGAGGGCTAGCGCTTGACCGCGACTGAGTAGCTCATGTCGGCGAAGAAGCCCATGGCGCCGTCATCGGGAAATTCGAATCCGTTGGCGGCGTAGGCTTCCGGCATCGTCTGCGCCGTCACGTCCCAGCCGTGGCCGGTCAGGTACTCGACGACGTCGCTGCGTTCATCGTGGTAGATGAGGTCGCCCATCTCGATGTCATGGCCGTACTTCTTGAGCCGCTCCGTGATCTGCTTCGACCGCTCGTCGGAGAACATGCTGACGTCCGGAATGTGCTCGGTGGCCACTCGGCTGCCCGGCGCGCTGAGCTCGTCGATCCGGTCGAACAGCAGGTCCTGCGCCTCGGGCGGCAGATAGATCAGCAGGCCCTCGGCGATCCATGCGGTCGGCTGCGTGGCGTCGAAGCCGTTGTCCCGCAGCGCTTTCGGCCAGTCGTCGCGCAGGTCGATCGCGACGGTACGCCGGTCGGCCGTGGGCTCCGCGCCCAGCTCGGCCAGCGTCTTCGATCTTGAAATCGATCACCTCGGGCTGGTCGAGCTCGTACACGGTCGTGCCGTCGGGCCACGGCAACCGGTAGGCCCGGGCATCGAGTCCGGCGGCCAGGATCACCGCCTGCCGGACCCCGGCGGCGGCGGCATCGGTGAACAACCGGTCGAAGTGGCGGGTGCGGACCGCCATTCCCTCGCGCCGCTCGCCGCAGGTTGAACCGGGGATCGACGCTCCTCGAGGTCGATCTCGCCGTCGAGCACCCGGGTGAAGAAGTCGAGGCCGACCGCGCGCACCAGCGGTTCGGCGTACGGGTCGTCGATCAGCCCTTCGCGGTTGGCGAGCACCCGCTGCGCGGCCACCATCGTGGCGGTCGACGCCCACGCTGGATGCCAGGTCCCAGCTGTCGTCATCGGTCCGGGCCATCATGCTCCTTGCAGGGTCGCCGTCAGGTATCCGGAGTCGCCGATCAGCCTCGTAGCTCGTCGTCTGGAAGCTCGAAACCGTTGGCGGCAAACGCCTCCGCGGTCGTGCGGGTGGCCACCTGCCAGCCGTGCGAGGGCAAGTACTCGCCGGCGGTGTTGCGTTCGCCTGAGTAGAACAGATCGGACAGGTTGATGTCCGAGCCCGCCGCGTGCGACCGTTCGGTCCAGTTTCTCCGCCCAATCGTCGGGCATGCGACTTCATGTCCATGTGCTCGGTGGCCACGCCGGCTGCCGGGCGCCGACAGCGCGGTGATGTTGTCGAACAGTCGATCCTGCGCGTCGGGTGGCAGATAGATCAACAGCCCCTCGGCGATCCAGGCCGTGGGCTGCGCCGGATCGAACCCCGCCTCACGCAGCGCGGTCGGCCAGTCGTCGCGCAGGTCGATCGCCGACGGTCCTGCGCGTCGCCTTCGGTGATGGCGCCGAGGTCGTCGAGCGTCGCGGTCTTGAATGCGATCACCTGGGGCTGGTCCACTTCGAACACGACGGTGCCCGCCGGCCACGGCAGTCGGTAGCTGCGGGTGTCAAGGCCCGCCGCCAGAATCACCGCCTGCCGTATGCCCGCTGCGGTCGCCTGCGATGAAGAAGTCGTCGAAAAACCGTGTCCTGACCGCGATCTGCTCGCTCATCGTCTTGCGGTTCATCAACGGATCGTCGTCGTTGAACGACCTCGCCGTCGACCATCTTGACGAACGGATCCAGGCCGACGGCGCGCACCAGCGGCTCGGCGAACGGATCGTCGAGAAGCGCGTCCGGTCCTTGCGATGCCACCGCTCGGGAGGCCGCGACCGCGGTCGCGGTGGCGCCGACACTGGACGCCAGATCCCAGGTGTCGTCGTCGGTTCGTGCCATTGGAACGTACCTACCTACTGTCGGATTGCGGTGACGGCGAGCGAATCGCGCATCGGCGCAAGCTCTTCGCCGTCGGGGAACTGTCGGCCGTATCGGCGAACATGTCGGGTCTGCTGCGGGCTGTCCACCTGCCAGCCGTGCTCGGTCAGGTACTCGACGACGGGGTTGCGTTCACCCGGGTAGAACAGGTCGGCGAAGTTCATGTCGAATCCGTGCTGCTGCCACCGCTCACGGATCGCCGCGGCCGCGTCGCCGATGCTCGCGCCCGCGTCCGGGTGGTACTCGGTGGCCAGCCGGCTGCCGGGCGCGCGACAGCGTCGCGATGTCGTCGAAGAGCCGGTCCTGCGCCTCCGGCGGCAGATACACCAGCAGCCCTTCGGCGCTCCACGCGGTCGGCTGGGTGTCGTCGAACCCGTTGCGGCGCAACGCCGCCGGCCAGTCCTCGCGAAGGTCGATGCCGACCGCCCGGCGCTCTGCGGTCGGCGTCGCGCCGATCGACGCCATCGTCGCGTTCTTGAACTCGATGACCTTGGGCTGGTCGATCTCGTACACGACGGTGCCGTCCGGCCACGAGCAGCCGGTACGCGCGGGCATCCAGGCCGGAGGCCAGGATCACCGCCTGCCGGATGCCCGCGCGCCGTCGGCTTCGATGAAGAAGTCGTCGAAGAACCGGGTGCGCACCGCCATCACGTTGGTCATCAGCCGGGTGGCGTCGCCCGTCGCCGTCGTCGGACAGGTCGATCTCGCCGTCGAGCAGCCGGTTGAAGAAGTCCATGCCGACGGCGCGCACCAGCGGCGCGGCGAACGGGTCGTCGATGAGCGCGTTCGGTTCCGTGCTGGCCATCGCCCGCGCCGCGGCGACCATCGTGGCGGTCGCGCCGACGCTGGACGCGACGTCCCAGCTGTCGGTCTCCGAACGGGTCATCGATCACCGCCGCGGTGCCGCTGACGTAGCGCAGGTCGGCGAACGGCGTCGTCTCTCGTCGAACGGCGCGAACCCGTTGTCGGTCAACAGCTCGTTGACGCTGCTGCCGCTCGACCTGCCAGCCGTGGTCGGCCAGATACGCGGCCGGCTCCTTGCGGTCTCCCAGGTAGATGAGGTCGGCGAAGTCGAGGTCGAACCCGTGCTTGCGCCAACGCTCGGCCGCCGACTGCATCTGCTCGATGGCCTTCTCGATGTCGGCCGGGTCGATAGACGGCACGCTCTCGGTGGCCAACCGGCTGCCGGCGCGCGCTGAGCGCGGTGATCGTGTCGAGCAGCCGGTCCTGCGCTTCCGGCGGCAGGTAGCCGAGCAGGCCCTCGGCGCTCCACGCCGTCGGCTGGCTCGGGTCGAAGCCGGCCTCCCGTCAGCGCCGAGCGGCCAGTCGAAGCGCAGGTCGATCGCCACCGCGCGACGATCGGCGGTGGGCTCGGCGCCGATGTCGGCCAGCGTCCTGCGTCTTGAACTCGATCACCTGCGGCTGGTCCATCTCGTAGACGACGGTGCCCTGCGGCCACTCCAGCCGGTAGGCCCGGGAGTCCAGGCCCGACGCCAGGATCACCACCTGCCTGATGCCTGCGTGCGGTCGCTTCGAGTGAAGAAGTCGTCGAAGAACTTTGTCCGGACCGCCATGTTGTCGACCATCCGCTCCATGCCGGTGGCCTCGTCGTCGTCGAGGTCGCCCGGGCTGCAGCTCGCCGGTCGCCAGCCGCGTGAACAAGTCGACGCCGACCGCACGCACCAGAGGCTCGGCGTACGGATCGTTGATCAGCGGCGCCATCGGTGCTGGTCGCCACCGCGCGCGCCGCCGCAACCATCGTCGCGGTCGCGCCCACGCTGGAGGCCAGATCCCATGTGTCGTTGTCCGTACGCGCCATTGAGACCCCTGTCGAGTAAGCCATCGAATATTTACTTAGCTGGTGTAACGAGCTGTGGCGACTGTACGCTCAGAACCTGTAGGGCTGCACAGCCCTCCGTCTACCCCGGCGGATGCAGGGCTGACGTGACCTGCAACTGTTACTCTCGTAGACTGTTTGACGCGTGACTCCGCAGGCTGCGCGCCTGCCGGGGCTCGCGCACATGACTTAACCGACGCTGGTCAGGACCAGCCCCATTTGGCACGCCGCGATTTGAGCCCGGCTGCGCAGGAGGAAGAGTGCTTTCGGCTTTCATCTCATCGCTGCGGACAGTCGACCTGCGGCGAAAGATTCTGTTCACCCTCGGCATCCTGATCCTGTACCGGGTCGGCGCCTCGATCCCGTCTCCCGGGGTCAACTACCCCAACGTGCAGAAGTGCATCGCAGCAGCTCAGCGGCGGCGACTCGGCGCAGATCTACTCGCTGATCAACCTGTTCTCCGGCGGCGCGCTGCTGCAGCTGGCGGTGTTCGCGATCGGCATCATGCCCTACATCACCGCGAGCATCATCGTGCAGCTGCTCGGCGTGGTGATTCCGCGCTTCGAAGAGCTACGCAAAGAAGGCCAGGCAGGCCAGGCGAAACTCACCCAGTACACCCGCTACCTGTCGGTCGCGCTTGCGCTCCTGCAGGCCACCAGCATCGTGGCGCTGGCCGCCAACGGCGGGCTGCTGCAGGGCTGCCAGCTCGACATCATCCAGGACCAGTCGATCTTCACGCTTGCCGTCATCGTCATCGTGATGACCGCGGGCGCGACGCTGGTGATGTGGATGGGCGAGCTGATCCAGGAGCGCGGCATCGGCAACGGCATGTCGCTGATGATCTTCGCCAGCATCGCCGCCCGCATCCCGACCGAGGGCAAGAACATCCTGGACAGCCGCGGTCCCGTGGTCTTCACCGCGGTCTGCGTTGCCGCGCTGGTCATCATCATCGGCGTCGTCTTCGTCGAACAGGGCCAGCGCCGCATTCCGGTCCAGTACGCCAAGCGCATGGTCGGCCGCAGGATGTACGGCGGCACGTCGACGTATCTGCCGCTGAAGGTCAACCAGGCCGGTGTTATCCCGGTGATCTTCGCGTCCTCGCTGATCTACATCCCGCATCTGATCACCCAGCTGATCCAGAGCGGCAGCAGCACCCCGGGAACCGGCAAGTGGGACAAGTTCGTGGCGACCTACCTGACCAACCCGGCCAGCCCGTCCTACATCGCGATCTACTTCGGCCTGATCGTCTTCTTCACCTACTTCTACGTCTCGGTCCAGTTCAACGTCGACGAGCGTGCCGACGAGATGAAGAAGTACGGCGGTTTCATCCCCGGCATCCGGCCCGGCAAGCCGACCGCCGACTACCTGCGTTTCGTGCTCAACAGGATCACCCTTCCTGGCTCGATCTATCTGGGCGTCATCGCCGTGCTGCCGAACCTGTTCCTGGAGATCGGCAACTCCGGAGGCGGTGTGCAGAATTTGCCGTTCGGCGGAACAGCGGTTCTGATCATGGTTGGCGTCGGGTTGGATACGGTCAAACAGATCGAGAGCCAGCTCATGCAGCGCAACTACGAAGGGTTCCTGAAGTGAGAGTCGTTCTGCTCGGACCGCCGGGGGCGGGCAAAGGCACGCAGGCCCAGAGGCTGTCCGAGAAGCTCGGCATTCCGCAGATCTCCACCGGCGACCTTTTCCGGGAGAACATCAGCAAGGGCACGCCACTCGGCCTTGAGGCCAAACGCTATCTGGACGCGGGCGACCTGGTGCCGTCAGAACTGACGAACAAGCTGGTCGAGGACCGCATCGAGCAGTCCGACGCGGCCGACGGTTTCATCCTCGACGGCTTTCCCCGCTCGGTCGAGCAGGCGCAGGCGCTCGACGAGATGCTCAAGAACCACAACACCAAGCTCGACGCCGTGCTCGAGTTCGCGGTGTCCGAGGAGGAGCTGTTCACGCGCCTCAAGGCTCGTGGCCGCGCCGACGACACCGAAGAGGTCATCCACAACCGGATGAAGGTGTACAGCGACGAGACCAAGCCGCTGCTGGAGTACTACAGCCACAACAACCTGCAGACCGTCGACGCAGTCGGCGGCCTCGACGAGGTCTTCGCCCGCGCACTACGTGCGCTCGGCAAGTAACCCATGATCGCCCTGCCGGGGCTGCGCAACCGCAAGGTGGTCGAGCCGCGCAGTCCTGGTGAACTCGACGCAATGGCCATCGCAGGGGCACTCGTCGCCGCGGCGCTGCAGGCGGTGCGCGACGCCGCCGCGCCGGGCGTGTCCACCCAGGCGCTCGACGAAATCGCCGAATCGGTGATCCGCGACGGCGGCGGCACCCCCTCCTTCCTGGGCTATCACGGATTCCCGGCCAGCATCTGCTCGTCGGTGAATGACCGGGTTGTGCACGGGATTCCGTCGGCAAGCGAAACCCTCGCGTCCGGCGACCTGGTGTCGATCGACTGCGGCGCAATCGTCGACGGTTGGCACGGCGATTCGGCGATCACGTTCGGCGTCGGGACGCTGATCCCGATCGACGAGGCGCTGTCACAGGCCACCAAGGAGTCGATGGAGGCGGGCATCGCCGCAATGGTGCCGGGCAACCGGCTCACCGATGTCTCGCACGCCATCGAGACAGGCACCCGGGCGGCCGAGCGGCGCTACGGGCGCAAGTTCGGCATCGTCGCGGGTTACGGCGGTCACGGCATCGGCACGCAGCATGCACATGGACCCGTTCCTGCCCAACGAGGGACAGCCGGGACGGGGGCCCTACCTGGCGGTCGGCTCGGTGCTTGCTATCGAACCGATGTTGACCCTCGGGACGTCGAAGACGGTGGTGCTGGCCGACGAGTGGACCGTGGTCACCGCCGACGGGTCCCGCGCCGCTCATTGGGAGCACACAGTAGCTGTTACCGACGACGGACCCCGTATCCTGACTTCCTAGTTCGACCAAACTGCCCAGTTGATTGGGCATAACCTGTGAACCGGAGCGTCCTCCGCCTCGTATTAACGAGGGAGGTATGAGTGGAAGATCCGGAAGCCGCCTTGATGCGTGTGCTCTACCAAGAGCACGGCTCAGCCTTATGGCGCTATGCCATGCGGCTCACCGGTGACAAGGCACGGGCAGAGGATGTGGTGCAAGAAACATTGCTGCGGGCTTGGCAGCATCCAGAGGTCACCGACGGCGAGCGGTCGGCGCGAGCCTGGCTGTTCACCGTCGCCCGCAATATGATTATCGACGAGCGGCGCAGCGCAAGGTTTCGAAGTGAGACCGGAACCCCGGACCCCGAGAAGACCTACGATCGCGCCGGCCCGGATGAGGTGGATTCCGCCTTGGACCGAATGCTATTGAGTGGCGCCCTGGCACAGCTGTCACCTGAACACCGGGCAGTGATCCGGCGGTCGTACTACCAGGGCTGGACGACCGCGCAAATCGCTGCCGACCTAGACATTGCCGAAGGCACAGTGAAATCGAGGCTGCATTACGCCGTGAGGGCGCTGCGCCTCTCTTTGCAGGAAATGGGGGTGACCCGGTGACGCAGTACGCAGACCGCGATGACGATTTGCGCGGCGACGACCCCTACGGAATGTGGGACGCCGCCTACGTCCTTGGCTCACTGTCGGGAAATGAACGGCGCGAATTCGAAGCGCATATGGCTACGTGTCCCCGGTGCAGGGCCGCTGTCGCCGAGCTGAGCGGCATCCCCGCTTTGTTGGCACAGCTCAGCGTCGAAGACGTGGAAGAGCTCGACGACCCAGCGGCGGAAGCACCGCCGATGCGGCCCGAGGTGCTCGACACCCTGCTGCAAAAGGTCGAGTGGCGGCGTCGGCGCACGCGCAGGATCAGCGTGATCACGCTGGCCGCCGCGGCTGCGGCGGTGGTCGTGGCCCTCGTGGTCGGGATCTTGCCCGGCCTGCGCGGACAGGGCGACGACTCGCAACAGATGGCTTCCGAAGTGACGATGTCCAAGCTGGCCCAGACACCGATTAATGCCACCGTTACTTTGACGGGCTTCGGTTGGGGCACCAGGATCGACATGGCCTGCACATACGGCGACTACGCCAGCCGCGGTCAGGCGACGACGCAGAACTTGTCAATGGTTGTGTTGGGACACAACGGGACTCAGAACGAAATCGCGACGTGGGTCGGAGTCAACGGCGCCACTGCATTGCCGAGCGGAAACACCACAATGCAGAAGGACGAGATCAAGGGCGTCCAACTCGTCGACACCGACACCAGAACGGTTCTCTTGCAAACGAACCTGTGAGTCGGATCACGAATTGAACCGATGTTACTCGCGGGTCGTGTCATCTGCAGGTGCGGAAGCAGGTGAAACGAATGGCAAAACAACGGGTGGTCGACCACATCGTCGGCTATCTCGCGGCGACCGGAGTGCGGTACATCTTCGGCGTCGACGGAGCGAACATCGAGGACCTCTATGACGCCGCGCACTTCCGCGACGACATAACCGCGATTCTGGCCAAGCATGAGTTTTCCGCGGCGACCATGGCCGACGGGTACAGCCGCAGCGGTGCAGGCCTCGGCGTCGTCGCCGCGACCTCCGGCGGCGGCTGCCTGAACACGGTGGCCGGCCTCGGCGAGGCGTTGGCCAGCCGGGTTCCGGTGCTGGCACTGATCGGCCAAGCCCCGACGGCCCTCGACGGCCGCGGCGCGTTCCAGGACACCAGCGGACGAAACGGCGCACTGGACGGCGAGGCGCTGTTTTCGGCGGTGTCGGTGTTCTGCCGACGGGTGACGACGCCGGAAGACATCGCAACGGTGCTGCCGGAGGCAATCGCAGCGGCCCAGCGAGGCGGTCCCGCAGTGCTGCTGCTTCCGAAAGACATCCAGCAAGCCAGCCTCGACTTCCGCGACGGCCTGCTCGACGCAGTCAACGGCGTGACGGTCGGCACACAGCTGGGTGACCCGCAAGCCATCGCACGGGCGCTGCGGAACGTTGGCGGCCCGATCACGATCATCGCCGGCGAGCAGGTCGCTCGCGACGATGCCCGCGCCGAACTCGCGCAGTTGCGCGCGATGCTGCGCGCCCGTGTGGCCGTCGTTCCGGATGCCAAGGATGTCGCTGGGACGCCGGGGCTGGGATCGTCCTCGGCGCTCGGGGTCACCGGCGTGATGGGACATCCCGGGGTCGCCACCGCGATCGCCGACAGTGCGCTGTGCCTGCTGGTCGGCACCCGGCTCTCGGTGACCGCACGCGCCGGACTTGACGACGCGCTGGTGTCGGTGCCGGTCTACTCGATCGGATCAGCGAGACCGTACGTGCCGTCCACGCATGTCCATACCGAGGACCTGCGCGGCTCGCTGAAACTGTTGACCCAGGCGTTGAACGGCAATGGCCGGCCGACAGGCCTGCGGGTGCCTGATCTGGTGCCGAGGACGGAGTTGCAGCCGCCGCAGCACGACGGACCCGGGGTGCGCTACCGGGAGGCGATGGCCGTGCTTGATGCCACCCTGCCGGACGGAGTCGACGTCGTCGTCGACGCCGGGAACATTGGCGCCTCGGCGATCCACCACCTGCCCGCGCGCCGCGACGGGCGGTTCATCGTCGCGCTCGGCATGGGTGGCATGGGATACAGCTTCGGCGCGGGCCTCGGCGTTGCGTTCGGGCGCAAGCGCAGGACCGTGGTCATCGCGGGAGACGGCTCATTCTTCATGCACGGCATGGAGATTCACACCGCGCTGCAGTACCGGCTGCCCGTGACTTTCCTGCTGTTCGACAACCATGCGCATGCGATGTGCGTTACCCGTGAACAACTGTTTTATGACGACCTCTACAGCTACAACCGGTTCGGCCCAAGCCGGCTGGGTGCAGGCCTGGCGGCCATGTTCCCCGGCCTGGCATCCGTCGACGTTTCGACGATCGACGATCTGCCGACCGCGTTGCAGGCGGCACTGGAGGTAGACGGTCCGTCGGTGATCAGCGTCGAGTGCTCACCCGACGAAATCCCGCCGTTCGCAAACTTTCTCGGCAAGGCGGCCGTGAAACCCGTTATCACAGAGGAGAACACATCCCATGTCGCTGCCCGCACTTGACGACATCACCGCCCACCGAGGCACCCCCGAACCCACTCGACGGGGTAATCCGCGTCGAGACTGCCCCAAGGGAGAAGGCCACGCCGATCATCATGGATATGATGCGGTCGGTCTATCCGCACGATGAGGTGTTCGGAACCTATTGCACCGTCAACGATTACATCGACTGTCCACCCGACGAGCTGTTCGACTACATGTCCGACACCCGCTGCCTGGAGGAGTGGACTTACAGCCTGCGGGGCTTCGCTCCGACCGAGGAGCAGGGTCTGTGGGTGGCCTACGACAAACTCGGCGGTCCAACGGGCAGTCCGATCTACACCCGCACGGTCGCCAACAAGGAGGCCCGCACGGTCGACTACCACTGCGCGTGGGATCAGGGCAAGCACCTGTGGATGATCTACCTGATGCGGATCGTCGATGCGCAGGTGGTGTTCGACAAGCCCGGTTCGGTTGTGCTGTGGACCAATTGCCACCATCCGTTCTACGACAAGAATCCCTATCCCGAAACCGCGCCGCCGAAGCGTCCGGTGTGGGTCGGGGACTTCTGGGACATGTTCGGTCCCGGGCATCTGCTGGAAATGAAGAACCTCAAGGCAATCGCCGAATACCGATATCACAACGGCTTGCCGATCACTCCGGCATGGATGAGATGAGAGAACGATGACAGTTAGCCTGCTCGACATTTCAACGTACCTGCCCGGTGAGCCGGTCAGCGCCGACTACTACGCCGGATTCGCCGAATCCGACGCCCTGCGCGAGAGCGTGATGTTCAAGGCGCCGAAGTTCCGCCACCACGTCGGCGACGACGAGACGGCTATCGACATGGTGGAACAGGCAGCGGCGGGCATCGTCGAACGCCACGGCCAGGACACCGTCTCGAACGTCGACATCTTGATCACCCACGTGCAGCTGCCGGACATGCCGTTCTACGGCGGCGGCGGCGAGATGGCGCATCGTCTTGGCATGAAACCGAATTGGGTGCTCGACTTGCACAACGGCGGGTGTGCGGCGTTCGTGCTCGGCATGAACGTGGCCCGCACCCTGATCGAGTCGGGACAGGGCGAGACGGCGTTGGTCGCCGTCGCGCAGAATGCGGCGGGCACGATTTTCAACCAGGAGACCATCCGCTCGAAGGCGCAGGCATCGGTGCCCGGCGACGGCGCGGCGGTCGGTCTGGTCGCGCGGTCGGACAAGTCGCCGATTCTCGACATCGAATGCCGTACCTACGGCGAATTCGCGGGCGACATGACCCTTGCCGTCGACCCCGTCCGCAAGTGGTGGCAGCCGGGCCCCGGCGAGGGCAGCCTCGGGTTCACCGAAAGCAAGATCACCAAGGTGCTGGCGCGCGGGAACCGTCAGGTGCCAGAAGTGTCCTTCGCGGTCTGCGACCGAATCGGCATCAAGCCAGGCGATATTGATCTTCTGGTGACCAACCAGCCCAACAGGGCCTTCCTGCGGAACTGGCGGGACGCGCTGGAACTGCCGAAAGAACGCCACCGCGACACCTTCGACCAGTGCGGCAACCTCTTCGCCGCAGGCATACCGGTCAACCTCGAGCGGGCCATCTCCGATGGTCAGCTCAAGAAGGGTGACGTGGCGCTGATGGCCGCCTTCGCACACGCAGGCGATTTCGCAGGCGCTGCCGCGATCAGGTGGGGGGGTCGGGACTGATGAGCACACCGAGGCACGACCTCACCGAAGCCGTCTCCGCGCTGCCGGACGCGGTGAACCCGTTGGCGTTGTCGCTCAACGAGAATCCGTTCCCTCCGCTGCCCGGGGTGCGCTCGGCGCTGGCCGAATCGATCGATGTGGCGAATCGCTATCCGGAGTTCCTGCCCGAGCGGCTGCGAGCCTTGATCGCCGCCCATGTCGGGGTGTGCGAGGAACAGGTGGTGATCGGCGCGGGCGCGACGGGCGTGATCATGCAGGTGCTGAGCGCGGTGACCAGTCCGGGTGACCGCATCGTGATGACGTCGCCGACGTTCGACGGCTTTCCGATCTTCGCCCAGATGGCCCGGTTGACCTCGGTCACCGTGGCGCTGGACCAGCACGGCCACCACGACCTCGATGCCCTGGCCGAGGCGGCTGGCCAGGCACGGGTCGTGGTGGTGTGCCGTCCGCACAATCCGACGGGAACCATCGAGCCTGCCGCCGATATCGAGTTGTTCTTGCAGCGGGTGCCGTCCGACACCGTGGTGCTGCTCGATGAGGCATATGTCGAATTCCTGGCGCCAGAGCACCGGATCGATGCGTTGTCGCTGGTCCAGCGCTTCCCCAATGTGGTGGTGGTGCGCAGCTTTTCGAAGGCCTATGGGCTGGCGGGTCTGCGGGTCGGATACGGCTTCTGTGCACCCGATCTGGCAAGGCGCCTGTGGACCATGCAGCTGCCATTCGGCATCGGAATAACCGGTCTGGTCGCGGTTGCAGCGTCTTATGACGCGGAAAGCCAACTGCAGCAACGGATCCGGATGATCGCCTCGGAGCGGCGGTATCTCCGGATGAAGCTGCGCTCGATGGGGGTGTACAGCACCGACGGGCATGCCAACTTCGTGTATCTGCCTGGAAACGGTAACCCCTGGCGGCACTACTTCGAGAACACCGGACTGCAGGTCCGCAACTATGCAGACGGCAGCGTGCGGATCAGCGTGGGCAACCGCCAATCCACCCGTGCGGTGCTGGCGGCGCTCGAATCGTCACGCTGAATTCCGGCTTCGCGGGCACGGGCTGCGGTATGAAGAGGCGTGGCCTCAGAACCGCCGGCCCAGCCGCGCCAGCGAGATCCGATCGCCCTCGCGCGGGCGAACTGGGAGCGCGCCGGGTGGGGTGACGTCTCGAACGGCATGGTCGCGGTGACGTCGGTGATGCGGGCCCACCAGATCCTGCTCGCCCGCGTGGAGAACGCACTGCGGCCGTACGACCTCAGCTTCGCCCGTTACGAGCTGCTGCGTCTGCTGGCCTTCAGTCGAAACGGCGCACTGCCGATCACCAAGGCGTCGGACCGGCTGCAGGTGCATGTCACCAGCGTCACCCACGCCATCCGGCGGCTGGAGGCGCACGGTCTGGTGACCCGCTTGCCCCATCCCACCGACGGCCGCACCACACTGGTACAGATCACCGATCTCGGGCGCTCGACGGTCGAGGACGCCACCGTGACGCTCAACAAGGATGTCTTCGCCGACATCGGCATCTCCGAGGAAGAATCGCGGGCGCTGGCAGCGTCGATCGAAACGCTGCGGCGCAACGCAGGCGACTTCTAGTCCGCGACGTTGGGCAGCGGGATCGTCGCCGTTACCGCGGTGCCGGAGCCCGGCCGCGACCGGATGTTGAGCCGTCCGCCGACGATCTCGGCCCGCTCGGCCATCGACAGCAATCCGTAGCCGCCCATCTCGTCGCTGCCCAGCGGATGCTCGAACGTGTCGAAACCCACTCCGTCGTCGACGATCTCGAGGCGAGCGGTGTTGCCGGCATCACCGTTGTCAACCGCGAATGTCAGCCGCGCCGTGGATGCGCGCGCGTGCTTGACGACGTTTTGCAGACATTCCTGCGCGATGCGGTACAGGGCGATTTCGATATGGTCGGCCAACCGGGTGTCGACCAGGTCCACCTTGACATCGATCTGCGGGATCGACCGGGCCAGACTGGCCAGACCGCCGGCAAGGCCGAGGTCGTCGAGCACCGGTGGTCGCAGGCCGCCGATCGCCGCACGGGCTTCCTGCAGCGTCAGATCGACCAGTTCCCTTGCCATGCCCAGCTGTTCGGCCATGGCGGCGGGATCGGTGACCGCGGCACGGGTGGCCGCGTCCAGCCGGTAGGACAGCGTGATCAGCCGCTGCGAGATGCCGTCGTGGATGTCGCCCGCCAGCCGCCGCCGCTCGATCTCCTGGGCCTCGATGACCTGCTCGACGAAGTTCTCGTGCGCGCGTTCGCGGACCACAAGCTGGCGGTGCAGCCGGGCCTGGTGCAGCGCCCCGGCGATGAGACGCCCGATCACCAACAGAAGCTCAACGTCCCCTGCGGTGAATTCGCGTCGATCTACGGTGTGCACGTTGAGCACCCCGACCAGGCCGCCGGGGTCGGTCTCCATCGGCACCGACACCATCGAGGTGAAGTCGGAACCGCGTAGCGACTGGAACGGCATGTAGCGCGGATCGGACTCCTTGTCGTGGGTGATCACGACGGGCTCCCGGTGGCTGGCCACCCACCCCGAGATGCCCGAACCCAAGGGCAGCCGGATCTTGCCGACCTCGCTGTCGAACGGCGGCGTCGCCCCGGCAAGTGTCAGCGATCGATCGCTGTCGTCGAGCACATGCACGAAGCAGACGTCGGTCGCGGTCGCGGCGGTGATCATCCTGGCGGCCGCGGCGGCGAGCGGTTCGACACCCGGGCCGCTGGACGCTGCCTGGATCAACTCCCGCAGCAGGGCGAGTTCGCGGTCGGCATCGACGAGATCGCGAACGGCGTTGGGGCGCAACGGACCCCGCGCCGGACTCACTGGAAGATCCCTTCCCGCAACGCGGTCGCGACCGCGCCGGTCCGGTCGCTTACGCCGAGCTTGCGGTAGATCGAGCTCAGGTGCGTCTTCACGGTCTCGTCGCCGATCACCAGCTTGGTGGCGATGCCGCGGTTGGACAGGCCGTTGACGACCAATGAGAGGATCTCGCTCTCGCGCTGGGTGAGGCCATGACGCGCGCCGGGCCAGAACTCGTCGCGTTGCATTCTGGCCGCGGTGTCGACCGCCCTGGCCGCCATGCTGGGGTCGATCGCGGTTACGCCGCTGTGCACGAACTCCAGCTGGCGCACGAGCTCGTCGCTGCTGATGCTCTTGAACAGATATCCCGACGCACCGACCCGCAGCGCCTGGAAGAGGTACTGCTCGTCGTCGTAGACCGACAGCATGACGACCTTCCGGTCGGGCTCGCGCTCCCGCAGTGTCTGGCACAGATCAAGCCCGCTGGAGCCCTGCATGCGAACGTCGGACAGCACGATGTCGGGGTCGAGTTCGTCGACAACGCTGAGCGCCCGCTCAGCACCGACCGCCTGCCCGACCACCTCCACCCGGTCGGAGAACGCGGCGAGCATCGCCTTGAGGCCCTCGATGACCATTTCGTGGTCGTCTACCAGCACGATTCGAGTGACGGACGCCATGGCACCACCTTAGAACCGGGGTTAGTCCCGGTCCGGCAACTTGGCCTGGCCAATCCCCCTAATGGGGGAGGTTGAGCACCGGCGACGTGGGTCACTCTGGTCCCGTGCCCATGACACAGCAGAAGGCTTGGCGCGCTGGCCGGTTTTGGTGGGATACCGCCGCACCGGTCGGCGCCGACGTTTATCCGCTCCGCGCCGTGGTGTTCGACCTCGACGCCCTGGCCGACATCGAATGCGAGGGGCATCGCGTCGCCTACAACGCCGCCTTCGCCGCGCACGGCCTGAACTTCGAGTGGTCCGTCACCCGGTACCGGCAGCTACTGGCCCTCGGCGACGAGCGCCAGCGGATCTCCGCCGAACTGCGCAAGCGCAGCATTTCCACCGAGTCCGATGTGCTGACCCAGCTGCTCGCCGACGACATCTACACGACCAAGACGATGATGCTCGACGAGATGATCCTCGACGCCGACCTGACCCCGCGGCCCGGGCTGGTCGACCTCGTCATGGACGCCTTCACCGCAGGCGTCTGGGTCGGAATAGTCACAGGTGGCCAGCGAAGCTGGGCAGAGCCGTTGGTGCGACAACTGGTCGGCGACGGGGTCGTCGAGACAGTCGTCACCGCCGACGACGTCAAGAAGCCCATGCCGGATCCCGAGGCCTTCCAAACCGCACTGTGGGAACTCGGGATACCCGCGGAGAACGCGCTCGCAGTCACCGGCTCGGCTTCAGGGCTGCGGGCGGCGACCTCCACGGGTCTGGCCACCGTGGTCATCACCGGCGACGGCACCCCGGACATCCCTGCCGCTGCGGCGGTGCGCCCGGACTACAGCGGCAGCGAGCCGATGCGCATCGCGGACTGCCAACGGCTGCACGGCCGTTTCTGGGCCGGCCGTAGCGTTTCAGCCGCTTAGATTGGCCGCTCGCTGTCCTTCCGGCAATGACGCATCGTCGCGAAGGTATCGGCCGCTGAGATAACTCGACCGTATCGCCAGGCGGCAAACGCAAAGATTGGCGATGGTTTTGAATCCATTGCGCCCGTTGCCGGCAAAAACGTCGTATACGCCTTTCAGCGGTACAGCAAAGCGCATACTTCGCAGCACGGGCGTAATCGGGGCAGCGCCGACCTGCGAAGTTGAGGAGACGACGCAATGTGGGCCGAAGCACACCTGATCACGCCGCGCTCGGCTAGCCAGGCGTTCGGCTGGGGCCATTCTCGCTGGAGCGCTGGTCTCGGCGCGGGATCGTCGTCTCACTGCTGACACCCACGCTGGCGCGCGCCGACGCCGATACCGACGGAGACGGACTCACGGACGTCTGCCGAGGCCAGTCTCGGCACCAACCCAAATAAGGCCGATAGCGATGGGGACGGTCTGAACGACCGTGAAGAGGTGAACCAGGCGTTGAATCCGCTCGGTGTCGACTCTGACGGGGACGGTGTGACTGACGGCGCCGAGGTCGCACAAGGCAGTGACCCGACCATGCCCTCATCTCACCAGCCCGCAGAAAAGAAGGTTGCGCCGACAAACGCTGTGACGATGGACGTCAAGAAGGCAGGTCTGCAGGTGAACGTCACTGTCGGGAACACATCGGACCTGGCCGCTCAGTGCACCTACGATGCGACAGAAGCCAATGGGCTGGGTCTGCCTGTTCACCGCGACTTCAGTGTTGCTGCCAAGGGAAGTGAGAAGCTGACCTTCGCAGCTCCGGTCTTCGGCCAGTCGTGGCAACTGGTGGCGGCGTGCAACGCTCCCTTCGAGGGTCAGACTGTCGAGATCGGCCGCGCCCAAGGGAGTGCGTAACCGGTAGATTAACCGACGACGGCTGCCGAGGGTCAGGTGCCGCGCAACAGCTCGATGACCGCGCTGAAGTCCTTGTCGGCGTGGTCGGCTGCGTAGTTGGCGTAGATGTCGGCGGCGTGGCTGCCCAGCGGCGCCGATGAGCCGGTCGAGCTCACCGCATCCATCGCCAGGCCGAGATCCTTGTTCATCAATGCGGTGGCGAAGCCGGGCTTGAAGTCGTTGTTGGCAGGCGATGTGGGGACCGGGCCGGGTACGGGACAATTGGTGTGCACGGACCAGCAGTTGCCGGTCGCGCCGGTGATCACGTCGAACAATGACTGTGCGGACAGGCCGAGCTTTTCGGCCAGCACGAAGGCTTCTCCCACGGCGATCTGCTGCACCGCGAGGACCATGTTGTTGCAGAGTTTGGCGCTCTGGCCGTTGCCCGAGCCGCCGCAGTGAATGATCTTGCCCGCCAGCGGCTCCAGCACCGGACGCGCACGCTCCACGGCAGCGTCCTCGCCGCCGACCATGAATGCGAGTGTGCCCGCGGTGGCGCCCTTGACGCCGCCGGAGACGGGCGCGTCGAGTTGTGCGAAACCCTGCTCGGTGGCTTGCTTGTGGATGTCGCGGGCGTCGGCGACCGAGATCGTCGACGTGTCGATGAACAGCGCGCCGGCCTTCGCCGCGGGCAGCACCTCGTCGTAACAGGCCTTGACGACGGCCCCGTTGGGCAGCGAGGTGATCACGACTTCGGCGTCGGCCACCGCAGCGGCGCCGGTGTCGAACACCTTGGCGCCGTTGCCTTCCGCCGCCGTCCTTCGATGCGGGCACCGGGTCGAATCCGTGCACGGTATGCCCGGCCGCGACAAGGTTTGCCGCCATCGGTCCGCCCATGTTGCCCAATCCCAAGAACGCGACGTCTCATTGACTCTCCTGGTTACGAGGCGCGGGCGCGGGCGGCTTCGGCCCGACCGATGACCACGCGCATGATTTCGTTGGTTCCCTCGAGGATTCGGTGCACCCGCAGATCGCGGACGATCTTCTCCAGGCCGTACTCAGTGAGATAGCCGTAGCCGCCGAGCAATTGCAGCGCCTGGTCGGCGACATCGAAGCAGGCATCGGTGACGTAGCGCTTGGCCATCGCGCACAACTCCACCTTGTCGGGGTGGTCACTGTCGAGCGCGGTTGCCGCTCGCCACAACAGCGTTCGCGACGTCTCCAGCGCGGTGGCCATGTCGGCGAGCTTGAATCGGATCGTCGGCTCGTCGAGCAGCGCGCCGCCGAAGGCCTGGCGGTCGGCCAGATAGCCCGCCGCCTTGTCGTAGGCGGCCTGCGCACCGCCCAGTGAGCACGCGGCGATGTTGATCCGACCGCCGTTGAGCCCGTTCATCGCAACGGAGAAGCCGGTGCCCTCGCCGTCGGCACCACCGAGCATCGCCTCGGCCGGCACCCGGACGCCCTCGAAAATGACCTGGGCGGTGGGTTGGGCGTGCCAGCCCATCTTCTCCTCGTTGGCGCCGAAACTCAGTCCGGGAGTGCCCTTTTCGACGATGAACGCCGATATGCCGCGAGGACCTTCGCCGCCGGTGCGGGCCATCACGATGTAGATGTCCGAGACACCCGCACCGGAGATGAACTGCTTGACGCCGTCGAGCACATAGTCGTCGCCGTCACGCACGGCCTTGGTGCGCAGCGCGCCGGCATCCGATCCGGCGCCCGGCTCGGTCAGGCAGTAACTGGCGATGGCCTCCATCGACGCCAGCTTCGGCACCCACGACTTGCGTTGTTCGTGCGTGCCGTACGTGTCGACCATCCACGCGCACATGTTGTGGATGGACAGAAATGCGGCGACCGTGGGGTCGGCGGCGGCCAGCTGCTCGAAGATCCGCACCGCGTCGATGCGGCGCAGCCCGCTACCGCCGGCATCTTCACCGCAATAGATCGCCGCCATCCCCAGCTCGGCGGCCTCGCGCAGCTCATCGACCGGGAAGTGATGCGTGCTGTCCCATTCCAACGCCTTCGGGGCAAGGCGCTTCTCGGCGAACGCGGCCGCCGTCTCGGCGATCACGCGTTCGTCGTCATCCAGGCCGAAGAACTGCACGCAGCGCCTACTTCATTGTCGGGATCGAGAACTCGGCGCCGTGGCTGCCCGCGGGCCAGCGCTGCGTCACGGTCTTGACCTTGGTGTAGAACATGATCGACGCCGGCCCGTGCTGGTTGAGGTCGCCGAAGCCGGAGCGCTTCCAGCCGCCGAAGGTGTGATAGGCGACGGGCACAGGGATCGGCACGTTCACGCCGACCATGCCGACCTGGACCCGGGACACGAAGTCGCGTGCGGTGTCACCGTCGCGGGTGAAAATCGCCACGCCGTTGCCGTATTCGTGCTCCGACGGCAACGCCAACGCCTCCTCGTAGTCGCTCGGCACGCACGATGCACAGCACGGGGCCGAAGATCTCGTCGGTGTAGATCGACATGTCGGTGGTGACGTGGTCGAACAGTGTCGGGCCGATGAAGTAGCCCTCTTCGAGGCTGTCGTCGCCGAACTGCAGATCGTCGCTGGCCCGTTCGCGGCCGTCCACGACGGCTTCGGCGCCTGCCTCGACACCCTGGTCGATGTAGTCCTTCACGCGGGCCAGCGCGGCCTCGGTGACCAGCGGTCCGTAGTCGGCCTTCGGGTCGAGGCTGTGGCCGACGCGCAGCTTGTTGACGCGCTCAACGAGCCTGGCGCGCAACCGTTCTGCGGTCTGCTCGCCGACGGGAACCGCGACGCTGATCGCCATGCAGCGTTCGCCCGCGCTGCCGTAGCCCGCGCCGATCAGTGCGTCGACGGCGTTGTCGAGGTCGGCATCAGGCATCACGATCATGTGGTTCTTCGCGCCGCCGAAGCACTGCGCCCGCTTGCCGTGCGCGGCGGCGGTCGAATAGATGTACTGCGCGATGTCGGAGCTGCCGACGAAGCCGACGGCCTGGATGTCCGGATGCTCGAGGATCGCGTCGACGGCTTCCTTGTCGCCGTGCACGACCTGGAATACGCCCTTGGGCAGTCCGGCTTCGAGGAACAGCTCGGCCAGCCGCACCGGCACCGAGGGGTCGCGCTCGCTGGGCTTGAGGATGAAGGCGTTGCCGCACGCGAGCGCAGGCCCGGCCTTCCACAGCGGGATCATCGCGGGGAAGTTGAACGGGGTGATGCCCGCGACGACGCCGAGCGGCTGGCGCAGCGAGTAGACGTCGATGCCGGTGCCCGCGCCTTCGGTGTACTCACCCTTGATGCAGGTGCGGGATGCCGACGGCGAACTCGATCACCTCGATGCCGCGCTGGATGTCGCCCTTGGAGTCCTCGACGGTCTTGCCGTGTTCGAGGGACAGCGTCTGGGCGAGTTCGTCGACGTTCTGGTTGACCAGGTCGATGAACCGCATCATCACGCGGGCGCGGCGCTGCGGATTCCAGGCCGCCCATTCCTTCTGCGCCTCGGCGGCAACTGCCACCGCGGCGTCGACGTCGGCCGCGTTGGCCATCGGCACCTTCGCCTGCACCTGGCCGGTGTTGGGGTTCATCACGTCGGCGGTGCGCTTTGACTGTCCGGCCGTGCGCTGGCCGTCGATGAAGTGGGAAATCTGTGTGGTCATGAGCGGGTCCCTTGTTATGGATACTTGGACATCCTAGTAATTGCCGAGTGGGCCTGGCAAGGTGCGCCGGCGCACGTCGGCTGCTCGGACCTAGCCCATTCTGCCGCTCGCCTGACACGCGCCGCCAACCGAGAGGTTCCGCCCAGCAGGAACTGGTCGAAGACGCGGTCGTGTTCGATCTCGAACGCCTCGTCGAATGTGACGCCCGCATTGGAGACCAGATAGCGCTTGGTGGCTTCCAGCGCGGGTTGCGGCGCCTCGGCCATCACCCGAGCCGTCGCCATCGCTTCGTCCTCGAGGCGGTCGGCGTCCACGATCGCGTTGACGAGCCCGATGCGATGCGCCTCGGTCGCTTCGACCCGCCTGCCGGTGAGGCACAGCTCGCGCGCGATGCCCGCGCCGACGATCCACTGCAACGGCGTGAAGAGCGGCGGGGCGCCGAATTTGATCTCGGGATGGGCGAACACCGCGTCCGGCGTCGCGATCCGCATGTCGCACAGGAGGGCGAGGTCGAAGCCGCCGCCGAAGGCGGGACCGTTGATGGCGGCTATCACCGGCTTGGGGAACTGCCAGACCGCCAGGTGATAGCGGTGCGAGCTGTCGCGGATGGTCTTCGCGAGCTCGGGCTTGGCGAACTCCTTGAGGTCGAAGCCGGCGCAGAAGGTGCCGCCTGCGGCGGTGAGCACGACCACGCGTACCCGGTCGTCGGTCGCCCAGCCCTCGAGGGTGTCGCTGATCGCATCGCGCATCGCGATGGAAAGGGCGTTGCGCCGCTCTGGCTGCTCGAGGCGCAGCGTCGCGATGCCGTCGGGATGGATTTCGGCGGCCAGCATGGCTCGCAACCTACTCATCGAGTCTGCTGAGAGATCACGAATTGGCCCCCAATCCCGATCTGTGCGCAGTCTCGGGCGGTTTTGCTCACGACTAACGCAAGAGTGCTCTGCACCCGCGCCGCTCGGCAGCGCAGGAGTCCGAAGACTAGTCGCGACGCCGCAGGTCCTCGATGAACGCCTTGGCGTCATCCCATGTCGGCAACAGGCCGGCGGCCTTGACCTCTTCGAGCGTCGGCGCCTCCGCGTCGCGGCCGGACAGCACGCGCTCGCTGCTGGGCCAGTCGATGCAGATCGCCGGGTCGGTCGCAAGGATGGTGTGCTCCCGGGCCGGGGCATAGCCCGCGGAACAGAGGTACGTGACAGTCGAATCATCCTGCAGGGCAAGGAAACCGTGTGCTAGGCCCTCGGAAATGTATATCGAGCGCCTGCTGCGGTCGTCGAGCATCACCGAATCCCATTTGCCGAATGTCGGTGAGCCGACCCGGATGTCGACCACGACGTCGAACACGGCGCCGTGCAGACAGGTCACGTACTTGGCCTGGCTAGGTGGCAGCTGCGCGAAGTGCAGCCCACGAAGCACCCCGGCCGCCGACACCGAACAGTTTGCCTGCTGCAGGTCCAGCCGATGCCCCGCAAAGGCCCGAAACCCCGAGTCGGTGAACCATTCGTAGAACACGCCGCGGTCGTCTGCGTGTTGTTGCGGGGTGATCTCCCATGCTCCCGGAACGGCGAGCTCGCGTGCCTTCACCTCACTGGCCACGTTTCTCGTAGGCTGCCTCGACACCCTCTTTGAGTGGGCGCCACCAAGATTCGTTGTCGCGATACCAGTCGATGGTGGTGCGCAGTCCGTCGTCGAAGTCGGTGTGCTTGGGTGCCCATTCGAGTTCGTTTCGCAGCGCCGACGGATCGATTGCGTACCGCAGATCGTGACCCACGCGGTCGGTGACATGGTCGAAAGCGTCGGGATCGCGATCCATCAGCCGAAGGATCGTGCGCATCACCGAGAGGTTGTCCCGCTCGCCCTCCGAGCCGATCAGATACGTTCGCCCGATCTCACCGTCCTGCAGGATCCGCCACACTGCGCTGTTGTGGTCGTCGACGTGGATCCAGTCGCGCACGTTGTGGCCGCTGCCGTAGAGCTTGGGCCGCCTGTCGGTGAGCACGTTGGTGATCTGGCGCGGAATGAATTTCTCCACGTGTTGATACGGCCCGTAGTTGTTGGAGCAGTTCGAAATCGTCGCGCGTACACCGTAAGACCGCACCCACGCGCGCACCAGCATGTCGGCGGCCGCCTTGGTCGACGAATACGGGCTCGACGGGTTGTACGGCGTGCCTTCGGTGAAGCGCCGAGCCTCGTCGAGTTCGAGATCCCCGTACACCTCGTCGGTCGAGATGTGATGCAGCCGCACCCCGTGCCGGCGCACGGCCTCCAGCACGGTGTAGGTGCCGATCACGTTGGTGTGCAGAAACGGCTCGGGGTCTGCCAGCGCGTTGTCGACGTGTGTTTCCGCGGCGAAGTGCACCACCGCGTCGGCCTCGGCGACCAGCTTCGAAACCAATTCGGCATTGGCGATGTCGCCCTGCACCAGCCGGATGTCGTCTTCGACCGGCGCCAGCGATTCACGGCTGCCTGCATAGGTAAGCGCATCGAGAACCGTCACCGTGTGCTCTGCCACTGCGCCGTGCACGAAATTGGCGCCGATGAACCCCGCCCCGCCGGTGACCAGCAAACGCATGGTGAAACCTTAGCCGAACCGGCCCTTTAGCCCTTCAGGCCAAGCGGCCCGGCCAGCTCGGTCAGCGTCGGCAGCAGCGCGTCCCATCCACCGAGCACCTGGATCGCCACGTGATCGGCCCCCGCGTCGAGGTGCTCGGTGAGCCGCTTGGCGATGTCGTCGGGTGTGCCGTGCGCGACCAACGCGTCGATCAGCCGATCGCTGCCGGGCTTGGCGATGTCGTCGTCGGTGAAGCCGAGCCGCTTCCAGTTGTTCAGGTAGTTCGACAGGTTCAGATAGAAGTCGACGGTCTTGCGGCCGACCTCGCGGGCCGCCTCAGCGTCCCTCGCCAGTACCACCTTGTGCTCGGGCGCGAGAAACACTGTGTTGCCGATCAATTCGCGCGCCTGCCCGGTATGCGTGGGCGTCGTCAGATACGGATGTGCTCCTGCGCTGCGCTGAGCAGCGAGCTTGAGCACCTGCGGCCCGAGCGCGGCGACCACCCTGCGACTGGTGGGGACCTTCGCGGCGTCGAGCGCATCCAGATACTCCACCAGCACGTCGTAGGGCTTGCGGTACTCCTCGGTGTGCTCCGGATGCCCGATGCCGACGCCCAGTAGGAAGCGACCTGGGTAGCGGTCCTCGATGCGGTGGTAGGCCTCGGCAACCTCTTGTGCGTTCGCGGTCCACACGTTGACGATGCCCGTTGCGACCTGGAGCGTCTCGGTGCGCTCGAGGATCGGCTCGACGTAGTTCAGATCGCCCGCGGGAGACCCGCCGATCCATAGCGCGCCATAGCCCAGCTTTTCGATCTCAACGGCCTGCTCGGGTTTGGGCGTCCCGAAGGTCCACACTCCGAAGCGGCCGAGGTCGGGCTTGAGCGATACAGCGTCAGTCATGCGAGTCCCCCTGAATTCTCACTTAAGGCCAAGCGGCCCTGCCAGTTCGGTGAGTGCCGGCACCAGCTTGTCAGGTCCGGTGAGCACCTGTACGGGCACGTGATCGGCGCCTGCGGCGATGTGTTCCTTCAGTCGCGCGGCAATCGCGTCGGCAGTGCCGTAGGCGACGACGGCGTCCACCAGGCGGTCGCTGCCCGGTTTGGCCAGGTCTTCGTCGGTGAAGCCCGAACGCTTCCAGTTGTTCAGGTAGTTGGTCAGGCCCAGGTACATGTCCAGCGCCTTGCGTCCGACAGCGCGGGCCTTTTCGGCGTCGGTGGTCAGCACCACCTTGTGCTCGGGCGCGAGGAACGCCTCGGGGCCGATCACCTTGCGCGCCTCGGCGGTGTGTTCGGGCGTCGTCAGATAGGGATGTGCGCCTGCCGAGCGCTCTGCCGACAGCTTCAGCACCTTCGGGCCGAGCGCCGCCACCACCCGGCTGTCCTTGGGCACACCGTGCTTGTCGAGTTTGTCGAGGTACTCGTTGAGGGCGTCGATCGGCTTGCGGTACTCCTGGTGCGCCTCTGGGTGCCCGACACCGATGCCGAGAAGGAATCGCCCCGGATAGGCCGCTTCGATGCGGTGGAACGACTCGCTGACCGGCCCAGGCTCCGCGGTCCAGATGTTGACGATGCCGGTGGCCACCTTGAGATTAGTGGTCTGCTCGAGGATGGGGTCGACCCAGGACAGCTCTGCCGCCGGTGAGCCGCCTGCCCAGATGGCTCCGTAGCCGAGAGCCTCGATGTCGCGCAGCTGCTCTCCAGTCAGCTTCTGCCACAGCGAGTGGTGACCGAATGCGCCGAATGTGCCGAGGTTGGGTTTAGTCATGGTTCCTCCAACCTACGGCCAGGCAGCGGCTATTCCGCCGGCGGCGGGTAGCTCTGTCGGTGTCGCATCCAGCGGCGCGGGTGCGATCAGCGGCAGCAAGATGGTGAAGCGGGTGTTTCCCGGTTCAGACTCGACGCGGATATCGCCCTGGTGCTTTTCGACGACGATCCGCCGGGCCAGATCCAGGCCGAGGCCGTCGCCCTCACCGAACGGCTTGGTGGTGAAGAACGCGGTGAAGATTCGGTCGATGATCTCGTCGGGAATCCCCGGCCCGTCGTCGCCGATCTCGATCCTGATCATGTCGTCGCCCTGGCGCGCGGTCTTTATCGTCAGCGTGCCCTTGCCGCGCATCGCCTGGATGGCGTTGTTGATGATGACGTCCCAGACCTCATTCAGACCGCCTGGGTAGCAAGCGATTTCGGGGATCGACTTATCCCAGTCCTTGACGAGCTTGATGGGCTTGTCGGGCCCGACCTTGTCGCCGAAGAGGGTCTTCAGCGTGCTGTGCAGCAAGTTCGTGGACGTTGACCACCTGGTACTCGGCCCGGTCCATCTGCGAGTACTTCTTGGCCCCGGCGAGCAGGCCCGAGATGCGCTCGCTGGCATCGGCGATCTCGTTCATCCGCAGCTCGGTGTCGATGGTGTACTTCAACCAGCCGATGGCGCTCTGCAGCGACGCGGTCGCATCGACCGCGTCGACCGACGCCGAGACCCGCTCCAGCCAGTCGATGTCGAGGCCGGCCTCCACAAACGTCGGCGCGTACTCCCACGCGCTGGCGATGTCATGGTCTTCGAGCCAGTCGCCGATCTGGTCCTCGCGGTCGGACGCCTCGAGGGCGGTGAGTTCCTCGGCCTTGGACTTGGCGACCTGTTCGGCTACTTCTTCCTGAATGCTGACCAGCGTGCGCAGTGCCTCGGGGGTGAACTTGCCGCCGGCCACCATCGCCAGCTTGTGCCGCATCTTGCCGACACCCTCACGGAGGTCAGCCACGGCGCGGGCGGTGGCCGCAGCCGGATTGTTGAGCTGATGGGTCAGCCCTGCCGTGATCGTGCCGAGTGCGAGCAGCTTTTGCCGTTGGCCGAGCACCTGGCTCTGCCGCCTGCCGCCGACCCTGTGGCCCTCCAGCAGGTGCACGGCCATCGGGAACTCCGTCTGCATGAACTCCGCGAAGGCGTCGGCGTCCAGCACGAAGAACCGCGAGGGCTTGGTCACGCGCACGGACGCCTCGTAAACGTGTTCCTCGCCGGGGACGTACGCCGACCAGGCGCCGCAGTACACGCCGCGCTGCGAGGTGCGGCCGGTCTCGACATCGACCCCGCCGGAGTACTTGGACATCACCAGTTCGCCGTCGAGCATCACGTAGAAGCAGGACGCGGGATCGCCCTCGATGCACACCGGCCCGGGCTCGAACACCGCGATGTGGCCGTTGTCGCACAGCGTCTGCAGTTGCTTGTCGTTCAGCTTCTCGAACAGAAACAGCGTCCGCAGCTCGTCAGGCAGGCATTTGTCGCCCATCGTCGCTCTCCTATGACTCGGCCAAGTACCGGTGCACCAACATCACCGCCATCGATCCTTCGCCGACGGCGGCTGCCACTCGTTTGGCCGAGTCGGCTCGCACATCACCTGCAACAAACACACCCGGCACACTTGTTTCCAAATGATGAGGCGGTCTATCCAGCGTCCAGCCGCAGACGTCCCTCATGTCCGGTCCGGTGAGGATGAACCCGTAATCGTCGCGGGCCACCACGCCGTCGAGCCAGTCGGTGCGCGGGGTCGCGCCGATGAAGCAGCACAGGCGCGATGCCGTGACGGTCTCCCTCTCACCGGTCTGCTTGTTTTCCAGGACGAGGCCGGTCAGGTGGTCGTCCTCGCCGATGGCCTCGACGACCTCCGTACAGGTGCGGACGCGGATGTTTTCCCTGCCCTCGATCTGCTGGATCAGGTAGTAGGACATCGATGACGCCAGCGAAGGCCCGCGCACCAGCAGTGTCACGGACTTCGCCTCGCGCGACATGAACATGGCCGCCTGCCCTGCCGAGTTCGCGCCGCCGACGATGAAGACGTCCTCGCCTGCGCACTCGGAGGAGTCGGAAACCGAGGCGCCGTAATAGACGCCGCGGCCGATGTAGTTGCACGCGCTGTTGTTCGGATCGTCGAAGCAGCCGGAGACCCGGAGTTGGCGGTAGTCGACACCGGTGGCCAGGATGACGGCCTGGGCGCCGATGGTGCTGCCGTCCTCGAATTTGATCGTGCGGGCCGGCCCGTTGATATTGAGTCCGATCGCCTTGCGGGTCGTGATGATTTCTGCGCCGAACCGCTCGGCCTGCCTGCGGGCCGACGTTGTCAACGTGGCGCCGTCCACGCCCAACTCGAAGCCCAGATAGTTCTCGATCCTCGAGCTTCGCCCGGCCTGCCCACCCGTCGTCGTGCTCTCGATGAGCACGGTCTTGAGCCCCTCGGACGCGCCGTACACGGCAGCGGCAAGGCCGGCGGGCCCGCCGCCGATGACGGCGAGCTCATACATCTCCAGGGACGGGCTGGTGGACAGCCCGAGCATGTCGGCCAATTCCGTGTTGGTCGGTTCGACCAGCGTTTCGCCGCCCTCGGTGATCACCACGGGCAGCGCAAGGCCGTCGAGACCGGCCGCGTCCAACAGCTGCTTGCCCTTGGACTCGTCGGCCATGTACGAGCGGAACGAGTGCTGGTTGCGGGCCAGGAACTGGCGCACCTCCCATGACCTCGGATTCCACCGGTGGCCGATCACCTTCGTGACTGGAATCGCCCGGTCACCCTGGGCGCGCCAGGTCTCCAAGAGGCCGTCGATCACGGGGTAGAGCTTTTCCTCCGGCGGATCCCACGGCTTGAGCAGGTAGTGGTCGAGATCGACGACGTTGATGGCGTCGATCGCCGCGTGGGTATCCGCGTACGCGGTCAGCAGCACCCGGCGCGCCAGCGGATAGACGTCCATGGCCTCTTCCAGGAACTCGATGCCGCTCATCCCCGGCATCCGGTAGTCGGCGACGAACACGGCCACGGTGTCGCCGCGAAGCTTCAGCTCGTTGATCGTCTCGAGGGCGTCCGGCCCGGATTCGGCCCGGACAATCCGATATCGCTCGCCGTAGTGACGGCGAAGATCGCGGGCGACCGCTCGGGAAACGGCTGGATCGTCGTCGACGGTCAGGAGTACAGGCTTACGGGGCTGGGGCTCGGGTCCAGTCATCGCTATCAAGTATGCGCTCGCTGTCCAGCGGATATGGGGGCGAGCAGGTGGCGCTGAGGTGGCAGTTCGGCGATTTTGGGGCACGCCGCCGAGCAGGTAGTATGGACCGACGGTGCGGTTTACGCGCCGACTCTTGCGTGCCCCAGTCGTGGAATTTCTAGCTTCCGGCTCACGTTTTGTAGTCGGGGCGAAGGCTGCGCCAGGAAATTGTCGCCGTTCGCGGCGGCTGGCGCCAATGATCTAGACGGACACGGAGGATCTCCGAAAAGCAATGGCCAAGAAAGACGGTGCCATCGAGGTCGAGGGCCGCGTTGTCGAACCTCTGCCCAATGCGATGTTCCGCATTGAGCTGGAGAACGGACACAAGGTTCTCGCCCACATCAGCGGCAAGATGCGGCAGCACTACATCCGCATCCTGCCCGAGGACCGGGTGGTGGTGGAGTTGTCTCCCTACGACCTGTCCCGGGGCCGCATCGTTTATCGGTACAAGTAAGACCAACAAGACAAGCACAGAAGGATCGACAAGCCGTGAAGGTGAACCCGAGCGTCAAGCCCATTTGCGATAAGTGCAGGGTGATCCGCCGGCATGGGCGGGTCATGGTGATCTGCTCCGATCCGCGTCACAAGCAGCGCCAGGGCTGATCGGCGACCAGCGCTTGCGCGAGGAGCCGACAACTCAATGAAGCCCGCACCGCACAACTCAACGATGACCCTCCCAGTACCAGTGAGCGGATAGGCCACTCAGCACGACCGGCACGGAGGCCGGCCCCCGCCAAGCGGGAACGGACTGGGACAAGACCTCCGCATACAAGAGGAATGGCACACATGGCTCGACTTGTGGGCGTCGACCTCCCGCGCGACAAGCGCATGGAGATCGCGCTGACCTATATCTACGGCATCGGCCGTACCCGCTCCCAGGAGATCCTGGATGCCACAGGCATCAGCCGGGATCTGCGCACCAAGGACCTGAGCGACGACCAGGTGACCCATCTGCGGGATTACATCGAGGGCAATCTCAAGGTGGAGGGCGATCTGCGCCGTGAGGTGCAGGCCGATATCCGCCGCAAGATCGAGATCGGCTGCTACCAGGGCATTCGGCACCGCCGTGGCCTGCCGGTGCGCGGCCAGCGGACCAAGACCAATGCGCGCACCCGCAAGGGCCCCAAGCGCACCATCGCCGGCAAGAAGAAGGCCAAGTAACCGACATGCCTCCCGCTAAGAAAAGCGCCGCAGCCCCCAAGAAGGGCCCAAGACCCGCCGCAGGGAAAAGAAGAACGTCCCGCACGGCGCCGCGCACATCAAGAGCACGTTCAACAACACGATCGTGACGATCACCGACCCGCAGGGCAACGTCATCGCCTGGGCGTCGTCGGGCCACGTCGGCTTCAAGGGGTCGCGCAAGTCGACACCGTTCGCCGCGCAGCTGGCCGCCGAGAACGCCGCCCGCAAGGCGCAGGAGCACGGTGTCCGCAAGGTCGACGTGTTCGTCAAGGGCCCGGGTTCGGGCCGCGAGACCGCGATCCGGTCGCTGCAGGCAGCCGGCCTTGAGGTCGGCGCGATTTCCGACGTCACACCGCAGCCGCACAACGGCTGCCGTCCGCCCAAGCGGCGCAGGGTCTAGGAGGGATTGGATCAATGGCTCGTTACACCGGACCCGCAACGCGCAAGTCCCGCCGGTTTGGCACCGACCTCGTCGGTGGCGACCAGGCCTTCGAGAAGCGTCCCTACCCGCCCGGCCAGCACGGCCGCGCGCGGATCAAGGAAAGCGAATACCGTCAGCAGCTGCAGGAGAAGCAGAAGGCACGCTTCACCTACGGCGTGATGGAGAAGCAGTTCCGCCGCTACTACGAAGAGGCCAACCGCGTCTCCGGCAAGACAGGTGAGAACCTGTTGCGCATCCTGGAGAGCCGGCTGGACAACGTCGTATACCGCGCCGGTCTGGCGCGTACCCGCCGGATGGCCCGCCAGCTGGTCAGCCACGGCCACTTCACCGTCAACGGTGTCAAGGTGAACATCCCGAGTTACCGGGTGTCGCAGTACGACATCGTCGACGTGAAGGACAAGTCGATCAACACACTGCCGTTCGAGGTTGCCCGCGAGACCGCGGGTGATCGGCCGATCCCGGCCTGGCTGCAGGTGGTTGGGGAACGCCAGCGGATCCTGGTTCACCAGCTGCCCGAACGGGCGCAGATCGATGTGCCGCTGGCCGAGCAGCTGATCGTCGAGTTCTACTCGAAGTAAAAGACTTCTGGCCGACCCGATGTCGGCAAGAAAACGTGGCATCAAATAGCGGGTGCCGCGAAGGAGGAAAGAAACACCATGCTGATTTCTCAGCGACCCACATTGTCCGAAGAGGTCATTGCCGAGGATCGCTCCCAGTTCGTCATCGAACCGTTGGAGCCCGGATTCGGTTACACCCTTGGCAATTCGCTTCGGCGAACACTGCTGTCGTCGATTCCCGGCGCAGCGGTCACCAGCATCCGCATCGACGGCGTGCTGCACGAATTCACCACCGTCCCTGGCGTCAAGGAAGACGTCACCGACATCATCCTGAATCTCAAGGGTCTGGTCGTCTCCTCGGAGGAGGACGAGCCGGTCACCATGTACCTGCGCAAGCAGGGCCCCGGTGCGGTCACCGCCGGTGACATCGTTCCGCCTGCCGGTGTGACGGTGCACAACCCCGACATGCACATCGCCACGCTGAACGACAAGGGCAAGCTGGAGGTCGAACTCGTCGTCGAGCGCGGCCGCGGCTACGTCCCCGCCGTCCAGAACAAGGCGTCGGGTGCCGAAATCGGCCGCATCCCGGTCGATTCCATCTACTCGCCGGTGCTGAAGGTCACCTACAAGGTGGAGGCCACCCGCGTCGAGCAGCGCACCGACTTCGACAAGCTGATCCTGGACGTCGAGACCAAGAGCTCGATCACCGCTCGTGACGCGCTGGCTTCAGCGGGCAAGACGCTGGTCGAGTTGTTCGGCCTGGCACGGGAACTCAACGTCGAGGCCGAGGGCATCGAGATCGGCCCGTCGCCGGCAGAGGCCGACCACATCGCGTCGTTCGCACTGCCGATCGACGATCTGGATCTCACGGTGCGGTCGTACAACTGCCTCAAGCGCGAGGGTGTGCACACGGTGGGCGAGCTCGTCGCCCGCACGGAGTCCGATCTGCTGGACATCCGCAACTTCGGCCAGAAGTCCATCGACGAGGTGAAGATCAAGCTGCACCAGCTCGGTCTGTCGCTGAAGGACAGCCCGGCCACGTTTGATCCGTCCGAGGTCGCAGGCTACGACGTCGCCACAGGAACGTGGAACAGCGACGCCGGCTACGACGTGGAAGACAACCAGGACTACGCCGAAACCGAACAGCTCTAGACCGGGTTAGCCAACCCGGGCTGTAATACAAGGAGTCACCAATGCCCAAGCCCACCAAGGGCCGTCGCCTCGGCGGGTCGTCCTCGCACCAGAAGGCGCTGCTGGCCAACCTGGCCACATCGCTGTTCGAGCATGGCCGGATCAAGACCACCGAGCCCAAGGCGCGGGCGCTGCGGCCGTACGCGGAGAAACTGATCACCCACGCCAAGAAGGGCACGCTGCACAACCGGCGTGAGGTGCTCAAGAAGATCCGGGACAAGGATGTGGTGCACACCTTGTTCGCCGAGATCGGTCCGTTCTACTCCGATCGCAACGGTGGCTACACCCGCATCATCAAGGTGGAGGCACGACAGGGCGACAACGCCCCGATGGCCGTCATCGAGCTGGTGCGGGAGAAGACGGTGACCTCCGAGGCCAACCGCGCTCGCCGCGCGGGTGCGGCGAAGAAGGCTGCTCCCGTCGCGGCTGCGGCGGCACCGCAGGCCGCGGTCGAGCCGGAGGAAGCTGTCGGCCCCGACGCCGAAGAATCTGTCGAAGAGGTCAAGGCCGAGGACGAGGCCATCGCCGACGCCCAGACCGCCGAGGCGGAGGCCGAGATCGAAGAGGCGGAGGCCGAGAAGGCTGACGAGGCCGAGTCCGGCGAGGATGCCGACAAGTCCTAGTGACATGACCGACGAGCCCGCCCCCGACTCCGGTGGCGGGCTCGTTCGTCTGCGGCTCGACATTGCCTACGAGGGAACGGAGTTCGCGGGCTGGGCGGTGCAGGCCGGACAGCGGACAGTGGCCGGGGTGCTCGATGAGGCGCCTGGCGACGGTGTTCCGCGCCCCAGTGCAGGTTCGCGCCGCCGGACGTACCGACACCGGTGTCCATGCCACCGGTCAGGTGGCTCATGTCGATGTGCCCGCCGACGCGATCCCGCACGCCTACCCGCGCACCCCTCGCCCCGACGATGGTGAGTTTCTTCCATTGGTGCGACGGCTTGCGCGGCTGTTGCCGTCCGATGTCAGGGTGCTCGACATCGTCCGGGCGCCAGCGGGTTTCGACGCGCGGTTCTCGGCGCTGCGGCGCCACTACGAATACCGGCTCTCCACCGCGCCGTACGGCGTCGAGCCGCAGGTGGCGCGTCACGTCACGCCGTGGCCCCGCCCGTTGGACGTCGACGCGATGGCGACCGCGTCGCGAGAACTCGTGGGACTCCACGACTTCGCGGCGTTCTGCAGGCACCGGGACGGCGCCACCACGATCAGGGACCTGCAGCGGCTGGACTGGTCGAGATCTGGTGATCTCGTCACGGCCTACGTCACCGCCGATGCGTTCTGCTGGTCGATGGTGCGCTCGCTCGTCGGCGCCCTGCTGGCGGTGGGGGAGCGTCGCCGCGAACCTGCTTGGTGCGCAGGCTTGTTGACCGCGTCACGCCGCTCTAGTGAGTTCGCGGCGGCACCGCCGCAAGGCCTGACGCTGGTCGGCGTGGACTACCCGCCCGACGAGCAACTCGAGGCGCGCATCACGGTGACCCGCGACCTGCGTCGCATCGACTAGGTGTTGAGTCGGCCCGCGACGAAGTCGGCGGCCTGGTTCACCATGCCCGCGTTGATGTACTCCTTGGCCGCATGGTCGACCCAGTTCTGCTCCCACGTATTCGGATCCGCGGGATTGCAGACCGGATCTGCGCCGTGGCACAACTCGATGGTCCGCTCGGAGTAGAGCGGGCTGAAATTCGTGATCGGCCCGGCCCATGCGGCGCCGTTGCCGAACAGGGCGACCGCGGCGATCTTCTGGTCCATGCCCGCAGGCAACGGGTTGTCAAAACCGAAGAACGAGAACGGGACAGCGAGCACCACGTCGGTGACGGCTGCGCCCAGTGAATAACCACCCAGCACCAGGCGGGTGTCCGGGCAGGTGTTGGCCATGTTCTGGATGTGCGCGCTCATGTCGTTGCCGCCGACGTCGATCTCGTTGTCGGCCGGGTAGCGCACGGCATAGACGCCGATGTTCTTGTTCACTTTCGATTTCAGCGCGCTGACGAATGCGTTGCCGAGTACCCCGACGCCTGGTGACTCCAGTCGACCGCGGGCGAAGATCACCTCGACCTGCGGGCACGCGGCCGACGCCGACGGTATGGCATTGCCACCGGACACGACTGACGGGCCCACGAGAAGGCCCGCCGCTAGGAAAATCGCTGTGGCTACAGCACGAAGTCTCACGACGCCGATGTTAGCCGACGAATTGACGCGGTCGACGAGCGCAGGTGTCGAACTACACCCGGCCCGCGACGAAGTCGGCCGCCGTATTGACCGGCCCGCCCGTGTAGGCCCTGTGTGCGGGAACGCTCTCGCCGTCGGTCTGGCAGACCGGGTCGTCGCCGTTGCACAGGTCGATGGACCGTCCACCCCACACCGGGCTCATCGTCAACGGCAGGCCCAGCTTGGCCGACGGGTTGCCGAAGACGGCGATCGCCGGGACGAAGTCGGGAGCGTTGGGTGGCAGTGGGTTGTCGAACCCGATCGCCGGGATGGGCACCGCGGCAATGACGTCCATCACGGCCGCGCCTTGCGAGTAGCCACCGAGCACCAGCTTGGTGTTGGGGCAGGCGCCCATCATGTACTGAATGTGGGCGCTGGCGTCATTGGCTCCGCTTGCGGCCGCGAGGAAGTCGTAGTCCGCGGGATAGTTCACGGCGTAGGCGCCGACCGAGCGGCCTCCGACTTTGCCTTTCAGCGCGTCCACGAACGCACCGCCGATGCGACCGAGTCCAGCACCCTCATCGGTTCCGCGCGCGAACACCACCTCGATGTCGGGGCAATCGGCAGAAGCCACCGGCGCGAAGGCGATCGACGGTGTGATGGCCGCCGCCGCACCGACCAGTAAGGCAGCTGTTGTCTCAACTACACGCATTCTCTAAACCCTTCCTGCTGCGAAGCCGGCCGCCTGTTGGGCCATGGCATCCTCGTAACCCCTGTGGGCGAGGGGATTTCGCCCATCAGAACAGATCGGATCGCCGTCCTTGCACAGGTCGATCGACTTCCCGGCGAACATGCCGACCGAGGATAGCGGGTTACCGAACTTAGTTGCGGGATTTCCGAAGGCAGCGACTGCCGCCACGGTCACCGCGGCCGTGGGCGACAGCGGTGGCGCCGATCCGATCTCGCCGATCTTGTTGCCGAGCGGCGGAACACCGGCCAGCATGTCCATCACCGCGGCGCCCTGCGAGTAGCCGCCGAGCACGATCTTGGTCGACGGGCACTGCAGCGCCATCGACGAGATGTGGTTGGTCGCGTCCGTCGCCCCTTCGGCGGTGGTGAGGAAGTCGTAGCTTGCCGGGTAGTTCACCGCGTAGGTGGTTACAGTGCGACCGCCGACCTGAGAAGACAGCGAGTCCGCGAACGCCTGGCCGACCCGGCCGATGCCTGCGGATTCGGCCGTGCCGCGCGCAAAGACGACCTCGATGTCCGGGCACGGTACGGCCGTCGCGGTTGGGGCGACGACGATGGCGGCGGCCGCAGAGCCGAAAGCGGCGAGGATGGCGGCCCCACGGGCCAAATTACGTGGCAAAGTCACGCGGCCATATTTCCATACCCGCGTTACAGGGACTAACCGCTTGTCTTGTTGCAGGTGGTCAGCTTTTCGACGGCGGCACAATCTGGCCAGGTGGCAGCGTCGACCTTCTCACTGCGGTCGCCCTGCCGGGCCAGCGCCAGGCCGACGAGGACGACGGCGCCGCCGACGGCCTGCGTCAACGTGATGGCCTCGCCGAGCAGCACCCACGCCGCCAGCACGGCGAACATCACCTCGGAGAGGCCGACCAGTGAAGCGAACCGCGGCCGCAGCCGGGCGATGCCCATGATGCCGAGCGAGTAGGCGATCGCCGTCGGGATCACGGCGAGGGCGACGACGGGTACCACCCACGACGTCGTGAACCCCGCGACGACGGTGTCGTTGGCGGTGAACTTGAACGGCATCACGCCGGTCACGCCGAGCGTGGCGGTCACTGCGGCGCCGACGATCATCCCGCCCGTGGCGAGCGTGATCGCGTTCAGGCTTCCTTCGGTGTCGTCCGCGCTCACCTCATCGGACATCATGAAGTAGCACGCTGCGCACACCGCGGCAGCGAGTCCCCAAACCACGCCGATCCCGTTGATGTGGGCCCCCGTGAAGACGTCCAGCACGAGCATGATTCCGGCGATCGCGAGGCCGACACCGGCCAGCGTCAAATTGGACGGCCTGCGCCGCGTTGTGACCCACAGATAGCCGACTACCAGAACGGGCGCTGTGTACTCCAGCAAGAGCGCGACGCCGACCGACAGGTGCTCGACAGCGTTGTAGTAGAACAGCTGGGCACCGGCGACCGGGACGATGCCGTAGGCGACCACAGTCTTGGCGTGCCGCACGGCTTCACGGAACCAGCCTGGCCTGATGACGGTCGCGACGATCGCCATCGCCAGAGCGCCGCCCGCCATCCGCGCTGTGACCGCAGCGGTGGGGGTCCAGCCGGCTTCCATCAGTGCCTTCGCGAACGGGCCGGAGCTCCCGAAGGCGAACGCGGAGACGACGGCGAAGGTCAGGCCGAGCCGGAAGTGGTCAGCACCCTTGGTGAGCTGGGTCGCTGTCATTTGGCACCTCCGGCATGTCATGAGTAAAATAGATGTTGGTCCTGACACTAGCCGGAACGGAGGTCAGGAGTCAAATGATTTTCAGTCATGACACCGAGCTCACGTTGAAGGCGGCGTGTGTGCTGATCAACACCGACCGGGTGGACGGTGAGCGGCTCGGTGACCTGCAGGCGCTCGACGCCTACCTGGACAGTTTCGGCTGGACCGGCAGACGCGACCATGACAACGCCGAACTGAAGTCCGTTCGCCGGCTGCGCGAGCGGCTGGGCAACATCTGGGCGTCGGCCGGAGATGAGGACGGCGCCGTCGCCCAGGTCAACGCGCTGCTGAGCGACACAAGGGCGCAGCCGTGGCTGACCCGGCACTCAGAGATGCCGGAGTGGCATCTGCACCTGGCATCGGTGCATGACCCGCTGTGGCAGCGCATGGGCGCCGAGATGGCGATGGCGCTTGCCGACCTGATCCGCGCGGGCGAGATGCGCAGGCTCAAGATCTGCGCGGCGCCCGACTGCGAGGCGGTGCTGACGGACCTGTCACGGAACCGGTCCCGGATGTTCTGCGACACCGGCAACTGCGGTAACCGCCAACACGTCGCGGCGTACCGCGAACGCCGTGCGCAGGCGGCTGACGACGTATCGTGAGGCGATGAGTCTTGAGTTGGTGCAAGAGTTTTCGTATTGGGTTCACTCAAGCCGCCCATCGATTTCGGCGCAGCGCCGCTGGGGCAACGGATCTATGTAGAGGTCACCGGCGGCGAGGCGACGGGTGAGAGATTCAACGCGCGCGCTGTCGGCGGAGGCGGTGACTGGATCGTCGTCGGGCCGGATGGGCTCGGGCGCATCGACGTTCGGCTTCAGTTCGAGACCCACGACAACGCGCATGTCTACGTTCAGTACTTCGGGCTGCTCGAACTCAACGAGGTCGCGGCGCAGGCGCTGGCGTCTGGCACCGGGACTAAATACGAGGACCAGTACTTCCGAACGACGCCGCGATTCGAGACGGGGGACCCGCGCTACGCGTGGATGAACCAGAACGTATTCGTCGCCAAGTGGCGCATGCGCGAAGGCGGCGGAGTCGAATACGAGGTGTTCAGGGTCGTCTAACCCATGTGGCCCAAATTGTTGCCGGGTGCTTTCGGTATCTCCATCGGCTTGGGCATCGCTGCAGGTTTCGCAGGTATCTCGGGCGCCTCGTCCGACATCACGATGCGCTCGCGCGGTGCACCAGTGGCCCACGGGGTTGCCGACCGTGTGGACTTCGTCGTTCTCGAGTAGAGCGATGGTGGCGTGACCGGATGCGACGCGCCGGAACCGGCAGGAGCCACAGGCCCGCTGAATGGCGAACCGGTCAGACGCTCCCGACCTGCGGCGGGGCGCCCCTGATCGGGTTTCTGGCGCATGCGGAACGGCATGTCGATGAAGCTGCCACCGAATCGGTTGCCCGGCGCCTTGAACACATCCGGTGGCCAGCGGGTCCCCGACGTGTCGGTGACGCGTAGAGCGTTGGCGCTGCTTGCCGTGGCGTTTCCGGGCGGCGTGGGCACCTTCGACCCGGACGCCGTGGGAACCTTCGACCCGGACGCCGTGGGAGCCTGCAATCCGGACGGCGAGGGAGCCTGCGATCCGGACGGCGAGGGCACCTGCATACCTGGTTACGGGTCCACTGCCGGAGGGCAGGCCGACGCTGCGTCTGGCCACATTGGGATCGGCGGGCCGCCTGTGCTCCTCATGGGCCGTGGTGGCGTCGAGCGGCGGCGGCCCCGTCGCGGTGCCTGTCGCCTGCTCGAGGTACCGCCGCCAGGCCTGAAGGTAGGCGAGCAATTGATGGGTGTAGTCCATCGGCGATGGCGCCGTGGGCGGAGTCGCGCCCGTTGGTGGCGTCGGCGGCATGGGTGGCATCGCCGGCATGCCGGGCATCGCGGGCATCGCGGGAGGCGCGGGCATTGCCGGTGGCATGCCGGGCATTGCGGGCGGTAAGGACAGTCCCGGCACCATAGGTGTGGACAGTTCGAGGAATTGCCGCCAGGACTGAAGGTAGGCGAGCAACTGCTGGCTGTAGTCGGTCGGCATGGTCATGGTTTTGCCTCCTGGTAGTAGGGGGACGGGCAGTGTCGGCGACGCAAAAAATGCGTCCAACGGGTGGGGCAACTTCTCCTGGCTGTACTCGGCGTCGAGGTTGCGCAGAGCGCGAGTGTCGGGTGGCTCCCTGTTCTCGATATCGAAGATGTAGCAGTAGTCGCCTGCGGGGGTCGGCATCCGAATTGGACTCGAGAATCCCTGATCGATGAAGCCGTAGGGGAACCGCCAAGCGAGCGTTGTATTTTCGCGGCGATCGACGGCGCCGGACTCGACCCAGACATAGTGGTCCAGGATGGCATTCACGGCGTGGCGCGCCGATTCGCACGCCGCCTCCATCGATGTCATCCGCGTGAACGTCTTGGTCCATGTGCCCGCGAACACCAACGAGTTGTTGTGTACCTGGTACCCGCCGTGGCGCGCCTGCCAGACATTGCGTTGTTCGAGATTTTCGAGCCACATCTCATCGGTTGGGGTGAGAGTCCAGGACGTGTCGTGCGGGTTCCAGGGGTGGCCGCCGGGCCGGTTCAGCCAATCGCCGACGATGGGGACCAGGTACGGGGTCTCGTTTCGGACCACCCGTCCCTCACCCTGACCGGGACCGTATTCGAGGACCAGCCCTCGGTCGAGTGCGTACCAGGCCGGCCATGGCAATAGCTCCTCGGGAGCGTTGTCGACGTTGTTCGTCAGGGCCCAGACGATCTGTCGCCAAACCTCCGCCGCGATTTCGTCGGCCGTACATTCGCGTGCCGTCTTGCCGTTTCCGAACTCGTCGAGCAGGTATTCGGAGGGCTTGTTGAAGTCGCCGATATCGACCGAAAGTACCGAGACGTGACCGTCTCGCTCCAGTGTCGGTCGCCGCTCCCAGAGACCGTGCTGGTTGATCGACGACAGCGCCCACTCGGTCCCCGAGTAGTACATATGTCCTCGGAGCAGCTGAAATTCGGTGTCGAAGTAGTACTGGATGCCGCCGAGCGTCTGGAACCGGTCCCAGGGCTTGACCCCCATCTCGTCCATTGCATACGGGTCGCGCGTGCCCGGCGGCCTTGCGGCCCCGGGTTCCAGTGGGCCGTCCTCGGGCGGGATCGACGTGGCGAATCCGTCCAGCTGTGCCACGGTGCCGCCACTGCCCGCTGCGCGCAGCGAAGTAGTGATCGCCTCGGCCGCAGGAGCGTCGACGGCGACCACTGTGTAGTCCGGGGCCAGCCGACTGCCGTCGGCGAGCACCACCTGCACCCGCGGCCTGAGGTGGGGCGGCTCGTCCGGGTCGTAGGCGGGGGCCTCGAGGTATGCGGCAGCCCCGTGGACGAAGCAGACGCCGAGTGAGCGCAGGTGGCGATACCAATGGTCGAACCACGATTCGGTGGTTGGACCGTTGAGCACTCCGTCGGCTTTGTTGTCACGCCGGTCCATTTGCAGCTGGAGCTGAAGATAGGTGGTGATGTTGGTGCGGGCGTCCCCCCACCGCGAGTCGAATGCCGCCAGCACACGGGGCATTTCGAGCAGGTAGGCGTTGAAGCGTGGCGTGTACGAGTACCGGGGGGCTCCCGCTGTGTTGTTGCGTCCGACGAAGAAGTCGTAGGCCGACAGGTTCTGTAACTCTTCCGCACGGCGCAGGGGGCTGGTGACCAGATATCGCACCAGCCTGCTTATGAAGGTGTCTACGTCGCTGGGGGTGAAGCCCAATCCACGGAGCTGGCCGAGGGTTCCGAGAAACTCTGCAGGGCTTCGTGGCGCTTCCCGAGGGAAGACGAGCGACGGCTGGCCCTCCACCGTGGTGCCCTGGGTGATCACCCGCTTGACGTTGTCCATGACGGTGCGTGCGGTCGGTTGCCAGTCGAAGGCGCCGCTGGCTTGCTCCACGCGTTGGTAAGTCGGGATGCGCTGGAAGAGGTCCCAGACGTGAAGGTAATAGGCCGGGAAGAAGCGGAAGCCGTGTTCACCCGCGACCGCCCGCTGCGGTGTAGGCGGGTGGCCCCGCCGGCCAGGGAAGGGTCGCAGCTGGGCTGGGCTTCCGTCTGCAGTCCCCACCGTCGAGTACTGGGACGCGGCGAGGCCGCCGAGTTTGACCGGCGGGTAGCAGGCGGCAGGCTCGAAACCCAGCCCGGCGCGCTCGTCTTCGCGCGGCTCGTACACCGTGACGTGGAAGCCGCGCTCAACCAGTTCGTGGGCGGCGGTGAGACCGGCGATGCCTGCACCGAGCACGGCGACCGATGGCCGCTGCTTGCATGATGCCGGGGTCCGTACCGATTCGTTCATCACGGTCCCGTCCGAAGGCCGGCCAGGAGTCCGGGCTGCGACGGTGCCCGCACCGCGGCGTGTACGTAGGCGAGCAGAGTTTCGTGCGCGCGCAGGATGTTGTCGAGCGAGCCTCGCACACACACGGTGCCCGCCTCGACGGCCTCCTTGAGCCCGACCTTCGCATCGAGCACGTCGAGGATCGCGGCTCGGGAGGTGGCGATCCGGGCACCGGCCTCGTCGGCCGCACCATCGGTGACCTCGAGTCGTTGGCCGCCGCACAGGGAAAACCGCTCACCGTCGACGGCGAGCTCGACCACCAGCGGCCCGAGCTCTTCCAGCACCAGGCGGTAGCTGTCGGGCACCTCGTCAGCGAGATGCTCGACCGAGCGCCGCAACAGCGACGAAACCTGTTCAGCCATGGAGGAACTCGAATACGCCTGCACCGACGAAGTCGATGTCTTTGCCGTTGACCGTCCCGGTCACGCGGGCGGTGCCGCTGGTTTCGCACAGCACGGTCGAGCGCCGCAGAGACACCTCGCTCGGCTGCGCAACGCGCGCGTAGGACTGCGGGCGGAACTCGGCGTGCACCGTGTCGCCCGCCCGTGTCGCGGTGATCTCGAGCCGCTCCGGTACATCGGGTACCTCGCCGTCAAGAAGCAGCCGCATCGGAGGCGGCAGTGTGCAATCCGCGGCGCGGCCGAGCACACCACTTGAGCGCGTCTGCACCCCGGCGTGCCGGATTATGGCGGCTGGCTCGTCGTGGTGCCAGACGTAGACCGCCTGGGACAGGCAGCGTAACCGTCGCCGGTCGGTCATCTGCAGGAACACCAGTGACCACGGGTCGTCCGGCTCTTGAGGAAGGATGGTGCCCCACGTCCAGCCGAAGTCGTCACCCCACGAAAAGCGGCCCCAGTTGTGATCGTGATAGGCCAGTTCGCCCTCGAAGCGGCGCTCTCGCCCGTCGATGTGCAGCCAGCCGTCGGCGCGCAGCCTCGGCACGAACAGCCAGCTCATCCGGCCCTCGCCGATCGGTTGGTTGTTGACGACGAACGGCCGGCTTACCGACGTGAAGCGGATCTCGCCGCGAATGTCCTGCTCCGGCAAGTCGATCACCACCTCGTAGCCATCGGGCCGCACGATCATCCGGCTGCCGCCGATCGCCAGACTGCCGAGTTCGGCCGCCACGTCGAGGTCGGCTTCGTCGAACTGCTGGATGGCGCCCGTCCACCGCTGGTCGTGGGCGATCACGATGACGCGCGGCGCCAGCCTCAGTTGACCGGCGTGGGATGCCTCGTTGTTGAGGCTGAAGTTGATCAGGAGCCGGAAGGTCCGGCCTTGGATGGCGAAGTGATGCCACTCCTTGAATCCCTCGGGACGAGCGCAGGCAAGCACAGGGGCGCGGAGGAAGTCGCTACGGTCGAGCGCCGCGGTCATCGTAGCCACCGCGTGGTCGTGGAGTCGGCCGACGGCGCTCCGGCTCGCGGGTTTTGTTGCGCCGGTGCGGTTTCGGCCAGCCGCTCGATGGCATCTCCGAGGCTCGCGACGCCCAGCAGGACATGGACGAAGTCGTCGGCTTCGCGGGGCGGTGACTCCCGGTGATCGCCTTCGGTGCCCAACGCACGCACGACGCGGGCCAGGCCGGCCACGCCGACGAGATAGTCGACGAAGCTGCTCTGGTCCGCCAACGCGTGCCGCGGATCGGTGAGGGTCATGCGAACCCCTCGGGCCTGAGGCGGGCGAGGACGGAATCGTCGAGGCCGTGTCCGATGACCGCGTCGGCAAGCAGCTCGGCCCAGGCGGCCGGTGCCGCATTGGGCTCCGCGGGGCCGTCGAGAACGTTCAGGCTCACCGTTTCCCAGACGCGTCGGAGGTTCTCGACCGCGTCTGAGGCGATCAGCGCGTCGCGAAGTTGTGACCCGTCAGGCGTGTTCGCGTAGCGGCAGCCCTCGGAGACGAGAAGGTCGTGCAGGCGCCGGGCGGCTGCGGGATTGCCGAGCACCGCGCGGCGGGCGCCGAGAAGCAGCTCGTAGATGGTTCGTTCGGCGCCGGCGGCGTCGTCCGGAGGGGCAGGAAGCAGCTGTGGCGCCTTCTGCTCGACGAGGTCGAGCGTGAGCTCGCGGATCCGCTCGAGCTCAGCCAGCATGCCGATAAGGACTTCGGGGTTCATCGGGTGCGCCCGTGTACGTAGTCGATGAGGCTGGCCAGCGCGTCGCGATGCTGGCTGCGCGGCAACCAGTCGAGACCGGCCAGCACTTCCGCCGCCTTCTGAGCATGCCGTGCGGCGATGTCCCGAGCGTGCTTGAGTGAACCGACTTCGTTCAACAGTGCATAGAGCCATCGAATGTCGTCGAGGCTCTTCATCTCCGAAATATGTTGCCCCTTAAGCGCAGCCGCGATCTCGACCCGCCCGGCACGGGACAGATCACCGCGGGATATGAGGCGATCAAGCAGGTCTCCGAGTCCCAGCGCGCCATCGACACCGGGGCGGCGCTTGCCGAGGATCGCAACAGCGCGGTCCCGGTCGTCCGGCCCCGCGCATCGCAAGGCGTGCAAGAGCATCAGGGTTCGCTTGCCCTCCCAGAGGTCGCCACCGATCTCCTTGCCGTAATCCTCAGGGTCGCCCCGCAGGTTCAGCAGGTCGTCGGTGATCTGGAAGGCCGCGCCGATGTGCCTGCCGAGAGACTCCAGCGGCTCCAACCATTTCGGGTCGGCGCCTGCTGCGATGGCGCCGGCCTGCAGCGGTGTGATGAACGAGTACCAGCTCGTTTTCAGCTCCACCATCTCGAGGTAGTCGGCATCGTTGAGCTGCCAGACGTTGGACCGGACCCACTCGAGCTCGCGAGCCTGGCCCTCGACGGTCTGTCGGGTCATGTGCGCGACTGCGCGCAGGATCCGCAGGGCAGGCCCGAGCCCGACGCGCTCGACGTTGTCGAGAAGGGGTTGCAGCGACAGTGACAACATGGCGTCGCCGACGTTGACGGCGATCGGCACGCCATGGTCGATGTGCATCGTGGGTTTGCCGCGACGCCACCACGACTCGTCCTCGATGTCGTCGTGGATGAGAAAGGCGTTGTGGTACAGCTCCAGTGTCGCCGCCGTCGGCAGGATCGCCTCGAGGTGGCCGCCGAGTCCGAGGCACGTCGCGATGCTCAGGGCGGGACGAAGCGCCTTCCCACCGCGAAGCGGGTAGTCGAGGATCAACTCGTAGAGGCCGCCCGTCCCATGTCCCCCAGGCGAGTAGAGCCGGTTGATTTCGCGGTCGCAGGCGTCTTTGCACAGGGCGAGATAGTCCTCGAGCACGTCCAGGGCGGTCGGTGCGAAACGCTCCTCAGGCAAGGTCGATGTCATCGAGCATCAGAACGACATCAGGGAATCTTGTAGAGAGCAAGGACGAGGCCCTCGGGATCCTTGACCCGTGTCGCGAAGCGGATGCGGACGGCGAGTCCGATTCTGCCGTCATCGGCCTCGCCGACAACCTCAACGCTCGGGAGAACACTCACCGCGAGGTCAACGGGCTCCTCACCAGGAGACGCATCCGCGGCACCACAGTGCGCGATCAGCTGTCGGCGTCCAAGAACGAGTAGGCGGACCCATGCCTGATTTTTCACCTCAACGAACTCCGAGGACCGGTGCAGTGAGTTGATGTTCGCCGCGGTCAGCAGCGTGTCGGTAACGGCGTATCCGCTTACTAAGGCGCTGAGCTTCTTGAGCCCAGTGGTATTCGTGACCAGACAGGACGGCGCGCGATACCCGGCGTTCTCGACCTTTGCGCGGGCGTCGATGAGGCTGTCCAGGAGCTCCTCCGCGCTTGGTCCCCGCAAGGGCCGGGTCCACAGGCTTGGCCTTCGAAACCAGCTCCTTGAGGACCCTATTGTCAACCTTCCCAGCGAGTTTCGCGGACTTCGCAATTACTTCTGCAAGCAGCGAGTCGGGGGTCGGCGCGCTCGTCTGCGCGAGCGTCAGTTGAAAGGGTTCCCGCTCGGGTAGGAGGTCAAGGAAGGCCGGATTGTTGATCACATCGTTGCGGACCTTCGTCTGGCCGGGGTCGCCGGTGTCCCAATGTGGGATGGCTTGCCAGGCAATGCTGCATTGTTCGAACGTCTCTAGAGCTGTCTGGTTGGCGAGTGCCAACTGATCGGCGCTCAGATACATGGGAAACGACCCCCTCGTCAAGTGTGTCTCAAATCATTGCAGACAAGATCGTTCGGTGGAGGAGTTCTACTTTTGTAGAAGCTCTACCTCCTGGCCAGGCGACATCTCACCTCGCGCTATCGCGTCGCAGTGCGCTATATGCAACGGGGCGACAGGGTCGTCTGGCAGTAACTCGGCGCATCGTTCGAAGGCGGCGCGCGCCCGGCCGACGTCACCGGTGTCGAAAAGCGCAAATGCCTCGTCGAAGGCGGACTGCGCGGACCGCTTCGCCTCGCGCAGCGGTTCCGGGTCCTCGTCGTAGATCTCGTAGATGGTCACGGGCTTGCGGCGGTTGACCACCATGACCCGCTCCATCCGACGGATGTCGAACTGTTCCGGCGTCGCAATGCCTCGATGGGTCTTGTCGGAGATGAGGAGCGACGAGCCGTAGCGCTTGTTGGTGCTCTCGATGCGCGCAGCGAGGTTCACTGCGTCACCGATGATGGTGAGCACCATACGGTTCACCCCGCCGACGAGCCCGACGCCTACCGGGCCGGTGTTGAGCCCGATTCCCACCTTCAGCTCTTCGGAGCCGTGCGCCAAGCGCTCACGGTTGTGTTCGCGCAAGGAGCGCAGCATGGCGAGTCCCGCCCTGACGGCATCGGATTCAGACTCGAAGACGGCGACGATCTCGTCACCGCGCACGTCCTGAATCATGCCGTGGCAGCTGATGATTGGGACTTCTACCGCTCGCAGGAAGCCCATCGCGAGGTTGCTTGCCTCGGACACGTTCATGTCCTCGATCAAGGTCGTGTAGCCACGGATGTCGCTGATGAGGACCGTCATCTCGCGCTCGACGCGGTAGCCGCTGCGGACGCGGCGGAGGTCGTCGATGTCCAGGATGCGCAACAGCTCGTTGGGCACGAACCGTGACTGCACGTCCATCAGGGAGCGGCGGTAGTCGTCGGCGGCCCGCAGCTGCGCTTCGAGCTGGAAGTTCCACAAGGGTGCGGCAGCCTGGGCGCACAGGAAGGCGACTGCTTCCTCGTGCTCCGCGGTGAAGCGTCTGCCCGGCTCATGGTGCTCGGCATAGACCACGCCGATTGTCTTGTCCTGCACTCGAACTGGAACGGCAAGCGTGGATGAGACCGACTGTTGACCTTGTTTGCCGAGTCCGTCACCGACGCCGACGGAGTCGGCCGTGACAATTAATGGCGAGCCGCTGTCGGCCACCCGCCGCACGATCTCGTGGTCGTAGGGCACCTCGGTCCACGGCCCGTCGATGTACGTGGTTTGGCCGCCCTCGTGGACGGCCCGGATCGAGAGGCGTTCTCCCTCGCCGGTGAGCCCGAGGACACGTGACGCGCCGGTGGTGTTCGCGACCGTGCCCAGCACGATCTTGGCCAAGCCGTCGGGGGTCCGTGCTGCCGAAAGCGCACGCATGACGTGATGAGCACCCACCGAGTCGATCCCCGCGCCCGCCGGGACGAGATCGCGGCTGATCAGCCACGGATGATCGCGCGCGAGACGATCCGTGCGCAGCGTCATCCCCTGACTCGAGAAGCGTTGGTACGCCGCACGGAGCATGTGTTGGTGCAGCCTTCCGCGGCCGGTGTCGGCGTAGAGCGCGGCGGCTTCTTCGTGGGCGGCCGCCCCGATCAGCGGGAGCTGGTGCTCCTCGGCGAGTTCGATGGCCCGCTCGAGGCAATGCTCCGCCTTCCGGTGCTTCCCGCACGCCCTTGCCCAGGTTCCCTGGATCAGGGCATACGGCGCCGCGAAGTTGGCCGGCGCATTGGCCGCCCACTTGCGGTGCAAGGCCAGCGCGCGCCGTACGGACTTCCTTGTCCTGCGATCCTTCGGCGCGGCGTGGATCCGGCTCAGGGTGTCGGTCATGTAGATGATCTGCATGAACACGGTCGCCGTCATGCCGTCGACGTGCTCGATGGCCTCATCTGCCACGCCGTCGAGTGCGCCGGCATAGTCACCCGACCAGAAGTGCACGCCGAGTTTCTGCGTCGCGACGGAACTGAGCGTTACCTCGTCGCCCTCGCGTCGTGCCACAGGCAGCGCATCCCGCTCGTCATAGCCGCTCTCGCCGGCGAGAAGGTACGGATCCTCGCTACGGCCCATCATGTTGAGCCCCAACTGCTGAACCGCTCGGCAGATACTGGTGGGCACGGGCTGGGAACGGATCTCGGGAATGAGGGATCGGGCCAAGATGTCGATCTCCGCCAACGGCCGGCCCACGCAGAACGACTGGCCGAGCAGGACCGCGGTGAGCCATCCGGCGTATTCCTGCTCACCCTGGTCCAGTGCTTCGGTGACGGCGTCGCGAAGCTGGCCAAGGCCGTCGCGGATGGGGTGGCGCCACGGATAGATGAAGTCGTAATGCAGGAACAGCGTCTGCGGCCTGGCTTCCCTGTACTCCGGGCGCTCGGCGAGCTGCAGCCCGACCTCGCCGAAGCGCTGCGCGCCGTCGGTGTCGCCGGTGATCACCAGCAGCAGCCCGTAGCTGGCGAGGACGACCGGCGAACTGGGGGTGTGGCCGTAGGCCAGGGTGAGGTCGAGCTGTTTCTGCACGACCAGCGGGAAAAGAGGAGACCGGATCATGTAGAACAGGCTGTGCAGCTCGGCGAGGATCCGCATGGTCTCGATGACCGGCGGTTCTTCGCAACTCGGTAGCGCGAGCAGTCGATCGTTGCTCCAGCGGCGCATCTTGGCCTTCATCTGAACCAACGCGATGCCCAGCCGCACCTTGCCTGGATCGCGTGGCAGCGGCTCACCCAGATCGTCGAGCGCAAGCAGCCCCGTCTCAATCGCCTCCTGGAGACGGTTCTGCGAGACCCGCCCTTTGAGTCGCAGGTAGGCCAGCCGGGCGCGGTCTGTCGGCTCGCGAAGGACCACGTCGGCCTCATCGAGCAGCGCATGCAGTGTCGCGACGTCGCCGACGAGCAGAGCGGCGTCTGCGGCGTCGAGCTGTAGCTCCCGCGTCAGCTCGAAGTGGTCGATCCAGCGCCGCTCGCCGAGCAGGCTCAATCCATCTCGGCAGTACTGCAGGGCCAGCGGGAAGGATGCCTGAGCCCGCGCCTTGCGCACTGCACGGCGCAGCACGTCGATGAAGCGGACGCGCTCTGCATCGTCGGAAAGCCCGCGACCGCCGATGCCGACATGGCGGGCGGCCTCGAACAGTCGGTCATCCCCGAGCTCGATGAGCCGCCGGCCGACGCGGAGGTGGATTTCGCGTTTATCGTCCTCGGACAAGCCGACCCGAGCCGCCTCGGCTACCCGGTCGTGGCTGAAGCGGTACCGGGCGTCGCGGCTGATCGTGTTGGTGATTCGGCGGCCGCCGGCTGTCGACGGCTTCGAGCAGGCGGAGTTCGAGGGCCGACCAGAGTGCCAGTGCGACAACGTCGGTCGGCTCCGCGGCCGCGGCCGTGGCATCGTCGAGGTCGAACTCGCCGCCCAGACACGTGAGCGAACTCAACACCGCCCGTTCGTTGGGGCGTAGCTGTTCGAGGTAGCTGCCGAGGAACTCGGCCGCCGTGGCGCTGACCTCAATCCAAGCTGAGGACGCGAAGATCCCAACTGGCGCGTCCGTCGCCACCTGCCGGGTTGAGTGCGCCTTCCTGTTGTGCGCGGTACAGCAGCTGCCGAACCTGTAGCGGATTGCCCCCGGTCCGATGGTGGAATTCGGCGGCCACGTCGCCCAGCTCGACAACCCGGCCCGACACCTGGGCGAGTAGCTCCTCGACATCCTCGGGCGCGAGCGGCTTGAGCTCCATGGCTGAGCAGACTTTCCGCTGTGAAACCCGCTGTGCCCGCGTCGAACTCACCCGCGCGATGGGCACCGACGACCAACACGTTGCGCAGCGATACCGTCAGCAGTTCGGACAGCAGCAGCAGCGTGTCACGATCGGCCCATTGCAGGTCGTCGATCGCCAGCACCACGGGGCGGTAGGACGCGGTGTCGGATATCAAGCGGATGACGGCGCGGTGCAGCCGACGGCGGGCATCGGCCGCATCGAGGTCGACGGTGATGCGCGGGGCGTCGCCGAGCACGCGTGCGAGATCGGGCACCAACTCGCCGAGGACGCCTGCGAGCGTCGATGTGCCGCCGATCAGGTCGGCACGCCAGCGGTCGCGCTCGGCAGCCCCGGTGGCTTCCATGGTGCGGACGAGCGAACTGAGCGCGTCGCCCAACGCGGTGTACGGCGCGGGTGCACCGTCTCGGCACCTCCCGTAGGCGAACACACAGTTGCGCTCGGAAACCTCCACGCCGAATGCCTGTGTGAGCGTCGACTTGCCGACTCCCGGAGCACCGCTGAGCAGGACGCACCCTCCGCCGACACGGGCCGCCGCGTCCACCGCATCACGGAGTTCGCTCAGTTCCTGACGACGGTCGACCATGCGGCCGTCGATGTCGAGCAGCGGAGTCGTCATGGTGCGAGGCGCGCCTTTGCTCGTGCCGTTCGCTGGAAGGCACGGCAACGGAACTGACTCCGTATCGTTTAGCTGCAACATCTCGTCTCCGACGCCAACCTCACTATGCGCCTCGTTCATATCCGGATTGCTGGTAACCGCAATATCTGCCTCCCTCGTCGACGAGGTCAGGATCTCCATTGCTCCCTGATTGTCTGTAGCACGCGAGCGCTTGGTACTCGCCGGTTGCCACGTGGGCAAATGGCGAATATTGACGTAATTCGCATGCCTTCCCTCAACCGACTAGCCCGGACGTCTACGACCGTGCCGGGCGAAGGACCCTCCCACCGTTGCGAGCATCGCTCGCAATGTTAGCTTCGCGGCCTGTGACGCGCGCGCATATTATTCCGCGAGTTAATTTGCTGGCTAGAACCCGGCTCCGAAGAATCCGTAGTCGTCGTGGCGGCCACGCGACTGCCAGTCCGACCAGCCGTTGTTGGGTGCGGTCTGCCAGATGTGCCAGAGCTCGGTGTTGCTTGCGACGACGAACAACTCCAGGCGTCCATCTGCGCTTGGCGACAGCCCGGGCGATCCCCACAGCGTCAGCAACCCGCCGTCCGCGCTCGGCGGCCTGCCGTGCGATCTCCAGTCGGACCAGCCGTTGTTGGGTGCGGTCTGCCAGATGTGCCACAGCGCCCCGTCGTCACCGACCGCGAACAGTTCCAGGCGCCCGTCGGCGCTGGCCGCTACCTCTGGGCCGTTGGGTTCGATCTTCACTCCGGGAGGACTGCCGTGCGACGTCCAGTCGGACCAGCCGTTGTTGGGTACGGTCTGCCAGATGTGCCACAGCGCTTTGTCTTTGCCGATGACGAAGAGTTCCAGTCGCCCGTCGGCGCTCGGTGCGACCGTCGGGACAACCGGTTCCAGATCAACGCCGGGGGGCTTGCCGTGCGAAGTCCAATCAGACCAGCCGTTGCTCGGCGCGGTCTGCCAGATATGCCACAGCTGTCCGTCCTTTCCAATGCAGAACACCTCGAGGCGGCCGTCCTTGCTCGGCGCGATCACGCACGGCAGGTCCAGGCCGCCGGAACCCGCCGGCGAACCGTGCGACGTCCAGTCGGACCATCCGTTGTTGGGCGCGGTCTGCCAGATGTGCCACAGCACACCGTCATTGCCGACGACGAACAGCTCGAGGCGGCCGTCGGCGCTGGCGGCGAGTGCCGGCCGGTAACCGAACAGCACGCCCGTGGGAGCACCGTGTGACTTCCAGTCGGACCATCCGTTGTTCGGTGCGGTCTGCCAGATGTGCCGCAGAGTCCCGCCGTAGATCATGAAGAGCTCGAGTCGGCCGTCCGCGCTCGGGGCGATGGCCGGGCTGCTCCAGAACTTCAACTCGGCGGTCAGTTCACCGTGCGACTTCCAATCCGACCAGCCGTTGTTGATCGCCGTCTGCCAGATATGAAGCAGCGCAATGCGTGTAGTGGAACTGGAGCCAGCGGAGACGCCGACAGCGAAAACCTCGAGGCGCTTGTCGGCGCTCGGCGCGAGCCAGATTGTGGGTGTGAAAGCCATCGGAGTCCCCTCACTGCGGTTAGATCACCGACAGCCCGTCGGCGCTGATGACATTGATCGTTTCTCGCCGGCAGTGGGAATGCGTAAGTAGACGACTACTCATCTTTTGGCGTGCACTGCCGCCGCGTCACTCCGATCGACCGCGAAATCAGTGACTGTGGGTAACTCCCACGGTGATTAGGCTGGACGTCGGGGGAAAATGGCTCGTCAACCGATAACGCGGCTGCAGGTCAGCGGCTATCGATTTCTGGTACGCCGGATGGAGCATGCGCTGCTGCGCGGAGACATCCGCATGCTGCACGATCCGATGCGGGCACAGTCGCTTTCGTTGATCGCGGGCTGTGTGCTGGCCGTCGTGGTGATTGCGGTGTGCGCCATTCTGGCGTTCTTGCGGCCGCACGCCGGGTTGGGCGATGCCGCGATCGTCATGTCACGTGACTCAGGCGCACTGTATGTCCGGGTGGGCGACACCCTGCATCCCACCTTGAACTTGGCGTCGGCTCGCTTGATCACCGGCAGCACCGCCAGGCCGCAGATCGTCGATGCCGCCGACATCGACAAAGCCAACCGCGGCCCGACGCTGGGCACACCTGGCGCACCTGCCGTCATCGCCAAGCCCCTGACGCCTGACGAATCCGCCTGGACGGTGTGCGACGACGCGACCACCACGGTGATCGCGGGTCACCGCGAGGGCATCGATCGCGGCGGTCGGCAACCGAGCGCGCTGGTTACCCCGCGATCGGAGAGCGCGGCGACGACCTATCTGCTGTACGACGGTTGGAGGGCGCAAGTCGACCTTCGCAATCCCTCCGTCGTGTGGGCATTGCGTCTCGACGACATCACCCCACGACCCGTTTCTCGGGCGCTGCTCGATGCCATTCCCGAAGCGCCACCGATCGCCGCGCCGCATGTGCCCGGCGCCGGGATGCCAGGCGCCCTCGCCGGGCTTCAGGTCGGAGCGGTGGTGCGGGTGACACGGGTGGACGCCAACGACTACTTCGTCGTGTTGGCCGACGGAATCCAGCGCATCGGTGAAGTCGCGGCCGATCTGATCCGGATCACCGACTCTCAGGGCCGCCGCGAGGTCGTCTCCGTCTCACCCGACACCGTCGGCGGTGTACCGATCGTCGACTCGCTCGCGGTGTCGACATTTCCGCGGCGGGCCGGCCCGACCATCGGCGCTGACGAAAGCGGCGCCCTGTGCGCACAGTGGTTACCCGATGGCCCTAAAACAGATATCTGGGTGGGTGACTCGCCGCGTCTGAACGCGAATGCAATCGAACTCGTGCAGGCCGACGGGGAGGGTCCCGACGTCGATAGTGTCATCCTGCCAGCCGGGCGAAGCGCATATGTGCGGGCGACCTCCCTCACCGGTATCGGCGCGCAGACGGGTCCGCTCTATCTGGTGACGGACACCGGTGTGCTGTTCGGAATGCACGACGAGAGCACCGCGACGCTGCTAGGCGTACAGGGCGCTCCAATCCCGGCTCCTTGGCCGGTGCTCTCGCATTTACCGCGAGGGCCGGAACTGAGCAAGGACGGTGCGCTAATCGCGCGGGACAGCGTTGTGTCGCCGCCGTAGCCGGCCTATCGATGCCGTCATCGCCACAGCGGCAGCCACGACGGCGACGCAGATCCCGGCTCCGCCGAAGGCGATACGCCGCGGGCCTGTATCCGTCGGGACCTCGCTTGCCGGAGGCGAGATCGGGCGCTCGTCGTCATCGCGAGACATGTTCGGGTCGAGAGTCATTCGCTCCGTATTGGTGTCACCACTGACCGCGGCGAGCGCATCGACGACGCCGTGGCCGACGAACGGATCCCAACCGGCCGGAGGCCTATGAGCGGTGTCCTTGATTCGCTGCATCACCTGGCGCGCCGTCAGGCGTGGTGATCGTGCCCGCACGAGCGCGACGATTCCGCTCACCACCGGCGCCGCATAACTCGTTCCCACAATCGGCATCGCGCTGCCGAGGACCGGCAGTGTGTCGACCAAGCCTTCGCCGTCTGCGTCCAGCGATACAACCTCCTCGCCCGGCGCTGCGACGTCCACCCAAGGTCCAGCCAAGGTGAATTGAGACGGCGCGCCCCGGGGATCGATGGAGCCGACGGTGAGGACGTAGTCGTCGTACCAAGCCGGACTCACAACAACTTTCACGGAGTCCCAGTCCGGCTGCCCGGGATGAGTCGGATCCGCCGCCGGGTTCTGGTCGGGGCATTGGCCCAGACCGCCGACATTCCCCGCCGCCGCCACCACAACGACATTCTTGACGTCCACCGCGTACCGCAGTGCTGCACCCAGAGCCCTGTCGTCCAGTCCGGCGACGTCGTCAACACAGGCGATCGATGACACATTGATGACCGAGGCACCCATGTCCGCTGCGGTCCGAACCGCCATCGCGAGCGTGTTGACGTCGCCGAAGCCAGGGGCCGATTGACCGGCAGGCCCGAACTTGAGACTCGACTGTCGAATGGCGACGATTGTCGCATCGGGTGCAACGCCACTGAATCCTGCATGGCCCGTGGAACTCTCAGCCGCACCGATTATGCCTGCCACAACCGTTCCATGCCCGTCGCAATCCTTGGTGCCGTCGCCGGAGGAGACATAGTCACCGCCGGGGACGAGATGGGGGAGCAGACGGTGCCGCGCCACCCCGGTGTCGATGACGGCGACGGTCTGGCCTGCTCCGCGACTGAGCCGCCAGGCGGCTGCCAAATCGAGGTCCTTCATCTGACCGGCGGTCGCGGCTCGATCCCGGAGTGCGGGCGTGGTGGAGACAAAGCATTGTTGTCGCTGCTCTGTCGGCTCTGGCGGAGCAGGCGGATGCGGTTGCGGCAACAACGAATCGTCGACCAGTGGCGGCGTCACGGCACCGGCATCGGCAATCGGCAGTGCCCACACCAAGGTGTTCGCCAGCGCGATGGACACGGTGATCCGCACGACACGACCCGTCATGGCAGGCTCAAGCCGCGGACGATGCCGAACACATTCCCAACCCAACAGGCCAGCGGTACCACCGATCCGAGCGCAAGGTATTCCAGGAGTTCCAAGCTGCGCCGCGCCACAGGGCTCAGCCGTGTGGCGAGTTTCGTGACCGTCGCCAAGAGGGCACCCGCACCGAGGACAACAGCGATCAGACAGACCCAATGGGCGTGCTGTGGTGCTGACAAAGCGGCGAGAGCGAAACCTGCTGTGGTGGTGACCATTCCGGCTATGAAGATGGTCGCGGATCGGAGAACTCCTAGCTGCGAGCGTGCCCGCAGAAGCAGCACGACGGAAACAACCGCGACAAGGGCAATACCGCTCACCCTGTCCCCGTCGCGTGAATCCGCTGCGACCAACACCGTGCCCACCGCTGCCGATGCCGAGAAGCCGGTGAGTAGTCCCGTCAACGTCTGGTGACCGTGTGTTGCTCGGGTGACTCGCACGTCGCGTTCGTCGTCGCTCGCCATGGTCGGTGACATGCCCGCCAAGACGATCGACAGCTTGGCCGCCAGACTCAGCATTGCCAACGATGCGGCGGACAGCATCGCGCCCACGGCGGCGATAGGTGCGGGGAAAATCGCAACGACCGCCGCCGACATCGCCGCCATGGTCGAGAACGCTGCGAGAGAGGTGAAGCACGTCGGGTCGAGGGATGCGACATGAAGCAAGACGATCGACACTGCGGAGCAGACGACCGCGGCAAGAAGGAAATTCGGTGGTGCCGGACCACCGGGTACCGCCAAGAAACCGGCGATCGCAGCGAGCGTGGCAGCCGTCAATCCCAGCGCGAGGGAGGGTAGTGGTTCAGGGCCGACACGGCTCGCCACGATTGATCCGAAGGTCGCCGCGGAAGCCGCCATCGCCGCGATGACGGCCCGGCTGCTCACTGGCGCATGCCCGGCCCACAGCAGCACAACTGCGCCGAAACCGGCTGCCCACGAACACGCAACGGTGGCCATACGCCGGGAGATCTGGTCGCCGCGGACCGATGCCGACGCATCGATCACCGCGTGGCACAGGTCGTATGAGACTCTCGTGGCCGGCGGTACGTCGGCGGTGGTGAGCAGCAGCAGGTCGCCGTCGCGAACACCGCTCTCGTGCAATGTCATCGACTCGTCGAGAACGGAGCCGTCGAGCCGTGCACATGGTCCACCGTTCGGTGACAGTAGCCGTCGCGTCTGCGGCACGGGCACCGACGATGTCGACGACAGACGGGAGCACTTCGCCGAGTTCTATTTCTGTCGGCAACGCGAGATCGGCTGTAACCGATCCGTCGTTGCGACGGGTATGCACCGTCACCCGACATAGGTCCGTAGCCGTCATGTCCACCCCCGGGACATCACCGTAATTGCGTGCACGGCCGGGAAGATGCGGCAATTTCAGAGGCTGTGTATGGGGAACGAGATCGAACGTCCGGCCGTCTATCTCCCGATGGAGTTCTGGATAGGGCCGCGGCTGGCTCCGCCTGCAATGGCCGAGGGAGAGATCGTCTTGCAGGCGCCACCAGAGGTGCCGCGGGATATGCCCGGCCAATCCCCTCTCCAGGTTGCTGCCTGCGGCAATGGTCGTCGCCACCGTCGGGATGATGATCATCTACTTCACATCGGGCTCCAATGTCATGCGCAATCCGATGTTCGGGTTCTTTCCCGTCATGATGCTGATCTCGATGCTTGGCACGATGGCCGTCGGGTCCCGCGGCAGCAGTCGGACCGCCGAGATCAACCAAGACCGCCGCGACTTCCTGCACTACCTTGAGTCGGTTGATGTGACGATCTCAAAAGCTACTGAGAGTCAGCGTGTTTCATTCGACTGGCATCATCCCGATCCTGCCTCGCTGTGGACATTGATCGGTGGGCAACGGATGTGGGAGCGCCGCCCTGACGACCCCGACTTCGGACATGTGCGAGTCGGGCTCGGTAGGCAGTACCTATCGACGCGGCTGGTGCCACCCGAACTCGGGCCGGTGGAGGAACTCGACCCCGTCACCTCGACGGCGCTTCGGGAGCTGATCCGCAACCGCTCGATGGTGGCCGATCTGCCTGTCGCTCTGGGCCTGAAAGACCCGGCCGCGGTCACCATATGTGGCGATATCTCCGCCGCGCGGACCCTGCTGAGGGCAGTGATATGTCAGCTGACGGTGCTGCACAGCCCCAGTCACCTCCGGATCGTGGCTGTCGTTGATCCCCTTACGGCGGCTGACTGGGACTGGTTGAAATGGCTACCGCATCATCACCATCCGCATACTTTCGACGACGGCGGGCCGGAGCGCATGACGTACGACAGCCTCGCGTCCGCCGAGGCTGCGCTCGCAGATCTTGGCGGGCCGCACGTGGTCGTGCTCATTGATGGCGGGCTGATTGCAGGCAGCGAAGGGCTATTCCAGCCAACAGGCCTTGCCGGTGTGACCGTCGTGGAGGTGGGGACGGCATGCGACGACGTCGCTGCCCGGGTGGGGTTGCGTCTGGTGATGGACGGCGACAGTCTCGCTGTACGAAACGACGCAGGCGACGAGGTGCTGGCCCGCGCCGACGCGATCACGACAGGGCAGGCGCTGGCCTGTGCACGCCGAATGTCACCCTTCCGCCCTGCCATCGCATCGACCAACGGTGCCGCATTCGCACAGCTATCGGTGACCTGGCCGGAATTGATGGGCATCGCCGATGCCGGGAAAGTCGATCCGACGGTGCTATTGGCGTACTCGTGGCGCCGACAAGAAGTTGCGTGTTCCCATCGGCGTCTCCGATCACGGACTGCCCATCGAGCTCGACATCAAAGAAGCGGCCATGAACGGTATGGGGCCACACGGGTTATGCATCGGGGCAACGGGTTCTGGCAAGTCGGAGTTCCTCCGGACGCTGACACTGGGGATGATCACCGCGCATCCGCCCGAAACGCTGAACCTCGTTCTCGTCGACTTCAAGGGTGGGGCCACCTTCCTTGGGTTCGAACGGTCACCGCATGTAGCCGCGGTGATCACCAACCTGGCCGACGAGGCTCATCTCGTCGCGCGGATGAAGGACGCACTGGCCGGCGAAGTGCACCGCAGGCAGGAGCTGTTGCGGGCCGCGGGCAATTTCGCCAATATCGCGGAGTATGACCGGGCGCGTGCCGAGAGACCGGGGTTCGCGCCCCTGCCGGTGTTGTTCATTGTGGTCGACGAGTTCTCCGAACTGCTCAGCCAGCATCCTGACTTCATCGAGCTGTTCATAGCGATCGGCCGGCTCGGTCGATCTCTGGGCATACACCTCCTGCTCGCCAGTCAACGCATGGACGAGGGCAGGCTGCGCGGCCTTGAATCACACCTGTCCTATCGGATCTGCCTGAAGACCTTCTCGACTGGCGAATCACGTTCGGTCCTCGGCGTTCCGGACGCGTACTACCTGCCAAGTGCTCCGGGTGCGGCGTACTTGAAGACCGGTTCGGGTGAGCCGCTGCGCTTCCAAGCGGCATTCGTTTCCGGACCGTATGAGAATCCGGTACCCCGTCGGGCCCAGTTGGGCGCGGCGCCAACGCCGCGACTGTTCACCGCGGCGGCGATGGGCGGCACCAGGTCCGGAACCGGGCGGCTGATAGCAGAGGCTCCCGCCATGCGCCGAACGTTGCTCGATACGATTCTCGATCGATTCGAGGGTTGCGGATCGTCTGCTCACCAAGTCTGGCTGCCGCCGCTGACCAAAACGCCGACGCTCGAAAGTGTGCTGCAGCGGCGCGGACCCGGCGCAGCACTCAGCGTGCCGATCGGTCTGGTGGATTGTCCCTTCGAGCAGCGCCGGGAATTGTTGGTCGCCCAATTGGCCGGCGCTGCAGGAAATGTCGCCGTCGTGGGTGGGCCGCGTTCGGGTAAGTCCACGGCGTTGCGGACGTTGGTGCTCGCATTGGCTCAGACCCACCAACCCCGTGATGTCCAGGTTTACTGTCTCGACTTCGGCGGGGGTGCACTGTCGACGCTGCTACCGCTGCCGCATGTCGGGTCGGTGGCCGGCAGGCGCGATGGGGAACTCGTTCGGCGCACGGTCGTGCAGTTGGAGTCACTCCTGCGCGCGAGGGAGGCGCGGCTGGGCTCAGGTGATTCGGCCGACTTGGACGATCCATACGGCGACGTGTTCCTCGTCATCGACGGCTGGGCCACCATTCGTCAGGAGTTCGACTCCATAGAGTCCTCGATCACCACGCTTGCGGCTCAGGGTCTTTCGTACGGCATCCATGTGGTTATCACAGCGTCGCGCTGGGCTGAGATCCGCCCGGCGCTGAAGGATCAGATCGGCACCCGGGTCGAGCTGCGTCTGGGGGACCCAGCGGAATCCGAGATGGATAGAAAGCGTGCACGCCAACTGCTGCAAAGCTCGCCGGGCCGCGGCATCACCCGTGAGGGCCGCGAATTCGTGATCGCGTTGCCGTTTCTGGAAGATGCGACTGTTGACCGGTTGAGGACGCGATACGCCGGATGCGCGGCCCCACCTGTCGAGCTCTTACCGGCACGACTGGATCACGCCAGCCTGATCGCTGGATCAGACGAGACTCACGGTTCGACTCGAATCCTCTTGGGGCTCGGCGAAACCAAGCTACGGCCGGTCGCGATCGATTTCGCCGCAGAAGCTCACCTCGTAATCCTGGGGGAGGGGGAGTGCGGCAAGACCGCAGCCCTGCGGATGCTGTGCCGGGAGGTGGTTCGCACGAATACTGCGGACTCCGCCCAACTGTTCATCATCGACTATCGGCGCACACTGCTCGGCGTCATTGAGTCCGACCACCTCGCCGCGTACATGCCGTCGACGGCTGCGGTGACATCGAAATTGGTTGTCCTGTTGGACATCCTTGCGGCGCGAATGCCCGGCCCCGACGTCAGCCAGCAGCAGCTGCGGACGCGATCGTGGTGGTCAGGGCCAGAGATCTACGTCGTCATCGATGACTACGACCTGGTGGCTGGGGCGTCCGGCAGCAACCCACTCGCGCCCTTGCTCGACTACCTACCGCACGCCAAGGACCTGGGATTGCACGTCATAGTTGCCCGTCGGTCCGGCGGCGCCGCGCGGGCCATGTTCGATCCGCTCCTGGCGGGGCTGCGCGATCTCGGCTGCAGCGGATTGATGATGAGCGCCAGCCCGGATGAGGGTGTGCTGCTCGGGTCGGTTCGGCCGTCGCAGCTGCCGCCGGGAAGGGGAACGCTTCTCACCCGTTCTCACTCGGACCAGCTCATCCAGGTCGCCTGGAGCGACCCCGCATGACGGAATGTGCCGTCGAAGTTGGGCCAGGAACGGTCCGCGGGCCGTGCGACGCAGATCAGGACTTGGTGTCGACGGCGCTGGAGTACATCGACGACGAAATTGCGCTGCTCGATGACCAACCTGTCTCGGTGGCGGCGCTATGGCGCGCCGTGTTCCGCTCAGTGCTGCCGGACCACGTCGGCACTGCTGCCTTGGTCTGCCCGACATGGTGGCCGTCGAGTCGGGTCACGCGGGTCCAAGAAGCCGCAGCAACCGTGGCCACGAAAGTCATTGTGTTGCAAAGGGCCAAAGTGCTGGCCGGGGACGCACCCGTCACGCCGACGGTAGTAGAGATCGCACCCGAGTTCGTGGTCGTATCGCGGGCCGGCTTGGTGTGTGACCGCGGAGCCGCGCCTCGGGAAATCCGCAGACATCGCCAGGGCGGTGGCGGATGGCATAGGTGCCGCCGCCACGGTGCTGATCGACGCGCCGGTCGGCGTCGACGATGCCTCCGCGCTGGCCGACGCGATCTCCGAGTGCCTTCAGGTCGACGGCGTCGCCGGCGACGAGGGTTCATCAGGACCGGGTACTGGTCGCAGTACGCGATCCGTCGACGCCGTGGGTGCGAGCAGCCGAGCCGCCGAGACGAATAGGGCCGGGGGTGGCTGCGGTGGCCGCGACTGTCGTATCAGCGGCACTGCTCTGCGCTGGCCTTGCGTTTGGGTTCGACATGAACGGGTCGCAGGTGACCGAAGTGCCGATGACATTCCTTGTCGAAGGTCGGGTGGGAGTGAAGGTTCCTGCGCAGTGGGCGGTGCAGCGCATCACGGCAGGGCCGGGCTCTGCTCGGGTGCAAGTGAGCGGCACCCGATGGCGCGAATGCAGTTCTGATAACGCAGTCCCTGGTGCGCAAGGGCGAGTCGCTCGCCGCGACGGCGGCGACGCTGCGCACAGCGCTCGACGACCAGCAGACCGGCGCCTTCGCCCAGTTCAATCCCGATGACCGCCGAGCCGATCGACCCGCTGCCACGTATCGGGAATTGCGGCACGAACGCCAGATCGACTGGGCGGTATTCGTCGACGACACCGTGCGAATCGCCGTCGGTTGCCAGAGCGCGCCTGGCGCAGAACAAGCCGTCCGTGATGTCTGCGACGAGGCCGTCCGGTCCGCGCACGCCGTTGTCTGACTCGCGGAACCAAACCGGTCTGCATCCACGTCGAAATAACCAACTCGATCAAGTAGCACGGAAAGGGTCCTGATGACGACACCCGCAGGCGGATCGCTGAACACCGACTTCGATCTCATGACAGCCGTCGCAGGCAAGATCGATGCCCGCAACGAGGAGATCCGAGCAATGTTGCAGTCGTTCATCGGTCGGATGATCAGCGTGCCGCCGTCGGTGTGGGGAGGGGTTGCGGCAACGCGGTTCCAGGAGGTTGTCGATCGGTGGAAAGCCGAATCAACGAAATTGCATCTCGCGCTGCAGGAAATCGCCGAAACCATGCGCCTCAACGAGCGGGCGCTACGCGAGGCGGCGGAAAGTCATTCTCATCAAATCGGCGCCGTCGGCACCAACATCTAGGGAGATCCACCATGGAACCGATTCTTTCGTACAACTTCGACGAGATCGAGTACACCGTCCGTCAGGAGATCCACAACACCTCTGCGCGGCTCAATGCGGCGCTCGATGACTTGAGGGCGCAAATTGCTCCGTTGCAGCAGATTTGGACCCGCGAGGCGGCCGAGGCGTATCGGGTACAGCAGGCGAAGTGGGACCAGGCGGCGGGTTCCCTGAACGAGATCTTGTTCAGCCTCGGCAATGCGGTGCGCGACGGCTCAGACGACGTTGCGACGACAGACCGCAGCGCGGCGAACGCCTGGGGCGCCTGACGCCGCAGCAGACCACTGTGCGGTCCCGTCGGGAGGGGAGCCCACGGGACCGCACAGTTCTTTGGCGCGGCTGCGGCGATTCTCGACGGAATAGAGGACGGCCGAACCGAAGTTCTGGTTGACGACTACACCCGCGAGGTCAAGGCCGCTCTCTCGGGTCCTGTGGAAGGACTGCAACTCCGCTGAGGGAGAGCTGAATTGGCGAACATGGACTCGCTGTCGAAGACCTGTGAAGAACTAACGGAGAACTTCGCAGCAGAACGTGTACACGGTCCAGGCTCGCCGGGCTACGAGGCCGCAACGCGGTTGTGGAACGGTGCGGTGACCCATCGGCCGGCAATCGCGGTACAGCCCACGTCGCATGCCGACGTCCAAACAGCCGTGCGCTTCGCGCGCGAGCGTGACATCCCCATCTCGGTGCGCGGAGGAGGTCACGACTGGGCCGGCCGTTGTCTGGTCGACGACGGACTGGTCGTCGACATGTCGCTGATGCGACGGGTGATCGTGGACAAGACCACCGCGGTCGCCACCGTCGCAGGCGGCGCGACGGCCGCCGATGTCATTGCCGCGACGGAACCGCATGGCCTTGCCGCAGCCACCGGCATGGTGGGTCAGGTCGGCATGGTGGGCCTCACGGTGGGGGGCGGCTACGGGCCTCTCAATGGCATCGCCGGACTGGCCATCGACAATTTGATCGGCGCCGAACTCGTGCTCGCCGACGGCAGCGCCGTCGCCGTCGACGCGCGCACCCACTCCGACCTGTTGTGGGCCCTTCGGGGAGGTGGCGGCAATTTCGGCGTCGTCACCGCGATGCACATTCGGCTGCATCCCGTTTCCTCGGTGACTGCCGGTGTGATCCTGTTCCCCTGGCATCAGGCGGCTCACGTGATGCGTGGATATGCCGCACTCGTACCTGGATTGCCGGACGAGTTCACGGTTCAGATCGGCATCGTTTCGGGTCCGGACGGCAAGCCCGTCGTCTACCTGTCACCGAGCTGGTCCGGGAAACCGACCAGCGGCCCGGCGTGGATCGACAAACTGCTGCACCTGGGCACACCGATACTGGTGCAGGTCGCGGACATGCCCTACAGCGGACAACTGCATCTGCTCGATTCCTTCATCGAGGGGGAGCGACATTGCGAGATGCGCACCCGCACGATGCGAAGCATCAGCGACGGTGCCATCGATGCGCTCGTTCGCGCGGGCGACACCCGAACATCGGGACTCAGCGGCATCGTGGTCCACCATTTCCATGGCGCGTCCACGAGGGTGCCCAGGACGCGCACACCGTTCGGTATCCGGGAACCGCATCACATGGTCGAGCTCATGGCGGCATGGAATCCCGCGGAGGACGGCACCGCTCACCGGCGCTGGGTTCAAACGGTTTACGAGGAGCTGGAACCGCACGCGATTGCCGGCGGCTATCCGAGCATGATCGGTCCCGGCCAAGCCGCCCAGGCGGACGCCGCCTACGGACCCAACGCCAGCCGGCTGTCGGCCCTCAAGCGTCGGTGGGACCCGGACAACGTCTTCTCGGCGACGACGCTGCCGTCGAACGCGTTTTGACCTGCGGTGACAGCCGCCGGTATGCTCCTCGGTTGGCGTGCGGTAAGCACGGGTCCTCAGGTCAATGTCGGTCGCTGGGGGTCCCCAGCCGTGTACGCCTGACCGGCACCCGGGTCACACCGGGATACAACCCGAGAGATAGAGAAGGTAAGCGCTGTGCCTACGTACACGCCGAAGGCGGGTGACACCACGCGCACGTGGTACATCATCGACGCCACCGACGTGGTGCTCGGCCGGCTCGCCGTCGCAGCTGCCAATCTGCTGCGCGGCAAGCACAAGCCGACATTCACGCCGAATGTCGACGGTGGCGACTTCGTCATCGTCATCAATGCCGACAAGATCGCCATCAGCGGCGACAAACTGCGGAACAAGTATGCCTACCGTCACTCGGGTTTTCCCGGCGGTCTGCACAAGCGTACGATCGGCGACCGTGATGCAGCGGCATCCCGACCGCGTCGTCGAGAAGGCGATCGTCGGCATGCTCCCGCACAACAAGCTCAGCCGTCAGATCCAGAAGAAGTTGAAGGTCTACGCCGGCCCGGAGCATCCGCACACCGCGCAGAAGCCGGTGCCGTACGAGATCAAGCAGGTGAGCCCAGTGACCGAGACCATCGATACCCCCGAAACGACCGAAGCCACGGAAGCACCAGTGGTGGAAGCCGCCGAGACCCCTGAGGCTCCTGCGGCCCCCTGCGGCCGTGACCGAGCCGGAGGCCGCGGCGCCCGAGGCGCGTGCGCCGCGCGAACCCGTCATCCTCGACCGGCCCATCCAGACCGTCGGCCGCCGCAAGGAGGCCGTGGTGCGGGTGCGCCTGATCCCAGGCACCGGCAATTCAACCTCGACGGGCGCAGCCTCGAGGCGTATTTCCCGAACAAGGTGCACCAGCAGCTCATCAAGGCTCCGCTGGTGACCGTGGATCGGGTGGACAGCCTTCGACATCCACGCCCACCTCGACGGCGGCGGCCCGTCCGGCCAGGCCGGCGCGCTGCGCCTGGCGATCGCCCGCGCGCTGATCCTGGTGCAGCCCGAGGACCGGCCCGCGCTGAAGAAAGCCGGCTTCCTGACCCGCGACCCGCGGGCCATCGAGCGCAAGAAGTACGGACTCAAGAAGGCCCGCAAGGCGCCTCAGTACTCCAAGCGCTGATCTGCTCCATCCACGTATGCATCGCGCGCCGAGCGAAATTGCCGAGGACCGCGCCGACGGCGGACCCGGCGCTGCCGGCCTGCTGTCCGCCGCCGGTGCCGCTGACGAACGAGCCGGGCACCTCTTCGGACGGCTGCACGACCACGAAGCCCCTGCCGGAGAACGACATCGTGAAGGCCTCGCCGGTGCTGCGTCCGATCAGCGTGCCGAGGCCGAACTGGTCGGCACGGTGGAAGCCGGTCTGCAACGACGCCGACCAGCACACCGCGGCCTGCGGATCGGCGTAGGTCGGCTGGTCGACCTGGAGAATGACCAGGGTGCCTTTCGTGGTGATCGCGATGCGTCCCTGACCCCGAGAACACGCAGTTGAACAGGCCCGCGTTGGACAGCATCCCCGCGCCCTGCACGCGGCGGATGTCGTAGGACAGCGTCGGCTCGAACGCGAGGACGTTCTTGCCATTGATCGTCAGCCCGTCGTGCGGGCCTCGAGATCGATGAGGTGGATATCCGATGCCAGGTCGGCGAGGAACATGTCACCGACGCCGGTGCACCTCATCAGCGGCACGCCCTCGCCGGTCAGGTGCTGCTTGACGAACTGGCCGACGCCGCTGGCGCCGGCCCCTGGAACTGGATGTTGCCCTGATAGGCCACCATCGCGCCCTGCCGCACCAGCATCTCGCCGTTGAGCGCGACCTTGAGCATCTTGCCGTTCTGTAGCTTCATGCCCGGCTGCGGCATCTGGGCCTCGGCATTCTGCGGGGAAAACAGGTCGCTGCGCATGCGATCCCTTCCGACGTTGTGCCGACGCTATCGGGCGTTCAGCCAATAAATAGGGTGTTTCCCTATACGTCTCGCTCGGGTACCGATTCGGCGGCGGCACGGCTGATGACGTCGGCGGTTGTGCTCTTCGCGGCCATCTGTGAGAAATTTGTCCGCATGGGCCGACTGTTCGGCACCGACGGGGTGCGCGGTGTCGCCAACCGCGATCTGACCGCTGAGCTGGCGCTGGCGCTGGGCTCGGCGGCCGCGCGTCGGCTCGGTCACTCCTCGCCGGCCCGCCGCCGCGTCGCCGTGGTGGGCCGCGATCCGCGGGCCAGCGGCGAGATGCTGGAGGCCGCGGTGATCGCAGGCATCACCAGCGAGGGCGTCGACGCGCTGCGGGTCGGAGTGCTGCCCACTCCCGCGGTGGCCTATCTGACCAACGCTTATGACGCCGAGTTCGGCGTGATGATCTCGGCGTCGCACAACCCGATGCCCGACAACGGGATCAAGATCTTCGGTGCCGGCGGGCACAAGCTCGACGACGCCACCGAGGACCGCATCGAGGAACTGGTCGCAGCCGGGCCCGGCGACCGTCCGGTCGGTGCGGCCATCGGCCGGGTCGTCGACGCCGACGACGCGCTCGATCGGTACCTGCGCCACGTCGGCAAGGCCCTCACCACCCGACTGGATGAGCTGACGGTCGTCGTCGACTGCGCGCATGGCGCGGCATCGTCGGCTGCGCCACGGGCCTACCGGGCCGCGGGCGCCACCGTCATCGCGATCAACGCCGAACCCGACGGGCTGAACATCAACGACGGCTGCGGATCCACGCACATGGAGACGCTGCAGCAGACGGTGGTGTCCCACGGCGCAGACCTCGGGCTGGCCCACGACGGCGACGCCGACCGCTGCCTGGCCGTCGACGCCAGCAGGCGAGGTCGTCGACGGCGACGCCATCATGGTGATCCTCGCGCTGGCCATGCAGGAGGCCGGCGAGCTGGCGTCCAACACGCTCGTCGCCACCGTGATGAGCAACCTCGGGCTGCACCTGGCGATGCGCGCGGCGGGCATCGAGGTCCGCACCACCGGCGTCGGCGACCGCTACGTGCTGGAGGAACTGCGCGCGGGGGAGTACTCACTCGGCGGTGAACAGTCCGGCCACATCGTGATGCCCGCGTTGGGCACCACCGGCGACGGCATCGTCACCGGGCTGCGGCTGATGTCGCGGATGGCGCAGACCCGCACACCGCTGGCCGACACTGGCCGTCGACGATGCATACGCTGCCGCAGGTGCTGATCAACGTCGAGGTGGCCGACAAGGCCACCGTTGCCGAAGCGCCGTCGGTGCGCACCGCTGTGGCCGAGGCCGAGGCAGAACTCGGCGATACCGGCCGAATCCTGTTGCGGCCCTCGGGAACCGAACAGATGGTGCGGGTGATGGTGGAAGCCGCCGACGAGGACACCGCGCGCCAGCTGGCCATCCGGGTCGCCGAATCGGTCAGCGAGCAGCGCTGAATCGGTCGGAACCCGCAAGGGTTCCGCCGACGTCCTAGCCAGCATGGGAGAACTTGACGTCGCGCGTGTCGATGTTGCGTCGGTGCGCGACGCTGCACGCCAGTACGACGCGGCGGCCGACATCGTCGACTCCGCGATCCGAACGCATCTGACCGGCCTCCGATTCGACGGCGCGGTCGCCGGTCGCGCGCACGCCGCACAAGGCGATGCGCTGCGGCTGGCAATCGACGATGTTGTGGACCGGCTGCATCAGTGGTCGCGCGCCGCCACCGAGATCGCCGCGCAACTGCGCTCCTGCGCGGATCGCTACGTCGACGCCGACGCGCGCAGCGCCCGGCGGATCGGCTGACCGATGGCCGAAGCTCTCGATGTCACAGCGCGGCTGGCCGAGGGACGGCCGGCCTCGACAATATCGGCGACTACGTGTGGGCGTGCCATCTGCTCGGCTACCAGAACCCCGATCTGACGCTGCACGCCGCACAGGTACGCGATTGGTACAGCAGCGAGGACGGCCTGGACCTGGGGGCGCTGGAGGCCGACCGAGCGGCGTTGGATGCGGCCGCGGCGGCGACCGAGAACGCGCGTCACCTCCAGGACCTACAACTCGCCGACCTGGCAGGGGCGTGGGAGGGCCGCGGCGGCGATGCGTCACAGGAATTCCTCTCCGACACGGGGAAGCATCCGCGGCGGCGTCATCGGCGGTGCGCGACGCTGTCGATGCGCTGACCGCCCTGCGCGACGACCTGTGGCGCGCGGTCGACGAGAAGGTCGCCGCCGCGGTGGCGATCGACGACCGCCGTCACGCCGAGCGCCCCGAATGGTTGGCCGCGACGCAGACAGTCACCACCGGTGCGGGTGATCGTGCGGCGGCGAGCGAGCTCATCGACCAGCAGGTGAAGCCGTTCGTGGACAACGACATTCGGTCGGATTGGCTGACCGCGATGCAGAAAGCGATGGCGGCGGTCGGCGCGGCCTTCGACGCCGCGACGGGGTGCTCTCCGGCGAGGCTGCGCCGTTCTTCGAGGTGCCGGGCGATCTCGGCCCGACGTCGCCGACGCCGACGCCGGTGAATGGTGCTCCGATGGCAGAGTCGCCGAGCACTGCACCGGCGGCGTGGCCGAGCCCGGCACCCGCAGCGGTGCCACAGGCCGTCGGGCCGGTGGCGTCACCGATGCCGGCATTTCCACCGCGCCGGAGCCCGCCGCGGCGCCAGATGGCCGCATCTCCGATGGCTCCCCCTCCGGCTACCGCGCCGCAGGCGATGCCCGGTATGCCCTCGCTCGGCGAGATGGGAGGCGGATTGCAAAGCGCCGCAGGCGGACTCGCTGGCCTCGGCTCTCAGCTGGCCGACGCGATCGGCGGCCTCTTCGACCCGCCCGACGGTGCATTGCCTGATCCGCCGGAGCTCAAGGACGAACTCGCAACCGACGAGCCTTTGTCCGAGGACAAAGAACCTGTGCTCGACGAGAAGGATCCCGAAGACGAAACGGCGACGGATGCAGAGGATCCCGCTGAGTCCGAGGAGGCCGCCGTCGAACCCGACGACGCGTGCGCAGACGAGCCCGTCGACGAAATGCCACCGGAGGAACCGGCGCCGACGCCACCTCCGGCGCCGATGCCCCCACCTCCGCCCCCCATCGTGGAGCCGCCCGTCAACCCCGAGCCGGTCAGCGGCGAAACCCCTTGTGAGATAGCCGCTGATGAGCTGCCCCAAGCTGGGCCGTGATACTGGTAGCAGTTTGCGTCTTGCGGCTGCCGACCCTCGACGAGTTCGCCCTGCCCGCACGCAGCGCAAACCTCGTACCAGCCCATCAGGCCCCGGCGTGTCCTTCACCCGGGCTGATGTTGCCGTCGGCGGCTACGAACCGTCGAGCGCGAAAAGTAGTTCGTACATCGTTGCACCGTCGATGGATTCGCGAATGATGTCGGCCTGCCCTGCGTGGCGTGCCAACTCCTCGATGAGGTGCAGGAGCACCCAGCGCGCCGTCCAATCGAAGGAGTCCGGGTACATCGCCTGGATGTGCGGCGGTACTTCGGTCGTCGCGTCGAGATCGGCTTCGGCGAACACACGGATGGTCTCGGCGTTCTGGGCGTTATACGTCGCCAGCAGATCAGCGAGGCTTTCGTCGTCTTGAACCTTTTCCTTATTTTCGTAATCCGCAACCATCATCCCCACCAACGATCTGGGGTCCTCCGCGGGGAACGGTTCTGACGGCGCAGCCACCGTCAGTGTCCACGAATACTCCATCAGCGTCACATGCTTGATGAGCCCGCCGATGCACAGTGCGCTGACCGTCGGCGTGCTGCGGGCCTGCTCATCAGTCAGACCATACGAGGCGGCGAGGAAGGCTGTGTGTTGGAACTTGAGGTACTCAAGCAAGGCTTGACGCTCTCCGGCCACGGGCAGAGGCATTGGGATCATGCCGCAAGTTTGCGACGCGTACGACGAGCGGTGGTTCGAATGCCCTGACCGGTACCTCTTCGCGAGGATTGGACCGACCGGCCCGAGAGTAATGCCGCTGAGCTGGCGCCCATCCTTAACGTCCAAGGCCTGACCGAGACCGCGGGGCGGTTCGACCTCGACGGAGCGATGCGGCCGCCCTAGA
>CAVTHR010000014.1:0-57672 GCA_963734385.1 uncultured Actinomycetota bacterium | reverse complement strand
CCGACAGCATCAGCAAATGTGGCGATCCGACCGCACCCGCGGCCAATATCACCTCGCCGCCTCGAGCGACCGAGTTGCCGTTCCCGCCCTTGCTTCCGTACTCGACTCCGACGCAGCGGTTGCCTTCGATTAGCAGTCGATGTACCACCGACTCGGCCACGAGTTCCAAGTTCGACCGCCGCGATACCGGCCATAGGTAGGCCTCGGCCGCGCTTTGCCGTTCGCCATTGACGATGTTCCAAGTCGACCGGGCCGAAACCGACCTCGAGGCCGCCGCTGATGTCCTTCGCACGACGATATCCCGATTGGACTGCCGCCGACAGGCATGCGGCTTGCAGCTCATTCAGCGGCTCAGCCGGTCCGACGACCATCGGACCGTCGGTTCCCCGCAGTGCGGGATCGTGGCCCGTTGCTGTTTCACTTCGCTTGAAGTACGGCAGTAGATCGTCGAAGGCCCAGCCCTTGGCGCCGGCGTTCGCCCAAGCGTCGTAGTTGGCGCGGTGCCCACGCACGAAAATCATGCCGTTGATCAACGACGAACCCCCCACGCCACGTCCACGCGGCACTGGCGTTGCCTTTCCTGTTGCAGGCGCAACCGTCGACGAATCACCCCAGTTCCATTCGGTCATCGAAAGCTTGGGCCATATCCCGGGAACCGAACTTCGGGGCGGCGGCGATGCACTCCCCGGCTTCCAGCACCAGGACACGGGCATCAGCACGTCCTCTGAGAGCCGGGCACCCAGCACTGAACCTGCGACGCCGGCGCCGACGACGATGTAGTCGTACACATTGGTTCTGTTCGACATGGTGTCCTTCCGCGGGTTTCGCTCGTGTTGAAGCTCTTGAACTTGCGTCTGCCGTCCACAGTGCTCACGGCGCGCGGTAAGCGCATCCGTTGAAACCCCAGTCGGTGCCCGAGTCGCCACCGCTGGACTCCCCCGAGTCCGCCGCAATCAGGCCCACCGTGGCAGCGACTTGGGCCTTCAACTGGGGTTAAGACGGATCCACCGCAGGACCGTAGCGGGCAGCCTGGCAGCGAGGGTCCGAAATGCTGGGATCGAGCCAAATCAAGATGATGGCCGGCGGCGGTGTGACTTCAACATATGACCCTATCGACGTCACTCAATACACCGAAGCAGAGCTACGCGCAGGCGTTGCGGTTGCGGAGAATTGGGGCACGTATGTCTTGGTCCATGCGTTCACTCCTAGGGCCGTGCAGCAGTAACTTCGGGCTGGAGGGCGCTGCATCGAGCACGGTTTCTTCATTGACGACGCCACCGCCGAAATGATCGCCGAGTGCGGCGCGTGGTGGTGCATGCAGCCGATCCTCGACGACGATGACGGATCCCGTTCACCGAACCCGCCCAACTGTCGAAGTTCGCTCAAGTGACCGCCGGAACCAACCGGGCGTTCGAACTCGCCAAGAAGCATGGTGTCAACCTTGCCTGGGGCACCGACACGCTTTTCGATGCGGCCTGGCCGATCGTCAAGGCCGCCAGTTGGCGAAAATGTCCCGCTGGTTCTCGCCGATCGACGTGCTGAGGATGGCGACTTCGGACAACGCGGCGTTGTGTGCGTTGTCAGGCAATCGGAATCCGTACCCCGGCCGGCTCGGCGTGGTCGAGGAGGGCGCATTGGCCGATCTCCTTCTCGTCGACGGCGACCCGCTTTCGGATCTCGATCTGCTCGCCGATCCCGACCGTAACTTGTTGGTGATCATGAAGAACGGAGAGATCTACAAGCAGCAGACACGCGGAGACCGGGGCGTTCACGACCCGCCACTGACTGGCAGGATGACGGCATGGCACGCTCCCTTGGTGCTGCTCGACGGCGCCAGCATGTGGTTTCGCTCCTACTTCGGGGTGCCGTCGTCGATCACCGCGCCCGACGGCCGGCCCGTCAACGCGCTGCGCGGCTTCCTGGACGCCGTCGCGACGGTGATCACCCGGGAACGGCCCGCCCGCCTGGTGGTGTGCCGCGACGACGACTGGCGGCCGCAGTGGCGCGTGGACCTGATCCCGTCGTACAAGGCGCACCGGGTCGCCGAGGAGAAACCGGCGGGCCAGCCCGACGTCGAGGAGGTGCCCGACGACCTCACCCCGCAGGTCGACATGATCATGGAGATCCTCGACGCGTTCGGCATCCCGACCGCGGGCGCGCCGGAATGCGAGGCCGACGACGTGCTGGGCACCCTCGCCGCACGCGAGCGCCGCGACCCGGTCGTCGTGGTCAGCGGCGACCGCGACCTGCTGCAGCTGGTGCGCGACGAGCCGGTGCCGGTCCGGGTGCTCTACCTCGGCCGCGGGCTGGCCAAGGCGACGAAGTGCGGACCGGAAGAGGTCGCCGAGAACCTACGGCGTCCCGTCGACCGGGCCGGACCCGCGTACGCCGAACTCGCGCTGCTGCGCGGCGACCCGTCCGACGGGCTGCCCGGTGTGCCCGGTGTCGGCGAGAAGACGGCGGCGACGCTGCTGGCTCAGCACGGCTCGCTCGAGGCGATCCTGGCCGCCGCCCACGACCCGAAATCGAAGATGTCCAAGGCGTATCGGACGAAGCTGCTGGCCGCCACCGACTACATCGAGGCGGCCGGCCCGGTGGTGCGGGTGGCCACCGACGCCGACGTCAGCTTCTCGACGAAGTCCGACACGCTGCCGCTGGCCGCCGAGCATCCGCGCAAAGTCGTCAAGCTCGCCGAGGAGTACGGCGTGACGTCGTCGATCGGCCGGCTGCAGAAGGCGCTCGACAGCTGCCGGCGGCGACTGACGCTACTTGGGTCGACCGACCTCGTAGGTGCCGTTGTCGTCCTGGAACGTCACCGTCACCTGACGCTTGGTGCCGTCGATGCTGACCTCGCAGTCGAAGGTGTCGCCCTTCTTCACCGTCGGGCTCTGCGCCGTCGTTGCACTTGACGTCCTTGACGTTCTTGGCGCCGTAACCGTTGGTCTCGTCGGTCAGGATCTGCTGCACGCCCGCTCTGCGCGGCGCTGACGTCGAGCTTTGTGGTGACGAAGAAGCCCGGCTTCCAGAAGCCCAGCACCAGCACCACGGCGACGATGAGCGCGGCCAGCAGGCCGATGACGCCGCCGATGACGGCCAGCGACCGCTTCGAGCCCTCTTCGGCGGCCTGGCGCGGTGTACCCGGTACTGGCCGTACTGGCCGGGCTGCTGGCCGTACTGCCCCGGCTGCTGGCCGTACTGGCCGGGCTGCTGGCCGTACTGCTGCCCGTACTGCTGGCCGTACTGGCCGGGCTGGCCGGCTGACCTGGCTCGGATACGCCTGCGGGCTGTACTCGGTCGGGCTGCTGGCCGAACTGCTCGGTCGGCGGGTACTGCTGCGGCGGCTGGTAGGCCGGCGCGGCGGCTGCTGGTACTGCGGGTACTGCTGCTGTTGCGGGTCGTACGCCGGCGGCTGCCATGCTGGCTGCCGCGGTGGTCGGCTGGTCGGCTGCCCGGAGGCCGGCGGCTGCCATCGGCTGGTTGGCCGACGGGTCGCTCGACGGCTGGTCCTGGCCCGGCTCCGGCTGCTGACCGGGCCACGGCTGCGTCGGGTCAGATCCCTGCGGTCCGCTCATCTCTCTCCTTGTTCCACGGTGGTCGCCGCTGCTGGCAACACACTACCCTGCATCAACAGCGACGACGCCGCGTCGAATGTCGTTGATGGCGCGTTTCGCGGCGGCCCGCAGCGCCGGCGTGCGGCGCCGCATTGCGGACCTGGTCGAGCAGGTCGAGCACCTGGCGGCACCAACGCACGAAATCGCCTGCCGACAGCGGTGATCCCGTGCCCGCCGCGTCGGAGGCGGCGAGCGCGGAGGTCGAGGTCGCCGGTGGTGGCCCACCGGTAGATGGCGGTGACGAAACCCGTCGTCGGGCTCACGGCTCGGCGCGATCCGGTGCCGCTGCTCGTCGGCCCGCAGCTCGGTCCACAGCCTGCGCGTCTGGTCCAGCGCACGGCGCAGCTTGCCGGTCGGGATGTCGGCGCCCTCGGGCGGCCGGGCGCGTCGCCGCGCGATTCGTAGAGCACCGCCGACAGCACGGCCGCCAGCTCGGCGGGCGTCCAGGCCCTCCCATATGCCGCCGCGCAGACACTCGGCGACCAGCAGGTCGCTCTCGCTGTAGATGCGGGCCAGCAGCCGGCCATCGTCGGTGACCTCTCGGGTCGCCGTCCGTCGTCGTCGATGAACCCGCGCTCGGTGAGCAGCACGACGATCCGGTCGAACGTTCGCGCCAGCGAGTTGGTGGCCGCGGCGACCTTCTGCCGGAGCTGCTCGTTGTCGCGCTCGATCCGCAGATATCGCTCCGCCGAGGCGGGCCTGCTCTTCGCGGTCCGGCAGGTCGGTGGGCGGGATGGCGGCGCATCTGCTCGCGCAGCCCGGCCAGCTCGGGGTCGACGTCGCGCTCGCGCGGCGGGCCGCTCCGCTTGCCCTTCGCCGACGGGACATCCAGGCCTGCGGCCGCCGACCGCAGCGCCGAGGCCAGATCGCGGCGCGCCCGCGGATTGCGGTGCTCGACCCGCTTGGGCAGCGCCATCGACCCCAGCCGGCCGACGCACCCGAGTAGTCGGCCGACGAAATGCGTCCCGCCCAACGGTGTTCGGTCAGCACCAGCGGCCGCGGATCGTCGCTGTCGCGGTCGGGTTCGAGCACGACGGCCAGCCCGCCGCGGCGGCCGTGGGTGATGGTGATGATGTCGCCGCGGCGCAACGCGGCGAGCGCGTCGTTGGCGGCCGTCGCTGCGCTGCAGCCGCGACGCCCGCGACTGCGCCCGCTCGCGTTCGGAGATCTGCGCGCGCAGCCGCACATACTCGAGGATCGGCGCGTCGCGGCCGCCGAGTTCGGCGGCGATCTCGTCGAGCATCCGCTCGCCACGCTCGACGCCACGCACCAGCCCGACCACCGATCGGTCGGCCTGATACTGCGCGAACGACCGCTCGAGCAGTTCGTGCGCCTGCGTCGGCCCCATCTGGTGCACCAGGTTGATCGTCATGTTGTAAGACGGCGCGAACGAGCTGCGCAGCGGGAAGGTGCGGGTCGAGGCCAGGCCGGCGACCTCGGCGGGGTCGACGTCGGGGTGCCACAGCACGACGGCGTGGCCCTCGACGTCGATGCCGCGTCGCCCGGCACGGCCGGTCAGCTGCGTGTACTCCCCCGGTGTCAACTGGCACGTGCTGCTCGCCGTTGAACTTCACCAGCCGCTCGAGCACCACCGTGCGGGCGGGCATATTGATGCCCAAGGCCAGTGTCTCCGTGGCGAATACGGCCCTGACCAAGCCCTTCGGTGAACAACTCCTCAACGGTGTGGCGGAACACCGGCAGCATTCCGGCGTGGTGTGCGGCCAGGCCGCGCAGCAGTCCCTCGCGCCACTCGTGGTAGCCAAGCACGACCAGGTCGGAGTCGGACAAGTCGGCGCATGCGGCGGTCGACGACCTCGGCGATGCGGGCGCGTTCCTCGGCGGTCGTCAGCCGCAGCGACGACCGCAGGCACTGCTTGACCGCGGCGTCGCATCCGGCGCGGGAGAAGATGAACGTGATCGCGGGTAGCAGCCCCTCGTGGTCGAGCATGCTCGATCACATCGGGCCGGCCGGCGTCCGGTACAGGTGCTGGGCCGGCCCCGGTGACCACCGCGGCCGCGCGGCTGCCAGTCGGCCAGCCGGTCGGCCTCCCGGCGATGTGCGATGTGCCGCAACAGTTCTGGGTCCACCAGCAGCTCGCGGCCGTTCTTCGCCGCCTGCCCGGACCGGTAGTCGAACAGGTCGAACAGCCGCTTGCCCACCATGACGTGCTGCCACAGCGGGACCGGGCCGGTGTTCGTCGACGACGACGGTGGTGTCCCCGCGCACGGTCTGGATCCAGCCACCGAATTCCTCGGCATTGCTGACGGTGGCCGAAAGACTCACCAGGCGCACCTCTTCGGACAGATGCAGTATCACCTCTTCCCAGACCGCACCGCGCATCCGGTCGGCGAGGAAGTGCACCTCGTCCATGACGACATGCGAAAGTCCGTGCAGCGCAGGTGAATCCGCGTACAGCATGTTGCGGAGCACCTCGGTGGTCATCACCACCACGGGTGCGTCGCCGTTTATCGACTGGTCACCGGTCAGCAGGCCGATGCGTTCGGGGCCGTAACGGCGCGCCAGGTCGGTGTGCTTCTGATTGCTCAGCGCCTTGATCGGCGTGGTGTAGAAGCACTTCCGGCCCGCGGCCAGCGCCAGATGGACGGCGAACTCCCCGACCACGGTCTTGCCCGCGCCGGTCGGGGCGCACACCAGCACGCCGTGGCCGTCCTCGAGCGCCTGGCAGGCACGCTGTTGGAAGGGGTCGAGCTTGAACGGCAGATGCTCGGTGAAGGCGGCGAGTTCGCCGCTAAGTGGCGTCGTCATCGATCACGATGCCGTGACGAGGTGGACACCGCCGTCGGCGGCTCGATCACGGACGCTTGATCGTCGGGAATGTCCTCCAGCGCGGCACGGCGTGCCTTGCGCTTGTCGTGCACGCGGGCGATCTGGATAGCCATCTCGAGCAGCATCGACAACGCCACCGCCAGGGCCAGCATCGAGAACGGGTCGGAACCCGGGTGTCGCGAACGCGGCGAACACGAAAAGCCCGAAGATCAGCCCGCGCCGCCACGCCTTGAGCCGTTCGTAGGTGAGCATGCCGACCATGTTGAGCATGACGATCAGCAGCGGGAACTCGAAGCTGATGCCGAACACGAGCAGCAGATTGATCAGGAATCCGAAGTACTGGTCGCCCGACAGCGCGGTGACCTGCACGTCACTGCCGACTGTCAGAAGGAAATGCAGCGCCTTCGCCATGACGACGTAGGCAAGCACGGCGCCGGTCACGAAGAGCACCGCGCCGAAGCCGACGAACACCGTCGCGAAGCGGCGTTCCTTCTTGTACAGCCCGGGTGTGATGAACGCCCACATTTGTTGGAGCCAGATCGGGCAGGCAAGGATGATGCCCGCCGCCAGCGCAACCTTGAGCCGCAGCATGAACTGGTCGAACGGCGCCGTGGCCAGCAGGCGGCATTCGCCGTCGGGCGCAATGGTGGCGCGCGCCGAGGCGGGCAGCGCAGCAGTACGGCCCGCGAAGCCATTCGCCGAGGCTGTGGAACCCGAGAATGCTGTGCGTGTACCAGAAGAACCCGACGGTCGTCGTCACGCACGATCGCCGCCATCGCGATCAGCAGCCGGTTCCGCAGTTCGTGCAGGTGGTCGACGAGCGACATGGTGCCGTCCGGATTGACCCGCGCACGACGTCGACGGGGATCGAGTCTCTTGAGGATTCCGGGGGTCTGCACGGGCTTGGGAAGCGGCACGGCCTAGAGACGCGGCGTCATGCCGCGCTCACTGTTCGGCCTTGGTCAGGCCGGGCGTTTGTCTGACGGTTGCTCGGGCTCGGGAGCCGGAGTGTCGGCGCGTTCCGACGCAATCGGGGTCGCCGGCGGCGTCTCCGCCTTTGGCGTCCGACTTCATCTCCTTGACTTCGGACTTGAAGATCCGCATCGACTGCCCCAGCGAACGGGCCGCGTCCGGGAGCTTCTTGGCACCGAAGAGCAGCACGAAAACCGCGATGACGATAACCCAGTGCCAGGGTTGTAGACCGCCCAATTTGGTCACCTCCAGACGTCTGGGGCGAGTCTACCCGCCCGCTTCGACACCCACGCCATACGCACGCAGTGCGGCGGCAGCCGATTCGCGCACCCGCTCGGCCAGCGATTCGGGCGCCAGCACCCGCACCCCCGAGCCGAAACCCAGCACGAAGCGGGCCATCCACTCGTCGGAGGCGTAGGTCATGGCGGCTTCGCAGGCCCCGTCGGGCAGTTCCCGGACCACCCGCAACGGGTAGTAGTCGAACATCCAGGAGGCCGACCGGTCGATGAGCAGCGTCGCCGACGGCAGCGCGGGGTCCGCGTCGAACAGCGAGGTGTCGGGCGCCGGCCTGCACGGCGGGTTGCGGCGGCGCCGACGGCTCGTCGAGCACCGATGGCGTCGACGATGCGGTCGAACCGGAACAGCCGCACCCCCTCGGCCGACCGGCACCACGCCTCCAGATAGCTGTGCTCGGCGACCAGCACGACGCGGATCGGGTCGACGATCCTGCTGGACAGCATGTCGTGGGAGGCCGAGTAGTACTCGATCGACAGCGCCTGGTTGCCGCGCACCGCGGCACGCACCGCCGCCGCCGCCTGGCTCTCCACCGGCGCCGGCTCGTCGACGGCGGCCTCGGCGCCGTGGTTGACGGTGCCCGCGGCCGACTCGATCTTCGCGATGGCGCTGCGCGCGGCTTCCGGGTCGACCATCCCTGGCACGTCGACGAGTGCGCGCAACGCGACCAGCACGCCGGTGGCTTCCGGCGAGGTCAGCCGCAGCGGGTGGTCGATGCCCGCGGAGAAGGTGACCTCGATGGTGTCACCGGAGAACTCGAAGTCGATGAGGTCGCCCGGCCCGTAGCCGGGCAGCCCGCACATCCACAGCTGGTTCAGGTCGTCGCGCAACTGCTTCTCGGTGACGCCGAGGTCCGATGCCGCCTCGGTGTAGGTGATCTTCGGGTTGGCCTGGAAGTACGGGACCATGTTCAGCAGCCGGACCAGCCGCGCCGATACGGCGACTCATGCCTCCACCCCCGCATGGGCCCGCAGCCGGTCCAGCACCTCGTCCCGCAGCGCCTGCGGCTCCAGCACCACGGCGTCGGCGCCGTAGCTGGCGATCTCGCGGGCCAGCCGGTCGGACATCCCGATGTCGATGGTGATCTCCTCGCCGTCACGGCCGTCCAGTGCTCGCGGGCCGAGCGCCTCTGCCCCGCGGCGCAGCGCGGTGGCGCGCCCATCGGCGACCCACACCCTGGCCTGCGCTCCGGTCGGCGTCTCGCCGATCACCTTGTGCACGATCTCCCGCAGGTTCACGTCGGGCCGGTTGACGGCACCGGGCGGGCCGATGGCCGTCACGTCGGCGCCGATGCGTGACAGCCGGAAGGTGCGGGTGGCGTCCCGGTCGCGGTCATGTCCGACGAGGTACCAGCGCCCCGGTCGGTGACCACGCCCCACGGCTCGACCGTTCGCACCGTGTACGGCTCGCTGCGCGCGGGACGGTGCGGGAACTGCACGGCCTGACCGGAATTGATGGCGGACAACAGGATTCCCAGCACTTCCTCGGAACCGCGGATGCCGGGCATTCCCGCCGTCGAGGTGATCGCCACCCCTGCGTCGCCGGCGTCGACGTCAACACCGGCGGCCCTCAGCTTGAGCAGCGCGCCCTGGGTGGCGGTGATCAGCTCCGGCGACTCCCACAGCTGGGTGGCGACCGCGACGGCGGCGGCTTCGTCGGCGGTCAGGTCGACGGCGGGCAGCGCGTACGCCTCCCGGTTGATGCGGTAGCCCTCGGTCGGGTCGAACTGCGAGACCCTGCCGGTTTCCAGTGGGATGCCGAGGTCGCGGAGTTCGTTCTTGTCGCGCTCGAACATCCGGGAGAACGCCTCGTCGCTGGCGCTGTCCGAGTAGCCGTACACGGTCTCCCGGATGCGCTCTGCGCTGATGTACGTGCGAGTGGACAGCAGCGCGATGACCAGATTCATCAGCCGCTCGACTTTGGAGATCCCCACGGGTTCACAGCTTAGGGCGTGCCTTAGCTCGTCTCTGTCATGGACACATGAAGGCGATCGGTGGGCAATGCGAGGTGCTAGCGCCTCCGGCGCTCCGGTGTGTTTCTCCATATCGATTCCCGACGTCATGCTCTGCCCAGAGGCACCATGCTTAGGGTCCGCCGGCCCATGTCCGTGCCGGCAGCGACGTGAAGTTGATGCTCATCGGTCCCCTCGTTGAGACGGTGTAGGTCCGGCGATGCTCCGCGCTTGCACCTGTAGACACCGGCAGGACCGCTACCGATCCCAACTTCAGAGATCACGCGGTGGTCAGTGGGACGAAGCGCCGCAGTTTTCCGCTGACTGGGTGTCGGTCGAGGCGGTCGACGGGTCGCACGGTCACCTCGGGGCGACACAATCCGCCGTCGGAGAGGGCCCGCCGCAGCCGGTCGGACAGGCCCTCGAGGCGCGAACCATCGGCGACAACAGCGAATACATCTATCCCGCAGCGGGTTTGGTGCACCTGATAGTCGATGACTTCGGGAGTCTTCACCATCACCGACCGGATCGCGATGGGATGGACGTCCACCGTGCCGTAGTGCAGCACGTCGTCGTTGCGACCCAGCACACGGGCTCGCAGATAGCCGTGTTCTACGGCATCGGGCCAGCGGGTGAAGGTGTCGGTCAACTCGTAGCGGATCAGTGGCTGCGTCAGGTTATACAGGTTCGTGACAAGCACTTTTGCCGAGCGGACACCGGGTGCCACGGGCCTGTTCTCGTCGTCGACCAGCTCCACGATGCACAGGTCGGTGTTGAACACGAATACGTTGTCATCGGGACATGTCTTGCCCAGCAGACCTTCGGTGGACCCGAAGCCGTCCACGACGGGCACACCGAACGCGCCTCGAATCAGCCGAGCGCATTTCCGGCAGCAGGGTCTCACTCGTAGAGCTCACCGCCGTCGGCGCGATCCTCAGGCGACCTGCGGACGCTTCTGCGGCAAGACGAACCAGCATCGACGCATACCCGATGAGACCCGCAGGCTGCAATGCGTTGAGCCGCTCCACAATCTCGCCGAGTGGGCGCGTTGCAGGCACCAGCTCGGACAGGACAGGCCCCGCGCCGCCGCTTGTCAGAGCGGCGAGCATCCCCGTGGCATGAACGGCCGACGGCGACACGACGAGTGCCATCCGGGTCTGCTCAGTCGCGGGCGCAGCCGCGCCGGGCTGGCGGGTTACCGAGGCAACGAACGCGGTGACCGTCGCTCGGTCGAGAACGAATATCCCGCGCCTTCCTGAGCAGCCACCCGAAGCCAGCGCGATGTAGTCGTCCAAGATCGGCATTGGTTCGGCTCCCGTGGCGGCCAGCGCCGACTCCACGGCCCCGCGGTGCAGCCGGCGGTCCGTGAACACACTCGTCGAGGGCGTCCACCATCTGCGCCTTGGTCATCACCGGCAGCGCAGACATGTCGGCGGGGTCGACTCGCTCGAGGTCAATCCCGGCCAATCGGCTGCGGTGGAACGGCGAATGTTCGGACGCGTGCCGTAGCAGCCTTTGCAGGCCGTCTCGCTGTGCCCGCGCGATCTGCTCCGCACTCCACGTCAGACGCGAGAACTGGTCCGCGGCCCCGGCAAGCAGCGCGGCCTGCACGTCATCACGGAATCGCTCCCACGAACTCATCGTCGATCCTCGAGCCCGAGAGCCCGCAGCAGGAGCTGCTCTGCGTCACCCTCGGGAAGCGCGTCGGGGTTCGCGCCCCGCTCGAGCGCGAACCCCACGGCACCGGCCTGCATGAACTCGGCGATCGACCGGACGGGCACCGGCGGCTTGAGACCGATTGGCTCATAGAGCTTTTCCATCGCCGAGGCAATTCCGTCAAGTGTTCGCGCATGCGCCTCGGCGTAACGTCGGTTCAAGGCGGCGTCACGCAACGCGATGGCGCGAAACTCGGCCAGCAAGTATGGCCAGCCCGGCTCTGCGGCGGCGTCTTCCTGCCCGGCGCGTAGCAGTTCACGTAAACCATCGGCGCCCGCGAACTCCTTGGCGATCTGCTCGTTCTGCAACGCCCGAGACTCGATCCGGCGGTCAAGGAGCGCGAAGAACAAGTCGGCCTTGCTGCCGAATTGCGAATAGACCACGCCGATCGAGAAACCCGCTTCGTCTGCAATCGCGTCCACGCTGGCCCCGGCATAGCCGCGGTCAAGGAACACCCGCCGCGCCGCGCCCAGGACGAGATCGCGGTTTCGTGCGACCTGCTCGGCCCGGCGTAGCCTCGCCATGGCTCAATTAGATAACGACGCTATTTGAATGTCAACGCTATCTCAAAGCTCGAGACTGCGGGCAGATCGCGCTTTCGAAACGATAATTACGATCTCCCCGCAGTTTCGGCGTTGTGGACGCCGAGCTACATCGAGGCGATCAGCCGCTTGACCCGCTCGTCGACCGAGCGGAACGGGTCCTTGCACAGCACCGTGCGCTGCGCCTGGTCGTTGAGCTTGAGGTGCACCCAGTCGACGGTGAAGTCGCGGCCGGCTTCCTGTGCGGCGCTGATGAACTCGCCGCGCAGCTTGGCCCGGGTGGTCTGCGGCGGGGTGTTCACCGCGTCCTCGATCTCCTCGTCGGTGGTCACCCGCGCCGCCAGGCCCTTGCGCTGCAGCAGGTCGAAGACGCCGCGGCCCCGCTTGATGTCGTGGTAGGCCAGGTCGAGCTGGCTGATCTTCGGGTCGGACAGCTCCATGCTGTATCGGTCCTGGTAGCGCTGGAACAGCTTGCGCTTGATGACCCAGTCGATCTCGGTGTCGACCTTGGCGAAGTCCTGGCTTTCGACCGCGTCGAGCTGGCGGCCCCACAGGTCGACGACCTGCTCGATCTGCGAGTTCGGTTCGCGGGTCTGCAGGTACTCGACGGCCCTCGCGTAGTACTCGCGCTGGATGTCGAGGGCGCTGGCCTGCCGTCCGCCTGCCAGCCGCACCGGGCCGCCTGCCGGTCAGGTCGTGGCTGACCTCGCGGATCGCGCGGATCGGGTTGTCCAGCGAGAAGTCGCGGAACGGCACCCCCGACTCGATCATCTCCAGCACCAGTGCCGCCGTGCCCACCTTGAGCATCGTGGTGGACTCGCACATGTTGGAGTCGCCGACGATGACGTGCAGGCGGCGGTACTTCTCGGCGTCGGCATGCGGCTCGTCGCGGGTGTTGATGATCGGACGGCTGCGGGTGGTCGCCGACGACACGCCTTCCCAGATGTGCTCGGCGCGCTGGCTCAGGCAGAACGTCGCCGCCTTGGGGGTCTGCAGCACCTTGCCCGCGCCGCAGATGAGCTGGCGGGTGACCAGGAACGGCAGCAGCACATCGGAGATCCGGGAGAACTCGCCGGCCCGCACGATCAGATAGTTCTCGTGGCAGCCGTACGAGTTGCCCGCCGAGTCGGTGTTGTTCTTGAACAGATAGATGTCGCCGCCGATGCCCTCGTCGGCCAGCCGCTGCTCGGCGTCGATCAGCAGGTCCTCGAGCACCCGCTCGCCTGCGCGGTCGTGGGTGACCAGCTGGACCAGGCTGTCGCACTCGGCGGTCGCGTACTCGGGGTGGCTACCGACGTCGAGGTACAGCCGCGCGCCGTTGCGCAGGAAGACATTGGAGCTGCGGCCCCACGACACCACCCGGCGGAACAGATAGCGGGCGACCTCGTCGGGACTCAGCCGGCGATGGCCGTGAAAGGTGCAGGTCACACCGAATTCGGTCTCGATGCCCATGATTCGTCGCTGCACCTCATCGAGCTTACGGGGTGGTTTCCGACTCGCGGCGCACCAGCCGCGCCGTAAGGGTCGGCATTCGTGCTGGCGGGCCGATCGGTCTCTTCCTCGCGATTGACCGTCTGCCTCGACGCGCCGTTCTGGGTGCTTGTGAACGCCACCCAGACCGTCAACGCCGCCTACATCTTCGGGATGATGTGGATGCCTGCGGTCGCGGCGTTCCTCACCTGCCGCATCCTCGGCCGCCCGCTGAGCAGTCTTGGCCTCGGCACGTGGAACGGCCGCTACGTGCTGATCGGTTATCTGATCCCGATCGCCTACTGCCTTGTCGCCTCGTTGGGCATCTGGCTCTTCGGTTTCGGCGGATTCCCCAACACCGAGTTCGTGCATCAGACCGCCGAGGCCTTCGGGCTGGGCGGCGCCCCGACTGGGTGGTCATCGCGATGTTCGTGGTGCTGACGGGCACCACCGGCATGCTGTCCGGCGTCGCGACGGCCGCGGGCGAGGAGATCGGTTGGCGCGGCTTTCTCGTTCCCGAGCTGGCCAAGGGCTGCCCTTCACCGGCGTCGCCCTGGTGTCCGGGATCATCTGGGCCGCTTGGCATTACCCGATCACCGCGGTGGTCTACGCGCGACGCCGACCTGCCTGCCTGGTTCTGGCTGTTGACGTTCACGTTCGTCGCGATCGCGATCAGCTTCGCGCAGGCTTGGCTGCGGCTGAAGAGCCGACAGCGTTTGGCCGCCGATCTTCCTGCACGCCAGCCACAACCTGTGGATGCAGTCGATCTTCTTCCCGTTGACGACCGAGAGGGACTACACCAAGTGGGTGGCGGGCGATCTGGGGTTGGCGTTCGTCGTCGTGGCCGCCGTTGTGGCGGTGGTGTTCTGGGCCAAGCGCGGGCAGCTGCCTGCGGCCGCAGCGCCCGCGAGGAGCGCAGAGCAACCTAGTCCCGCATTATGAGCGCGCCCGACGGCGCGCCGAGGATCCGTTCGAACGCTCGGTGTAGGCGGCGACGACGTTGTTGCGCCCGGGATCCGCTTGGTGTTCAACGATTCCGCTCCGTCCGCGTCGATGGCGTCGATGATCGCGTCTGCGAGGTGCAGGCCCATGCCCGTGATGATGATGGCCGCCTCGTGTGGATGCTCGGTGTCGAAAACGCCCTCCCGACAGCCCTGCTCGATGATCGCCTCGAGCAATGGGGTTGTCGTCCGCATCGATTCCTGTGACATCTTCTGGCGCAGCAGGGCGTTGTTCTCGTTGCGCCACAGCCGCATGGCGGTGGTGACCTCGGTGGCTGCTCTGCTTTCCACGCGGTCGACGTCTCGAAGTACGCGTGCAGTTTCTCGATGGCGCCCAGATCGGGATTGTCGACGACGGTTGCCAGTGCCGCCGAGCCGCTTGCACCCATCGACTCGACGATTCCTTCGAGCATCGCCTGCTTGGAGTCGAAGTAGTGATACAGCGCGCCCTTGGACATCTGCAGCTCGGTCAGTACGTCCTGAATCGTCATGCGCTCGTAGCCCTTGTCGTGCATGAGGCGCAGCGCCGCATCCAGGATCTCGCGCCGGTGCGCGGCGAATTCGTCGGGCTTTACATGGCGCGCCACGGTGCTAATCTACAGTAGACCGCCAGTCGGTTTATTAATTACGAGAGGAGAAATCATGCCTCATTCGACACCGGAAGCCCTTCGACGGACCGCGGCGTTCGCCCGGGTCATCGGCCCGTTCCTGGTCTCGGTCACCCTGGTCGATCGCCATCCGGCTGCCCGACCTGTCCCGGCTGGTGGACGACCTGTTCAGCAACTCGGTGCTGCCGTGGATCCTTGGCGCGATGATGTTCGTCTGCGGCCTCGTCGTCATCGCGTTCCACCAGTACTGGTACAGCCTGCCCGCCATCGTCATTTCTCTCTTCGGCTGGTTCGTCGCGCTGCGCGGACTCACGCTGATGGCTTTCCCGTCGACGATGGAATCCGGTGTAGGGGCAACTCTCGCCAGCCCGGGCCTAGTGCTCGGCGCGCGAATTTTCTTCTTGCTGCTCACCGCGGTCGGAGGGTGGCTGACCTACATCGGGTGGGTTGCGCGACGAGCCGAGGCCCCTGTGGATAACCTCAGCGCCCCTGCGCGCTGATCTGTCAGCATGAGGCAATGGGGGGAAACACCGAAGTCGATCTGAGCGCGCTGCGTGCGGTCGCGGACCACGTCACCGAGGCCGCCAATTCGATCGACGAAATACGTTGGCCGACATTGCCCAGCGATGAGCTGCCGGGTTCTGCGGTCGGCACCGTAGCGGCGCCCGACCTCATCGCTGCCAAGCTCACCGACGTCATCGCGAACATGCGCGGGTGGGCGGTCGCGGCGCGAATGTCGGCCGACGCTTTCGAGCGCGCTGACCGGCGCAGTGCTGACCGCTTCCATCGGCCGTGACCCGGCCGACCGTCGCACAGGCACAGGCGTGGCAACCGGACTCACTGCTCCAGACGGCCCACGACTGGGACGCGGCCGCGGTCGACCTGCAGTCCCGCATCGAACACCGTCGTGCGCGGAATCGACGGCAGCCGTGACTTCTGGACCGGGTCGGCCGCCGAGGCCGCCCGCCGCCACGGCGCGACGATCTCGGCAGGCGGTGCGCTGGCGACGCGCTGCCTGATCACCGCCGCGGTCGCCGCCCGTGACGGCGCCGAGCAGATCGCCTCGGCGCAGGCCGAAGTGCTGGACCTGGTGGCGATGCGGCGCGCGCGAGGGATTCGCGGTCGCCGACGACGGCTCCGTCAGCGCAGGCGCCGACTTCCCCACTGCTGGCGCCGTTGTCCGGCGGCAGTACCGCGGTGAGTCGCGACGTGACTGACCCGCCGGATCATCGAGGCCCTCGACCGGCTGGGTGCCGCCGACGCCGACACCGCCAAGGACATCGTCGAGGCGTTGAACCCGCCGCACGCGCCGCCTGCGCCGACCGCCCCCGCCGGGGCCTGGCCGGTTCCGCTGGCCGACGTCGTCGCCGGCTGGTCGGCGATCGGCCAGGACCGGATCGCGAACCAGATCGCCGCAATGACACCTGAACAGCGCCAACGACTTATCGACGATTTCCCCAAGCAGGTCGGCAACACCGACGGTGTGCCGTGGGCCGATGCGGATCGCGGCCAACCGGATCAACATCGCCCAGGCGATCGCCGACGAGCGCCGCGACGGCAATCCCGGCGTCGCAGACAGCGCATCGCGTTCTACCAAGGTCTGCTCGGCGAGATCGACGACCCGGCCCGCAGCGGCCGGCGGGTCGACCGTCAGATCCTCGCGTTCGATCCCGACCGGGCGTCGCTGATCGAACTCAACGGCAGCCTGGCCACCGCCAAGAGCGTCGCCGTCATGGTCCCCGGGCTGAACACCACGATCGAGGGCTCGCGGAGAACACCAAGACCGCGAGGCGATTCGTGTCCGCCACCCGCGGCGAGGTCGCCGCGATCACCTATCTGGGCGGAGCCGTTCCCGCGCGGCGACAACGTCGCGACGGGCATCGCCGACGCGGCCGACCCGCGCTACGCGCTGGAGATGGCGCCGCGCCTGGTGGCATTCAGCGAAGACGTCGACCGCACGGTCGACGCCACCGGCCGCGACATCCCCGTCACCTACATCGGCCACTCCTACGGCGGTTCCATCATGGGCACCGCCGAGGTTTTTGGCCTGACCGCGGACCGCACGCTCTACCTGGCGGCGGCGGGAGCCGGCGTCGGCGTCGACGATCCGTCCGACTGGCACAACCGCAACCCCGACGTGCTGCGATTCTCGATGACGGCGCCCGGCGACCTCATCGAGGCTGTTCAGGGCATTCCCGGCCAGCCCGCACGGCGCCGACCCCGACGAGATGCCGGGTGTAATCCATTTGGCCACAGGTGATTACGACGACGGCAGACCTGATGGCGGGCCCGCGAGGCGCACAGCGACATCGTCAATGCGCCGTCGGACTCCTGGCGGAACATCCTGGCGGTGATCACAGGCGATTCGTCAACTCTGCACAAAGCCGGCTGAGCATTGGCAAGATTTGACGAATGTCGTCGCGCAGCGCCCCCGTGGACGGATTCCGGCTGGCGTTCGGCCGATACGGGTCGGCCGGCGCGCCGCCCGTGGTGCTGCTGCACGGTTGGCCGGGCAACCGCCACGACTATCGCCGCGTCGTCCCGCTGCTGACCGACGCCGCCGACGTGATCGTTCCCGACCTGCGCGGCTTCGGCGGCTCCGACAAGCATGCGGTCGCTGTCCGCCACTTCTACAGCGCCAGCGCCCAGGCCAGCAGCGTGGTCGGGCTGATCAATGAACTCGGACTGACCGGCGTCGTGCTCGCCGGCTACGACGTCGGCAGCCGCGTCGCGCAGAGCGTGGCACGGATGTATCCCGACCTCGCCAAGGCGCTTGGTGCTGTCACCGCCGCTGCCCGGCGCGGCAACCGCGTGCTGACCGCCGCAGGCTCAGCGGGAGTACTGGTATCAGGCGTTCCACCAACTTCCGCTCGCCGACCGGCTGATCGACGGCAACCTCGACGTCGTCCGCGAGTACCTGCGCCACTTCTGGAGCCACTGGTCCGGCCCGAATTTCACCCTCTCCGAAGACGATCTGGATCGGCTGGCCTCCGACTACGCGTTGCCCGGCGCGTTCACCGCGTCGATCGCGTGGTACCGGGCGGGCGCAGGCACGGTCGCCCAGTCGCTCACCGAGCCGCCGCCCGATCGCGCCATCAAGATCCAGGCCTCCACGGATGTGCTGCTGCCGCAGCATGATCCGCTGTTCCCGCGCGAGTGGGCCGACCGGCTGGACGACTACTTCGTCGACGCACAGGCCGCATCCCGTCGACGGTGTCAGGGCATTTCACCCCGCTGGAGTGCCCGGAGGAATTCGCCGAGCTCATCCTCGATCGCGTTCGACCCAGCCAAGGCGCCGGCTGATCACCTCGGCTGCAGCCATGGTCTGCTTGGCGATCTCTGCGAACCGGTCGGGGCTCAGGCGATATGCCGGTCCTGAAACACTCAGTGCGGCAATGACTTTCGAGCTGGAATCATACACGGGAGCGGCGACGGCGTTCAGGCCGACTTCGAACTCCTCTTCGACGCTTGCCCAGCCAAGCTCACGCACGGTGGCAAGCTCGCGCTCCAGGTCGGCGAGCTTCGCCACGGTGTTGCGACGGTGAACGACTCGAGCGTGGCCGGCCGAGCCGGCCGCGGACATCCGCGGACTCCAGCCCGGCGAGCAGCACCTTGCCGCTTGACGTCGCATGCGCCGGGCAGCTCTGGCCGACCCATGTCCGCAGCGTGATCTGCTCGGGCCCGATCGCCTCGGCGATGTTGACGATGCGGGCACCGTCCAGGATCGCCAGGTTGGTGGTCTCCCCGACCTCGGGGGCCAGCGTGTCGCAGACGTCCTGGCTGACCTTCACCAGATCGAGCTGACCGCTGCCCGCCCTGGCCAGTCGGGCGATCGCGAAACCCGAGCCGGTACTTTCCGCGTTCGGAAGCCTGCTCGACGTAGCCGCGCGACTCCAGCACGGCAATCAATCGCGACACGGTCGACTTGTGCACGCCCAGTTCGGTGGCGATCTCGGTGACCCCGGCCTGTCCCAGCGTCGCCAGGATCTCGAGCACCAGCAGCGCGCGGTCGACGGACTGGACCGCGGCGTTCGCTTTCTGGTCTTTCTCCCCCATCGATCCTGCCAAGCCTATCCGGGCAGGACTCCGACATTGCGGACCCGCCGCTGCACCCCGACGATCTCGCGGAGGCCGTCGTTGAGCAGGCTGCGGTTCAGCGGCGACAGCTCGGACATGGTGATCACGTCGCCCGGCGTGTGGCCCGCGGCGATCTGGTCGACCTGATGGCGCCATTCGCAGCCGCTGCAGCATGACGAAGACGTCGCACAGTGTCTCGGCGTCACCGTCGCTGATCGCACCCGCCTGCGCGGCCGCGCTCAGCCGCGCGGGCGTCGACGCGGAGGCGACGTCGGCGCTCAGGCCGCCCCAGCGCGCGAGGTTGACGATCGGCGTTATCGCGTGGTGCTTGAGGTCGAATGTGCCGCCGCGCCGCGACAACACGTCGCGCAGCGACCGGGTCCTGACCACTCGCGCGGCCAGCGCGTCGAGCCGCTGCAGCCGCAACGCCTCCGAATGCTCGTCGCGCATCCGGCGGTAGGCGGCGGGAACCGTGTGCAGCGCCGCGTCGCCCCACACCACGCGGCCGTCGATGAGCAGTGACGACATCATCAGCCCCTGACCGCGCAGCGGGTCGTCGAGCCAGCCCTCCGCCGCGGCGAACCACTCCGACTGCGAACGCGAGAAGAGCGGCTCGGTACGCGACCGCGCCGTTGCGGTCCGACGGCAGACCGCAGCCGTCGAGGATCTGGTGGGTGCGAACGGCGACGGCGCGCAGCTGCTCACTCGCCGAGGACATGTCGTCCCGCCACGACAGCGCGCTGTCGACGTCGGACGACGGCATCGCCTCCCGGCGCGCGACGCTGCCGAGTGTCAGCCAGGCGAAGCCGTCAACAGGCCCAGTCGGCTTCTGCGAGTGCCAGTTCCAGCGCCCTGCGCACCAGGCTGTCGATGACGACCGACAGGATCGCGCTCGTCGCGGACGCCTTCGTGCCGTTGCGGAACAAGTCGGCGGCGACGCCGGTGACCCGCTGCCCGACCTGTCTGCAATTCGGCCGCGTCGCCGGCCAATCCGATCGAGCGCCGCAGCATGAAACTCTGCCGGGCCGACGCGGCCAGCAGGTCCGCGTCTTCCAGCACGCCGACGACCTCGCCGCGCGACGTCAGCACCGGCATGTGCCGGACACCGCATTCCAGCATGTCCATCAGCACGGTGTCGGCGGTCAGGTCGGCGGTCACGCTGCGGGCGGGTGCGCTCATCACCCGGTGATCGGCACGTCGATCGGCGACACCGGCGGCGACCACCCGGGTACGCAGGTCGCGGTCGGTGAAGATGCCCAACTCGCCGTCGGGCAGCCGGATCAGCGCGTAGGACACGTGATGTTCGGTCATCCGGCACACCGCGTCGCGCACCGACGCGTCGGGCCCGACCAGGAGCACGTCGCCGTGAACCAGTTCGCCGACCGGTCTGCTGTCGGTCGTCGGCGCGATCGTCGGCCGGTCGGCGCGGCCGACGTTCCACGCCGACGACGCCAGGAACGCCAGACCCGCCGGTTTCGCGAACTGTGCCCGCACCAGTGCACCGGGCAGCCGGATCAGGGTGCTCGGCTCCGTCGTCGCGCGCCTCGAATTCCATTCCGCCGCCGGTCAGCAGCGGCGTGTAGCCGAAGATGCCGCCTTCGGTCGACGGTGTCGATCGTGGTGCCGTCGCCGCTGGCCTGCAGCGTCACCTGTCCCGCTGCGGACCATCCAGACGTCGTCGGGCACCCGCGTCGCAGTAGTCGGCGACGACCGCCCCGGCCGGGAAGTCGACCAGCTCGGAGCCCGCCGCCAGATCGGCCAGCTCATCGTCGGACATCGCCTGGAACGGCGTGTGCTCGCCCAGGAACGCCTTCAGACCTGCTGGCTCAGGTCAGGCGCTTGCCGGATGAGGTCGGCACACTTCTCCGCCATCGTCATCACCGTGATGTTGGGGTTGACCGCGGGCAGCTTCGGCATCGCCGACGCGTCGACGACCCGCAGCCGCGACACGCCCTTGACCCGCAGCTCCGGGTCGAGCACCGCCATCGGGTCGGTGACCGCCCCCATCCGCGCCGTCGCCGCGGGGTGGTACACGGTGTTGTGGCACTGGTGGATGTAGTCGAGCAGCTCGTCGTCGGTGGTCGCGTCGGGTCCGGGCGCGAGCTCGCGGCCACCCACGCCGCCAGCGGCGACTGCTCGGCGATCGTGCGGGCCAGCCGGACGCCGGTCAGCATGATCCGCTCGTCGTAGCCCTCCGGGTCGGTGAAGTACCGCGGATCGACCCGTGGCCGGTCGCGGAAGTCGCGGGCTGCGCAGCCGCACGGTGCCCCGGGACCGGCCCTGAGTCACGTTGGGCGTCAGGCAGAATCCGTTGTCGGTGGTCGGGTAGCCGCGGCGCAGCGTGTTCATGTCGAACGGCACGCTGCCGTAGTGCATCATCAGGTCCGGCTGGGCGCTGCCCTCGTCGACCGTGGTGAACAGCCCGATCTCCCACCACTGCGTCGACGTCGTCACCATCGGCCTCGACGCCTCCCAGAACACCAGGCCCTCGACGTGGTCGTCGAGGTTCGAGCCGACGCCGGGTGAGTCGACGCGGACGTCGATGCCGATCTCCCGCAGGTGCACGCTCGGCCCGATTCCGGAGAGCATCAACAACTTCGGGGTGTCGATCGGCACCGGCGGTGACGATCACCTCGCGGCGCGCCGACACGGCGTCGTAGCCGGTGAGGTCGGGCCGCTGGTAGCGCACACCGGTCGCGGCGTCGAGCGTCGTCGAACAGGATCTCGGCCACCCAGCAGTCGGTGCGGACCTCCAGGTTGCGCCTGCGATTCCAGGATCGGATGCAGGTACGCGTGCGAAGTCGACATCCGGGTGCCGTCCTCGGCCGCGTTGATCTGGAACCAGCCGGCACCGTTGCGCACCGTCTCGCCGCGGTTGAACGCCACCGTCGGCATCCCGACCATCGCCGCGGCCTCGAGAACCGCTGCGCCGCAGGGATCCTCGGGCGGCACGTCGCGCAGCAGCACCGTCTGCGTCAGCCGCTCGGTCAGCGGCAGCACCTCGGCGGCGCCCCAGCCGGCGGCGCCCATCGTCACCCACTCGTCGAGGCATTCGGCAGGCGGCCAGAACGCGATGCACGAGTTGTGCGACGAGCAGCCGCCGAGCACCTTGCCCGCGGCGTGCCGCATGAACGAGTTGCCCCGCTCCTGCGGTTCGACCGGATAGTCCCAGTCGTAGCCGGAGTCCAGCAGATGCATCCACTCCGACAGCACCAGGATGTTGTCGTCGCCGACGTCGGACGGCCCGGCCTCGACCAGACACACCGTCACGTCGGGATCCTCCGACAGCCGCGCGGCCAGCGCGCACCCCGCGGTGCCGCCGCCGGCGATCACGTAGTCGAACGTGCCGCTCGGCGTCAGGAGAAGCCATCTCAGGCCTGCTCTAGGCGATCCGCCTCGGCTGTCGTCGCCGCGGCGTGCGATTCCAGCGTGCCGATGTGGTGGCGGCCCTTGATGAAGTACCACAGCAGGCCCGAGCCGAGGATCACGCCGATGTAGACGAACGCGCCCCAGGTGTTGTACCAGGGCTCGCCGTACACGGCGGCGCGCGGCCAGGCCAGGTTCAGCGCCATCAGCGCGCCCCACACCACGGCGAAGATGTTGACCGGCAGCCCCCACCGGCCCATCGTGAAGTAGCCGCCCTCCTTGAGATCCTTTGGCGGCCACTGGCCCTGGAGGCGCTTCTTGAGCATCGGCCCGGTCACCATCAGGTAGGCCAGGTAGATCATGATGATCGCGATCGACGTCAGCACGGTGAAGATCTTGGGCTGGCCGATGTTGATCACCAGGATGATCGCCGAGATCAGCGCCGATCGACGACCGCCGGGACGATCGGTGTCTGCGTCTTCGGGTTGACCCGGGCGAGCTTCTCGCCGAACGGCAGCGCGTTGTCGCGGGCCATCGCGAACGACAGCCGGATCGCCGCGGTGTGCACCGCCAGCGTGCACACCGTCACCGCGACGACGATGCAGATCAGGAAGATCTTGCCGAGCGGGCCCCACATCACCTGCTCGACGATGTACTGCAGGCCGCCGCTGCTCTCGCCGATCTGCGGGTCCTCCAGGTTGGGCGCCGACATCACCGCGAACACCAGGATCGCGCCGCCGATCACGAACGAGGCCAGGATCGCCCGGAAGATCGCCTTGGGCGCGGTGCGGCGCGGTTCGACGGTCTCCTCGCCAAGCGAGCTCGCGGTGTCGAAGCCGTACATCACGTACAGCGACGCCAGCGACGCGATCAGGAAGGCGCCCGAGGTAGCCGTCGCTCTCGCCGGCGCCGTAGCCGTTGGTGGAGAAGAAGATGTCGGGGCCGCGCTTGATGTTGAACGCCAGGATGATGGCGATCAGCACGGCGGCGATCAGCTCGATGAACACACCCGCGCTGTTGATCCTGCGCCATCAGCTTCACGCCGAGCGCGTTGATCAGCGTGGTGAACGCGATCAGGACGCGTGCCGAGAATGACGGCGTTGGCGGCGAAGTCGTACTCGCCGGTGCCGTCGCCGATGATCTGGAACCCGCTCCACAGCCGCGGCAGGTTGAGCTGGTAGGCCAGCACCACCGCCGAGATCGTCACGATCGACGCGGTGAGCATCAGCCAGCCCGACGACCACCCGACGAGCCGGCTGCCGAGCTTCTTGCGACCAGTTGTAGACCGAGCCCGCGACCGGGATACTTGGCGGCCAGCTCCATGAAGCACAGCGCGACGGCCATCTGCCCGACGAACACCATCGGCCACGACCACAGGTAGGCGGGTCCCGCGGTGCCGAAGCCGAAGTAGAACAGCTGGAACGTGCCGGTCAGGATCGAGATGTAGCTGACGCCGGCGGCGAAGCTGGCGAACTTGCCGATGCTGCGGTCCAGCGACTCCTTGTAGCCGAAGTCCTCCATGCCGCTGTCGGCGTGCGGATCCTTGATCACCATGACGTAATTCTCCTCTAACCCTTGAACCAGCCGGCCGGCGTGGCGCGGTGTTGTGCCAGATGTGTTTGATCTCTTGGTATTCCGCGAGCCCGGTCGGCCCGAGCTCGCGACCGTTGCCCGACTTCCCGAATCCGCCCCACTCCGCCGCCGCGGTGTAGTAGCCGAAGTCGTTGAGCCACACCGTGCCGTGCCGCAGCGCCCGCACCACACGTTCGCCCCGCGCCGGGTCGGATGTCCGAACACCCGCCGCGAGACCGTATTCCGTGTCGTTGCCGAGTGCGATCGCCTCGGCCTCGGTGGTGAACCGCTCGACCGTGAGGATCGGCCCGAAGGTCTCCTCCTGGACGATTCGCATCGACCGGTCGCACCGGTCGAAGATCGTGGGCAGATAGAAGCTGCCCTTGGCCAGCGCGGGATCGCTGGGCCGGGCGCCGCCGGTGACCAGCTTCGCGCCTTCGGAAATGCCCTGCTGGACATGGGCTTCCACCTTGGCGCGGTGCTGCTCGGAGACCAGCGGCCCGGTCTCGCTCGCCGGGTCCATGCCGTCGCCCATCCGGATCTTCTCGGCGCGCGCCGCCAGTGCGGCGACGAAGTCGTCGGCGATGGACTCCTCGACGATCAGCCGGGTGCCCGCCGAGCACACCTGCCCGGAATGCAGGAACACCCCGGTCAGCACCTGGTCGACCGCGCTGTCCCAGTCTCGGCGTCGGCGAACACGATGTGCGGGTTCTTGCCGCCGAGTTCGACCGCCACCTTGGTGACGTGCTCGGCGGCGACCTTGGAGATGGTCGTGCCCGGTCGCCAGTCCGCCGGTGAACGAGATGAAGTCGACGTCGGCGGTGTCGGTCAGCGCGGCGCCGAGCGCCGCGCCGCTGCCCTGCACCAGGTTCACCACCGAGGCGGGCACCCCGGCCTCGTCGAGCAGGTGCACGAACGCGATGGTGGTCAGCGGGGTGACCTCGCTGGGTTTGGCGACCATCGTGCAGCCGGCGGCGAGCGCGGGCGCGATCTTCCACGACATCTGCAGCAGCGGGTAGTTCCACGGCGCGATGAGCACGCACACCCCGATGGGTTCGCGCACCACCCGGCTGATCACGGCCGGGTCGCCGACGTCGACGAGCCGGTCCGACTCGACGCCGACGAGCTGCGCGTAGTAGCGGAAGACCGATGTGACGTCGTCGATGTCGATCCGGCTCTCGGCCAGCGTCTTGCCGGTGTCCCGGGTTTCCAGCTCGGCGAGCGCCTCCTTGTCGCGCTGGAGCAGGTCGGCGATCCGGTCGAGCAGCGCGGCGCGCTCGGCCACCGGGGTGGCAGGCCAGGCGCCGTCGTCGAAGGCCGTGCGCGCGGCGGCGACGGCATCGCGCGCGTCGTCGGGGGTGGCCTCGTCGACCACCGCGGCGACGCTGCCGTCGGCCGGGTTGATGATGTCGCGGGTGCCACCGTCGGACGCGTGGCGCCACTGTCCGCCGATATAGAGATCCGGCTCGCCGTTCATCGGTTCACCCCTCACGTCGTACCGAGACGGGACACTACCCACTCGTGGAACTCCGCGATGTGGTGTTCGGCAGGAACGAGGACACCGCCGTTGCCGGTAGGCCCGCGACGACATCGCGGGCTGTGTTCGCTCGCAGGCCTCGAAGTCCTGCTCGTTGACCCGGTGGAACAGCTCCACCGAGCGCGACACGTCCTGCCCGCCGGACCACCACGTCGGCGGTGTAGAGCCAGTCGCATTCGACGACGGTGCGGATCGGCCGACATCGGGAACATCCGGTGGAAGATGATGTGGTCGGGCACCAGGTTGATGAACACCGTCGGCTTGACGGTGATCGCGTAGTAGCGCCGGTCCTGTTCATCGGTGATGCCAGGCAGGCGGTCGAAGCCCGCCGCGCCGTCGACGGTGAATCCCGCTACCTCCGAACCGAATTCGGCGCCGAGGCCGACGTTGGCCTGGGCGGCCATCCCGCGGGCGAACTCGGGCAGCACGCCGACGAGTTCGGGGTGGATCGAGCTGCAGTGGTAGCACTCCATGAAGTTCTCGACGATCAGCTTCCAGTTGGCCGCCACGTCGTAGACGACGCGGTGGCCCACGTCCAGGCCGCCGATGCCGTAGCGGTTGATGGCGTCGGCGTCGCCGAGCGCCGCAGTGGTCTCGCGCGACCACGTCCTCGAACGGCGGCGGGGTGTCGGACAGGCACACCCACGCGTAGCCGAGCCACTCGGTCAGCGCGACCGGCACAAGCCCGTATCGGTACCGGTCGATGGCCGCGCCGGTCTCGTCGGTCAGCGACGCGATGTTGGGCGCGGCCATCAGCTTGCCGTCCAGCGCGTAGGTCCAGGAGTGGTAGGGGCAGCGCAGCTGCGCCTCACCTCGCCCTCGGCGCTCGGTGCACAGCTGGGCGCCGCGGTGGCGGCAGACGTTCAGGAACGCCCGCAGCAGCCCGTCGCGGCCGCGCACCAACAGCACGCTCTCGCGGCCGACCTGGACCTTCTTGAACTTGCCCGGTGCGGCGAGATCCGAGGACCGGACCGCGCAGAACCACGTCGTTCTCGAAGATGTGTTCCTGCTCGGCGGCGAAGACGGCGTCGCTGACGTAGTAGTCGCCCGCGAGGGTGGCTACGCAGTGCGGGCTGGCTGGGTTGCATGGTGGTCATGTCGTCACCAGTCGCTTCGGGTCGAACAACGAGATGGGGTGGCCGGTGGCGCCGTCGATGGCGAGGTCGGCGAGGATCTCCCCGACGACGGGGACGAACTTGAAGCCGTGGCCCGAGAATCCGCACGCCACGGTGATGTTCGCGCAATCGGGGTGGCGGGCGATGACGAAATGCTCGTCGGGGGTGTTGGAGTACATGCACGTCGCCGAGTGCAGGCACGGCCCGTCGAGCGCGGGCAGTAGCTCGGCGACCCGGTCCCGCATCTCGGCGATCTCCTGGTCGTGCACCGTCGCGGTCGATGGTCTCCGGGGTGCACACGATGCCCTTGCGGAAGAACGCCACCTTGACGCCGCCGCCGGGGCCGTCGATGGCGGGGAATCCGTAGACCTGCATGCCCTCGGCGTCTTCGTCGATGAAGATCGGATGGTCCACGAACGGCGCCGTGCCGCCGACGCGGGTCGAGCCAGTACAGCACCTGCCGCTCGATGGTGATCGGGATGCCGAACTCGGCGAGCAGTTGCGGCGCCCATGCGCCGGGGCAGATGACGAGCTGTCCCGCGGTGTAGGTGCCGCGCGCCGTGGTGACGGTGACGCCGCCTGCGGTCTCGCTCCACTCGAGCACCTCCTCACCGAAATGCAGTTTGGCGCCCGCATTTCGGCGAGGTCGATGTGCGCCTGCACGGTCATCTCCGGCCGCGCGAACCCGGCCTTCGCCTCGTAGAGCGCGATGTCGCCGGGATGCGGCGTGAAGTCGGGAAACGGCGCCGGATCTCGGCCGCGTCCAGCATCTCGTGCGGCAGGTCCCATTCCTGGCTGGCCCGCGGCTGCCCGCGACCGTCAGGGCATCCGGCGGACCGATGAACAGGCCGCCTGTCAGCCGGTAGACCTCGCGCCCGGTGTCGGTGGCGAGCTTGTCCCACAGCTCGTATGCGCGCAGCAACAGCGGCACGTACGCAGGGTCCTCGAAGTAGGACTGCCGGATGATCCGCGACCCGCCGTGGCTGGATCCCTTGTCGTGGGCGGGCGTGAACTTTTCCAGCCCGAGCACTCGCTGGCCCCGTGCCGCGAGGTGGTAGGCGGCGGCGCTGCCCATCCCGCCGAGACCGATGACGATGACGTCGTAACCCATGGTGCTACCTTCTGATCCGCGCCATCTCGGGATCGACCACGGGTTCGGCGTGCACGGTGGCCAGGTAGCGGGTGCCGCGGTAGTCGACGGTGACGGCGTCGCCGACGTCGACGCCGGCAGGCAGCCAGGCGTAGGCGATGGTGCGTCCGACGGTGGCCGAATAGCCGGCGCTGGTGACGTAGCCGACGCATCGGTCATCGACGAACACCGGTTCCTTGCCCAGCACGACCGCGGTCGGCTCGTCGAAGACGATGCTGCGCAACAGTGTCTGCGGTGCGGCCGCCCGCTCCAGGGCCGCCTTGCCGATGAAGTCGGCCCCTTGTTCTTGTCCATTTTCACCGCGAACTCCACACCCGCCGCGGCGGGCTGGTGCTCGGCGGTCATGTCGGTTCCCCAGAGGCGGTAGCCCTTTTCGATGCGCAGGCTGTTGAACGCGATCCGCCCCGCGGCGATCACACCGTGGGCCTGGCCGGCGTCGAAGAGCAGATCCCACAGCGCGGCACCGTATTCGGCGCTGGTGTAGATCTCCCAGCCGAGTTCGCCGACGTAGGACACCCGCAGCATGGTGACCGGGATCGCGCCGAGGTAGGTCTGCAGCGCGCGGAAGTACTTGAACGCCTCGTGCGACAGATCGTCGGGGCACAGCGGCGCACCATGTCGCGGGCACGCGGTCCCCACACGCCGATGCAGCAGGTGCCGCCGGTGATGTCGCGCAGTGTGACGTCATCGCGGCAGGTGGCGGCTGAACCAGTCGAAGTCCATCGGCCCGTTGACGGCGACCTGGAACCGGGTGGCCGACGAGCCGGGCGACGGTGATATCGCTTCGGATACCGCCGGTTTCGTCGAGCAGCAGCGTGTAGGTGACCGACCCGACGCTCTTGTCGACGTTGTTGGTGGTCATCCGCTGCAGGAACGCCGCCGCGCCGGGGCCCGCGACCTCGTAGCGGGTCAGCGGTGTCATGTCGTACATCGCGACCCGCTCGCGGGTCCAGTGCGCCTCGGCGATCGAGATCGGCGACCAGAACTGCGACGACCAGTCGTCGCGCTCCGGGAACGGCAACCCCTCGGCGCGAAGCCGTTGCGCCAGTTCGGCATTCGCCTCGAACCAGGCCGGGCGCTCCCAGCCCGCACCCTCGTAGAAGAAGGCGCCGAGTTCCTTCTGCCGCTGTGTAGAACGGGCTGGTGCGCAGGCCGCGCAGCGCGGTGCGGAACTGGTAGGGATGAATGATGTCGTAGACCTCGACGAACGCCTGCGAGCTGGTCTGCATGATGAACTCGGGGCTGCGGGCCACGTCCTCGAACCGGTACAGGTCGCACTCGTGGACGTCGATCGACGGCGTGCCGTCGACGATCCATTCGGCTGTCGCCTTGGCGACGCCGGCGGAGTGGGTCACCCACACCGCCTCGGCGACCCAGAACCCGCTCAGGTCGCGATGCTCGCCCATGATCGAGAAGCCGTCGGGAGTGAACGAGAAGATGCCGTTGAACGCCTCCTCGACCTTCGAATCGCTCAGTGCGGGAAGGAGTTCCGATGCCGCCGACCATGCGGGCGCGAAGTCCTCCTCGGTGAACGGCAGCATCGACGGCATCGGCTCGCCCGCGGTGTCGGCCATCAGCGTGGACATGTCGACCGGCATCGGCCGGTGGCTGTAGGAGCCGATGCCGAGGCGGTCGACGTGCTCGCGGAAGTACAGGTCCTGGTCCTGATGGCGCAGGATCGGCAGGCCGGCCTCGGACAGCTCGGTGTTGCGGCCGACAAGCGCGGCGATCTGGCCGGTGCGCGCGTACTGGTGCGCCATCGGCACGAGCGGGACGACGAGCCCGACCTGCTTGGCGAGCTGGGCGCCCCAGAACCCGGCCGCGCACACCACGATGTCGGCGTCGATGACGCCATCGGTCGGTGCGTACGCCGGCCACCCGGCCGCCCTTCTCGACGATGCCGAGCACCTCGGTGTGCGGGCACGAACCTCGCGCCGCGGGCGATCGCCCGCGCGCGCCTGGGCCTCGGCGGCGCGCACACGCCTTGGCCAGCCCGTCGGTCGGCGTGTGGAAGCCACCGAGGATGCGGTCGGCGTCGAGCAGCGGATGCAGGGCGACGCATTCGGCGGGCGCGAGCAGCCGGCCCTCGATGCCCCACGCCGCGGCCCAGCCGGCCTTGCGGTGCAGATCGGCCCAGCGCTCCGGCGGTGGTGGCCACCTCGAGGCCGCCGACCGGATTGAACGCCCAGCCGTCGGGATGCTCCAGCGAGCAGAACTTCTCGACGGTGTAGCGGGCGAACGCGCTCATCGTCTTGGACGGGTTGGTCTGAAACACCAGCCCCGGCGCGTGCGAGGTGGACCCGCCGGTGGTGAACAGCGGCCCGCGGTCGAGCACCGTGACGATCGGTGAATCCCCGCGCGGTCAGCTCGTCGGCCAGGGAGGTGCCGACGATGCCGGCGCCGATCACGACAACTTTTGGCATGGGTGGGCCGTTCCTGGAGTTGTTGCTTATAGCGCAACGTGTTGTGTAATGCGCAACATATCGTCCCGCCTGGTGAGCCGCGCATCGTCAACCCGGACACGCAGAAAAGCCCAGCTGAGAATCTGGCTGTGCAGCCGCACAAGGAATCGCGCTCTAACGGCACGGTGTGGATCGATCAGTTGAACGAGCTGGAACTGCTGCCGCGGGGACAGACAGTACGAGGCGCTGCGGAATCTGCGCGCGCTAGCCGAAACCGCCGACCACGAGCAGTGGAACACCGCGTTCGACTCCGCGAGCCTGTACGACGCGTGGACACGACTACCGCTCGCGCAAGGCGTCTACGAGTTCAATCGGCCGGTGATCCGACGATGCCGTCCGCGACAGGACGGACTGGCGCATCGTCGAAATCGGCGGGGGCAACGGCGCGTTGTGGCAGGACTTCTTCACCGAGCCTGCAGCCAGGCACGCTGACGCTGATCGACCCCAACGAGAGCGCACAGAGGTCGTCGCCGCGCGCCTGCCCGATCACGTTGGCTTCAGCTCGATCATCGGCGGGGTGGAAACCGCCGATATCCCGGCGTGCGACGTTCTGGTGTGCAGTTTGACGCTCCACCATGTTGCCGGTCGGGATGCCGGACAGCGGGCGACGTTCGGTTTGCGCAGCGACGGCAAGAGCGAAATCCTCGAACGTTGCCTGACGGCGATCCGCAAGCGCGATGGCGTCGCCATCCTGAACGAAGCCGACTGCTACAACGAAATCGACCTCGCGCCAGGTGACCCCGCACTTGTCGACAGTTTCATTGACGCGTACGTTCGGCGCACCGCACGGGCCATCGCCGAAACAATGGCCCGTCATCGGCGACGAGGACGAGTCAGCTCGCGCGTGGCAATTGATTCTGCGCCACTGGTGCCTGGACGAGGTCGACCACGCATTTCTGCCGCGTGCGGACCGTGACGTCTATGAACTGGACGTCGCGAGCTGGCTCGAGCTGTTGACGCAGGTCGGGGCGCGGGACATCAGCCACACCTACACCGACGAGTGGAACCTGTTCGTGCAGTACGTCTTCCGCTGACGAACGAGGCCTACTCCGCCGTGCTGGACCCTTCGTCGGGCAGCAGCGCTTCCAGCGCGGAACCGGTGATGCGCCGGAACGCCCGCCGTGGCCGGTTCGCGTCGAGGATGGCCACCTCCAGGGTGGCCGGCCCCAGGCTGCGCGAGTCCGAACCGTTGCCGCCCGCCTTCAGCGCGTCGACGGCGATCTTGACCGCCTCGGAGAGCTTGGCGTTCTCGGTGTAGGACTCGTTGAGCGCCGTCGGTGATCGGCTCGGTGGTGCCGCCCATCACCACGAAGTGGGGTTCGTCGGCGATCGACCCGTCGTAGGTGATGCGGTACAGCTCGGGCGGTTTGGTCTCGCCGTAGTGCGCGACCTCGGCCACGCACAGCTCGACCTCGTACGGCTTGGCCTGCTCGGTGAAGATCGTGCCGAGCGTCTGCGCGTACGCGTTGGCCAGCTGGCGGCCGGTGACGTCGCGGCGGTCGTAGGCGTAGCCGCGGGTGTCGGCGAACTGGATGCCGCCGCGGCGCAGGTTGTCGAACTCGTTGAACCGGCCGACGGCGGCGAAGCCGACCCGGTCGTAGAGCTCGCTGACCTTCTGCAGTGACCGCGACGGGTTCTCGGCGACGAACAGCACGCCGTCGGCGTACGCCAGCGCGACGACGCTGCGACCCGCGGGCGATACCCTTGCGCGCGAGCTCGCGAGCGCTCACGCATCGCCTGCTCGGGCGAGATGAAATACGGGAAAGCTCACGAGCCTCACCCCGCGCATCGAGGCTCGGATGCTGGCCCGCATCCGGCCCGAATGTGTCTGCGCGCGAACGGCTTTCGATGACCTCGCGGGCCAACGCCGCGATCCGCTCCTCGGGCACCTCCTCGGCGCCGTCGGCCCCGAGCACCACCGCGGTCGGGTAGATGCCGCGCACCAGGTCGGGTCCGCCGGTCGCGGAATCGTCGTCGGCGGCGTCGTACAGCGCCTCGATCGCCACCCGCAGCGCCGAATCGGCGTCGACCACCTGCGAGTACAGCTTCTTGATCGACGACTTGGCGAAGATCGAGCCGGAGCCCACCGACTGGTAGCCCTCTTCCTCGAAGTTCCAGCCGCCCGCGGCGTCGAACGACACGATGCGGCCGGCCGCTTGCGGATCCGGGTCGTCGAGGTCGTAGCCGGCCAGCAGCGGCAGCGCGACGAAGCCCTGCAGCGCCGCGCCGAGATTGCCGCGCACCATGGTCGCCAACCGGTTGACCTTGCCGGGGAAGGTCAGCGGTACGCCCTCGAGCTTCTCGTAGTGCTCGAGTTCGACGGCGTACAGCCGGGCGAACTCGACCGCGATCGCCGCGGTGCCCGCGATGCCCGTCGCCGTGTAGTCGTCGGTGATGTAGACCTTCTGCACGTCGCGGCCGGCGATCATGTTGCCCTGGGTGGACGCGCCGGTCGCCCGCCATCACCACGCCGCCGGGGAACTTCAGCGCGACGATCGTGGTGCCGTGCGGCAGCGCATCGCCCGAGCCGACGGCGCCGTGCGGCGCCGGACCGGTTCACGGGCAGGAGTTCGGGCGCCTGTCGGCGCAGCAACTCAGAGAAGGACGACAGGTTCAGCGGTGAACGGACGGGTGCTCCGGGAAGGGGTGACGGGAAAGGCCAGCTGCTCGCGGTGCGGCCAGGTCACTGGCCGCCCTTCTGGACGTATGCGCGCACGAAGTCCTCGGCGTTCTCCTCGAGCACGTCGTCGATCTCGTCGAGCAGATCGTCGGTCTCCTCGGTCAGCTTCTCGCGACGCTCCTGCCCGGCGGCCGTGCTGCCGGTGAGGTCGTCGTCCTCGCCGCCACCACCGCCACGCTTGGTCTGCTCCTGAGCCATCGCTGCCTCCTGCATTTGTCATCGGCGGGCCGTGTAGGCGCCCGCCGGTTACTCCACCCTACCGTTCGGCGCCGCGATTTGCCTGGGATAGCGCGGCTACGTGGTGAGCTGTTCGACCAGTTCGGCGGCGCTGTCCACCGAGTCCAGCAACGCCCCGACGTGCGCCTTGCTGCCCCGCAGCGGCTCGAGCGTTGGAATCCGGACGAGCGAATCGCCGCCGAGGTCGAAGATCACCGAGTCCCAGCTGGCGGCGGCGATGTCGGCGCCGAACCGGCGCAGGCACTCGCCGCGGAAGTAGGCGCGGGTGTCGGTCGGCGGGCTGTCGACGGCGTCGAGCACCTGCTGCTCGGTGACCAGCCGCTTCATCGAACCGCGGGCCACCAGCCGGTTGTACAGGCCCTTGTCCAGCCGCACGTCGGAGTACTGCAGGTCGACCAGGTGCAGGCGCGGCGCCGACCAGCTGAGGTTCTCCCGGTTGCGGAAGCCCTCGAGCAGCCGCAGCTTGGCCGGCCAGTCCAGCAGCTCCGCGCACTCCATCGGGTCGCGCTCGAGCAGGTCGAGCACGTTCGCCCAGGTCTGCACGACGTCGGCGGCGCGCGGATCGGGATCGCGGCTGTCCACCAGCTTGGCCACCCGGTCGAGGTAGATCCGTTGCAGCGCAAGGCCGGTCAGCTCGCGGCCGTCGGCGAGCGCGACGGTGGCGCGCAGCGACGGGTCGCGGCTGATGACGTGCACGGCGTGCACCGGCCGGGCCAGCGCCAGGTCGGAGAGGTCCATGCCCTCTTCGATGAGGTCCAGCACCAGCGAGGTGGCGCCGACCTTGAGATACGTCGACGTCTCCGCGAGGTTCGCGTCGCCGATGATGACGTGCAGCCGCCGGTACTTGTCGGCGTCGGCGTGCGGCTCGTCGCGGGTGTTGATGATGCCGCGCTTGAGCGTGGTCTCCAGACCGACCTCGACCTCGATGTAGTCGGAGCGCTGCGACAGCTGGAACCCGGGCTCGTCGCCCGACGGGCCGATCCCGACCCGGCCCGACCCGGTGATCACCTGACGGGACACCAGGAACGGCGTCAGGCCCGCGATCACCGCCGAGAACGGCGTCTGGCGCGACATCAGGTAGTTCTCGTGCGAGCCGTACGACGCGCCCTTGCCGTCCACGTTGTTCTTGTAGAGCTGCAGCTTGGCCGCGCCGGGCACGCTGGCCACATGGCGGGCCGCGGCCTCCATCACCCGCTCGCCCGCCTTGTCCCAGATCACCGCGTCCAGCGGGTCGGTGCACTCGGGCGCCGAGTACTCGGGGTGGGCGTGGTCGACGTAGAGCCGGGCGCCGTTGGTCAGGATCATGTTCGGCCGCGCCGACCTCGTCGGCGTCCACCACCGGCGGCGGACCGGCCGACCGGCTCAGGTCGAATCCGCGGGCGTCGCGCAGCGGGGATTCCACCTCGTAGTCCCACCGGGTGCGCTTGGCCCGCTGGATGCCCGCGGCGGCCGCATACGCCAGCACTGCCTGCGTCGACGTCAGGATCGGATTCGCGGTCGGGTCGGACGGCGACGAGATGCCGTACTCGACCTCGGTTCCGATAATCCGTTGCATATCCCAAGCCTAGGGGACGGCCCGAAGTAGCCTGCGACCGTGCCTTCCGAGCAGGTCCAACCGGACCAGGACGCAATGCGATTTCAACGACCGCTGGCACGTCGGCCCCACCGCCGAGTGATGCACGACTGACGACTGGACGGAGGATCAGTGGCGTCTTCAGAGGTCGCACAACGGCGGGCCGCCGACCGGTGGTTCCTCGAGCGCGGCCTGCCCGCGGTGCTGCGGCCGGGCGCCCTGGTGCGACGGCTGTGGCCGCGCTCGGCGCCCGCGTTGGCGGCGTTCGCGGTGTGCATGGCCAACTCCATCCTCGTCGTCCTGATCACCGGCAAGCACACGATCGACATCGACGGTCACCCAACCGCACGGAGTGGTTCGTCTTGGGGCTGCTGGTCTTGTGCTGCCCGTCGCGGCGGCGGTTGGCTGGCGGGTCTCGCGAATCCGCAGCGTGCGCGCCCGCACGCGTGGTGTCCTTCGTTTCGGTCGGCGTGGCCAGCCGTCGCGGGCATTCTCGGCGGCCCGAGCCCGCGGATACTCACCAACCTGGTGTTCGAGGGCATCGTGATCGTCGGCGCGTTGGCGCTCACCGCATGCGGAGTCGGGTCCATCCTCGGTTGGGGCCTGCGGACCGCCGATGGACAACCTCGCATTCATCGGCGCCCTGTTCGTTCGCGCGCTGCCGGTCGTCCTGCTGACCGTGCTGGTCTTCTTCAACACCTATGTGTGGTCGATGGCGTCGACCATCAGCCGGCCCCGGCTGTGGCTGGCGCTGCTGTTTCTCGGCCTGATCGCCATCGCGTTCATCGCCTCGGCGACCGTGGAACGGGTGCGCCCGATGCTTTGCCGGAGACCGCCAGTCCGCAGACGACGACGTCCGGCTGACCGGCACGCCGTTCGAAAAGATGCCCCACCCCGCCGCCGGTCATCCGCTGTCACGGCTGAACGCTGCAATGTGATCTTCGTGCTTGCCACGTCGCAGGTGCTTCAGGTCGGGCTGGTAGCCATCGTCTCCTCACTCATCTTCTTCGTGCTCGGGCTGATCCTGCTCAGCCCGGAGCTGCTGGCCCAGTGGACGCGCAACGGCTCCAGCGACGGCGAGATCCTCGGCATGACGCTGCCTGTGCCCGCAGTCGCTGATTCAGACCAGCATGTTCCTGGCCGCGTTGACGTTCATGTACGTCAGCGCGCGCGCCGTCGGCGACGCCGACTACCGGTCCCGGTTCCTCGACCCGCTGATCGACGACCTCCGCCTGACGCTCGTCGCCAGGAGCCGCTACCGGGCAGCCGTTTCGCCGGGCGCCAGTACGTAACGCCGTTCTTAGCGATTTCACAGCGCGCCCTTGTCAGGCTCGCAGCGCTGCAGATCAACGAGGAACTAGCAGTGCGCGCTTGTCATGCCGAGATACAGCTAGGGAGAACATGAAGGCAATCGGTCGGGTGCTCATCGCGATGGTGTTGTCCGTCGCGGCCCTGTTTTCGAGCAGCGGCACCGCTCATGCCGGGATGGACAACGAGATGGTTCTCCTCGACGAGCAGGGCCGGACGCTGACGATCCAGCAGTGGGACACCTTCCTCAACGGCGTGTTTCCTCTGGACCGCAACCGGCTGACCCGTGAGTGGTTCCACTCCGGCCGCGCGATGTACAACGTCGCCGGCGAGGGTGCCGACGAGTTCGAGGGCACGCTGGAACTCGGCTACCAGATCGGCTTCCCGTGGTCGCTGGGCGTCGGCATCAACTTCAGCTACACCACCCCGAACATCCTGCTCGACGACGTGTCGATCGCCCCGGAAGGCCTCGCCGGGTCGGGTTTCGCGCCGCTCGGCCCAGGTCATCACCCCGAACCTGTTCCCCGGCGTGTCGATCAGCGCCGACCTCGGCAACGGCCCCGGCATCCAGGAGGTCGCCACCTTCTCGGTGGATGTCACCGGCCCGGCGGGCAACGTCGCGGTGTCCAACGCGCACGGCACGGTGACCGGTGCCGCGGGCGGAGTGCTGTTGCGTCCGTTCGCCCGGCTGATCGCCACCACAGGCGACAGCGTCACCACCTACAGCGAGCCATGGAACATGAAGTAGTTTCACGCCATGAGGGTGCTCATCGTCGAGGACGAGGAGCGGCTGGCCTCGACGCTGTCGATCGGCCTACGGGCCGAGGGCTTCCTCGTCGTCCACGCCTCCAACGGAGTGGACGGGCTGTGGCAGGCGGTCGAGAACGACTTCGACGTCGTCGTGCTCGACATCATGCTGCCCGGGCTGAATGGATATGAGGTGCTGCGCCGGTTGCGGGAACGCGGCGTGTGGACGCCGGTGCTGATGCTGACGGCCAAGGACGGCGACTACGACCAGACCGACGCCTTCGATCTCGGCGCCGACGACTACCTGACCAAGCCGTTCTCGTTCATCGTGCTCGTCGCGCGGTTGCGGGCCCTGGTCCGCCGCGGGGCTCCGCAACGTCCCGCCGTGCTGACCGCAGGCACCTCTGTCGCTCGACCCGGCCCGTCGAGTCGTACAGCGAGCCACCACGCGCAATCCGTTTGACGCCGAGGGAATACGGCCTGCTCGAGTACCTGATGCGCAACAAGGACACCGTCGTGACGAAGACCGAGATACTGCAGAACGTGTGGGATGCGCACTACGCCGGACCGGACAACGTCGTCGAGGTATATGTCGGTTACGTGCGCCGCAAGATCGATCATTCCGTTCGGCACCAACACCATTGAAACCGTCCGCGGCGTCGGCTACCGACTTGACTCGGGTGCGTACGCCAGCGGCAACTGAACCGTCACCCGCGTACCGCCGCCAGGCCGGTCGGTGATCGTGACGCTACCATGGTGTGCCGCAACGATTTCCCTCACGATCGCAAGGCCGAGCCCCGCACCGCCCGCGCTTCGCGATCGGTCTGCGTCGAGCCGAACGAACCGGTCGAAGACCCGCTACCGGTCCGGTGCGGGCATGCCGGGCCCGTCGTCGTCGATGTGTATCACCGCATGCTCGCCGCACGCACGGGTCTCGGCGCTCACCGTCGACGTCGCATGTCGCGCCGCGTTGTCGAGCAGGTTGCGCAACATCCGCGACAACGCGACGGAGTCGCCGACCAGCCGGGTCGGTGTCACGATCGGTCCGGATCTCCAAAGACGTTTCGCGACGCAATCTTTCGGCCTCGGCCGCCACCAGGTCGTCGAGGTCGACGTCGTCGCTTGCCATCGTCAGCCCGCGTTCGTCGGCGCGCGCCAGCAACAGAAGATCCTCGACCAGCGCCTGCATCCGGTGCGCCTCGGGGATCAACGTGGTGGTCGCCAGCTCGCCGTTGAGCAGTTCGGGGTGGGCGACGGCCACCTCCAGCGCGGAGATGATCGTGGTGAGCGGACTGCGCAGTTCGTGCGAAGCATCTCCGACGAATCGCTGTCTGGGCGGCATGACCGGCTTCGATGCGGGCCAGCATCTCGTTCATGGTCTCCGCCAAAGCCGATATCTCATCCCGGTTTTCGGGCACGGGCACCCGTTCCGTCAGGTCCGACATACTGATGTCGGCCACCCGTGACCGGATCGCGTCGACCGAGCGCATCGACCGCGAGACCAGCATGTACGTCATGGCCGCCGACACCGCGACGACGATCGGCGCCGCGATGGCCAGCGCGATCACCACGGTCTTCACCGTCGAGAAGGCGACCTGGCTGCCCTCGCCCACGAGCACGGTGTAGCGGCCACCGGGGCCGTCCACCGTCTGGGCACTGAACCGGATCTGTCCGTACGGCGACGCGTGTTCGGGCATTCCGATGTGCAGCCCGTCGCCGATCTCGGAGATGGGCACCAACGGTGTGTCCGGCGCCGAGGATGATCGCCGGACCACCGTGCCGTCCGACGTGATGACCTGTACGGCGAGGATCCGTTGATCGGTGCCGAGCAGCCCCGGATCGAATCCGGCGGCGCCGTCGGCTTCCAGATTCGCGGCCACCTCGCCGACCCGCGCGGCGGCGGTGCTGTCGATGCCGGACAGCATGGTCCGGTACAGCACCGCGGCGAGCACGGCGCCGGCCGCGGTCAGGGCCACGAACACGACCGTGGCCGCCACAAAGGCCGAGCGTGCCGATATGCCCCAGCTCCACGGCCGTCGTCGACGCATCGGCATCAGTCCACCATTAGCGCTGGAATTTCGCCATCTGTCCCGCACAATGTTTGCCGTGCCCGATATGCGCGAGGTCCATCAGTGGTTTCTGCATCGCGGGCTGCCGCTGGTGCTGGCCCGCAGGGTGCGCAGTCGCGCGCTGATCGAGCGCTCGGCGCCGGTGGTCAGCGGAGTCGGCGCGATCATCGCGTTGACGATGATGTTGGCCGAGCTCACCGGTGGCGACCCCGACTACGGCAATGTGATCCGGCTCGGGGTGCTCACCCTGGTACTGATCGCCGCCCCGTTCGCGCTGTATCTGCTGCATCGAGTCGGTACAACTCTGGGCAAGGCGGGCAGGCGCTCGGCCGCACTTCTGGTGATGGCCCTCTTCGTTTTCGGACTGCCGTTCGCCGACAGCGGATTCTCCGGCATAGCCGCCGCCGAAGCCTTCGGATTCGCGGTCGTCGCGCTTGCTGGCCGTGTGGCTGACCTACCTCGGTTTCGGGGCGATCGCGTTGTGGGCGTTCCGGTACGCGCTGGTGCAGGTCGGCGCGCTCGGCACCCTGATGAGCCGCGCGTTGCCGCTGCTGATGCTCACCGTGGTGGTGTATTTCACCGGCGAGCTGTGGCAGCTGGCCGCCCGGATGACCCGCCAAAGGCTCTGGCAGACCGTCGGATTCCTCGCCATCGTGGCAATCGTCTTCATGGTCACCACGATTCGCGACGAGGTGCGTGCACTGCGTGACGACCGGGCCGAACAACACGACCCTGCCCAGCTGCTGGCCGGCACGCCGCTGGAACCCGACGCGGGCCATCAGCCGATGCGCACTCCCCTGTCGCTGGCCGAGCAGATCAACGTGGTCGCTGTGATGGTGGTGTCTCAGGCGATCCAGGTGGTGTTCTTCACCGCCGGCCTGTTCGCGTTCTTCCTCGCACTCGGCATCATCGCCATTCCCGACGATGTCACGGTGCTGTGGTCGGCCGAGGAGAGGTGCCAGGTCGGCGAACCGCCCTGTGCAGGAACGTGGTTCGGCGTCCACATTCCGATACCACAGACCGTGGTGCACACGTCATTGTTCGTCGCCGTGCTGTCCGGGCTGTACTTCACCGTGAGCACCAGCGTCGACCCGCTGTACCGGCAGCGGTTCTTCGACCCGCTGATCTCCGACGTGGCTGTCAGCCTGGCCGGCCGCGACGCCTATCGCGAGATGGAGCGCGCGGCACCCCGGACCCGGTCGTCTAGAAGACCGCGTCACCCAGTACCGCGAGGGTGCGTGTTTGCACCCCGACACGCCGCAAATTCACGGCACTGTGCGCACGCTCGTCAGGAATCAACTCGCAATGAATAGCTGTTGGCCAGGTCGTCCTGGGTGACGCATGCGTCCCGGCCTGTGGTGTCGACCCGCAGCGGAGACGTCGGTTTGTGCGGCTCGTATGTCCACCCCGCAGGCAGCGACAAGCGTTCGGCGAGGCCGGGCAAATCGGCCACTGTCAGCGCCTTGTCGACCGTCTGGCTGTACGTCTGCATGACCCAACGCCCGCCGTCGGGGTCGACGAGCTCGTAGATCTCGCGGCCCGCGTCGAAGGTGAAGACCGCCTTTCGGTCCACCCTGTTGACGTTGTAGGGCGACGGGTTCATGGACGCGAGTCGGACGGTCGCCTGCCGGATCATCTCGAGGCCACCGAAGGTCTTGCGCTCCAGCGATTCCCGGCCGACCTTGCCGATGCTGCTCATCAGCCAGTAGCGCGGACCGTTCAGCAGCGCCGCGACGGCGTCGTTTTCCTCGGCGATCGCCTTCGCGTCCAAGTTTGTCCCAAAGTCTCGGCGGGGCAATCGTTGAGGGGAAACGTGTTGTACACCGTCGCCTCGGGACCGGACTCGGTCGGTGTTACGAGCAGCACCTCGCCGTAGCGCTTCCCGAACACTCCGTCGATCACCGTGACGTCGTCGGCCATGCACCAAAACGTAGCCCTCGTGACGGCACGAGGGTGCACAAAATGCCGTCATATACCGGCGTGTCGGGCAGCAAACACGCACGCTCGCGGTGTGACTACAGGTACTGGCCCAGGTTGGACTCGGTGTCGATGGCCCGCGACGCGCTCGACGACTTGCCGGTGACCAGCGTGCGGATGTAGACGATCCGCTCACCCTTCTTGCCCGAGATCCGCGCCCAGTCATCGGGATTGGTGGTGTTGGGCAGGTCCTCGTTCTCGGCGAACTCGTCGACGATCGAGTCGAGCAGGTGCTGGATGCGCAGACCGGGCTGCCCGGTCTCCAGCACCGACTTGATCGCGTTCTTCTTCGCCCGGTCGACCACGTTCTGGATCATCGCCCCGGAGTTGAAGTCCTTGAAGTACATGACTTCCTTGTCACCGTTGGCGTAGGTGACCTCCAGGAACCGGTTGTCGTCGATCTCGGCGTACATCCGGTCGACGACCTTCTCGATCATCGCCTTGATGCACAGCGCGCGGTCGCGACCGAACTCGGCGAGATCGTCGGCGTGGATCGGCAGCTCTTCGGTGAGGTACTTGCTGTAGATGTCCTGCGCCGCTTCGGCGTCGGGCCGTTCGATCTTGATCTTGACGTCCAGCCGGCCGGGCCGCAGGATCGCGGGGTCGATCATGTCCTCGCGGTTGGACGCGCCGATCACGATGACGTTCTCCAACCCCTCCACGCCGTCGATCTCGGAGAGCAGCTGCGGGACGACCGTCGTCTCGACGTCGGAGCTGACGCCCGTGCCGCGGGTGCGGAAGATCGAGTCCATCTCGTCGAAGAACACGATCACCGGGGTGCCCTCGGACGCCTTCTCGCGTGCGCGCTGGAAGATCAGCCGGATGTGCCGTTCCGTCTCGCCGACGAACTTGTTCAGCAGTTCGGGGCCCTTGATGTTGAGGAAGTACGACTTGGCCTCGCGGGCGTCGTCGCCGCGCACCTCGGCCATCTTCTTGGCCAGCGAGTTGGCGACCGCCTTGGCGATCAGCGTCTTGCCGCACCCGGGGGGTCCGTACAGCAGCACGCCCTTGGGCGGCCGAAGCGAGTACTCCCGGTAGAGCTCCTTGTGCAGGAACGGAAGCTCGACGGCGTCGCGGATCTGCTCGATCTGGCGACCAAGGCCGCCGATGTCGCTGTAGCTGACGTCGGGCACCTCTTCCAGCACGAGATCCTCGACCTCGGCCTTGGGGATGCGCTCGAACGCGTAGCCGGCCTTGGTGTCGACGAGCAGCGAGTCGCCGGGGCGCAACTTGCGCGGCCTCAGGTCGTCGTCGCGCTCGTCGTCATAACCGTCGGGCAGGTCGTCGGTGGCCACCAACGGCTCGGCCAGCCAGACGATGCGCTCCTCGTCGGCGTGACCGACCACGAGTGCGCGGTGCCCGTCGTTGAGAATTTCGCGCAGGGTGGAGATTTCTCCCACCGATTCGAAGTTTCCGGCCTCGACGACGGTCAGCGCCTCGTTGAGGCGGACGGTCTGGCCCTGCTTGAGTGTCTTCACGTCGATGTTGGGCGAGCACGTCAGCCGCATCTTGCGGCCGGAGGTGAACACGTCGACGGTGTCGTCGTCATGGGCTGCCAAGCAGTACGCCGTAGCCGCTCGGCGGCTGACCGAGCCGGTCGACCTCCTCGCGCAGCGCCAGCAACTGCTGCCGGGCCTCTTTCAGGGTCTCCATCAGCTTGGAGTTCCTGGCTGCAAGCGAGTCGATCCTCGCCTCCAACTGGTGCACATCACGGGCGCTACGGAGGCCGCTCTGCGGGCCCACGGCGTTCTCCAGCTGCTCGCGCAGTACCGCGGCCTCACGGCGAAGCTCTTCGAGCTCGGCCGCTTCGTCGCTGGACATCGGTGTCCCGTAGGATTCAGAACGCTCTGACTCGCTCATGTTGCGCTCCCTTCCCGCACCTGAAGTTGGTGCGGTAACAACTTCAACGCTACCGGCGATTCAGCCATTGTGTGCGGTGTAGCGATTCGACACACCAGCAACACTTGTTAACCTGATGCTTGACTTCGGCCAATCGAAAGGACAGTCGTGACCCTGAAATCCCTCGTAACCGGCGTGGCAGCAGCCGCTGTGGTAGGCGGTGCCGCGATGGGTGTGACTTCCATTGCATCCCCCGCGATCGCTTCCGCCGACTGCGTCGACCCGGGCACGCTGCAGGGTGTCCTTGACACCCTCGTCGCTCCTGGTGTGCCGTTCAACTCCCCCGGCAAGGCCAACCTCGTCGAGGGTGGCGTCGGAATCGTGAAGGGCAGACTGGCCGACGGCGCGCTGAAGAACGCGTACGCCGATGGCACGTTGCCGACAACGATCACCGTGGCCCCGCCCACCTGCACCGGGGACATCGCCACGTCGACGGTCTCGGCGGCGGGCAAGAGCATGCCGATCACGTTCGTGAACCAGGTGGGTACCTGGAAGGTCTCGAGCGCGTCGGCGTCGACGGTGCTTGCGGCATTCGCCTGAACCTGACCAACGTGCGACAGCGGCCGACGGTGATTCCGTTGGTCGCTTTCGCATTTTGTGGGGTCATCGCGATGACCGCGTGCAGCAACGATGCGCCCCCGGCGGCGGAGCCTTCGTCGTCGACCGCAACCCCGACGGCACCCGCCGCACCCATTTCGTCCCCACTGCCACCGCCGCAGGCTCTGACCGACGTTCTCGTTCGGCTGTCCGACCCCGCCGTGCCCGGCACGAACAAGATCGGCCTCGTCGAGTTGGCGACCGCCGACGACGCGGCCGCGCTCGACAAGTTCGGCAAGGCGCTGGCCGACAACGGGGCCCTGCCGCTGACGTTCGACGCCACCGATCTGAAGTGGTCGGAAACCGAGGCGGGCAACGTGGTGGCCACGGTGAACGTCACCACAGCCAACAACCCCCCGGGCACGTTCAGCTTCCCGATGGAGTTCACCCCGGTTCGAGACGGGTGGCAGCTGACCCGCAAGACCGCCGACCTTCTGCTCGATTTCGGCGAAGGGGCAACCGCAACTACGCCGCCTCGCTGACGATGGCGATATGTGGATCGGCTGGCTGGAGTTCGACCTGTTGCTCGGCGATGTGCGTTCGCTCAAACAGAAGCGTTCCGCGGTGCGCCCCGTGATCGCCGAGTTGCAACGCAGGTTCGGTGTGTCCGCCGCCGAGACCGGGTCGCAGCAATTACACCGCCGCGCCGGAGTCGGCGTGGCCGTGGTCTCGGGTGACCGAACTCACGTAGTGGATGTGCTCGACGCCGCCGAGCGCCTCGTGGCCGCCAGGCCGGAGATCGAACTGCTTTCGGCGCGGCGCGGACTGCGACGCAGCACCGACGACTAGATCTGCCGCTTGCGGCGCAGCGGCATCGGTGCCACCGCCCCTGGGGCCAGTTTTCTCGCACTGATCAAGAACGCGGTATGCCCGCGCATGCTTTGTTGCGGGCGCACGGCCAGCCCCACCACGTGCCAGCCGCGCTGCAGCGTCTCCCACACCCGAGGCTCGGTCCAGCACTGCTGCTCGCGCAACGCCTCGACGGTTCGCGACAGTTGGGTCACCGTCGCCACGTAGATGATGAGCACCCCGCCTGCCACCACGGCGTCGGCGACGGCGCCGAGCACCTCCCACGGGGCCAGCATGTCGAGCACGACGCGGTCGACCTCGGGTCCGGTGTAGTCGACGACGTCGGCGATCACCAGCTCCCAATTTGCGGGCCGCTCGCCGAAGAACGTCGTGACATTGCGTGACGCATGCTCGGCGTGGTCGTCGCGCAGCTCGTAGGACACCACCCGCCCGTCCGGCCCGACAGCGCGCAGCAATGAGCACGTCATCGCTCCCGATCCCGCGCCGGCCTCCAGCACCCTGGCGCCCGGGAAGATATCGCCCTCGTGCACGATCTGCGCCGCGTCCTTCGGGTAGATCACCTGTGCGCCGCGCGGCATCGACATCACGTAGTCGACGAGCAGCGGCCGCAGCACCAGAAACGGGTCGCCGTTGGCGGCCTTGACCACGCTGCCCTCCGGCAGCCCGATCACGGCGTCGTGGGCGATCGCACCGCGGTGGGTGTGAAACTCCGCCCCTGCCGCCAGCACCACGGTGTAGTGCCGACCCCTCACGTCGGTGAGCTGCACGCGGTCACCGACGTCGAACGGACCCGTTCTTGGCACAGCTGTTCAGCCTGCCAGCAGACGCGCCGGTGCGGGTCCGCGGGGTTGTCGGAGAGCGGTCATAAGCTGCTCCTATGAGCGACCAAGAGGTCCCGGCTCAGCCGCAGGAGAGGCGGAGACCGGCCCTGTCGCCGTCGCGTGCCAGCGACTTCAAGCAGTGCCCGCTGCTGTACCGGTTCCGCGCGATCGACCGGCTGCCGGAGCCGCGTCGACCGCGCAGCTGCGCGGGTCGGTGGTCCATGCCGCGCTCGAGCAGCTCTACGCCCTGCCCGCGCCGGACCGGGTACCCGAGACCGCCATGTCGTTGGTGGAGCCCGCCTGGGAACGCGTCGTCGCCGCCCAGCCCGAGCTTGCCGACGACGTCGAGCCCGCCGTCGCGGCCGAACTCCTGGCCGAGGCCAGGGCGCTGCTGTCGGGTTACTACCGGCTGGAGGACCCGACGCGGTTCGACCCGGAAAGCTGCGAACAGCGCGTCGAGGTCGAGCTTGCCGACGGCACGCTGCTGCGCGGCTTCGTCGACCGCATCGATGTCGCACCCACCGGCGAGGTTCGGGTGGTCGACTACAAGACCGGCAAGGCGCCGCCGGAGGCGCGCGCACTGGCCGAGTTCAAGGCGATGTTCCAGATGAAGTTCTACGCCGTCGCACTGCTTCGGTCGCGCGGCGTGCTGCCTGCCAGGCTGCGGCTGCTGTATCTGGCCGACGGTCAGGTGCTGGACTACTCCCCCGACCTCGACGAGCTGGAGCGGTTCGAGAAGACGTTGATCGCGATCTGGAAGGCGATCCAATCCGCGGGTGCGACAGGCGATTTCCGTCCGCGCCCGTCACGACTGTGCGACTGGTGTGCCCATCATGCGCACTGCCCTGTGTTCGGCGGAACGCCTCCGCCCTACCCCGGCTGGCCGGAACGCCCGGCCGAAGGCGGCGGCCCGGGTGATGATGCGGTGCTGTATTCCTCCGAGCCGGCGGCGTGATCGGCAGTCACTACCGTCGACTCGGCACCGACGGTGAATATCAAGTTGTTCGAGTCCACCGACTACACCCGGAGCAACTGGGATCCCGAGACCCAGCACGGTTCGCCACCACTGGCGCTGATGACGAAGCTGATCGAAGAACTCGCCGGAGCCGCCGACTCCCGACTGCGCATCGGCCGTGTGTCGATGGACATCCTCGGCGCCATTCCCGTTGCGCCCGTGCGGGTTCGGGCCTGGGTGGAACGGCCCGGCAGCCGCATCTCACTTCTGGCGGCGGAGATGGTGGCCGCGCGCCCCGGCGGTCCCGACCGCGCCGTCGCCAGGGCGTCGGCTTGGCTGCTGGGCACCAGCGACACCGCCGACGTCGCCACCGACCGCTATCCGCCGTTGGTGGAAGGCGAAGCGGACCCGGTGCCGCACAGCTGGGAGGGTGCGACCGGCTACCTCGAGGCGGTCAGCTGGCGCAGGCAACAGGAGCTCGACAACGGGTCGCCGGTGGTGTGGCTGACCCCGCTCGCGTGCCTGGTGGACACCGAGGAGATGACGCAGACGCAACGCCTGGCACTGGTTGTCGACTGCGCCAACGGCGCAGGCGCCGCGATCGATCCCCGACGGTTCGTGTTCATGAACACCGACACGGCCATGCACCTGCACCGGATACCGGAGGGCAACGACTTCGCGCTGCGGGCCCGAGGGTCGATCGGGCCGGACGGCATCGGCGTGACCACCGCCGACATCTTCGACCGCCGGGGGTTCATCGGGACGTGCGCGCAGACGCTGCTGGTGCAGCGCCGCCAAGAGCCTATATAGGCTTGCATCTATATAGATATGAGTGCAATACTCGTGGGCATGGATGTCTTCGAGGCGGTCGCCGAACCCAGCAGGCGCGCTCTGCTCGACGCGCTCACCGGCGGCGAGCGAACAGCGGGTGACCTCGTCGCCACGCTGCCCGGTCTGACCCAGCCGACCGTATCCCGGCACCTGCGGGTGCTGCGGGAGGTCGGCCTGGTCGAGGTGCGGCCCGATGCCCAGCGCCGGATCTACGCGTTGCGGGCCGACGGTCTGGTCGAGATCGACGAATGGATCGACCGCTACCGCCGCTACTGGACCGATCATCTCGACGCACTGGAACGCCACCTGGAGTCGACCCGGTCACGGTTGGAGGATGCCGAATGACCGGGCGCGACGGACGACTCACGGTGCAAGGGGATCGGGCGGTGCTCACCTTCGAGCGGCGGTTCCCATACCCCATCGAAGCGGTGTGGTCGGCGATCACCGATCCGGGCGAGCGCGCGCAGTGGTTCGGCGAGACGACGATCGATGCCCGCGAGGGTGGCCTGATCGACATGGTGGCCACCGGCCCGCCACTGCCCGTCGAGAAGAAACGGATGACCGGACGCATCCTGGTGTGGGATCCCCCGCGCGTGCTCGAGCACGAGTGGAATCAGGCCATCGTCGAAGACAGCGTCGTGCGTTATGAACTGCAACCCGACGGCGACGGCACCCTGCTTCGCTTCAGCCATCGCGGGCTCGGCGCCAGAAACGCGACGGGCTTTCGGGCCGGAACGCACGCCTACCTCGACCGGCTCGAGGCATATCTGGCCGGCGATGACCTGCCCGACTGGACCACCCGACGTCAGCAAATCGTTCAAGCACAAATGGAGTCCAAATAACATGTCGAACAACGGTTCTCATATCGCAGCGCCCGACCTTGCCGTCGCGTATCACTCCGGTTTCGGCCACACCGCGGTGCTGGCCGATGCCGTCGCGGCCGGCGCAAGAAATGCGGGCGCCCACGTCACCGTCATTCGCCGTCGACCGATTGACAGATGCGGACTGGGACGTCCTCGATGCCGCCGACGCGATCGTGTTCGGCAGCGCGACGTACATGGGCAACGTGTCTCGGCGGGCTTCCAGGCATTCGCCGAACAGACCGGGCGGCGCTGCCTCAACGGCGCATGGCGGGACAAGGTGGCGGCGGGCTTCACGAACTCCGGCGCCAAGGCCGGCGACAAGTTGCACACCCTGTCATCGCTTGCCGTGTTCGCCGCCCAACACCACATGCACTGGGTCAACCTGGGATTGGGCGCGGGCTGCGAACAGCTCCACCGGCAGCGAGGACGACCTCAACAGGCTGGGCTTCTGGCTGGGCGCTGGAGCGCAAACGGACGTCGACGCGGACCCGGACGGCGTGCATCCGTCCGATGTCAGGACATGCCACCACCTCGGGCACCGCGTCGCGGTGGTGACCCGGCAGCTCAACCTTGGTCGAGCGGCTTCATCTCCTGCAGCATCGTCGGCACCAGCTCACTGACCGTCGGGTGGATGTGCATCGTGCGTGAGATCGCGGTGTAGGGCTCCTTGGCCGTCATGATGTCGATGATCGCGTGCACGACCTCGTCCCCGCCGACGCCGAGGATCGCGGCGCCGAGGATCTCCTCGGTTTCGGCGTCGACCACCACCTTCATGAAGCCCTGGGTCTCCCCCTTCTCGACGGCGCGTCCGACCCTCGTCATGGGACGCTTGCCCACCAATGCTTTTCGGCCCGACTTGCGCACCTGCTCGACGGTCAAACCGACGCGGCCGAGCGGCGGATCGATGTAGAGCGCATAGGTGGGCACGCGGTCGCTGATCCGGCGCGGGTCGTCGTCGAGCAGGTTGGCTGCCACGATCTCGAAGTCGTTGTAGGAGGTGTGGGTGAACGCGCCGCGTCCGTTGCAGTCACCCATCGCCCAGATGTGTTCGACGTTGGTCCGGCACTGGTCGTCGACGACGACGTTGCCGCGCGCGTCGGCCTGCACACCCGCGTTCTCGAGGCCAAGATCGTCGGTGTTGGGCCGACGCCCGACCGCCATCAAGAGGTGTGAACCGGCTATGGGGTCGGCGCCCTCGCGGGGTATCACCTCGAAACCGTTGTCGCTCTTGCGGAACGAAATCGCGGCAGCGTCGAGCTCGATCGCGATCCCCTCGTTCTCGAGGATTTCCTTGATCGCAGCCGATACGTCCTCGTCCTCGCGGGACGTCAGGCGCGGCCCCTTCTCGACGACGGTGACGCGGGCGCCGAAGCGCCGGTACATCTGGGCGAACTCGAGCGCGATGTAGCTGCCGCCGATGATGACGAGGTGTTCCGGCATCGTGTTCAGATCGAGGATTCCCACATTGGTCATGTAGTCGATGTCGGACAGACCGGGCATGTCCGGCACCACTGCCCGACCGCCGACGTTGAGAAAGATCTTGTCGGCCTTCAGAAGCTGGTCGTCGACGCGGACGGTGTGCGGATCCTCGAAGCGCGCATGCCCGCGAATCAGGGTGCAGTTGTCCATGCCCTCGAGCCATGACTCGACCCCATGCCGGTCGTCGAGCATGATTTTGTCTTTGCGCGCCTTGACTTTTCCGATGTCGATGACGACATCGCCGGTGCCGACACCGTATTCGGCGCCGCGGCGGGCCGTGTGGGCGGCGTGGGCACTGGCCACCAGCGTCTTCGTCGGGATGCAGCCGGAGTTCACACAGGTGCCGCCGACCAGCTTGCGTTCGATCACCGCGACCGTCTGCCCCGCGGCGGTCAGCCTGCCTGCAAGTGGGGGTCCCGCCTGGCCCGCACCGATGATGATCGCGTCGAATGTGGTTGCTGCAGCCGCCATTCAGATGACCGATGCAAGGGCGACGACCGCGAATCCCCCGACAATCGCGATGGCGTCCTCGACCAGTGCGACCGGCAGATCATGTCCGCCGTTGGCCGCCACCAGCCGCTTGCGCGCCTCGGCGCCGCCGAGGGTGCCCACGACGGCGCCGATCAACGCCGCCCCGATGGCTCCGACGACGACCCACGCTGTCGGGTTCAGGACGGCACCGGTGGCGAGCACCGCACCCGAGAACGCGCCGGTGGCCAGTCGCGCACCGAACTGCATCGCCACCCTTCGGCTCGGCGTGCTCGGCAACTGATCGGTGATCAATTCGCCCAACGCGAGGATCGTCAGCACCGTGACGGTGATCGGGTGCGCCACCCATTGCGCCCAGGTGCCGTCGAGGTCGAGCCAGCCGAGCGCGCCTGCCCATGCCACCACCGCGGGAGCGGTCAGCGCGCGCAGACCGGCGACCAAACCGATCAGCAGAGCGAACAGCAAAACCAGGAAATACGTCATGCGGACCTCTCAGACCGGGGAAAACGTCAACCGGACGCTAACACGCAGACCCAGGCAGAGACCGGATGAATCAGAACCGGCAGAACCTGATGTCGGAGGCCAGTATTGCCTTGGCGCCGATGCCCGCCAGCTCGTCCATGATCGCGTTGACATCGCGGCGCGGCACCAGTGCGCGGACCGCCACCCACGCGGGATCGGCCAGCGGCGCGATGGTCGGCGACTCGAGGCCCGGCGTGACGGCGGTGGCCGCCTCGAGCAGGGTCCGTGGGCAGTCGTAGTCCAGCATCAGGTACTGCTGGCCGAACACCACACCCTGCACACGCCCGGCCAACTGGTCGCGTGACGCGGCGTTCTCGTCGGCGGGGTCGGCGTGTTCGATCAGCACCGCCTCCGAGTCGCACAGCGGCTCGCCGAAGGCGACCAGGTCGTGCAGTCCGAGCGTGCGGCCGGAGCCGACCACGTCGGCGATGGCGTCGGCCACACCGAGCGCGACGGAGATCTCCACCGCACCGTCGAGGCGGATCACGGTGGCATCAATTCCTCTTGCCGCCAGATCCTTTCGGACCAGGTGCGGAAATGCGGTGGCGATGCGCTTGCCTGCAAGGTCGGCGACCGTCCAGTCCCGGTCCGCCGGGGCGGCGTAGCGGAAGGTGCGACGAGCCGAAGCCGAGTGCAAGTCGCTCACGGACCGGGGCGTCGGATTCGGCTGCCAGATCGCGTCCGGTGATGCCGAAATCGAGCTGTCCCGACCCGACGTAAATCGCAATGTCCTTGGGGCGCAGGAAGAAGAACTCGACATTGTTGACCGGGTCGAGGACCGTCAAGTCCTTGGGGTCCGTGCGGCGCCGGTAGCCGGCCTCCGACAGGATCTCGGCGGCCGGTTCGCTCAGCGTGCCCTTGTTGGGTACCGCGACCCGCAGCATGCCGTTCACAGCTTCTGATAGACGTCGTCGAGGGACAGGCCGCGGGAGATCATCAGCACCTGCGTCCAGTAGAGCAATTGGCTGATCTCTTCGGCCAGCGCCTCGTCGCCCTCGTGCTCGGCGGCCAGCCACACCTCGCCGGCCTCCTCGAGGATCTTCTTGCCCAGCCCGTGCACGCCGCCGTCCAGCGCGGCGACGGTGCCGCTGCCGTCCGGCCGGGTGCGCGCCTTATCGCTGAGCTCGGCGAACAGCGCGTCAAAGGTCTTCACGGCAGGCGATTGTTCCACGCGCGGGCCACGCGGGTCACGCGGGTTTACCCGCTGGGCCAGGTCAGTGTGCCGCGGGCGCGGCCTGATGGGACGATGCTCGCCTTGTCATGTCCTCCAGATGCTTGCCCTTGGTCTCCTGGACCCAGCGCCAGACGAACACGAACGACAGCACCGCGCAGACCGCGTAGAAGCCGTAGGCGAATGCCCAGCGAGAAGTCACCCAGCTTCGGGAACGACGCCGTGATCAGCGCAGTTGGCTATCCATTGCGCGGCGGCGGCCAGGCCGAGCGCCGCAGCCGCGGATGCGGTTCGGGAACATCTCGCCCAGCAACACCCACACCACCGGACCCCACGACATGCCGAACGCCACCACGAACAGGTTGGCGGCGATCAGCGCGATCGGCCCGGCGGCGCCCTCCAGGTGCGGCTGGCCGTCGATCGACCGGGGCGCGTGCCGAAGATCACCGCCATCGTGCCCAGCGTGACGGCCATGCCGGCCGAACCGACCAGCAGCAACGGTTTGCGGCCGACCTTGTCGATCAGCGCAATGGCGATCAGCGTGGTCGACGATGTTCGTCACCGAGGTGATCACGGTGATGATGAACGACTGGCTCTCGTCGAATCCGACGGCCTCCCAGAGCACATTGGAGTAGTAGAAGATCACGTTGATGCCGACGAACTGCTGGAACACCGACAGAACGACGCCGACCCAGACGATTCCGTAGATGCCCGCCGGTCGGCTTGCGCAGATCCGACCACGACGGCGGCTTCTCGGACTCCAGCGATTCCTGGATCCGGGTGATCGTCAGCTCGAGGTTCTTCTCCCCGAGCAGCATCGAGAGCACCTTGCGCGCCTCCGGAATCTGGAACTGTCGCAACGAGATAGCGCGGCGACTCCGGGATCGTGAAGGCGAGCCCGCCGTACAGAATTGCCGGCACGGCCATGATGATGAACATCCACCGCCACGCCTCCAGCGCCCAGCCACAGCTCCTCGCGCGATCCGCCGGCCAGGTGCGCCAGCAGGCGTCGATCGCCAGCGAGACGAAGATGCCCGTCACGATCGCCAGCTGCTGCAGCGAGCCGAGCCGGCCGCGGATGCGCGGCGGCGAGGTCTCCGCGATGTACGCGGGCGCGATGACCGACGCCACGCCGACACCGATGCCGCCGACGACCCGGAACAGGCCGAACATCCAGATATTGGCGCGCCAGACCGGTGCCGAAGGCGCTGATCAGGAACAGCACCGCGGCGATCTTCATCACCGAGAGGCGGCCGATCTTGTCCGCCAGCCGGCCGGCGACCACCGCGCCGAGCGGCGGCGCCCGAGCAGCGCCGCCGCGACGGCGATGCCGAGCGTGCAGCTCACCGATCCCGAAATGGTCCTTGATCGCCGACACGGCGCCGTTGATGACGGCGCTGTCGTAGCCGAACAGCAAGCCGCCGAGCGCTGCGACCGACGCGATTCGGACGACGCGGCCGCTGTGTTCGGATTCCTCGTAGTCCAAGCCGGACGCAGAATCTCCCGACGGGTCCGTGAGTCATGTGAGACCCTTCCGCAGCGTGTGCGTGATGCGAGATCACATTCAATCACAGAGCGCGGGTCAGGCGGTGCGTTCTCGGAACTGCGTAATCAGTTGGGAATGAATGGCAGCGCAGGTCGGCGACGTCGAGACCGGCCAGCGAAGAAACGTGCCGTCGCCGCCTGCCATTTGGCACCTCGACATCGTTGGGCACCACCAACACCGGGCATCCGGCGCGCTCGGCTGCCGCGGTTCCGGTGACCGAGTCCTCGACGGCCAGGCACCGCTCGGGCTCCAGACCCAGCAACGTCGCTGCGCGCAGGTAGGGATCGGGCGCGGGCTTGCCGTTCGGCACCTCGTCCCCGCAGACTGTGGCCGAGAAGTAATGGTGGCCAATGCTGTTCAGTGCTTGCTCGGTGAGGGCACGGTGAGTGTTGGTGACCAACGCCATCGGAATACCTTCGGCGGCGAGCGCGTCCAACAACTCCTTCGCGCCGTCACACCACGGCAAACCGCCCTCGAAGAGTTCCTCGGTGTAGTCGTTGCAGCCAGCGGCGGACTCCGCCATCGCCGCGGGATCGAGTCGAGACCGAGGTCGGTGTAGATGATCCGCATGGTGTTCTCGGCAACGCTGCCGACCATCGATGCCCTGACCGCGGGCGTCAGCTCACCGCCGAGGTTCTCGTACAGCGCGGCCAGGGAGACATCCCACAGCTTTTCGGAGTCGACGAGGGTGCCGTCCATGTCCCACAGCACCGCCTTCATGACGCAGTCACCGCCGCCTCCAAAGCCGCGGCCACAGCCCCGGATTCGGTTAAAGGTGAAACGAAATCGTTCGGCCGCATGGTGTTTCGGCTCGGCGAGCATGACACCGTCACAGCTCAGTCCTCCGGGTTGTAGCCGAGGTTGGGGCCGAGCCAGCGCTCGGCTTCCTTCAGGGTCCAGCCCTTGCGCTTCGCGTAGTCGGCGACCTGGTCCTGGGCCACCCGGCCGACCACGAAGTACTGCGACTGCGGGTGCGAGAAGTACCAGCCGCTGACGGCGGCACCGGGCCACATCGCCATCGACTCGGTCAGCTCGATGCCGGTCCGCTCCTTGACGTCCATCAACTCCCAGAGCGTCGCCTTCTCGGTGTGCTCCGGGCAGGCCGGGTAACCGGGGGCGGGCGGATTCCCACGTACTTCTCACCGATGAGCGCCTCGTTGTCCAGCTGCTCGTCGGGCTGGAATCCCCAGAACTCCTTGCGGACCCGTTGGTGCATCCGTTCGGCGAACGCCTCTGCCAGCCGGTCGGCGAGCGACTCCAGCAGGATCGCGCTGTAGTCGTCGTTGGCTGCCTTGAACTCGGCGATCTTGTCACTGCTGCCGAGCCCCGTGGTGACGGCGAAGGCGCCGACGTAGTCAGCCAGACCGGTGTCCTTTGGGCGCGATGAAGTCGCCGAGGCTCCGGTTCGGGATGCCGTCCCGGTGCTCGCCCTGCTGGCGCAGGTTGTGCAACGTGGTCAGCACCTCGGTACGGGTCTCGTCGGTGTAGACCTCGATGTCGTCGCCGACCGCGTTCGCCGGGAAGAATCCGATCACCCCGTTGGCAGTCAGCCACTTCTCCTTGATCAGGGTGTCGAGCATCTCCTGGGCGTCGTCGTACAGCTTGCGGGCAGTCTCGCCCGAGACCGGGTTGTTGAGGATGTCGGGGAACCTGCCCTTCATCTCCCAGGCGTTGAAGAACGGCTGCCAGTCGATGTACTCGCGCAGCTCGGCGACGTCGTAGTCGAGAAACTCCCGCACGCCCGAAGCCCTGGGCGGGCACCGGCGGCGTGTAGCCGTCCCACTCGATCGGCGTCCGGTTCGCGCGGGCCTTCTCCAGCGTCAGCATCGGCCGCTCGCTCTTCTGGGCGTGCCGTTCACGAAGGGATGCGTAATCCTTCTCGGTGGCCTCCAGCAGGGCCGGCCGCTGCTTGTCGTCGAGCAGCGCGGCAGCGACCGGCACCGAGCGGGACGCGTCCTTGACCCAGACCACCGGACCGCTACGACGCGGCGACACCTTCACGGCCGTGTGGGCGCGCGAGGTGGTCGCGCCACCGATCAGCAGCGGGATCTCCAGCCCCTGACGCTCCATCTCGACGGCGAAGTTGACCATCTCGTCCAGCGACGGGGTGATCAGGCCGGACAGCCCGATGATGTCGGCGTCGTGCTCCTTGGCCGCGTCCAGGATCTTCTGGGCGGGCACCATCACACCGAGGTCGATCACTTCGTAGTTGTTGCACTGCAGGACGACCCCGACGATGTTCTTGCCGATGTCGTGGACGTCGCCCTTGACCGTCGCCATGATGATCGTGCCGTTGGTGTCCTTCTTCGCTGCGGCGCCGGACTCTTCCTTCTCCGCCTCGATGTACGGCAGCAGGTACGCGACGGCCTTCTTCATCACCCGGGCCGACTTCACGACCTGGGGCAGGAACATCTTGCCCGAGCCGAAGAGGTCACCGACGACGTTCATGCCGTCCATCAGCGGGCCCTCGATCACCTCGATGGGGCGACCACCTGCGCCCTCGATCTCGGCCCGCAATTCCTCGGTGTCGGCATCGACGTGGGCGTCGATGCCCTTGACCAGGGCGTGCGTGATCCGCTCGCGGATCGGGAGGCTGCGCCACTCGGCTGCCTCCGGATCCTCGGCCTTCTCGGACCTGTTGAACCGTTCGGCGATCTCCAGCAGCCGCTCGGCCGCGTCCTCGCGACGGTTCAGGACGACGTCCTCGATCCGGTCCCGCAGCTCGGGGTCGATCGAGTCGTAGGGCACCAGCGCACCGGCGTTGACGATGCCCATGTCCAGGCCGGCCTTGATGGCGTGGAACAGGAACACCGCGTGGATCGCCTCGCGCACCGGGTTGTTGCCCCGGAACGAGAACGACACGTTCGAGATGCCGCCGGAGATGTGCACCCCGGGCAGGTTCTCCTTGATCCAGGCGCAGGCCTCGATGAAGTCGATCCCGTACGTCGCGTGCTCCTCGATACCGGTCGCCAGCGCGAAGCAGTTCGGGTCGAAGATGATGTCCTCGGGCGGGAAGCCGACCTCTTCGGTCAGGATCCGGTAGGCGCGCCCGCAGATCTCCTTGCGGCGCTCCAGGTTGTCGGCCTGACCCTGCTCGTCGAAGGCCATCACGACGACGGCGGCGCCGTACTTGCGGCACAGCCGTGCCTCGCGGATGAACTTCTCCTCGCCCTCCTTCATGGAGATCGAGTTGACGATCGGCTTGCCCTGCACGTTCTTCAGGCCCGCCTCGATGACCTCCCACTTGGAGGAGTCGATCATCACCGGGACGCGGCTGATGTCCGGCTCGGCCGCGATCAGCTTGGTGAACCGGTCCATCGCGGCGACGCCGTCGATCATGCCCTCGTCCATGTTGATGTCGATGACCTGCGCACCGACCTCGACCTGCTGCAGGGCGACCGACAGGGCGGTGTCGTAGTCCTCGGCCTTGATCAGGTTGCGGAACCGGGCGGAGCCGGTGATGTTGGTGCGCTCACCGATGTTCACGAACAGGGAGTCCTCGGTGATGTTGAGCGGCTCCAGGCCCGAGAGCCGGGTGGCCACCTCGATCTCCGGCAGCTCGCGCGGCGGCTTGCCCTCGACGACCTTGGCGATCTCGGCGATGTGCGGCGGCGCCGTTCCGCAGCAGCCACCGACCAGGTTGACCAGGCCGGCCTCGGCGAACTCGGCGATGTAGCCGGCCTGAGCCTCCGGGGACTCGTCGTACTCGCCGAAGGCGTTGGGCAGGCCGGCGTTCGGGTAGCAGGAGACGAAGGTGTCCGCGATCCGCGCCACCTCGGCGATGTAGGGCCTCATCTCCGGCGCGCCCAGGGCGCAGTTGAGGCCGACCGCGATCGGCTTCGCGTGCCTGATCGCGTTCCAGAACGCCTCGGTGACCTGACCGGACAGCGTCCGCCCGGACGCATCGGTGATGGTGCCCGAGATGATCACCGGCCAGCGGCGTCCGCGCTCCTCGAACAGCGTCTCGAGGGCGAACACCGCCGCCTTGGAGTTCAGCGAGTCGAAGATCGTCTCGATGATGAGCAGGTCGGCACCACCGTCGACCAGACCGTTGGCGGCTTCGAGATAGGCGGCGACCAGCTGGTCGTAGGAGACGTTGCGGGCCCCGGGGTCGTTGACGTCCGGCGAGATCGACGCGGTCCGCGTCGTCGGCCCGAGGGCGCCTGCGACGTAGCGGGGCTTCTCCGGGGTGCTGAACTCGTCGGCGGCCTTGCGGGCCAGGGCGGCGCCGGCGTAGTTCAGCTCGTAGGCCAGCTCGTGCATGTCGTAGTCGGAGAGCGAGACCGCGTTCGCGTTGAACGTGTTGGTCTCCAGGATGTCGGCGCCCGCCTCGAGGTACTCGCGGTGGATCCCCTCGATGATCTGCGGCTGCGTCAGGTTGAGCAGGTCGTTGTTGCCCTGAAGAGCGGTCGGCCACTCCATGAACCGCTCGCCGCGGTAACCGGCCTCGTCCGGCCGGTCCCGCTGGATCGCCGTGCCCATCGCGCCGTCGATCACCATGATCCGCTGGCGCAGAGCTGCCGTCAGTTCGTCGGTGCAGTCGGGGCGGATGTTCGGCCATCCTTGGCTCAAGGGCGTTCACGTGCGCTCCTTCCGTAACGGAAGGCGTCCTTGACTCTGCCGAGCGTGGCGGATACCGGTAGGCGACCCGGAACCGTTGCAACGCCTCTCGACCAGAAAAGTCTACGTCGTCACCCGATCGACGTCTGGACGCCCAGTTCATTGCACTTGAGCGACAGCTCGCGAACCTTATCGGCAGTGTCAGCCGCAATGTCGTGCCCCAGATGTTAACCATATTGCAGGCGAACGTATTTCGTATCGGCCGTACCCTCGAGGTTGTTGACGTCGTCGAGGGTCGGGTCGTAC
>CAVTHR010000013.1:0-62155 GCA_963734385.1 uncultured Actinomycetota bacterium | reverse complement strand
TATCGCGTCGCCCCACTCGTCGTCATCAGACAGAAATGCGGTGGCGGCGTCGTAGATGACCGGGGCGTTGTAGGAGGACGGCATGAGGCCCTCGCCGTGGCTGAGCTCGTACACGATGGAGTCTTGCGAGCGTCCCTGCTCTATCTGTCCGCAGACCCACGTTCCCGTTGGAATCGACGACGGGCCGTCATCAAATTGGCCATGGCACAACCCATTTACGATGTTGCAGCGGTCGCCGTCATGATCGATCAGCCCTGCAAGCTCTAGCATGGCGACGTAGCCGGCGGTGTCGTCGGATGCAGGGTCGGCAGATGCCGGTGCTGCCATACCCAGGCCAAGCGCTGCCAGGAGAACCGCTCCGATGATCTGCGTGATGGCGATCATCGTAACGACCTAGCTACTCCGTCGGAGCCGTTAGCGACGTGCGGAAATGCCATAGCGCACCCTTAGTCGCCTTGCTGACCGGAGTGTTGCCGTAAGACCGCGTGGATCTCCATAATTGCTCTGAACTGCGGAAAAAGTGGAGCTAAGGGGGACTGGAACCCTTCTCGACAAAGACCGATTCGGCCAGCGTGCGGTCCGGATTGGCGTACGTCGGGGGCTGCAAAACATCGGCATGGACGCGCAGATTCCTCTGCTAACCAGGCCAACATTTGCGCGCATTGGCTGATGATGAAGGCAGCTCAAGATCGGACGCTTGCACGGCCAACGAGGAGACCGCAATGGTTGAGACAAGCACGCCCGCTGAGGTTGCCAAGCTTCCGCTGCCACCGACGAATCCCCTGACGCTGCGGCAGCAGATCCAGCGCTATCAAGACGTTTCACACCGGCCAGGAGCTGCTGCGCGACGCCGGCGGGCATGTGACCCGCTTGAAGAACGGCCCGGCATGGTTGACGCCGGAGGCGGTGCTCGCGACGTCACCACGGGCGGCCCGCGACATTCTCGGTGGGACCGGCAGCGCCGAGCGGACACCCGCCCACGGCGAGCTGAACTCCCTGCTCGGTGCGAGCCTCTTCACGCTCAAACACGATCCCTGGCTGCCCCGTCGGCGCGCCCTGCAGCCCGTCTTCACCAAACACAACGTTCGCGCCTTCGGCGGGCCGATAACCCAGGCCGCCGACATGGTCGCCGCCAGTTGGAGCGACGGCCAACACGTCGACCTCGACGCCGAGTGCCGCCGACTCACGCTGCGAGCACTCGGCCGCTCGGTGCTCGGGATCGATCTCGACGAGCGCGCCGACGCGATCGCCGAACCCTTGAGGACAGCCCTTGGCTATGTCACGTCCCGCATAACCAGTTTCGTCAAACCACCCCGCTGGCTGCCCACTCCCGCCCGCCGGCGAGCCCGCGCCGCGGCCGCCACCTTGCGCCGACTGGCCGCAGAGGTCCTGCAGACCTGCCGCGACGACCCGACCCACGACGCCCCTCTGGTGCGGGCGATGATCGCCGCGACCGACCCAGACACCGGCCGCCCACTGACCGACGACGAGATATGCAACGAACTCATGGTGTTCATGTCGGCCGGACACGACACCACCGCCACGACGCTGACCTACGCGCTGTGGGCGCTCGGCCGTCACCCCGAGATGCAGAGCAAGGTCCGCGCCGAAACCGATGCCATCGGTGACCGGGAGCTGACCCCCGACGACGTTCCCCGACTGCGCTACACAGTCCAGGTGCTGCACGAGGCGCTGCGCCTATGCCCGCCGGCCCCCTCGATTCCCCGATTGATCACCCGCGACATCGAGGTCGACGGACATCTCGTCAAGGCAGGCACGTTGTGCACGGTGGGGGTTTACGCGATGCACCGCGACCCCGATCTGTGGGAGGACCCCCTGCGGTTCGACCCCGATCGGTTCAGCCCGGAGAATGCCGCGGGCCGCGACCGCTGGCAATACATCCCCTTCAGCGCAGGCCCCCGCACCTGCATCGGCGACCACTTCGCCATGCTCGAGGCCACCCTCGCACTGGCCACCATCATCCGGCGCACCGAAATCCGCTCTCTCAGCGACGATTTCCCGGTCGCTGTGCCCTTCACGATGGTCGCCGCAGCGCCTGTCCTCGCGCAGGTGAACGCGCGCCACGCAGCCTGATGTCAGATCGGCGGCCTCACCGAATCAACTCGTAGGTTCCGCTGACCCCGGAGGCGTGAGGCTCGGTTGTATCGCCGGAGAGTGTGCGGACCCGCTGCTCCAGATCGGTGATCAGTTCGAAAAGCACCCTGTTGCTCATGATTTCGACACGGCAGGCGCGATCGTCGATACTTATTGACCCACACTTCTGCGGCAGGCTCACCGTGGCGAGGACTATCGACGGTTCGTTGGGGGGCGAACGGCTCGGCGGGTAGCCCGGCCGCGCAATCACCCGGTAGGTCTCGATCGTCGTCGTTGGGCCCTCCGGTGTTGGGTCCCCGTCGAGTTCGGCGTAGCCCAGGTAGACGCTGACCGATCCCCCGTTGACCCTGGCCCCTTTCGGCGTTCCGTTGTCGTCGGTCGGCTGCGCCGGATCCACCCCAACTCACGGAGTTGGCACGATGATCACCCGGCCCCATCCCGTCGAGTGCCACACCGGGTGAGATATTCAGCGTGCCATCGGCGGCGGCAGTCACGGCCAGGCCCTGCAACACACCCTCGGCCCCCAGGGTCAACCGACTGAGCAATCCTGCGCTGGTCAATGCCGTAGGTCTGCTCGAGTTGCAGGTCTTCGACACCCAGCAGCTCGCCGAAGAAGTACTTGTTTCGTCTAGGGGCTTGTAGCGGCTCGTCATCGGTCATGGCCGGTTCCTGTTCGTGCAGGGCGCCGAACTCGCAGGAGGGCCGCGGACGGCATCGGAAAAGATCTCTGATCATGGCCGTATGAGAAGCAGGATGTGCGCCACGTTGCGTGCGTAATCCGTTACTTGACTTGGTCGAGGACGATACGACGCTCGACGATTCAGATGCGTCGGCAAACCGCGCGAAATGCCTGTTCAAAAGGGTGGAGCTAAGGGTGTCTGGGTTCGCGACATAGGTGACAGGTGAGTCGGGTCATGGGTTACACGTGCACTGGCGGTTGATGAGTCGCGTCATAGGTGACAGTCGTGGTGGATGTCGAAAGCGCGGGTCGCGGTCCTTCATGTCATTAGTGGTCAGCTCAGCATCACCGCGGCAGCCAAGACCTATGGCATATCCCGTCAGACATCTGCACCGGCTACTCAAGCGCTATCGGGAGGGCGGCTTGGAGGCCGTCGATGCCCGCTCACGACGCCCGGCCAGCAACCCGCGAGCGGTCCCGACGACGTCATCATCGCCATCGTGCGGCTACGGGAACAGCTGACCGCCGACGGCCTCGACGCCGGGCCGGTGACCCTGCATGGCACCTGCACCAGGCCGGCTTGCCCGCGCCGTCGACCTCGACGATCCGCCGGATCCTGCACCACCACGGCCTGATCACCCCGCAGCCACGCAAACGCCCCCGCAGCTCCTATCTCCGCTTTGAAGCCGCCCAACCCAACGAATGCTGGCAGTCCGACTTCACCCACTGGCAGCTGGCCGACGGCACCGACGTCGAGATCCTCAACTGGCTCGACGACCACTCCCGATACCTGCTGTCCTGCACCGCCCACCGCCGCGTCACCGGCGACGACGTCGTCGCCACTTCCTCGCCGCGCCAACACCTACGGCCTGCCCGCCTCCACGCTTGACCGACAACGGCCGGTCTACACCGCCCGCTTCACCGGCGGCCGCAACGCCTTCGAATACCTCCTCGCCAGCCTCGGCGATCACCCAGAAGAACGGCCACCCCGGCCACCCGCAAACCCAGGGCAAGATCGAACGCTTCCACCAGACCCTGAAACGCTGGCTCACCGCCCGACCACACCGCCGCGACCCTCACCGACCTGCAACCCCAACTCGACACCTTCCGCGAGCATCTACAACACCGCACGCACCCACCGCGCCCTGACCGCCACCACCACCCGGCGCACGCCTACCGCGCCACTCCCAAAGCCGCACCCCGCCGACCACCGCCACCGGCGCACTACCGCCTCCGCTACGACCACCGTCGACGCCATGCGGCAAACTCACCCTGCGCCGCGCCGGCCGCATGCACCACCTCGGCATCGGCACCGCCCACGCCGGCAACACAGTCCTCATCCTCGCCGACGCACCACCACCGTCACCGTCATCAGCCCACACCGGCGACCACTCATCGCCACCCACCACATCGACCCCGACCGCAACTACTGGCGCAACCAACAAAAAAGCCCCGGCCGATGGCCGGGGCGATCTGTAACCGATGACGCGACTCAGCTGTAACCCATGTCGCGACTCATCACATGGTGGAGCTAAGGGGACTCGAACCCCTGACCCCCACACTGCCAGTGTGGTGCGCTACCAGCTGCGCCATAGCCCCGTGAAGTTGTGCTCATCGAAGCTACACCACCTGCGGTAAGCCTTCAAAATCGCTGGTCACGGCACTTCGCCGCCGGCCTCCGGGCCGATCGCGCGCATCGGTGTCGGCTGAACGGGCGGCAGGCCGCGGGTTTCCGGCGCGAAGACCCACCCGATCGCCGCCACCAGCAGGACGCCGCCGCTGACCAGGAACGCCCACGCGAACGACGCGTGCTCGGCCACCTGGCCGACCGCGAGCGATCCGACGATCGAGCCGAGGTCGGCCATCATCTGGAACGTCGCGACCGCCGTTCCGCCCGCGCGACTTGTTCCCGACGATGTCGGCCACCGCGGCCTGCTGCGGAGAGACGAAGACGCCGGTGGCCGCGCCCGTGACGAAGGCCGCCGCCAGGAACACCGGCAGCGAGGACGTGTAGCCGACCAGCACCGTCGAGACCGCCGACACCGTCAGGCCGACGATCAGCAGCTTGCGGCGCCCGACCCGGTCGGACAGATATCCGCTGGGGATGACGGCCAAGATGTTGCCGATCGCGAACGTCGCCAGCGCCAGTCCCGCGAAGCCCGGCGCCGTAGCCCAGCACCTCGACGACGAACAGCGGCACCAGCGCGATGCGCAGACCGAACGCCGCCCACCCCGTGGCGAAGTTGGAGAACAGCGCGGCGCGATATGCCCTGTGACGCAACACCGTCCGCACCGAGACAGCGGGTTCGGTCGTCGCTTCCGGCAACGCCACAGCGGAATTGCGCAGGCTCACGAACACCACCGCCGCGGCGACCAGCAGTGCGGCGCCGTAGATCACGAACGGCGCCGCCAATCCCAGGCCCGCGGTCAGGCTGCCCAGCACCGGTCCGCCGACCGACCCGATCAGGAAACCCGACGAGAACATGCCCGCGACGCGGCCACGCGCATCCGGCGGTGAGATCCGGATCATCAGACCGAGCGACGACACCGTGAACATCGCCGATCCCAGGCCGCCGAACGAACGGAAAAGCAGCAGCTGCCAATATGTTTGCGCGAACGCACACGCGCCGGTGGACAACGCCACGATCACCAGCCCGCTGATGTAGACCCGCCGCTCCCCCAGCCGCTGCACCAGCAGTCCGGCGGGCGGCGCGGCAACCAGTCGCATCAACGCGAACGCGGTGATGACGAACGTCGCCGCGCTGATGCTGACGCCGAAGTGCCGCGCGTACTGCGGAAGAACCGGGGCGACCACGCCGTAGCCCAGCGCAACGACGACGTTGGCCGCGATCAGCAGCCAGACTTCGCGCGGCAGTGGCTCTTTGGATTCGCTTGTCTCAGTGACGACAGTCGCCCTCCGAGGCTCACGCGATGACCTTGTTCACCACTTCGCGCGCCGCTTCCTGCACCTCGGCGAGATGCTCGGGCCCCTTGAACGACTCGGCGTAGATCTTGTAGACGTCCTCGGTGCCCGACGGCCGCGCCGCGAACCACGCGTTCTCCGTCGTCACCTTCAGACCGCCGAGCGGCGCGCCGTTGCCGGGCGCGGTCGTCAGCTTGGCGGTGATCTCCTCGCCCGCCAGTTCGGTGGCCGTCACCTGCTCGGGCGACAGCTTGGCCAGCCGCGCCTTCTGCTCGCGGTCGGCAGGCGCGTCGACACGCGCATAGGTTGGCGCACCGTACTTTTCGGCCAGCGCGTCGTAGCGCTGCGACGGCGTCGAGCCGGTGACGGCGAGGATCTCCGACGCCAGCAGCGCCAGGATGATGCCGTCCTTGTCGGTGGTCCACGTCGATCCGTCGCGGCGCAGGAACGACGCCCCCGCGCTCTCCTCGCCACCGAAACCGATGGTGCCGCTGATCAATCCGTCGACGAACCACTTGAACCCGACGGGCACCTCGAGCAGCTTGCGGCCCAGCCCGGCGACCACCCGGTCGATGATCGACGAGCTGACCGCGGTCTTGCCGACGGCCGTCGACGCAGGCCACTCCGGGCGGTTGGTGTAGAGGTACTCGATCGCCACCGCCAGGTAGTGGTTCGGGTTGAGCAGCCCGCCGTCGGGCGTGACGATGCCGTGCCGGTCGGAGTCGGCGTCGTTGCCCGTCGCGATCTGGTAGGACTCGCGGTTGGCGATCAGCGAGGCCATCGCGTTGGGCGAACTGCAGTCCATCCGGATCTTGCCGTCGGTGTCCAGCGTCATGAACCGCCACGTCGCGTCCACCAGCGGATTGACCACCGTCAGCTCCAGGTTGTGCCGTTCGGCGATCGCACCCCAGTAGTCGACGCTCGCCCCGCCCAGCGGGTCGGCGCCGATGCGGATCTTCTCGGCGCTGATCGCGTGCATGTCGACGACGTTCGGCAGGTCGTCGATGTAGGCGTCCATGTAGTCGTGGCGCTGCGCGGTCTGCAGCGCCCGGGCCAGCGGCACCCGCTTCACCGCCTTGAGCCCGTCGCGCAGGATCTCGTTGGCTCGCTTGGCGATCACGCCGGTGGCGTCGGTGTCGGCGGGCCCGCCGTTGGGCGGGTTGTACTTGAATCCGCCGTCGCGCGGCGGGTTGTGCGACGGGGTGACGACGATGCCGTCGGCCAGGTCAGCGTCGCGGCCCCGGTTGAACGCCAGGATCGCGTGGCTGACGGCGGGCGTCGGCGTGTAGCGGTCGGCCGAATCGATCATCGCCACGACGTCGTTGGCGGCCAGCACCTCCAGCGCCGACACCCACGCCGGTTCGGACAGCGCGTGGGTGTCGCGGCCGATGAACAGCGGGCCGGTGGTGCCCTGCGCCGCCCGGTACTCGGCGATGGCCTGCGTGGTGGCCAGGATGTGCGCCTCGTTGAACGCCGCGTCCAGGCTCGACCCGCGGTGGCCGGAGGTGCCGAACGCCACCTGCTGGTCGATGTTGTCCGGGTCGGGTTCGACGGTGTAGTAGGCGGTGACCACCTGGGCCACGTCGATGAGATCTTCGGGTTGCGCCGGCTTGCCGGCGCGGGGGTTGGCGGCCATGCACCGTGATTCTGCTCCTCCGCATTTCGCGCCGTACGCCGGTCCGGAAGCTTGACGGCGTTACTTTGGCTCGTGTTCAGTTTCGACGGGCGGGAATTGGCCGCGGTGTTCGTCGGCGGGGCGCTCGGCACGCTGGCCCGGGCGGGGCTGGAGACGTTAGCCGCGCCCGACCCGGGCCGCTGGCCGTGGCCGACGTTCATCGTCAACATCGTCGGCGCATTCCTGCTTGGGCTATTTCGTCACCCGCCTGCTCGAGCGTTTGCCGGTGTCGAGCTATCGGCGCCCGCTGCTGGGCACCGGCCTGTGCGGCGGCCTGACGACGTTCTCCACCATGCAGGTCGAGACGATCAAGATGCTCGAGCACCACCACTACGGCCTGGCCGTCGGCTACACCGTCGCCAGCATCGCCGCGGGCCTGCTCGCGGTCTACGTCGCGACCGCCCTGGTGCGGCGGGTCCGGGTGCGCCGATGACCGTCGCGGTCTGGGTCCGGCGTCGCGCTGATCGGCGGGGTCGGCGCGGTGCTGCGCTTCCTGGTCGACCGCGCCGTGTCCAAGCGGGTCGGCGCGGCCGTTCCCGTTCGGCACCCTCGTGGTCAACCTCAGCGGGGCGCTGCTGCTCGGCTTCTTCGCCGGGCTCGCGCTCAGCCCGCACGTCGCGCTGCTGGCCGGCACCGCGTTCGTCGGCTCCTACACCACCTTCTCGACGTGGATGCTGGAGACCCAGCGGCTCGGCGAGGAGCGCCAGGTCGTCTCGGCGTTCGCCAACATCGCGGTCAGCGTCGTGCTCGGGCTGGCCGCGGCGTGGCTGGGCCAGTCGATCGGAGCCGCGCTGTGACCGACTACCTCAAGCTCACCGCGTACTTCGCCGAGCGCCTGCGGCACGGCGATCGCTTCCTCTCCGACGCGCTGCTCGACCTCTACGCCGACAACGCGGTCGCGACCAGCGTCGTGCTGCGCGGCATCGCCAGCTTCGGCCCGCACCATGATCTGCGCAGCGACCAATCGCTGAGCCTGTCGGAGGACTCGCCGATCGCGATCGCCGCGGTGGACACGGCCGACAAGATGGCCGGGCTCGCCGACCAGGTCGTCGCGATGCTGTCTCGCGGGCTTGGTCACGCTCGAACGCGCGCACTTCGGCGGTCGGGTCGCAGCCGCCCGATGCCGCGAAGCTCACCGTCTACGTCGGCCGCCAGGACCGCGCCGACGGACGGCCCGCGTACCGCGCGGTGTGCGATGTGCTGCATCGACACGGATTCGCAGGCGCCTCAGTGTTTCTCGGCGTCGACGGCACGGCGCGCGGGCAGCGCAGGCGCGCCGCGCTTCTTCAGCCGCAACATCGGGCGTGCCGGTGATGATCATCGCGGTCGGAACCGGCGGCCAGGTCGCCGACGCGGTCCCCGAGCTCGAAACGCTGCTGCGCGAGCCGCTTTTCACGATCGAGCGGGCGCAGCTGTGCAAACGCGACGGCGAGCTGCTCGCCCGGCCGGCCGGCCCTGCCCGCCACCGATGACCGCGGACGCGCCGCTGTGGCAGAAGCTGATGGTCTACACCTCCGAGGCCGCGCTGCACGACGGCGCACCGATCCACCGCGCGATCGTCCAGCGGCTGTTCGACTCGCGGGCGGCCAACGGCGCGACGGTGCTGCGCGGCATCTGGGGATTCCACGGCGACCACGAACCGCACGGCGACAAGCTGGTTCCAGCTGGCCCGCCGGGTGCCGGTGACCACGATCGTCGTCGACGCCCCCGACCGGATCGCGGCGAGCTTCGACATCATCGACGAGCTCACCAGCGAGCACGGGCTGGTGACCAGCGAGCTGGTTCCGGCGCTGGTGTCGGTCGACGGCGGCGAGCGCCGCGGCGGCACCGGCCTGGCGCGATACCTCTACTGATCCCGCGCCGAACGTCGAGGTAAGCGGCGATTGGTCGGACGCAGCGCTGATGTTTCATGACCCCTCCGATGCGGGAAACCCCACGTCATGCATGAGCTGCTCGAACGCGAAGACAAATGGGACGTCGACGACCATTTCGTGCTGCCGCGCCTCCACGACCTGATCGACGGCGGCGAGATCGACCGCAGCACGGTCCACCTGGAGAGCGCGTACTACGACACCGCCGACCACGACCTGCAATCCCACGGGATCGTGCTGCGGCGACGCGACGGCGACGACGACACCGGCTGGCAGCTCAAGGTTCCGGACTCCGAAGGTCGCATCGAGATTCGGACCTCCCTGGCGGATGCTCCGCCCTCCGAGCTCGAGGAGCTGCTGACGGGGCTTCGGCTGGGCAAACAGCTGGTCAACGTGGCGACGATTCGCACCGAGCGCACCCGCTACCGGATCCGCGAACCCGAGCAGCAGCGTGTGTGCGCAGAGGTCGCCGACGACCAGGTCCACGCGTCGGTCGAACACCGGCTGCTGGCATGGCGAGAGATCGAGGTCGAGTACGGACCGCGACGCCGGACCGCTGTCCCGTCGGCTGGCCAAACGGCTCAGCAAGGCCGGCGCGCGCCCGTCGCGGTACCCGTCGAAGCTCGCCCACGCCTTGCCCTCCACCGAGGCACCGCACATCAACGGGCGGCGCGCTGGGCGCTCTGACCACATATGTTGCCGACCAGATCGATGCCATCTTCGACGGCGACATGCAGCTGCGTCGCGGACAGGACCCGATCCACGACACCAGGGTGGCGATCCGCAGGCTGCGCAGCACGACTCGGGTGTTCGGCAAGCTGCTCGACAAGGCGGCGGCCGGTCACCTCGACGAGGAGCTCAAGTGGTTCGCCGGACTTCTCGGCGAGGTGCGCGACCGGCAGGTGCAGCGCCGTCGCTTCCGCAAGGTCCTCGCCGACTGGCCGCCCGAACTCGTGCTCGGACCGGTCGCCAACCGAATCAACACCGACCTGCATTCCGAGCAGCTGCGGGCCCGCAACGGCGGTGGCCGACGCGATGGACTCAGCCGAGGTATCTCGACATGCTCGCGACCCTGCAGCGATGGCGTAGCCGGCTGCCTGTCACCGAGAAGCCCACCGTCAAGAAGGTCGCAGAAACGGGCGAGCCGGGCCGAACGCAAGGCGGACAAGCGGCTCGCTGCCGCGGTCGAATCGGGCGATGACGACCTGCTGCACCGCGCCCGCAAGGCGGCCAAGCGGGCCCGTTACGCCGCCGAACTTCGGCGCCCCTTGGATGATTCAGGTGCCGCCAAGAAGGCGGAGAAGCATTACAAGCGGATCCAGCGCGTGCTGGGTGAGCATCAGGACAGCGTCGTCGCGTCGGACGCGCTTGCGCCGCTTCGCGCTGACGGCGGGAACCAGCCCTGGCGAGAACGGTTTCACCTACGGGCTGCTGTTCGCACGCGAACAGCAGATTGCCGAGGCCGCACGGAATCAGGCGCGCGAGCTGTCCGCTAGTCCAAGCGCAGCCATCCAGTGCTCGGCGAGCGCGCTCACCCAATCGGCGGCGACGCCGGCGTCGTCCGGAGGGCCCTCGACCAGCACCAGTTCGTCGATGCCCAGCTCGGCGAGCGCCGCCACGTCGCCGGGCCGTAGTTCGCGAAGCGCCACCGCCAGCCGGAGTTCGGCGGGATCGCGCCGCCGTTCGGCGCACAGCCTGCGCAGGAATGCGATGCGTTCGGCGACCGCGTCGACGCTGTCCAGATTGAACCCGTACCAACCGTCGCCCCAGCCGCCACCCGGCGCAGCGCCGCGTCGCTGTTGCCGCCGAGGACGATCGGAATGCGGCGGTCGCGCACCGGCTTCGGGTTGACCCGCACCGCATCGAAGTTGACGAACTCGCCGTCGAACGAGGCGACGTCGTCACGCCACAGCGTGCGGATGGCGTCGACGTACTCCTTGGTGCGCGCGCCGCGACGCTCGAACGGGACGCCGAGCGCATCGAACTCCTCGCGCGACCAGCCGACGCCGATGCCGAGCGTCAGCCGACCTCCGCTGAGCGTGTCCAGCGTGGCCGCCTGCTTGGCGACGATCACCGGATTGTGCTCGGGCAGCAGCAGCACGCCTGTGCCGATCCCGATGTTCGAGGTGGCGGCGGCGCGAAACTCAAGCCGATCATCGGGTCGATCCAGTCGGCGTCGGCGGGCACGGCGATCCGGCCGTCGTCGGAATACGGATAGCGGGACGCCGACTCGTCCACCATCACGACGTGTTCGCCCGACCACAGCGTTGCGAACCCGGCCCGATCCGCGGCGGCCGCAACGGCGTCGATGACCGCGCGGTCGGCACCGTTGCCAATGCCCAGTGCATGCAATCCCAGCCGCATCGGGCGATCGTCTCACGTCGAGAGCAGCACCACACCCGCGATGAGCAGCGTCGCCACCTTGACGACCTCCAGGCCGACGTAGACCCAGTGGGCATGCGACCGCGGGCCCTTGCCGCCGGCGAGCACCGCATCCGATCGCTTGGTCAACCGCGGTCGCACCATCAGCACCTGGGCCAGGAGCATGACCACGGCGACGCCGGCCGCGACCATCGCGCCCAACGGCGGCGGCTCGACGACGAAAGCGCCCGCCAGCACCGCCGCGAGCAGGAGTTCGCACGCCGTTGAGCGCGCGAAAAACCAAGCGGCCGATGCCGAGACCGACCTGCAGGGTGACGCCGGGGGCGCGGAATTTCAGCGGTGTCTCGATGAACGAGATCGCGACCACCATGCCCAGCCAGACGAAGACCACCGCGACCGCGACGGCCGATGCCGGACTCACGGCCGCAGCCTACGTGAGTCGTGGAATCGTAGAAGGATGCATACCGATCGGGTCGCAGAACTTCAGCGCTGGGAGGACGCCGGCGCCGTCTGGTCAGTGGTCTCCCGGAAACAAGACCGCGTGACGATCGCGCTTGTTGCGATGCGACGGCGGCGAAGAGGTGGACCGGTTCACCTCCGATGATCCACTGCTGCTCGAATACGTCGGCCAGCGATTCGGTAGCGCGGAGTGACGAACGTGGACAGTGTGGAGCTGGGAAAGCTGAGGTTCGTTGCCGTCGGCTGACGCTGATGACCCTGGTCGGTGATCCCGTCCGCAGGCACATCGACCAGGCGGGCGGCGACGGGCTGTGGGTCAGCGAGATCGACCCGAACCTCGCCGATACCGCTGCCTTCTGTGAGCACTACGACATCGGCCTTGATATTTCGGCGAACTGCGTCGTTGTGGAGGCCAAACGCGCCGACCGGGTGTGGCACGCGGCGTGCATGGTGCTGGCGACCACCCGCGCCGACGTCAACGGCATCGTGCGTAAACACCTTGACGCCCGCAAGATTTCATTCGCATCGATGGACACCGCGGTGTCGCTGACCGGCATGGAGTACGGCGGGATCACCCCGGTGGGACTGCCTGCGGACTGGCCGATCCTGGTCGATCGGGATGTGGTGGATCAGCAGCAGGTCATCATAGGCAGCGGTGTTCGCGGCTCGAAACTGCTTGTCTCAACCGATGTTTTAGTCGGCACTGCCCGGCGCCGAGGTGCTCAGCATCACCAAGGCCGCCTAGCGAGCCGTCAACACCAGGGCTGCCTCGTTGTAGGGATGGAGGCGGTACAAGAGCCTGGCGGACGTCACCAGTGGCGCGGCTTCGTCCTTACTGGTCATCCGGGGGTTGGTGACCGGCACGGTCTTACCGTGCTTGTGAACGGTTGCCGGGCCGCCGGCCAAAACGTTTTGGACCCAATGGGATTCGAGTCCGTAGCCGATGAGGATGACGTAGCCGTCGTCGGTGTCGAAAATGTTCAGCGGTGTTCGGTACGCCTTTCCGGACTTTCGTCCGCGTGCTCGAGTGTGCCCTGGGTGGGCGCCCATTGGCCGAACGCGAGTGCGAGCGGATTGGTGATGTGACGGTTGAATTTCGCAACGGCGCGAGGGACCCGCATCATTCTCCTCCCCTGTACTGCGCGCCCAGTATCGACGCGACCGTCTGCCCGATCGAGCGTACAAACGTGCGGTCGTCCATGTCCTCCAGGCCCGTTGACGCCCGCAGGAAGTCGCCGAAAAGACACCAGCCGAGCTGCAGCGCGATCGTGTGGGCGGCGGCGAGTCGCGCACTGAGTTCGGACGGGTGCTGGGAGCCGAACGCTGTCAAGCAGTACCCCCATCGTCGGAAAACGGCTCTGGAGTTCGCCGACCGGATAGCCGTCGAGGGACGCATACGCGAGGACACGAAGCTGACGGTCCACGGCGTCGGCGATTCTGCTTCCCTCGGCCTCTTCGGTGATCAGTTCGGCGAGGTGCTGGCCGAGATAGTCGAGCACCGCGGCGACGAGTCCGTCCTTGCTGCCGAAATGCCGATGAATCAGTCCGTGGTTGACCCGTGAGCGCGCCGCGATGTCTCGGATCGAGGTCGCCGCGACTCCGCGCTCCGCAAAGAGGTCGGCGGCCGACCGCAGAACGGCGGCAACGACCTCTTCTTTGCCCAGTGGCGCATCGGCGCGCCGTGAACCGGTGCTTGCGCGAGCCGTAGTCACCTGACTACGGTACCGCTAGCGGGGGGCTCGCAGGAAAGGGCTCTCCCCATGGCAAAGACGCCGTGCACGTACCCGACGCCGCATTACGGCCGATTTGTCGGCAGGGTCGGAGGGCTGGCGGTCGCACTGGGCATCGGCATCGCGATCGCCAACAACCCCGGCATCGCATCGGCGGATGACGGCAAGACCGCGGGCTCAGAAAAAGCATCAGCGACGTCCGAGTCCGCCTCAGACGGAATCGTCGGCTGAAGACGCCAACCCGGTGAAATCCGCTGTCAAACAACTGCATTCGCGTGTCGCTGAGGTGAGGGAGAATGTCAGCAGCCATTTACGATCCATCACAGACCGTGAGGACTCTCCATCCTCCAACCGGGTGATGCGCACGTCTGTGCGCCAGACGACCCCGAAGCCGGCCACCCCGGCACCTAACCCCGCAATCGTGGCGGTGGCGGGCTTTGTCCGCCGCGAGATCGAACACGCCGTCACCCCCGTGAAGAGTCCCGAATCCGTCGCGCCGACGGCGGCGGTGACGAGCTCCGTCACGACTCAGGCGGTCAGCCCGCTGGGCACCCAGGAGCAACGCGACGCCGAGCAAGCGGCCACCGAAACGGTGAACACGCTGCCGGTTCAGTTGACGAAGTTCGTGCTCAAGGCCGGTTGGTATGTCACGGCGCTGAGCGAATTCAACGAGGTCGGCGGCCCGGACAAAGAGAACCTGGCCCAGCTGAGCAGGTCCGTCGATGAGTACGCCATGGGCGCGGCGTTTCAGCAGCAGTTGCTCAATCCGATGACTCCTCGGGCCGTCATGCAGGTCGCGCCGCCGCACACCTGGTACGGGCAGACCGTTGGCGGCTCGCGCATCCTCTACGACAACCCGGACACGATCTACCGCTTCATGGCGGTCAACAAGACGTCGACGTACGTGATCAAGGGCAAGTTCGAGGACTGGGACGACGAGTCGACTGTCCCGGCCGACACGTCCTTCAGCTTGCTGACCGGTCTGTCGGGAAACACGGCGCAGGTCATCACCAAGGACGGCCTCGTTGTCGACGAGAACGGCGAGTTCACCATCCTCGTGTCAGGCGCCCCGCGGCCAGCCGATTACGAAGGCAACTACATGCAGCTGACCTCCGACTCCACCTTGATCGCTGCACGAGACACGTTGTCCGACTGGAACACTCAACAACCGATGACCCTGTCGATCGAGCGCACCAGCGGCCCACCCAACAGCCTGTTCGCCCAATTGGGCGTCTTCGCCATCCCACTCATCGGTCCTGCGGTGTCCGACAACCCGACCTTGACGCAGCTGGTGTCGATCATCCCGCCGCTGCCCGACCCGCCACCGCTGCTGCGGGGCGCGGTGACGTCGGTGATCATGCTCATCGGCCTGCAGATGGAACGCGACTACATCAGGGTGGCCACCATCGATGCCCTGACGGGCGAACGCAGGCAGCCCAATGTGTTCACCGACCCGACCAGCAATGCCGCGTTCTTGTCGACCCAGCTGCAGAGCGCGGGCTACTTCCAACTCGAAGATGACCAGGCGCTGGTCGTCACCATCAATCCTGGGAAGGCCGGCTACTTCGTTGTTCCGGTGACCAATGACTGGACGATCACCGACAACTACTGGGACCAGCAGACCAGCCTGAACAACGCGCTGTCCCAAGCCACCCCGAATCCGGATGGGACGTACACCATCGTGATCTCGCCGACCGACCCTGGCGTGGCCAACTGGGTGTCGACGGGGGGCCTGAACCAGGGCACGGTCTCCATTCGGTTCCAAGATCTTGCGGAGTCCGGTGCGATGCCGACCGTCAGCACGATGCCGGTGATGACGCACGATCAGCTGCACGGCGTTCTGCCGGCGGGCGACTTCATACCTGCCGATGAACTCGAGGCCTATCGGGCGGCCCAGATCGCCGCGCGGCAGGAAGGCTTCAACAGGCGATTCGCGCCGCTCCCTCAGACATAGAACGGTCGCCCCGCACTGTGGCGGGGCGACCATCCCATTGCTTACTTAAACCGGCTGGAAGCCTGCGTTCGTGTAGACACCCCAGGCTTGCGCCTCCGCATTCCACTGAACCGGCGTAAACGGCGCCCACGGCGGCGGCGGCGGTTGTGGCGGAGCCCAGACCGGCGGGGCGATGCTGGCACCCGGGCCCTGAACGCTGATACCTGGGGCGTTCAGACTCGGGCCTTCGACGCTGACACCTGGGTCAGCCGGTGCCGGCACGGGCCACGGCGGTGGTGGCGCGGGGAACGGATCCGCCTGCGCCATGCCTGCACCCAGGCCGACGGCGGCGGCGCCCATCGCACCCACCAGAGTTGCCTTCGCAGCGGTCTTCTTCAGCTTCATCAATCTCCTTCGATCGGCACGCCGACGACAACCGCCGACGTGCTGGTCAGGACTGCCGCCCTGCCGCAACGCGGCAAGGACGGCCAATGACCCCCCGTCCAGTTGGCCTACCCGCTGACGGCGGAGCACTAAACGGCGGCTTGCGTCACATCCCTGAAGGCGCTCACCAACTGCGACAACTGCTCGGCCGCCCTCTGCGGATCCTTCGGAGGCGATCCACCGAACCGGATGTCGGTGGCCCCAGCCGCCACCTGCTTTCGCACCGGGGCGATGGATGCATTTATGTCGATACCGCCATCGGCGTCCTTCACAAGCACGGCGCTGCCCTGCACCTCCAGGTCGCTCGGATCACCTCCGACCTCGGCGATCGCCTGCTTCATGGCAGGGACGGATTCCTCGAGGTTCGCGATGTCCGAACCCCACGGAATCCAGCGGGTTCCGAACGTGCTCAATCGGCGCGCCACCCGTTTGTTCACTGTGCCGCTGATCCAGATGGGTATGCCGCCGGGCTGCAACGGTTTTGGCATCTGGTGGATGCCGTCGAAAGACAGCTCGGGCGAGTCGTAGACGGCGCGCTGCTGGGTCCACAAGGTCTGGCAGACCTCCAGCGTGTGGTCCAGCAGACGTCCCCGGTCCTCAAAAGAAAGTCCGACCGCGTCGTACTCCTCGCGTTGCCAGCCCACGCCGACGCCGAGGTCGACGCGCCCGCCGGACAGCACGTCGAGGGTGGCCAACTGCTTGGCCAGCACGGCGGGACGCCTGAGTGCCGCGAGCAGGATCGCAGTGCCCAGCCGGATACGGGTCGTCGTCGCGGCCACCGCGGTCAAGAAGATCAAGGGGTTCCAGCCAATTGCCGTCGGGCCCTGTCGGCTGTCGCCCACCTGCCGTGCCGCCGATCGCGGGGTCGGCGTAGGCATCGAGGTTCTCGCCGAACACAAGATGATCCGAGACGACGACGCGATCCACGCCGGCGTCGTCCATGACGCGCGCCATGTCGAGCGTTGCATTCCAGTCCTGGTTCGGATCGTCGCTGTAGGTGCGGAGGTACAGGGAGATCTGAGGGGTACGCGTCATGAATTGCGCCCTGCCGCCGGAGCGAGGCGAGCGACCCCGCGCAGGATCCACGGCGTCCGCTTCGCCATCACCGCAACGGCGCGGTCTGACCGACGCATTGTGCTTCGAGGGCCAGGAGTAGGCATCGACGCCAACCGTGCTTCCATCGACCCCTCTTGTGCGCCTTGACGATTGACCGCAAGAAGCTCCCACATACCGGGCACACCGCGCAGTTCGACGCTGCCACGGTCTTCGAAGCCTGTGCCAGAGCCGACGACCAGGTCACGCACGGTGCGGGAGACGAGAATTTCGCCGGCACCAGCCTGGCCGAGGATGCGCGCCGCGATGTGTACGGCGATTCCTCCGATGTCGTCATCCATCAGTTCGCACTCGCCGGTATGGATGCCAATGCGAATCTCCACGCCCAGTTTCTCGGCATCATCGCGCAAGGCCTCGGCACACCGGATCGCCTGAGTCGGGCCTTCAAACGTCATGAGGTGTCCGTCGCCGGTGCTCTTCACGACCGTGCCGCCGACGCGATCCGCAGCTCCGGTGGTGATCTCGCCGAAGCGCTGCAGCACGGCCCGCCACCGCTCATCCCCCGACGCCGCGGCGCGTTCGGTCGACGCGACGATGTCGGTGAACAACACGGTGCGCAAGGCGCGCTGCGACTGTGATGGCGCCGCGTGGCCGCCCGTGAGGAATTCCTCGACCTCGGTGAGAACCCTGTCGGGATCGGTCATCCATGGCGCGTGGTCATTGCCGTCGACCTCGAGCATCCGCGCGCCGGGGATGTTGGCGGCGAGGTAGCGGCCGAACTGCACAGGAACACCTGGGTCCTCACGGGCATGGGCAACGAGGGTCGGCACGCCGATCGTCGGCAGGATCGGCCGGACATCGATAGAAAACCCCGCCTCGAGGGTCGCCCGCGCCATTCCCGGGCTGGCGCTCATGCGTTCCAACATTCCGAGCTGGCGTACCGAAGGAACCGACGGGATCAGTGCCTTGAGTGCGGCGCCGCTTCCCCACGCGAGCGGACGTTGCGGCCGAATTCCTGTGCGCGTGCGAATTGCTCGACCGACGGGGTGTACTCCTCTCCAATATCGCGTAAAACGCTGTCGCGTATGTCGGCCGGATCGCTCTCGAGCAGAGTCCAGTCCACGCCTGTGAATGCAGTGGTGCCAATGAGAACCAACGCCTGCGTTCTCTCCGGTCTTGTTGCGGCGAAGGCCATTGCGGCGGGACCGCCTTCGCTGATCCCCATCAGGGCGGCTTTCCGGAAACCGACGGCATCCATGATGGCCTCGATCTCCGCCGCTCGATCGTCGAGCGTGCGAACCTTCGGCACAGGATCCGACAACCCCACCCCGGCCTTGTCGAATACTGCGACGCGACAGAACGTCGAGAGCCGATCCATGAACGCCTCGTACTCGGGCAGCGTCCAGAACAGCTCGACGTGGCTGACGTAGGAGCCCGCGTATACCAACTCCACAGGACCGTTGCCGAATACCTGATAGGCCAGGCTGAGATCGCCGCAGGGTGCGTACGACGTTTCCGGCACGGCGTTGAGCGTAATTGACGTGTGTTGTGCCTAGTTCGATTTAGCTGTTCGCCTGCGATCGGTGGCCGGGTTGAGACGGCTTATCCCGCGCAGTATCCAGGGCGAACGCCTCGCCATTGCTTCGACGGCTCGGTCCGAGCGGCGCATCGCGTTCCGAGCGCCGGGCGTGGGCAGTGCCGCCAATCGAGCCTCTGCCGAACCGGCTTGCGCGCCGTGTCGATCGACCGCCAAAAGCTGCCAGATGCCTGGCACACCACGTAATTCGACGTTGCCACGGTCCTCGAAGGTCGTGCCGGAGCCGACAACCAGGTCGCGCACGGTACGGGAGACAAGGATTTCGCCACTTCCGGCCGTCCCGAGTATTCGCGCCGCGATGTGAACTGCGATCCCCCCTATGTCGTCGTCCAGCAGTTCGCATTCGCCTGTGTGGATGCCGGCGCGAATCTCGATGCCCAGCGTTTCGGCTTGGGCTTGCAAGTCCTCGGCGCAGCGGATGGCCTGGGTCGGGCCATCGAACGTGGCGAGGTGGCCGTCACCGGTGCTCTTCACCACCGTGCCGCCGAACCGTTCGACGAGCTCGGCGGTGATCTCGCCGAACCGCTGAAGCATCGCCCGCCACCGCTCGTCGCCCGCCGCCGCGGCGTGCTGGGTCGACGCGACCATGTCGGTGAACAACACGGTGCGCAGGGCACGATGTGACTGCGCCGGTGCCGCATGGCTCCCGGTGAGAAACTCCTCGACCCCGGTCAAAATCTTGTCGGGTTCGGTTAACCAGGGCACGTGGTCCACGCCGTCGACCTCGAGATAGCGCGCGCCAGGGATGTGGTCGGCGAGGTAGCGGCCGCCCTGCACCGGCATGGGATCGTCGCGAGCATGGATGACGAGAGTTGGCGCGGAGATCGTCGGCAGGATCGGCCGGACGTCGATCCGGAACGCCGATTCGATCGTCGCTCGCATCATCCCCGGGCTTGCACTCATGCGCTCCACCATCGCGAGCTGGCGTATCGACCGGAGCGACGGGAACATGCACTTCGCTGTCGCACCGCTTCCCCACTCCGAGCGGGCAGCGCGGCCCATTTCCTGAACACGGGCGATCTGCTCTGTCGTCGGTATGTAGTCCACACCGACCTCGGATCCGTCCTCATCGACCTCCGATATGAGGCGAGCCCGCACCTCGGCAGGGTCGCGATCCATGTCGTCCCATGAGGCGACTATGTATGGGTACGTACCGTTGAGGATCAACGCACGCGTTCGCTCGGGTCGTTTTGCCGCGAAGACGATCGAGGCCGTGCCGCCTTCGCTCAAACCGAAGAGGGCGGCCCTTTCGAAACCGACGGCGTCCATGACGGCCTCGATCTCGTTGGCTCGATCATCCAGCGTGCGAACTTGCGAGATCGGGTCCGACAGCCCCATGCCTGCTTTATCGAACAGCACCACGCGACAGAACGTCGCGAGCTGATCGAAGAAGGCCTTGAATTCCGGCTGTGTCCAGGACAGCTCGACGTGGCTGACCATCATCCCGACGAAGACGAGGTCGATCGGCCCGTCGCCGAACACCTGATACGCCAGGCTGAGATCGCCGCACTTGGCGTACGACGTTTCCGCCATGCCAGCGAGCGTAATTGTCGCGGGCGCTAAAACGGCTCACTTGGCACTTTTCGTTCACAGCCTGCTCGGAGCCGTGCGACAGTTCCGGAGATGACGGGAAGCGTCGCCGTGATCGGGGCAGGGCCCGGCGGCCTCGTCGCGGCGCGTTGGCTGCTGTCGCAGGGCTTCGAACCGACGATCTTCGAGCAGAGTCCGATCCTGGGCGGTCAATGGACGGGGTTGGACGGCGTCAGCGGCGTATGGCCAACCATGCACACCAACACCAGCCGGATCCTCACGTCCTTCAGCGACCTGGAGCATGAGAGCGACCTCGTATTCCCGTCCAACCGCGACATCCTCGCGTACCTGCATCGCTATGCCGAGACGTTCGCGTTGACGTCGCGCATTCGATTCGGCACCCGAGTCGACCGTCTGAGCCGCGGCGACGGCGGCTGGCTGGTCGAGCATTCCGGCATGACGGAGTCCTTCGAACGGGTGGTGGTCGCCAGCGGTAGGTTCCAATCGCCCTACGTGCCAATCGTTGCTGGCCTGGAGTCGTTCGCCGGCACTGCCGGTGTGATCTCCACGTATCAATATCGCGAACCAGTTCCCTACCTCGGCAAGCGCGTTCTCGTCGCGGGCGGCGCCATCAGCGCGCTCGAAATCGCCTCGGAACTTGCTCAACTCGGCGCAACCGTCGTGGTCACCCAACGCCGACAGCGCTATGTCCTACCGAAGTTCGCGGCGGGTGTGCCCTCCGACTCCCGCATCTTCACGCGGTACGGGACGCTGTCGAACGAGACTCTCCCCGCGACAGAGATCGATCGACAGCTGAAAGAGATCGTGGTCGAGGCGGGCGGCAGCCCGGAACAATACGGAGCGCCTGCACCTGACCCGTCGTTCTTCGCCGCGGGCGTCACCCTCGCCCAGCAGTACCTGCCGCTGGTCGCGGAGGGTCGAATCACGGTGCGGCCGTGGATGACATCGGTCGACGGAAGGAGCGTGTCCTTCACGGACGGCTCTTCCGACGAGTTCGACGGCATCCTGTTCGGCACCGGCTTCGAACTCGACCTCCCGTTCCTCAGCGATGAGATTCGGACGATCGTGGACATCGACACCGTCCATCTAGATGCCGACCGCTACACCTTCCACCCCGATCTTCCCGGCCTGGCGTTCGTCGGGATGTGGGATCAGTCGGGCGGACTCTTCGTGCCGGTGGAGCTTCAGGCCCGCTGGATCGCCTACGTCTGGGGCGGTACGGTGCCGGCACCGACCGACACCGAACTTCGGTCCGCGATCGAGGCCTACCGAGCACGCCGTGGAATGCCACAGAAGACCCGAATGAACCTGGCGGCGTTGACTTTTGCCAGGGCTGCGGGGGTGGAGCCCAATCTGGCGGACTGGCCGCACCTGCGTCGCGCCTTGTTGTTCGGCCCGCTCGCTCCGAGCTGCTTCCGGCTGCAAGGCCGGACGCATTGCCCGACGCGCCGATCCGATTCGCACGTGACGCCGCCGCGTTTGGCGCCATCACGTCAAATGAGCTGACCGAGCGGGAACAGAAATACTGGTCGCTCGTGGAGGCTTCTACGCGTTGAGCGCGGACTCGCCGATCACCTTGCGAGCACGCAGTTCGTCAATCTGATCGCCGGTCAAGCCGAGGCCCAGCAGCACCTCCTCGTTGTGCTGCCCAAGCGTCGGCGGTGGCAAGCGATGGTGGTCGACGGGCCCCGGCGTGATGCGAAAAGGCCAGCCGGGATAGCGGTGCGGGCCGGTGATCGGATGTTCCAGCTCTTGGTAGAACCCGCGCGCATCGAGCTGTGCGATGTCGTACATCCGGTCCGCCGTCAGCACCCGCTCGGCCGGAATCTGGTATGCGCTCAACGCATCGACGATTTCTGTGGCAGTTCGGGTCCGCGTCCATTCGACGACGGCCGCGTCGAATTCGTCGTGGGAACCGTGTGGAAGTTCCGGCCGCTCCATCGCCTTGACCATGTTCGCCCGGTCGGCTTCGTCGCGAACGCAGAGCGCCACCCAGTCGTCATCCCTGGTCGGGTACACCCCCTGCAGGTAGCCACGGCAGCGGTTGCCTTCCCGCGGCTGAACGTCCGCGTTCATCGAATATTCGATAATCGGCTCGGCAGCAAGGCATGCCGCGACCTCGATCTGCGCGACCTCGATGAGTTGGCCTTCGCCGGTGCTGCGCCGGTGCTCGAGAGCGGCGAGCAGTGCGACGCCCGCGTGGACCCCGACGATCGGATCCGCGGGTCCTTGTAAATTGCACGGCGGCCCGTCCGCGTAACCGGTGGCGGCCGCCATTCCCGACGTCTGTTCGATATTGGCCGCCCAACCGACGTAGTCGCGCCATGGACCCTGTAAGCCAAACCCCGGCATTCGCACCATGATCACGTCGGGCTTCAGCGTCACCAGTGACTCGTAGTCGAGCCCGAACTGGTCGATTACCCGCGGTGAGAAATTCTCGACAACGACGTCGGCCTCGCAGGCGAGCCGGCGTGCAAGTTCGCGGCCGCGCTCGGACGTCAGATCGAGCGTGATGTCGCGCTTGTTCAGATTGGTGCCCTGCCACATCGCGCTCCGCTCATACCAGCGGTCGCCCTCGTAGGACCACGCGCCGGAGTAGCGATGGCCGTCGGGGCGTTGTATCGACTCGACTTTCACGATGTCGGCGCCGAAAGCACCCAGGAAACACGTGAGATACGCGCCCGCCCAGAACGTACTCAGATCCAGCACCTTGACGCCGGCGAACGGCATCGACGCGTCCGCGGCCGTCGCGGAGCCAGGCCGATCGGGCGGCGTCACCGTGGGGGCGACGGGTGCCTGCGGGTCCAGACGGGGTGCGGGGTGAGGTGGCGAAGCCGGTGTCCGGGACAGGCGAAACGGAGCCCCCGGCCGAAAGAACGACCAATCGTCGCCGCCGCCTTTGACGAAGAACCCACGTTCGACGTACTGCTCACAGAGCAGAGCAGTCTCACCGTCGTTGACGGGCGAGGCGGGGATTCGCATCGCCTGGCAAAGTTCGACAAGCTCTGCAACGGTGCGTTCAGAGAGCCACGGTTGCGCTTTCGCGAAGAACTCGCCGCGTTCAGGTCCGCCCAACATGATCGCGACCTTTTGCTCGTCGTATTCTTGCAATCCCAGCATCGCGCAGACATCCAACCAATGCTGACCGGTCAGACAGTTGATGCCGACCCACCCGTCGTCGGCACGCACGATGCCCAACATCGCTCCCGCGCGAGTGTTTCTGGGCAGACCCAGTTTTCGCATCCGTTCCGCCATGAGCATCGGATACGGGAGCGTCGACAGAAGCGCCTCCAGAACCGATACATCGACCTCGACGATCCCCCGATCGGCGGACCGGTGCCGTAACGCGGTGAGCGCACCGAGCGCTGCGTAGCCACCTGCGACGTACTCGGAAATCCTCGCCCCGGCTTGCACTGGCGGCTTGTCGGGATGCCTGATGTTGACCCAGCCCGCGGCCGCCTGCACGGTCAGCGGCGTTGCGACACGGTCACGAAGCGGGCCGGACTGCCCGAAGTTCGAAATGCGGACGACGACGAGTCCGGGCCGCAGCGCCTCTAGCGTCGCTGGGCCAAGGCCAATCCGATCGAGCGTTCCCGGCGGCAGCCCGTCGACAAGCAGTTGTGACTGCGCGACCAGGTCGCGCAAACCCGACGCGTCCCCATCCAGATCGATTGTGGCTCCGCGCTTCCCGGCGTTCAGATACTCGAACATTCCTGACCGGTTGGGATCCTCAACGCCTCCGGGAAACGGGCCCCAGCGACGGAGCGGATCTCCCGACGGAGGCTCGACCTTGGTGACCTCGGCCCCGAGATCGGCGAGCAGCTTGGTGCTGTACGGCCCCGCGATGTCGCAGGCGATTTCGACGACACGCAAACCGGCCAGCGCGCCCGTCATACCGGTATTCCGATGGCCTTCGACTCCGTGTACTGGTGCAGACCCCGCAATCCGCCGCCTTCTCGGCCCAACCCGCTCTGCTTGAAGCCGCCGAATGGCGCATCGCCTGGGATACAACCGTTTACGGCGATCTGCCCGGTGCGTACTCGACGCGCGACGGCGACCGCGCGGCCGACGTCTGCACCCCACACCGCACCGGACAGCCCGTACTGCGAGTTGTTGGCTATCGCGACGGCTTCGTCGTCGTCGCGATAGCGCAGCACCGTCAACACCGGTCCGAAGACCTCCTCCTGCGCGATTGCCGAATCGGGCGTGACACCGGTCAGGATCGTCGGTTCGAAGAAGTAGCCCTTGTCGAAACCTGCAGGGCGGCGGCCGCCGGTCACGAGTGTTGCACCGTCGGTGATCGCCGCGGCGACATGGGCTTCCACGCGGTCGCGTTGCGCACTGCTGATCAGTGGTCCCATTTGCACGTCCTGATCGATCGGGTCACCGATCTTCACATCGCGCGCCATCTCGACTAGCCGGTCGACGACGTCATCGTGGATCCCGTCAGGAAGCAGTAGCCGGCTCTGCAGGATGCAGGCCTGTCCCGCATGCAACGAGCACCCATCGAACAGGAAGCGTTCGAGAAGTTCATCGGTTACGTCGACGTCGTCGAGGAAGATCCCCGCCGACTTCCCGCCGCACTCGAGCAGGATGCGTTTCATCGTTCCACCCGCCGCAGCCATCACCTGCCTTCCGACCGCCGAGCTTCCGGTGAAGCTGACCATGTCGATTCGCGGATCGGTGGTCAGCATCTTGCTGGCATCGAGGCCGGTCGGAGTGATGACGTTGACCACGCCCGGCGGAATGTCGGTGTGCTGATCGATGATTCGCGCAAGCGCCAGGCCGGCCAACGGCGTCAACGGCGACGGCTTGAGAACTACGGTGTTGCCCGCCGCCAGTGCACTGGTCACCTTCCTCACGTTGAGGCTGTGCGGGAAGTTCCACGGTGTGAGAACCGATACGACCCCGAGAGGCTCGTGACGAAGCAGTGTGGTGCCGGCCGCGCCATATGCGTCGATCGATTCGTCGGTCAACTGCGGTGCCAGTTCGCCTGCGTGCAGTGCCATGAAGGCGGGGCCGTCGACCTGCATCAACCGTTCGTTGGCGGTGCAACCCCATTCGATCTGGGCCAGTGCATAGAAGTCGTCGGCGTGCTCCAAGAGTGCGTTACCCAGTTGGCTGAGATACCCGGCACGTTCCTCGGGTGAGGCGGTGGACCAGGGACCGGCGTCGAACGCCTGCCGCGCGGCCCCGATTGCGGCGTCGACATCGTCAAGGTCGGCCTCGGGAGCCTGGGCGATCGTTGCTTCTGTCGAAGGCGAGATGTCGTCGAAGCGGCCGCTGCGTGGCTCGACCCATTCACCGCCGATGTACAGCGAGTAGGTGTCGACAAGTGAACGCGGCTCTGCCATACCGTTTCCTCACCTGAGGTCAGTGGATCAAACACATGGTCTACACCTGTCGGAGTGGCCTCGTCAATGACGCGTATTGACAGCGATACCCGTGTCGAGTAGACAAGTCTGCATCAGACACATTGCGCATAAGTGTCCGATCTTCAAATCTCGCCAATGGAGGCCGGGTTGCCTACGACGTTTCCCCTGCATTCCCCGGACTTCTTCACGGGCGACCCCTACCCCGCCTATAAAGAATTGCGCGCGAATGCACCGGTGTGCTGGAACGACGTCACCGAGTTCTGGGCGCTGCTGCGCTACGAGGACATCAGGTACGTGTCGACCAATCCCGGCGCGTTCTCCTCCACCAAGGGCATCACAATTCCGGATCCCGTGATGCCGAACCCGGTGCAGGAGGGCAACCTCATCTTCACCGATCCGCCGCGGCACCGTCAGCTGCGCAAGCTGATCAACACCGGATTCACCCGGCGGCAGGTGGCGATCCTCGAGCCGAAGGTGCGCGAGATCGTCTACGGGATCCTCGACGACGTGCGGTCCGGGTCCACCCACGAGTTCGCCGAAGAGATCGCCGCGCCGCTGCCCACCCGGATGATCGCCGAACTGCTCGGCGCCCCATCCGACGACTGGGAGCAGTTCCGCAGGTGGTCCGATGCGTGCACGGGGAATGCCGACCCGGAGATCGAAATGGACGCGCTCGTGGCCGTCGGCGAGCTGTTTCAGTACTTCCAGCAGCTGATCGCGGCCCGGCGTGCCGAGCCGAGGAACGACATGATGTCGGTGTTGACCACCGCCGAGGTCGACGGGGCCAGGCTGACCGATGAAGACCTGCTGAACTTCGCCTTCCTGCTGCTGGTCGCGGGCAACGAAACCACGCGTAACCTCATCGCGCTCGGCACGCTGGCGCTCATCGAGCATCCCGCACAATGCAGAATGCTCGTCGAGGACCCCTCTTTGATTCCCGCCGCCGTCGAGGAAATGCTGCGCTGGACGACGCCGGTGACGCACATGGCCCGGGTCGCGACGGTCGACGTCGAGATCCGCGGTCAGCTCATCCGCAAGGGCGACATGGTCGTCATGCTCTACGGGTCCGCCAACCGCGATGAGGAGATATTCGGTTCCGACGCCGAAGAGTTCAACATCATGCGGCACCCGAATCCCCACATCGCATTCGGCTGCGGTGAACACTCGTGCATCGGATCTCAGCTGGCCCGGCTCGAAGCGCGGGTGTTCTTCGAGGTTCTTCTCGGTCGGTACCCCGAACTCGAGCTTGTCGGCGACGTGGACCGGATGCGGGCCACTATGGTGCCCGGTGTGAAGCGCATGCCCGTGCGAATCGGAACGGGGAACTGAACCGTGCACCTGGACTTCACTCCGGAACAGAAACGAGTTGCGCGCCGAGATCCGGGCCTCGCTCGAGAAGGTGATGACGCCGGAGCGCATGGCAGCGTTCGCCAGCCGCATGGAGGGCGGAGACGCAATTCAAGGAATGCATCCAGGCGCTCGGCGCCGCGCACCTGCTCGGTGTCGGCTGGCCTAAAGAATATGGCGGACGGGGTTTTACCGCCATCGAGCAGTTCATCTTCTACGAAGAAGCACAGCGCGTGAACGCGCCCATACCGTTCGTCACGCTCAACACCGTCGGACCAACGCTGATGCAGTACGGCAGCGTCGAGCACAAAGAGAACTTCTTACCGGCGATCCTGGAGGGCACCGTCGAGTTCGCGATCGGTTACTCCGAACCTTCTGCGGGAAGCGATCTAGCCTCGCTGCGGACCACCGCCGTGCGCGACGGCGACGACTATGTGATCAACGGCCAGAAGATGTTCACCAGCGGGGCTAACAACGCCGACTACATCTGGCTGGCGGCGCGTACCGACCCCAGGCGCCAAGAAGCACAAGGGCATCTCGATTTTCATCGTGCCGACGATCGTCGCCCGGGTTTTCCTGGAAGCCGCTGAACACCATGCCGGGCGTTACCACCTTCTACACCTTCTATGACGATATGCGCGTTCCGGCCAGTTCGATCGTCGGCGATGAGAACGACGGCTGGCGGCTGATCACCACACAGCTGAACTTCGAACGTGCCGCGCTGGGCAATCATCGGGGCGATCGAGCCGCTGTTCGAGCAGACGCTGCAGTGGGCGCAGACGACCGAACTCGACGACAGCCGGGTCATCGATCAGCCGTGGGTGCAACAGGCGCTGGCCCGCGTCGAAGCGCAGGTCGCGGCCTACAAGATCATGAACCTGCAAGTCAACGCGACGATGTCGAAGGGCGCGCTCGGCATGGGCGAAGCGTCGGCCGTCAAGGTCTTCGGCACGGAACTGACGCAGCAGGTGGCCCGTGAACTGCTCGAGGTACTGGATCGCGCAGGCACCCGAAAGGGCGACGACGCGCCGTTGCGGGGCGCATTGGAATCGGCGTACCGGATCGCGGTGATCAACACCTTCGGCGGCGGTGCCAACGAGCTTCAGCGCGACATCATCGCGATGGCTGGACTTTTCATGCCGCGTGCACCGCGTGACCTTCGCGCTACACAGAATGGGGACGCCAAATGACAGAGAAGACCGAATTCCGGAAGAAGCTCGACGCGCTCGTCGGCCTGCCCACGGGTGGGTCCGGCAAGCCGAGCGTTGCGCCGGACCCGGTGAACCAGCCGATGATTCGGCACTGGGCCCATGCACTCAATGACATGAACCCGGTCTACCTGGACCCCGAGTTCGCCGAGAAGTCGAGGTTCGGCGGCATTGTCTCCCCGCCGGTGATGCTGCAGGCGTGGACGATGCCCGCCCCCAAGATCGAGGGCATCGCCGAACGCGGCGGAGTTCCGATGGAAATGGACAAGAACAAGAACCCGGCCGCATTCATCGAAGATGCCGGGTTCACCGGCATCGTCGCGACGAACTCCGAGTTCGAGTTCGAACGCTATCCGCGACTCGGCGATGTCATCTCGGCGACGCAGGTGTTCGAGGACATCTCGGACGAAAAGAAGACCTCGCTGGGCACCGGCCATTTCGTCACCTGGTTGACCACCTACACCGACCAGAACGGCGAGGTGCTCGGCAGGCAGCGATTCCGGGTCTTCCGCTTCAAGGCAACGCCCGCAACCTGGGACTGATGGCGACGCGACTGGCGCCGGCGATCAGCCCGGACAGTGAGTTCTTCTGGACCGGGGTGCGCGACCACAAGCTGTTGATCCAGCGGTGCACAGGATGTCAGGCGCTGCGCCAGCCTGCGCGTCCGATGTGTCCGATGTGCAATTCACTCGACTGGGACACCGTCGAGTCCTCCGGCCGCGGCACCGTTTACAGCTATGTGATGCCGCAGCATCCCCCGATGCCGTTGATGGAGTACCCCTACATCGTCGCGCTGATCGAACTCGAGGAGGGAGTCCGGCTGGTGTCGAATCTGTGTGAGATCGCGCCCGACGCCGTCGTAGTGGGCATGCCCGTCGAAGTCTTCTACGAGACGTTCGACACCCTCGACGGCAAGGACCTCGTGCTGCACCAGTTCCGGCCGGCGCGGTAGACGGAGCGGTACCAATGGACTTCACGTTCACCGAAGAGCAGGAGACGATCGCCAAGGTCGCCCGTCAACTCTTCGAACACCGGGTCACACCCGAACACCTCACCGACCTCGAAGGCGGCGATGTGCGCTACGACGCCTCGCTCTGGCGCGAGCTCGCATCCGCCGACCTCCTCGGAATTGCGCTGCCCGAGAACGTCGGTGGCAGCGGTCACGGCTTTCTCGAGCTGGCGCTGCTTCTCACCGAAGTGGGCTGGAGCGTGGCGCCGTCGCCGATCTACGCCACGCTGCTGCTCGGCGCGGACACCATCGCCCGATACGGCGACGACGGCCAGCGCCTGCGATATCTCCCCGACGTGGTCACCGGCGGCCGTCTACTCACCGCCGGACTGACCGAGCCGGGGCGCTCCGACCCGACCGCACCCGCGACCACCGCCCGTCGAGATGGCGAAGCCTGGCGTCTCGACGGCACGAAGGAGCTGGTGCCCGCCGCTCAGATCGCCGACACGCTGCTGGTTCCCGCGACAGTATCCGACGGTGGGGTCGGCGTCTTCCTGCTCGACGCGAATGCCGAAGGGGTGGACATTCGACCCGTCGTGACGACCAACGGCGAGCCGCACGCCGATGTGATCCTTACTGGAGCAGTCGTTTCCGATGCAGACCGCCTTCCCGGCAACGGCACCGAGATGATGGAGTCGCTACATGCCCGCGCTCTCGTCGGGCTGTGCGCGATTCAACTCGGCGTAGCCGAGCGCGCATTACGCATGGCCGCCGCGTACACCACCGATCGCGAGCAGTTCGGGCGGCCGATCGGCAGCTTCCAGGCCGTGCAGCAGCGGATGGCCGACGCGTTCATCGATGTCGAGGCGATGCGGTGGACGATGTGGCAGGCCGCGTGGCTGCTCGGTCAGGACCGGCAGGCCGAACGGGCGGCCCGCATCGCAAAGTTCTGGGCGGCGGACGCAGGCGCGCGCGTCGCGGCAACCGCGCAACAGGTACACGGCGGGATCGGCATCGACACCACCTATCCCCTGTTCCGGTACTTCCTGTGGGCCAAGCACAACGAGCTGGCGCTCGGCTCGGCATCGGCACAGTTGGCCCGCCTTGGCGTCGCATATATCGAAGGAGACCGATGACTAGCACCACATCTCGCACGACGACGCTGGACTGGCGCGACATCAACGTCGGCGACGAGGTCGCACCCCTCGAAATCCCGGTCACCGCAACGGTGATCGTCGCAGGCGCGATCGCATCGCGTGACTTCATGCCGGTGCATCACGACCCCGAGTTCGCGAAGAAGCAGGGGTCGCCCAACATGTTCATGAACATCCTCACCACCAACGGGCTGTGCGTGCGCTTCCTTACTGACTGGGCGGGCCCCGAGGCGATGGTGAAAAAGCTGGCGATCCGGTTGGGCGTGCCCGCGTTTCCCAACGATCCACTCCGGTTCACCGGCAGCGTCACCGGCAAGACCGAGGGCGCCGACGGCGAGGGCCTCATCGAGGTCGCATTCAAGGGCAGCAACAGCCTGGGCGACCACGTATCGGGGACTGCGACGGTCAGCCTGCTCGAGGACAGGGCGGAATGAGCCTGAACGGGAAGGCGGCCATCGCGGGCATCGGCCAGACCGAATTCTCCAAGGAGTCCGGGCGAAGCGAACTCCAACTCGCTTGCGAGGCAGTCAAGGCCGCGATCGATGATGCCGGCCTGCAGCCGAGCGACGTCGACGGCATGGTCACCTTCACGATGGACTCGAGCGATGAAATCGAGATCGCGCGAAATGTCGGCATCGGTGATCTGACATTCTTCAGCCGGGTGCATCACGGCGGCGGGGCTGCGGCGGGCACGGTGGTACAGGCCGCGATGGCGGTGGCGACGGGCACGGCCAACGCCGTGGTCTGCTACCGCGCATTCAACGAGCGGTCCGGCTTCCGGTTCGGCGGCGCGACGGCGCGGCCGACGGGTGACACTCCGCTGTTCATGGCCAATTACGCACCGTTCGGCTTGTTGACGCCTGCGGCGTGGGTGGCGCTGCATGCCCAGCGCTACATGTCCACATATGGCGTCACGAACGAGGATTTCGGCCGTATCTCGGTCGTCGACCGCGCCCATGCGGCGCGCAATCCTGACGCATGGTTCTACGAGCGGCCGATCACGCTCGAGGACCACCAGAACTCACGCTGGGTCATCGAACCCGTGCTGCGGCTTCTCGATTGCTGCCAGGAGAGCGACGGCGGGGTTGCGGTGGTCGTCACCAGCGCCGAGCGCGCGCGTGACCTTCGCAGGCCTCCGGCGGTGATCACCGCCGCCGTTCAGGGCGCGGCCTCCGAGGGCGAGATGATGACGAGCTATTACCGCGAGGACATCACGGGCCTGCCGGAGATGGGAGTTGTCGCCGAAAAGCTCTGGCGTGACTCGGGACTCAAACCCACCGACATTCAGACCGCGTTCCTGTACGACCACTTCACGCCTTTCGTCTTCGCCCAGCTCGAAGAGCTTGGCTTCTGTGGCCGCGGCGAGGCGAAGGACTTCGCGACGATTGAAAGGCTGTCCCTTGGCGGGGAGCTGCCGATCAACACCAACGGCGGGCTGCTCGGTGAGGCGTACATCCACGGCATGAACGGAATCACCGAGGGTGTACGGCAGGTGCGTGGCACCTCGTACAACCAAGTCGAGAGCGTCGAGCACGTACTGGTCACCTCTGGGACCGGCGTACCTACGAGCGCACTGATACTCGCCACGGACGACTGAGAGTCTCGCAATGACGACGGGGATGACCGCAACCGATACCCGTGAACTCATCATTGAGTCCGCCTTCGATTGCTTCCGCAAGCAGGGCCTGGACAAGACGACCGTCGTCGACATCGCGCGCGCCGCCGACGTCTCACGGAGCACGGTCTATGAGTACTTCCGCGACAAGGCCGAGATCGTCGAAGCTTGCGCAGAAGGGGCGTCGCAGAAGTTCTACCGCGAGATGGCTAAATCGATGCGAAAGGGCGAGTCGCTCGAGGAACAGCTGACTCTCGCGGGGGTGTTCGTGACCAAGGCCCGGCGGTTCATCGAGCCCGAGGCGTACTTCGACGAGGACGAGGTGAGCCTGCTGCTCACCAAGAACGCCGCGGTGCTGCTCCAAGAGTGCGGTGAGTTTCTGGCGCCCTATCTTGCCGCGGCGAAACTGACGGGCGAGGTCCGCAGGGACCTTGACGTCGCGGCGGCGGGCGAGTGGTTCGCGCGCATGCTGTTCTCTTTGTTCAGCACGCCGTCGTCGACCCTCGACATGGACGACGACAACGTCGTCGCCGAGTTCGTGCGGTTGCACGCAGTACGAGGGTTCACGGCCGATCGCGCCGGCCGGACACCAGGAACCCGGTATACGAGGTGAAGAATCGTCCCTCCGCGTCGGCCGTTCGCAGTTCGGCTGACCACCGCTCGACGTCGTCTCGACTGATCACGCCGTCCTGCGCGAGTCCCGCGGCCGTCGAGAAGTAGCTGAACACCCGGTCCGCCACGTCGAGCTCGCGCAGTACCAGGGTTTTCGGACTCGTGACGACATCGCGGAAGCCAGCCGCAAGGAACAACGGCACCAGCCTGCGGCCGATCCAGCCAGACGGGAACCGGTCGCACCAGGTGTTCAAGACGGTGCGCGTCAGCGCGCGATCGGTGGAGTCGATCGTCAACGTCTCCCAATCGTTGTCGAACGCCACCAGCACGCCACCGGGGCCGAGCACACGCGCCATCTCGGCGATCGCGCGGCCGGGGTCCGCTATGTGCTGAAGCACCCTGTCGATCCGGCAGGCATCGAAACTCGCGTCATCAAAGGGCAATTGAGCGGCATCGGCGAGCTGGAACGACAGACCGGCGACGTCACCGTGGCGCTTCTGTGCAGCGTCGATCATCGCTTGGCTACCGTCCACCGCGACGACCGATCCGCCCGGTGCAACGCGTCTCGCCAAGGCGGCGGCGTCGTCGCCGAGCCCGCAGCCGACCTCGAGGATGCGGTGCCCCGGTGTGGCACCGAGCAGGTCATAACTGTCGCGTTTGCATTCGATGAAGAACGGGAGCGAGTCGATCAGCGTCAGACAGTTCGAGAACACCTCGAAATCCGACGCACGGTCGACGCTCTGAAAACCTGAAGCGAGGTCATCATCGGTCATGGCTTACCTGTCCCTAGATCTCCGGCTCGACGATCCACGAACCGTGGCGCAGCACGCCGGTCACGCCGAGATCCGCGTCCAGCACTACCAGGTCGGCGCTGGCCCCGGGGCAAGGCCCGAACAGGGCAGGCCCAATGCTCGTGCGGGATTGACCGATGACTGACGCACCGCAGCCATCAACGCCTCGTCACGGGCAAGCCCGCTGTGGTCGACCGCGAACCTGAACTGGTGGTCCATGGTCGCAGTGCTGCCTGCGATGGTTTCTGATTCCGCCACGCGAGCCACTCCGTCGACGACGTCAACCGCCAACGGACCCAAGCCAGTAGCGACCGTCGGACATACCGGCGGCAGCCATCGAGTCGGTCACCAATGACACCCGGTCCGGCCCCGCGCTCCGGCAGACGTGGCGGTACAGCGCGGGATCGACGTGCACGCCGTCGGTGATCAGTTCCACTGTCACCCGTGAGTCTTCGAGCAGGGCGATGACCGGGCCGGGCTCGCGGGTGTTGATCGGGCGCATCGCGTTGAACAGATGCGTGCCCACCGTCGCGCCGGCGTCGATCGCCGCCCGCGTCTGTTCATAGGTCGCCTCGGTGTGGCCGACGGCGGCCACCACGCCCGCATCGACGAATCTGCCGAATACGCCGCCAGGGCGCCGTCGCGTTCCGGCGCGATGGTGACCATGCGGACGGCTCCTCCGCCCGCATCGAGCACGCGGTCGATCTCGGCGGGGTCCGGGTCACGCATCAGCGACGGCTGATGGGCGCCGCACCGCTTCGCGGACAGCCACGGGCCTTCGAGATGAATCCCGTCGAGCAGGCCGGCGCGAACGTCGCCCGCCAACTCGCCGACCTGGCGCAGCAGGTCGGCCGGACTCGCGGTGACCAAGGAGGCAACCAGCGCGGTGGTGCCGTGCCTGCGATGAAACGCCACCGCGGTGGACGTTTCGTCGTGCGACGCGGTGGAGAAGTTCGCCCCTCCCCCACCGTGCAGATGGGTGTCGACGAATCCCGGCACCACCGTCGCCGCGCCGAGAGCGAGATCCGCTGGCTCGGGGCGCCGCACCCGCGCCGACCGCATCGACGTGGCCGCCTGATACATCAATCCACCCGGGCCGCAACAGTTCTCGGCCGGTGAGCACGGTGTCGGCGGTTATCAGCATCGTGCCGCCTCAGATACCCTGCCATTCCGGCTTGGAGCGGTAGGTCTCGCGGTAGTAGTCGATGAGCTGGAGCCTGCGGGCCGCGGCGTCGTCGAGCAGCACCGTGACATGTGGGTGGTGCTGCAGGATGGTCGCGGGCCATAGCGCGCTGACAGCGCCCTCGACCAGTTGATGCACGGCCTCGGCCTTGCTGCGGCCGGTCGCGCACCAGGATCACGTGCCGGGCATCCATGATCGGTCGCCAGCCCCTGGGTCAGGCAGTGGGTGGGCACCGAGTCGAGGTCGCCGTCGAAGAAGCGGGCGTTGTCGACCCGGGTCTGCCTGGTCAGCGTCTTGATTCGGGTTCGGGAGGCCAGCGACGATCCCGGCTCGTTGAACCCGATGTGGCCATCGGTGCCGATCCCGAGGATCTGCAGGTCGACGCCGCCCGCCGCTCGGACGGCGCTCTCGTACGCGGCGCACGCGGCCGGGATGTCGGCGGCCAGGCCGTCGGGCCCCTCGACGGCTCCCGGGACGAAATCGACCCGTGATACGAACACCTCTTCGATGACGGTCCGGTACCGCTGCGGGTGATCTGCGGGCAGGCCGACATATTCGTCGAGGGTGAAGCCGCGGGCCTGCCGAAACGAGAGCGTTCCCGCTTCGCAGCGCGCCGCCAGCTCGTCGTAGATCGCCAGCGGCGACGATCCGGTGGCCAGCCCAAGGACCGCATCCGGTTTGCTGCCGAGCAAGGCGCCGATCGCGTCGGCGGCGACACAGCCAATCTCCTTGGCATCGGCCAGGACGATGACTTCCATCTACTTGTTGGCGGTGAAAAGGTCTGCGCCGGAGGCGATATCGCGCACCGCTGGCGACCGCGTCGGACGGGATGACGTTGCCTTGTTCACGTTCGTCCATGACCACGACGGGGACAATGGGATTGAGTCCCTTGGCCTCGATTGCCGGGACGTCGTAGGTGATGATGAGCTGCCCCGCGGTGACATTGTCGCCCTGGCTGACGTGGGCCGTGAAGCCTTCGCCCTTCAGTGCGACGGTGTCGAGTCCCAGGTGTACCAGCACACCCACGTTGTCCGGCGTCATGACGATGTAGGCGTGCGGCATCAGCTTCAGCAGCTTGCCGCTGACCGGGGCGACCGCCTCGACGACGCCGCGCGGAGGGTCGACCGCGGCGCCGTAGCCCACCATGCCCTGGGAAAACACCGGATCGGGAACGTCCTCGAGCGCAACTGCGCGCCCCGCAACCGGGGCAAGGACTCTGCGTGTCTGCTCACGCACCAAACAATACGAGTGTGCCCGCAACACGGTCTCAAGTTCGGAGTTCTGGTCTAGGCTTCCGCTCAGCTTCGGCGGCAGTGACGTTTGCGGCAGGGAAGGGTGACCGGAATGAGTGACACGGCGAAACCTGAAGCGGTTCAGCAAAAGTCAGGTCTGCGTATTCCCGGCTTCGCGCAGTTGCAGCGACTGGGCAAGAGCCTCATGTTGCCGATTGCGGTGCTGCCCGCGGCGGGCATCCTGCTCCGGCTGGGACAGGACGACCTGTTGGGCAAGATCAAGACGCCCGTCATCGGGCCGTTCTTCCAGGCCATGAGCGCGGCAGGCGGCGCCATCTTCGACAATCTTCCGCTGCTGTTCGCCGTCGGCGTCGCGATCGGATTCGCCAAGAAGGCCGACGGTTCGACGGCGCTGGCTGCCGTCGTCGGCTACCTGGTGGTGCAGGCCGTGTTCAAGACCATGTCGCCGATCGTGCTCGCCGGCGAGGTCGACAAGAACGGCGACCAGGCCCTGATCAACTACAGCGTGCTCGCGGGAATCTTCGTCGGCCTGCTCACCGCGTGGCTGTTCGACCGGTACCACACCATTCAATTGCCCTCGTACCTCGGATTCTTCGGAGGCAGGCGCTTCGTCCCGATCGTGGTGTCAGTGGCCTGCCTGTTCCTCGGGTTCGCGATGAGCTACTTCTATCCGATCTTCGATGCCGGGCTGACCGGCCTCGGCAAGTTCATCGGCGGCTCGGGTGCGCTTGGCGCCTTCGTCTACGGCTTCGCCAACCGGATGCTGATCCCGCTCGGCCTGCACCACATCCCGAACTCCTACATCTGGTTCCTCTACGGCGACTATCAACCCCCGGAGGGCGGAAAGGTCGTCACCGGAGAACTCACCCGATTCGCCGCAGGCGACCCGTCCGCCGGGCTTCTGACGTCCGGGTTCTACCCGGTCCTGATGTTCGGCCTGCCCGCCGCCGCGCTGGCCATGATTCACGTGGCGAACAAGAAGCAGCGCAAGGTCGCGGTCGGCATCCTGTCGGCAGCGGCGCTGACCGCGTTCCTCACTGGCGTGACCGAGCCACTCGAGTTCGCGTTCATGTTCGTGGCGTTCCCGTTGTACATCGTCCACGCGTTGCTCACGGGACTGTCCCTGGCCATCGCGTACCTGCTCGACATCCACCTGGGCTTCTCGTTCTCCGCGGGGCTGATCGACCTCATTCTGTGGGGAGGCGCGCCGGCGGCGAAGAACATCTGGTTGCTCATCGGCATGGGCGTCGTGTTCTTCTTCGTCTACTACTTCCTGTTCCGGTTCGCGATCACGAAGTGGAACATGCGCACTCCCGGTCGGGAACCGGAGGATGAGTTCGAGGCCGAAGAGGAAGCCAACCTCGGTGAGGGCACCGGATCGGCCACCGCGGTGACACCGGCGTGGGGGCGGCGTGGCCACCGCGACCGTGGCCGCACCGGTCGCGGCCGACAGCAAGGCCGAGCAGGTGATCGCGGCGTTCGGCGGCCGGGAGAACCTCGTCAACGTCGATGCGTGCATCACCCGCCTGCGCATGGAGGTCGCCGACAAGAGCAAGGTCGATCAGGCTCGTCTGAAGAAGCTCGGGGCTGCCGGAGTCGTCGAGGTCGGCAACAGCGTGCAAGCGGTCTTCGGCACCGATGCCGAGGCGCTGAAGAACGAGATCACCGACATCCTGTAAGGAATCGAATGTCCACCTGGCTGGTCACCGGCTGTTCAACCGGGCTAGGACGCGCAATCGCCGAAGCCGTCATCGGTGCGGGTCACAACGCAGTCGTCTCGGCACGTGACGTCGCGAAGGTCACCGACTTGGCCGAAACCGCGCCCGACCGTGCGCTCGCGGTCACCCTCGATGTCACCAAGCCGGATCAGGTCGCGGCTGCTGTGCAGCAGGCCCAGGAGCGGTTCGGGGGCGTCGAGGTGCTGGTGAACAACGCCGGCTACGGTTACCGCGCGGCTGTCGAGGAAGGCGACGACAGTGACGTCCGGACTCTGTTCGACACCCACTTCTTCGGCACCGTCGCGATGATCAAGGCTGTCTTGCCTGGCATGCGAGCCCGCCGTTCGGGAGCAATCGTCAACATATCGTCGATCGGCGCTGCGCTCACTCCTGTGGGATCCGGCTATTACGCCGCAGTGAAATCCGCGATCGAGGGAATGAGCGGAGCCCTCCGCGGCGAGCTTGCGCCCCTGGGGATTTCAGTCACCGTCGTCGAGCCGGGTGCCTTTCGCACCGACTTCGCCGGACGTTCGCTGATGCAGTCGGCCGCAGTCATCGAAGACTATGCCGACACCGCCGGACAGCGTCGTAAGGAGAACGACACCATGGACGGCAACCAGGCCGGCGACCCGGCCAAGGCCGCCGCGGCGATCATCGCGGCTGTCGAATCGAGCGACCCGCCAGGTTTCCTGCTCCTCGGACCCGACGCCCTTGCCGCCTACCGCGCGATTGCGGACGCTCGCGCGACCGAGATCGCCGCGTGGGAACGGCTGACTGCAGGCACCGACTTCGACAGCTGACGGCGGGCGGTCTCGATCAGAGCACCGCGAAGAGCTCGAGCTGGATGTTGTCGGGGTCGCGGAAAACCACTGTCGCGAACGGGAACGGCACGTCACCGGTCCTGATGCCGGAGTGCGCGAGACCGAGCTCATCGAACCACGCTGTCCAGGCTTCCAGCTCGTCACGACCCGCCACATTGAGGCCCACGTGGTCCAGCCCCGTCCTGGCCTCGTCGAACTGCGCCCCGTCGTTGCCGGTGTTGGTGTGCAACCCGATCGCCAGGCCCGAGCGGGGCTCGAGCAGCATGACGCTGTAGCCGGTGTGCTCGCACTCGTAATGGGGGAATGTGATCGGCACACGGTGTGCGCGGAACACCCTTTGGTACCAGGCCGCGCTCGCTTCGATGTCGCACACGGTCACGGAGAAGTGGTGAATACCGGTAATCGCGGGGGCGGTTTCCTCGGTCACGTGCAAGATGGTGCCATGGGCAACGACTCCGCGGCTGCCATCCGGCAAGAGCGCCGCGACTGGATGGCCAAGCACGGCGATACGTACCTGCAGTCCGGTGGCGTGCAGGGCCACGTCATGGACCTCACCGAGATCGGCGGCCACCCGTTCACGACCCACTGCTTGATCAGGTTCACCGGGCGCAAGTCCGGAAAGACGTATATCAAGCCGCTCATTTACGGCGACATCGGCGGCGAGGTGGTGATCGTCGGATCGAAAGGCGGCTCCGATCGCCACCCCGAGTGGTATCTCAACCTTCGCGAGGAGGAGCACATCGATTTCCAGATCGCCACCCAGGCGTTTCGCGCCACCTGGCGTGAGCCCGAAGGCGACGAGCGGCACAAGATCTGGGACTTCATGGTGCGCGTCTACCCGCCCTACATCACTTACCAGAGGGCAACGACTCGACACATCCCGGTGATCATGATGACGCCCGTCGCCGAAATCGAGGTGTTCCGGGCTTCGGACGTTCAGTCCTCGTAGGCGAGCTGAGTTCTGTGGCGCCGGATCGGTGAGATAGTGCGTCAGAACAGGTTTGAGCCAGCGCGCCAGGGTTTTGTCATCCATCCCGACGAGCGGCGGAATCCCGATGATGTAGCGCGCGACCGCGATACCGAGCAAGTGTGCACCGATGAGAGCAGCCCGCTCCGCCGGCCGGTCGATCGCCACGTCGGCCAACGCAGGCGCGACCTGTCGGGCGAACACGTCAAGGAGCGCATCGGCCGCCGCCTGGCTCGACGATGCGGCACGCAATAGCGGCAGGAACGGGCCATCGGGACCCCACACCTCGACGAAGAGCGGCAACATCACCTCGGCCACGTCCTCGGGCGCCACTCCGGACAGGTCCGGGGGCGAGATGTCGAGGCGCGACACCGCGCCGAACAGCCCGTCCTTGTTGCCGAAGTAATGCATCACCAGGGCCGGATCGACTCCGGCCGCGGAGGCAACCGATCGGATCGTCGTCTTCTCGAAGCCACTCCTTCCGAACTGCATTCGGGCGGCTGCCAGGATGGCGGCCTTCGTGGCGGCCGGGTCCCGCGTTCTCGAAGCCATCCCGCCAGTGTATTCAACAGTTGTTGACAACGTGATGCGACGGTCCTAAAGTCAGTTCAACAAGCGTTGAACTGAAGGAGAGCGCCATGACCGTCACCGCGATTCAGATCGGGCTGCACCCCGACGCAGTCGACTACGGTTCGCCGGACTTTGCCCACTTCAAGGGGTTGTCGAGGGAGAAATTGGCGAAGGCGAACAGCGACAACGTGGCCGGGTTGCGCGCGGCAGGCTATGAGGTCGACAACTGCCTCATCGAAACCGGCGAGGCCGGGGCCCAGACTGCCCGCACATGGTTGACGGCCAAGCGCTACGACGCCGTGCTCATCGGCGCCGGCGTCCGCCTCGTCGCGGGAAACACGCTGCTGTTCGAAGCAATCGTCAACGCGGCGCACGCCGCCAACCCGGGCTGCCGATTCGTGTTCAACTACTCGCCGACCTCCACCCCCGACGACATCCGCCGCTGGTATCCCAACCCGGCCGACTCCACTCCGGCGGCCTGACCATGAGTGCCACCCGCAGCGTCGACGTACTCGTCATCGGCGCGGGACCCACGGGACTTACGGCGGCAGGCGACCTGGCCCGATGCGGCCGCTCGGTCGTCATCCTCGAACGCTGGCCGGACGTCAACCCGTCCAGCCGAGCATTCGCAACGATGGCCAGAACACTGGAGCTGTTGGACGCCCGCGGCCTGGCCGACGATGTCCTCACGCATGCGCACCGCGCGCCCGGAGTGTCCATCTTCGCCGGGGCGCGGATCGATTTGACGCATCTGCGGTCGGCATTTCCGTTCGTCGCGATCACGCCGCAAACCAACGTCGACCGCGCGCTGGAAGGCTATGCCGTCACCCAGGGCGCCGACATCCGCCGCGGCGTCGAAGTCGTTGCACTCGAACAGGATTCCGAAGGTGTCACCGTCACCGCCCGATCCAAGGACGACGACGATCCCTTGCGCACGCAGACGTGGCGCGCGGCGTACCTGATCGGCGCCGACGGCGCACACAGCACCGTGCGGGACCTGGTCGGCGCGGACTTCCCCGGCAAGACGATCCTGTCCTCGGTAGTGCTGGCCGACGTGAAGCTGGCGCACGGGCCCACCAGCGGCGAGCTGACCCTCGGCAGCAACCGGGACCTGCTCGGATTCCTCGCGCCGTACGACAGGAGCGACGACGACGGCGCGTGGTACCGGACGATGTTGTGGGATCGCCACCACCAGGTTCCCGACACCGAGCCGGTCACCAGCAACGAGGTGGTCGATGTGCTCACCCGGGCGATGGGGCGTGATCTCGGGGTGCGCGACGTCGGCTGGTTGTCGCGATTCCACTGCGACGAACGCCAGGTCGCCCGATACCGGCACGGTCGCGTGTTTCTCGCGGGCGATGCTGCGCATGTGCATTCACCGATGGGTGGGCAGGGCATGAACACCGGGATACAGGACGCCGCCAACCTGGCGTGGAAACTCGACGCCGTCCTCGGCGGCGCGCCTGACGACGTGCTCGATACCTACCACAGTGAACGTCATCCCATCGGAAGGCGCGTTCTCGTGCAGTCGGGCCTGATGGCGCGCGGCGTTACTCTGCATCCTCGAATCGCCCGAGGAATGCGAAATCTCCTTGCGCCGAGGCTGCTTCGGGTGCCACGCGTGCGCGACGCCGTAGCGGGCAGCTTCGCAGGCACGACGTTGAGGTACTCGCATCGCCGCGGAGAGCACCGGCTCGTCGGCACCAGGGCTACGGAAATCCCTCTGCGCCAAGGCCGCTTGACGCAGCTGCAGCGGTCGGCAGGCTTCGTGCTCATTCGCGAATACGGAGCGGCGCCGGTCGACATTCCTGAACTCGTAGAAGCCGAGCGAACCGACGCCGGACCCGCCGTCCTGGTTCGGCCCGATGGCTACATCGCGTGGGTGGGAGCCTCAGCGGACCGCGACGGCCCGACTGAGGTGCTGTGCCGGTGGACGGGGTCTCGCATCTAGTTCGTCGGGCAGGACTATCGCCGCCAGCGACCGCTGCGATAGCGGCCAGCACCACGATGGTCACCGCCACCGCGGCCCAACCGTGTCCGTCGTAGGCCACGCCGCCGAACCATCCGATGACGCTCGACCCGCCGTAGTAGAACAGGTTGTACAGGGATGACGCCTGCGCCCTGCCTGCAGGGGCCGACTGACCCGTCCAACCCGCTGCGATCGAATGCGCGCCGAAAAATCCGGCAGTCGCGACAACAAGTCCGGCGAGCACAGCGAACACGTTGTCGCTCAACGTGATAAGGACGCCGGCGCCCATGATCGCAATGGACAGCAGAAGCACCGGCTTGCGGCCGAATCGCGTTGCCTCGGCACCTGCGCGTGACGATGCCCAGGTTCCGGCGAGATAGGCCAGAAACACCAGGCTGACGACGAACGGCGGCAGAAAGAACGGCGCCGCGGTCAACCGGAATCCCAGGAAGTTGTAGAGCGCAACGAACCCGCCCATCAACAGGAAGCCCTGCGCGAACAGGGTGAGCTGCCGGGGCGAGCGCAGGTTGGCGAGCAGGCGGTGGCCGAGATTCGAGCCGGACCGGATCGACGGGACGAAGCCGCGGGGCTGCGGGGCGAGTTTGACGAAGCTCAGCGCGGCGACTCCACACAGCAGTGCGACGGTGAAGACGCCGATGCGCCATCCGGCGATCTGCGCGACGGGACTGGATACCAGCCGACCCAGAAGCCCGCCGATGGTGGTGCCTGCGACGAATGTGCCTGCCGCCCTGGCGGCGTGCGCGGGGTCGATCTCCTCGGTGAGGTATGCAATGGCGATGGCAGGCACGCCGCCGATCACGAGCCCTTCGAGAAATCGACCGGCGAGAAGCAGCTGGTAGGTGGGCGCGAACGGAACGAGCAGCCCGACGGCGGTCGCGACGGTGACCGAGATCGATATCGCCCGTACCCGGCCGATGCGGTCGGCCAGCGTTGACCATGGAATCACGCCGATGGCCAGGCCGACGGTCGACGCCGAGATCGTGAGGGCGGCGTCCGCCGCGCCGATGTGCAGGTCGGCGGAGATCAGTGGGAGCACGGCCTGCGGCGAGTAGAGCTGGGCGAACGTCGCCACACCGGCGCAGAACAGCGCGACGAGCAGCCGGCCGTAGGCCACCGATCCGCGGGCATGTCCGACCCACACCGGCGCAGCTGACTGTTCGATCGTCACCGCGCGAACTCTAGAAGTGAGCCTTTAATGTGTCCAATGCATAGTTTTCAGCAATATCATTCACTATCGACATTACTGCTGAGAAAGTCCGCAAAGCGTCGCGCTGGCGGCGGAAGTATTCGGTCCCGGTCCCATACCAACCCCACTTCTCTCTTGGCGTCCGGGTTGGAGAGCGGGACATGGACGGTCTTGGATTCGCTGCCGTCGCGCGGAACCGGAACGACCGCGACGCCGAATCCGGCGGCGACCAATCCTTCCACCGTTGGGATCTCGGTGGCCTCGAACACGATGTCGGGATCGATGTTGTCTTCTGACAACAGCTTGTTGGTGAGCTGCCGCAATCCGGCTTGGTCGCCCAACGCGACGAACGGTTCGCCTGCCGCAGCCGACAGCCGCACCCTGGTCCGGCCGGCCAGCCGGTGCCCGGGCGGAACGGCGAGGCACAGTTGATCGACATACAGTCGCCGCCAACCAAAGCCGGGCTTCTCGGGACGGGGTGCGGTGATCGCGATGTCGGCTTGACCGTCGAGCACCCGCTGCGTGATTTCGTGCGCGGGACCCTGGAACAGGTCGAAGCCGATCGCAGACGCCGATTTGCGAAAGCGCCGGAGTTGTTCGGGGACATACCAGCTCGCCAGAGAATGGAGGAAGGCGAGCCGAACGCGTCCGGTATCGGGGTCCCGCAGGGCGGCGATTCGTTCGGTGGCGGAGCGCATCTCGGCAATGCTGCGCCGCGCGTGCTCCAGCATGATCTGGCCGTAAACGTTCAGCCGGAGCCGCCGATTCACCCGATCGAACAGAGGCGTTCCGGCCTCGCGTTCGAATCGACCAAGGGCTCGCGACAACGTCGGCTGGCTGACTCCCAATTCCGCGGCGGCATCGGTGACATGTTCGGTTTCGGCGAGCACGACGAACCACTGCAATTCCTCGAGATTCACCGTTCGACCGCCATGTGCAACGCCGCGCGGTGACTGAACAACAACGATGCGCCTATCGGGTTGCCGCCACCCGGATAGGTCGTACCGGACACCGCGGCCATGGTGTTCCCCGCCGCATAGAGACCGGGGATCGGCCGGTCGTCGGCGTCCAGGACACGCGCGTGCACATCGGTGCGCAGCCCGCCCTTGGTGCCGAGATCCGACACCCCGAACGCTGCCGCGCGATATGGCGGTGTGTCGATCGGCACCAGCGGCGACGCGCCGCCGGTGAACGCCCGGTCGAAGGAATCGCGCCCGCGGCCGAAGTCCTCGTCGTGACCCCGCTCGGCGAGTTCATTGAAGCGCCGCACGGTCTCGACCAGGTTGTCGGCGGGGACATCGATAGCCTGCGCCAGCCCGGCCAATGTGTCGGCCTGCAACCACATCCCGGTCGACTCATACTCGCTCGTCGGTGAGAACGACACGTTGGGTGCCATCACCGGTGGCTGCTCACCGGCACGGCTGTCGTAGACCATCCAATACCGCGAGCCGACCGTGCCGTCACCCATCGCGCGAAGGATCTCGCGGCCGACTCTGTCGTAGGCGGCGGATTCGTTGACGAACCGGCGTCCAGCCCGGTCGACGAAGATTCCGCCGGTGAAGCACAACGCGAACGCGGCCCGGCCGTCCGGGTGCACCAAGCCGGTCGACCACCACGCCTGATCCATCAGGTCGAGGCTCGCTCCGACCGAAATCGCCGCGCTGTGCGCAAGCCCGAGGTTGCGGGGTGCGCCCATCGTGTCGAATGCTGCTCCCGGAACGCCGTATTCGGCTCTCATCGCGTCATTCTGTTCGAAGCCGCCCGCGGCCAGTAGGACACCCCGGCGTGCCCGTATCGCCCGGCGTCGGCCATCGCACTCCACTCCCGCGCCGACGACGTGACCGTCGTGCGACGATCAACTCGACGAGGCTCGTGTTCACGTGAGCGGCGACGGCGGGATTGTCGGCCATCGCTGCGAGGAACCGGCCGACCAGCGCCCTGCCGCCCGTCAGCAGGTCGGGCCGCGGCGCGCCGAGGCGTTCGTGATCCAGCGGTCCACGAACCATGCCTTGGAACCGGCCAAGGCGGTTGTCGGGCACCGCTTTCGAGACGATGTGGCGCATACCGTCGTTGCGGGCCCCGGCCACCGAGCTGTAGTAGTCCGGCCACGGCAGCACCTTGAACGCGAAATGCTCGTCGCGTTCCAGGTATTCGATCAGCTCGGCGCCGCCGCGAACATAGGTCTCCTGCAGGTCGGCAGGGGTACGGTCGCCGACGACGCCGCGGTAATACCGCAGAGCCTCGTCGAAGGTGTCGTCACCGCCAGCCCGGACGAGAACGGGATTGCAGGGGAACCACATTCCGCCGCCACCGGAGTAGGCGAACGTACCGCCGAATTGGTCGGTCGCCTCGACCAGCGCCACCGAAAGTCCTTCGCGCGCAGCGGTGTAGGCACCCGCCAGTCCCCCGGCAGACCCGGCGACCAGTACGTCGACTGTCTCGTCGGGCGTGTTCACAGGTGCCTCGACCGGTTGACGAAGCGGCCTTCCCGCGGCGAGAAGAGCCATCCGCCACCGGCTTTCGTGCCACCGTCGACGGGAATGTTGTGCCCCGTGACGAATGCCGACTGGTCGGAGGCGAGAAACAGTGCAACGCGTGCCTGGTCTTCGGGCCAGCCCACGCGTCCTACGGGCGCCCACGACGCCCATAGCTCGTCGACGTCCTCGTATCCGGTCAGGTAGTCGACCTGCGGTGTCTGGGCCAGATCGGTGCCGATGCCGTTGACGCGGATGCCATGGCGGCCGAGGTCAACGGCCAAACAGGTGGTGAAGTGTGCAGCCGCCGCCTTCATGGCGCCGTACACGGGGTCCTTCGGGTAGCCGCGCATGCCCTCGACCGAGTGGACGGTGACGATGCTGCCGCGATGGGCGTCGATCATCGACGGCACGAATGCCCTGGTTACGGCCAAGACATGACGCAGGTTGACGTCGTACATCTGCTGCCACGACTCCGGAGTGGACCGATGGAAGGGCACAAGGGGGCGATAGTCGCCGACGTTGTTCACGAGCACATCGATGCGGCCGTGCTCGGTCAGCACGGCCTCGGCCAGGCGGGCGACGTCATCGTCATCGGTGACGTCCACAACATGGCTGCGGATGCTTCCGCCCTCGCTGCTCACCTCGTCCCGGATCAGGTCCGCGCGGTCCTGATCGACCTCCGCGACCTCGACGAGCGCGCCGTGCCGAGCGAAGAGACGGGAGATGCCTGCGCCGATGCCGTCGCCTCCGCCGGTGACAACCGCGACCCGTCCATCCAGAAGCCGATTCCAGTCGTCGATCTGTGGGACGCCATCGTCACCGGTCATAGCGACGGACCATACGCGGCGTGCGGAAGAATCGCTTCCACCATGACCGACATCGAGGGGCCCTCCGCCTCTTCCCGGCGACGCCACATCGTGCGGCTCGCGCTGTTCGCGGCGTTCCTGGTCGGGCTGTTCTATCTCGTCGCAGTCACCCGCGTCGTCGATGTCGAGGATGTTCGGCGCACCGTCGCCGCGACCGGCCCCGTCGCGCCGCTGACCTACGTCGTGGTATCCGCCGCCCTCGGGGCGGTGTTCGTGCCGGGCCCGATTCTGGCGGCGGGCAGCGGCGTGCTGTTCGGACCCGTTCTCGGCTTGTTCGTGACACTCGGCGCGACAGTCGGTACGGCGATCATCGCCAGTCTCATCGGGCGGCATGCAGGCAGGGACAGCGCGCGGGCACTTCTTGGAACCGAGCGCGCTGACCGTCTCGATCGACTGATCGAACGCCGGGGACTGTGGGCAGTCGTCGGTCAGCGCTTCATCCCCGGCGTCTCGGACGCACTCGCCTCCTACGCGTTCGGCGCGTTTGGGGTTCCGCTGTGGCAGATGGCCATCGGAGCGTTCATCGGGTCGGTGCCGCGCGCGTTCGTCTACACGACGCTGGGCGCATCAATCGGGGACCTGTCATCACCATTGGCCTATGTGGCGATCGCGGTCTGGTGCATCACCGCCGTCATCGGAGCCTTCGCCACGCACCGCGGCTACCGGCATTGGCGCCGTCGCGACGACACGCCCGAGGAACCGGGTACTGTCCGACCAGCATAGGGTGACCTAACACCCGCGGACGGAAGGGCAGTAATCATGGCTGATGGACGCACGGATGCCGCCGGGCTGCGCCTCCTGGTCGTCGGCGCCTCCTCCGGCATCGGCCACGCGGTCGCGGTCAGCGCGGCCGATCTCGGCGCCAAGGTGGCGGTGGCGGCACGGCGGAGGGACCTGCTGACCAGACTGGCCGACACCATCGGAGGCACCGCGCTCGAACTGGATGTCGAGGATGCGGCGGCCATCAACAAGGTCGTCGGCGATGCGGCAGAAGCGCTCGGCGGTCTCGATGCCGTGGTGTTCACCAGCACCGTCGTCCCCTTTGCCCACATCGAAGACACCGACGTGACGACCTGGCTGCATGCGTTCTCGGTCAACGCGGTCGGCGCCAACAACGTGATGCGGGCCGCACTCCCCCATCTGTCCGAGAACGGTGTGCTTCTGATCGCGTCGAGTCACGATGTCGGCCGGCCGCGGGCAGGGGTGTCTGCCTACAGTGCAAGCAAGGCGGCGCTTGACGAGATCCTGCACTCGTGGCGCAGTGAGCACCCGGATCTATCCATCGTGCGCGTCGGCATCGGCCCGACCGCCGACACCGAGATTCTGCGCGGCGCGGACCGCGACCTGCTGTCACTGCTCTTCAAATCGTGGGTGGAGCACGGCCAACTTCCCGCGCAGATGTCGGCGCTACAAGACGTCGCCAACACGCTGGTGTCCCTTGTCATTACGGCGTATGCGAACCCGAGCGTGGTTCCCGAGATCGTTCAGTTGTCTCCGCGAATCAGACCCTCCAGATAAGCGAGCGCACCGGCACCGTCGTCGGTGATGAAGATCAAGTCGGACAACGGCACAGGCAGAAAGCCCTCCTCCTCCATCCGCCGAAGCTGGAGCGTCAACCCGTCATAGAACCCGGCGGTGTTCAGCAGCACGACCGGTTTCTCGTGCAGCCTGTGCTTCCTCTGTTCGAGGATGTCGGTCGCCTCGTCGAGCGTTCCCAGTCCGCCGGCCAGCACGACGATCGCGTCTGCTCGGCCGAGCAGCAGCGCCTTCCGTTCTGCGAGATCCTTCGCGAACACCATCTCGTCGGCGTTCTTTCGCGCCAGCGTGCGGAATAACTCGACCGAGATGCCGACAAGCCGCCCACCCGTTTCCTGTACGCCGTCGGCGACGACCTTCATCAGACCGGTGTCGGATCCGCCCCACACCAGGGTGTGGCCGCCATGTCCGATCAATTCGGCGAACTCGCGGGCAGGACCCGTGTAGCGCTCGTCGAGCTCGGCGGCAGAGAGAAAGACACAAATGTTCACAGCCGCCAATACTTTCAGGTCCATTCCGGCAGCGAGTTCATGGGCCAATTCTAGTCTGAGTCTAGTTCGTCATACTCAGGAATATGGGTGCCACATCGCGGCTTGTTCCTGTCAGAGAAACGGAAAGAAGGTGGCGCAATGACTGTCGTAAGAGCTGCTGCGGTACAGATCAGCCCCGTGCTCTACAGCCGCGAGGGCACAGTGGAGAAAGTCGTCGGCAAGATCGCCGAACTCGGCCGCCAGGGTGTGCAGTTCGCCACCTTCCCCGAGACGATCGTGCCGTACTACCCGTACTTCTCCTTTGTGCAAAAGCCTTTCGAAATGGGCGCCGAACAACAGAGGCTGATCGATCAGGCGGTGACCATACCGTCGCCCACAACACACGACATCGCCGAAGCGGCCAGGGAAGCGGGAATGGTGGTGTCCATCGGCGTGAACGAACGCGACGGCGGCACGCTGTTCAACACGCAACTGCTGTTCGACGCCGACGGCGCCCTGATTCAGCGCCGCCGAAAGATCATGCCCACCTTCCACGAACGAATGATTTGGGGACGGGGCGACGGTTCCGGCCTTCGGGCCGTCGACAGCGCCGTCGGCCGCATCGGCCAATTGGCATGTTGGGAGCATTACAACCCACTGACGCGCTACGCCCTCATCGCTGACGGTGAGCAGATCCACTCGGCGATGTGGCCAGGTTCGTTCGGCGGTCCCCTTTTCGCCGAGCAGACCGAGCTCAGCATCCGCAATCACGCACTCGAATCAGGCAGCTTCGTCGTCAATGCCACCGGATGGCTGAATCCCGATCAACAGGCGCAGATCATGGAGGACACAGGTTCCCCGATCGGCCCGATATCGGGCGGCAGCTTCACCGCGATAGTGTCGCCTCTTGGCGAATTGCTCAGCGTCCCACTGCTTTCCGGCGAAGGCGCGGTGATCGCCGATCTCGACTTCTCACTGATCGACCAACGTAAGGCGAAGATGGATGCCAGCGGCCACTACAGCAGGCCCGAACTGCTCAGCCTGCTGATCGACCGCACCCCGACAGCTCACGTCCATGAGCGAGTCGAACCGCAAAATTCCGATGTAGAGACCGAGGTTGATCATGTCTGTCTCTGAGCCGCGCCAAATCCCGTTCGACGGTGTCCGCATACGATTCGACAGCGCAAAGAGTTTCGAGGATCTCGTTGCTGCGTTGCTTGCCGATGTCGGCGACAAACCGGTACAAATCGACGACATCGCGACGACGTTCGACAGCTGGCAGTCATACGAACGCGAGGTGCAATCGCACGTCGGACCGAGCGGCTTCATGCTGTTCGCACAGTGGAACCACGGCGGGTGGATCAAGAAAGCCGGTATCGAACGGAAGGCGATACGCTTCGTGATCGGCAACCCGCTGATCGCGATCACGATGCTGCGGCACGACGTGACGGCGGGGCTCTTCGCCCCCGTTGAACTCCTGATCACCGAGGAAGAGAACGGGCAGAGCGCGGTGACCTACGTCCAGCCGTCGTCACTCATGGCCGTCGAGCCGAACGAGCCACTCCGCGCGGCCGCCGCGCAACTGGACGCCAAACTGGCGGCACTCGCCGCGAAGGTGACCGCCGCCTAGGCCTCGCGCGGCGACGCGGCTTCGACGTCGGCCACCTGGGTGAGGCCGCTGATCTTCAGTACCGGCATCAGGATCGGATTGGCGATCAGGCGAATGACGGCCGCGTTGGCGAACAGCGCGTTGATGGCGCCGCTGTCCAGGTACTGCACCCCGCTGAGGTCGACGATGAGCATCGAGCCGTCGGTCCCCACCGCCGAAAGGGCGACCGGTGAATTCGTCGATATTGCTCAGGTCGATCTCGCCGGTCGCGGTCACCACAACCGACCCGTCGCTGCGCTGGACGGTGTCGAGGCTCAGGGGCGCGGCCATCACGCGATCTTTGCGTGCATGTGCACGGTGGTGCCGGAAGTGAGGGGCTGGATCGTGACATCCTGCATCAGGGCCCGCATCAGCGAGATGCCGCGGCCGCGATGCGCGGCAGCCACCGGCGGCTTCCACGAACCGGCATCGACGACAGTGACCTGCAACCGGTCGGCCATCGCGGACGCGCGCAGGCTGACGTTGCCCTCGGTGTGGTGGCGATGGCCGTGCTCGATGGCGTTGGCCAAGGCTTCGCCTACGGCGATGAGCACCTTCAACGTCTGGTCGGCGTCCACCCCGGCCCGAACCAGCCACTCGCGCAGCGCGGCACGGGTTTCGGCGAGATGGCTCGCCTCCGGCGGAAACTCCATCTCGAGGGGGGCGGGCTGGCGATACAGCAGCAGGGCGACGTCGTCTTGATAGCCACCGCCGGGCGCGAGCCGCGACATGACCTGCCGGCCAGATCGTCCAGAGCGGTCGTCACGGTTTTCCTGCACCAGGTCGGCGGCACGGGCAATGCCGGTGTCCAACGGTTCGCGACGGCGCTCCACCAGACCGTCGGTGTAGAGAAGCAGAGTCGACCGCGGCGGCAGCGTCTCGCGGTGTTCGGGACGGGACCGATCCAGGAAAACTCCGAGTGGTGTGGCGCCGGCGGCGTCGAGCATTCGCATGGTGCCATCGGCCTGCACCATGATCGGCGGTGGATGGCCGGCACTGGAGTACACCAGCTCACCGGTATCGGGGCTGAGCACACCGCAGAAGGCGGTGGTGCAGCGCGCACCCGGCAGCCGCGCGGCGAATTGGTCGAGGGCCGACAGCGCGGCGCTCGGGCTGAGGCGTTCCAGCAGCAGCGCGCGGCAAGCGCTGCGCAGCTGGCCCATCACCGTCGCCGCGGCCAGGCCGTGTCCGACGCAGTCGCCGACGATCAGAGCGATGCGGCCGTCGTCGAGTTCGACGACGTCATACCAGTCGCCGCCAACCTGAAGCGGGCTGGTGGCCGGCTGGTACCGCACCGCGAATCCACTGGGCAGCAGGGCCGGACCGAGGATGGCATTCTGCAACGCCAACGCCGTTTCGCGCTGCTGGTCGAGCTGATGCACCCGCTGCAGTCCTTGGCCGAGCCGGCCGGCCAGCACCGTGAGGAGCATGTGGTCTTCTGCGGTGAACGGTCGTCGCTCGGCCAGCTCGATCTGCAGCACGAGCACGCCCCGCGGATATTGCAGCGCGATCCCCGCCGTGCCGGGCTGCAGCGGTGTCGGGGGTGAGCAGATCGCCGTCGCGCAGCGACGTCGATCATCTGCTCGGTCGGCGGTGGCAGATCCGCCCACTGCGCCGGCTCACCGACGCACATGAGTTGCGGCGCGACGGATCCGGCGTCATCAGCGCGCGAGAGTGACGGCAAGAACGCGACGCGCATGCCACACACCGACGCAATTCCTCGGCGGCCGCAGCAACGGCATCGTCAAGAGTGTCGGCCTGGGCGAGCTGCTGGTTGAGCGAGGCCAAGCGCAGACTCGCGTTGGACGGTGTAATGCTCGGCGGTGACGTCGCGGAACGTGCCCACCATGACTTGGCGGCCGGTTTCGGGTTCGTCGACGTGGTTGAAGTTGACGGTCACCCACAGCCGGTGCCCGTCGCGGTGGGTGACCGGAATCGTGAAGCTGCCGTGCGGTTCGCTCGAGCAGTTCGGCGAACGCGTCCGCGACCTGCCGGTGGGCCTCGGGGTCGGCGTCGGCGGACGGCCACCACGGGAGAACGGGTTCGTAGGGCAGCCCGTCCGCGCCGTACCCGAGGATGTCGGTGAAGGCGGCATTGATCTCGATGACCGCGCCCTGCTCGTCGCAGACGAAGAATGCCTCCTGCAGCGAGTCGACCAGCGCGGCGCGCCAGCGGGCATGGTGGTTGCGCAGCCGCGCGAGTTCGACGTTGGCGCGCACGCGCGCGAGCAGTTCGGCAGCGGCGAACGGTTTGACGAGGTAGTCGTCGGCGCCGGCCTGCAGACCTTCGATGGAGGCTTCCTGGCCGGCGCGGGCCGACAGCAGCAGCACCGGCACGGCGGCGGTGCGGGGATCGGCGCGCAGCGCCGCCACCAGGGCGAGTCCGTCCAGCCGGGGCATCATCACGTCGCTGACCACGAGGTCGGGAACGATCAGCGCGGATCGCCGTCAGAGCGCCTGCGCCGTCGCTGACGGCGTCGACGCTGGTAACCGGCGCTGCGCAGCAGGCGGGTCAGGTATTCGCGCATGTCGGCGTTGTCGTCGGCGACGAGTACGCGCGCCGGGTGCGGCCCGAGACGCCGGAGTCGGCTGACAGGGCCGCCTCCGGCTCGGCGACAACAGGCAGCGCGCGGTCGGTGTCGCTGGGCACCCATCGCAGGGCCTCCTGCACATATGGCTCCGCCACACCGGACGCCGCCAGGGCGCGTCCCGTCGATGCGACCGCGTCGGCGGGCAGGTGCGCGACGCCGAACGGCAGTCGAACCGTGAACGTGGTGCCCGCACCGTCGGCGCTGTGAGCGCTGATGCCGCCGCCGTGCAGGGCCACCAGTTCCTTGACCAGTGCCAACCCGATACCGCTGCCCTCGTTGGACCGCGCGCGTGCGGTCTCGATGCGGTGGAACCGTTCGAACAACCGGGGCATCTCCTCGGCGGGCACACCGATGCCGGTGTCCGCGACGGTCACGACCGCTTCGGTGTCCTCGCGATGCACCTTGACGCGAGATGGACCCGTCGAAGGTGAATTTCAGCGCATTGGACAACAGGTTGAGGATCACCTTCTCCCACATGTCGCGGTCGATGTAGACCGGTTCGTCCATCGGCGGGCAGTCGACGCTGAACTCCAGCCCGGCCCGGTCGACGGCCGAACGGAAGACGCTGGCCAGCTCGGCGGTGACGGCCGCGAGGTCCACCGGCTCGTAGCGCGCCTGCGTGCGGCCTGCCTCGATACGGGAGAAGTCCAGCAGCGTGTTGACCAGTTTGGTGAGACGTAAACCGTTGCGCCAGACGACATCGAGCTCCTGCCGCGTCTGCTCGTCCAAACCGGTGCTCCGGCCGCGCAGCTCGGCCACCGGGTCGAGGATCAAGGTCAGCGGTGTGCGGAACTCATGGCTGATATTGGAGAAGAACGTGGTCTTGGCGCGGTCCAGCTCGGCCAGCTCTTCGGCCCGCGGCTGCTGGGCGCGGTAGCTTCGCGCACTGCCGATGCCCGCCGCGATGTGCGTCGCGACCAACGTCACGAAGCCCCGGTAGCCCTCATCCAGCGGGCGATAACGGTTCAATCCCGCCACCAGGAACCCGCTCGGCGCGTCACCATGTTGCAGCAGCGGCACGACGAGTGCCTGCGCGGGAGGTTCGGGCCAGTCCCCCGTGGGCAGCTCCGGGAACGTCGCACCGTCGAGTGCGATCAGCACCGATTCACCACGCGCCGGCTCCTGCACCGGCCAGACGGACGCGCCGTCGGACGACAGGACGCCGGGGCGATCGGATGCCCGGCGGCCACCCCACTCGCACCCGCCAATCGCGCGTCGCCGTTCTCGTCGAACAGGTAGGTCAGGGTGAACGGGAGGTCGCGCCGGTTCTGGTCGAGCTGGCGGTCCGTGAAGGCCAGCATCTCCTGCTCGGTGCGCACCACGCTGGGATCGGAACCCAGGTCACGCAGCGTCGCCATCCGGCGTTCGCCGATCACCTGCTGGGTGTCCTCGCTGACCACGCACAGCATGCCGACGACCTGCCCGCTGTCGTCACGCAGCGGGCTGTAGGAGAACGTGTGGTAGGACTCCTCCGGATATCCGGACCGCTCCAGGAAGAGCAGCAGCCCGACATCCCAGGTGGCCTGCTCCGGTCGACAGCACCCTGTCGATCCGCGGACCGATGTCGTTCCAGATCTCCGCCCACACCTCGCTGGCCGGCCGGCCCAGCGCCCAGGGGTACTTGCGGCCCAGGGTGTCGCGGCGGTAGGCGGCGTTGCAGAAGAAGGTCAGCTCCGGTCCCCACGCCATCCACATCGGGAACCGGGACGACAGCAGCATGCTCAGCGCCGTCTGCAGGCTCTGCGGCCATCCTCGACGGCGGTCCGAGCGGAGTGGCCGCCCAATCCACCTGCGCAAGATCGCGACCGACCTCGGGGTCTGCGCCGAAGACCGCGGCAAGTAAGCCACCGCGTCCTCGGCGCTCACCCGCGGTCCCCGGTCACTGTTGTCCGTCGGTTCCGTCGAGCGCGTCTGTCAGTGTCTGATAGGGCCGAAGCACACCGTCGAGCTTGGTCACCTCGATCGGACGGACCACTTCGGCATTGGTGGCCACCAGGCGGACGGCGACCCCGTCGGAGCAGCCCCGTTCGTAACAACCGAGGACGGCGTTCAGGCCCGCACTGCCGAAGTACGTCACATCGACCAGTTCGATGACGAGCACCCGCGCCGGATGATTCGAGGCGGCCTCGAGGGCCGCGTCGAGATGGGAGATGAACGTGTAGACGGTCCCGGAGTCCACCTCGCCCCCGGCCGACACCACGACCGCGGTGTCACGAACATCCTGCTTGATCTCCAACTCCGCCACGCGCACTCACTCCGTCGACTATCGCGTACGGCCGCCGCACCCCCGCGCTTCCCGGTTGACACGTAACCTCCCATCGCTGTCGTCATGGGTCCGATTGAGCAAATTCGACGCCCGTGGGGCAGTCAGCTTCGAAACCGCTAGCGGTCGCGACGGGCGGGGACCCGCTCGTGGACGGTGAGCAGCAGGTGATCGAACTCGCGGCGCAGACTGTCCGGTTGGTGGTTGATCGTCTCGAGTTCGGCGACCACCTGAGCGGCCAGCGCCCGCAGCTTGGTGTTCGTCTGCTGCGAACGCCAGAGCAGGATCTCGAATGCCGCGTCGGCGGTGATGCGGTAGACCAGCATGAGCGCGCCCTTGGCCTGCTCGATGGCCGCGCGCGCCTCGAACAGTTCGGGCAGCGAGTCGTCCAGGGCCTGCCGGCGCGCCTGATCGAACGTGTCGGTCAGGTCGATGTAGTAGCCCTCGCTCCCCACCACGGCGCCGTCGCTCGTCGATCATCCGGTCGGCGAGGACGATGACGTTGTGCACGCCGCCGGAGGTGTCGATGAAGCGGTGCCGGCTGGAGAACGCCTCGCCGGAGTGCAGGAGGTGGTCGAGCTGGTCCTGGACATGCTGGCGATCGTCGGGATGCTTGTGGGAGAGCAGCAATTCGGTGGTCGGCACGATGGAGCCCGGTTCGTAGCCGTGCATGCGCGTGACCTCGTCGGACCATTCCCACCGCTGGCCCACGAACCAGAATCGGAAGCTGCCCACCTTGAGATGCGGGACCGCGCGGGCGAGGGACTCGGGATCCGCACCGCGCGCCTGGTCCGGCTTCGTCATGACCGAGATTGTTCCACCACGGTGCCCATCTGCGGCGGCCGAACGGCAGCACGTGCACGATCGCGACGACGACGGCGCCGACGACCAGGCCGATGACCGCCGACGCCGCGGTGTTGACCAGCCAAGCGAGCACGCCGCCGGCGGCCTCGACCGCGTGGTGGACGGCCTCCTCCCAGTGGTGAACCAGACCGTACGGCGCGTGCCAGCCGAGGTCGTCGGTCCCGACGAGCAGGATGTGGCCGCCGACCCAGAGCATCGCCGCGGTGCCGATCACCGACAGCGCCGCGAGCAGTTTGGGCATGCCCGCGACCAGGCCGCGGCCGACGCGCTGCGCGAACTCGCGACGAGCGCTGCGTGAGGCTCAGGCCGACGTCGTCCATCTTCACGATGCCGGCGACGACGCCGTACACCACCGCGGTGATCACCACGGCGACGATGAGCGAGGATGATCAGCCGCGGCAAGAACGCCTGGTCGGCCACCTCGTTGAGCGCGATCACCATGATCTCGGCGGACAGGATGAAGTCGGTGCGGATCGCGCCGGTCACCATGTACTTCTCGGCGTCCTCGCCTCGCGCGGCCACGGGCGCGGCGTGGGCGTCGTGGCCGCGGATGCGGCCCCACACCTTCTCGGCGCCCTCGTAGCAGAGGTACGTCGCGCCGAGCATCAGGATCGGCGTCGAGCAGCCACGGCACGAACTGCTGAGCAGCAGCGCCGCGGGCAGGATGAACAGCAGCTTGTTGCGCAGCGATCCGATGGCGATGCGCTTGATGATCGGCAGCTCGCGCTCGGCGGCGATGCCGTGGACGTACTGCGGTGTCACCGCGGTGTCGTCGATGACGACTCCCGCGGCCTTCACCGTCGCCCGCCCGGCCGCCGCGCCGATGTCGTCGACCGACGCCGCCGCCAGCCGGGCCATGGCCGCGACGTCGTCGAGGAGTCCGAACAGGCCCGCGCTCATTGCGTCTCCCTCATTTGGGATGGAGGTACGTGACAGTGCGCTGGACGTCACGGCCGCCGAATGCTTTGAGTCGGTCGGGAATAAACGCCGCTCATAACCACTGAACCTGATATGACCATTGCTGATCGGGTCGCCCAGATGCACGAAGAGGCAGCGTCGCAGATGCCCGCCGACTTCATCAACGCCTTCCGGGCTGAGCAGGCACGGATGTATGCCGACGGCGTACCGGTGGACGCGGCCACCGTGGGTGACGTGATACCCGACGTCGAGCTGCTCGACGTCCACGGCGAGACAACCCCTCTGCGGTCCGCCCAGGACGGTGCGCCTGCCGTGCTGGTCCTCTACCGCGGCGCCTGGTGCCCGTACTGCAACCTCGCACTGCGCGCCTATCAGGAAGAACTGCTGCCAATCCTTGATGATCTCGGCGTCCAGCTGATCGCGATCAGCCCGCAGAAGCCGGACAAGTCATTGTCGATCCAGGAAAAGAACGAATTGAGCTTCGTCGTGCTGTCCGACCCGGGTAATCAGGTCGCGACGGCACTGGGCGTCCTCACCGAACATTCCGACGAGGTCCAAGAAGTGCAGCGGGCCATCGGCGTCGACGTGGCGAACTCCAACCAGGACGGCACCCACACGGTGCCTATCCCCACCGTCGCGATCATCGACCCCGACGGCACGATCCAATGGATCGACATACACCCGGACTACGCGACACGCACCGAGGTCGCAGACATCGTCGAAGGCTTGAAGGTCCTGCACTCATAACCCTCGGGTGCTCCTTGTTCGTGACGTGGCTCACAGTACTATGACCAGTGGTCAGCGACTCCCGCACCACAGCCCAGCCCACACGATTTGAGGAGGTCAGACAATGGCACGGACACTTCGGCTCGCTCGACGCGGGTGGGCTCAACTGGGACAGCCTGCCGATGAAGCTCTTCGCGGGGGGCAACGCGAAATTCTGGAATCCCGCCGATATCGACTTCTCGCGCGACCGCGCCGACTGGGAGTCCCTGACCGAGCTCGAGCGCGACTGGGCCGCGCGGCTGTGCGCTGAGTTCATCGCCGGCGAGGAAGCGGTCACCCAGGACATCCAGCCGTTCATGGCGGCGATGCGCGCCGAGGGCCGCCTGGGCGACGAGATGTACCTGACGCAGTTCGCGTTCGAGGAAGCCAAGCACACGCAGGTGTTCCGTATGTGGCTCGACGCGGTCGGGATGACCGACGACCTGCACCGCTACCTCGACGACCTTCCGGCCTACCGGCAGATGTTCTACGAGGAGCTGCCGGAATCACTCGACACGTTGTCCGCCGATCCCTCACCGGCCGCCCAGATTCGCGCCTCGGTGACGTACAACCACGTCATCGAAGGCATGATGGCGCTGACGGGATACTATGCGTGGCACCGGATTTGCGTGGATCGCGGCATTCTTCCCGGCATGCAGGAGCTGGTGCGTCGCATCGGTGACGACGAGCGACGTCACATGGCGTGGGGCACCTTCACCTGTCGGCGCCATGTCGCCGCAGACGACGCCAATTGGACGTATTCGAATCACGGATGAACGAGCTCATTCCGTTGGCGTTGCAGAACACCGAAGACGCCTTCGCTCTTTACGACGAGATTCCGTTCGGCCTGACGATGGACGAGTTCCAGCAATACGCCGCCGACAAGGGAATGCGACGGTTCGGCACGATCAGTAGCGCGCGGGGCCGGCCGCTCGAAGAGATCGACCTCGACTACTCGCCGCTACAGCTGGAGGACACGTTCGCCGACGAGGACCAAAAGGCACTGGCCGCCTCGGCGTGACGTAGTCCTGTTACTCCGTTTCGGACTCGAGCGGTGCGGCGGTGACGGCGCCGGTTGAACGCTGCGATGCCGCCGTTCGTTTCACTATTGACTGAGAAGAATTTCGGTTGCCGCTGATCTTGCGTCCGCGGGTCTAAGGAGGACGCGACGTGCTGCAACGAATCGCTTGCTGGCGATCGCCGCGCCGCGACGAATCATTGCAGTGGCCGTCTTGGTGATGCTAGCGGCGGCGATCTTCGGCATCCCGGTCGCCAAGAGCCTGTCCTCGAGCGGTTTCCAGGACCCGGCGTCGGAGTCGGCGGGGGCGACCAGCTACTGACCGACAAGTTCCACCAGAGCAACCTGCAGATGCTGATCATGGTCACCGCGCCGGGCAGGGCCGCCAGCCAGGCCGCCCGCGCGGTCGGCTCGACATTGTCGATCGGCTGAAGCGATCACCGAACGTCGCGGGGGTGACCTCGGCGTGGAGCGCCCCACCGGCGGCGGCCAAGATCTTGTCAGCAAGGACGGCAAATCCGGGCTGATCGTCGCGGGTCTCGGCGGCGAAAAGAGGCGCGCAGAAATATGCCAAGACGCTGTCCGACGACGTCGCGCACGACATCCGGTCGGGGCGACGGCGTCATGGTCCGGGCCGGCGGGGTAGCGATGGTGTACGCGCAGATCAACTCCCAAATGAACGCGACCTGCTGCTGATGGAGTCGCTCGCGATTCCGCTGAGTTTCCTGGTGTTGGTTTGGGTGTTCGGTGGGCTGCTGGCGGCGGCGTTGCCGATGGCCGTGGGCTGCTGGCGATCGTCGGCTCGATGTCGGTCTTGCGACTGATCACCTTCACCACCGATGTGTCGATCTTCGCGCCCAATCTGAGCACCGCGATGGGCCTCGCCCTGGCCATCGACTACACGCTGCTGATCATCAGCCGCTATCGCGACGAGTTGGCCGACGGCACCGACCCGACGACGCCTTGATCCGGACGATGGCCACTGCGGGTCGCACAGTGCTGTTCTCGGCGACGACCGTCGCGTTGTCGATGGCGGTGATCGTGTTGTTCCCGATGTACTTCCTGAAGTCGTTCGCTTACGCAGGTGTGGCCACAGTCGCGTTCGTCGCGATCGCGGCCATTGTCATCACGCCGGCCGCCATCGTGCTGCTGGGGGCCCGGCTGGACGCGCTGGATGTGCGCCGGCTGGCGCGTCGGGTGCTGCCTTGGTTGACGCCCCGTCCCGCGGCCCGGTACAGCAGCTGTTCTGGTATCGGTCGACGAAGTTCGTGACGCGTCGCTCGGTGCCGATCGGGCTGGCTGTCATCGCGCTGCTGCTGCTGCTCGGGGTGCCGTTCTTCGCGGTGAAGTGGGGTATGCCCGATGACCGGGGCTGCCGCGCTCGGCGTCGGCGCATCAGGTCGGCGACCAGTTGCGCACCGATTTCGCCAAGAATTCCGCAACAGCGGTGCCCATCGTGATCCCCGACGCCAACGGCCTGAGTCCGGCCGATCTTGACCGCTACGCCGCTGATCTGTCGCGCGTCGCCGATGTTTCGGCGGTGGCCGCGCCGACAGGGACGTTCGTCGGCGGAACCCGGGTCGGGACCGCCGTCGGCGGCCACCGGGGTGGCCGATGGCAGCGCATTTTTGACCGTGACTAGCACCGCGCCGCTATTTTCCGAGCCTCGGCCACCCAGCTGCACCGACTGCACGAGGTACCCGGCCCGGCGGCCGGTCGGTCGAGATGGCCGGCCTGGCGCAAACCAACCGCGACAGCGTCGATGCCATCACGAAGCGGCTGCCGCTGGTGCTGGGGCTGATCGCAGTCATCACGTTCAGCCTGTTGTTCATGCTGACCGGCAGCTTGGTGTTGCCGCTGAAGGCACTGCTGCGCAACGTGCTGTCGCTGACGGCGGCGTTTGGTGCGATGGTGTGGATCTTCCAGGACGGCCATCTTGGCGCACTGGGAACAACGCCGACCGGAACCGCTGAACGCGAACACGCCGGTGCTGTTGTTCTGCATCGCATTTGGGCTGTCGATGGATTACGAGGTTTTCCTGGTCTCCAGGATCCGCGAGTACTGGCTGGCATCCGGGCGGACCCGTGCCGACAACGACGAGAGCGTAGCGCTCGGCTTGGCCCGTACCGGCCGGGTGGTCACCGCGGCGGCCTTGGTGATGTCGATATCGTTTGCGGCGCTGTTCGGAGCCCACGTGTCGTTCATGCGGATGCCGGCCTCGGCCTGACACTGGCCGTGCTGATTGACGCCACCCTGGTGCGGATGGTTTTGGTTCCGGCGTTCATGCATGTGCTGGGCCGATGGAATTGGTGGGCGCCGAAACCCTTGGTGTGGCTGCACGACCGGCTCGGCCTGCACGAGGGGGTGAGAGAGTCGACCGAGCGCACCGCCGGTGCCTGTCCGGCGTTTCTACACGGTTCTGGCCTCGACCACGCTGAGTGGAGAAGCGGTCTGTACCACCCGCGTCATCCGGAATCCGGCCTGGCCGAGCAGATTTCGAAACTCAGCACGGGTTCGCTCTCGCGAACCTAGGTTCAACAGCATCTCCAGATCCACCCAATTCTCGGGGCCGTCGGACGGTGTTCTCGAACGACCATCTCGATGAGCAACAGGGTCGCCCGGGGTCCGGCCGCCGCACGAACGTTACGCAGGATCTCAGTGCCGTGTCATCGGCCCAGTCGTGGATGATGTTCTTGAGCACATAGGCATCACCACCGCCCGGCACACTATTGAAGAAAGATCCTTCCGCGATCGCACCCGGTCGGCAACACTTGTTTCCGCGCAACACCTTTGGTGCGGTCTCGACGACCCGCGGCACATCGTAGAGGATCCCCTGCGAACGGGGCGCCGCCGCCAGGATAGCCGCGAGCATCGTGCCCTCCCCGCCGCCGACGTCCACGATGGTGCGATGGGCGGCGAAGTCGTAGCTGGCCAATACGGTCGCCACCGTCATCTGGGCAAGGCTCGTCATGGTCTGGTCGAAAAGTTCGGCGTGGTCGGGTATTTCGAGGAGGTAGTCGAAGCCGTCCTTGCCGCGCAATCCCGGGACGACTGACTTCCCTGTTCGGACCGATTCCGCCAGTAGGGTCCAGCGTTCGCGCTGCTCCGCGATCCCTGGAATAGCGCCGCGCCCTTCAGCGAGATCGGGGCGTCGGAACGCACGTAGCGGCAACCGAATTCAGCGCGTAGCGACCATCGCGCCGGCGACGGAAGATGCCCCGTCCTATCAATGCACGCAGCAGGCGCCCCAGCGCATCGGCGTCGGCGCCACCCGCGCGGCCAGTTCCTCGAGCGGCAGCGGGCCGCCGGCGAGGGCGTCGGCGACACCCAGTTCGGCGGCCGCGGTGATCGCCTGCGCCGGCCAGCCGGAGACGATCATCTCCATCATCGACATGGTGGTGGGGGTAACAGCCGTTGGTGTAGCCGCAGCAGATGGTGGCGGGTCCACTCCACAGCGCGAGCCAGATTGGGCGGTGGCCCCTGGCGGTCTTCGGCATCGCGTCACCCCTCGCTGGTCGCATGGATGATCCGGCCGGACAGGTCTTGATTGACCTCCGCGGATATCCGGCCGTGGCTCAGCCAACGCTCG
>CAVTHR010000012.1:0-113335 GCA_963734385.1 uncultured Actinomycetota bacterium | reverse complement strand
TCCCAAACCTGTTCCGGCGTGATCGCCAGGTCGACGGTGTTGACGAACCGGAACGGCGCGGTGTCGATGAAGTCGAGACCGACGCGTTCACATGGCTTCATGGCCATACACAGTAGAGGACGGTGTCTGGCCTAATGGATCGTCATGCCGAACCGGCTGTCGGTGTACTGGCGCAGCTTGGCCAGGTACCCGCGGTATTTGTAGGTCATCAACCTTTTCGCGACGAGTTTCGCCAGCAGTGACGGTTTCTTCGGGTCGTGCGCGAGGGTCCAAGTCAGCCGGCAACCTTGCTGAGTCGCTAATGCATCGCCTGGGCCAGCGCGATGTGACCTTCCATGCCCGTTGACGCGGCGCGGGTCCGGTAGCGGTCCCTGAAATCCCGGTAACGCCCCTCGTCACCTCTGGCCTTGGCCAGCATCGCGTTGAGCCGCAGCAGCGGCAGTTCGTGGTAGAGGTACACCGGCTCGGTGGGCATCGCAGCCAGCCGGTCGACGGCGGCCTCCGCCTCCTCGACGTCGCCGTGCGATCTCGGCGAAGTAACGCCTCGACGAGAACTGTTGTGCTCCAACCGCGATTCATCATTTCGCCGCTGCCGATCTGCGCATCCAGGACGTTGCGGCACAGTGCGACTGCGCCGTCGAAATCACCCGTCCGAACCTTGTCCGCAGCGATGTCGAGATCGGCGCACCATGCCGCGACGATGGTGTACCGATGCTCCCGACCCAATCGAGCGGCCTTGGCGAGTAGTTCGAAACCCTGCTCGCGGTCAGTGCCGTCGCGACGCACGAGCACAAGACCATGCGCGAACTCGGCGTTGGCGAGCGTGAAAGTCGTCTGCACCGTGCCGTGCGATCCCAAGGGCCTCTGCGGTTTCGCGCAACGCTACGTCGTTGGGTTCGAGTGCCCAGTTCAAAACGGCGATGTACTTGAACTGGACTACACCGCAGAAGCTGAACTGGTCGACACTGCGGGCGATGGCAATGGCTTGGTCGAAATCTTCGTGCCATCCCGAAATCCCAGACAGCACCTGACGTCGCGCGCATGGCAAGCATCATCGCCAACGGCGAGCCAATGATCAGGCTTCCCATTACCGGATCACCGTCCGCCAATTCGATTGCGCGCTGGCATAGCCGTATCGCTTCGGTCATCTCGCCCGCACCCCATTTGGACGTGACCGCCGGATCAACAACCCGACGATCATTTCCGGGTCACCGAACGAATCGAGCAGGTCAACGTATTCGGAGCCAGGCGCGCCGCCTCGGAGAACTCGCCGTGGAAATTCTTGCATCTGCACCAGGCCGGTCATGCCCGATCATTAACGACCGCTTGTCGCCTGCGGCGGCGGTCAGTTCACGCAGTTCGTCGAATCCGAAGTCTGCCATGCTGCCCCCGACGCGCCAGAAGGTCGCACACAGTAATCGTGCGCGGCGCGATGCGCATCGATAACCGGTCTGGGTCGGCATCGGGCAATTGGTCGGCGACGGCGACGGCCCGCTGCCAGCTCATGCGCGCCGCGCTGATGTCGCGGTGGGTTGCCCAGGCGCCGGCGCGCATGTGCCAGCCGAAGGCTTGGCCGCAGGTCGCCTGCCGCCTCCAGGTGCGTAGCGATCAGCGCCGCGTTCGCCTCTGACCGACTGGGGATCTCCTTTCTCGATTGCGGCGGCAATCTTGCGGTGTAGTGTCGCGCGACCCGACTTCAGCTGTGACTCGTACGCCACCGCTCGTAGAAGCGGATGACGGAACGCGTACTCGGCCGCGGCGAATCTGAAACCGGCTCAATGATTTCGGCGTCAAGGAGATTCGCGACGTGCGCACTCGTCGAGGACGGGGTCAACAGGTCGGCGCCGAACCGCGAGCCGATGACGGAGGCTGCGCTCAATGTACGCTTGGCTATGGCGGCCAGTCGGTCGATGCGGGCGGCGATGGTGGCCTGGACGGTGGCGGGAACGGCTACGTCGCCGTCGCTCCGGCGGATGTATGCGCCACGCTCGCCGTCGATCACGCCGCGCTCGGCGAGATCGCGAACGATCTCCTCGGTGAAGAACGGATTGCCCGCGCTGCGTTCGGCGATCTGCATCAGCGAGCGCTGTGAACGAGGGTGCGAACCAAGCAGCTGGCGGTGGTCATCGCCGTGGCTCGCGACTTGTTCCAGCGGCGACAGCAGAATCACCGCGTACCCCGCATGCGCGGACGCGCGCCCGGTATTCAGGTCGGTAGTTGACCAGCACCATCGCATGGCGTCCTGGGGATACGGTCAGATGAACTCGGCCAGGATCGATTCGCTGACGGCGTCCAGCCATTGCGCATCGTCGATGACGATACACGCGCAGGCCACGACGGGCAAGCAGAGCGGACGTCGAGCAGCGACGCGAGACTGCGCTTCTGCGTGCATCCGGGTCGATGTCGTCCCGGACGGCTTTCGTCCCGGATGCCGAGCAAGTCGTCCAACAGAAGCCATGTCGTCGGGTCCGCGGCCGGCAGCGCCGCGCGAGTTCTCGCCCTCGCTGCTTGTGGTCGAGTGCCGCATGCCGAAGAATCCGCGTAGCAGAGCCCAGCCACGGCGCGAAATGGCACTTCTGTGGAATGAGACTCGCAATAGATCGGCAATGACCTCTATGCCGAGGCCGGCCGCGATCGCGGCAGCTTCGCTGTGTGATACGGCTTTTACCGATACCGGGCGGTCCGCTACGCCGACGACGCGTCCGCTGCCTCGGCCGCTTCATCCAACATCGCCGCCAGCTTGCTCATCTCCGCTTCTCGTCCGACGAGTTCAGACTCACGCCGTCGAGCGATCAGTGGTGCTCCGTTCGCTACCGCGATCAACCGGCGAGCGGTCACCGGCTCGACAGAGCCCTTGATCCGTACCAGCTCCGGCTCGCCTAGGTCGGCCGAGGCTTCTACCAGACGGGCAGTGGACTCGCTGAGCATGACGCCGCCGGGTGGAGCCGCGGATTCCATCCGCTGCGCCATGCCGACTTGTCGGCCGGTAACGATGTAACCCATTGGACCAGAGCCGATGTCACCCGCAACGACCTCGCCCGAGTTCAGTCCGATCCGCAGTTTGACGTGCCACGCCGTATCGCCGCTCGAAATCGATTGCCAGTCTCTGTGCTTCGATCTGGATGTCCAGCGCGGCCAGGCACGCCCGCACGCGCGTGGTCCTCCATCGCGATCGGGGCACCGAACAGCGCCATGAAGCCGTCGCCGGTGAACTGATTGACTGTGCCGCCGTAACGCGCCACCACGACGCCGGAGCATTCGACGAGCTCGGTCATGAGCTCGCGTAAACGTTCGGCTCCGAGCGTGGCGGCGATGTCCATCGACCGGACGACGTCGGCGAAGAGAACTGTTACCTGCTTGTATTCGGCAGCCTGATCGACTTGTTCGAGTCGGCGCCCCGCACGTTGTCGCAGAACCGCGCGGCCGCACGTAGCGCCGTGGTCCCGCACGCAGGGCAGCGCACGTGTGCACTTTATCCGGGACCGTCGCTCGCCGCGGCCAATAAGGGCACGACAACGTCACTGATGGGAGTGGCCAGGCCGTGTCCGAACGGCCTTGCGGGAAATGACGCCGTTGCGGATGTCCCACTCCAGCGGCCGGTGCCCTTCGCGGTCGGTGAGCATCGACGTGGTCATGTCCTCGGGAGCCTTGGCGAACAGGCCGACGATTTCGTCGATCACCTCGTCGCCGAGGTTGGCGCCCTCCGCGCGCGCGACCGCGAGACATTCGGCCGCGTACCGCCGGGACAGCGCGGCGACGTCGTCGCGGCGGAACATGCCTGAGCGGCGTCCCGGTCAGCACCATGAAGTCGGCCAGCGCGTTTACCAGCAGCTTGCGCCACGCCGCGGTGGTGAAGTCGGGGTCGAGCTCGACGGTGGCGCCGGTGTCGCCGAGGAGCTCGGCGATCGTCTCCGCGGCATCGCCCTCGGGCAGCACCAGCCGAACGCCGGTGCGCAGCCGGACCCAGCCCTCCTGGTGCGGTTCCGCCGAGAACCACACGCTCGCAGGCACCACCGTCGACGACGGACACAGCGGGCCGACCCGCTCGATCTGCTCGACCCCGTTCTGCAGCACGCACACCACCGTGCGGTCGTCGCACAGCCGGCTCAACCATCCTGCGGCGTCCCGATTCTGCGTGTCCTTGACCGCCAGCAGGACCACGTCGACGGGATCGTCAACGTCGGCGGGATCGGTCATCACCGGACCCGGCACGACTATCGGGTCCTTGTCGTCGGGCCTGACCTCCACCTGGTTGCGTGGCGTGTGCCCGCACAACAGCACATGGTGTCCGGCGGCGTGCAGGAATGCGGCCATGGTGGAGCCGATGGCCCCGGGGCCGATGACCGCGATAGACGTACCCACGAACGCCAAGCTACCGGCGATGTAGCCCCCACTACACTGTGGCAGTCCTCTCGTCAGGCGATTCCCAGGGAGATTCTTCGTGCTGCGCAGCCATGCCGCCGGTTCGCTACGGGCCGCCAACGCCGGTCAGAACGTGACGTTGGCCGGCTGGGTTGCGCGCCGCCGCGATCACGGCGGGGTGATCTTCATCGATCTGCGTGACGCGTCGGGGGTGTCGCAGGTGGTGTTCCGCGAGGCCGACGTGCTGGCGTCTGCGCACCGGCTGCGAGCGGAATTCTGCATTGCGGTCGAGGGCGTCGTCGAGGTCCGGCCCGAGGGCAACGCCAATCCGGAGATCGCGACCGGTGACATAGAGGTCAATGCGACGTCGCTTGACCGTCCTGGGGGAGAGCGCGCCGCTGCCGTTCCAGCTCGATGAGGCTCCGGGCGAGGAAGCGCGGCTGAAGTATCGCTATCTTGATCTGCGCCGCGACGGGCCCGGTGCGGCAATTCGTCTGCGCTCCAAGGTAAATGCGGCGGCAAGAGCGGTTCTTGCCGAACACGACTTCGTCGAGATCGAGACGCCGACGATGACCCGTTCGACGCCGGAGGGGGCGCGCGACTTCTTGGTTCCCGCGCGGCTGCAGCCAGGGTCGTTCTATGCGCTGCCGCAGAGCCCGCAGCTGTTCAAGCAGCTCCTGATGGTCGCGGGCATGGAGCGCTACTACCAGATCGCGCGGTGCTATCGCGACGAGGACTTCCGCGCCGACCGCCAACCGGAGTTCACCCAGCTCGACATGGAGATGAGCTTCGTCGACACCGAAGACGTCATCGCGATCTCCGAGGAGATCATCAAGGCGCTGTGGGCCCTGATCGGATACGACGTGCCCACGCCGTTGCCGCGGATGACCTACGCCGATGCCATGCGCCGGTTCGGATCGGACAAACCCGACCTGCGGTTCGGCGTCGAACTCGTCGAGTGCACGGAATTTTTCTCCGACACGCCGTTCCGCGTCTTCCAGGCGCCTTACGTCGGCGCTGTGGTGATGCAGGGCGGCGCCTCGCAGCCACGGCGGACGCTCGATGCCTGGCAGGACTTCGCCAAACAGCGCGGTCACCGCGGGTTGGCGTACGTGTCTGGTGGGCGAGGACGGGGACCTCAGCGGGCCGGTCGCCAAGAACCTGTCCGACGCCGAACGCGAGGGTTTGGCAGCACATGTCGGCGCGTCAAGCCGGGTGACTGCATCTTCTTCTCGGCGGGCCCGGCGAAGACATCGCGTGCGTTGCTCGGAGCGGTGCGGGGCGAGATCGCCAAACGGCAGGACCTGATCGACCCCAACGCGTGGGCGTTCACCTGGGTCGTCGATCCGCCGCTGTTCGAGCCGGCTGATGACGCGACCGCCGCGGGGGACGTCGCGGTCGGCACGGGCGCGTGGACCGCGGTGCACCATGCCTTCACAGCGCCCAAGCCGGAGTTCGAGGACAGCATCGAATCCGACCCGGGTGCGGTGCTGGCCGACGCGTACGACGTCGTCTGCAACGGCAACGAAATCGGCGGCGGTTCGATTCGTATCCACCGCCGCGACGTTCAGGAGCGGGTGTTCGGGGTGATGGGCCTGGACAAGGCGCAGGCCGAGGAGAAGTTCGGCTTCCTGTTGGAGGCGTTCATGTTTGGAGCCCCGCCGCACGGCGGCATTGCATTCGGCTGGGATCGGACTACCGCCTTGCTGGGCGGCATGGACTCGATCCGCGAAGTGATCGCCTTCCCGAAGTCCGGCGGCGGCGTCGACCCGCTGACCGGCGCGCCCGGCCCCGATAACGGCCGCAGCAGCGCAAGGAATCCGGAATAGACGCCAAGCCCGAGAAGCTGGAGGGGAAATGAGCTGACGTACCTGACGCCGAGATGATGAAGGCGTTCAACAAGAACATCGTCGACGAGTTCCGAGCCAACGGCGGCAAGGTGGGCGGCCAGTTCGAAGGCGCCAACCTGCTGTTGCTGACCACGACTGGGGCCAAGTCGGGCCAGCCGCGGCTGGCGCCGCTGGCGTACTTCACCATCGACGGCAAGACGATCATCATCGGCTCGAAGGCCGGGGCCGACACCAACCCGGACTGGGTGCACAATCTGCGGGCCAACCCGCGGGCACATGTCGAGGTCGGCACCGACGCCTACGACGTCACCAGCCGCGAGTTGCCCAGGCCGAGCGCGACCAGCTCTTCGACAAGGTCGTCGCGGCGGCGCCGGGTTTCGGCGAGTACCAGTCGAAGACCAGCCGCATCATCCCGCTGTTCGAACTCGAGAAGGACTGAATACGAGGAAACCGGGCCGCGGAAGGCACCACCACGGCCCGGCCCTCGGCTCGGGGATTTACAACCGCTCGATGATGGTGGCGTTGGCCATGCCACCGGCCTCACACATCGTCTGCAGCGCGTAGCGGCCGCCGCGTTGCTCCAACGCATTGACCATCGTCGTCATGATGCGCGCGCCGCTGGCGCCCAGCGGATGACCGATCGCGATCGCGCCGCCGTTGACGTTCGTCTTCGCCAGATCGGCGCCGGTGTCGTGCGCCCACGCCAGCACGACTGGCGCGAACGCCTCGTTGACCTCGAACAGGTCGATGTCGGCGAGCGTGAGCCCGGCACGCGCCAGCACCTTCTCGGTGGCCGGGATGACCCCGGTCAGCATGTACAGCGGGTCCGAACCCGACGACGGTAGCGGTGTGGATGCGGGCCAGCGGACGCAGGCCGAGCCGCTTGGCCACCTCCGAGGTCGTGATGAGCACCGCGGCGCTGCCGTCCGACAGCGGCGACGAGTTGCCCGCGGTGATCTCCCACGTGATCTGCGGGAAGCGCGCCTCGTAGGCCGGGTTGTAGAACGCCGGCTTGCAGATTCGCCAGCGTCTCGACCGTGGTGCCGGGACGGATGATCTCGTCGGTGGTCGAGCCCGGCGATCGGCGCCAGTTCGTTGTCGAAGCGCCCCTCTTTGGTCGCCGCGGCGGCCTTTTCGTGGCTGCCCGCCGAGAACTCGTCGAGCTGCTGTCGCGAGAAGCCCCACTTCGCGGCGATCAGCTCGGCGCTGATGCCCTGTGGCACGAGGCCGTCGGGGTAGCGCTGCGGCCATCGCGCCGAACGGGTCGCTGCCCGGCAACACGCTCGAGCCCATCGGGACCCGGCCCATCGACTCGACGCCCGCGGCGACGACGATGTCGTACGCGCCGGAGATCACGCCCTGGGCGGCGAAGCTGATCGCCTGCTGGCTGCTGCCGCACTGGCGGTCGACGGTCGTCCCTGGCACCGACTCGGGGAACCCGGCGCCCAGCAGCGCATTGCGGGCGATGTTGACGGCCTGGTCGCCGACCTGCGTGACGGCGCCTGCGATGACGTCGTCGATCTGCGCGGGGTCGACGCCCGTCCGGGCGACCAGTTCCTTCAGGCTGTGTGCAAGAAGGTCGACCGGACAGCACGTCGTGCAGGGCTCCGCTGGCCTTGCCCTTGCCGATCGGGGTTCGTACCGCACCGACGATGACCGCGTCCCGGCCTGCATATCCGGCCATTTCTGCCTCCTGTGACTCGACGCTGAGTGCTACTTCCTAAACCCAGCTATACCATCTGGGTATAGTTAGAACAACTCAGAGAGGGGTGGTGAATTCCATGACGGTTCTGCAGGGCAGGCTGGCCGACCGGGATGCATGGTCAGCGGTGGGCGAGTGCCCTGTCGAGAAGACGATGGCGCTGCTCGGCACCAAGTCCGCGATGCTGATCCTGCGCGAGGCCTACTACGGGACGACCCGGTTCGACGACTTCTACCGACGGGTCGGCATCACCCAGGCGCTTCGGCCGCCGCGCGGCTGAACGAGCTGGTGGACGCCGGGCTGCTGACGCGTCGGCCCTACCGCGAGCCGGGCCAGCGCGCCCGCGAGGAGTACGTGCTGACCGCCGGCGGGCGTCGACTTCATGCCCGTGGTCTGGGCGATGTTCGAGTGGGGCCGACGCCACCTGCCGACCCGCTCCCGGTTGCGGCTGGCGCACGCCGATTGTGGCGCGGAAGCCGACGTCGAGATCCGCTGCGCTCGAGGGGCCACCTGGTGCCCGCCGACGAGCTCGCCGTCCGAGCGTTCGCGCCAACCGATGACGCTCAGTTGGTGAAGCAGTACGAGTCGCTGGACGCGTCACCGCCCTGCAGCCGGGTCTGATGAACCCGCAGGCCGCGGAACTCGTCGCCGTGCGGGAAGAACGCGGTGTCGGCTTCCAGCCCGCCGCCCGAGACATCGGCGTCGAGTTTGGCCATCCACGACCCGACGCCGTCGGGATAGAAGACCTCGTCCCATGCCGCGTAGAGCGAATTGGTGACATAGACCCGCCGGCCGTCCCGGCTGATCTCGATCATTTGCGGCCCGCCGCCGAGCGGTTGGTCCGGAAACGCCGGGTGGGGTTCGCGCTGCACGATCCCGCCGAGCCGAACCGACGCCGTCTCCCGCGGGTGGGAGGGATCACTGACGTCGTACTGCTTGAGTTCCCCTGTGCCCCAGCACGACACGTATAGCCAGTGATCGTCGACCGACAGGTCGATGTCGGACACCAGCGGTGGCACGGCACCGAACGGCTTGAGCGCGGGCGGCAGGTCCTCGGCGTCGGCAGGCTCGGCCGGGATGGTGATCACCTTTTCGACCGACCATTGATCGCCGTCCTTGTGCCACATCCAGATCGATGCGGACAAATCCTCGACACTGATCACGACGCCGGCGAATCCATGAGACTTGGACGGGTCGTGGGCGGGCCGAAGTTCGAGCACCATCTGGTGCTCGTCCCCGAGGTCGATGCGCTGGGTGAGCGTGCGCTCCGACATGCTCCAGAAGTTCAGGTGGTGACCGAACTTGCGGCCGAGCAGGTCCTCGGGATTGAGTCCGTTCTCGATCATCGACGGCGTCGCCCATTCCGAGGTCACCACCGTGTCGTGCCGCAGATGCCACCACACGTCGTAGGCGAAGAACTGCGGACCCCTGTCCTTCTCCCACGGCCCGAGCACTTCGAAGGTGTCGTGGTCGATCAGTGCGATACCGCCGGGGCCGTCGTCTCCGTTCGCACCGCCCAACGCCGACATGAAGATGCCGCCAGGCCCGCAGTGCACGGTGTGCGGCCGCGAGTAGCCGGCCTTGGCTGCCAGCTCGGTGGCCTCGATGGTGTGTTTCAGCACCGGGTTGCGGGGTTCGGGCTTGGTGTCGAGGACATACGTCGTCGACGACCGGATCCCGGGCACCAGAAGGTAGCGCCGCTCGAGGCCGTTGTGGTGGTCGTGGCCTTCGTGGCACAACGCGCTCGAGCACGCGCTCCAGCCGAAGTGATGGAGTTCGTTTCCGGCGGTCGGCAGTTCGGTCCACCCGACCACACCGCCGTAGCTGGACGAGTCGGGGTCGCAGTCGACGACTGCGAGCGCGTCCTTGGCCCGGCCTTCGGGGTCGAATGCGACAACGTAGGCGAGCTGTTCGGGGGCGGCCGAAACGGCGGCACCCGGTGTTCGATAGAAGGTGGGGTCTGTCGCGGGCATGAGTCCTCCTTGGCTCGCGCTCAGTCGTTATTGACGCGACTGCCAGCGATGCGTCAGATGATCCTCCGACCGCGGGGTCAGGAACTGCCGTTCGCCAGGAATGACTTGGCCAATGTCTTCGGTGCCTGCGCCAACCAGGCGTCGGTGATGAGCTCGGTGAGTTCGGGCACCTTGATCTCGGCCAGCCGCACCAGGACGGCGGGGTATCCGTCGAAGTGCGGGGTGGTGAAGTAGACCCCTGGGTCGTCGGCGATCAACGCGAACTTCACGCCCTCATCGGCAACCCTGGCGCCGAGGATGTCTCCGTCGGGCGCATCGTCTCCGAGCGCTTCATGGTCGGCCTTGCGCAGCGGACGCTCCCAAACGATGAGCTTCTTGCGGACGCGCCAGTTGCGCGGGGTCGCCTCGGCTCGTCTCGGGAAGTCCGGCGACGATACGATCCACGTCCTTCCAGGAAGCCACCGGTCAGCAGAGGGTGCTGATGTCGAACGTCGCAGTCACACTCTGGTTCGGCTTGTCGGCGAAGGCTCCCTGCGCCTCGCCGCTGATGGTGAACTTGCCGCCCTCGACCTCGGCCTTGGCCTTACCGAGATTGTCATCCCAGTAGGTGCCGGTGAAGTTGCCCAGGCTGCGAATGTCGACCGCCTGCGCGGTCACCTCGTCACCGAGTTGGAGCGTCGCCGTGAACCCCGGCTCCTTGGTGGTGGTCTCGATGGTCCAGGCGCGGCCGTCCTGGAAGCAGGTGACCTGCTGTAACGCGTTGGTGGCCTTTCCGTTGATGCTCACCCGGGCGTCACGATTGCTCAGCGCCGCGGGGGGGCTCGAACAGCCGGCGAGGCCGACCGCGACGAGGAGAACGGCTGCGGCGGTGAACCGGCGCTTCATGAGTGTGAATCCCCCTCTACAACGTGCTCGCCAACACACAGACAGTAGAGCAGCGGGAGCCGAACCATGGCGCTACTGTGCCGAAAATGTTCCACTTGCGGGTCATCGCACCCGCTGAACTGCGGGATCCGGACCCTCGCGGCGGCGAGATCACCGCCGATATCGCCGCGCGAGCGCGCCGCCCAGCTGGCGATCAACCTGGTCGGCTGACTGCGCATCAGGTGTTGGGTGTGCGTACCGTTCTGCTCTGATGGCACTTCCCGCGGCGAATCCGCACGACATCGACAACCTGCTGACCGGGTATCGCTCGGCGCGGGCTCAGCAGTCGCTGTTCGACCCGCGTGGCGGCGCGGTCGGCGGCTATGACGAATTCGTCGACGCCGCAGGCGATGTCCGGCCGTCATGGGTCGAGCTGGCCGAATGTGTGGGTGAGCGCGGCCGCAGCGGACTCCAGCAGCTCCGCACCGTCGTGCGCGATCGGGTCGACAACGACGGCATCACGTACGGCACCGGTGTACCCGGGCCGTGGCATCTCGACGCGCTGCCGCTGCTGATCTCCGCGCCGGACTGGGACACGCTGGAATCCGGCCTTGTGCAACGCTCTCGGCTGCTCGACGCGGTGCTGGCCGATCTGTACGGCCCTCGCCGCTCGGTGACCGGCGGTGTGCTTCCCGCGCAATTGCTGTTCGCCCATCCCGGATATGTCAGGGCAGCGCGGGGAATCGAGGTGCCGGGCAGGCATCAGCTGTTCATGCATGCCTGCGACATCAGCCGCGCGGCCGACGGCGCGTTTCGGGTCAACGCCGACTGGGCGCAGGCGCCGTCGGGCGCGGGCTACGCGCTGGCCGACCGGCGCGTCGTCGCACACGCCGCCCCCGACCTGTACGAGCGGATCGGGCCCAGGCCCGCCTCGCCGTGGGCGCAGGCGCTTCGACTGGCGTTGATCGACGCCGCGCCCGAATCGGCCGAGGAGCCGGTCGTTGTCGTGCTGAGTCCAGGCAGCCATTCCGAGACCGCTTTCGACCAGGCCTATCTCGCGAGCGTGCTGGGCTTCCCGCTGGTGGAGAGTGCCGACCTGGTGGTGCGGGACGGCAAGCTCTGGATGCGGTCGCTGGGCACCCTGAAGCGGGTGGACGTGGTGCTGCGTCGGGTGGACGCCGACTACGTCGATCCGCTTGATCTGCGCGCCGACTCCCGGCTCGGTGTGGTGGGTCTGGTCGAGGTACTGCGGCGGGGAGCGGTGACCGTGGTCAACACCCTCGGCAGCGGGATCCTGGAAAGCCCTGGGCTGCTTCGCTTTCTGCCCGAGCTGGCCCAGTCGCTGCTGGACGAGACGCCGCTGCTGGAGACCGCACCCACATACTGGGGCGGCATCAATGTGGAGCGATCACACCTGGTGAGCAAGCTGGGGTCGTTGTTGATCAAGCCGGTGGCCGGTGGCGACACCATCGTCGGGCCCGCATTGACGGCGAAACAACGCGGATCGCTGGCCGCCCGCATCGAGGCCACCCCATGGCAGTGGGTGGGCCAGGATCTGCCGCAGTTCTCCTCCGCCCCAACAGGCTTTCATCCGGGCGGCCTGTCCTCTGCGAGCTTCGGCATGCGGCTGTTCACCGTGGCCCAGCGCAGTGGCTATGCGCCCATGATCGGCGGCCTTGGCTATCTGCTGGCACCTGGCAATGCTGCCTATACGTTGAAAACAGTTGCGGCCAAAGATATCTGGGTCTGTCAGTCGACGCGTGTCACAGCCGAACCGACTCCGGCGTCGCCAGTCATCGAGCGTGAGGCGATTACGTCGAGCCCGACAAGGGCCGTCAGCTCGCCGCGTGTGCTGTCGGACCTCTTCTGGATGGGAAGGTACTCCGAGCGCGCGGAAACCATTGCGAGGCTGCTGACCGTCACCCGTGAGCGGTATCACGAGTTCCGCTACCGGCAGAACATCGAGGGCAGCGAATGTGTGCCCGTGCTGCTTGCCGCCTTGGGACAGATGACGGGAACCGACACCGGCGCCGACGGTGACTCCCACGAGATGATCGCCACCGCTCCGACGACCCTGTGGACGTTGACCGCTGACCGGGATTGCCCGGGTGCACTTGCCCAATCCGTCGAGCGACTGGGGCTGGCCGCCCGCGCGGTGCGCGATCAGATGTCCAACGACACCTGGATGGTGTTGGCGGCGGTCGAGAGGGCGGTGCTTCATCAGGGGCGTTCGGTGCCGGAATCCAAAGCGGAGGGCGAGGCTTACCTCGCGGCGGCGCACAGCCTGACGCTGGCCGGAATGCTCGCGCTGTCGGGGCTTGCCGCCGAGTCGATGGTGCGAGACGTCGGCTGGACCATGATGGATATCGGCAAGCGGATCGAGCGTGGCCTGGCCCTCACCGCACTGCTGACCGCGACGCTGACGACCGTCCGCAGTCCCGGCGCCGAACAAACCATCACCGAAGCCACGCTGGTGGCCTGCGAGTCGTCGGTCATCTACCGGCGACGTAACCCGGGGGCGGTCAGCGTTGCCGCCATCGTCGACCTGGTACTGCTGGACGCGGAGAACCCGCGCTCGCTGGTCTACCAGTTCGAGCGGCTCCGTACCGACCTCAAGGCGCTGCCGGTCCGGCTCGTCGCGATCCGAGCGACTGGTCGACGAGATCGGTACCAGGCTGCGCAGGCTCGACCCGGCCGACCTCGAGAAGGTCACCGCCGACGGAAGGCGCGCCGCGCTTGCCGACCTGCTCGACCGGCTGCACAGCGACCTGCGCGAGCTGGCCGGCGTCATCACTGCGACGCAGCTGTCGCTGCCCGGAGGCATGCAGCCGCTGTGGGGTCCCGACGAACGCCGGGTGATGCCGTGACCGGTCCGAAGGCGAGCGGGAGCCGAGGCATGAGTACGCGCCGATATCAGGTGACTCACCGCACGGTTTACGGGTATTCCGACGACGTGACCAGTTCCTACGGCCGCGGGTTTCTCACGCCGCGCGACACCGCTCGGCAGCGTTGCCTTTCCTACAAATTGCTGATCGACCCCGAACCGGCGGACAGTTCGACCAGCCGGGACGCCTACGGAAATGTGAGCTCGTACTTCCATGTCACCGAGCGGCACCGCAGGCTCTCCGTCACCAGCGAGTCGATCGTCGAGGTGGACCCGCCGCCGGATGAGCTCTACGGCGCCGGATCCGCGTTGGCGCCATGGGAGATAGCGCGGCCGGTCGGTGTCGACGGTGCACTCGCGACGGAGTTCACGCTGGACCTGGCGCCGCAGGAGATCACCGACGCGGTGAGGGACTACGCCGCACCGAGCTTCGCGCAGAGCCGACCGCTCATCGAGGTGCTGATGGACCTCACGTCACGGATCTATCGCGACTTCACCTACCGGTCCGGTTCGACATCGGTCTCCACCCGGGTGAACGATGTGCTCGCCGCCGGGGAAGGCGTGTGCCAGGACTTCGCCCGGCTGGCGATCGCCTGCCTGCGCGCCAACGGCCTTGCCGCCAGCTATGTTTCGGGTTACCTCGCCACAGATCCGCCGCCGGGCAAGCAACGAATGGTCGGCATCGATGCCACCCATGCCTGGGCGTCGGTATGGACGCCGCAGAACCAATGGCTGGGCTTGGACCCGACGAACGACCAAATGGTGGACGAGCGCTACATCGCTGTCGGGTGGGGCAGGGACTACGCCGATATCCCACCGCTGCGCGGCATCATCTACACCAACTCTCAGAGCAGCGACATCGAGGTCGCGGTCGACGTCGAGCCGTTCGAGGGGAAAGCGCTTCATGCGTGACTTCATCTGCCCCAACTGCGGTCAGCGCCTGGCGTTCGAGAACTCGCTCTGTCTGTCCTGCAAGCGACCGCTGGGGTTCTCGCTCGAGAACATGGCGCTGCTGGTCATCGCGTCCGGAGAGGACAGCGCCCAGCCCGGTTTCGTCGACGCCGAGAAGTACCGGCTATGCGCCAATATGCACCTGGCCGAGTGCAACTGGCTGGTCGAAACCGGCCCGACCGAGCAGTTGTGCAGATCGTGCGTTCTCACCCGAACCCGGCCCAACGACGCCGACACCAAGGCGCTACCCGCCTTCGCCGATGCGGAGAAGGCCAAACGGCGCTTGATCTTTGAGCTCTTCGAGCTGAAGCTGCCGATCGTCGGGCGCGACCAGGATCCGCAGTACGGCCTGGCGTTCGACCTGCTCTCCAGCAAGCACGAGAAAGTGTTCACCGGTCATCAAAACGGCGTGATCACACTGGATCTCGCCGAGGGCGACGACGTGCACCGCGAACAACTCCGGATCGAGATGGACGAGCCGTACCGCACACTGCTGGGACACTTCAGGCACGAAATCGGCCACTATTACTACTACCGGCTAGTGAGCCCATCGCCGGACTACACGCGGCGGTTCCGCGAGCTGTACGGCAACGCCGACGCCGACTACCAGGCTGCGTTGGACCGCCACTACCGCGAGGGTCCGCCCGTAGGCTGGAAAAAGCACTACGTGTCGTCCTACGCCACAATGCATCCCGCCGAGGACTGGGCCGAGACCTTCGCGCACTATCTGCACATCCGCGACGCCCTTGACACGGCGGCCGCGTTTGGCTTCGCGCCGGCAGCGGCGACGTTCGAGCGACGGGTGCTGGGTCCCAGCGGTTTCGACCAGATGATCGACATGTGGCTGCCGCTGTCGTGGGCGCTCAACATGGTCAACCGGTCGATGGGCAAGCAGGACCTGTATCCGTTCGTACTGCCTCACGCGGTGCTCGAGAAGATGCGGTTCATTCACACCGTCGTCGAGGAGACCAGCAGCTGATCACTTCCCGGCGTTAACCAGCCGTTCGGCTGCGATCGCCACGCCGAGGGTCATCAGCTGCTTCGGATCGTCCATCTCGACGTCGAGCAACCTGGATATCTGGTCGAGTCGGTAATAGAGGGACTGACGCCGCACATGAAGGCGCTTGGCCGCCTCGGCTTTGCTGCCCCCGCACGCCGCGAGGACTTCGAGAGTGTGTGAAAGTTGGCTGTTCTTGATGGAATCGGCCCTCGTGAGCGCGCCGATCTGATCCTCAACGAACTGCCGGGTGGCTTCCGGGTTCCCGTGCGCTGCGAGGAGACGTTCCAGTGCCAGCGCCTGAACACTGATCACCGCTTCGTTCATGTGGAGGTCTTGTCCGAGACTGAGGGTGGCACGCGTCTCCGACATCGCTCGGGGCAGATCGGTGACGTCGCGCACCGTGCGGCTGACCGCTGCGCACAGCCGTGACTGTGGCCAGAGTTCGGCAAGGGCTGTGTGGCGGGCGACATGTGCGAGATTCGGTGACGCATTGTCATCCGGCCCGGCCGCCACACCGCACAGGACACCGTCGACAAGGCCGAACACTCCGCTGCCCGCCCTGCGCACGATCGCGTCGACAACGTGTGCAGCAGATTCGACGCGCGAAGGGTCCACCGCGATGCAGGCGTACTGGTGGTCCGACGTGGCGACGCCCGCCGCGCGCAGCCGTGCGTCCAGCACAGATCGGTCAGCGGGGTTGTTTGCTACCAAATGGTGAAGCAGGACCTGCTGTGCGCGCAGACCGCCCGCGACATCCTTCTGTTCACGGATCAGGCAGAGGCCGAGGACAGTTGGTGCCCGATCCATGACCGCCTCGACGAGCACGGTTGGGATGCCTGCGGTGCCTGCGGTCAGCCGCCCCCAGGCCATTCCCTCGACCAGCACAGGCGCCTCGGCGCTCGGCTCGCCGCCATCCGGGACGGGCTGACCGGCGTCCACGACGATCCTGCCTGCGTAATCGCTGAGTCGAGCCCATGTGCCGAGCGTGGCGGCGACTTGTTCGATCAGCTCGGTCTGCGATGCGCCGCGCGCAAGCGCCTCGGACAGCGCTCGAGAGATCTCGTCGGCATGGCGCAGCCGGGCCACAGACCGGTCGATCAGCTCACTGTTCACCGCCTCGGCCACCTCGGTGAACCGAAGCGCGGGCTGCAACTCGACGATGGGCAGGCCAACGTCGACAGCTTCCTCGACCATCTCGGGCGGCACCTCTGCGAATGTCCTGCCGACCTCGAAACACAGTCCGGCGACTCCACTTTCGGCGATCCGGCGCACATAAAGACGACGCGCGGCCTCATCGACACCGATCAGGCCGACGCCGTTGGTCAGCAGCATCTCGTCGCCGCGCAGCAGCGGCGCGATGTCGTACAGGTCGGCGCTGTGCACCCATCGGACAACGTGATCGAGGTGATCGTGGCCGCTGAGAACCGACGGTTGCGCGCGCCGCAGCAACGGGTGCTCGAGAACATGGCGCAGGGTCAAACTCATAGGACATTGTGACCCATAGCTGGCGGAAAACACCTGACATTGCGTCCGTTGCCGCAGTCAATGACCGGTTGCATTCTGATTCGACGTCGACTCCCAGGAGCGCATATGACCACTCTCGTCACGGGCGGCCGCGGTTACGTCGGGCGCCACCTGGTCGATCAGCTGCTCGCCGAAGGGGGCAAGGTCGTCAGCTATAACCGCGACTTCTCGGTGGACGAGCGCGACGGCCTGACCGTCGTTCATGGCGAACTGTTCGACATCCCGCGTCTGACCGAGACGCTGCGCCGATACGGCGTCGACCGCATCATCCACACCGCGGGCCAGAGCCATCCCGGGGTGTCCATCGAACTGCCGTGGACCACGTTCAAGGCCAATGCGGAGGGCACACTCGCGGTGTACGAGGCCGCGCGCGTCACCGGTGTGCGCAGGATCGTGAACTTCTCGTCCGAGTGCGCCGTTGGCACCGTGCCGATCGATGACGAAGTGGGGGAGGACGTCAAACCAAGACCCACAACGCCATACGGGGTGACGAAGGTCGCAGGCGAACTCTTCGGCAGCGTCTACAACTCGCTCTACGACATGGAGATCGTCTCGCTGCGCGTCACCGAGGTGTACGGGCCCGGTCTATGGATGCCGAGCCTGCTCGGCGACATGATCCGCGCCGGATTACGCGGCGAGACTTTCGTATTGGAGTCCGGCGGCGACCACCCGTTCCAATTCGTTCACGTCGAGGACGTCGCCACCGCGGCCAGGCTGGCGTCCACGACGACGGCACTGTCCCAGCCGGTGTACAACGTGTCCGGGGGGAACCAGGTCACCGTTGCCGAGACCGCGCGACTGCTCGAGCAGCACATCTCCGGGAGCCGATACGAAATCGGCCCGGGTCTGCTGCCGCAATGGGACAGCCAGGGACCCTATGACCTGACCGCGTCGAGGCGGGACCTCGGCTACGCGCCTGCCTGGACACTCGAGTTGGGCATCGTCAACCAGATCGACTGGCTCAGGAATCAACATGCCTGAGATGACTGGCCGGATCGCCCTCGTCACCGGTGCCGCCTCGGGCATCGGCTTGGCCAGCGCCGAAGCGCTCGCGCGGCAGGGAGCCCACGTCGCGCTGCTCTCCCTGCCCGACGACGACCTCGAGGCCGCGGCAGCCCGCGTGCGCGCGCACGGCGGCAAGGTGATGACGATAGGTGCGGACGTCGCCGATTCTGGTGCCGTACGGGATGCATTCCAACGGGTCGAAGCCGAATTGGGCCCGCTCGATGCGGTTCACAACAACGCGGGCATCTCGATCGTCAGCCCACTGTCGGAGACGACCGACGACGTCTTCCGGCGGCTGGTGGACGTGAACCTCGCCGGGTCGTTCTACGTCCTGCGGGAGGCTGCGCGCGTCATGCAACCTCGCCGCGCGGGCGCGATCGTCAACACCGCGTCCGAACTGGCGATCATCGGTCAAGCCGGCTACGTCGCCTACACCGCCACCAAGGGAGCGATCCTGGCGATGACGCGAAGCGCGGCAGCCGAACTCGCGTCGTGGGGCATCCGGGTCAACGCGGTCTGCCCTGGGACCACGAAAACACCGATGTTCCTTGCGGAGTTCGACGGCGCCGCGGACCCGGAGGCCGAATTGGCGGACAACGCGGCGAGCGTCGCCATGCAGCGCATCGCCGAGCCGTCCGAGATCGCCGAAGCCGTCGTGTTCTTGCTGTCCGACCGGGCTAGCTACATCACCGGCACACAACTGGTCGCCGACGGAGGTCGCACCGCATGTGTGGCTGCCGGATCCATCGGCGTCGCAACACCATCGCCCCCCACCACCGGAGGATCCTGATGACCGAAGAATCCGTATCGACCCCGCCGCCACCGCAGTCTCGGCTCGAACAGCTCGGCTATTCCCAGCAGCTCGTCCGGCGACTGAACATTCCTGAGGTCGTGGGCCTGGCGATGGCCGACGTGTCACCGACCATGGCGGTGCTGTTCCTGTCTGCCGGAGTGTTCGTCATCGGCGGTACGTTCTCGATCGGGGCGGGCCTGATCCTGTCGGTCGTCGTGGTCCTCATCTCCCTGTGCCTGGCAGAGCTGGCAGGCATGTTCCCGATCGCGGGCGGCATGTACTCGCTGGTGCGCCAGGTTCTTCCCGGCCCGTTCTCGTGGATCACGATGTTCAACTATCTGATCCAGGGCATCGTGATTCCGGCAAGCATCGCGTTGGGAATGGTCGGATTCCTCCGAGATCTGTTCCCGGGTCTCGGTTTTCCCGACACCGTGATTGCGATCGTGCTGCTGGCACTGGCCACCGGCATCGCACTGACGAAGGTCGAGGTCGGCGCGTGGGCCACCGCGGCGATGGTCATCGTCGAGTGCATCGTGCTCGGCATCGTGACGGTCGCGGCGTTGGCGCATCCGCACCAGAACCTGGCCGAGGTGACGTTCCATCCCACCGTTCTGAACAACGGTGAACTTGTCGCGGTCGGCTTCGCCGTCATGCTCGCGACGTTGGCGCCCGCGTTCAACGTCATCAACGGCTATGACGCGGCGCTCGGGTTCTCGGAAGAACTCAAGGGCGGGGAGCGCAACATCGCCAAGGCGGTCATCATCTCCGCGGTGCTGGCGTGCGTGATGATCATGGTCCCTCTCATTTCAGCGGTGGTCGCCGCACCCGACCTGAAGGCGTTCTTCAGCGACCCGGCTCCTGTCGTCTACTCCGTGCAGGCGTCGCTGGGAGACAGCGCGCGCGTCATCGTCGACGTCGGGGTGAGCATCGCGCTGTTCAACGCAATGCTCTCGCTGCTGATGTATTTCGGGCGCGGCGTCTATACCACTGGCCGCGACCAGATGTGGCCTGCGTCGGTCAACCGAGTCCTCGGTTCCATCAACAGGTTCCGCGTCCCAGCTGTCGGCATCGCGGCGCTCGCGGTACCCGCGGCGGTTTTGGTGTTCACCTCCGCGCTGAACTTCCTGATCATCTTCGCGGGCACGGTGATCGCCGCGGTGTACTTCTGTATCGGCCTTGCGGCCTACTGGAGTCGCCGGTCCATGCCCGACGAACCCCGGGCGTACAAGATGCCGCTTTGGCCGTTGCCGCCGCTTGTGGTGATCATTTTCACCGGCATCGCGTTGGCGACCCAGGAGACCCAATACCTCCTCGCGGAGCTGGTGCTGATCGCGCTCGCGTTGGCGGCCTGGGCGGGCTCCAAGAAGTGGTCCCCGCGGCCACAGGAGGACACTTTGGTATGAGCACCGAACGCGACCCACGGGTCTACCAGAACATGACGTGGGAAGAGATCTCGGCGGCGGCGAAAGCGGACATGCCGGTCGTGATTCCCATCGGTGCCACCGAGCAGCACGGCCGCCACCTGCCCGTGTGCACCGACTGGGTGCTGCCCGACAGGGTCATTCGCGAGGCGAGCCGACGATGTGATCTCATCGTCGGGCCGTTTCTGCCCTTCGGTTACCGAAGCCGGCCGGGAAGTGGTGGCGGCCAGCATTTCCCGGGCACCCTGTCGCTGCGGGCCACCACCTTCATGAGCGTGATCGAGGATGTCCTCAGCGAACTCAAACGCGGCGGGTTCCGTCACATCGTGTTGTACAACTGGCACTTCGAAAACGCGAACTTCATCTACGAGCCGGCATTCCTTGTCTCCGAACAGAACCCGGAGCTCAAGATCGTCGTGATCGAAGACGTCTTTCCCGAGTTCACCGAAGAACGACGACAGGCCATATGGCCGGACGGATTTCCGGGTCTGGCGCTCGAACACGCCGCGGTGATCGAGACCTCGCTGTGGATGTACCACGACCCGACGGCCGTGCGAACCGATCGGATGGCGCCGGACGCCCCGGAACGCGTGGTCAACCACGACGTCATGCCGATCGACACGCGTATGTCGACGGCGAGCGGCTCGCTGTCGTCGCCGATGGGAGCAAGCGCCGAGGTAGGAAAGCTGCTCACCGAGTGGCTGGTGGAACGATTGGTCGCCATCGTCGACGACGAGTTCTCGCAACGGTGCTCAGCTCGGGACGGCCAGAAGGTCTCTCGCGCGTAGTGCTAGCCAGAACTCGGCGAGGGTTGCCGTGTCGGCGATTCGCCTTCCGGTGATCTCCTCGATGCGCTGTATCCGGTACACCACCGTCTGCCGGTGAATTCCGAGCTCTTTCGCGGTTTGCAGCCACGACCGTTCGCATCGCAGATAGGTGTCGAGAGTCGACACCATATCGCTGGAATGCGTTGTGTCGTAGGCGATGAGCGCGACCCAGAACACGGTCGACGACGACACGTGCCTCCTCGGGATCGCGAAGCACCGAGAACATCGTCGCGTCCGCGAAACGCGCGGTGCGACTGGACGTCGTGACAGCAACGCGCACGGCCCATGTCGCCTCGCGCACCGCGCTCGGAGCGCGAGACGGTCGCGACAACGGCTCACTGATTCCCAGCGTCGCCTGGCTGCCGAGGCGTTGACTCAGCACCTCAAGCGCCCGGTCGGTGACGGGCATCAGCGCGTACAGCAACGGCGCACGGCGGAGCAACAAGTGGGGGACCGACCGCCTGCCGAGGCCGAGGTGTAATTGGCGCTCACTCGCCGCCGATACGCCGTCTGCCGCAACCACACAGCACGTCGCCGCGTCCAGCCCGCGCTCGCCGAGCTCCCTGTCGCCTTCGCGGTCACTGATCCTGCCGTCGCACAGCTGGCCCATGATCTCGGCGCCGATCCGTCGTTCGTGTTCGCGGCGTGCATTCTGCTGGGCCAACAACACCGCCACCGCCGACGCCATGTGCTGCAGGTGGACCAGGTCGGTGGTGGGGCCGCGAAACGCATACGTCGCCAGCACCGTCGGCTCCTCGTCCGGCACTTCGACGACGAGCGCTCGGTGTGACTCGGTTGTCACGTGCAGCACGCCGGGAATCGCGCCTCGACGACCGGTGATCTCGGCGGTGATGACTCGGCGCAGGTCATCCGGCGGCGGGTCGGACGCCTCCAACGCCACATTGCCGGTGGACGCGTCCAGCACCGCGATCCGGCACGACAGATCGCGTTCAAGTTGGGCCAGCACGTTGGCAGGCGCGGGATCCGACACCGATTGCCGGATCACGTTGTAGACCCGTTCGGTCACCGCCACGCGCCCGCTTCCCGCGGCATCGGCGACGGCACGACCGATCGTCGCGAAGCCCACCGAGTACGGAACGACCATGATCGGGAAGCCCAGGCTGTCGGCCAGCGCGACTGCGGCCGGCGTGAGTGCAGGCGTGGCCGCGTCCAGTCCGATCACCATCCCGCACATACCGTTGTCCGACACACCGCGGATCAGGGCCGTCTGGCCCCGTGCCGACTCGGGCAGCGTCTGCCCGTTCCTCATCAGCAGCTCGCCGCCGGCCAGATAGGACCACGGCTCCTCGAGATCGGAGGTCTGCGCCCAGGTCACCGGCTTGTCGAGGCCGTCTCTGCCCCCTTTCAGCGTCAGCCGAAGGTGGGGGGTGTCCAGCAGATCGCGAACCCGGTACGCCATCAGTCACCCTGCCGAAACATGGGGTTACGCCGCCGCATTGCTACGGCGCGAATCGCAAATGGGCAGTTCCGGGCCGCGAAGAGCCGCCGTTCGATATCGCGCGCCACCCAGCACACAGCCCAACCCTAGACGATCATATGAACCGACGACCGAAGTTCAGACGTTGGGCGTATTCCGTTTCGCTGTGGCGCGGCCCACAGTTGCGGCTGGTGGGACCTCCAGCGACGGGAGCTGACATGGCCGAATCGATCGATACCTCCACCGCTTGCCGAACCTGCTCCGGAGCGGTTAGCAGCGCGGCTTCAGCTTCCGCTCGGCGCTGTCACTGGCATTCGCCGACGTGTCGCCGATCGCGGCGGTCTATGCCATCTTCACGCTCGGACTGTTCGCCGCGGGACCGAAGTTCTTCTGGGCGTTCCCGATCGTGCTCATCGGCCAGTTGATGGTGGCGGCGGTGTTCGGCGAGCTGGCGTCGCGTTGGCCGTACGCCGGAAGCGTCTACCAGTGGTCGCGGCACGTGCAGGGCACCACCTGGGGTTGGGTCGCCGCCTGGGCGTACATGTGGGGCCTGACGCTCGCGCTCGGCACGCTGTCGTATGCGGCGAGCGGCTTCCTGCTCAACATCTTCGGTGTCGGCGAACCCAACCGCTGGCAGATCGCCTCCGTCGCGATCGCGATCGTCCTCGTCGGCACCGTCGTCAACATGGTCGGCCGAAAGGTGTCTGAAGATCATGGTCGCCATCAGCATCACGTGTGAGGTCATCGGCTCGCTGGGCCTTGGCCTGGTGCTGCTGCTGTTCTACCGCGAGAACCCGTTCTCGGTGCTGTTCACCAGCGCAGGCATACCCGATGCCGCATCGTGGGCGTCCGGCCCGATGCTGCTGGCCATTGCCTACGTCGGCTGGTCGTTCCTCGGGTTCGAGGCGGCCGGGTCGGTGGCCGAGGAGGTCGACGAGCCGGAACGCAACGTGCCAAAGGCGATCATCCTTGCGCTGTTGCTCGTCGGCCTGGTGGTGATGTTCTCCGCTGCGGCGCTTATCCTTTCGATTCCCGACCTGCCCGGTGTCGTCGCCGCGCAGTCCGGCGACATGGTCGCCGACACCCTCGCCACGCACTTCGGCGCAGGGTATCACCAAACCTCTGCTCGCCATGTTCGTGATCGGATTCGTGTCGAGCTTCCTGGCCGTGCAGGCGGCGGTGTCCCGGTGCATCTGGGGCGCGGCGCGCGACCGCAGCCTGCCCGGATCGAAGGTGCTGGGCGGACTGGCGGGACCGGAACGCCTGCCGGTCAACGCCATCGCGCTCACCGCCGTCGCCGCGATCGTGTTCGTACTGCTGGCGGGCACGCAGTTCTACAACATCCTGGTGAACTTCAACATCATCGGGTTCTACATCGCGTTCGGTGTGCCGGTGATCGGCGCCGCCCTGGCGCGACTGACCGGCAAATGGAAACCCGGCCCGTTCAACCTCGGCCGGTGGGGCGCACCGATCACCTACATCGCCTCGCTGTGGATCATCTTCGAGACGGTCAACGTCGCGTGGCCGCGCACCTCAGCCGGACGTGCCCTGGTACATCAACTGGGCCAGCGTGCTGACGACCGTGGTGCTTGGGTTGATCGGAGTGGCGATCTACCTGTCGGTGCGCCGCGGCATCCAGGCGCCCATCGCCGAACGCTTCGCCGACGACCGCCGCCGCAGTGAGCCGCGTCGCCGTCGTCACCGGAGCGTCGTCCGGTATCGGCGCCGCCGTCGCCGCGGCGCTCGAGGAGGACGGCTATCGCGTTGCGGGCCTTGACCGTCAACGACGCCGCACCGTACGTCGTCGACGTCTCCGATCCGGCCGCCGTCGCCGAGGCGACCTGCGCCGGGTGGCCGCCGATCTCGGTCCGGTCGACGCGGTGGTCAGCGCGGCAGGGCACTACGAGGCAGACGCCGATCGCCGACATCACCCACGAGCAGCTGCACCGCATGCTGCGCGTGCACCTCGGCGGTTTGCGCAACGTCGCGCGGGCGTGCTGCCGTCGATGATCGAGCGGCGCAGCGGCTCCATCGTCGCGATCACCTCGGAGCTCGCCGTCGGCGGCGGCGACGGCGAGGCGCACTACGCGGCCGCCAAGGGCGCCATCATCGGGCTGGTGCGCAGCCTCGCCGCCGAGGTCGCCGGCACGGGATCCGGGTGAATGCGCGTCGCGCCCGGGCCCGACCGACACGCCGCTGCTGGCCGCCGATTCGCCCTGGCGCGCACCGGAATATCTGGCGACGCTGCCCGCCCGGCGGCTCGCCCGGCCGGAGGAGGTCGCCGAAGTGGTGCGGTATCTCGTCGGTGACGACGCCGCATTCTGCACCGGCGAAGTGCTCTCGCCCAACAGCGGGGCGGTGATCTGAGTTGCTCAACGGCATTCCGGGCGCATCGCCCTGGTCACCGGCGCGACGCAGGGCATCGGCGCGGCCATCGCCAAACGGCTGGCCGCAGAGGGCGCGACGGTCGGCGTCAACGGACCCGTGCGCGATGAGCGGATGGACGCCGTCGTCGCCGCGACGGGCGGATTCCCCGCGGCGGCCGACGTTTCGGATCCCGACGCCGTCGCGACGCGCTGGTCGCCGACATCGAACGCACGCGCGGGCCGGTGGACATCCTGGTGTGCAACGCGGCCTACATGACCATGGGGCCATTCGTCGACCACGCGACGACGACTGGTGGAAGATCATCGACACCAACCTGTCCGGCACGGTCTATCTGGTGCAGGCGGTGCTCGCCGGCATGCAGCGGCGAGGCGGCGGCAACATCGTGATCATCGCGTCCGAGTGGGGCGTGATCGGATGGCCCAACGCGGGCGCGTACGCGGCGTCCAAGGCCGGCTTGATCGCACTGACGAAGTCGCTGGGCCGCGAACTGGCGCCCGAGCAGCATCACCGTCAACGCGATCGCGCCGGGAATCATCGACACCCCACAGCTTCAGGTCGACGCCGACGACGCCGGTATCACTCTCGCCGAGATGCACGAGCAGTACGCGCGCGGAATTCCGCTCGGGCACATCGGCAAACCGGACGATATCGCGGCGGCGGTCTCGCTGTTGGCCCGCGAGGACATGGGTGCGTTCGTCGGCCAGACCGTCCAGATCAATGGAGGGACGACACGATGCCGGACATGACCGAACACAACGAGCCGGTCCAGCCGGTCGACGGCACGGTGGTGCCGCGCTATGCGGGCTTCTCGACGTTCGCGCGGCTGCCCCGCATCGACGACGTGCCCACCTACGACGTCGCCGTCGTGGGAATTCCGTTCGACACCGGGTGTCAGCTACCGGCCGGGCGCCCGGTTCGGGCCCGCCCACGTTCGGCAGTGCTCCCGGGTGCTGCGGCCGTACCATCCGCAGATGCAGGTGTCGCCGTTCGCCACCCAGCAGGTGGTCGACGCCGGCGATATCGCTTGCACCCCTTACGACATCGCCAAAGCGGTCGCGTCAGATCGAGGAGCAGGCGAGCGCGCTGATCGCCAACGGCGCACGGCTCATCACGATCGGCGGCGACCACACGATCGCCTACCCGCTGCTGCGCGCGCACGAACGCCGCTACGGTCCGGTGGCGCTGGTGCACTTCGACGCGCACCTCGACACGTGGGACACCTACTTCGACGCACCGCTGACGCACGGCACGCCGTTCCGCCGCGCCGCCGAGGAGGGGCTGTTCGTGTCCGGCCACAGCGCCCACGTCGGAATCCGGGGATCGCTCTACTCACCCGACGACCTCTCGTCGGATGCGGAACTCGGATTCACCGTCGTCCACTGCCGCGAGTTCCAGACACGCACCGTCGCAGACGTGGTCGCGCAGCTGAGAGAGACGATCGGCGATCATCCGCTCTACGTCTCGATCGACATCGACGTGCTCGACCCCGCGCATGCCCCCGGCACGGGAACACCCGAGATCGGTGGCCTCACCAGTCGCGAACTGCTCGAGGTGGTGCGCGGGTTCGACGGGCTCAATCTCGTCGGGGCGGACATCGTCGAGGTAGCGCCCGCATATGACCACGCGGAGCTGACCGGCATCGCCGCCGCTTTCCTGGCGTACGAGTTCCTTGCGCTGCTCGGCCGCGCGCGGAGCCGATCATGACCGTCCCACCGGTGCCGTGGCCGAACGGGGCCCGCTGCGCGGCGTCGTTCTCGTTCGACGTGGACGCCGAGTCGGCGATGCTGGGTGTGGATCCCACCCATGCCGACCGGATGTCGGCGATGAGCCATCAGGCGTACGGCCCGCTCACCGGCGTGCCCCGGATGCTGAAAATCCTTGCCAAACATGGCATTACGTCGACGTTCTTCGTGCCCGGCTACACCGCGATGCGCTATCCGGATCGTGATCCGCTCGATCGTCGACCATGGCCACGAGATCGCCCACCACGGTTACCTGCATGAGCCGATGCGCGGGAAGACCGAACAGCAGGAGGCGGTCATCCTCGACCGCGGGTTGGAGGCCCTGGAGTCGGTGGCAGGCGTACGCCCCGCCGGTTACCGCGCGCCGATGTGGGAGCTGAACTGGCATTCGCCGAAGCTGCTGCGCGACAGAGGGTTTCTCTACGACAGCAGCCTGATGGACGCCGACCATCCGTACGAGCTGACCGTCGAGGGCGGGGGACCGCTTGTGGAGATTCCCGATCCAGTGGGCGCTCGACGACTGGGAGCAGTATTGCTACGTCCCGGAGTTCAGCGGGTCGGGGCTGATCGAGAGCCCCACCAAGGCGATCGAGATGTGGCGGCTGGAGTTCGACGCGATACGCACAGAGGGTGCCGCTTTCGTCCTCACGAACCATCCGTTCCTGTCCGGGCGGCCGTCGAGGGCGCAGGCACTGGACTCGCTCATCGAGTATGTGTGCTCCCACGACGACGTGTGGGTGACCAGCGTTGGGGCGATCGCCGACCACGTCCGCAGCCTGGGCCTGACCCCCCGTTCCGTCGAGCGGCCGAACCCCGCAGATTTCTAGGACCGCGCCAGATATGCGCGGCCGCGCGGCGAAACTCGGTAGCCGACATCGAGGCTGATGGTCAGGCCGAGACCCTTGAGCTGGCGCACCCGGCGCTTGAACCGCGGCGTCTCCAGGCCGACGCGGACGGCCAGATCGGGAGCCCTGACCGCCTCGTTGGCCGCAATCAGCTCCAGGTACTGCCGGGTCCACGGTGTTGCTGCGGCGTCCCACCGACGCAGTCGCGTGCTGATGGCTTGCACGTCGGCGTCGCTGAGTTGGTCGTCGGCGGCCAGTTCCGGGCGTTCATCAGGTGCCAGGAAGGACACCTCGATGATGTAGGTGTGCCGGGCGGGCCTGCGGTCCAACATCGCCTGCGCGGATTTCGCGTCGGGAAAGCCCGCTGCTCGTGCCTGCGCGGCCGTCACGCGATAGCTGCCGGGATATTCGGTGACGGCGTCGATGCGGATCGTGCCCTGCCGATGTCCGTTGCGTGCCACCCGGCTTGGCGCGGGCGGCATCCCATCGGCGCAACACCAGCGTGATGCTGCCGTTCGCGATTCCTTCCGCCGTGTCGCGGTTGAGCAGCACGAGTGTGACCCTACGATCACCCGGTGGCAGATCGCTATGGCTCGGATGTCCTTGCCAACAATCCTCACAAGAAGCCCCGGTCAGACCGAGCTGCCGGTCGAGATCGGCATGGTCGTGGAGGACGCGCAGACCGGCTTCGTCGGCGCCGTGGTCCGAATCGAGTACGGGCGAATGGAACTCGAGGACAGGCGCGGTCGACAGGAAGCCGTTTCCCGATCGGCCCCGGATACCTGATCGACGGTGCGCCGGTGATCCTGACGGCGCCGCGCTGAACCGTCTCCGGCTTCGGCGGCGCGTACCGCATCCGGATCCGTCGCTGTGCGGGGCGCGAAGGCCAAGGTGGCCCTGGCCAGTCGCATCTATGTCGAAGGCCGCCACGACGCCGAACTCGTCGAGCAGGTGTGGGGAGACGATCTGCGGGTCGAGGGCGTTGTCGTCGAATACCTCGGCGGGGTCGACGATCTGGCCGGGATCGTCGAGGCGTTTCGGCCCGGCCCCGGCAGGCGGCTTGGCGTGCTGGTCGACCATCTGGTCGCCGGATCCAAGGAGGCTCGCATCGCCGACGCCGTGCGCCGCGGACCGGGCGGCTCACACACATTGGTGGTCGGCCATCCGTTCATCGACATCTGGCAGGCCGTCAAACCGGGCCGGCTCGGCATCTCGGCGTGGCCCGTCGTGCCTCGCGGCACGGACTGGAAGCACGGCGTGTGCCGCGCCCTCGGATGGCCCCACGCGCGACAAGCGGACATCGCGCGGGCATGGCAGCGGATCCGCGGCAGGGTGCGGGACTGGAACGACCTGGAGCCCGCGCTCATCGGCCGCGTCGAGGAGCTGATCGACTTCGTGACGCAGCCTGTGGCCTTCTAGCTGAGCGGGCGACCCGTGGTGCTGTCGACGTGCTCGGGGATGTCGCCCTGGTGGCGGTTTCCAGTGGATGAGGTTCCTGACGGCTCGAACATCATGATCGAACCACCGGGGGAGGACGGCTTGTGCTCGGTGCCTCTCGGCACGACGAAGGTCTCGCCCTGGTGCAGCACGACGGTCGATTCGTGTCCGTCGGTATCCCGCACTGCGACGTGGAACTCACCGTCGAGCACGAGGAAGAATTCGTCGGTGTCCTCGTGGACGTGCCAGACGTGATCGCCCTTGGCGTGGGCGATTCGAACGTCATAGTCGTTCACTTGGGCCACGATTCGTGGACTGTAGGTTTCGTCGAAGGATTTCAGGGCAGCCGTCAGATTCACAGGTTTCGTGATCACCATTCGATCGTATGTCCGCATCACGTGGTATGCCTGAACAGTGTCTGAGGGTCTCTTTGACGTCCCGGGCGAGGCTGCCTCGACGGCAGGCGCGCTGGGGCCCGTCGGCGCCTCGGCCCCGCTGGCGGTGCGGATGCGCCCGGCGTCGCTCGACGAAGTCGTCGGCCAGGATCATCTGCTCCAGCCGAATTCGCCGATGCGGCGGCTGGTCGAGGGGTCGGGTGCGGCCTCGGTCATCCTTTACGGCCCGCCGGGCACCGGTAAGACGACGCTGGCGTCGCTGATATCCCAAGCCACCGGCCGCCGGTTCGAGGCGCTGTCGGCGCTGTCGGCCGGGGTCAAGGAGGTGCGCGCGGTTATCGACGTCGCGCGTCGGGCAGCCGCGCACGGCGAGCAGACCGTGTTGTTCATCGATGAGGTGCACCGGTTCTCCAAGACGCAGCAGGACGCGTTGTTGTCCGCCGTCGAAAACCGGGTCGTGCTGCTGGTGGCCGCCACCACGGAGAACCCGTCGTTCTCGGTGGTCGCCCCGCTGCTGTCGCGGTCGTTGATCCTGCAGTTGCAGCCGCTCACCGCCGACGACGTCCGTGCCGTCGTCACTCGCGCCGTCGAAGACCCCCGCGGGCTGGCTGGAAAGGTCGAGGTCACCGACGAAGCGGCGGATCTGCTTGTGCAACTGTCTGCCGGTGACGCCAGGCGGGCGTTGACCGCCCTCGAGGTGGCGGCCGAGGCGGGCGGACAGGTCACGGCCGAGACCGTCGAGCAGTCGCTCGACAAGGCCGCCGTCCGGTACGACCGCGACGGCGACCAGCACTACGACGTGGTCAGTGCGTTCATCAAGTCCGTGCGCGGGTCCGATGTCGACGCCGCCCTGCACTACTTGGCCCGGATGTTGGTCGCGGGGGAGGACCCGCGGTTCGTCGCGCGGCGGCTGATGATCCTGGCCAGCGAGGACATCGGCATGGCCGACCCGACCGCACTGCAGACGGCCGTGGCCGCCGCTCAGACTGTTCAGCTGATCGGTATGCCGGAAGCGCAGCTCACGCTGGCGCACGCCACCATCCATCTGGCTACCGCGCCGAAGTCCAACGCCGTGACCTCGGCGTTAGGGGCAGCGATGAGCGACGTCAGGGAGGGCAAGGCCGGCTTGGTGCCAACGCATCTGCGCGACGGGCACTACTCCGGCGCCGAGGCGCTGGGCAATGCGATCGGCTACAAGTACTCGCACGACGACCCGGACGGCGTTGTGCCGCAACAGTATCCGCCCGATGAGTTAGTTGGCGTGGACTACTACCAGCCGACCAATCACGGCGTGGAGCGGGAGATCGCGGGCAGGCTGGACAAGCTGCGCGCCATCATCCGCAGGAAGCGCTGATTGCACGCAAATTGACCCTTGACAGCCGCGCCATACCCTCCTACCTTTGTAGTCAATCAATACATTGATCAAGTACAAGGTTGATAATGGGGAGTGATGGAGATGCACAAGCGCGGATGGATCGCGCCTTCATGGCGCTTGCCGACCCTGTTCGGCGCGCCATCGTCGCTCGACTGTCCCGCGGGCCTGCGACGGTCAACGAATTGGCCGCGCCGTTCGACATCACCAAACAGGCGGTGTCCAAGCACATTCAGGTGCTCGAGCAGGCGGGGCTGGTCACCCGGACCCGCGACGCGCAGCGGCGGCCGGTTCACCTCGACGCAGCGGCGCTCGAGGGGCTGACCGCATGGATCGACCGATATCGGCTTGACGCCGAACGCAACTACCGCCGGCTGGACACCCTGCTGGCTGCGATGACCGACACAACGATGAAAGGGAACGAACAATGACGAACGCACTCAACTTGCAGGCCCCGGTCGACACCCTGGCCATGGAGTTCACCCGCGACTTCGACGCACCCGTGGAAGCGTTGTTCCGCGCGCACGCCGAGCCGGAACTGGTCAAGCAGTGGCTCGGCCCGCACGGCCTCGAGATGCGGATCGAGGAGTGGGACTTCAAGAGCCACGGCGGCTATCGCTACGTCCACTCGTCCGAGCACGGCGACTTCGGCTTCAACGGCACGTTCCACACCGTGCGCGACAACGAGTTGATCATCCAGACCTTCGAATTCGAGGGCGCACCGGACATGGTGAACATCGAATTCATGTGGTTCGAGGATCTCGGCGGCGGCCGCAGCCGGTTGCGTGGCCGGTCCATCTGCCCTAACACCGAGGCCCGTGACGGGCTGCTGTCGTCCGGCATGGAGGGCGGCATGACGGAGGGCTACGAGAAGCTGGACGCGCTGCTGAAGTCGCTCTGAGGTAGCGCCCGCACGTGGATTCAGTGTGTCGGCGGCGTCAGGCGGTACCGAGCCACGATGTCGTCCATCCAGTCGGGCGATCCATAGGTCAGGCCGTACTTCGTCGCCAGCTCGGCGAACTCCGGTGTCTGGTGCAGATTTGACCCGGTTCCCGACATCAGCAATTCGCTCAATTCACGGAAGTAGTTCTCGAAACCCCCACCAGGAGTGATGACTTCGACGATGCGTCCGGGCTCGGTACCGGCGTTCCACATCGCATGCATCTGGCCGCGAGGCTTGGTGATGTAGCCGCCGGGGCCGAGTACGACCTCGTTGTCGTCGGACCGGAAGCCGATCTCGCCTGCGATCACGAGTGAGTGCTCGTCCTCATTGGTGTGCCGGTGTGCTGCCGTGATCAATCCGACCGCGAACGGATGCTCGACGACCGCGACCAATCCGCCGGTGGTCTGGCTGGTGAGCTTGAATACCGCGCCGAACCCGGGAATCGAGACGCTGTCACCCTCGCCCGGCTGCACCACAGTCAACACTGCGCTATTCGAGACTGTCATGACTCGATTCTGGTAGTGCCAGCTGTCAAGGCACTGTGATCGTGGACGCGAATTGCCGATGCCGAAACGGTTCTCGCAGGAGCAGGCCCGGCGGCCAGGGGAAGCCGCCGGGCTTGCCATTCGGACGTCCGTGTCAGCGGAATAGTCCGGAGCGCCTGCGGGTGCCGAGCACACCGGTCCGCCTGCGTCCCATCAGCGACGAGACCAGGGCGACGCCGAGTGCCGCGACGATGACCTGAACGAGCAGTTCCAACCAGTCGATGCCGTTGGTCGCGGTCGGAATGCCGAGCGCTCGGGCGATTGCCGTGCCGATGAAGGCACAGACGATGCCGACGAGGATCGTGACGAGCATCCCGATGGGCTGCTTGCCGGGGACCAACAGCCGGCCGAGTACACCGACCACGATGCCGATGAGAATGGCGGTGATGATGCCGGTGATTGTCATATTTCCTCCAGGAGCGGTAGTGGGTTGGAGAGGAAATACCCTCGGCTTTCACGAAATAAACGCGAGCGTCAACCGGCTGGGACGCGCGGTCGGCTCACGCCATCTCGGGCAAGCGCAGATGTGCGAGCGCCAGCTCGAACTCGCCGACGTCCAATATGTCTGCGCCCAGCTCGCGAGTCCGCGCGTTGCGTAGTTCCCTCGCGTTCTCCTGGTTGGCGATCCATGGCCTCGCGGCTGTCGAAGGTCGCCGACGACACACCTCTGCCGGTGGCGCGGTTGACCAGGAAGCTGGCGCTGCAGAAGCCGCCGAGATCCTGGAGTGAGGGCAGTACGGAGGTCCGATAGAACTCGATGGCCTGGTCGACCTGATCGCGCGGCATCTTGATCCATGTCGCCCGCACGCAGGCGCCGTCACCTGACGGGTGGTCGCGGTGCATCGCGCCGATCTCCCATTGGTCGACCGCGGCGTCGCCGCCACCGAAGTGCGTGCTGGCCTGGTCGCGGAGTGGCGCGGCCCGCTCAGTGCTGACGCGCAGGGCCTCCTCGGTTTCCCAGGCGCTGGTGGCAATGCACTGACCGGATTCCCGGTCCACCAACAGAGACAGTCCCACATAGCCGTCCATGGCCTTCAGTGCCGGCATGACCTCGTCGCGGACGTAGGCGATCCCGTCATCGATGGACGAGGCTTGCGCTTGGATAGTGGTAGAGCGTGCGTACACGACCCACCCCCTCTCCTCTGGGGCGGCGCCCTGGCGGCGTCACCCACCGAGGATTAGCTTCCTCCCGGTGAGCAGACGTTTCAATGGTCCGTACCCTGGAGTTATGGACTTCGACGTGCTCGAAATCGACTCATCGCGGCGGCGGATCGTCGACCTCACCGAGAAGGTACGGAAGTTCTGCGCCGCCCACGAGGACGGCCTGTGCAACGTCTTCGTGCCGCATGCCACCGCGGGCGTGGCGATCATCGAGACTGGCGCGGGATCCGACGACGACCTCGTGGACACGCTCGAAACGCTGTTGCCGCGCGACGACCGCTACCGGCACGCCCACGGGTCGCCCGGCCACGGCGCCGACCACGTGCTGCCCGCGCTGATCGCGCCGTCGGTGACCGTGCCCGTGCAGGGCGGCGAACCCCTGCTCGGGACGTGGCAGAGTGTCGTCCTCGTCGACCTGAACAGGGACAATCCGCACCGATCCGTGCGCTTGAGCTTCATAAACGGCTGATTAAGGCGCGACAAACCAGCCCGGTACTGTAGTGCGGTCGGATTGATCATGGACGACGACGCCGGGAACAACAACGAGGACAGCGGGAAGTGCAGACACACGAGATCAGGAAGCGATTCCTCGATCACTTCGTGACCGCAGGCCACACCGAGGTGCCGAGCGCATCGGTGATCCTCGACGACCCCAACCTGCTGTTCGTCAACGCGGGCATGGTGCAGTTCGTGCCGTACTTCCTCGGTCAGCGAACCCCGCCGTGGAACCGCGCCACGAGCATCCAGAAGTGCGTCCGCACACCGGATATCGATGAGGTCGGCATCACCACCCGGCACAACACGTTCTTCCAGATGGCCGGTAACTTCTCGTTCGGTGACTACTTCAAACGCGAAGCCATCCAGTTCGCCTGGACACTGCTGACCAACCCGGTCGCCGAGGGCGGCTACGGCTTCGACCCCGAAACACTCTGGGCCACCGTCTATCTGGATGACGACGAGGCGGCCGGGCTGTGGCAGGAAGTCACCGGCATACCCGCCGAACGGATCCAGCGCCGCGGCATGGCCGACAACTACTGGTCGATGGGCATCCCCGGCCCGTGCGGCCCGTCCTCGGAGATCTATGTCGACCGCGGCCCGGAGTACGGCGCCGAGGGTGGCCCGATCGCGAACGAGGACCGCTACATCGAGATCTGGAACCTCGTGTTCATGCAGAACGAGCGGGGTGAGGGCACATCCAAGGATGACTTCGAGATCCTCGGCCCGCTGCCGCGCAAGAACATCGACACCGGTATGGGTGTCGAGCGCGTCGCGTGCCTGCTGCAGGGCGTCGACAACGTATACGAGACCGACCTGCTGCGCCCTGTCATCGATACCGTCGCCGCCGTGGCCCCGCGCGGCTACGCCCAGGGCAACCACGAGGACGACGTCCGGTACCGGATCATCGCCGACCACAGTCGGACCGCTGCCATCCTCATCGGCGACGGCGTCAGCCCCGGCAACGATGGCCGCGGCTACGTGCTGCGCCGCCTGCTGCGCCGGGTGATCAGGTCGGCGAAGCTGTTGGGAATCAGCGAACCGATCGTCGGTGACCTGATGACCACCGTGCGCGACGCCATGGGCCCCTCGTATCCAGAGCTGGTCAGCGACTTCGACCGGATCCAGCGCATCGCGGTGGCGGAGGAGACGGCATTCAACCGCACGCTGGCATCGGGCTCAAAGCTGTTCGAAGAAGCCGCGCAGGCGACGAAGCAGTCGGGCGCCGCCGTGCTGTCCGGAACCGACGCGTTCACGCTGCACGACACGTACGGCTTCCCGCTCGAACTGACCCTCGAAATGGCCGCCGAGGCCGGTCTGAGCGTCGACGAAGAGGGCTTTCGTGGCCTGATGGCCGAGCAACGGCAACGCGCGAAGGCCGACGCGGCCGCCCGCAAGCAGGCACACACCGATCTGTCGGCATACCGCGAGCTGGTCGACGCCGGCCCGACCGAGTTCACCGGATTCGACGAATTGTCCACCGAGGCAAGAATTCTCGGCATCTTCGTCGACGGCAGGCGCGTGCCTGTTGTGGCACATGACGGTCAGCAGGCCGAGCGGGTCGAGCTGATCCTCGACCGCACGCCGTTCTACGCCGAGTCCGGCGGTCAGATCGCCGACGAGGGCAGCATCACCGGAACCGCGGCATCCGGAACGGCGAAGGCGGCCGTCACGGACGTCCAGAAGATCGCAAAAACACTCTGGGCGCACCGCGTCAACGTGGAATCCGGAGAGTTCGTCGAGGGCGACACCGTCGTTGCGGCAGTCGATCCGCGCTGGCGGCACGGCGCTACCCAGGGCCACTCCGGCACCCATATGGTGCATGCCGCGCTGCGACAAGTGTTGGGTCCCAACGCCGTTCAGGCCGGTTCGCTGAACCGCCCCGGTTATCTCCGATTCGACTTCAACTGGCAGGGTGCGTTGTCCGAAGACCAGCGCACCCAGATCGAAGAGGTGACCAACGAAGCCGTCGAGGCCGACTTCGACGTGCACAGCTTCACCACCGACCTCGAGAAGGCGAAGGCGATGGGTGCCATGGCGCTGTTCGGCGAGGCCTATCCCGACGAGGTGCGGGTGGTCGAGATCGGCGGTCCGTTCTCGCTGGAGCTGTGCGGCGGCACGCATGTAGGCAGTTCGGCCCAGATCGGCCCGGTCACGATTCTCGGTGAGTCGTCGATCGGCTCCGGTGTGCGCCGGGTCGAGGCCTACGTCGGCCTTGATTCCTTCCGCCATCTGGCCAAGGAACGCGCGCTGATGGCGGGGCTGTCGTCGTCGCTGAAGGTTCCCTCGGAGGAGGTTCCGGCGCGGGTGGCGCAGCTGGTGGAGCGGTTGAAGACAGCCGAGAAGGACCTCGAACGAATCAGGTTGGCCAATGTGCGCGCCGCCGCGGTTAACGCCGCCGCAGGCGCGGAGCAGATCGGTAAGGTCCGGGTCGTGGCGCAGCGGATGGCCGGTGGGACATCGGCCGCGGACCTGCGCAGCCTCGTCGGCGATATCCGCGGAAAGATCGGCTCCGAGCCCGCCGTGATCGCGCTGATCGCCGAGGGTGAGAACGACACCGTCCCGTTCGTGGTGGCCGTCAACCCGGCCGGCCCAGGACCTCGGGCCTGAAGGCCAATGAGCTGGTCAAGCAGCTGGGCGCGGCGGTCAACGGCCGCGGCGGGGGCAAGGCGGACCTGGCGCAAGGCTCGGGCAAGGGAGCCGCGGGAATCGACGCGGCGCTAGCAGCCCTTCGCGCGGAGATAGGCCGGAGCTAGCTACGTGGCCCACCCAGAACACCGTCTGCCGGATCGGCCCGGAGGCGACGATCCCGGACGGGGGCGCCGGGTCGGCGTCGACGTCGGAAGCGTCCGCATCGGTGTCGCGGTGAGCGACCCGGATGGCATCCTCGCCACGCCCGTGGAGACCGTCCGCCGCGACAGGACGGATCGTCATCTGCGGCGGCTTACCCAGCTTGTCACCGAATTGGAGGCCGTCGAAGTGGTGGTCGGACTGCCGCGCACGCTCGCCGACCGAACCGGCCCTTCCGCCGAGGACGCCATCGGCCTCGCCGAGGATCTGGCGCGGCGGGTCGCGCCGACCCCGGTTCGGTTGGCCGACGAACGCTTGACCACCGTTACCGCGCAGCGCTCGCTTCGCGAAGCCGGCGTGCGGGCCAGGGGACAGCGGGCGGTGATCGACCAGGCCGCGGCCGTCGGAATCCTGCAGAGCTGGCTGGATCAGCGGCGCGCGACACTGGATGAGGCCGGGAATGCCTGACGCGTGGGGACGCGAGCGCGCCTCAGCCTGTGGCGGTAGGACCGCCGCGTCGACGCATGAGCCGCGCCGACCGCATGCGCGAAGCGCGTCGCCGCCGCAGGCGCCGCTTCGTCCGCGGATTCACCCTCAGCGTGTTCATTGTCATCGTCGTCGGCGCCGTCTTCCTCGGCTCGAGGCTGTGGCACACCGTGTTCGGCCCGGGTAACGACTACTCCGGTGAAGGAAAGTCGGATGTGGTCATTCAGATCCACGAGGGCGACTCCACCACGGCGATCGGCAATACGCTGGAAGAGCACGAGGTAGTCGCGACGGTGAGGGCCTTCGTTGCCGCCGCCGAGAACAACGCGGCGATCACGTCGATTCAACCGGGCTTCTACAAGGTGCGCACCGAGATACCGGCGGCGGATGCCGTTGCGCGGCTGACGGATGCGCAGAACCGGGTGGGCAAGCTCGTCATCCCCGAGGGGCGCCAGCTCGACGACATCCAGGACGTCAAGACCAACGCGGTCACCGACGGCATCTTCACGCCTGATTTCCAACGCGACCTGTGTGGACCTCGACGGTGACCGGCGCTGCGTGTCGAAGGACGACCTCCGCGACGCGGCGAGCAACGCGTCTCCGTCCGAGCTGTCGGTGCCCGACTGGGCGACGAAACCGGTCCAAGCCATGGGCGACGACCACCGCAGGCTCGAAGGTCTGATCGCGCCGGGATCATTTGACATCGACCCCTCGGCGTCGCCGCAAGACATCCTGTCCACGTTGATCAGACGAGCGGCTATCAATACGCGCAGGGTGGCCTGCTGGACACCGCAAAGTCGTTGAGCATGTCGCCATATCAAATCCTGACGGTGGCGTCGCTGGTGCAGCGAGAAGCCAAACCGCAGGACTTCGACAAGGTGGCCCGGGTCATCTACAACCGGCTGCACGAGCACCGCACACTGGAATTCGACTCGACGGTGAACTACCCACTGGACCGCCAAGAGGTGGCCACCACCGACGGCGACCGCGGTCAAATGACGCCATGGAACACCTATGTGCGGCAGGGGCTTCCGGCCACTCCGATCTGCTCGCCGGGTGGGCCTGCGCTGGCCGCGGCCGAACACCCAGCGGACGGGGATTGGCTGTACTTCGTCACCGTCGATATGCAGGGCACGACGTTCTTCACCCGCGATTACCCTCAGCACTTGGCGAACATCGAACTCGCGAAGCGAAACGGTGTCCTCGACAGCGCCCGGTAACGCACGTAAGGCGGCGGTGCTGGGTTCGCCGATCGCGCACTCCCGCTCACCGCAGCTGCATCTGGCGGCCTATCGGGAGCTGGGTCTCCACGACTGGACCTATGACCGCATCGAGTGCACCGCAGACGAATTGCCCGCTGTGGTAGCCGGTTTCGGACCGGAATGGGTTGGTGTTTCGGTGACGATGCCAGGCAAGTTCGCTGCATTGCGGTTCGCCGACGAGCGCACGAAGCGCGCGGAGTTGGTGGGGGCGGCCAATACGCTGGTGCGGACGCCGAGCGGCTGGCGCGCCGACAACACCGACATCGACGGCGTAACCGGCGCGTTGGGTGAGGCGTTGGGCCATGCGATCGTGGTCGGTTCCGGCGGGACCGCACCAGCGGTCGTCGTCGGACTGGCCGAGCTTGGCGTGCAACGCATCACGGTGGTCGCCCGTAGCCGCGAAAAGGCCACGTCGGTGGTGGATCTCGCCGCCACGATCGATGTCGAAGCCCGTTGGTGCGACGTCAACGGACCGGAGCTGGAACAGGTGGTGGCTACTGCAGACGCGGTGGTGAACACCGTCCCGGCCGATGCCGCGGCGAACTACGCATCGGTGCTGGCGACCACGCCGGTGCTACTCGACGCGATCTATTATCCGTGGCCAACACCGTTGGCGGCGGCCGTCGAGGCTGCAGGCGGTCGGGTGATCAGTGGGCTGCAGATGCTGCTGCACCAGGCTTACGCACAGGTGGAGCTTTTCACCGGAATGCCCGCGCCCAAAGAAGCGATGAGAGAGGCGCTGCGCAGCGATTAGCCTCGGTACATGGGGGCGGGGGTGGCCTGCGCATGCGTGCTGGCGTGGATGGTGGTGTTGAGCGTCTACGACATCCGTGAGCGGCGGCTGCCGAACTGGCTGACGATGCCGGGCGCGCTGGTGATTCTCGCCGCCGCAGTCATAGCAGGGCGCGGTGATTCGGCCCTGCTGGGTGCCGTCGCACTTGCGGGTCTGTATCTCGTAGTGCACCTGATTGCACCCGCGGCGATGGGTGCAGGTGACGTCAAGCTGGCGATTGGCCTCGGCGCGTTGACGGGTGCGTTCGGATTCGACGTGTGGGCTCTTGCCGCACTCGGTGCTTCACTGCTATCGGCGGCGTGGGCATGTGTCGCGGTCATACGTCGGTCGGGATCCACTGTGCCGCACGGCCCGTCGATGTGCGCAGCGGCGGCAGCTTCAGTTGCGTTGGTGTTGATCTAGGTTGAGCGGGCTCACTGCGTCGATGCCAGCAGCTGAAAGCCGGACAGGATGGTCTCGCGGTCGCGCTGAAAGGTGGGATTATCGGCATCGTTGGTACTGATCGTGACAGAAGCGGCATGGGTTTTGTCGGTCGTGTGCACGACGACCGTCAGCATGGTCTCCGTGCGCATGGGCAATTCATCGGTCGCCAACCGCGTGTAGTTCGCGGTTAGCGCGGGATATCCGCACACCGTGGTGTCGGTGAAGGTCAGGTCGGTAGCGTTGAGATCCTGCTGGGCGTCCCATCGCAGGCCGTCGTTCCGCGGGTTCAATCCGGCTCGGGGTTTCGTAGACGCGGCGCGTAGTGGTCGAAGAACAGGCGGGCGACAAGCTCGCCCCGCGAGCTGGTGCCGGTCTTGTCGAAGACCGACTTCAGGTGGTCCTGCACGGTGTAGGTGGACAGGTGGAGTCGCTGCGCGACATCGTTTGTCGAAAGCCCTTGCGCAACAAGTTCAGTGACCCGTCGTTCTCGTTCGGTCAGTCCGTACGCATCGGCGATGAGCGGTGCGAGCTCGGGGGCGAGGACTTCTTCCATGACGACAGCGACAGGTGAGTCGGGCCCATCACCGAGGACAGACCCCCGCACGGTCACCCAACGCCCGGCGGCCGCACGAACGCGCGCCTGCGCGGATCTCTCGGACGGTCGGTCAAGACCATGCTGATAGCCGGAGACGATGCGCCGTGCCCGTGCTGCGACGGCGAGCACGGCTATCGGTAAATCCGTACCCGGTTTGTCGCTGGCCGCGAGATCGGCGAGCCAGCGCTCGGCTCCTTCGGTGGCCATTACGACGGAGTTGTCTGGGCCCAGCACGACGACATCGGTTGCACGCTGGGCGCCTGTCGTCGCACCACCGAGGATGGCGGCGCGGCGGAAGCCATTTGCCAACAGCGGAGCCAGCGACGCTAGGAAACCGACCTCGGACTCATCGAAGCGAGGTCGCCCTGATTCACGCGCCAGGGTGAGGGCACCCCACGTCCCAGTTGTGTCGGTACATACGACGCGGAGCTCGTCGTCGAATCCACTGGGCCGGCAGAGTTCGCGATGACGGATGCTCTGGCCGAGGTCACCTTGGGTCGCGTCGATGAGGCTTGCGGCGCGACGACCCTGTCGCACCATGGTGCTGAACTTGTTGAAGTCCGGTTCGCACAGTTCGATCTCGATGAGACGGGGCAGCAGATCGGGTTCGGCGCCATCCCCGAACCCGACGCCGGTGGGAAGTAGGGTTGCCGGATCGACGGTCACGAGGAATCCCCCGTCGAAGCCGATCACTCGCTCGAGAACCCGCATAACGCCTTGGGCCAGCCGATGTACACCGGCGGGACGGTGCACGAGCCGTACGACATCGTCGCGGGCGCGGTCCAGTCCGGGCGCGGCCACGTCAGTCCGGCTTTTCGGTGCGTAGCCGCGGCGCGTAGTGGTCGAAGAACAGGCGGGCGACGAGCTCGCCTCGCGAGCTGGTGCCGGTTTTTTCGAAGGCAGACTTCAGGTGGTCTTGCACCGTGTAGGCCGAGAGGTGAAGTCGCTGTCCGACATCGTTTGTCGAGTGGCCTTGTGCGACGAGTTCGGTGACTCGGCGTTCGCGGTCGGTAAGGCCATACACGTCGGCGATGAGTGGCGCGAGTTCGGGCGGCTGGACTTCCTCCATCAGGACAGCGACCGATGACTCCGGCCCGTCGCCGAGCACTGACCCGCGTACTGTCACCCAACGCCCGTCCGTGGCGCGGACACGTGCCCGAGCGAAGACCGTCTCGGACCCACGTTGTTGGCGGTCGGGATCATCCTGATAGTCGGAAACGATGCGGCGCGCGCGGGCCGCAACGGCGAGTACCGCTACGGGCAACTCCGCACCCGGTTTATCGCCTGCGGCAAGGTCGGTAAGCCATCGAACCGCTTCTGCCGTGGCCATTTCGACGGCGTTGTGCCGACCGAGTACGACGACACCCACCCCCCGCTGGTCGCATGTCGCGACATCGCCGAGTAACGCGGCGCGGCGCAGGCCATCGGCGAGCAGCGGGGCGAGCGATGCAACGAAGTGCACTTCCCGGACTGCGAAACGAGGCCGCCCGGATTCCCTCAGCAGGGTAAGGGCGCCCCAGGTCCCCGTAGTGTCCGAGCACACGACGCGAAGCTCGTCGTCGAACCCCTTTGGCCGGCGTAACTCGCGCTGTCGGACGCTCTTATCAAGATCACCGTTGGTTGCCATGCTCAGACTGGCGGCGGGTGTGCGTTCTCGGGCCAGTGTGCTGAATTTGTTGAAGTCCGGTTCACCCAACTCGATATCGAGAAGGCGGGGCAACAAAACCGGGTCAACCCCCTCCCTCAGCACCAGGCCATTGGGAAGAAGGGTCGCCGGATCAACCGTCAACAGCGATGCCCCGTCGAACCCAATTGCTCGGTCGAGCACACGCGTCATGTCCTTGGCAAAGCGATGAACACCGACGGCGCTGTGCACGAGCCGGACGATGTCTTCGCGGGCGCGGGCCCGGCTGGGGGCGGCCACGTGTTCGACGGTACCGGAGGGTGTGGCACCGAGTCTCCCGGAAATCTGGGATGGATATCGTCGGCGTCCTGCCGCAGGGTGGCACCAGGCAAATGTTTACGAAGGAGTCAAATCGCGATGCGTGGCCGTGGAATTGGCGTTGGTGAAACACCTGAGGCAGTGCTCGCAGTGATCGAAGATGGACTTAACCGGTGTGACGTCGATGCGGTAGTTGCCGTCTACGAGGACGACGCCATGATCGTCTCGCATGGCGGTGCGCCCGCAATGGGCCGAGACAACATCCGTGCCGCTACCGCGCATCAGCGCGTCACGGCCGGGCTCGCTTGGGCTGGACATGCGGCAGCTGTCCAGCCATTTCCTGCCACGGGTGCACGCCTTGTACGTCATCCCGTTCGACGATCATCTGGCTGAGGGTTCAGAGATCGACCTCAATTTGCTGAGCCGGCCGACTCGCCAGGCCTTCCTCGAGCTGGCGGCCACCATCGCCGACCGATTAACCAGCGTCGGCGCTGTGCGTCCATAGCGATTTCGCCGCGCTGGCGTGCGCTCACCGCCGGTCGAAGCGCCGAAATCGGTCGCGATGTGACGACGTGGGAAAATGGGACGCGTGTTGCGATGGACTACTGCTGGTGAATCCCACGGCCGCGCGTTGGTGGCCGTGGTCGAAGGCATGGTCGCCGGCGTCCAGGTCACGTCCGAGGACATCGCAGGCCAGCTCGCCCGCCGCAGGCTCGGATACGGCCGCGGCGCCCGGATGAAGTTCGAGCAGGACCAGGTCACGGTGCTCGCCGGCGTCCGGCACGGCGTCACGCTCGGCGGCCCGGTCGCTATCGAGATCGGCAACACCGAATGGCCGAAGTGGGAGACCGTGATGGCCCCCGATCCGGTCGACCCCGCCGAGCTCGAGGACGTCGCCCGCAACGAGCCGCTGACCCGGCCGCGTCCCGGCCACGCCGATTACGCCGGCATGCTCAAGTACGGCTTCGACGACGCCCGGCCGGTGCTGGAACGCGCCAGCGCCCGCGAAACCGCGGCCCGCGTCGCGGCCGGCACGATCGCACGGGCGTTCCTGCGGCAGGCGCTCGGCATCGAGGTGCTCTCGCACGTCATCTCCATCGGCGCATCGCAGCCCTACGACGGCCCGCCACCGCAGGCCTCCGATCTGCCCGCCATCGACGCCAGCCCGGTGCGCGCATTCGACAAGGACGCCGAAGCCAGGATGATCGCCGAGATCGAGGCCGCCAAGGCCGACGGCGACACGCTCGGCGGCATCGTCGAGGTCGTGGCGAACGGACTGCCGATCGGGCTCGGCTCGTTCACCAGTGGTGACAACCGCCTCGACAGCCAGCTGGCCGGTGCGGTCATGGGAATCCAGGCGATCAAGGGCGTCGAGATCGGCGACGGCTTCGAAACCGCGCGCCGCCGCGGCAGCGTCGCCCACGACGAGATGTATCCGGGGCCGGGCGGCGTGATGCGCTCGACGAACCGGGCAGGCGGACTGGAAGGCGGCATGACCAACGGCCAGCCGCTGCGGGTGCGCGCGGCGATGAAACCGATCTCGACGGTGCCGCGGGCGCTGGCCACCGTCGACATGGCCACCGGCGACGAGGCGGTCGCCATCCACCAGCGTTCCGACGTGTGCGCGGTACCTGCCGCCGGAGTGGTGGTCGAGACGATGGTGGCGCTGGTGCTGGCCCGCGCCGCGCTGGAGAAGTTCGGCGGCGACTCGCTCGCCGAGACCCGGGCCAACCTCGAGACCTATCTACGTGCTGTGGCGGCGCGCGAGCCGGCTCAACGCGCACAGGCGTCGGGCTGATGGCACCCAAGGCGGTATTGATCGGGCTGCCCGGTTCGGGCAAGTCCACGATCGGTCGGCGGCTGGCCAAATCGCTCGGCGTCTCGCTGCTGGACACCGACACGGCGATCGAGCAGACCACCGGCCGCACCATCCCCGAAATCTTTACCAACGACGGCGAGCAGGAGTTCCGCCGGATCGAGGAGGAAGTCGTTCGGGACGCGTTGGTGTCGCATGACGGCGTGCTGTCGCTCGGCGGCGGCGCCATCACGAGCCCCGGTGTGCGCGAAGCACTTTCCGGACACACCGTGATCTACCTCGAAATCAGCGCCACCGAAGGCGTCCGCCGCACTGGCGGCACAACGGTGCGCCCGCTGCTGGCAGGTGGCGATCGCGCGGAGAAGTTTCGGGCATTGATGTCCGCAACGGGTCCCGCTCTACCGGAAGGTGGCCACGATCCGGGTCAACACCAACCGCCGCAATCCCGGCGCGGTGGTGCGCTACATCGTGTCGCGGCTGGAGAACCCGGACACCGAGGACACCCCGCCCAAACCGCGGCGGCGCCGTCGCCCATCCTGGCGCCGCACGCCGGTGTCGTTGACGCCGAGCCCGTCCGAGGCCACCACCCCCGCCAGCCCGGCGGACGTGGCCCGCCGCGCCGAGGCTCGACATGACTGAACTCAGCGCACCCGTCACCGTCGAGGTGAAGACCGTCCCGCCCTATCCGGTGATCATCGGTACCGGCCTGATGGGGGAGCTGGAGCGGCTTCCTCGACGACAGGCACAAGGTCGCGATACTGCACCAGCCGGTGCTCGCCCAGACGGCAGAGGCTATCCGTAACCACCTGTCCGACAAGGGAATCGACGCGCATCGCGTCGAGATCCCGGATGCCGAAGCCGGCAAGGAGCTGCCGGTCGTCGGCTTCATCTGGGAGGTGCTCGGCCGCATCGGCGTCGGCCGCAAGGACGCCGTCGTCAGCCTCGGCGGGGGAGCCGCAACCGACGTCGCGGGGTTCGCCGCCGCCACCTGGCTGCGTGGCGTGGACATCGTGCACGTACCGACGACATTGCTCGGCATGGTGGACGCCGCTGTCGGCGGAAAGACCGGCATCAACACCGAAGCGGGCAAGAACCTGGTCGGCGCTTTCCACCAGCCGGCCGCGGTGCTCGTCGACCTCGCGACGCTGGAAACATTGCCGCGCAACGAAATCGTCGCAGGCATGGCCGAGATCGTGAAGGCCGGCTTCATCGCCGACCCGGTGATTCTCGACCTCATCGAGTCCGACCCCGAAGCCGCGCTGAATCCGACCGGCCAAGTGCTGCCGGAACTGATCCGCCGCGCGGTGACCGTCAAGGCCGAGGTGGTCGCCGCCGACGAGAAGGAATCGCAACTGCGCGAAATCCTCAACTACGGGCACACTTTGGCGCATGCCATCGAGCGCCGGGAGCGCTACCAGTGGCGGCACGGCGCCGCGGTGTCGGTGGGTCTGGTGTTCGCCGCCGAACTGGGCAGGCTGGCCGGACGGCTCGACGACGGGACCGCCGACCGACACCGCTCGATCCTCACCTCGCTCGGCCTTCCGGTCAGCTATGACGCCGACGCGCTGCCGCAGCTGCTCGAATACATGGCCGGCGACAAGAAGACCCGCTCGGGAGTGCTGCGCTTCGTCGTCCTCGACGGGCTGGCCAAACCGGGACGGCTGGAAGGCCCGGATCCGTCACTGCTGGCGGCGGCGTACGCGGAGGTGGCACAGCCATGACGACGGTGAACGTGATCAACGGCCCCAACCTGGGTCGGCTCGGCCGCCGCGAGAAGCAGGTGTACGGCAGCACGACACACGATGACCTGGTCGCGATGATCGAGCGGGAAGCCGACGAACTTGGGCTGAAAGTGCGTTGTACGGCAGTCGGACAGCGAAGCAGAGTTGCTCGGCTGGATCCACCGCGCCGCCGACGACGGCGAGCCGGTGGTGCTCAATGCGGGAGCGTTCACCCACACCTCGATTGCGCTGCGGGATGCATGTGCCGAACTCCGCGCCCCGTTGATCGAAGTGCACATCTCCAATGTGCATGCCCGCGAAGAGTTTCGGCACCACTCCTACCTGAGCGCGATCGCCACCGGCGTCATCGTCGGGCTCGGGATGCAGGGTTATCTGCTGGCGCTGCGGTACCTGGCGGCGCAGGGCTAGAGCTGTTCCTGACTGCGCCGCTCGGTCTGGGTATCTTCGTCGGCGGACGCGTCCGGGTGACGCACGGCGGCGAACACATCGGTGTCGGCACGGTCGTCGTCGCCTGCGGCGAGGCCGTGGTGCTGGCGCGGAGTCTCATCGGCATGTCGATCGACGGTCCAGTGCCCGACCGCGACACCGACGATCGCCATGACGAAGATCAGCAGCGCGGTGAATGCCGCGAACGTGGTGAGTTCGTTGACCAACCCACCGACATAGAGGTCCTTGTAGAACAGCGAGATCAGCCACGCGATCGCGCCGCTGACGATGCCGGCGAACAGGCCGGCAAGCAGCCACGTCATCGCCAGGTCCTCGCGGCGGTCAGGGTCGGGGTTGGACCGCGCGTCCGAACGGCCGTCGAGGAACCCCCAGATCACCACGGCGATGGCGAAGAGAACGACGAGCGTGATGCTGATCAAAGCCGCCTTGGTCTCCCACGCGTTGATAGCCGCGCCCTGCACCAATCGGATGAAAACCATCAGGGCGGCGAACACCAGTCCGCGCAGCAACCACTTACTCATGGGGCATCACCTTAGCGAGTAGCGTCAAGGCCTGTGACTATATCCCAGCGTCGGGACCGGCTGCGTCAGCGCCTTCGGACCGACGGGCTGGACGCGATGTTGGTGACTCGCCTGGTCAACGTGCGTTATCTGTCCGGATTCACCGGATCCAACGCGGCGTTGCTGATTCGCGTCGACGACGAGACGCCCGTCCTGGCCACCGACGGGCGGTACCGCACCCAGGCAGCCCAGCAGGTCCCGGACGCCGAGATTGTGATCGAGCGTGCCTGCGGGCCGTTTCTGACGGGCCGGGCCGCGGCCGACGGCGTAGGTCGGCTCGGCTTCGAGAGCCACATGGTGACGGTCGAGGGGTTCGACTCGCTCGCGAAGGAGGCGTGCGACACCGAGCTGGTCCGCGCCGCGGGCACTGTCGAGGCGTTGCGGGAGGTCAAGGACGCCGGAGAGATAGCTCTGTTGCGGCTGGCCTGCGAGGCGGCCGATGCCGCGTTGGCCGAACTGGTCGCGAAAGGCGGTCTGCGGCCAGGACGGACCGAGCGCGAGGTGGGCCGCGAACTGGAGTCGTTGATGCGGGACCACGGCGCGGACGGGCCGTCCTTCGAGACCATCGTGGCGGCGGGGGCCAATTCCGCGATACCGCACCATCGGCCGACCGACGCGGTCCTCGCGGCGGGCGACTTCGTCAAGCTCGACTTCGGTGCCCTGGTGTGCGGATACCACTCCGACATGACGCGGACCTTCGTGCTGGCGCCGGCCGCGCAGTGGCAGCTCGATGTGTATGAACTGGTCGCCGCCGCCCAGCGGGCCGGGCGCGAGGCGCTGAAACCGGGGATCTCGCTGCGCGATGTGGACGCCGCGGCACGACAGGTGATCGCCGACGCGGGATATGCCGAATGTTTCACCCACGGCCTCGGACACGGCGTCGGGCTGGAGATCCACGAAGCGCCGGGTATCGGCGCGTCCGCCGCCGGTACACTGCTTGCTGGCTCCGCGGTGACGGTGGAGCCCGGTGTCTACTTGCCCGATCGCGGCGGTGTCCGCATCGAGGACACCCTCGTCGTCTGCGAGACGGCACCCGACCTGCTTACTCAGTTCCCCAAGGAACTGGCGATTCTCTCTTGAGAGGCTAGGAGTACTACCGACCGTGGCATCGACCGCCGACTTCAAGAACGGGCTCGTCCTTCAGATCGATGGCCAACTGTGGACCATCGTCGAGTTCCAACACGTCAAGCCGGGCAAGGGGCCCGCGTTCGTGCGCACCAAACTGAAGAACGTGCTGTCGGGCAAGGTGGTCGACAAGACGTACAACGCCGGGGTCAAAGTCGAGACCGCGACCGTCGACCGCCGCGACACCACCTACCTGTACCGCGACGGCTCGGACTTCGTGTTCATGGACAGCCAGGACTACGAGCAGCATCACCTGCCGGACTCGTTGGTCGGTGATGATGCACGCTTCCTGCTGGAGAGCCTGCCGGTGCAGGTGGCCTTCCACAACGGCTCACCGCTGTACATCGAACTGCCGGTGACCGTCGAGCTCGAGGTCACCCACACTGAGCCCGGTCTGCAGGGTGACCGGTCCAGCGCGGGCACGAAGCCGGCCACCGTGGAGACCGGCGCGGAGATCCAGGTGCCGCTGTTCATCAACACCGGCGACAAGCTCAAGGTCGATTCCCGCGACGGCAGCTATCTGGGCCGAGTGAATTGACAATGCCCAAGCCCGACCGGGGCAGGCATCAAGCCCGTAAGCGGGCTGTCGATCTGCTGTTCGAGGCGGAGGCGCGCGGGATAACGCCGGCGGAGGCCGCCGAAGCGCGAGAGACGTTGGCGCAGTCCCAATCCGACGTATCGTCGTTGAACCCGTACACCGTGACGGTGGCGCAGGGTGTGACGCAACATTCGGCGCACATCGACGATCTCATCTCGGCGCACCTGCAGGGCTGGACCCTGGACCGGCTGCCCGCTGTCGATCGCGCGATCCTCCGGGTCGCGGTCTGGGAGCTGTTGCACGCCGACGATGTCCCCGAGCCGGTCGCCGTCGACGAGGCTGTTGAACTCGCCAAGAAACTGTCTACCGACGAGTCGCCGGGGTTCGTCAACGGCGTGCTGGGCCAGGTGATGCTGGTGACGCCGCAGATTCGCGCTGCCGCCGAAGCGGTAAGGGATGCCGTGCCTGCAACACCCGAGGACTCGTAGGCCTCAGTAGTAGAGCGGCCCTGGATATCCCATCCATGCGGTCTGGTTTCCTCCGTGGTCGCAGTTCACCTGCGGTGTCCACCCGGTTCCGGTCTGGATGCCGGGAATGAAGAATTCGACCTTTTGCAGAGACCCCAGGAAGAAGGGCAACGAGGCGTACGGAAGAAGCGGAGACCCTGCCTGTGGCGTCGCGGTGTAGGTGCACCACCCAGCCTTTCCACTGTTCTGCTCCACCTGGATCCTCACACCGCCCGGTACGGCTATCGCGAGCACGCCGGAGTCGTACTCCAGGGCCTGCGCGTTGCCTGCGCCTGCAATCGTCAGCGCCGAGACCGCGGCCGCAGTTGCCGCGGCGGCGACGGCGCGCCTCGCCAGTTCTCTGAGCGCGGGGTTCATGGTCTGTCCTTTCGTGGAGATACGGCGTCGCCGAAGGATCGAATTCGTTGATCCCGCAACTGGACTCGTCAGTATGTGATCGGTTCCGGCGCCCCGGGCCACGTGGTCTCGTTGCCACCGTGGTCGCAGGTCACGCGTGGCGTCCACTGGGTACCGGTCTTCATGGCCGGGATGAAGAATTTGACGAATGTGGTCGGGCTCAGGAAGAACGGCAGAGAGGTGTACGGCAGCATCGTTGATCCGGCATGTGGTGTCGCGGTGTAGGTGCACCAGCCGTTCTTCACGCTCAATTGACGGACGAAAACGTCGACGCCGCCGGCAGCTTCAAACACTTGAACCTCACTGTCCGCGGGGGCCGCGGTCGCATTGCCTGCGCCGGTGAGCATCAGAGCGGGAACAGCTGCCGCCGCAATCGAGGCGCCGACGGCCTGCTTGGCCAGCTTGGTCAATCGAGTGCCCATGTCGTCCTCCCATAGCCGCGGCCCCGGTGGGCCGCCTCGGAACTGATGGTTCCGGCTTCCGAACGCGATGGCTTGAGTAGGGCGGTACTCCATTTGCGATGCGCCGGGACCGCGTGCACTCATAGGCTTGACCGATGGCAGCACCCCAGGACTTTGCGCCGTACTACGGCATCGAGGACGCCGCCACGATCTACCTGCGGGATCCCGCTGTGGCGCTTGATCAACTGCGCGGCGTCGTCGATTTTCCTGCCATCCAGTCGTTCTTCATGTCGCGGCGGTTGACCGAAGAGTCGTGGGGCGAAGCCCTTGCACAAGAGGTGGTGGCGACCGACGGGCGGCGGATGATCATGTGGCGCGCCGATGACGACATGTCGATAGCGAGGAGCATCGGCGCCAGTTGCTCAACGCATCGGTGCGGACGATACTGCTTTCGACGATCACCGACCACATCCTGACGACCGAATTCGAAGTCCTCGACGACGGAACCCGCCGGCTGTCGGAGGTTCGGCTACGGATGTACACGCAACTCATCACGCGGAGTCACGAGAAGTCCGCCACCGACACCGATTACTTCTGTGAATCGTTCCGCTATGACAAGTCGGTCGACAACGGCGGGCTGGCGCAGATGGAGCGGCTGATTCAATTCGCCAGGGTGCTGTCGCGGTCGATGTAGCCGGCCACCCTGAGATAGTCGTCAGCCGTGACAGCGGCGGGTACGGGTTGTCGGCCGCGCTGAAGAATTGAGTAAGCGACTACTCATGTCGTGCCCTAGTGCGACTCCTACGTTTCACGGCAGAAGCTGACCTTAACCGGGCCGGATCGAGGAGAGATGATGGCAATCAACGTTAAACGCGTGGGCTTACCAGTTCTAGTGGCGTCCGGACTCATCCTTGGAATGGGCGGTCACCCTGCGGTCGCTGAGCCGGAACTTGGGGCACCCCAACTCCAAAGCGTCCGTCTGGAGCCACCGAATGCCTACCTAACGTTTGTCGACCACTCCGACGAGGAATCCAGCTTCTACGTCAATGTGTGGGAACGAGACAACCCAGATCGTATCGTCGCCGGAATGCTCCAAATTCCGGCCACACCCGGCGCAGAACGAGTCGCTACCCGTGAGGTCAGCGGCGTTCCGACTGGAGTTCCGCTGTGCGCGAGGCTTTTCGCATCTGGATACGTGTTTCTGAACGCTAAGCGTTCGCCCGATTCCAATACCGTCTGCACAGACCCGTCCGTCGAGGCGGCGGCGCCGGATATCGCGGTCTGGAAGGTGGATGGGCCAGAGGAACAGGAATGGGCGAAGGTTAATGGCTGGAAGTCCTACAACGTCTACAGGGTCGAGTTCGAAAACGAGGGCGCCGATGCAAATGGCACCGTCGTAGTCGACGTTGAGGTGTGGGAGAAGGCGATAGTCCACCAGGTGCCAACCTGGCGTAACGGGTTCTCGTGTGGCGCGACACCCACTGGTTTCCGATGCACTGGCGGCAGCCTTAAGCACGGCGAGCACGTCCTTTTCGCGGTCCCAGTGGAGTTCACGGGGCCCGGGCTTGGCGCACATCCGCGCCGCAGTTAGCGCGAACGGCGAGCGTGATAGCAACGACAACAGCACGACGCTAAATGTCCGGGTCTACTAGTAATCTTAGTTTTTCTAGCTCGTTTTTTCTTAGTCGAGGCTGTCGCGGTTATGGTCCTCGTGAGGTGAGCCCGTCGTAGTGGTCCAGTCGTTGTGGGACTCTGTTGCCCGGTGTTCGGGCAAGGAAGAATCAACAACGACATGGCATCGAACAAGCGCCGGCGGCATACGCCGGATCAGATCATCCGCAAGCTCGCCGAGGGCAACAAACTCCTCGGGGCCGGCCAGGAACTCGACGAGGTGTGCCGGCACCTGGAGATCGCTGAGTCGACGTGGCATCGCTGGCTTGCCCAGTACGGCGGCATGAAGGCCAACGAGGCCAAACGGCTCAAAGAACTCGAGGCCGAGAACGCCCGGCTGAAGAAGCTGGTCGCCAACCAGGCCCTCGACATCGACATGCTCAAGGAGATCTCGGCGGGAAACTTCTGACCCCGAACCGCAAGCGCCGCGCCGTCAGGTGCTGCGCGACCGGTTCGGGGTGTCGCGAACGCCGCGCCTGCACGGTCGTGGGCATCCACCGTTCCACGATGCGCCTGACGCCGCCGCCGATCACCACCGAGGAGGCCGAGTTGCGTGCCTGGCTGCGCCGGTTCTCCACTGACCGGCCTCGCTGGGGATGGCGACGGGCAGCCAAGATGGCCCGCCGAGCGGGCTGGCAGGTCAACAACAAACGCATCCGCCGGCTGTGGCGTGAGGAGGGCCTGCGGGTCCCGCAGCGCCGCGGAAGAAGCGGTTGACCGGTATCGGTGTCGCCGTGGGCGCGATGTCACCGATTCGTCCGAACGTGATCTGGGCGATGGACTTCCAGTTCGACACGACCGCCGATGGCCGCACCCTGAAGATGTTGAACGTGATCGACGAGTTCACCCGCGAAGCCCTCGCGATCGACGTCGATCGCGCCATCGACGCCGACGGCGTCGTCGAGGTCTTGGATCGCCTGGCCCTCAAGCACGGGGCGCCGCACTACGTGCGCTTCGACAACGGTCCCGAGTTCGTGGCGCACGCCGTGAGTGATTGGTGCCGATTCAACAGCGCCGGTTCACTTTTCATCGATCCCGGCTCGCCGTGGCAGAACGCCTGGATCGAGTCGTTCAACGGCAGGCTACGCGATGAACTGCTCAACTCGTGGCGCTTCGACTCGCTGCTGGAAGCCCGCGTGATCATCGAAGACTGGCGCTGCGACTACAACGCCAACAGACCCCACTCCACAATATGCAGCAATCGAATACGTAGTCGGCCAAGTTAATCCGATCATCACTCCGGCCAAGCCCCCGCTGTCCTGTCTCGATAAAGATGGCGGATTTCGCAATATATCTGGCGAGCTTCGGCGCGCTGCCACTTTCTCAGTATACGGCGAACCTAATATGCGGCCCTACCGGTAACGCTATTCCTAGCGCATTATGGTGTGGGACAACATGTGTCGCATATCCGTTCCTGCCCGAACACGTCGTCCTTCCACAGACAGCGGTTCATTGCGGTGTGTCACGTCACTTCGCCTTGTGTTCACAATCGCAGGCATGGGCGAACAGAGCCGACTCGTGGCGCCGTGTGGGGGTTGCTACGTGGTGTGCGCCGACACCTGATTGGTGACGGACGGCGAACGTATGGCGGTCAGCGACTGGCCCAGCGCGAGGATCGAGGCGCCGAGCAGCACGATGTCTTTTATCAGGAACTCCCCGACCCGCGACAGCGCCGGAAAGCCTCCCGCCGCAGTGTCGCCGATACCCGGCGTGGTGAACAGGAAGCTCAGCGTAATCACGAACAATAGCGTGCCCAGTGCGCCGCCAACCGCACCGAGGCGCGGCGACACCACGTTCAGGACGATGAGCACGGCCGCGAGGATCTCGATCGTCCCGATGACGTCGGACTGCGCGCGAAATGACAGGAGGCCGTTCAGCCAGCTCATGAAGGGGCTGTGGGAGACGAACTGCTGGATCCGCATGGCCTCCGAACCGGTGAATTTCATCAACCCGATCCAGGTGATGACAACCACCAGGCCGTATCGCACCACCGCGGTGCCAACAGCCGTGATGATGTGGTCCGCGGACTGCACAATGTTGCTCGCGGTCTTAATCAAGGGCTTCCTTTCATATCAGAACCGGAGGCCTCGGCTCCGGCAGCATGCCCGATGAATCGCGAAGCGACGCTGGACATTCGACCCATTTCACACCACCTGTCGTGACCACCGTGTGCGGCGGCAACTGCACCGCTGCCGCCGCGCGCCGCCGGAGGACGTCGTTGGTGGTCGACCCGCCGGCTCAACGGGCGGCCGCCGCCCGCGAGGGGTTCAAGAACAGTTGCACCGCGAAGCCCGCCAGCACGGTGCCCATGACCCGGCGTAGCAGCGCCATCCATCGGGGCTTGGCCGCCAGAAACACCGACAACCTCGACGCGCTCCACACGATGGCCCCGTTGACTGCCAGCGCGATGGCGATCTGTACCCCGCCTAGTACGAGGCTTTGCAGCGCCACCGAGCCGTGAGCTGTCTTCACGAACTGCGGCAGCAGGGACACGTACAGCACTGCGATCTTGGGATTGAGGAGGTTGGTGACCAGCCCCATGGTGAACAGCCGGCGCCGCGACGCCGGTTTGAGGTCCCTCGGGGAGAACGGGGAGGTTCCGCCCGGGCGGAACGCCTGCCAGGCCAGATAGAGGAGGTACACGCCACCCGCCACTTTCAGCATCGTGTACGCCACCGGGACCACCGCGAAGACCGCCGCGAGTCCGGCCACGGCCGCCACCAGGTACACCCCGAAGCCCACCGCGACCCCCGCCAACGAGATCAGTCCCGCGCCGCGACCCTGGGTGATCGAGCGCGACGCCAGGTAGAACATGTTGGGTCCGGGAATGAGGCTTATCCCGAACGCGACGGCCGCGATACCCAGAACCGCCGACATACCGACCATATTGAATCTCCCACTTCCCTTAGAAACCGCGGCCAAGAATTCGTGCATTGCGTTCCCTGATGTCAGCCGGTACCACCTGCTCATACAGCGTCACGAAGTCGGCCTCATCGAGGGGTCCCTCATCGGGAACCTGCAGTACCGTGAACCACCGGTTCAAGAGGCCGAAATGCCCAATCAGCCAGGTCAGTTCGACGATCTGGCTATCGACGTGGCGGGCCATCGCGGCATCGTCGAGTTCGTTGAGCCGCGCGTCGGTGCGATTGTGTGCCTCAAGCACCTTGCGCAGATCGGCGAAGTCACCGTCGGTGACGGTGTGGGCGTCTCGGCTGACCTTCGCGGTGTAGTCGAGGACAACCCGTTCGCGTTCGGTGTAGACGTCCGGGTGGTTCTCGTGCTCGTCGAGATACAGGAGTTTTTGGTGTCCCTCCTCGCCGCGCCCCGCGTCATTGAACAGTGCGGTTGCGACAAAAGAGTGGTGGGTCACCGCGTAGTGCGAACGGTTCAACAGCGATGTTCGCGAGATGACTAGTTCCTTGAGGAACCGGTCGTTGAAGCCGGCGGTCTGAAGGTCACCGACGAAAGTGACTGGATCGAACATGAAGGAGTTGGCGTACTCGACCTCCAGTTGCACGAAGCGGGGGCAGTAAGCCATCACTTTGACGAGGTTGTTGGGCAAGCCTCCCCGGGTCAGTTCTCCCGTTTTGATCGCTGCGGCGGTCTTGGCGTCCACCTCGTCGATCTGAAGGGGCCGGATGCGTGTCCAGGGTCCTTGCGTCATCTTGGTCATTTCGATTCTCCTCGAGCAGAATTCACGCGCTCTGCTCCGCGACGGACCCAACGCCCTTGTTAGGGAAGACGTCGATATCGGTTTTCATCACATTGTTGAAGTAGTTGCTCATCGTGAACAGCACGACCACGGCGACGATTTCGAGGATCTGGCCGTCGGTGAAGCCTGCGACGCGCACCGCGTCCAGCGCGCAGTCACTCACCTTCCCGCGGGTAAGGGCGACCTCGCGCGCAAACGCCAGCGCTGCCGCACGCCGTGTATCGTTCGACGATCCGCCGCGGTTGCGGGCGATCTCGTCATCGTCGAGGCGCGTCATCTGCTGAGATACCCATGTGTGCATGGCATCGCAGTAGTCGCAGCCGTTGATTTCGTCGACAGCGTGTGCGATGCCCTGGCGGGTCGCAGCATCCAGTGAGGTGCTCATCGCCTTCCTCAAATCCAGCCAGGCGTTGAGAGCTTTGGGGGTGGCTGCCAGCGCGTGATACATATTCGGCACGAATCCGAGTTGGTGAGCGGCGGCATCGATGGCCGGGCGCGAGGCGGCGGGGATGTCGGCCTCAGCCGGTGCAGTCATTCGCGACATCTGTTGGCACTCCTGGTTCGATCGACGGGCGCGGTCACGACGGCCGGGGCAACACAGCGTGGGCGTCTAAGGGCCGTCAGAGCGTCGTACCATTCGATGCAGGTAACCGTCCGCGATGAAATGGCGATGTGCGTTTGGTGGCGGCGGTCGGGCCTCGTTGTGCAGACTTCCACGACTGTCACGGGCCCGGGTAGCCGTCGGGCAGCATGTCGCGTTCGAACGACTCGCGGCCGGTGGCGTCGAAACGTGCAAACAGTTGCTGCACTTCGTCTTTGAGCAGCACGAGCTGTGATAGGCCGACGAGCTCGTCGTCGATCCGGATCGGCGATACCGTCACCAGGAGGGTGGTTTTCCCGTATGGCCTGGCCACGTAGTGCACCGGCTCGGTGCGGCCGTCGACGAACAGTTTGAGCATGGCGTCGAACCGCGGGTTGGTGATCTTGCGGCGATGCCGTTCGTGCACGGAGTGACCGAGGTAGCCGGGCTGGCGGTCCAGGTGCTCGGAGGCCCATTTGTTGTAGTACATCACCGTGCCGTGCCGGTCGAGGATGGTGACACCGAGGCCGGCTTGTTCGAGCAGCCGATCCGCCCACTGGCCCAGCGCCCAGTCCGCGACGATCCTGTGATCGGAAACCTCGGCGAGATCAGCATGCGTTGTCATTCAGTACCTTCCGGGGAGCCGTCGTGCCTGCCGGCCGGTATCCGGCCCTAAATCAAGCGTGGACGCCGGCAGCCGTGCGCACAATGCGTCATTTCGCGAGTCAGTCTTCGGTTGAGCCGAAGGCTGATGTGCTTGTGGCGGTTTGAGTACCGTGACGCTATGGCCTACGACCTCACCGATTTGGAACTGTTCCTGCAGGTAGTCGATCAGGGCAGCATCACCCAGGGAGCCGAGCGCGCGCATCTGTCGTTGGCATCGGCCAGTACCAGGATCACAGCGATGGAGAAGGCTCTTGGGGCCAAATTGCTGGAGCGCCACCGGCGGGGTGTGGTGCCGTCCCCGACCGGGTGGTTGCTGGTCGCACACGCCCGAGCGATCGTCGGTCAGCTGGCGCGCATGCGCACCGAGCTGGCTCGCGCCGCCGACGGGCTGCAACCAACATTAGTGGTTCTGGCGAACACATCGGCTACCCAGACACTGGTGCCGACCGGGCTGGCCGAGTTTTTGGCCACCCACTCCGACGTCGACGTCGAGCTGCAGGAGCGCCCGAGCCACGAGATCGTCGCGGCCGTCACTGACGGGCGCGCCGAGCTCGGAATCATCGCCGACACAGTGGACTCGGGTCGACTGGAGTGCACGATGCTGCGCCCCGACCGCCTGGTCGTGATCGTGCCCGCCAACCATCCTCTCGCCGACCGCGACCAGGTGGCGTTCAGTGCGTGTCTGGACTACCCGTTCCTGGGATTCACCCAGGGAAATCCGCTGCAGGAACACCTGAGTGGCCAAACCCAGCCCCTCGGGCTTCGCCCCCGCTACCGGGCGTATCTACCCACCACCGAGGCGATCTGTGCCGCGGTCGCAGCCGGTGTCGGCATCGCGATCGTCCCGGCCTTAGCCACCGCCCGATGCTCGCATCAAGAGCTGCGCACCGTCGACCTGACAAACGCATGGGCTCACCGCAATCTGCTGTTGTGTTGCCGCGATAAATCGCAATTATCGTTTCCTGCAGCACAATTCAGCGCACATTTGGTATCGGTCGCCTGAGCGACCATGCAGGCCATCCTGACCCATCACCGGGTCGATCACGTGATCCATCACGGCCGACAGACAAAACCGGGCGGTGGTTGTGAGCCAACGAGATGTCGGCCCGGTAACGCGCATCCAGATGCGCTGCACATCGGCAAGGCGGCGCAAGCCCACGTTATTGCAGACGATCGCTGCGGCTGCGCCGTCGGTCAGAGGTGCGCACATAGGCACTGTGAGAGTTCGACGATCGATCGGGCAGACAGGATTTCGTCGACCGAGATCGCTTCGCGGTAATGGGTGAGTGGATTATGTACCGCGTGGGCCCTATTCTTCTGCGGAACGTTGGCTTTATCCGCAACCGATGAACGACGATCTCGCGAAGAAATCTCCGTTGCCGCACGCTCCATCGGTGTTCAGACTGTTGCTCTTAGGTCTCCCCATATGCGACTAGATGAAAGGGCGGCATACCAGCTGCAGGCCGAGCAGTATCAGCAGCGCCAAAAAACACCGCCGAAATTGCGTAGGGCTGATCCGTGACCGGATTCGGCCACCGACCCACATCCCAGCCATTGCTGGGACAACCGCGAGAGCGGAGGGGCCGAGGCTATCGAGCCGCAGGGAGCCTTGCGTCATGAGCCCGACGGCCAGTGCGATGGTGGATACCGTGAATGAAAGTCCCAGCGCCTGAATCAGCTCGTCGGTGTCGAACCTAAGCGCTTGCAGATATGGCACAGCAGGTATTGTAAAGACCGCGGTTGCGCCCGTGATCAATCCCGTCACGACCCCCACGAGCGGCGACAGCCAGACCTCGACAGAACGGGGAATCGACAGCGTCGGCGTCAGCAGCGCATAGCCGGCGTAGATGATCAAAACGGTTCCCAGTGAAATGCCGGACCACATCGGGTCGGCGTGCACCAATAATGGCGAGCCGCCGACCGTTCCCAGGACGATCCCGATCATCATCGGCCACAGGCGCCGCAGCGTCGACACCATCGCCGGCCCAGCAAGTAGTTGTCCGACGTTGGTAACCAGCGAAGGAATCACAAGCATCGCCGCCGCATCCGCCGGCGGCATGGCGATTCCGAGCACACCCATGGCGACGGTGGGGAGGCCCATACCCGTGACGCCTTTGACCACTCCTGCGCCCAGGAACGTCATCGTCACGAGGCTAACGAGGATGGGTGTCTGCATGGACTAAATGCAACTGCGACCTGCGCCTTGACACAATGCGGATTTTTGCTTCTGATCCTTCGTACGATCCGAAGGGTCCGAAGGTTCGCGGATCGCGTGCGGCTCGACATTGCAGATCTTCAGCTGTTTCTGAGCGTGGTCGACGCCGAAGCATCACGCGCTGCGCAGCAGGCCAACCCCACCATGGCGTCCGCCAGCGAAAGCTTGAGACGGATCGAGTCCGATGCCCGTCTTGGAATAGAACGTCCCAAGGCGTCCTGCGCAATGGCACAGAGATCGAGTACGCCGGCGTGAGCCCGCTCGCCGTGGCAGAACGCGTGGATCGAGCCGTTCAACGGCCGGCTACGTGATGAACTGCTCAACTCTTGGCGCTTCGACTCGCTGCTCGAAGCCCGCGTGATCATCGAAGACTGGCGCTGTGACTACAACGCCAACAGACCTCACACCGCCCACGGCGACCTCACCCCAACCGAATTCTCACTACAGTGGACCACGACCCACCAACCCCAAGCCGCATAGAAGCGGGACCACCAAACGGGTCCCCCTCACTCGAAAGAGAGCGTATTTGTGGCCTTGCCTCGGTTGCAGTTATTGATGTGGAACTTGAGCCGTGCGAGCTCCGGCGGCTGAGTGTTCGTCGCCGACAACGCCTCGGTAATCGAGTATGTCTCTACTCAGCGCGCCTCGCGTCGACACGGGCAGCCTTGTCTCATGGGTGATGCTGTCAGCGCTCGAGAACTGGCGCTACGAAACCTTCCGCTGCCCTACTCACTGGCGTTGCGCCTACGCGACGCGGGCGTTGCTCCCGAAATCATCTGCGACTACGTCGGAGTTGAATCTGCAGCCCTTCCGGGGGTGATTCCGCATGGCCGAAGCGAAGTTAGCCGCGCAAGGTCGGACCGACGCCTAGAACATAAGTCTGATTATCAATTCGTTAGTCGCCCTATTGGTTCACAGCAAGCCCTAAGCTTGCCGCGTGCGGTTGACTTGGCCGCTGACCGGCCGTTCGGAGGAACTACAGGCGATCCGCGCCTCGTTAGCGGACCCTCATGTGTTCGGCATACTCATTTGCGGGACGGCGGGCGTCGGAAAGAGCCGCGTCGCTCGCGAAGTGCTTGCGTCGGCGGAGTCGACAGGGCAGGAAGTCCGTTGGGCCATCGGCACATCATCGGCACGGGCACTTCCGTTGGGTGCCTTCGCGCCATGGGCGGGCGCGGTCAACGCGGACAGTCTGCAATTGGTGCGCGGAGTGATCGACGCACTGACGTCCACGGCAGGCGACGCCCCCGTCGTGGTGGGTGTCGACGACGTGCACCTGCTCGACGACCTGTCGGCGTTCGCGCTGCACCAGATCGTCCAGCGCGGGGCGGCGAAGGTGGTGCTGACACTCCGTGACGGCGAACCGGTCACCCCCGCGATCGAGGAGCTATGGCGGGGTGGCCAGCTCGACCGGCTGGATCTTCAGCCCCTGTCGCTCGACGAAACGACCAAGTTGGTGTCGGCGGCTCTGGGTGGACGGCTTGAACCCGATGCGGCCGATCGGCTTTGGAAGTTGACGCGAGGCAACGTTCTGTATCTGCGAAACATCGTCGAGCAAGAGGTCGGCGACGGTCGGCTAAGCCGGCACGGCGATTACTGGCAGTGGACCGGCGACCCGGTCGTGCCACCCGGGTTGGTCGCCATGATCGAGTCCCGGATGGGCTCGCTTCCCACGCCGGTCAGCGACGTCGTCGATGCACTTGCCGTCGGTGAGCCGCTTGAACTCTCGGCGTTGGCACGGATCACCGATCCTGGGTCTGTCGAGGAAGCCGACATGCGGGGGCTCATCACGGTCGAACATGCCGGCCGCCGCGTCGAAGCCCGGGTGGCACATCCGCTCTACGGTGAAGTGCGCCGCCGCCGCGTTGCACCCACCCGCTTGCGTCGGCTGCGTGGACTGGTCGCCACCGAGCTCGCCGCGAGCGACGATCGCGATGACGTCCGGAACGTGGTCCGGTGCGCCGCGTTGAGTCTCGACTCCGACCTCAAGCCAGATCCGGAGTTGTTCACCAGGGCCGCACGAGGTGCGTCATGGCTGGCGGACCTGCCGCTGGTGGATCGCCTGGCGGAAGCGGCAATTCGTGCGGGGGCGGACGCCGAGGCCAGCATGATCCGCGGTCGCGCGTTGACATGGCTTGGACACGGAGAGGAAGGCGACGCCGTATTCGCACGCGTTGACTCGACAGGCTTCAGCGATGCCGCGCGGGCTCGCCTCGCCTTCCTGCGAGCTGGACACAGGCTCTGGACGATGCAAGATCCGAAGGGCGCCAAGAAGTTCATCGACGATGCGGCAGAGAAGACGCCGCCGGACAGCCGCGGCTGCATCGACGCGTTCCTCGCCGTGTATTGGGCCACACAGGGCCGGCCGGAAGAGGTATTGAAAGAGTGGCAAAAACTCACCTTGGACGAGCTTCCCGCGATCGTTCGGTCCGAGATCCCATGGGCCGTCGCATATGCGTGTGCAGTGTCGGGTCGCACGGCGGAGGCCGTTGCCGTCGCCGACATGGGCTATGAAGTCACGAGCCAATTCCTCGACGCCGCGCACGCGCGGTTCGCCATCGGAGACGCTCACGTCACCGCGTTGTTGCTCTCGGGCCGCATAGCGGAGGCGCGCGACATCGCAGAGGGGTTGTGCGCGCAAGCAGCCGATCTGCACGGCGGCGTTGCCCTGATCAGTCGCGGCGTGGCCGCCCTTGCCGCCCTTGCCGCAGGCCGGCTCGACGAGACGTGTTCGCTGGCGCAGCCGATCGTGGATGCGTTGTCGGCGTCCGGAATGACAGGGGGTTTTTATCCCTTCGGCTACCGCTATCAGATTCCCCGTGTGATTGCGATGGCGATGCGCGGCTCGTCGAACGATGCCTCGGCCGCTTATGCCGCACTCGATCACGAACGGTTCCCGACCTGGCGATGGACCGACTGGCAGCGACACATCGCCGAGTCCTGGGTTTACGCCGCGCAAGGCGCGCTCAGCGAGGCCGTTGCCGCGGCGATGGCGGCGGCCGACACGGCAAGGGGCAACTGCCAATTCGGTGTTGAGGTGTTGTGTTTACAGACGGCAGCGCAATTCGGTGACGGTTCGGGCGCGGCCCGGCTGCGCGAACTGGCGACGATCGTTGAGGGCCCCCGCGCCGCTGTCGCCGGCCGCTTCGCTGCGGCCCTCAATTCGGGAGACGGAGCCGAACTAGCGGCAGTATCGGACGAATTCGAGCAGATGGGCGACCTCGTCGCCGCGATCGATGCCGCAGCGCACGCCGCGGCCACACATCGCCGCGGGGGATTGCGCGGATCGGCATTTACCTGCTCGGAACGCGCGGGTGCCCTGGCCGAGAAGTGCGGCGCCAGCACTCCCGCCCTTCGCGCCGCGACGGAGCGGTTACCGCTGACTGACCGGGAACGAGAGATCATCATGTTGCTCGGCGCGGGGCTGTCCAGCCGTGCAGTCGCCGACCGGCTCCACCTGTCTACCCGGACGGTGGAGAACCACGTCTACAGGGCGATGAACAAGACCGGCACGACCAGGCGCGAGGAGCTGGTGGCTCTACTGCCGCGGCGGGAGCTACGAGACGCTTGAATAGTTCGGCAGCTCAATCGAGTCCGCGGCGGTGAACCAGAGCTTGGCGGCGATGGGCCGGAACGGCCATCGCTGCATCCACTTCATCACTGCGATGTTCATCGTGATATCGGATGCAGTGTTGGGGGCGTAGCGGTCGACGCGGTTTGGTATGTCCTGGCACTTGTCGACGTACGGACGCATTTGGGTCTGGTAACGCTGCAACGCGTCGTCGATACGTTGGGCGTCAAATGAATCCGCGGGACCGAGCTCGCCGGCGAGGAGGTAAGCACCGACCAGCGCCAGGCTGGTACCCATGCCGCTGAGCGGGGAGGCGCAGTAGCCGGCGTCGCCGACGAGCGCGACGCGGCCCGACGTCCAGGCCGGCATGTGCACTTGGAGGAACGAGTCGAAGTAGAAGTCGTCGGCCTCTTGCACCGCGGTGAGCAGTGCATCGCACTGCCAGCCAGCGCCTGCGAACCGGTCCACCAGAATCTGACGCTGCTCGTCGAGGTCGTGGCGGTCGTAGGTGATCGGCTCCGACGCAAACGCCAGTCCTGCCTTGGCAATGGCCGGATCGTGTGTGGGACGCATAGATGCGTTGAGGCCCCCCGGCGCCAGATACATGAGGTACCAACCGTCCAGCCCGACATGGTCTGGTGCGGTGAACCACGCGTTGTAGCCGCCGAGCGGCTCGACGAACTGGTCCTCGGGCCCGAACACCATGCCTCGCACCGCGGAGTGCGGGCCGTCGGCACCGACGACCAGATCGGCTCGCAGTTGGGTGCCGTCGGCGAGGGTGACGTCGACGCCGTCGTCGTCCTGATTCAGCGTAGAAATCCTTGTGTTGAAGCGGTATTCGGCGGTGTCCTTGGTGGCCTGGTACAACACGTCGACGAGATCGCCACGCAGGATCTCCAGCTTGGAGACCAACCCGTTGCCGTCGAACGCCGTCACCGGCATCTCGGCGCGCCGGCCGCCGTCGGACCTCACCCATGCGACGCCGTGCTGCTCGAGCGCGTCCTCCCGCATCTGGCTCATCAGCCCCATGCGCTCGACGACATCGCCGCCCGCGCCGCGGAGGTCGACGGTCTGGCCGCCGGGACGGATGCCAGGCGCGATCTCGACGACGATCACGCGGTAACCGTTCTTGGTGAGTCGGTGGGCGAGTGAGGGGCCGGCGATGCCTGCGCCGCTGATCAGGACGGTCGGTTGTGCCACGGCAACAGACTAGGGGTTGGCAGCGTAGTAGTGCTGCGCCGTGTTGCAGCAATATTGCAGTGGCGCACTACTGCCTTCGTCCTCGAAGCCGCAAGCAAAGCTCACGTTGCGGATATTCCCGCGTCGATCGGAGGATCATCATGTATCAGGGAATTCGCCCTTATGTCACCACCGGGGTAGCACTCGTCGGAGCCAGCGTCATTGCAGTGAGCCCAGTCGCGGTGCCGCCACCGGAAATTCACGCCACGCCAATCGCGACGACCCAACGGGTCGTTACTTCAGCCGAAGTTCAGTTGGCATCGCTCACCAGCCTTGCCGTACTACACATTCGTCGACGCCCGGCACTTCTGGAGAACGTCGCCAACTGATCAATGCTTCGTCTTCATCGATCTGCCCCTCGCCTCGCAGTGTTAGCGTGCTGCCGACGACGTTCGGGCCCATCGTCTTTCCTCGCATCGGGGGTCGGTCCCCGTCCCGGAGCTGGCAGGCCTTTTCGCCATGGGCCGTTTTGGGACGGTCCGCACTCGATTGCGGCGCGGCCTGTCGGTTATTGGGACGTAGCGTTGGCCAATCATTGTCTGATCGCCTTATGGGGGAGGTTACTTGCCTCGGTCGTGGATTCGAGCTACGTTCTCCCGGCCACGTGGCGAATTATCTTCCGACCCGTTTCACGCGGTGAATGACGCGGTGCAGGGGGTCACTTCAGCGTTCTTCCCGTCTCGGGCCCTTTCAGGGCTCGGCAACGCCATCTGGCTGTCGTAAAGCAGGTAGCGGGCGCGGCACCGGCCGACGATCCATGGCCGCCGGATGCGGAGACCGCGGGGCGCGTTCTGAGGGACGCCGTCGAGGGTCTTGTCTCGCTGCCGACGGATCTGATCAGCTTCTCGCCCCAAGACCGGCAGACGATCGGACAGTACCTTGACCAAGGGCGCGCCCTCGATGCCATCCGCCTCGTGGTACATCGCTCGGTCATCGACGTCGTCGAAGATCTGGCTCGGCCCAGTGTCCAGCTCGGTACCACTCTCCTTCCGCCGCCGATCGGGGGTCATGATCCCGAGACTGGCCTCATCGCAAGGGTTTCCGAGGGCAGTCAAAAGGCCACCCAGGATTTCCTGGACAGAATCGAGCCGGATCCGCCGGAAAGCGTCCGCGGCGTCCTGGAACAGAAGAAGTTCGAATCGCCGGTGGAGGGTCGGAACAACGTGTTGACGCTCACGCTGCCCCAAGAGAAGCAGAAGGTCGACGGTGACAACCTCTTCGTGATCGGTCAGAAGGACGACCCGGTGACGGGCAACGACGTGACGAAGATCGGCAACAACGGCCAGAAGGTCGGCGGCAACGGCAGGCCAGTGGTCAAGGAAGTCCGCCAAGCGGTCCGAGCGACGGTCAAAGACGTCCGCCAGGGTGTCCACGACGTCGTGAAAGCGGTGACCGGTCTCGGCAAGAAGAAGGACGAGAAGCCAGCACAGAAGAACGAGGATGCGGCACCGGCGCAATAGCCACCGCACCCGCCCAGTGGGCCCTTCGCGGCGAGGGGCCCACTGGTGTTTGCCAACCTGACCTGGCGTTGCGTAGACCGTGTGTCTCCTAGCAAAACTTGAGTAGGTCCGCTACTTACCGCGTTGCCCCGACGGCGAACAACGATCGGTTTGCGAATTCTCAAACCGATCGGAGGGGCAGTCATGTATCAGGGAATTCGCCCGTATGTAACTACCGGGGTGGCACTCGTCGGAGCCAGCGTCATCGCTGTGTCTCCCGTGACGGTGGCGCCGCCGGAAGTCCACGCGGTGCCACTGCCCGCGACCGAACGGGTCGTCGAGTTGACCGATGTGCAGTTGGCATCGCTGGCCAGCGACTTGACAAGGTTTGCCAACACGGCTCTCGTCCACCCGAACAATCGGCCGCAAACTCGAAGCTCTTGTCGCTCTCAACTATCAGCCACCTTTGGAGATGGGGTGATCCGCTCGAGAGTCATCGCAGCGCTCGCGGGCGCATTTGCCCTCACCCCCGGGTACGTACTCAGTCCATTCCTAGCTCCGCTGACAGCCAACGTGCCAGGAACCTTTGTCCCGGGCGTTGGCCAGACCCCAGGCGATTATTCGGACTATGACTTCATCGATGCTGCGGCACTTACGTTGCGCGAATTCGCGGGCATGCCGTATCAACTTGGCGACGCTTGCACCGTTCATCATCTACCAGTTCGCCGTGGCCGACACGCCCCAGCAGGCGGCAGCGCTCCTCGCCATTGGCTACCTCCTCGGGCAACCGCTCGACTTGACACTGCCCTGGGTTGCTGCCTTGGCGAACGCATTGCCGCCTGAACTGGGAGGCGGCATAGATCCAAACAATCCCGAACAGTCGGGCGCAATATTCGCCTCATTCGTCCGCGGATTCACTGCCTACTCGGAGTTTCTCCAGGACATCTTTGCGCCGGCTCTCGAGCAGCAGCAGGCACAAATGGTCGCCAAGGAAGTAGGCGTGAATGCGGTGCCGGCCGAGGACACTTGGCCGCCGAGCGCGGAGTTGATTGGGCAGCTTTTTGAGGGCTACGGCAACGAGATCGAGTCGCTAGCGAATTCAGTGGGCGCACACTTGAATAACGTCACGGGCTATCTGGGTGCGGGGCGGCCCGTCGACGCGGTCCGGTACATGGCTGCTCTTGCAATCCTGGCACCGCTGGAGGTGGCCAAGTTCCCGGTCGCTGCCGGCGCCGTCTTCGCACCGCCGCCCTTCGGTGGCCTGACGAACCAAGAGCACCCCACCGGCGGGCTCATCACGACCGCGTACTTCCGGACCGCTGAAGTCGCTGAGCAATTCGTGGCCAAGATCGCGCCGGATCCCCTCGAATCCGTCGGCAAGCGCCAAGCGATCGAGTCGTCCGATCCGGGGGTGCCGATCAAGGATCCCAACAACGTGGTGAACCTGACGGTGTCGGATCCCACCCAGAAGGTTCAGGACGACAACGTCAAGGCCAATGGCGCAACGATTCTGCCCGGCGGCAACCTGTTCCAGCCAGGTAAGTATCGGGCGACAACCGGCAGTGAAAATCGGCCATTGCGGGCGCTCGGCGAGACGGTCAGGTCCACCGTGCACGAAGTCCGTGATGCCGTGAAGGACACCGTGAACGCGGTGACCAACCTGGGCAAGAAGAAGTCCGACGATTCGGACTCGAAGCAGGGCTCGGAAACGAATCCCTGAAGGCCGCCCCTCGCCAATGGGCCTCTCACACCGGGAGGCCCATTGGTGTTTCCGCGGACTAGATGTCCAACGCTTGGTAGGTCCTGCGGACGAACTTCGGTTGAACGCTCTGCAATTTGGCCAGCGACGTGTTGCCTGCGACCGCCGACCCGGCATCGCCGGACATGTCCGGATGGTTCTGAATCAGGTACAGCAGAATGAGATCCGCAGACGGGTCGGCCTGCCACCAGGTTCCGTATGCGCCAGGCCACGTGAATGTGCCCTTGCCGCCGGGACCGAACAGCTGTCGCGATTTCGACGGGTCGGTGACCACCGACAGGTTCAGGCCGAATCCACGACCGACCCAATGCGGCATCCCAAGAAAGGGATACCGCTTCTGTTGCTCGGTGAGCCGGTTGGTGCGCATCAGACGGGTGGAGTCCTCGGACAGCACCCGCGCCCCGTCGAGCGTCCCGCCAGCGAGCAGCATCCGCACGAATCGCAGATAGTCGTCGACCGTCGACCACAGACCCGCGCCGCCACTGCACAGTGGGGGATCTGCGATGGGCGCAGGCCCCATCGAGTCGTGGCTGAGCTTGTCGTCGACGCCGAGCTGGTACATCGTTGCGACGCGCTGCCGTCCGGTCGGGCCCACGCTGAAGCCGGTGCCGGGCATGCCGAGTGGTTCGAAGATGCGCTCGCGCAACACCTGAGAAAGGGGTTTGTCCTCAATCCGAGAAATCGCGATGCCGAGCACATCGGTGGCAACGCTGTACGTCAGCCGCGCGCCGGGCTGATGCGCCAACGGGAGCTCGGCCAGGTCGGCCAGCCACCTGTCCTGGTCCTGTCGGTGCGACAGCTTGCCGTACGCGCGTGCCAGCGGGCCGCGTACGGAGAACACGTAGGCCAGGCCGCTGCGGTGGGTCATCAGGTCGTCGAAGGTGATCGGTCGCTCGGCAGGAACGGTGTCGTCGAGCGAGCCGTGGACGTCGGTCAACACCCGCATCTCGGACAGCTCCGGCAGCCATTTCGCGACCGGGTCGGTTAGCGTGAACCGGCCTTCGTCGAACAGGGTCATCGCCGCGGCGACCGTGATCGGCTTCGTCATCGAGGCGATGCGGAACATCGTGTCGCGCTGCATCGGCAGGCGCGCCTCGACGTCGCGGTAGCCGAGCTCGTTGACCTGCAGTACCTCACCCGCCTGCCACACCAGCGTGACCGCCCCGGCCAGCAGGCCCGCGTCGATCGCCTCGACCATGGACGCCTTGTTGCCGTCGAGATTCATCCGCGCCAGGGTACCCAGCGCCGTCGGGTCTCAAAAATTGAGTACTCGACTACTCACCCACCCGAGGTCATGCGGGTTGACGATATGAATTGCGGCGGGGCCGCTGCGCGGCACCTGCCCAGTTGGCGCAGGTCAGGGGCGGTCATCATGGGGTACGCACGGTATATCGGACGTATCGGCGGGTTAGCTGTCACATTGGGCATCGGGATAGCGGTGGCGGGTATGCCGGGGGCCGCGTGGGCCGGCCCTGAGGCCGGGTCCGATCCGTCGAACGCGCCGGGCGTTTCGGCCGAGCCGACGAACACCGACCCGGCTGAGTCGGCGGGCGATACGCCTGGCGACGATCTTGACGGCGGCGCCGGTCCGGGTGAGCCGGGGGATGCCGGTGATCCCCAGGGTGACGACGATCCGGACGAGTCGGCCGGCGGAATGAAGGTCGGCAGCTCCGGCGGGGCGATCACCTCGACGACGCGCGGCAGTGCCGGCGCGAAATCGAACCACAAGGATCGCGACCCTGAGCCACCGAAGCGGCGATCGTCGATCAAGGTGACTGCACCGTCAGCTCCCAAGACGGTGACTCGATCGGTGGCGACGGCCCCGGCCCAACCGAGCCGTAAGGCAGAGGTGCAACCAGCGGCCTCTGCGCAGGCTCCGGCACTCCAAGCCAAGCAGGCGGCCAAACCCGCGGTTGTCGCTGCGCTGTCACCGGCCACCGCGACGATGACGGTAGCGCCGGAACCTGCGGCGCAGCCAGTCATTTCGCGCGTTTTGTCGTTGGTGACCTTGGCTCCGGGTGGTACTCAACCGGGTTCCACCGAGTCGCCGTTGTTCTTGGGATTCCTTGCGGCGGGACGTCGCGCGTCTCAGGAAGCCTCTATCGAGGATGAGTCGACCGCCCGCACAGTCGGCTCTACGGAGAACAGCCTGATGATGGTGGCGGCCGTGGCCAATTCAGCGCCGACCGGCACGCCGACGATGGGCACGCCGAATCAGGCAACGGGGCAGATCACCGGGTCGGTCAATGGCGTTGACGCCGACGGAAATGCGTTGACCTATTCGGTCCCCACGTCCGGGGCAGGTGCGCCGACGCGGGGGACAGTTTCGGTCAATGCACAGACCGGTGCTTTCACATACCAGCCGTCAACAGGGTCGCGGTTGGCCGCGCAAACAACGTCGGCACCGGATTTCGACACGTTCACGGTCAACGTGAGCGACGGACAGATGTCGACGCCGGTGAACGTTAAGGTGGCGGTTCTTCCCGCCCAGCCGACGTTGGTCGCGACCGATACCCCGATCGCGTTGGGCAGCGGCGCCAATCCGTCGGCGGTGGCGACATACGGAAACCGTGCTTACGTGGCGAATGCGACGGCCAGGACGGTGAAGGTCATCAACACCGACACCAATCAGGTGATCGCCACGATCCCCGTGGAAACTTCACCAAGTGCGATTGCGGTCAGCCCGGACGGGAAGGCGGTGTGGGTCGCCAACTCGGGCAGTAAGACGGTGCAGCGCATCGACACTCAGTCCAACACCGTGGTTGCCCGGGTCACTGTGGGCACCACCCCGACGGCGCTGGCGGTCACCGCTGACAGTGTGTGGGTCGCCAACGCGGGCAGTAACAGTGTGTCGCGCATCAACACCACAACCAACACGGTGGTGGCCACCGTCAACAACGTGGGCTCGGCGCCGAGTGCACTCGCGGTCAGCGGGGACAGGGTGTATGTCGCAAACAAGAACGGCAATTCGGTCGCGGTGATCAGCACAGCCACCAACAAGGTGGTTCAGACAAAGTCATCGGTCACGGCGCCCAACGGATTGGCGGTGTCGGGTGGCAAGTTGTATGTGACTCAGCAGAGTTTGAACCGGGTGTTGGTGTTGAACGCCTCGAGTTTGGCTCAGGTCGCCACGATCAGCGTCGCGGCGTCACCAACGTCGGTGGCGATCACCCCCGATGGCGCGCAGGCATATGTGACAACGAACAATCACCGCGTCTCGGTGATAAACACCCAAACCAACACCGTCGTGTCCACGGCCGTCCTCACCGCCTCCGGCACGGGCGGTCATGCGGTCGCCGTGGACAGCACAGGAACCAACGGCAAGGTCTACATCAGCGACGCCGTCGCCAACAGTCTGCGGGTGATGTCGCTGACGCGCGGCAACACGGCACCGATTGCTGTTACGAATCCCACTGTGGAACCGGTGAATACGTCCAATGGTTCGGTGTCCGGCTTCGTTAAGATCGAGGACACGGACGGTGACGCACTGACCTACAGCGCCGCGGTATCACCGAGTAGAGGGTCGCTGACCTTCGACGCGGCCACCGGTCGATACACGTACAAGCCGACGGATGCGGCTCGCGATGCCGCCGCCCAAAATCCCGGTCTAACAGACACATTCAGCTTCCGCGCCACCGACCCTTACGGTGCCAGCATCACCACCGCCGAAATTCGGGTGACTATCGAGCCGACGGTAGCGGTGCCAAACACCCAAATCCCCGTCACGTCAACGCCGATCACCGTCGGCTCCAATCCAGCCGGGGTGGCGGTCGCTGGTAATCATGCCTACGTCGTCAACACTGAAGACTATTGGAGCGGGACGGTGACGGTTATTGACACCACCACCAACCAGGTTGTCGGCAATCCCATCCCGGTCGGATATGGCGCGTCCCGTGTCGTGGCATCAGCGCAAGGTGATCGCGTGTATGTCGCGACGGCGTTCGAAGTGACGGTGATCGACACTGCCACACAGCAGGTCATCACCACCGTCTCGGTGCCCACCCAGTGTTGGGAGTGCTACACAGGCATCCACGACATCGCGGTCAGTCCTGACGGGAAGCGTGTCTACGCGGCAGTGCTCGACAGCACCGTGTCAGTGATCGACACCGACCCGCAGAGCGCGACGTATAACCGGGTAATTTCCACGTCGTACGTCCCGTACTGGGAGGGTGACATAGAGGTGTCGGGGGATGGACGCCGGCTATATGCGACGGAGGGCTACGGCGGCGACAGTGTCTATGTCACCGACACAGCCACGATGCAATCCCAGCGGATTGCTATAGGCCCGCAATGGGATCTCGACAGTATGCGCAGTGAGACGGCGTATGGCACGAACAATGTGGCACTGAGTTCAGACCGCAAGCGGGCGTACGTGACAAACCGGGTCTTCGTCGTCGAGCGTGGCGTTGGCGGTCAAACCAGTGGGTTCTTCATCAGCGACTCGCGAGGTCGAAACTGGCTTGTCACGGACGAATACAGCGTGGTCTCGGTGATCGACACCGACACGACGAGCGCCACCTACAACACCGAGATTGCGACCATCAGGGTTCCCGACGGCGCGTCGGATGTGGCGGTGAGCAGCGACGGCAGTCGCGCGTATGTCACGCACTCGGACGGCAAGACCGTCACAGTGATCGACACAGCGACCAATGCGGTGCTCGGGACCTTCACCACCGACTCGACCAGCGGCGCACCGCAATCCATCACTGCTGATCCCGGTGACGGCACCCTCTATATCGTCGATCCCACCGACGGCAAGGTGTATGCCGTCACCGTCGGAGCCACGACGGCTCTCTAGAGTCCGGCCGGTAGCGACCGCCCCGCCACCATCGCGCGGATCACCGATGGTCCGCCGGTATGGGACTTGGCTGCCGTCAGCGCAGCACGCAACTCGTCGACGGTGGTGGCGGTAGCGACCTGCGTGACGCCGAGTGACTGTGCGAAAGCGTCGAAGTTCCAGTCCGGCAACATATTGTAAGCCAGCGGGGCCTGTGCCGGGTTGGTGTAGTAGCCGGGCCCCAGCAGATACTGCTCGAACCCGTACAGGCTGTTGTCGATGATCACGACGATCGAATCGTGTTGGTAGCGCACCATCGTCGACACCGCCTGGCCGACCATCTGAAACCCGCCGTCGCCGATCAGCACCAGCGGCCGCTTCCCGCCGGGCTTCCATGCGCCGACCGCCGCACCGACGGAGTGACCAATCGACGCCCACAGCGCGCAGGCCATAAAGGAGTCCTGTGCGGGCATCTTCATTCGCGTGGCCGGATAGATGCCCAGGAAGGTGTCGGCGATGACGGTGAAGGTGGCATCGAGTAAGGCCGGTTCGGCGATGACGTCCACCACCTGCTGATAGCCCAACTCCGCCGCGGCGGCCACCGCAGGCGGATCGTCGACTGCGGGCTGGGGCGTGTTGTACGCGATCGGGTTGCACCCGACCGATTGGCTGTCCAGACGATCGACCAGTGCTGGCAGCCCCACAGCCTGTGGTGCGCCGTTGCGGATCACCGCCATGCCGTCCCACACCCGGATCGTCTTGCCCGCCCTCGGGATCATCAGGTTGGCGTGTCCGGAACCGAACACCGCGCCGAGCGCGACGATCACACCGGCCTGCGCGATCGCGTTCCTCAGATCGGCCGGGGCCTTGTCCCCGTTGAACACTCCGATGAAATGCGGATGCTGTTCGGGCAGAACTGTTTTGCCGACAACGGTGGTCGCCCAGCGGACCTGCAGGCGGTCCAACACCGTCAGCACCTTGGCGGCCAGCCCGTGGCGCTGCACCTCCTCGCCGACTACGACGACAGGGTTGGTCGCGGTCCTCAGATCTTGCAGGACCGCCGTCGCGACGGGGTCGGCCGCGCCGGCAGGAACAGTGGTGTCAATGGGGGCGGCGGGTGGCGAGCACGGACGACTGAAGAGGTCCTTCGGGGCTTCCAGATACACCGGGTGCTTGGTGACCAGAGCTGTCCTGATCGCGTCGTCGATGAGTTTCGGCAGCTTGCTCTCGTCAGTCTCGCGCTGGCAGAGAGCGGTGATGTTGGCGAAGATGTCGAGGTCCGTGTGCGGCTTCCCCATGGAATGCGAATACAGCACACCTGTCGCGTTCTGATCGTCGATGTTCTTCACCGACGGCCCACCGCTGACGATCACTACCGGGCTGCGTTCGAGATAGGCGCCCGCAATTGCGTTGACAATGCTGAGGTTTCCCGGGCCGTACGAAACGGCCAATGCGGACAGCCCGTGCACGCGGCCATAACCGTCTGCCGCATATCCAGCTTCCAGGTCGCTGTTCGTCACCACGGTGTGGAACCCGGCTTTTCGGCCCGCCGCGTCGAACACCGCCGCGCAGAAAACCGCAGGGACACCGAAGAGACGCTCCACGCCGTGCTCGGCGAGGCGGTCGATGAGGTAGTCAGCGATTACATACGGCATGAGTCACCGGTACTGGGGCAGCATCCAATCTTGTTGCGGTATCTGGATTGTCGGGTGGCCTGCGAAGAGGTCCTTGGCAATTTGGATGATTGCCATCGCCTTGTACGGATCGAGCGGATCCCATGGGTGGTACTCGTAGGAGCCGCCGACCACCACATGGTCTTCGCGAGGGAAGACATAAGTCTCGTCGGAGCTGTACAGGTACTGGAGCGCGGGTTGCGCCTTCACCAGCACGAGCTGACCCTTGATCGGAGCGAGTTTGGTGTCGCCGAAGATCTCCCTGGAACCCATGCCGGTGCAGTTGACGACGATCGGCTCCGGCAACTGCGCGACGTCGACGTCCGAATCAAAGGTCCGTTGGGTCAGCGCAACAACGCCGGTGAGTTCGGTCCGCAGCTTCTTGAGAAAGATCGGTGGCTCGACCAACAGGGTGTGGTAGCCGTAACCCTTCTGGTTCAGGTGCTCGAAGGGCAGATGCTGGTATTCCGTCGGCTCCGGGATCACGTCGAGCGGCACCTTGCGGAAGCTCGTCTGCTGCCGCGGGTACTTGGAGTAGTTGACTCGTTCGGAGACGCCGTAACCCTGACCGATTCGGTCGCGGTGCATGGTGAAGGACGTGCGCAGGATGGTTTCGAACCGCGCAGTGGCGCTCGGATTGTTTTCGTGTTCGACGAACGATGGGGCCCACTGACCGCCGGCGACATCGGATGTGGTGTAGAGAAACGACGCTGCATACATCCGTACCGTGAAGCCGGCCTCGACGAGAAGCTTGGCGGCGGTCAGCCCCATCACCCCGGCGCCGAGCACCGCGACCTGTGCAGGCCCCACCCCGACGTGCTGGCGGACCAGATCGCGGACCTGGACCGCGCAGCCCCAGCTCATCGTGATGCCTGCGCCGCCGTGACCGTAGTTGTGGACGACGAACTTGGTTCCGCCGTTCGGTACCGGAAGATCTTGCGGCTCGAGCCGGAAGGTGTCGTTGCGGAACGGACGAATGCCGGAGAGGAACTGGCAATCCTCCGGCGTGCAATCGAAGTTCGGGTCGGGTAGTACCAACGGGTCTGGACCTGCCACCTGAGCCCCCATGCGATCTTGTTCGCGACATTACGCGGGCCGCCTCCGCTTTGCGGCACATCGGGCGGACGCGCGGGGGCGGTCGGCTGTGTTCGATGGAGACAGCCTGCTAAGCTCCCCGCAGTTCGACGTCCTTTAACGATCCGTCCCGAGAGGCGGAGAAGGAGGTCAGGGGTTCTTGGGTGCCACCGACTCTTCAGACACCGACCGGGAATTGATGTCCGCGGCGGATGTCGGCCGGACCATTTCCCGCATCGCCCACGAGATCATCGAGAAGACCGCGCTGGATGGCGCCGACGCGCCCCGCGTCGTCATCCTCGGCATACCGACCCGCGGTGTCGCACTGGCCGCCCGCCTCGCCGAGAAGATTCGCGAGTTCTCCGATGTCGCCGTCCCGCACGGCGCCCTGGACATCACGCTCTACCGCGACGACCTCAACATGAAGCCGCCACGGCCTCTCGAGGAGACCTCGATTCCCGACGGCGGCATCGACGGCACGGTGGTGGTCCTCGTCGACGACGTGCTCTATTCGGGCCGCACGGTGCGCGCGGCGCTCGACGCCCTGCGTGACGTCGGACGGCCACGCGCGGTGCAGCTCGCCGTCTTCGTCGACCGTGGCCACCGCGAGTTTCCGCTGCGCGCCGACTACGTCGGTAAGAACGTGCCGACGTCGCGCAGCGACAACGTCAAGGTCCGGCTGACCGAACACGACGGGCATGACGGCGTCACGGTCGCTTCGCATGGAGGTCCTGTCCGATGAGTCCACGGCATCTGCTCTCGGCGTCGGATCTGACGCGCGATCAGGCCACCGCGATCCTCGACGACGCCGACCGGTTCAGCGGGGCACTGCTCGGGCGCGAGGTCAAAAAGCTGCCGACGCTGCGCGGCCGCACCGTCATCACGATGTTCTACGAAAACTCCACCCGCACCAGGGTTTCGTTCGAGGTGGCGGGCAAGTGGATGAGCGCCGACGTCATCAACGTCAGCGCGTCAGGATCGTCTGTGGGCAAGGGCGAGTCGCTGCGCGACACCGCGCTGACGCTGCGCGCCGCCGGGGCGGACGCGCTGATCATCCGCCACTCGGCATCCGGGGCGGCCCAGCAGCTCGCCGAGTGGACGGCCACCGAGGACGGCGGCCCGTCGGTGATCAATGCAGGCGACGGAACGCATGAACATCCGACGCAGGCACTGCTCGACGCGCTCACGATCCGCCAGCGGCTCGGCGGCATCGAGGGCAAGCGGGTGGTGATCGTCGGCGACATTCTGCACAGCCGGGTGGCCCGCTCCAACGTGATGCTGCTGGACACGCTGGGAGCCGAGGTGGTGCTCGTCGCGCCGCCGACCCTGCTGCCCGTCGGGGTGTCGCACTGGCCGGTGACCGTGTCCCACGACCTGGACGCCGAGCTGCCCGTCGCCGACGCGGTGCTGATGCTGCGGGTGCAGGCCGAGCGAATGACGGGCGGGTTCTTCCCGTCGGCTCGCGAATACTCCGTGCTCTATGGGCTTTCGGAGAAGCGGCAGGCGATGCTGCCCGGCAACGCGGTGGTGCTACACCCCGGACCGATGCTGCGCGGCATGGAGATCTCGTCGTCGGTTGCGGACTCAGCGCAATCGGCTGTGCTGCAACAGGTTTCAAACGGAGTGCATATCAGGATGGCGGTGCTGTTCCACTTGCTGGTTGGCGCCGAAAACGGAGCCGAGGCGGTCAGCGCATGAGCACTCTGATTCGCGGGGTGCGCCCCTACGGCGAGGGTGACAGGGTCGACGTGCTGGTGGACGACGGCCAGATCACCGACATCGGGGTGGACCTGCCCATCCCCGAAGATGCCGACGTCGTCGACGCCACCGGCCAGATCCTGCTGCCCGGCTTCGTCGACCTGCACACCCACCTGCGCGAACCGGGACGCGAATACGCTGAAGACATCGAAACCGGCTCGGCCGCAGCGGCTTTGGGCGGCTTTACCGCCGTGTTCGCGATGGCCAACACCAACCCGGTCGCGGACAGCCCTGTGGTCACCGACCACGTGTGGCACCGCGGCCAGCAGGTCGGGCTGGTCGACGTGCATCCCGTCGGGGCGGTCACCATGGGCCTTGCCGGAACCCAGCTCACCGAGATGGGAATGATGGCCGCAGGCGCGGCCCAGGTGCGGATGTTCTCCGACGACGGCGTCTGCGTGCACGACCCGCTGGTGATGCGCCGCGCCCTCGAGTACGCCACCGGGCTCGGCGTGCTGATCGCCCAGCACGCCGAGGAGCCGCGGCTGACCGCAGGCGCCATCGCCCACGAAGGCCCCAACGCCGCCAAGTTGGGCTTGTCCGGCTGGCCCCGCGCCGCCGAGGAGTCGATCGTGGCCCGCGACGCGCTGCTGGCCCGCGACGCCGGGGCACGGGTACACGTCTGCCACGCCTCCACCGCCGGCACGGTCGAGATCCTCAGATGGGCAAAATCGCAAGGTATTTCGATCACCGCCGAGGTAACCCCGCACCACCTGCTGCTCGATGACAATCGACTGGCCACCTACGACGGGCGGAACCGCGTCAACCCGCCGCTGCGCGAAACCGCCGACGCCGAGGCGCTGCGGCAGGCGCTCGTCGACGGTGTGATCGACTGCGTCGCGACCGACCATGCCCCGCACGCCGAGCACGAGAAGATGTGCGAGTTCGTCAATGCCCGGCCCGGCATGCTGGGCCTGCAGACAGCGCTGTCGGTGGTGGTCGAGACGATGGTCCGGCCCGGGCTGCTCAGCTGGCGCGACGTCGCCCGGGTGATGAGCGAGAACCCGGCACGCATCGTCGGGCTGCCCGACCAGGGCAGGCCGCTCGAGATCGGCGAGCCGGCCAACCTGACCGTCGTCGACCCCGACGCCACCTGGACGGTCTCGGGGGCCGAGCTGGCCAGCCGGTCGGACAACACTCCTTACGAGTCGATGACGCTGCCCGGCGCGGTCACCTTGACGCTCTTGCGTGGCAAGGTCACCGCTCGCGATGGAAAATCCCCGGCATGAACACCGGGACACTGGTCGGGTCGCTGATCGTCGCCGCCGTGCTCGCGGTGCTGATCGGCCTGGTCGTCCAGGCGATCATGCGAGGGTGGCGGCACCGCGCCGAGCGGCAAGCAGAGCTGATCGGAACGCTACCGCCGGTCCCGGACACCGTCGGCCCGGTCATCGTTCCTGCGATGAAAGGCCTCTATGTCGGAAGCACGCTGGCGCCCAGCTGGCAGGACCGCATTGCGGTTGGCGACCTCGGCTACCGGACCAAGGCCGTGCTGACCCGCTATCCCGAGGGCATCATGCTGCAGCGCAGCGGCGGCCATCCGATCTGGATCCCCGACGAGGCGATCACCGCAATCCGCGCCGAACGCGGCATCGCTGGAAAAGCCCTCACCCATGACGGCATCCTGGCTATCAGGTGGCGGCTACCGTCAGGGACCGAGATCGACACCGGGTTCCGCGGCGACAACCGCGCGGACTACGCGCAATGGCTGGGAGAGGAGGCGGCGTGAGCGGCACGGCAATGCTCGTCCTCGACGACGGCCGCATCTTCACCGGCACGACGTTCGGCGCCGTCGGCGAGACCCTCGGTGAGGCGGTGTTCTCCACCGGCATGTCCGGCTACCAGGAGACGCTCACCGACCCCAGCTATCACCGCCAGATCGTGGTCGCCACGGCTCCGCAGATCGGCAACACCGGCTGGAACCACGAAGACGCCGAGAGCCGCGGCGACAAGATCTGGGTCGCCGGTTACGCCGTCCGCGACCCGTCGCCGCGGGCATCGAACTGGAGGGCGACAGGAACGCTCGAGGACGAACTGGCCCGGCAGGGCATTGTGGGCATTGCGGGCATCGACACCCGCGCGGTCGTGCGCCACCTGCGCAGCCTCGGGTCGATGAAGGCAGGCGTCTTCTCCGGCGGCGCGCTCGCCGATCCCGACGAACTGCTGGAACGGGTCCGCAGCCAACCGTCGATGCTCGGTGCCGACCTGGCAGGCCAAGTCAGCACCGACGACACGTATGTCGTCGAAACCGATGGGCCGCAACGGTTCACCGTCGCCGCGATCGATCTGGGAATCAAGACCAATACACCGCGCAATTTCGCCCGCCGCGGCATCCGCAGTCATGTGCTGCCGTCGTCGGCGACCTTCGAGCAGATCGCCGACCTGAGCCCCGACGGTGTCTTCCTGTCCAACGGGCCCGGTGATCCCGCCACCGCCGACCATATTGTCGGCGTCACCCGCGAGGTGCTCGGCGCGGGGATCCCGTTGTTCGGCATCTGTTTCGGCAACCAGATTCTCGGCCGCGCGCTGGGCCGCTCGACCTACAAGATGGTGTTCGGGCACCGCGGCATCAACGTGCCGGTGATCGACCACGCCACCGGGCGGGTCGCCGTCACCGCGCAGAACCACGGCTTCGCCTTGGAGGGTGAAGCCGGAGAGCGCTTCGACACCCCGTTCGGCGCCGCCGAGGTAAGCCACACCTGCGCCAACGACGGAGTGGTTGAAGGGATCAAACTCGTCGACGGGCGCGCTTTCTCGGTGCAGTACCACCCCGAGGCGGCGGCGGGGCCGCACGACGCGGAGTACCTCTTCGACCAGTTCATCGACCTGATGTCCGGAGTGGTGGGCCCCCAGCATGCGAGGGGACGCTAGATGCCGACACCACCTGCCGCGAGCGTGCGTGTCTGCCCCTCGACACGCCGCAAGATCTCTGCATTTGCGCACGCTCGCGGTGGGGAGGAGCGCTAGTGCCGAGGCGGGCTGATCTCAATCACGTTCTGGTCATCGGCAGCGGGCCGATCATCATCGGACAGGCCTGCGAGTTCGATTACTCCGGCACACAGGCCTGCCGGGTGCTTCGTGCCGAAGGGCTCGAGGTAAGCCTCGTCAACTCCAATCCGGCGACGATCATGACCGACCCGGAGTTCGCCGACCACACCTACGTCGAGCCGATAACCCCGGCCTTCGTCGAGCGGGTCATCGCGCAGCAGGCTGAGCGCGGGCACAAGATCGACGCGCTGCTGGCCACCCTCGGCGGGCAGACTGCGCTGAACACCGCCGTGGCGCTGTACGAGAACGGCGTCCTCGACCGCTACGGGGTCGAACTGATCGGCGCAGACTTCGAGGCGATCCAGCGGGGCGAGGACCGTCAGCGGTTCAAGGACATCGTCGCCAAGGTGGGTGGCGAATCCGCCCGCTCCCGCGTGTGTTTCACCATGGACGAGGTTCGCGAGACCGTCGCCGAGCTCGGCCTGCCGGTGGTGGTTCGCCCGTCGTTCACCATGGGCGGGCTCGGTTCGGGCATGGCGTACTCGGCCGAGGACGTCGAGAGAATGGCGGGTGACGGCCTCACCGCGTCACCGTCGGCCAACGTGCTGATCGAGGAATCCATCTACGGCTGGAAGGAATTCGAGCTCGAGCTCATGCGTGACGGCCGCGATAACGTCGTTGTGGTCTGCTCGATCGAGAACTTCGATCCGATGGGTGTGCACACCGGCGACTCGGTGACCGTGGCTCCGGCGATGACCCTTACCGATCGTGAGTATCAACGCATGCGCGACCTCGGCATCGCCGTTCTGCGCGAGGTCGGCGTCGACACCGGCGGCTGCAACATCCAGTTCGCGATCAACCCCGCCGACGGCAGGCTGGTCGTGATCGAGATGAACCCACGGGTGTCGCGGTCGTCGGCGCTGGCATCCAAGGCCACCGGATTCCCGATCGCCAAGATCGCGGCCAAGCTCGCGATCGGATACACCCTCGACGAGATCCTCAACGACATCACCAAGGAGACCCCGGCCTGCTTCGAGCCGACGCTGGACTACGTCGTCGTCAAGGCGCCGCGGTTCGCGTTCGAGAAGTTCCCCGGCGCCGACCCGACGCTGACCACAACGATGAAGTCCGTCGGCGAGGCGATGTCGCTGGGACGCAACTTCATCGAGGCACTCGGCAAGGTGATGCGGTCACTGGAGACCGGCCGGGCCGGCTTCTGGACGGCGCCGGACCCGGACATGGATGTGCAGGAGGTGCTCGAGGGGCTCAAGACCGCGACCGACGGACGGCTCTACGACATCGAGCTGGCGCTGCGGCTCGGTGCGACGGTCGAGGAGGTGGCCGCCGCCTCCGGCGTCGACCCGTGGTTCGTCGAACAGATCAACGGGCTGGTGAGCCTGCGGACCGAGTTGCTCGACGCGCCCGTGCTCGACGAACAGCTGCTGCGGCGCAGCAAGCACAGCGGCCTGTCGGACCGCCAGATCGCCGCGCTGCGACCGGAACTCGCAGGCGAGGTCGGCGTGCGGGCGCTGCGCCAGCGACTCGGCATCCACCCGGTGTTCAAGACCGTCGACACCTGCGCCGCCGAGTTCGAGGCCAAGACGCCCTACCACTACAGCAGCTACGAACTCGACCCAGCTGCCGAGACCGAGGTCGCGCCGCAGACCGAGAAACCCAAGGTTCTCATTCTGGGGTCTGGACCGAACCGGATCGGGCAGGGCATCGAGTTCGACTACAGCTGCGTGCACGCCGCGACCACACTGTCCGACGCCGGGTTCGAGACCGTGATGATCAACTGCAACCCGGAAACGGTCTCCACCGACTACGACACCGCCGACCGGCTGTACTTCGAACCGCTGACCTTCGAGGATGTTCTCGAGGTGTTCTACGCCGAATCTGCTTCCGGTGCAGGCGGTCCCGGGGTTGTCGGCGCCATCGTGCAGTTGGGCGGACAGACACCACTCGCGCTGGCTGAGCGCCTGGAGCAGGCGGGTGTGCCGATCGTCGGCACCAGCCCGAAGGCGATCGACCTGGCCGAGGACCGCGGCGCGTTCGGTGAAGTGCTCAACAACGCCGGGCTGCCCGCCCCGAAGTTCGGCACCGCCACCAGCTTCGAGCAGGCCCGGCGCATCGCCACCGAGATCGGCTATCCCGTGCTGGTGCGGCCGTCCTACGTGCTGGGCGGGCGCGGCATGGAGATCGTCTACGACGAAGAGACCCTCGAGGGCTACATCACCCGCGCCACCGAACTGTCGCCCGAGCACCCGGTGCTGGTCGACCGGTTCCTGGAGGACGCCATCGAGATCGACGTCGACGCGCTGTGCGACGGCACCGAGGTCTATATCGGCGGGATCATGGAGCACATCGAGGAGGCCGGCATCCACTCCGGCGACTCGGCGTGCGCGCTTCCCCCGGTGACGCTGGGCCGCAGCGACGTCGCGTCGGTGCGCCGAGCCACCGAGGCCATCGCCCACGGCATCGGCGTGGTCGGCCTGCTCAACGTGCAGTACGCACTGAAGGACGACGTGCTCTACGTGCTGGAGGCCAACCCGCGGGCCAGCCGCACGGTGCCGTTCGTGTCCAAGGCCACCGCGGTGCCGCTGGCCAAGGCGTGTGCCCGAGTCATGCTGGGCACCAGCATCGCCCAGCTCCGCGAGGAGGGTGTGCTGGTCCCGACCGGGGACGGGGCGACCGTTCCTCGCAACGCGCCGGTGGCGGTGAAGGAGGCGGTGCTGCCATTCCACCGCTTCCGCAAGGCCGACGGCTCCCACATCGACTCGCTGCTCGGTCCCGAGATGAAGTCGACCGGCGAAGTGATGGGCATCGACCACGACTTCGGCAGCGCCTTCGCCAAGAGCCAGACCGCCGCCTACGGTTCGCTGCCCACCGAGGGCACCGTCTTCGTGTCGGTGGCCAACCGCGACAAACGCTCGCTGGTGTTCCCTGTGAAACGGCTCGCCGACCTCGGCTTCCGTGTGCTCGCCACCGGAGGCACAGCGGAAATGCTGAGGCGCAACGGAATTCCGTGTGACGAAGTGCGCAAGCACTTCGAGCCGCCGGGTGACGGCAAGCCCGCCGTCTCCGCAGTCGACGCCATCAAGGCCGGTGATGTCGACATGGTGATCAACACCCCGTACGGCAATTCCGGGCCGCGCATCGACGGCTATGAGATCCGGTCGGCCGCTGTGGCGATGAACATCCCGTGCGTGACGACGGTGCAGGGAGCATCGGCGGCGGTACAGGGCATCGAGGCAGGCATCCGCGGTGACATCGGCGTGATGTCGCTGCAGGAACTGCACAGCGCACTGGGGACGTAGCGTGATCGAGTTCGGTCGCCGACTGGCCGACGCGGTGTCGCAGCGCGGGCCGCTCTGCCCGGGCATCGACCCCCATCCCGAGCTGCTGACGGCGTGGGGCTTGTCGGCCGACGTCGACGGGCTGCGCAGATTCTGTGACAGCTGTGTCGCCGCATTCGCAGACTTCGCGGTGGTCAAGCCTCAGGTGGCTTTCTTCGAAAGCTACGGCGCCGCAGGCTATTCGGTATTGGAAGACACCATCGCGGCGCTGCGCGGCACGGGTGCTTTGTGCTGGCCGACGCGAAGCGCGGCGACATCGGCTCCACGATGGCCGCCTACGCCGCGGCATGGGCCGGGGAATCGCCGCTGGCCGTCGACGCCGTCACCGCGTCGCCCTACCTGGGATTCGGATCCCTGCAGCCGCTGTTGGATAGCGCTGCGGCGCACGGTCGAGGGGTGTTCGTCCTTGCCGCCACGTCCAACCCGGAGGGCGCAAGCGTGCAGTGCGCGCAAGCCGACGGGCGGACAGTGGCGCAGTCCATCGTCGACGCCGCAGCGGAGGTCAACCGGGCGGCGTCACCCGAGCCGGGGTCGGTGGGCGTGGTCGTCGGCGCAACGCTGTCGGAGCCGCCCGACGTGAGCGCCCTGGGCGGGCCGGTGCTGGTTCCGGGCGTCGGCGCGCAGGGCGGGCGGCCGGACGCGCTCCGCGGCTTCGGCGGCGCACGGCCGGGGCAGCTTCTGCCCGCGGTGTCGCGGGAGATCCTGCGCGCGGGACCCGACGTCGCGGCGATGCGGGCGGCCGCCGAGCGGTTGCGCGACGCGGTGGCGTATCTGGCATGACCGCGTTACGATGTCGCCGCGTGGAGCCGATTTCGCTGACACCGTTGCCGGGGGAGCGGCCGCCCTCGCGGGCCTGATTTTCGTCGGTCTGTCGCTGAATCTGACGAGGTGCTGGCATTTTCGGACGTGGCTGCCCGCGCCGCGGCGACGCTCGGCCTGATGGTTTCGATGCTGCTGATCGCCGTGTTTCTCGCGACGCCCGGGCAGGGCAATCGCGTATTGGCCGCCGAGATCGGGGCAGTCGGCCTGCGTGACGGCGCTAGGAGTCATCGCCGGAGCCCGCGTGATCAGCGCGGCCGCCGGCACACCGAAATCGCGCACTGATGTCGATGTTCCTGCTCTTCATTCCCGGACCGCTGCTGATTGTCGGCGCGGTCTCACTGTGGTCCTCAGGCGGGTGGCGGGCTCTACTGGGTAACCGCAGCCGTGACAACGGCTTTCGCGTCGGCGACGGCGAACGCGTGGGTGCTGCTCGTCGAGATCAAACGTTGACACGCCACGGCGGGGCACTCCGATCGTGCCCCGCCGTCTTCGCTGTTCGATTGACTACAGCGGAATCCAGTTTCCCAGGAACCAGAATCCCCACCCCGGGCCGTTGCCGGCGGGCATGGGGGTGACCTGCTGGCCGTGCCAGTCGAACGGCTGGTGGTCATTGCGCGCCTCGTCGACTCCGCGGTGCTGCCAGTCGCCGGAGCGGGGCCGCGATTGTCGCCGGGGCGGCCGTCGTTTCCGTGCCAGTCCTGGCAGGCCGGCGCGCCCGGGGCATTGCAAGGCTGCCCCGGGTCGGCCGACGCGGTGCCGAGACCGACGCCGAACAAGCCGGCGAGTCCGACGCCTGCGGCAAGCGTCGATGCGTATATCGCCCTCTTGAAGGTCATCGATGTCTCTCCACTCATCGTGTGTGGGCGCGTGTTCGCCTCACCGCCACGACGTTAGGAAGCCGAGATTGGGCCGGCGCTGTGGTGCGCTTAGGTGGTCGCTGTGCAGGCGATAACGTTTCGAAAACCGCTTGTGCTCAAGGCGATTAAGACGGATTGCGGCTGTTTGCGTCTCGGCGCTCTGACAGCACGACAGCGAGGATGAGGCCACCGACGCCGATGAGCGCGAGCAGAGCGAGGCCAGTTATGTCTCCGCGATTGCGCTCTCGATAGGTGACGTGCTGGAAAGTGGTGTCGTCCGATGCGGCTTCGAATATGTAGTCGCCCTCGATCAATGCCGGCTCGGGAGGTAGTTGTTCCACCGGGTCAGGAATGCCCCGTTACCAACGAAATCCGCGAGGGCGGGGGAGACGTCGGTGCCCTCGATGCGCCCGGCGAACTCCAGCGACGGCTCGATGCCCGCCACCGGCACAGACTTCGGATCCATTCGGTGGGCGGCCAGCACATAGAGGTCGACCGTCTGCGGCGTGCTCGCCGAGCGGGACAGCCGCATGGGATAGACGACCTCGTCGGAGCGGAACGACAGTCTCAACGGCTGCAGGTCACCTGTAAGCGATTCGCCCTGCGCGGCAGGGGCGAGTTTGACCGCCACGATCTCCCAACCGTCCGCGATATAGGGCGCCAGATTGGTGTCGAGGCCATCGGGATGAGGAAACGCATTGTCCGTCAACCACTTCGCAACGCAGTCGGATCCTGCGCCGCGAGCCGCGCTACATCGAAAGGCCCGATGCGCTGACGGCCGAGAACGTTGACAGCACGCGCCGGGCGGCGCGCCTGCCATGGCGCCCTCGGACGGTCCGCCCGAAGTCAGCCAGCCGAAAGTCGGCCACCACGAGTCGCGGTACTCCACTCCGGGCGCAGTGAGCCTGCCCAGTTCTTCGAAGGCATCGGCCTCGCCCAGTGACACCTGGGCAGCCGACGGCACCGGCATCACCCAGGCAGCCGTGTCCGAGCTTCCTGTGACGTTGAACGACATCACGATGTCCTCGCGGGCGCCGTCCCAGGCGATCAGCGCGCGCTCGTCGACGACGGCGGTGCTCCAGCACGGTCGGGGATGTAGGCGCCACAGCCGCACGCCCACGCAGGAGCGGCGACGCTCGTTCGCCAGGCCGCCGAGGAGCAGCGCGACCACCACACCTGCCCATCGGCACACGCGGACACCCGCCATGAAAGTACCGGCCGGCAGCCCGCTTTCCCGTGGAGAAACTGCCCTACTACGCAACGTAGTTGACGGCACTTGGAGGCACCGGCATATACCGATGCGAGCTGGCCCCGACACGCCCGAAACTCGGTGACCAGGCAAAATTTTCTTTTTTTTGAAGGTTCACGCATGGGACCGGGTGCCCCACCGGCTGTCCAGGCCCACCGCAGCAGAGCCGCGTAATCGCCCAAACACCCAGGTTAAGCCGGTAGTTTTGGCGATTTTCCGCTGAACTCGTCGCTCCGATCCGCGCCCGCGGCCGCACCCGCGCGGAGTCGAGCACGCTGGGCTTTTGACGGCCCAACCAGGGGGGTGGGGTTAGCTTTCGTCAGGTTGCGTGGGTACGGTCGTCGCTGCTGGCTGGTGTTATGACCAGGCAAGAGAAAACAAGTGATAGTGATGAGACGGAGGAACCCGTGGCCCTTCCCCAGTTGACCGACGAACAGCGCGCGGCAGCGTTGGAGAAGGCTGCTGCCGCACGTCGAGCACGTGCCGAGCTCAAAGACCGGCTCAAGCGCGGCGGCACCAACCTCAAGCAGGTACTGAAGGATGCCGAGACCGACGAGGTCCTGGGCAAGATGAAGGTTTCTGCGCTCCTGGAGGCCCTGCCCAAGGTCGGCAAGGTCAAGGCGCAGGAAATCATGACCGAGCTCGAGATCGCCCCGACCCGCCGTCTGCGCGGCCTCGGCGATCGTCAGCGCAAGGCCCTGCTGGAAAAGTTCGACCAGTAGCCCTAGTGAGTCAGTGAGCGAAGGCGGAGGGCCGGGCAGCCCCAAGGCCCCGGTCGTGGTGCTGTCCGGCCCCTCTGCCGTCGGGAAGTCGACTGTCGTCCGCTGCCTGCGGGAACGCATTCCCGATCTGCACTTCAGTGTCTCCGTGACCACCAGGGCCCCGCGCCCTGGCGAGGTCGACGGCGTCGACTACTCGTTCGTCTCCGCGGAGCGGTTCCAGCAGCTGATCGATGACGGCGAACTGCTCGAATGGGCGGAGATCCACGGCGGACTGCATCGCTCCGGCACGCCGGCCGCAGCCCATCCGCGACGCCATGGCGGCTGGGCACCCCGGTGCTCATCGAGGTCGACCTGGCCGGTGCGCGGGCCGTCAAGAACGCGATGCCCGAGGTCCTCACGGTGTTCCTCGCGCCGCCCAGCTGGGAAGCTCTCGAGAGCCGGCTCACCGGCCGCGGGACCGAGACGCCCGACGCGATGAAGCCGCCGCCTGGCCACCGCCCGTGCCGAACTGGCCGCCCAGGACGACTTCGACGCCGTCATCGTGAACAGCCAATTGGAGTCTGCCTGCGAGGAATTGGTATCCTTGCTGGTGGGCAGCGCGCCGAGTATCGGCGAGACGCGACCCGCACGCTACTTGAGCATTTCACCTAAACGCCAGGAGAACTTTTTCGTGAGCAACCCGCATGCCGACACGCCGTTGACCGCCGTCGGCGACCTCGACGTCGCATCGTCGCGTCACGAGGGCTACGACACCCCGATCGGCATCACCAACCCGCCCATCGACGAGCTGCTCGACCGCGCGTCGAGCAAGTACGCGCTGGTGATCTACGCCGCCAAGCGCGCACGGCAGATCAACGATTACTACAACCAGCTCGGCGACGGCATCCTCGAGTACGTCGGCCCGCTGGTCGAGCCGGGCCTGCAGGAGAAGCCGCTGTCGATCGCGCTGCGCGAGATCCACGCAGACCTGCTCGAGCACACCGAGGGCGAGTGCTAGGCTGCGCGCCGATGAGCCTCTCGGGCGAAGAGCCGACCTGACATGGAGCGCAAGCGGATCATCGTCGGCGTCGCCGGTGGCATCGCCGCCTACAAGGCGGCGACCGTGATCCGTCAGCTCACCGAGGCCGGCCACGACGTCCGCGTCGTCCCCACCGAGTCCGCGCTGAGATTCGTCGGCGCGGCGACCTTCGAGGCGCTGTCCGGCAACCCCGTGCATACCGGCGTGTTGAACGACGTCCACGAGGTGCCGCACGTGCGGATCGGCCAGGAAGCCGACCTCGTCGTCGTCGCGCCCGCCACCGCCGACCTGCTTGGCCCGCGCCGTCGCGGGCCGGGCCGACGACCTGCTGACCGCGACGCTGCTGACCGCCCGATGTCCGGTGCTGTTCGCACCCGCGATGCACACCGAGATGTGGTTCCACCCTGCGACCGTCGACAACGTGGCCACGCTGCGCCGTCGCGGCGCCGTCGTCCTCGAGCCGGCGTCGGGCCGGCTCACCGGAGCCGACACCGGCGCGGGAAGGCTGCCCGAGGCCGAGGAGATCACCACGCTCGCCGGCTTGCTTCTCGAACGCTCCGACGCGCTGCCCTACGACCTGGCCGGCGTCAAGGTGCTCGTCACGGCGGGCGGCACCCGCGAACCGCTCGACCCGGTGCGCTTCATCGGCAACCGCAGCTTCCGGCAAGCAGGGCTACGCGATGGCCCGTGTCGCCGCACAGCGCGGCGCCGAGGTCACGCTGATCGCGGGCAACACCGCGGGGCTCGTCGATCCGGCCGGCGTCCACGTCGAGCACATCGGCTCGGCGGCCCAGCTGCGCGACGCGGTGTCCAAGCACGCGCCCGACGCGCATGTGCTGGTGATGGCGGCGGCGGTCGCCGACTTCCGGCCGCCCACATGGCGACCAGCAAGATCAAGAAGGGCGCCGGAAAGCCGAGCGACCGTCCATCGACCTGTCCGCACCGACGACGTCCTGGCGGGCGCGGTGCGGGCGCGTTCGGACGGCCAGCTGCCCAACATGCGCGCGATCGTCGGATTCGCCGCCGAGACCGGTGACGCGAACGGCGACGTGCTGTTCCATGCGCGCGCCAAGCTCGCCCGCAAGGGCTGCGACCTGCTGGTGGTCAACGCGGTCGGCGAGAACCGGGCATTCGAGGTGGACAACAACACGGATGGCTGCTGGCGTCCGACGGCACCGAGGCCGCGCTCGAGCACGGTTCGAAGACTCTGATGGCCAGCCGTATCGTGGACGCGATCGTGGCCTTCCTGCACAACAGCGGCGGATAACTCGGCGCACGCATCAGCTGTGCGTAAGGATTGCGTCACCCGAGGCTCGCGCTTTGGTGCGACAGTGAGCCCGACAGATATAATTTGACTAACTAAGCTTTGAGAGGATGAACCGTGAGCGAAGGTCGGCTGTTTACCAGTGAGTCGGTGACCGAAGGACACCCGGACAAGATCTGTGACGCGATCAGCGACTCGGTGCTTGACGCGCTGCTCGCCGATGATCCGCAGTCCCGGGTCGCGGTCGAGACGCTGGTCACCACCGGCCAGGTGCACGTGGTCGGCGAGGTCACGACCACAGCGAAGGAAGCGTTCGCCGACATCACCAACACGGTGCGCGACCGCATCCTCGAGATCGGCTACGACTCGTCGGAGAAGGGCTTCGACGGCACCACCTGCGGCGTGAACATCGGCATCGGCGCGCAGTCGCCCGACATCGCCCAGGGCGTCGACACCGCCTACGAGGCGCGCGTCGAGGGCGAGCAGGACCCGCTCGACTCCGCAGGGCGCCGGCGACCAGGGCCTGATGTTCGGCTACGCCATCAACGACACCCCCGAGCTGATGCCGCTGCCGATCGCGCTGGCGCACCGGCTGTCGCGCAGGCTCACCGAGGTCCGCAAGAGCGGCGTGCTGCGACTACCTGCGCCCGGACGGCAAGACCCAGGTCACCGTCCAGTACGACGGCAACACGCCCGGTGCGGCTCGACACCGTCGTGCTCTCGACTCAGCACGCCGACGGCATCGATCTGGAGGCGACGCTCACCCCGGACATCCGCGAGAAGGTCGTCGACACGGTGCTGGCCGACCTCGGCACACGACTCATGGACACCTCCGACTTCCGGCTGCTGGTCAACCCGACCGGCAAGTTCGTGCTCGGCGGGCCCGATGGGCGACGCCGGCCTGACCGGCCGCAAGATCATCGTCGACACCTACGGCGGCAGGGCCCGCCACGGCGGCGGCGCGTTCTCCGGCAAGGATCCGTCCAAGGTCGACCGTTCCGCGGCCTACGCGATGCGCTGGGTGGCCAAGAACGTCGTCGCGGCGGGCCTGGCGGACCGGATCGAGGTCCAGGTCGCCTACGCGATCGGCAAGGCGGCCCCGGTCGGGCTGTTCGTCGAGACCTTCGGCACCGAGAACGTCGACCCGGCCCGGATCCAGAAGGCCATCACCGAGGTCTTCGACCTGCGGCCCGGCGCGATCATCCGCGACCTGGACCTGCTGCGCCCGATCTACGCGCAGACCGCCGCCTACGGCCACTTCGGCCGCACCGACATCGAGCTGCCGTGGGAGCAGCTGAACAAGGTCGACGAGCTGAAGACCGCCGTCTAGGGCTCGCGCAAGCCGCGCTGAACGCGTAGTCGTCGAGCGGGTAGCGGCGGCTGCGCCAGTACGCCTCGCATCGTGGTGGCCGGCCGCAGCGGCACGTCGCCGTTCTTGTCGAAGTAGTAGCTGTTGGCCAGCGAGCAGCTGTCCTGCCAGAAGATCTGGCGGTGCCGCTTGCGCATCATCTCGGCGAAGTAGCGGTCGTTGGCCTCCTGGGTCACCTCGACCCGGGTGGCGCGCGGCGCCGGGCGTGCTTGAGGCAGCGGACGATGTGGTGGCTCTGCGACTCGATCAGCGCGAAGTACGACGACCCGACGTAGCCGTAGGGCCCGAACACCGTGAAGAAATTCGGGAAGCCGGGAATGCTGACGCCCTCGTATGCCTGCAGCCGGTGGTCGTCCCAGAACTCGGCCAACGTCCGGCCGTCCGGTCCGCTCACCGGATAGGTCAGCACCTCTTCGGGGTCCGTCACCTTGAACCCGGTCGCCAGGATCAGCACGTCGACGTCGTGGGATTCGCCGTCGGCGGTCGCCACCCCTGAGCCGGTGATCTTGTCGATCGGCTCGGTGACCAGGCTGACGTTGTCGCGGTTGAACGTCGCCAGATAGGTGTTGTGGAAACCGGGCCGCTTGCAGCCCGACGGCGTAGCGCGGCGTCAGCTTGTCGCGCACGACGGGTCCTTGACCTCCCTGCGCAGATACGCCTTGCCGAATTCCGGCGCGCGCTTGGCCATCGGGTTCATCGTGAAGTACTGCGCGGCAAGCGGAAACGTCAGCTCGACGTAGGCCTGGCTCATCAGCCGCTGAACCGCCTTGCCGCCGGGAATGCGCATTGCGCGGCGCGCCGCGGGGGGCAGCGGCACGTCCGCCTTCGGGAAGCACCAGATCGGTGTGCGCTGAAAAACGGTGAGGTGCTTGACGATCGGCGCGATCTCGGGGATCACCTGAACGGCCGAAGCGCCCGTGCCGATGATCGCGACGCGCTTGCCGGTGAGGTCCTGGCCGTGGTCCCAGCGCGCGGTGTGCATGGTCACCCCGGCGAACGAGTCGACGCCGTCGATGTCGGGCAGCTTCGGCGTGGTCAGCACGCCGCCCGCGTTGATCAGGAAGCGCGCGGTCAAGCGGTCACCGGCGTCGGTGTCGATGTGCCACAGGTCGGTTCGTCGTCGAATGCGGCGCCGAGCACCTTGGTGTTGAACCGGATCTTGGGCCGCAGACCGTACTTGTCGACGCAGTGCTCGGCGTAGGCCTTCAGCTCGTGCCCGGACGCGTAGGTGCGCGTCCAGTCGGCGCTCTGCTCGAAGGAGAACTGGTAGGAGAACGACGGGATATCCACGGCGATACCGGGATACGTGTTCCAGTGCCAGGTGCCGCCTGGCCCGTCGGCGGCCTCGATCACCAGATAGTCACCCATGCCCGACTTGTCGAGCTTGATCGCGGTACCGATTCCAGAGAATCCGGCACCGACGATGACGGTGTCGTAATCGGGCGCTGTCATAGGGCTTCCGCCTACGACACTAGCGGACCCGGTCAGGCGGTGTTGAGCCGCTGGAACTGCTCCAACGACGCCCGCTCAACCCAGTTCGTCAGCAGCTTTCCGTCCTCGCGCACCGCCAATACCGCGGTCCCCGTCATGGCGACGTTCTGCTGGTCGGGCTTCGTGCCGAGAATGCCGTTGTTCTTGCCGGTCAGCAGCCAGCGCGAGGTCACGCGGCTACCGTCAGCGTTCTGAAATGACTCGATGACCTCGAGGTGCAGGTCGGTCAATTGGGCGAGGAAACCTGCGATCCACTTCTTGAAGTTGTCGCGACCTGAGATGGTCTCGCCGCCGGTGACGATGACGAAATCATCGACGACGAACCGGTCCGCTGCCTCGGGGTCGTGGGCGTTCCAGACGCCGTCCCAGAAGGCATGCACGATGTCGACGGACTCTTCCGTACTCATTGCGTTTGAAACGCGTCGCGAGGTGCAAATAGTCCGAGGTAGGCGTCTAGTACCTTCAGCAGGATGGCGTCCACCGATGCCGGCGTGGCCGGCTTCTCCTCGGTTACCAACGCGCACCGGAGAACTCGTGCGCTGTGGTTGGCGGCCGCCGTCGTCGCCGCCTGCTACGGCGTCTTCCTGATCGTCACCGCGCTCCGGCTGCCCGCCGGTGCCGAGCTCACCGGCCAGTTCTGGTTGCAGCCCGCGGTCAAGGCCGCCGCGGCTGTCCTGCTGGCCGCCGCCGCGCTGACCCACCCGTCGCCAGGGAGCGCCGCTGGCTGATCGGCGCGCTGCTGGGCTCCGCCGCGGGCGACTTCCTGCTGGCGATGCCGTGGTGGGAACCGTCGTTCGTGCTCGGCCTGGCCGCCTTCCTCGTCGCGCACCTGTGCTTCCTGGCCGCGCTGCTTCCGCTGTGCGCCCCGTCGGCGCCGCGGCTGACGGCGGCGGCGGTCGTGGTGGCGGCGTGCATCGCGCTGCTGATCTGGTTCTGGCCCAAGCTGATCGCCGAGGGCATGGCGGTGCCGGTGACGGTCTACATCGCGGTTCTCGGCGCCATGGTGTGCGCGGCGCTGCTGGCCCGGCTGCCGACGCCATGGACGGCGCTGGGCGCGGTGTGTTTCGCGGTGTCGGACGCGATGATCGGCATCGGCAAGTTCGTGCTGGGGTCTGAGGCGCTCGCGGTGCCGATCTGGTGGGTTTACGCCACGTCGTTGGTTTTGATCACCGCCGGCTTCTTTTTCGGCCGGACGTCTGACACGTCTGCTAGACGGTAGGTGTGAGCAAGACCGCGGCGGAGCACGAACCGATTGCCCGGGTGCTTCCGATGCTGTCGGTGCCGCACCTGGACCGCGAGTTCGACTATCTCGTATCCGCCGAGCAGTCCGACGATGCGCAGCCCGGGGTGCGGGTGCGGGTGCGCTTCCACGGCCGCCTGGTCGACGCATTCATTCTTGAAAGACGCTCGGAGACAGACCATGTCGGGAAGCTGGGCTGGCTCGACAGGGTCGTTTCCGCCGAACGTGTGCTGACCCCGGAAGTGCGCCGCCTTGTCGACGCCGTTGCCGCTCGTTACGCGGGCACCCGCGCCGACGTGCTCCGGCTTGCCGTTCCGCCGCGGCACGCCAACGTCGAGAAGGAAACACCCGTCGAACCCCCACCCGCGTCCGTCACTTCCGTCGACAGCTCGGCGTGGGCCGAATACGGCAGGGGTGAACAGTTTTTCGCCGCGCTTCGGGACGGCCGCGCCGCCCGCGCGGTGTGGCAGGCGCTGCCGGGCGAGCGGTGGGCCGACCGGCTGGCCGAGGCCGCCGCCGCCGCGGTCGGCTCCGGGCGCGGTGTGCTGGCCATCGTGCCCGACCAGCGCGACGTGGACGTACTCCACGACGCCAGTGTCCGGCTCGTCGACGAGGGCCGGGTCGTGGCGCTGTCGGCGGGGCTCGGCCCGGCGCAGCGGTACCGCCGCTGGCTGTCGGTGCTGCGGGGCTCGGCGAGGCTGGTCATCGGAACTCGAAGCGCGGTGTTCGCCCCGGTCGCCGATCTCGGGCTGGTTCTGGTGTGGGACGACGGGGACGACACCTTGGCCGAGCCGCGCGCACCGTACCCGCACGCGCGCGAGGTGGGAATGCTGCGTGCACACCAATTGCGTTGTGCCGCACTGATCGGCGGCTACTCGCGCACCGCAGAGGCTCAGGCGTTGGTGCGCAGCCGGTGGGCGCATGATCTGGTGGCGCCCAGGCAGCGTGGTGCGCTCCCGGTCGCCGAGGGTTGTCGCGCTGGAAGACAGCGGGTACGCGCAGGAGCGCGACCCGGCCTCGCACAGCGCCCGGCTGCCGTCGATGGCGCTGCGGGCCGCGCGGACGGCGCTGGATGCCGGGCGCCCAGTCCTGGTCCAGGTGCCGCGCAGGGGCTATGTGCCCGCGCTGGCCTGCGGCCGCTGCCGCACCATCGCCCGCTGCAGGCACTGCACCGGCCCGCTGTCATTGCCCGATCGGGACGCATCGGGCGCGGTGTGCCGGTGGTGCGGCCGCGTGGAACCCGCAGTGCGCTGCGTCCGATGCGGATCCGACGCCGTCCGCGCCGTCGTCGTCGGCGCGCGCAGGACCGCTGAAGAACTCGGCAGGGCATTTCCCGGCACCGCCGTCGTCACGTCGGGCGGCGACACCGTCGTGCGTACGGTCGGTGATGATCCGGCGCTGGTGGTCGCAACTCCTGGCGCCGAACCGCTGGCAGCGGGTGGCTACGGCGCCGCGCTGCTGTTGGACGCGTGGGCGCTGCTGGGCCGTCAGGATCTGCGTGCGGCGGAGGACACCCTGCGTCGCTGGATGGCCGCAGGCACGCTGGTCCGCGGCCGAGGCGACGGCGGTGTGGTCGCCGTGGTGGCCGAGTCGTCGGTGCCGACGGTGCAGGCGCTGATCCGGTGGGACCCGGTCGGGCACGCCGAGGCCGAGCTCGACGCCCGCGCGGAGGTGGGCCTGCCTCCCGCCGTCCACATGGCCGCCGTGGACGGCGCACCGGAGGCGGTGGCGGCGCTCCTCGAAACCGCGCAACTTCCCGACACCGCCGAGCTGCTCGGCCCAGTCGGCCTGCCGCCCGGCGCCCGCAGGCCCCCTGGCACCCCTGCCGAAGGCCAGGTCAGCCGAATGCTGGTCCGGGTGCCCCGGACGGGCGGGCTGGACTTGGCCGCGTGCGCTCCGGCGGGCGACAGGGGTGCTCAGCGCTCGGCACGATCAGCAGCCGGTTCGAGTGCAAATCGACCCGCTGCACATAGGGTAGTGCGAGGGTCGGGCACATTTGTCTGATGTCGCCGGCCAGGCGGCTCCGGCACCGAACAGGAGGCGGCATGCGGCGGGTAATCGGATGGTCGATTACGTTGCTGCTCATCGCGTTTGGGCTGCTGTGGCCACTTGTCTTCCGGGGCGGACACGAGCAAAGCCCCGCCGACGACCCCGTGGTGTTCAGCAACTACAAGGTGGACTTCGTCGTCAACGGCGACGGAAGGCTCGACGCCGTGGAGACGATCACCGCAGAATTTCCCGGCGACAGGCACGGCCTGCTTAAGTTCTGGCCCGTCGACAACCAGAACGTGTCGACCGTGCGCCAGATACCCGAGGTCACCTCCATTCGGCTGGACGGCCAGCGGGTGTCCTACCAGATGCTGTGGGAGGACGGTAAGCGCTTCCGGGTGGCCAAGATCGGCGATCCGGACTCCTACCTCAGCTTCGGCACGCATGTGTTCGAGATCCGGTACACCATTCCCGGCGTGCTCGACCCGGGTGGCATCGGTGCCGACAAGCGGTTCGCCGAGTCAACAGGCGAAGCCTCAGGCGCGCCGTCGGTCTTCTACTGGAATGTCATCGGGCAGGCCTGGAACAACAGGATCGACAGGGCCGACATCTCGGTGACGCTGCCGGGCGATGTGACCGGCGCGCAGTGCTCGGTCGGGTTCGGTGTCGGCCGGGCGTGCAACGACCTGACGGTCACCGGCAACAAAGTCGAGTTGTCGGCGACCGCACTGCCGCCGCGCACACCGGTGACGGTGCGGGCAGGCGTCGACGTGCCGACACCCGCTCGCTCGGAGGTTCCGTGGCCTTACACCTGGGATCGGGTTCTCGGCCAGTCGCTCAGCGGCTTGGTATGGATCCTGAGCCTGACCGTCGCCGCCGGGCTCGGCGCGTTCCTCTGGAACCGCACGACGGTCGAGCCGTCACCGGGGTTCCCGCTGCAATATGCGCCGCCGCCGGGCCTGGGACCGGTGCAGACCGAGTACATCCGCACCGAGAGTGTGCCGAAGAACGCGCTCACCGCGACGCTGTTCTATCTGGCCGAACAGAAATTGATCGAACTGAAGCAGATCAATGACGAACACTGGACGATCCGCGGCCTCGCCGACAAGGCCGCATGGGAGCGACTCGATCCCGTCAGCCGCAAGGTCGGTATCGCGCTCAAGGTGAACACGCGGGGTGAAGAGTTCGAGGCGAAGAAGACGGTCAAGTCCGGCCAGAAGCTGAACAAGGCCAAGACCGAAATCGCCAAGGCCGTGGAGAAGTGGGCCCTCGACAGCGGCCTGATGGTCAAGCGCAAGAAAGAGCTGTGGGTGCGAACGGCCAACATCGTCGCGTTCCTCGCGGCGGTGTGCTGCTTCGTCACCTGGTTCGGCATCCCGATCACCGCGGTAGGCCTGCCGTTCGCGGCGTTCTTCGTCTTCTCCGCGCGGTCGTGGACCGACGGCGTTGGCACCCGCCGAACCGCTGCCGGGCGTGAACTGTGGTCACAGGCAGGCGGATTCCACCGCATGCTGGCCACCGATTCGGCCGAGTCCCGGTTCGACTTCTCCGCCCGCAGAGACCTCTACACCAGCTACGTGCCGTTCGCGGTCGCCGCCGGAGCCGCGGCGCTTTGGGCCAAGAAGTATGAAACAACGACGGGTACGGCTGCCCCGCAACCGGATTGGTACAACTCGTCGTCGGCGTCAAACCCCACCTGGGGTTTCACGGGCGGATCCGGCGGTGCGAACTTCGACAGTTTCGATTCGGCCTTGTCGTCGTCGATCGGCGCCTACACCGCATCGCAGTCATCGTCGTCTTCCGGCGGTAGCAGCGGTGGTGGTGGCTTCAGCGGCGGTGGTGGCGGCGGAGGCGGCGGAGGAGGAGGCGGATCATGGTAAGACTGCTGCTGATCATCGTGCTGGTACTGGCGGTACTGGTGCTGATCGCTTTCGTCCTGGGCTACAACAAGATTCGCTCCGCCGATATTCGCGTGGCCGAAGCGCTGTCCGGTATCGATGTGGAGCTGACGCGCCGCGCGGCGCTGATTCCGAGCCTGGTGCACACGGTGCAGACCTTCGCGGCCCATGAGAAGGGCATCCTCGACCACGTCACGGATGCCAGGGCCGCGCTGACGTCGGCGACGTCCGGTAAGTCGGTTGCGCAGCGCAGCGCAGCCGACAAAGAACTCGACTCCGCGCTGGCGCCCGTGCTGGCACTCGGCGAGAGCTATCCGCAGTTGAACTCGTCGAACAACTTCGCTCAACCTGCAGGACAATCTCGCCGACACCGAGAACAAGCTGGCCTTCGCCCGCCAGTACTACAACGATGCGGTCGCGACACTGAACCGTCTCATCAGCACCATGCCGTGGATGTTCGTCGCGCCGATGAGTGGGGTTTCGGAGCGCGAGTACTACAAGATCCCGGGCTGAACATGCGAATCGTCTTCGCCGGTACCCCCGAGCCCGCCATCCCGTCACTACGCAGGCTCATCGATTCTCCGCGACATGATGTGGTCGCGGTGCTCACCCGCCCGGACGCCGCCTCCGGCCGCCGGGGCAAGCCGTCGCCGTCGCCAGTGGCGCAGCTGGCGCTCGAGCGGGACATCCCGGTGCTGCGGCCACCACGCCCCAACTCCGACGAATTCGTCTCGGAATTGGCGGAATTGGCCCCGGACGCCTGCGCTGTCGTCGCCTACGGGGCGCTACTTCGCGACGGTCTGCTCGGCTGTGCCCACTCACGGCTGGATCAACCTGCACTTCTCGCTGCTGCCCGCGTGGCGCGGCGCTGCGCCGGTGCAGGCGGCGATCGCGGCCGGTGACGCGGTCACCGGCGCCACCACGTTCCAGATCGAGCCGGCGTTGGACTCCGGGCCGGTCTACGGCGTCGTCACCGAGACGATCCGGGCCGCCGACACGGCCGGGGATCTGCTTGACCGGCTGTCGATTTCGGGTGCCGCACTGCTGGAGACCACGCTGGACGGCATCGCCGACGGCACGCTGTCGCCGGTGCCGCAACCGTCCGACGGTGTCACCGTCGCACCGAAGGTCACTGTCGACGACGCCCGCGTGCGGTGGGACCTGCCCGCCCACGTGGTCGACCGGCGGATCCGTGCCGTCACACCGAACCCAGGCGCGTGGACCATGGTCGGCGACCTGCGGGTCAAGCTCGGACCGGTGTCGATCGACGACGACGCACCCGACCCGCTGCCCCCCGGCGCAATTCGAGTGGACCGCAGCGGCGTTCGGGTCGGAACGGCGTCGCAGCCGGTGCTGCTGGGGCGCGTCCAGCCGCCGGGCAAGAAGCAGATGGCCGCCGCGGACTGGGCCCGTGGCGCACGTCTCGACGAGTCGGCAACCGCGTCATGACAAAGCCTCGTCGGCCACGCCGCAAACCGCTTGATCCCGCGCGCCGCGCGGCGTTCGACGTCCTGCGGGCGGTCTCTGAGCGCGACGCCTACGCGAACCTGGCGTTGCCCGCGCTGCTGCGCGAGCGCGGCATCACCGGCCGCGACGCCGCCTTCGCCACCGAATTGGCATACGGCGCCTGCCGCACCCGCGGACTGCTCGACGCCGTCATCGCGCACGCCGCCGGACGCCCGACGGAGAACATCAGTTCGGTATTGCTCGACCTGCTGCGGCTCGGCACCTACCAATTGCTGCGCACCCGCGTCGACGCGCACGCGGCGGTGGACACCACCGTCGAGCAGGCCGGCATCGAGTTCGACTCGGCACGAGCGGGTTTCGTCAACGGCGTGCTGCGCACCATCGCATCGCGCGACGAGCAGTCCTGGACCGCGGAGCTGGCCCCGCCCGCCGCTTCGGACCCCATCGGTCACCTCGCGTTCGTGCACGCCCATCCGCGCTGGATCGCCCAGGCATTCGCCGACGCGCTCGGCGCCGACGCAGGCGAGCTGGATGCACTGCTGAAGGCCGACGACGAACGGCCGCTGGTCCATCTCGCCGCCCGGCCAGGGGTGCTGACAGCGGCTGACCTCGCCATGGCGGTGGACGGAACCGTCGGCCGGTACTCGCCGTACGCGGTCTACCTCGCCGGCGGTGACCCCGGTCAATTGGACGCGGTCCGCGACGGCGAAGCGCTGGTTCAGGACGAGGGCAGCCAGCTGGTGGCCAGGGCGACGACGCTCGCCCCGGTCGACGACGACGGCGGTCGTTGGCTGGACCTCTGTGCGGGGCCCGGTGGTAAGACCGCGCTGTTGGCGGCCATCGGTACGGAGTCCGGCGCCCGCGTCACCGCGATCGAGCCGAATGAGCGGCGCGCCGAGCTGGTCGAGGAGAACACCCGCGGTCTGTCCGTCGACGTGCTGCGGGTGGACGGTCGCGACCCGGGTCTCGAACCCGGATTCGACCGGGTGCTGGTGGACGCGCCGTGTACCGGCCTCGGCGCGTTGCGGCGCAGGCCCGAGGCGCGGTGGCGCCGCCAGCCCGCGGACGTGCCCGCGCTGGCCCGGCTGCAGCGTGAGCTGCTGGCGTCGGCGATCAGACTGACCCGGCCCGGCGGCGTCGTGCTCTATGCGACCTGCTCGCCCCATCTGTCCGAGACGGTCGGCGTGGTGGCCGACGCGTTGCGCCGCCACCCGGTGACGGCACTCGACACCCGACCGTTGTTCGAGGGAGTTGAGGGTATCGGCGACGGGCCCTACGTGCAGTTGTGGCCGCATCGGCACGGCACCGACGCGATGTTCGCGGCCGCGCTGTTAGTAGGGTGAGCCCATGTCACGCCCGCTCATAGCGCCGTCGATTCTGGCGGCGGACTTCTCCCGGCTCGCCGACGAGGTTGCGGCCGTGAAAGGCGCCGACTGGGTGCACGTCGACGTGATGGACAACCACTTCGTCCCCAACCTGACGCTCGGGCTGCCCGTCGTCGAGAGCTTGCTGCCGACCACCGACATCCCGATCGACTGCCATCTGATGATCGACAACCCCGACCGGTGGGCGCCGCCCTACGCCGAGGCGGGTGCCTACAACGTCACCATCCACGCCGAGGCCACCGACAACCCCGTCGGCGTGGCCCGCGACATCCGCGCGGCAGGCGCCAAGGCAGGCATATCGGTCAAACCGGGCACCCCGCTGGAGCCGTACCTGGAGATCCTGCCCGAATTCGACACCCTGCTGATCATGTCCGTCGAACCGGGCTTCGGCGGCCAGAAGTTCATCCCCGAGGTGCTGCCGAAGGTCGGCATCGCCCGCAGGCTGATCGACGCGGGCGAGCTGACCATCCTCGTCGAGATCGACGGCGGCATCAACGCCGAGACCATCGAGGACGCCGCCGAGGCGGGCGTCGATTGCTTCGTCGCGGGGTCGGCCGTCTACAGCGCCGACGACCCCGCCGCCGCGGTCGAGGCGCTGCGCAGGCGGGCCGCCGCCGCCTCAAAACACCTCCGGCTATGAGTTTCGACGCCGCGATGCGGTTGGCGGTCGAGCAGGCCGAGGTGGTCAAGGGCGCCACCTATCCCAATCCGCCCGTTGGCGCGGTCATCCTGGACCCCGACGGCGAGATCGCCGGCGTCGGTGGAACCGAGCCGACCGGCGGTGCACACGCTGAAGTAGTAGCGCTGCGCCGCGCGGGTACGCGCGCTGCAGGCGGCACCGCGGTGGTCACCCTCGAGCCGTGCAACCATCACGGGCGGACGCCGCCATGCGTCGACGCCATTGTCGCCGCGGGCATTTCGACCGTTGTCTACGCCGTCACCGACCCCAATGCGGTTGCCGCGGGGGGAGCGTCCCGGCTTGCCGAATCGGGCGTGCAGGTCGTCGCCGGTGTTCTGGCCGACGATGTCGCGGGTGGGACGCTGCGCGAGTGGCTGCACAAGCAGCGGACCGGGTTGCCGCATGTCACTTGGAAATTCGCCACCAGTATCGACGGTCGGAGCGCGGCGGCCGACGGCAGCAGCCAGTGGATCACCAGCGACGCCGCCCGGGCCGACGTGCATCGACGCCGCGCGGCCTGCGACGCGATTGTCGTCGGCACCGGAACGGTGTTCATCGACGACCCCAAGCTCACCGCACGGCTGCCCGACGGCAGTCTCGCCGACCGGCAGCCGCTGCGTGTTGTGGTGGGGGAGCGCGAAATCTCCTCAGATGCAAACGTGCTCAATGACGACACCCGGACGATGGTGATCCGCACCAGGGATCCGCACGAGGTGATCAAGGCGCTGTCGGATCGCACGGACGTGCTCATCGAGGGTGGCCCGACGTTGGCAGGCGCTTTCCTGCGGGCGGGAGTGATCAACCGGATACTGGCCTATGTCGCGCCAATCCTGTTGGGCGGCCCGATAACCGCGATCGATGACGTCGGCGTGCTCTCCATCGCGCACGCGCAGCGCTGGCGGTTCGACGGCATCGAGCCGATCGGGCCGGACGTGCTGCTCAGTCTGGTTCCTGCGTAGCGACCTCGTCGCCCATGTCCAGCTTGCGGTGCTCGATGAGGTCGCGGATTCCGCCGATACCGAGCCGCTCCCGGAACGTCGCCACGGTGTAGCCGACGACCGTCGCGTCGGTGCGTGCCCGTGCCGTCGCCGAACGCGGCATGTGGAACAGCGGGCCCAGCTCGCCGAAATAGTCAGCCGGTTCGGCAACCCACAGCAATTCCTCACCGCCCCCCGCCAATTCGCGCACGATCTCGACCTCACCCTCGGACACCACGTAGATGCAATCGCCCATGGTGCCTTCCTCGAACAGCACCTCGCCCGCCTTCAGCTGCACCGGCGTTGGCGGCCGGTTCGATTCCGCGAACTCCGGTACGAGCTCTACCACGCGGTCGGCCAACGGCAGGATCCGGCTGTCGTGGGTCGCGACGACCACCATCCGGTCACCCGTCGCGAGCTCGCGGATCAGCCGCAGCACCTCCTCGACCTGAATGAAGTCCAGATGCGCGGTGGGCTCGTCGGCGAGGATCAAAGGCGGATCGAGCGCGATCGCCCGCGCGACCGCGACACGCTGCTGCTGACCGCCACTGAGATCGCTTGGCCGGTGGGTTGTTCGGTCCTCCAGCCCGACGCGGGCAAGCAGCTGTTCGGCCTTTTCGCGTGCCGCGTGACGGGGCATGCCCGCCGAACGCAGCGGCACCATCACGTTCTCCAGCGCGCTGAGGCTGGGTACCAGGTTGAACGCCTGGAACACGATGCCGACCGTCTCGCGCCGGTATTTCGACAGCCCCTTGGCGTCGAGCGACGTGACGTCGACATCGCCGAACTTGATGGCGCCCGACGTCGGCTTGAGAATTCCGCCGAGGCATGACAGCAACGTGGTCTTCCCACATCCGCTGGGGCCCAGCAGGATCACGAGTGAGCCCGCGGCCACGTCGAGGTTGAACCCGTCCAGCGGGCGCAACGGCGTACCCGCCGCTGGAGTACTCCACCACCAGGTCTTGGATGCTGAGATCGCCCATGGCTCACGGACCTCCGAACGCCATGGCGGGATCGACGGACACCGCGCGATGCAGTCCGGTGCCGCTGGCGATCAGGCCGAAGACGACCGCGATCACGGGAAGGATGACGTACGCGTAGCCCGGAACGATGACCTGCATCGGGAAGATCGGGCCGAGCAGCGCCGAAAGCACCACGCCGACAACGACGGCAGACAGCGCCACGATGATCGCCTGCAGGGCCAGCCCGGCCGCGATGGAAGCGGTCGGGACGCCGATCGCCTTGTACACCGCGAAATCCCGCGATCGTTCAAGGGCCGACAGATAAATGATCGAGCCCACGATCAACGCGGCGACGACCCAGAGCAGAACCGCGACGATCGTGATGGAGTTCACCGCGACCTTCAGCGGACGAAGCAGATCGGCGACCGCACCGTCCCGGTCGATGGCCTTGTAACCGGCGGGCACCTGGTCGAGGGTGCCTCGAATCCCGATCGACGCGACCAACGGTTGGCCGCCGTACACCAGCTGCTGAGCACCTTCCGTGGTGAGGAAGATGTTGGGCAGGTTGGCCAGCGCTGTCGAGTTCTCGACGATGCCGACGATGCGCAGCCGCCGCGATGCGATTTGGATGTCCTCGCCCTCGTTGCGCTCGAGGGTGCTCGACACCGCCACCTCGTTGGGGTTGACGGGAGGCCGGCCCTGCGACAGCGCGGGCATGCCAGGCCCGCGTTCCGGCGCGCCGAACAGGTCCGCGTTGCGGGTCGCCTCGCCCAGCGTGACCGTGCCGCCTGCGTACACCAGCGGCGCCGCCGCCTGAACTCCGGGGCTCGCAGCGATCCGTCGCAGGTCGACCGGCGCGAACGGGGTCGCGCCGACGAACGGACCGGACGCGCCGTCCTTGACGAGAAAAACGTCGACACCGAGCGAATCGACGGTGCGTTGCGCCTCCGCCCGAAATCCATTCGCCAGTCCGGTGAGGACGAGCGTCATCGCGAAGATGATGGCGGTGGACAGGATCGCGATGACGAAACGCCGTTTTCGCCACTGCATGTCGCGCAGCGCGGCGAGCAGCATGTCACGCGACGTTACCGACGCCCGCGCGTTTGCGGGCCGGGTTTGGTACGACTTCTCAGGCTCAGCGACCGGCGGCGAAGGCGACGACCACGGTGTTGCAGAACGCGGGCAGATCGTCGGGCTTGCGGCTGGTCACCAATGTGTTCGGTCCGCGCGAGCAGACCACTACTTCTTCGTCGACCCAGTTGGCGCCTGCATTGACCAGATCGGTGCGCAGGGTCGGCCATGAGGTAAGCATCCGGCCGCGCACGACGTCGGCTTCGATCATCGTCCACGGGGCGTGACAGATGGCCGCGACGGGTCGCCCGGAGTCGAAGAAGCTTCTGGTGAACTGCACCGCGGATGCCTGGCCGCGGAGGAAGTCGGGATTCGCCACGCCGCCCGGCAACACCAGGCCGTCGTATCGGATGCGGTGACGCTGTCTGCGGCCTTGTCCGCCTCGAACGTGTCGGCGGGGGTCAAGTGGTTGAACGCCTGAATCTTTCCGACCTCGGTGGAGACGAGTTCGGGTGTCCCGCCTGCCTCTTCCACGGCCTTCCACGGCTCTGTCAGTTCGACCTGCTCGGCGCCTTCCGGCGCGACGAGGAATGCGATGCGCTTGCCCGCCAATGTCGTTGCCATTGCTTGCCTCCTTCAAGTTCGCGTGCTCATCGGCCGCATACCCACGCGAACGGGGAGGCAATCGGGATCAGGTCGGCGGATTGGTCGGGCTGGTGAACGGTGCGACCGACCAGTTCGACAACGCCGACGGACCCGAGGATGCGGTGCCGCGTCTGCCCCGCCGTGTAGAAGGTGAACTTGCTGGCGCGGTAGCACTGTTCGAAGCAGTCGAAGGCGCTGTCCGTCGGCGTCGAAGCTGACGCCGCGCACCCGCACGATGGGATCGCCCGGCGTCAGCGCGAGTTGCTCGGCCTCCCAACTGCTCGGCGCGTCCACCTCGAATGCCTGCTCGGTGTATTCGTCGGTGATCCCGTATCGCTCCGCGATGAAGCGGTACAGCGATTCGCCGCGTTCGAGGCGCTCCTGGATCGATCGCGGGCACCCGGCTGAGCGGCAGCACGGCACGTTCGAGGATCCTGTCGGTGTCGCCGATGCTGCGCCTGCGCCAGATCTCCCAGACGGGCTGACCGGCGTCGACGCCGAGCGCGGTCGCGATGGTGGTGCTGGGAAGGCCGACGCCGACGGTGATCAGCGATGTGGTCAGCCCGGGCAGCCCGCCGCCCTCGTCGATCAGCGTGTCCAGCAATTCGCCGGGACGAGTCGGGTCGCTGGCGATTCGTGATTCGGCGACGAAGGTGCCCAGGCCCTGTTTGCGTTGGATCTTCCCGGCCCGCTCGAGCTCGTCGAGTGCCCGTCGTACGGACATCATGCTGACCTCGGCGATGCCCGCCAGCTCGGTCGTCGACGGGAGCCGGTCGCCGGGCTGGAGGCCGCGCTCGGCCATAATGTGCAGCACCAGGTCATAGACGTGCTGATAGCGCAGCTTGCGATCGGTGTTGGCTGCCATCCGTCCCCCTCTTCACAGCCAGAATCTACGGAAACATCGTCGAAACCGCACAGCAATGTTCAACAGTCATCCTACTGTGTATGCACACCTCTGTCGGGAAGGGTTGACGATGATCGAGATGGATCGGCGCAATTTCATGCGGACGTCCGCGGTGGTGGCACTGGCGTTGGGCGGCACGGCCGCTCTGGCGTCGTGTGCCCCCGAGACCGCGAGCAGTACCGTCCTGAGGGTCGGTTCGACAACCGACATCGACGCACTGAATCCGTTCACGCTGTTCTCCACCCAGGCCTACGACGTCATGCAGCTCGTCTACGACAGGCTGATGGAGTACGACGCCGACTTCAAGATCAAGCCCGCGCTGGCGACCGGCGTCGAAACCGCAGATGGCGGCAAGACGTTCACCTACACGCTGCGGTACGGCGTCAAGTGGCAGGACGGCAAGGACTTCACCGCCGACGACGTCGTCTTCACCTTCACGATGGTGCGTGACAACGACTACGGCACCTATGGCGCCTACCTGAAGGATCTCACCGACATCAAGAAGGTCGGCGACAACCAGGTGCGTGCTGACCTATTCGCAGCCGCAGACACTGGATCCCGGCGTCATCATGCCGATCGCGCCCAAGCACCTGTGGGAGGGCATCGCCAAGGACGACCTGACCGACTATGCGAACGAAAAGCCAGTCGGCACCGGTCCGTTCAACTTCGACTCCTGGGAGAAGGGCAAGGTCGTCACCGTCACCCGCAACGATTCGTGGTGGGGCGACAAGCCGGCCGCCGAGAAGGTCACCTGGACCAAGTACGGCAGCGACGACATCGTCACGCAGGCGCTGCGGTCCGGCGAGCTGGACCTCGTGCCCGAGGTGCCGCCCACCATCTTCAACGCTCTGAAGGGCGCGCAGGACGTCGCGACGACGGAGATGGACTCGTTCTCGTTCCACATGATCGGGTTCAACTGCTGCGACCCAGCCGACCTCGAAGGGCAACCCGCTGCTGCGCGACCAGGTGATCCGGCAGGCGCTGGCCTGTGCGGTGAGTCGTGCGCAGCTGGTCGAGCTGGCACTGGCCGGGCTACGGCCAGCCCGGCGTCGACCTGATACCGCCCGCGTTCGGTGACTTCCACTGGACGCCCGCGCCCGATGCCGTCCTGGACAACAATCCGGACAAGGCCAAGAAGCTGCTCGACGACGCGGGCTACACCGATCGAAACGGCGACGGGATCCGCGAAGCAGGAGACGGTAAGCCACTGGACTTCCGGATCCTGGCGATCGCCGACACCGCGGTCGACGTCAAGGCGGCCGAACTGTTCATCACGGCGGCCAAAGCCGTCGGCATCAACCTGAAGCTGTCCACCACCGACGCCGACACGCATGGGCGCGACGGTCTTCAACACCGAAGGGCCGGACTGGGACGTGATGGTGTGGGGCTGGGACTCCGGCCTCTACGACCCGTCGTATCTGCTGAGCGTCGGGATCACCGATCAGATCGGCGGCAACAACGACACGTTCTGGTCCAATCCGCGCTTCGACGAGTTGTACGCCCAGCAGAACGCCACCGTCGACCACGCCGCACGGGTCAAACTGGTGCTCGAGATGCAGGCCCTTCACTACGCCTCGTGCCCGTACATCGTGATGTGGTACCAGAAGAAGCTGGCCGGGACCCGGACCAATACATGGTCGGGGTGGCATGCGATGAACGGTGGTATGACGCTGAACTTCTCCCGGGCCAACTATCTCGACGTGAAGCCGGCCTGAGGGCTCCAGGACGTCGATGGCTCGATACCTCGGGCAGAAACTCACCTACCTGGTGCTCACGCTTGCAGCAGTTCTCGTCACGAACTTCGTGTTGTTCCACCTGATGCCGGGCGATCCCGTCACCCATATCGCACGGGGTCAGCATCTCGATGCCGCCGCCGTCGCCCGGCTGCGCGCGTTCTACGGTCTCGACCGGCCGATGTTCGAGCAGTTCCTCACCTATGTCGGCCATCTGTTTCGTGGCGATTTCGGCTACTCGTACACGTATCAGACGTCGGTCGGCCCGATCGTCGTCAAGGCGCTCGGTAACACGCTGATCCTGGTGACGGTGTCCACCCTGCTGGTCATCGGCCTCGGCATCGTGGTCGGTGTCTTCGCGGCCTCGCGGCGCGGATCTCGCACCGACGGCGGTTTGGTGGTCGGGTCGCTGGTGTTCTGGAGCCTGCCGACGTTCTGGGTGGGCATGCTGCTGATCTTCCTGTTCGCCGTGACGCTGGGCTGGCTGCCGATCGCCGGTATGTACACCGCCGATGCCCTGTATCCCACGGTGTTCACCCGATTCGCCGATCTGGCAAGGCATCTCGTGCTGCCGACCATCGCGATGGTGCTCGTCGACGTCGCCCAGTTCGTGCTGATCACCCGAAGCTCGCTGCTGGCGACGTTGTCGGAGGACTTCATGACGACCGCGCGGGCCAAGGGCCTGCACCCGCGCCGCGTGCTGTGGCGCCACGGTGTGCGCAACGCGCTGCTGCCCGTGGTGACCGCCACGACGCTGTACGCCAGCGCGACCGTCGGAGGCACCATCCAGGTCGAGACGGTGTTCTCGTGGCCGGGCATGGGCCAGCTCATCTACCTCTCGGTGGTTCGCCGCGACTATCCGGTGATGGAGGCCTGCTTCCTGATCTTCGCCGTCGTCGTGGTGCTGGCGAACTTCGCGAGCGACGTCACCTACCGACTTCTCGATCCGCGGGTGAGGCTGACATGACCGGGCCCATGATGGAACCCAACCTGGAACCGGACGCCGTCATCGAACCGCCCGCGCACGGCTGGCGTGGCGTCGCAGGCCAGGTGTGGCGCGACCGGATGGGGCGCACCGGCATCATCACGGTGGTCGCCGTCGTGCTGATCGCGATCATCGGCCCGCTGCTGGCGCCCTACGACAGAGGCGCGGTGGCAGGCTCACGCGCGGGAATCCTCCAGGCGCCCAGCGCAGTTCACTGGCTCGGCACCGACGAGCTCGGCAGGGACGTCTTCCGCCAGCTGCTCGCGGGCACCTCGGTGTCACTTCAGATCGGGTTGATCGCCACACTCATCACCGTGCTGATCGGCACGCTGGTCGGTGTCCTCGCGGGCTGGTTCACGGGTTTCATCGATGCGGTCCTGATGCGCATCACCGATTTCTTCCTGGTGCTGCCGAGCTTGCCGCTGATGATCGCACTCGGCGCGATCATCGGGCAGAGCCTGCCGATGATCGTGTTGGTCATCGCCATCACCAGCTGGCCGAGCACGGCGCGGATCGTGCGTTCGCAGGCGCTGGCGCTGCGCGAGCGCGAGGTCGTAGCCCGGGCCCGCACCGTCGGATTGTCGTCCCCGGCAATCCTGTGGCGGCACATCCTGCCCGGGGTGCTCGCGCTGGTGATCGCCAACGCCGTGCTCGTGATCGCCGGTTCCATCCTCGCGGAGGCGACGCTGTCGTTCCTCGGGCTCGGCGACCCGACCAGGACGTCGTGGGGCCAGATCCTGCACAACGCGTTCGTCACCGGTGCGGTCGGCAACGGGTGCTGGTGGTACTTCCTGCCGCCGGGCGTCGGCATTGTGATCGTGGTGCTCGCGTTCTCGCTGGTCGGCCAGAGCCTCGAGCGCATTCTGAATCCGAAGCTGGCGGTCACGGCATGAGCGAAGCTTGCGAGCGAATCATCGGCACCGCATGCGGCGACCGAGCCTGCGAGGGGGCCGCATGAGTCTGTTGGAGATCCGCGACCTGTCGGTCACCTACACCGTCGGCGACACCCTGGTGCGCGCCGTCGACGGCGTCGACCTCGATGTGGCGGCGGGCGAAGTGGTCGGCCTCGCCGGTGAATCCGGTTGCGGGAAGAGCACATTGGCCCTCGCCGTCACGCAGCTGCTTCCCGTCGGTGCGACGCTCGATGCCGACCGGCTCACGTTCGGCGGAATCGATCTGCGCACCGTCGGCGAAGCCGAGCTGAGGTCGTTGCGGTGGCGACGGCTCTCGATGGTGTCGCAGGGCGCCATGAACGGGTTCAACCCGGTGATGACGATCGGCGCCCAGATCGCGGAGGCGATCCGCGCTCACGAGCCCGACGCCGGTCGCCGTTCGGTGCGCGACCGGATCGCCGAACTGCTCAATCAGGTCGGCATCGCGCACGGGCAGGGCCGTGGACTACCCGCATCAGTTCTCGGGCGGGATGAAACAGCGCGCCATGATCGCGATGGCACTGGCCTGCAGGCCCGAGCTGGTGATCGCCGACGAGCCGACGACCGCGCTGGACGTGATGACCCAGGCGCAGATCCTCGATCTCATCCGCAGGCTTGCCGACGAGCTCGGGCTGGCGATGCTGATCATCTCGCACGACCTGACCGTGCTCGCCGAACTGTGCGACCGGGCGGCGGTGATGTATGCGGGGCGCATCGTCGAATACGGTTCTGCCGCTGCGATATTCGCCGACGACGTCCGGCAGGTCGAGGGAGGCGGGGCCGCGCATCCGTACACCCGCAGGCTTCTGGACTGCTACCCGCGGCTCGGCGCGGGGCACGCGTCGATCAGCGGGATCCCCGGCAGTCCGCCCGATCTGGCCGCGCCGCCGCCGGGCTGCCGGTTCCACGAGCGCTGCGCGGTGATGGTGCCGGAATGCGTCACCGACGATCCTGCGGCTGCGACCGGTGCCCGGCTCGGCGGCCCATGACGCGGCCTGCCACCTCGTCGGCGCGCAGAAGGCGGACACGCGATGAGCGCGCCGGTGGTCGCCGAGATCCGGGATCTGCATGTGCACTTCCCGGTCCGCCACGGTCGCCGACGGGTGATCACCCGCGCCGTCGACGGCGTCGACCTGGAAATCCGCGAGCGCGAGATCGTCGCTCTGGTCGGTGAATCCGGCTGCGGCAAGACCACCATCGCGCGCACGATCATGCGACTGGAGGACGCGACGGCCGGCGCCGTGTCGATCGGCGGCGTCGACGTCACCCATGTCCGCGGGCGCACGCTGCGGCGGCTGCGCCGCGACTTCCAGATGATCTTCCAGGATCCCTTCGAGAGCCTGTCCGCGAACGCGACCGCGCTGGACGTCGTCGCCGAGGGTCTGACCATCCATCGCACGGACCTCGACGCAGCAGGCAGGCGCGCCGCCGCGCTGACCGCGCTGGAGACATGCGGGTCTGCGGCCCGCGTCGTCGATCGCGGGCCGTCGCATGTTCCAGCTCTCGGGTGGCCAGCGCCAGCGGGTGGCCATCGCCGCGGCACTGGCCGTGCAGCCCAGGCTGCTGGTGGCCGACGAACCCGTCTCGATGCTCGACGTCTCGTTGCGCGCGGGCATCATTCGCGTCCTGCTCGACCTTCGCGAAGATCGGGACATCTCGATGCTGTTCATCACCCACGACCTTGCGCTCGCAGGCGTTTTCGCCGACCGGGTCGCCGTCCTCTATCTCGGCAGGGTGGTCGAGCTGGGTGCGGCCGCGGACGTGATCGGGATGCCCCGGCACCCCTACACCCGTGCGCTCGTCGACGTGATGCCCACCGCGGGCGCGACGCGGCGGGGTCCCCGCACATTGCTCACCGGTGAGCCGCCGAACGCCACGTTGACCACTCCGGGCTGCCGGTTCGCGCCGCGCTGCCCGCTGCACCGCGAGCTCGGCAAGCCCGACCGCTGCCTCACCGAAGACCCCGTGCTGCACCTGTCTACCGCAGCCGCCAGCACCGATCACGCTGTGGCGTGCCACTTCTCGGACTCCACAGCACCGACACAACAGGAGGATCAGCCATGACCGTTAGTCGTGACGAAGCGACCGAGCTGCTCGACGCGATGGTCCGCATCGACTCGGTGACACCGTGGCTCATCCCTGGCGGCGCCGGGGAGGGCGAGGTCGCGCGCTACATGCGCGACTGGTTCACCGACCTCGGCCTTGAGGTCACGCTGGAGGATGTGGAGCCCGGCCGGCCGAATGTGCTGGCGTGGCTTCGGGGCTCGGCGCCGGGCCCGACGCTGTGCCTGACCGCGCACAGCGACACCGTCGGCTATGCGGGCTGGCCCGACCGTGCGCTGAACCCGGTTATCGAGGGTGACCGGATGATCGGCCTCGGCGTCGCCGACGACAAGGGCGGCTGCGCGGCCGCCATGCTGGCCGCGCGTGAGCTGGTGCGCTCCGGTGCCCAGCTGGCGGGCAATCTGCTCGTCGCGCTGGCTATCGACGAGGAGGGCGTCAGCATCGGCATGGAGCACCTTGTCGCCAACCACGCCGACGAGATCGATATGGCGATCAATCTGGAACCCGACGGCTCGCACACGATCTTCGGCGAGCATCAGGGCTTCGGCTGGATCGACATCGTGGTCCGTGGCGTGCCTGCGCACGGGTCGGCGCCGGACAAGGGCGTGGACGCGATCGTGCACATGGCCGAGGTCATCACCCGGTTGCACCGGCTCGACGAAACCACCTGGAAGCCCAACCCGGATCCGAAGAACGGGCGGACGGTGTTCCACACCGGCACGATTCACGGCGGCACCGACTACGCCACCTATCCGAACGAGGTCGTCCTCGGCATCGAGATCGGCACCCAGCCGGGGGAGCGGCTGACCGATCGGGTCGCCGAGATCGAGGCGATCTTCGCCGAGGTCAAGCAGACCGAACCGCGTTTCGACGGCGAGGTCCGGGTGCGGCTGAATCGCGACCCGTTCACCGGGGAGGGAAACGAGGCGCTGCTGACCGCGCTCGGCGACGCCACCGAGGCGGTGAACGGCGTGCGGTCACCGGTCACCGGACTCAACGCGTGGACCGACGCCGCGCTGATGCAGGAAGCGGGCATCCCCACCGTGCTGTTCGGGCCCGATGGCGGCAACTACCACGCCGCAGACGAGTGGGTCTCGATCCCAGACGTCGTCGCGACCGCCGAGATCCTGCGTCAAACCGTTGTCGCGCTGCTTGGCGCCCCTGTGTCGTCAGCGCAGTGACGATGTCCTTCGCCGACGCGTTCGCCGACCGCACGGTCGCCACCCGCGAACTGTTCGAGCGCGCCAAACAGACGATCCCCGGCGGCGCGGGATCCACCGCGCGTCTGCCGCGCAACGGGTGGAAGCCCTACCCGCTGTTCATGGCGGAGGGCACCGGATCCCGGCTGACCGACGTCGACGGCAACACCTACGTCGACTACCTGCTCGGGCTGGGCCCGATGATCCTCGGCCACCGGCATCCGGTCGTGACAGCCGCTGTCGCGCAGGCGATCAACGATCTCGGCACCTGCTTCGGGCTGCCCTACGAGCTGGAGATCGAGGCCGCCGAGAAGGTGGTGGCCGCGGTGCCGGGCGTCGAGCAGGTTCGGTTCACCAACTCGGGATCCGAGGCAGTCGGGACCGCGGTGCGGCTGGCGAGGGCGACGACCGGACGGCGTGTCATCGTCCGCTTCGAAGGCCACTACCACGGTTGGCAGGACACGGTTTACTGGTCGAATCACGTCGATCCGGCGCTGGCGGGACCTGCGGAGCATCCGCGTCCGGTCGCGATGGGCCCCGGCGTGCCCAGCGAGTTGGAGGGCACCCTGGAAGTGCTGACCTGGAACGACCCGGAGAGCTTTGTGCGGCTGATGGACGCCCGCGGTGACGAGATCGCTGCCGTCCTCACCGAACCCGCGGTCTTCAACACCGGATGCATCCTGCCCGAACCCGGCTATCTGGAACTCCTGCGCGCAGAGACACGCAAGCACGGTGCGCTGCTGATCTTCGACGAAGTGATCACGGGTTTCCGCTTCGCGCGCGGTGGCGCACAGGAATGGTTCGGCGTGACACCCGACCTCACCACGTACGCGAAGGGGCTCGGCGGCGGCTTCCCGGTGGCGGCCGTCGGCGGGACGGCGGACGCCATGCGGCTGATCGCCGAAGGGGTGTACTCGCATTCGGGCACGTACAACGCGAATGTGGTGCAGTGCGCTGCGGTCGCCGCCACCATGGATGTGCTCGCAGAGCCGGGTCTGTACGAACGGCAGCGTGCGCTGGGGTTACCGGCTTGCCGACGGTCTCGCCGCGCTCGCAGCAGAACGCGGACTGGACGCCTACGTCGAGGGGCTGGGCACGGTGTTCCAGCTGTGGTTCGCCGACGGACCGATCCGCAACTGGCGGGATGCCGCGCTGCGCGCCGACGAGGCGATGTTCACCCGGTGGTATGAGGAGATGGTGATTCGCGGCGTGCTGTTCCACCCGCTGCAGTTCGAGAACATGTTCGTCTCCCTCGTACACGACGACAAGGACATCGACGACACCCTCAACGCTGCCGCCGACGCCCTCACCGTGGTGGCCCGGACCCGTAGATGACGGTGCGGGGGACCGGTCGTCGTCGGCGTTGACCTCGGCACGTCGGCGATGAAGGCGGTCGCGCTCGGCGAGGACGGCGCCGTGCTTGGCGTCGCACGCCGCGAATACCCGACCGCCAGACCCGAACCGGGTGCCGCAGAACAGGATCCGCAGCACTGGTTCGCGGCGTTGGAGGCCGCGCTGACCGACCTGGCTGCGCATGGTGCCCACCCATTCATGGACTGGGATGGGACTCAGCGGGATGCTGCCGACACTTGTCGAGTGCGATCGGCACGGCGGACCCGCGCGCACCGGCCATCACGTGGGAGGACGCCAGGGCCGAGCCGGAGGCCGCCGCTCTGCGGAATGCCATCGGCGACGACACGCTGTACCGCATCACCGGACAACGGGTCGACGGCCGGTATCTGGGGCCGATGCACGCGCGGATGCATCGGCTCGGACACGGGGGCGCGATCGTCGCGGGGGCCAAGGACGTGCTGTTCGCGCACCTGACCGGCGAGCTGCTCACCGACCCGAGCACCGCAGCAGGCACCGCTGTCTACGATATCGGGACGGCCTCGTGGAACGCCGAACTCGTTGAAGCGGTGCATATTCCGGCGCTGCCCATCGTTGCCGCCGCGGCGACGACGCGCCCCCTCCTATCGCAATGGCGGACGCAGTTGGGGCTTGCCGCTGAGTTCCCTGTCGTGCTCGGCGCGGCGGACTCGGTGCTCGGCGCATTGGGTGTCGGTGCCACCACGCACGGCGACGTGGCGATGATTTCGGGCACAAGCGCGATCGTGCTCGGCATCTCGGACTCGCCTACCCGCGACAGTGACCGACGCTATCTGGTCACGCCCT
>CAVTHR010000011.1:0-212585 GCA_963734385.1 uncultured Actinomycetota bacterium | reverse complement strand
TCCACAGGCCATAGCCCGCGAGCGCGACGCCCAGCACGCCCGCGTACAGGATCAGCTGCGCAGCGATGCCAGGGCGGCCGCCGTACAGCACCTCGGCCTCGCCGGCCACTACAGGGGCCATCCGGAGTTGCGGCCACCCGTGCATCTGCTGCCACACCAGCGTGGGGGAGGCGATTGCGGCCGCGATGACGGCGCCCGCCCACAGCATCGGCCGGCGTATCAGCTCGCGCGGGCCGACTGCAGTCGCCGCGGCGAGCAGTACGAGACCCAACAGCAGCACCTGGAACTTCGTCATCGCCGCGATACCTGCGACGACGCCAAGGGCAATAAGCAGCCGGTCGTCGCGCAGCCGTACCCACCGGATCAGCAGCCACACCAAGAGCAGCCATTGCGCCGGCTCCAGGGAATACGGAGTCAACCAGTGACCGGCGAGCGTGGCCCATAGCCCGGTCGCCTGCGCGGCCGCGGTGAAACCCTGTGCGCGGCGGTCACATCCGATCTCACGGGCGATCAGCGCGGCGATGACGACTGCGCAGCCGGTCGCCATGGCAGCGGGCAGCGACAGCACCAGTTCCGAACCCGGCGCCACCGAGTCCATCAGGGCGGCCAGCGCCGGCGCCAGAGGTGGCTGATCCGCCGATCCCCAATCGAGGTGGTAGCGGCCGATGGCCAGCATGTACATCTCGTCGAACCAGTACCCGTGGCCCAATGTGCTTGCCGCGCTGTGCAGCACGGTGACCAGAACAGCCAGAGAAGCCACCACGCCAGTGGCGAATGGAACGACGTGACGATCGGTCGGGGTCTCGGTTGCGGCGTATGTCACGTACCGCCACGATACTGTCGGCCGATGGGCCTCCGTCTCGACCCTCAGGTACGCGCAGAGCTCGCTTCGCTGGTTGCAGCCGTGGGAAAGTCCGAGCCGGCTCCGATCGGCGATGTAGCGGCCCGCCGGATCAACGGTCACCGGATGATGGACCACGTCGCGGCCACCAGTGCACCCCCAGAGGGGGTCGAGACCGAGCAGTTTTCACTTACCGCAAGCGACGGCGCAGCCCTGGACGCCATATGGTACCGGCCATCGGCGGGAGACAAGCCGGGCAGCGCGGCGCTTTACCTCCACGGCGGGGGCATGATCTATGGCCTCGAGCACGTCGGCCCGATGTGCGATCTCACTGTGCGGAAATACGTCGCCGGGTCCGGCGTGCCGATGCTGGTCGTCGACTACCGCGTTGCGCCGGAGCATCCACACCCGACGCCCGTCGAGGACTGCTATTCCGCGCTGAAATGGCTGGCAGACCAGCCAACGGCGCTCGGTTTCGACCCGGCGCGGTTGGCGGTCATGGGCGAAAGTGCCGGCGGCGGGCTGGCGGCCGGTGCGTGCCTGATGGCGCGCGACCGCGGTGGCCCCGCCGTGGCCCAACAGATTCTTATCTACCCGATGCTCGACGACCGCACAGTGACGCCGGATCCGGTCCTGAAGCGGTTCCTAGCCTGGACCTACGACGACAACCTCACCGGCTGGGGTGCGCTGCTCGGCGACAAGGCAGGCGGTGTCGACGTCTCGCCGTACGCCGCACCCGCGCGCGCCACTGACCTGACCGGACTGCCCGAAACGTACATCGACGTCGGCGACCTGGACATCTTCCGCGACGAGGACATCGCCTACGCACGCAGGCTGTCCGGCGCCGGGGTGCCGACCGAATTGCATCTGCATCCGGGCTGCCCACATGGTTTCGACGCTGTGACGTATGAGGCCGATGTGGCGAAACGTGCACTCGCCGACCGAATCCGCCGACTTTTGTCCCTCTAGCGCGTAACGGCCCAATCGCGTGGCCCGATAACTAGTTGGGGGTCGAGGCTTGCCTAACGCCGCGTTCAGCAAGCCGGGGAATGAACAGTGGCGCGTCCGACGTCGGACAGGTGGGAACGATTCGGCGTCACCGTCACCCAGCTAGGAGTCAAAAGGATGAAACTGGCCAGATCAGTGGTCAACGCGATCGTCGTCGTTGCGCTCGGCTTCGGGGCCGCCGGGCTTGGCGAGGGCGTGGCGTCCGCTAAGCCGGGACACGATATCGACAGGCCGTGCTTCCCGTTCTGCGAGAACAGGCATGACCGGAACGACTGGAACGAGTTCAACCGCGGGAACTTCGACAACGGACCGAACTTTGACAAGGGACCCTGGTGGGCAGGCAACCGCCACGACTGGTGGGACGACCGCCAGGGACCGCCCCCGTGGGGTTGGGGCCCACCGCCGGCTTATCAGTGGGCCGGAGGCCCGCCGAGGCCGTTCAACTACTGGGGCTATGACGTGAACCCGGTGTGGGATGACGGTTTCCACCAGTGGGGCATCTGGTTGTTCGGTCTGTGGATTCCGATCTTCGGAATCGGCTTCGGATAACGAATCACGTCCGACTGCCGCCTTGCCGACTTGGCGAGGCGGCAGTTTCATTTCGAGGGTGTCTCGACGACCGCCTTGATCCGCTCCAGGGTCTTGCGCATGTCGCGGATATTGCGCCGCCTGCGGAGTTGTCCGCCGAAGAGCCCGAAGATCTTCATGGGCAGGTTGTCGATCAGACGGAACGACTCGGTGACCTCGGTACCGTCGTCCACCGGGGTGAACAGATAATGCCAATTGTTCACGGGATTGTCGCCGAGGAGCACCTCGAAGCCGAACTCCCGGCCCGGCTCGCATGCCGTGACACGGCAGGTTGTCCAGTAAACCGGGCCGATCTCGTTGCGACGCACGTGTCCGCGGAACTTGGCGCCCAGCTCCGGGCCGGTGGCGCCGTCCAGCCATTCGGCCTCGATCACCTCGGGTGAGAACTTGCCGGTATTGCGGACGTCGGCGACGATATTCCAGATCTCGTCTGCGGGCGCCGCCATCGGAACCGTGACCGATGCGTGCATTTGCGTCCTCCTAGATGTTTGGCCCTGCCAGCGATGCCGTCTCACGTTAACTGTGTTGGTGACCGATTGGAGCGGCGAGGACTACGCCAAGGTCAGTTCGCTGCAGCGCGCCATGATCGAGGAAGCCAAGGCGAGCTTGGCGCTGACCGGAGCGGACCGGGTTCTCGACGTCGGTTGTGGCGATGGGCACCTCATCCGGGAAATCGCGAGCATGGTCCACGACGGCTATGCGGTCGGTGTGGACGCGTCGAGGCGGATGATCGCGACCGCGCTCGACGCGGGGCCCGCTACGGAGTGCGGCCCGTGGTTTGTCGTCGCCGATGCGCGCCTGCTGCCCTTCGGCGAGCAATTCGACGTCGTGGTGTCGTTCAATGCACTGCACTGGGTGCCCGAGCAACAGCGGGCGCTGGCACAAATCGCATCGGTTCTGCGGCCCGGTGGCCGGGCGGTGATTCAGATGGTTGCGCGGGGGAGCGGACCAGCCTCGAGGCGACCGCGATGGCGACGTGCCATAGTCCGCGCTGGGCCAAGTGGTTCGACGGATTCACCGCGCCGTTCGTCCACGTCGACCCGGTCGAATACGCCGGGCTGGCGACGTCGGTAAGACTGACTCTCACCGACCTGACCGTCACGGCTCGTGAGTGGGACTTCGGCTCCCGCAACCGGTTCCAGCACTGGTGTGCGGTCGGATCGACGGCGTGGACCGACCGGTTGCCGGACGAGGAGCAAGACCGGTTCATCGAACAGCTCGTCGACGCATACGAGCCGTTGGCGGGGCGCCCTGGACTGTTCCGGTTCACCCAGATGCGGGCTGAACTGAGGCGCTAGTCTTCGTCCTCCTCTGCGAGGTCGTGGCGGACGACGTGAACCTCGCCGTGCGGCAGGCAGGCCGCGTAGCCGTGGTACTTGCCGTACAGCTCCCATGCCGTGCGGCGGTCGTTGCTGTGCGCGTGGATCTCGTGGCCGTCGGAGAACCGTAGGTGCAGGCTGCCGTCCTCGTCCCAGTCGGCATGCGTGACGGTCTGGCCTGCGAAGTCGAACAACGCCCGCTCCACGTCCTGTGCCGCCCGGGGGTCGACGACCACGACTTCCTCGTCGCCGTCGGGAATCTTCGGCAGCCGCAAATGGAATGGCACGGCGATGATGAGCTCGTTGTAGTCGTCGAGGCTGAGCACCAGACCGTCGCGGAACATGATGCGCTGCACCACGCAGCCCTTGATCCATTGTTCGGTCATGGTCTCACTCTGGACGCTTGGCTTCCGGCGCACAAGAACCATGAACATCGTCATAGAGCAGCGCCATTCGATCGATGAACCACATCTTGCCGAGCATCTGCACGCCCAGACCGAGCGCGGTGATCCACGGATCGAGCACGATCAGCCCCCACGCCCAGAACGGCACTCCCGCAGCGCTTATCACGGTCAGGACCATCGGGGCGACGCGATGGCGCGCGGGAATCGGCGTCGCCTTGCGCGCGGACCAATACTCTTCGCCCAGCACCCCGCGTGACGCCCAGCTGTCCACCGATTGCGGGGGTGGAAACACACGCGGATTGATCATTGTCCACACCACCACGGCGGCCACGGGGACCAGCGACCACCAACCAATCCAGGCACGCGTCCAGATCGCGGCGGTGAGCAGCAGTGGGATCGGGATGCGGGTGTACACGCTCCACGGGTTTGCATGACGCCGCCAGGCATCCGCACCGGTGAGGCCGAAAGCCTTGGTCAAGCGGCTCTGGACTGCCAACGCACACCTCCGTCCGGTTTGCGCCGTGGTGAACCGGGGCATGAACGAACCCGTTCCACATAGTGTTACCGCATACGTATGTCCGGCGTAATTCGGGCGCAGGGAGGAGCCGTCATGATCCGTCGTCTACTACGTTTGAGCAGGTCGGTCACCATTGCATTTGTCGCTGCCGTCTTCGCGCTGACCCTCAGTGGGCCGCCGGCCGCCCGGGCCGACGACCGCCAGGACTTCACCGGAACGACGCTGAGCGGAGCCCCGTTCAACGGCGCGTCGCTGCAGGGTAAGCCCGCCGTGCTGTGGTTCTGGACGCCGTGGTGCCCGTTCTGCAACGCCGAGGCGCCCTCGGTGAGCAGTGTGGCCGCCGCCAACCCGAAGGTGACGTTCGTTGGCGTCGCCGCGCGCTCCGATGTCGCCGCGATGGAGGGCTTCGTGTCGAAGTACAACCTGAACTTCACCAACCTGAACGACGCCGATGGCTCCATCTGGGCGCGGTACAACGTGCCGTGGCAGCCCGCCTACGTGTTCTATCGCGCCGACGGCTCGTCGACTTTCGTGAACAACCCGACGTCGGCCATGCCGCAGCAAGAACTGCAGGAGCGGGTTTCGGCGCTCGCCGCGTAATCGTCGCGCCGAGTGCAACAAAATCTGGTCGGGCTGGCGTTCGCCGCAGGACTGGTGGCCGCGCTCAATCCCTGCGGCTTCGCGATGCTTCCCGCCTATCTCGCGCTGGTGATGCGGGTCGACACCGCGCACGCGACGAGCAGCGGGGTGGCACATGCGGTCGGTCGCGCCGTACTCGCGACGGCGGCGATGGCTCTCGGCTTCCTCGCCGTGTTCGGCACGTTCGGCCTGTTGACCGCGTCGTTGGCCTCGACCATCCAGCAGTACATGCCTTACGTCACGGTAGTGATCGGCATTGCGCTTGTAGCGCTGGGCATCTGGCTGCTGGCCGGACGTGAGCTGTTTCTGCTGATGCCACATCGGTTGGCCCGCAGCACTTCACGGGCACCGACAAGCAGACTCGGCTCGATGTTCGGCTATGGCGTCGGATATGCGATCGCCTCACTGTCCTGCACCATAGGGCCCTTCCTGGCGGTGACCGGCGCAGGGGTCGGAAGCACGTCCATCGTCAACCGCGTCCTGGTCTACGTGGCGTATGCCGCCGGCTTCGCGTTGGTGGTCGGCGCGCTGGCCGTCGCCGTCGCATTCGCCGGCTCCGCCCTGATTGACCGAATGCGGCGGATCCTGCCCTACGTCAACCGGATTGGCGGCGCAGTGCTGATCCTTGTCGGGCTCTATGTCGGCTACTACGGCTACTACGAGGTACGGCTGTTCCACGCGGGCGGCAGTGCCGAGGATCCGGTGATCGCGGCGGCGGGCCGACTGCAGGGGGCGGTCGCCGGCTGGGTCCACCGGCATGGGCCATTGCCGTGGCTGCTGGTGCTCACTGCGCTGGTGGTGGCGGCACTCATTTGGGCTTGGCGTATGAGACGGTCCCATGTAGGTCCGGCCACGGTGGACGGCGAACCATAGCCAGCGTGGCAAGTGTCGCCGAAACCAGGCCGGTCAGCGCACCCATCAGCGCGATGCGGGTCGAGTCGACGGCGGGCACCCAGGACGCCTCGCCGTCCTTGATCACGAAGACGCCGACGGGGTTGGCGTTGATGCGCAGACCCGCATCGTCGGTGCCCGGCTTGGCCTTCCCCCGCACCCTGGCGACAGGCACGATGGTCACTCCGTCGACGGTTTCATAGGGCTGCCCGTAGACCTGCGCGGCGGCCAGATCCGGCACGATCGAGTCGAGGGCCTCTCGTAGCTTCACTGCATTCCTTTCGGTCGGGTCGATCGATGATTTCGTCGGTCAGTGGTGGTCTTAGTAGTTGTGGCCTCAAGAGATAGGAGCACATCATGGTGATCGTCGCGGGACATCTGATCGTCGCCCCTGCGGATCGCGTCGACTATCTGGCCAGTTGTGGGGACGTGGTGGAACAGGGCAGGCGCGCGCCGGGCTGCGTCGACTTCGCGATCTGCGCCGATCTCGTCGATCCCGCGCGCATCAACGTTTTCGAGCGATGGGAGACCCAGGACGCCGTCGAGGCGTTTCGCGGCAGCGGGCCCAGTTTCGACCAGGCCAACATGATCGTGTCGGCGTCGGTTTCCGAATACGACGTGTCTTCCGAGCGCGTCCTCACGTAGTCCATCAGCAACTGGGCCGGTCTGCTCGATCAGCAGTTCTTGCCCGCTTCGCGAATTCCCGACACCTGCTCGGCACAAGCGTCCTACACTTTATTAACAGGGGTGCATAAGACAATTTGATAGGGGTGGGGCGCGATGACCGTCTCAATTTCAGATCGCATATTCGACACGGGCGAGGAGACTCAACCCGCCACCGTGTGCACCCTGCTCCGCGAACTCGGCATATCCCACGCGTGCGTCGAAAAGCAGAGGGCCGCCCTGGGAACCTGGCTGATGATCCACGAGCCTCGGTGGCAGCTGAGGATCAGCCTGCGGGAGAACGGCTATGGCCTTCTCCTGAAGAAGAGCGACGAGAAACGCGCCAGGCCGGGCAGTTTGGCCTGAGCGGCGAGATGGCTATCCGCTCTTGAAGTAGTGCTCCGTCGTGTGCTGAACCGACGCCGAGTGCGACCGGGCCCGCTCGTCGGCGGCCGCCTGCTCTGCCGGATTGACGACGAGCGCATCGGGACCGGGATACACGGTGGCCTCGTTGTCGGTGGAGAACCACCGCACGACGTATGGAGGGGAGCCGTCGGGCGATCGGATCTCGGTGATTTCGCCGCGCTGATCCGCCTGTTCGACCGTCGCACCCTTGATCACCAACCAGTCGCCCACCTTGGCCTTCATCGTCCGCTCCTTTCGTTCGTACAACCGACGTGCCGTATGACTGAAATTGTCTCGCGCCGCGCAAGAGGCATGTAACTGCTCGTTCGGTGGCGGCGATATCCCTGCTGTCGGGGCTTTAAGCAACGACGGGAAGTACGCCATGAAAGTCCTTCGCAGGTTCTCTGCTGCCGCGTTCGCGGCAACCCTCCTAGCCGGTCTGATCGGGGTCCTCGGCGGTACACCGCAGGCGGCCGCGGCGCCCGAAGTGCTCAGCGTGCCGTCGCCGGCGATGGGACGTGACATCCAGGTTCAGTTCCAGGGGGGCGGTTCGCGGGCGGTGTATCTGCTGGACGGACTGCGGGCGCGCGACGACCGAAACGGCTGGGACATCGAAACCGGAGCGTTCAGCTGGTTCGACGGATCCGGGGTGTCGGTAGTGATGCCGGTGGGCGGTATGTCCAGCTTCTACACCGACTGGTACCGGCCCGCGGTGGGCAACGGCACCACGCAAACCTACAAATGGGAGACATTCCTGACCTCGGAGCTTCCCGGTTGGCTCGCCGCCAACAAGGGCGTCAGCCCGACCGGCAATGCCGTGGTGGGTCTGTCGATGTCAGGGGGAGCCGCATTGATCCTGGCCGCGTACCACCCCGGCCAGTTCGTCTACGCGGGGTCGCTCTCGGGCTTCCTGAACACCTCGAACCGACTGTGGCCGGTGCTGATCGGCATCGCGATGGCCGATGCGGGCGGCTTCAACGCACTCGACATGTGGGGGCCCTACGGCGGGGGCGCCTGGCAGCGCAACGATCCGATGTTGCAGATCGGCCGCCTCGTCTCCAATGGGACGCGCATCTGGGTGTACAGCGGCAACGGCAACCCGACGGATCTCGACGGCGGTCTGGGAAATGCCGCGATTCCCGCGCAGTTCCTCGAAGGCTTGACGCTCAACACGAACAAGGAGTTCGCGAGCCGCTATCAGCGCGCAGGCGGAAGCAACGGGGTGTTCAACTTCCCGCCCAACGGAACCCACAGCTGGGGCTATTGGGGTGGCCAGTTGCAGGCCATGAAGCCCGACATCCAGCGCGTGTTGGGCGCCGCGCCTACCGCCTGATCTACAGGTCGCGCGACCAGAACTCGCCGGTCAGATCACGGCCGTAGCTGGTGTGCGGCTCACTTCGATCGAGCTGGAAACCGGCTCGCTGGTAGATACGGCGGGCCGCCAGCAGAACGTCGTTGGTCCACAACATGATTCGCGCATAGCCGGACCGTCGCGCGAACCGAAGGCATTCGTCGACCAGTCGAGTGCCGACACCGGCACCGCGCGCCGTCGGTTCGACCAACAGCAGACGTAGTTGGGCGGTGTCCGGAGTCTCCGACGCCGTGCAGAACACGCAGCCGACCCGTTCGCCGTCGAGCTCGGCGATCCAGGCGGCTTCGTGTTCGGCGCGGCGCCGCTCGCCGAAGTCGGCGACGATCCGGGCGACGAGCGCCTCGAATCGCACATCCCAGCCGTACTCGGCGGCGTAGCGGGCGCCGTGCCGCTCTACCACCCAGCCGAGGTCGCCGGGCTCGGGGGCGCGCAGGACGAGGCCGGCGGCCGGAGGTTTGTCGTCCAGCACCCGCCGGATCCGGCCCATCGCGGTGACGAGTTCGGTGCGCTGGTCCTCACCCAGCGGCGCCACCAGGCGATCAATCGCGTCCGCCTGCAGCGTGTCGAGTTCGGCGAACGCCGCAAGGCCCGTTGGCGTCAGACGCACGAGCTGGCGGCGCGCGTCGGTTGCCGACGGCTCCCGTGCGACGAGTCCGTCTGCGATGAAGCGGGACAGGATGCGGCTCAGATACCCGGCGTCCAGATCGAGGCTTCGCCGCAACTCTGTCACGGCCATCTGGTCGGTGTGCGCCAGTTCGAACAGCACACGGGCCTCGGTGAGCCCGAACGGGGAGCCGGCCAATTTCGGCCGCAGCAACCCCAGAACGCGGGTGTAGAAGCGGTTGAAACCGCGCACTTCGCTCACCGCAGACATGGGCATGGTTGACACTGTCAATAATTTTGTTGACTTTGTCAAGTATTGCCCGAAGCGGGGATGGCCAGCCCGACCCGTTATCCTCTACGCAGCCGGCATCGGCCGAAGCAATGCGCCGACCGTGCCTGAAAAATCATTGAGCGCCGAAAGGCTGTACCTTGTCAAAGACACCGACGGACACGCCGGACCTCGAGCCGCACTTCGATGACGTCCAGGCTCATTACGACCTGTCCGACGACTTCTTCCGGCTCTTCCTCGACCCGACTCAGACCTACAGCTGCGCCTACTTCGAGCGGGACGACATGACCCTCGAAGAAGCGCAGCTCGCGAAGATCGACCTGTCGCTGGGCAAGCTGGGTCTTGCGTCCAGGCATGACGCTGCTGGATGTCGGCTGCGGCTGGGGCGCCACCCTGCGCCGCGCCGTGCAACGCCATGACGTCAACGTCGTCGGCCTGACGCTGAGCCGCAACCAGCAAGCCCATGTCGAGAAGAGCTTCGCCGCGCTGGACAGCCCCCGCTCGAAGCGGGTGCTGCTGCAGGGCTGGGAGCAGTTCGATGAGCCTGTCGACCGCATCGTCTCCATCGGCGCGTTCGAGCACTTCGGCTTCGACCGCTACGACGACTTCTTCAAGATGGCCTATTCGGCATTGCCCGCCGACGGGGTCATGATGCTGCACACGATCGTGGCGACAAGTACCGAAGAAGTTGAAGAGCGCGGTCTGAAGGTGACGATGACGCACCTGAAGTTCTTCAAGTTCATCATGGACGAGATCTTCCCAGGGGGACGACTGCCGTCGGTGGCGAAGGTCGAAGAGCATGCGACCAAAGCCGGATTCAAGGTAGAACTCGTTCAGCCGCTGCGGTTGCACTATGCGCGCACGCTGGACAACTGGTCGGCCGCACTGGAAGCCCACAAGGACGAGGCCATCGCGATTCAGTCGCAGGAAGTGTACGACCGGTATATGAAGTACCTGACCGGTTGCGCAGACCTGTTCCGCGAGGGCTACACCGACGTCTGCCAGTTCACCCTTACCAAAGGCTAGGCCTTACCGACTGTCGCGACCGCATCGATGACCCGAGCGGGATCATCAAGGGCGACAAACGTCTTGGCATCGGGCGCCTCGATCAGCGCGGAGTTTCCAAACAGCCCGGCCAAGCGCTTCCCGAGCGCTGGCGTGAAGCACCGGTCGCGCTGGCCCCAGACCACAGCGACGGGTTTGGTGAACCGGGGGAGACGAGTGGACACGTCGGTCAGATCGGTTTTCGCGACATGCCGAAGCAGTGTCGCCAGGTCTCGACAGATGCGCGCGTCCTCGGCGGCACGGTTCGAGCCACGAGTTGGTGAGCTCCGGGTCCGGGTCGTTCATCAGCAGCCCGAAGCCGAGCGGTGAGTGACGCAGCGCCGTCAGTTTCATCTGGCCGAACAGGAATCTGATCGAGGCGGGCCCCCGCAACAGCGCAAAGACGATGGGGAATGGAAACGGCGGAAACTTGTCGAACGCGTCGCAATTCGTCAGCACCAGGCGTCCGATCGGTTCTGGGTGCGCATCGATGACGAACTGGCACAAGCCGCCGCCGGTGTCGCTGCCCACCAGCGTCACATCGGAGAGGCCGAGCGCAGTGATGAAGTCGCTGATCAGTGTCGCGATGCCGCGTGGCGACAGGTCGGCACTGCTCTTCACGGGAATGGTGTGGGAGCCTAGCGGCCAGTCCGGCAGGATGCACCGAAATCCTTGCTGCGCCAAGCCTTCTGCGACTCGGGTCCACAGTCGATGGTCGACCAGAATGCCGTGCACGAACAGCACGGGCGGGTGCGGCGAATCCTCCGGGCCGATGACCTGGTACTCGATCGTTGCGTGCTCAAGCTCGATTTGTGGCATTCCCTCACCTTACCGACTCGCGGTATGCAAATGACAGGGTGTCTCAGCGGCGGAATTTCCGCCACAGTCGTAGCGGCAGCAGCCCGATCAGTGGTGCCCGCTTGCCGAGATCGTCGCTGCCGCGCCGGTTGAAGGCGACGGCGTAGCGCTGCGCGTCGGCGGGTGTGTCGTACTCCTTGACGCCCGCACCCAAGGTATGTGCGTTTCGATGGTGCCCGTTTGGACTTGCTTGCTCATCCCGCCGCCTCCTCGCGAGCGCACCGCGCGCTGGCCAGGGGGTACCCCGACGACGAGCCGTTCAGTCGAGCCCTGCTGCCTTCAGGATGATCTTGTCGAACCCGCGGTCCGGCAGGATCCGGCGCAGCGCCAGCATCCGTTTCGCGCCATCACCTACCGGATAGCGAGTGCGGGGCTTGTCGCTGGTGAGCGCGTGTAGGACCGCATCGGCGACCACTTCGGGTCCCGACCCGGAAGCCGCGTGCTCACTGACGTTCTCGGCTACTGTCTCCAGCTGCGGTCCGTAACGACGCTGACCCTCGTCCGGTAATGAGCGGATCGCTGTCGACGGTGTCGCGCTGAAGTTTGCCGCCCATGTCGGTCGCGATGAATCCAGGCTCGATGACCGAGACGTGCACGCCTAATTGCCGGAACTCCAGTCGTAATACGTCGCTCAGCCCCTCAAGGCCGTGCTTGGCGGCCACGTACGGCGCCATCAGCGGAACGCCTGCCTTTCCCGCCGCCGACGTGACGTTGACGACGCGGCCGCCACCGGCGCGCAGCAACGGCAGCAGCGCCTGGGTTACCGCGAGCGGGCCAACCAGATTGACCTCGAGCTGCCGACGAAAGCCCGACAACGGAAGGTACTCGACCGGTCCGGGAAGAGTGGTACCCGCGTTGTTCACCAGACCCGCCAGTCCCGCGCTGCCGACGGCGGCGCCCACGCGCTCGACCATCGCGGTGATCGATTCTTCTTCGGTCACGTCGATGTGGACCGGTGTCAGCGGCCCCGACGCCTCGGCCTGCAGCGCGGCACCGTCTGCATCCTTGCGGACCCCGGCGAAGACGCGGAATCCGTTGTTGTCCAGTGCGAGAGCGCACGCGCGTCCGATGCCGCTCGACGCTCCCGTTATGACGACTGCCTTCATCATTGTCACCTCGGTTGGGGTTTCGTTCCCACCGCGTTGCAGAACGCGGCGGTCATCGCATCGATCACCGTCTGCCGGTCGGGAACCGACACGTCTGCCGCGGTCAGCCTGCCGCGGGCGATCAGATGAACGCTGATCGGTGCTATCAGCAACGGCACCAGCAGCGAGAGCGGCAGGTCGGCGCAACGACCGGCGTGGATTTGGCTCGCCAACCAACCGCCGATGTTTTCAGTAATGCGGGGCAGAATCCGATCCTTGAACAGTTGTGCGCCAACACCATTCGGTTTGGCCAGGACTTCGGCGAACAAGGCCTCCAGCACGCCGGTTCCGCCTTGCTGATCTTTGACGGTGTCGAACACCACCGTGTAGATCGCCCGCGCGCCGCTTTCCAAGTCGGCGAACCGGTCGGGCTGCTCGGCCATCAGCTTCACCACGGCGGGCAACGGTGCATGGCGCTCGAACACGGCGGACAGCAAGCCATCGCGTCCACCGAACGCGGTGTGCACGGCGCTGACCGAACAGCCCACCCGGCGTGCCACCCCGTCGACCGTCAGCGCGGCAACACCGTCGGCGATGATCAGGATCGGTTGCCGCCGCAATCGCGCGATCGGCGACTCCTAGCCGGCTTCCGGGGTCGGTCCCTGCCTTGCGGACCGCGTCATCGAGCGACCGCCGGTTCCGTACCCGGCGGTAGATCGTCGAACGCGATATCCCTGCCCGGCGGGCAATCTGATCCAGGGAGAGCTCAGCCACAGGTGTTCCGGTGGCCTGCGCTTCTGCCATCGCGGCACGGACGATACCGCTATCCATGAGATCTGATACTAAACGCTATCGATACTAGTCTCAAGTGTCAGCGCGTAGGTTGGCCGATCATGACCGACGGACCCGATCGATGGCTCCGGACCCCGGTAGCGAAGCCGTTGATGCTTTCCGCGCTTTGGTATCACTCGTATTCGGGATCGCTTTCCTCGTCATCAACACCTCACCGGAGGCCGCGGTCGGCGCGCCCGGCCAGGCCGCCCCGATGACGGACGAACAGGCGACGGCCCAAGTTGTCGAATCGGCCCGCCAAATCGTCTCGGTCGCGCAGTTGAAGGGTGCCAACGGCAGCTCCACGTTCTTGTCATGCACAAACGAGAACGATCCGCCCTATCAGCCCGCGGTGTATCTGAATTTCGCACTACCTGAGACGAATCCGGTCAGGCGGGTCCGCGAGATAGCTGCCGCGATGGTGGCGCACGGCTGGCAGGAGGCGCCGTCGATAGGCGAGCACTTCGGCCTGAAGCTGACCAAGGACGGAGTCACGTCGACCTTTCACCAGAACCTCGACGACGCAGGCTTCGGAGTCATGCGCCTCTACGGGGAGTGCAAGAACATGGCCGACCACCGCAACGACAACCCGGCCTGGACCGACATCACCGACCAGCTCAGTTGAGACTGCGCTGCAGCAGCACCGTGTCCAGCCAGCGGCCGTGCTTGAATCCCGACCGAGGTCAGTCGGCCTGCGATGACGAAACCCCGATTGCGGTGCAACGCAAGGGAAGTGTCGGAATCGATATCCACGATGACGGCGATCACCTGACGGACACCGGCGGCCGAACACCCGGCAAGCAGGGCATCGAGCAGGCGCCCGCCGATGCCACGGCCGACGGCGTGCGGAGCGAGGTAGACCGAGTCTTCGACGGTATGCCGGTATGCAGCTCGCGACTTCCACTGCACGCAGTACGCATAACCGGCGACCGCGCCGTCGACATCCGCGGTGAAAAAGGGCAGCCCGCCGTCGGTGATCGCGCGGAATCGGCGCGTCCATTCCTGCCGATCGGGCGGCGTCGTCTCGAAGGTGGCGACTCCGGCGCGCACATGATGTGCGTAGATCTCGGCGATCGCGTCCAGATCCTCGGACGCGGCCGGCCGGATGATCGGAATGCTTTCGCCCACGCCGTCAGCAGGCGACCGGATGAGACTTGCAGTACGGCGTGGTGCCGGGGAATCGGTAGCGATGGTTGGCGACCCATCGGTAGACCGCTTCCTGCAGGGACCTGATCCCGGGGATCCGGTACACGAATAGCGGCAGCTTGGTGCCCACCGCCGCCGAAACCGCGGCGTTAGCAGCCTCGGCGCCGGAGAAGACGTTGCCGGACGCGTCGAGCCACCATATCGATTCCATCAGGCGGTCCGGGGTGATCCCGAGTCGTTCCGCAGTCCCAGCTTGCTGCAGCGGTTCGGTCCGCACATCGCCCGTGCGGTTCAGTTTGAGCAGGAAATCCCGGGACCGGGTGCACATCCCGCATTCGCCGTCGAAGAACAACACTCCGCGCATCGTGTTACTCATGACTTCATTGTCCTCCCGGCGCCAAGTCTGCAACAGCCTGTCGTGCGGATGTGACCGAGTTCATCCGCAACGCGCTTTGTCCCGCGTAGCACGCGGTGCGATCGACCGCCGAGGCAGGCATGCCGACGGTTGGGGCAATGGGGGAGAACAGCGGAAGTCGGGGTGTCTGTATCCGCGAGATGGATTCCGCTGGAGGAAGCTTGGAAAGGACCGCGCTGCGGGCGTTGATCCATCGCGGCGCCGTCTTCGCGGATCCGTCGTCGTGGCACCAGCGTTCGGTAGCCGCATTGGCGATCACACGGTGCGGCGCGGGCCAGCCGAGTCCGAACAACATTGTCCTGAAGGTCTTGTCGGCAGCAAGGATTCGGCGCTGATACTCCGGATGTGCCCGTGACTCATGGGTCAGTAGGAATCGCGTCCCTGCGATCACTCCACTTGCGCCCGCCGCCAACGCCGCACGGGTGTCATCGGCCGTCGCGATTCCACCTGCGAGCAACACCGGCCTGCCGTCTGCGAGTGCGAGCGCGCGCGGCAGGAACCGCAACGCGTCGATCGTTCCGCAGAGATGACCGCCCGCTTCGCCTCCCTGGGCGATGAGCCCGTCGGCGCCCCAGAACACCGCGCGGCGAACCTGGTCCTCCGTTCCCGCCATGACAAAGACGAAAACGCCTGCTTCCCTGAGCTGCTCGACCAACGCGCGGTCCCCGCCGAATGCGACCACGACCGCGTCCACCCCGGTGTCGACGCATACCGAGACGTGGCTGCGGTGCAGGAACGGCGTCAGCAGGTTGACCGCAACCGCGCGGCCAGGCGCACCATCGCGGAAGCGCCGTATCGAATCACGAAGTGCGCGTGCAGGAGCGAGGCCGAGGGTGCCCAAGCCGCCTGCGTCGGCCACTGCGACGGCTAGTTCCGGACCCGCAAGGCCGCCGCCCATGCCCGCCTGGCCGACCGGCACGTCCAGATTGAGCCGGTCAAGCAGGTCCACGAGCGGGGGGACCTGGCGGCGTGGGGTTGGTGGCCGAGTCGCGGCGGCGGGCCGCCATGCCCGCGAGTGCCTCGAAAACCACGCGGTGCGCGGCGTTCACGGTGAGCTCGGCATGGTCGTAGGCGGGTGCGACCTCGACCACGTCGACACCAACGACATCGTGCTCGTAACACAGCTGGCGAACCATGCGGAGAAGGTCAGCGCTGGTGATGCCTCCCGGCTCCGGTGTGCCTGTGCCCGGCGCGTGTGCCGGGTCGAGGACGTCGATGTCGACCGAGACGTACAGCTTTTCGGCCTTCGAAAGCGCCTCGCCGACGGCGTCGTGCATGACGTCTTTGAATCCGCGCTCCCAGATCTCCTGCATGGTGTGCCAGGTCATGCCCTGTTCCAGCATCCACTCGAAGGTGTCCTGCGGCGGCCAGTAGCCTCGTAGCCCGACCTGAACGAAATGGGTGCCGGGCACCGCGCCGGATTCGATCAGCCGCCGCATCGGAGTGCCGTGGCTGGCGAGGTTCCCGTCGATGATGTCCGCGGTGTCGGCGTGCGCGTCGAAGTGCACGATGCCGACATTGCCGTAGCCGTGCACATCGGCGACGGCTGTTGCAGCGGGCCAGGTGATCGAGTGGTCACCGCCGAGGATGACCGGCACGATGCCGCGCGAGACGACCGCGTGCACGCGCTCGCGGATGTTGCGGTGCGAAACCTCGGTCAGCCCGTGGGGGCAGAACGCGTCGCCGAAGTCGACGACTTCCAGCCAGTCGAAGATCTCCAGCCCGTAGTCCAGGTGATACGTGCCCGGTTCATAGGCGGTGGCGCGGATCGCCCGTGGCCCGAAGCGGGCGCCCGGCCGGTTCGTGGTCGCTATGTCGAATGGCGCGCCGACGATCGCGACATCGGGTCGCCACGATTCGAGCTGGTCCACCTCGGTCAGGAACGGACGATGTCCGAACGTCGCGAGTCCGGCGTGTGGCAAGTCGAGCTGCTCAGCCATTCCCGGCGGTAGATCCCGCTGAAGCCCATGGTCGTGCTGATCGCTCATGAGCGTGACAGTACCGCTCGCCGCGCCCCGTTTTCGGCGATACCGGATCCCGGGTTACTTCGCCGCGAAGTCGGCGAAGTGCTTCAGCCCTGAACCCCAGCCCTCGACCGCTCCGACCGAGTCGGCCATGCCTTGACCGCCATCGGCCATGCGCCAGAAGTCCTTGTGTACCAGAATGACTCGCGTTCGATCGCCTTCGGCAGTGAACGTCACCGAGACCCGTGACGCTTTCTCCACATCGGTTTCCAACTGCCAGCTACCGCTGATCATCCACGCAAAGGTGAAGCAGGCGGGCGGGTCCCATTCGGTGACCTGCCCCCAGACCGACTCGCTGCCGTCCTCACAGCTGTCGTAGATCCTGCCGCCGATATGTGGTTCGACGGTCATCGCCACCACCGGAGACGTCGCCAAGTGGTGATCAGCGGGCCACCATTCGGCCATGCGATTGGTGAAGAGGTCGAAGGCCCGATCCGGGCTGCCCGCAACGGTGATCTCGCGCCGGACATCGGTGATCGTGGTCATGATTGGTCTCCTGGATCGATGGGCTGATTGTCGGCGAAGGCGGCAAAAGACGAAAGCGCATCGCGCCACATGACATCGAGCCACTGCCTGAGCACCTCGAAGCCATCGGTTGTCACGGTGTAGACGCGACGAGTCCCAACGGGACGCGACGTCACTATGCCGGCGTCTTTGAGAATCTTCAGGTGCTGCGACACCGCGGGCCTGCTGATCGGCAGTTGGTCCGCGATTTCCCGTACCGACGACGGCTGGCGGCGCACCAGATCGAGCACTTCCCGCCGAGTTGCGTCGGCGAGCGAGTCCAAGACCATTCCGTAAGTCACCACTTACCGTTCATATCAGCTTACGGACGAATGGTCAAGCAAGCTAAGATCTTCCGCGTGACAACGCCGGAGTCGGGCCTGGAAGGGGACGGTAGGCCGGCTGGCCAGCAACCACCCGAGACGACGGCCGAGCGGCGGGTCGCCGCTTGGCAGCGGGCCCTACGGTGGGTGGCGTGGCTGACGTTTCTCGGCCTGGCCATCTGGAAATCGCAGAGCGTGTCCTTCTCCGGCGTGGAGTTCCTCGCGCTCGCCGTGGCCATCGGCATCAGCATTTTCTGTATGGCCAAACCGCTTGGTGGGCCGAAGGTCGACCTGTCAGATCCCGCGCATCTGTTCGGTGGGTTCGTCTCGCGGACGAACTGGGCGCTGGTTCTGATCGGGGCGATTCTGACGATCGGAGGTGTCGCGGCGACCGGGGCGATCCTCTACGACATGTCGACTGGTCGAGCGAGTTTCGGCGACGTCGTCCGCGATATTGGAGTGTTCATCGAGGGCTGGATGGCCGAGCTCATCACACGTGGCGGCTTCGACGCCGAACTGGAGAAGACGCATGCCTACGCGCTCTTCATACTGCTGCTGCCCGGGCTGCTGCTGGTCTGGTACAACCTGATCCCGTTCTTCAAGCGGGGCACCGAGTTTCAGATCGAGTCGGACGGATCGGTCGCGGTTCGCGCAGGCAAGACCTGGCCCGCATTGCTGGACTACGAATACTCGACCGTCACCGCCGACGGGAGAACGATCCAGTTCAGCCCGCCGCAGGCGAGAAGCACACTGGTTCTTCCGCAGCAGCGGGTGTTCTCCCGCGAGTACGACGTTCGCCTGCCCGCCAAGACCAGTGCGGAGTTCTTCCGCCGCCGGCTGGCAGGCCGCGGGTTCGAGGTAGACGAACCCTCAGACTCGAGCGGCGGCCACTTCACCGCTCGGCGGAAGCCGTAGCCGCCCGCCGCAGTAGGAATTGCGCCACGGTGCGGTGAACGGGCGAGACAACCGTCCAGACAACACGGGCCAACACCGGTCGCCGGTAGCTGACGAACGTCTCGAGCACCGCGCTCAAGGGCGTAAGCCGTCTGGCTACAAGGACGCCGTTCAGCAGCGGGCCCGTGGCCCTGAGCCTGATGCGGTCGGGTTCAACTGACAGAATCTCCCAGCCCAGAACATGATTCGGCGCCTCCAGTGGTGCCAATTCAAACCTCAGCACGTGTCGATGCACAACCAGCACAACCCTGCGCAACCATCGAGGTGCGCCCTCGAGGCCGGCAAGGAACAGCTGCTCAGCGGATCTGGTATCGGGCTCGTCCACCGAGACCTCGAATGCGTCGGCGTAGTCGCAACCTTCGTCGGCTACGATCGAGCGCCGCTGTACGACAGCCACTTTCGGCCGACTCCTTTCAGCATGCGCGGATAGACGATCAGATAGCGAAACGGTGTGATGGCCGCCATGTAAGTGCGCCCCAGCAGCCCGTTGGGCTTCACCAGGATCGCCATCTGGCCGTGGTAACCCCCGTCGTCGTCCCCAACCCAGCCGAGGTGGATGACTCCATGCACAGTCTGATTGATGAGCTCCGCCGCCCACTCGTCGTCAGTCTGGTAAAGCGGCGTGAATCCCATCGCAGGCGTCACGGCGGAGGGGGAGTCGCGCAGGTCCGCGGGCAGCCGGTCTCGCAGGCTCGGACGCGTGGGGTCGTCATTGGCCTCGTCCCACCCGAAGACCCGGCCGAGCGCCTCTCGAATCGCAAAGAGCGCGCCTACCACGGAAACCCGCTGCCTCGCGCCATCGAGGGAGGCCACCATCCGAATCAGCCGCGGAAAATCGTCCGGCCCGCCGGGCGTTGGCAGCGCCCACACATCCTCGAGCCGAAAGTCGCGGGTGAGCTCGTGGACACGCCACGACCGGGAAAAGTGCGCGCTGCTTGGCAGTTTCATCGCGGTCCTCCTTGACGCATACATTAACATACATACATGCACGTATCTATAACCGATTCGGGCGTAAGGCCTCGGACGCAGGCTGAGCGTCGCGCGCGCACCCGAGCCGCCCTGCTCGAAGCGGCAGCGAGGGGGTTTTCGCGGTACGGGTACGGCAATCTCGTCCTGGAGAAGGTCGCGAGCGAAGCCGGATACACCCGCGGCGCGCTGTATCACCTCTTCGCAGGCAAGGAGGAACTCGCCCTGGCTGTGGTGGATTGGGTCGCCAACACCTGGGAGCAGGAAGTGTGGGAGCCGGCCCAGAGCGCGAGCGCGCCCGTCGACGTCCTTGTCGCTCTTGCCCGCGGGCACATCGCGTTCTGCCGTCGCGACATCGCGCGGGTGATGATGGCGCTGCGGGTCGAGTTCGACGGTCGTGAACACCCCGTCGGAACGAAGGTCACAGAGATCGGGAGGGGACTCGCGGTGAGGTTCGGCGCCGTTATCGCCGCAGGCCGAAGGGACGCGTCGATACCGCCTGGGCCTCCGGCGAAGACGCTGGGTGCTGCGGTCACCGCCGCCGTCGAAGGTCTGGCCATCCACCTGGCAGGCGCCCCGCACGACGAGGTGATGGCCGAGCGGATGGTCCGCGGACTCCTCGGCGTCAGCGTGGATCGAAGATGACCGGCAACGTATTGGGACCGCGCAACGTCGTGACCACCTGGCTGGTCACCCGCGGCGCCGCACCGGCGCCCAGTCGGACGTTGGGCAGCCGGTCCAGCAATATCCGCAGCGCCGTCGTGAGTTCCGCGAAGGCCAGCCAGTTGCCGATACAGCTGTGCGGCCCCTGACCGAAGGCGACCAGCGGGATCACCCGTCGAGTGACGTCGAATGCGTCGGGGTCCCGGTACACGGCGGGGTCGCGGTTGGCCGCGTTGATCGCGAAGATCATCGGTGTCATCGCCGGAATATCGATCCCGTGCCAGCTGGTCCCCTCGGGGCACACCCGTGGCAGCATCCCGACCGGCGCTTCCCAACGCAAGGCCTCCCAGATCGCCCATGGGATGTGTTCGTTCACATCCGATCGCACCAAGTCCAGCTGGTCGGGGTGCGTCAGCAGGGCGGTGAGGATGTTGCCCATCGCCAGCATCGTGGTATCCGCGCCGACTGGATAGAGCAGCCGAACGAACGACAGCACCTGTTCGTCATCGAGTCGTTCGCCGTCGTCGGTCGTCTCGGTGACGAGACGGGAGATCATGTCTTCTCCGGGATTACGGCGCCGGGCGGCCACGATGGGCAGCACATAGTCGGTGAGCTCGCCTGCGCACCGCTTCGCCTCTTCCGGATCGATGGCGTAATGCAGTAGTCCCTGCGCCCACCGGTAGACGGTTTCTTCGTCTTCGACCGGTATGCCGAGCATCCTGTTGTTGATCAGCAGCGAGAAGCGCTGCGTGAACTCCGTAACGAGGTCCGCCTCGCCACGCTGCGCGAAGCGGTCGATCAAATCGTTGACCACCGGCTCGATGACAGGTGCGACGTATTGTCCGACGTGGTTGCGCCGCAACGGTGTTGAGACGATAGCCCGGTTGACCCGGTGCTCACGGCCGGTCATGCACTGAATCGTGCGGCCCCAGACCGGCGCGGTGGTCAGCGAGTAGGCCGCGGCCGACGGAAAGGTCTCCTCGTCCCTGAACCCGGCCGCGACCAGTTCCTGCGTGAGCAGCAGCACCGCCCGGGTTCCGGCGAATGGCACGATCGCGTAGTTGCGCCGACCCCGCAGTTCCGCGAGCACTGCATGCAGGTCTGCCTGATCGTCCAACGCGAAGTCGACGCCGTCCACGTCAACCTGCGACAACCCGACGGCTCCCGACTCCATGCTGGCTCCTGATACGAATGAACTGTGCAGCTGATAAGCGTCGACGATATAGAGGCAGCCGCCCAGCGGGTTCGCGATGCGGTCGTTCGGACGCAACTGGTGCCTGCGCGCTGGGCCGATGCGGACCGCCCGCTCTGGATCAAGCCGGAGAGCCTGCAGCCCATCGGTGCATTCAAGCTTCGCGGCGCCTACAACGCCATCGCCAATTTGGCCGAACCGGTCCGTGCCCGCGGGGTGGTCACATATTCGAGCGGCAACCATGCCCAAGCGGTCGCCTACGCGGCTGCGGCGTACCAGATCGCCGCCCACATCGTCATGCCGCGGGAGACACCTGATGTCAAGGTGCAGGCCACCCGTGACTACGGCGCGCAGGTGGTCTTGTGCGGCCCCGGCGAGCGCGAGAAGGTGGCCGCCGAGCTGCTGGAGCAGACGGGTGGTGTGCTGATTCCACCGTTCGACCATCCGGATGTGATCGCCGGACAGGGCACCATCGGCCTGGAGATCGCCGATGATCTGCCCGACGTGCAGAACGTGCTGATTCCGGTGAGCGGCGGCGGGCTGGCGTCCGGCATCGGCACCGCCATCAGGGCCCGATGCCCGAAAGCCAAGGTCTTCGGCGTCGAGCCCGAACTAGCCGCAGACACCGCCGAGGGGCTTCGGAGGGGCGAGCGGGTGGACTGGTCGATCGAGGACCGCAACCGCACGATCGCCGACGGCCTGCGATCTCAACCGTCCGCGCTGACCTTCGCGCATCTGCAGAGGGTGATCGACGAGATGATCACGGTGTCGGAGAGCGAGATTCGCGCCGCTGTGCGCGAACTCGCCATCAGGGCTCATCTCGTTAGCGAGCCCAGCGGGGCTGTCGGGTTGGCGGCCTATCGACAGGGTGCGACGCCGCAGGGCAGGACGGTCATGATTCTGTCCGGCGGCAACGTCGAGCGGTCGCTGCTCGCCGACATGCTTGCCGATTGAAATAGGTCAGCAATAGATCAAAGTTTGCTGCACGGCCATTTTCTCTCAAGGTTTTGCTGCCTCGATTTGCTCAGCGTGGATGAGGCGGCCGCGGTGGCTGCCCGAAGCGGTCTATATCACGGGATGCAGGTAGTCTCACCCCGATAGGTGACGAAGACCACGCCCAGAGGTAGGGGTCCAGAGGGGGTGTAGATGGACGCGGTGCTCGGACTGTCCATGACGCCGACCACCGTTGGGCTCGTTCTCGTCGAAGGTCAGGACGCCGACGGCGCCACCATGGACAAGGACGAGTTCGCGGTTCACGACCGCGGCCTTGTCAGCGCCGTCAACACCTCCGAGAAAGCGGCCGCTGCCGTGCTGCGCACCGAGGCTATCGCCGCCGCACGCGGACACCGGCTTCATTCGATCGGTGTGACATGGAGCGAGGACGCCGACACCGAGGCGTCGCTCCTTCTGGAGTCGTTGTCGGAGTCCGGCTTCGACAATGTGGTCGCGGTGCGGCTGCCGGAAGCCACCGAGGCCCTGGCCCGCGGAATCGCGAGCGTCATCGGACACGAAATCACCGCTGTATGCGTTATCGAGCCCGACGCCGTTGTCGTGCTTGTGGTCGACACGGCGGATGGTGCCGTACAGACTGCGGTGAACCATGCCGTAACCACCGACGAGGACCTCGCGCGGTGGTTGAGTTCGATCTTCGCTCAGGCCGACTGGCGGCCCGAGGCACTGGTGCTGGTCGGCTCTGGCAGCGACCTCGAGGCCATCACGCCGCACCTGGAAGCGGTGTTGGCGGTGCCGGTGTTCGTACCTGCCGAGGCTCAGCTGGCTCTCGCCCGAGGCGCGGCCATGGCGTCGGCGTACGGCCCCGACCTTTTCCTCGACGAAACCGGCGAGGACTCCGGGCGCGTTCATACCACACCCCGGCGTTCGCCGATGTCACACGTCGGCGCGGCCGGAGTCCTGTTGGGCGCAGGGGTGGTCACGTTCGTGGTGTCGGGATCGTTGGCACTCGGCCTGCAACTGACATCCGGCGAGAGCGCAAAACCGGCCGAGAAGCCAGCCGCGGCCAATGTGTCCAACGCGCCTGCGGCGGTCAAGTCCATCGCGCCTGCACCTGCCGCCCCACGAACTGTCGAGGCGTTGCCGCCTACGCCTCCGCCTCTTGAGCTTCCGCCGCCGCCCGAAGTTGCGGTCGAACCGGCGCCCGTCGCCGAGCAACTGCCACCGGAAGCCCCGGCGCCCGACCCCCTTGCACCGGTCGACGGCACCGTTGCCGGCGCACCGCTCGCCCCGAATGGCGCGCCGGTTCCGGAAGGGGTCACCCCGGTACCGGGTCTCGTGCCTGCACCGGTGACACCGGTGCCGGAGGAAAAGCCCGGCATCCTGCGGCGGCTCAAGGACAAGTTGACCGGCATCGGCCAACCGGACGACCCGGCTATGGCGCCTGCCGACGTCCCGCCACCACCGCAGGACCCTCTGCTGGTTCCGCCGCCGGACGCCCCACCGCCACCGCCGCCTGGATAATGACCCTGTGCGGGTGCTGCTACGCGTCTTGATTGTCGCGGCAGTGCTGATCGCGCTGATCGCCGTCGAGACATCGTCGCGGTCAGGCGTGCTCTGGCGGCTGACGACGTTCACCTATCAGGCGAATGCGCTTGCCGCGGCTTACTACCTCTGGAGCCTGTTCTCCACACGGGCCGCTGATCGTGCCGGTGTACGTGGGGCGGTCGTGCTCTATGTCGTTGTCGCAGGGGTCATCTGGAATCTACTGTTGACCGGCTACAGCATGGGGTACACGCCGGCCAACATGCTGTTGCACATCGTCATGCCCGTCCTAGTCGTTGTGGACTGGCTGGTCGTGGGACGAAGCCAGCGTCACGTCCGCTGGTGGCACCCGCTGGTCTGGCTCGTCTATCCGGCGGTCTACGTGGTGATCGCCCTGCTGGTGCTCAACAGTGCAGGCCGCCGCGCGCCCTACTACTTCCTGGACCCCGATTCGGTCGGGATGGTCGTTGTTGTTGCTAACATCGGCCTGTTAGCGGTCTTCATTCTGCTGCTGGGATACGGGATTTCGGCCGTGGGCAGAACCAGCACAGGCACACCGCTGGTGGGCTAAGCCTCGATCGCGTGCAGGTTCTTCGCAGTCGGCGAGGTCTCGACGCTTGCAGTGTCGGGGTAGGTGCCCAACACCCGGTCGGCCGTGGCGGAACTGGTGACGGTGAACCAGTAGTGCTCGTTCTTGAAGTGGTGTTGACGGTGGTTTCGCCAGATCGCCCGGTAGATACGAGTTTTCGGCTTGTAGTCGCTGTGGATGAGGTAGTGGCTCCACTCGTATCCGACGCCGAGCATCATGATGAACACCAGATACGTCAGCCCGAGGCCTACGCGCGGAAACGCAAGCAGCGCAATGGCGATCGCGAGGGGCACCACCCAGAGCAGAGCCTTCCACGGGATGAAGATGAGCGGAATGTTGCGGGGGTCGACGTGGTGGCGCCGGTGATCACGGGCCAGCAGCGGGTCGATGGTCAGCCGCCCGATGCGCTTCGGCCGCCAGTGCAGAATGAACACGTGGACCACCCACTCGAAGAACGGGAACAGAGCGAGCATCACCAATGGGACGAGTGCGTCTGTGATCTGCCAGTCACCGACAACAATGCGAGCGGTGACCGCGGCGATGAGCGTGCCGCCAATCACCCAAGGGGAAGGGTGATTGGCGAACTCGCGCAACGCATTCCGTAACGTAAAGCTATTGCGCGTAGGTCGTTCGGTTGATGCTGTCACTGCTGGTCCTCCAAACTGGTGATCGCGGCGAGCATCGCCGTTGTGGCGGGTTCCAGAAGGTCGATCGCCGCCGTCTTCGCGGCATCGGGCTCGCCGGCCGCGATCGCGTCGGCGAGGTTCCGGTAGGCCTCCGGGCGGCCAACCTCGGCGGCCATCATGGTGGCCAGCGCCGGAAGCACGGGTTCGTAGGTGGCCCGGAGCGTGTTGTACATCAGCCGGAAAACGATGGAATCGGCCCCGTCGACCACGAGGTCCCAAAAGGTCAGCGCATGGCGCTGCCGCTCGACCGGGTCGTGCTCCGAATCCAGGTTGCGCAACGCCTCGTCGAGCAGGCCGGCCAGACTCGGTTGGCGGCGCGTCGCCGCCAACTCGGCCGCCTTGGGTCCGTTGTGCAACCGGGCCTCGAGGATGCTGCGGATGACCGACAGATCGAGCTCGCCTGCACGCAGCAACAGCCGGGGGAGAAGGTCGAGGCCCGCGTGCCGATGGAAGTCCCGCACCGTGGTCGCATCGCCTTGGCGCACCTCGACCAAGCCCGCGGCCGAGACCCGCTTGAGGGCTTCGCGCACTGCCGGGCGGGATACGCCGAGCACCTCGGCGAGGCGGCGCTCGCTGGGCAGCGACTCTCCGGGCTGCATCTCGCCGCTGAGCACGTCGGCGACGATCTGCTCGAAGACGTCCTCGGGTACTGAACGCCGGTTAACCGGTTGCAGGGCCATGCGCCCAGGATGACCGATCAGCGGTCAGAGGTCAAGTGGTCAGACCAGTCGTCTGTTTCTTACCTCGGAGGTAATTGCATCTGCTACCTGTGGGAGGCACCGTGAAGATGACGCCGAAAGGAGGACAGAAGATGCATCAGGACCAGCCCGCAGATTCGTCCATCCCGCGGTGGCTGCGCTTCGTGCTCAAGTCCGACCGGGCGGGATCGGCCTGGTACATCGGAACGGGCTTCTTTTTCGCGCCGGTGCTCGCCGTGCTCTCGCCGTGGCCGACGGTCACCACGGCGCTATGGGCGGTGATCGCCATCGCCGGCTTGTGGCTTGGCCTGCTCGGTATCGCGATGGCAACCGGCCTGGCGATCGTGCTGCGGTCAGGGCAGGAGATTCCCGAGGATTACTGGCACTCGATCATCGACTACCCAACCGTCAAACAGCGGCGCGACTCTTCCCCGTGTAGTCGACCTGCCAGTGCTTGATGCCGTTGAGCCAGCCCGACCGTAGCCGCTCGGGCTTGGAAATCGGTGTGAGATTTGGCATTTCGTCGGCGATCGCGTTGAAGATCAGGTCGATCGTCATCCTCGCCAGATTGGCGCCGATGCAGTAGTGCGCGCCGCTGCCGCCAAATCCGACGTGCGGGTTGGGATCTCGAAGGATGTTGAATGCAAAGGGATCGTCGAAAACATCCTCGTCGAAGTTGGCCGAGCGGTAGAAGATCACCACCCGCTGGTCCTTCTTGATCTCGACGCCGCCCAGCTCGGTGTCCTCGAGCGCGGTGCGCTGGAACGAGGTGACAGGGGTGGCCCAGCGTACGATCTCATCGGCCGTTGTTGCGGGACGTTCCCGCTTGAAAAGCTCCCACTGGTCAGGGAATTCGGTGAACGCCATCATGCCCTGCGTGATCGAGTTGCGGGTGGTCTCGTTGCCGGCCACCGCCAGCAGGATGACGAAGAACCCGAACTCGTCGTCGGTAAGCTTGTGGCCGTCGACGTCTGCTTGCACCAACTTGGTGACGAGGTCGTCGCCGGGGTTCTTGCCGCGCTCCGCGGCCATCTGCATGCCGTACATGATGAGCTCTACCGACGCCGCCGTCGGGTCATTCCTCGCGTACTCGGGGTCCTGGTCGCCGACCATCTGATTCGACCAGTCGAACAGCTTCTTGCGGTCTTCCTGGGGCACACCCATCAGGCCGGCGATCGCCTGCAGCGGCAGCTCACAGGACACCTGCTCGACGAAGTCGCCGGATCCCTCCGCCGCGGCCTCCTTGGCGATGTTGTGGGCCCGCTCGCGAAGTTCGTCGCGAAGCGACTCGATGGCGCGCGGAGTGAATGCGCGCGAGACGATCTTGCGCAGGTGGGTGTGATGCGGTGCGTCCTGATTGAGCAACACGACCTTGCCGGCCTCCAGCGACGCGGGATCGGCTTCGTCGCGGTACCGCGGCAACGCGGTTTTCCTGTTGCTGGAGAACACGTCGTTGCGCCGGGACACCTCCTTGACGTCCTGGTGCTTGGTCACCACCCAGTAGCCGGTGTCGCCGAACGCGAGGTTGCCCTTCTCCTGTTCTTGCCACCAGATCGGAGCCACCTTCCGCATGTGGGCGAGTTCGTCGATCGGCAGCCGTTCTGCGTACATGTCAGGGTCAGTGAAGTCGAACCCGGGTGGGAGGTTCGGAGTTGGCATAGATGGACTCCTCGTACGACGTTGTCTAGTGCCCGTAGGCCATTGCTACACCACAGATCGGACCAGGTAAACGGGTTCTAGAAAAGTCCCGCGAACTCGCAAGTGAAACGTGTTCCGTGGCGGTGTCGAAGGACTGACCCCTTGGTCACACGTTGCACAGGTGTAACAATCGGAGTACCAATTCTGATAGCACCCAATAGCACCGTGAAGAAGCGAAGGGGGCATCGGTGAAGAAGTCCGATAGAGCGTGGGCGCTGTCCGTGGCGACAGGCGCGCTTGGTGCGATCGCCGCGCTGACGGTCGCGGCCCCGTCCGCGCAGGCCGATCCCGGCATGCCGGCACCACCACCGCTGCCGTTACCGGGTGAGCAGTCCATTTCGACCCAAGCCGCAGCGGGTGATGCCGCTGTGGCGGGTGATCCCGCTGTGGCGGCGGGTGACCCCGCGCTGCCCGCTCCGCCGCCGGCAGAGGTCCCGCACCTCTTGAGTCCCGAGAACCTGCCTCCTGGCACCACGGACGCCCCGATAGACCCCCAGCAGGGCCGAGGCGTCTCGTACCTGCGCGACCTATGGCACGCCGTACAGACCCAGGACATCAGCGGCAAAGACGCGCTACTTCTTCTGACGCAGCGACCACTCGACGCCAACGCGATGCCGACGAACGGACTTCCGGCCGGGCCTCAGGCGCCGCTGCCCGATGCGCCGGTGCCAGACGCGCCGCTGCCAGATGCCCCGCTGCCAGACGCGCCGCCACCCGGACCGGTGTTGCCAGGGCTGGCGCCTCCGCCCGCGCCGCCACCCGCACCGGTGCTGCCCGGGCTCGCGCCCGCGCCGACGCCTTAGACGCTCGCGGCCTCGTTGAGTTCGTCGAGCCTGTTGGTCGCCTCGAGGTATTCGGCAACCCAGCGCTGAATGACCGCGGACGACTTCTCCACCTTGGTGAACTGGCCGACGACCTGACCGACCGGGTTGAACGCCACGTCGACGCTCTCGTTCGGATATTTGTGCGTCGCGGCGACAGCCATGCCGGACACCATGTACTGCAACGGCATCCCCAGCGGCTTCGGATTCTCCGGCTGCTCCCATGCTTCGGTCCAGTCGTTGCGCAGCATCCGCGCCGGCTTGCCGGTGAACGACCGGCTGCGGACGGTGTCACGGCTGCTGGCCTTGGCGTACGCCTGCTGCTGAATCGCGGTGTGCTCGGCTTCCTCGACCATCAGCCACTGCGAGCCCGTCCACGCGCCCTGAGCGCCCAGCGCCAACGCCGCGGCGATCTGCTCGCCGCTGCCGATACCGCCTGCTGCCAACACCGGCACCGGCGCGACTTCCTTAACGACCTGTGGCCACAACACGATCGAGCCGACCTCGCCGCAGTGACCGCCCGCCTCGCCGCCCTGGGCGATGATGATGTCGACGCCGGCGTCGGCGTGCTTGCGCGCCTGCGATGGCGAGCCGCACAACGCCGCCACCTTGCGGCCCTCGTCGTGGATGTGCTTGATCATCTCGGCAGGGGGAGTACCGAGTGCGTTGGCGATCAACGTCACCTTCGGATGTTGCAGGGCGACCTCGACCTGTGGAGTGGCCGTCGCTTCGGTCCAGCCGAGCAGTTGAAACGCGTCGGCGCCGCTGTTTTCGATCGGCACTCCATGGTCGGCAAGGATTTTGCGGGCGAAGTCCACGTGCTCCTGCGGCACCATGTCCTGCAACGACTTGGTCAGTTCGTCGGCGGACAGGTTCGAGTCCATGCCCTCGTACTTGTTCGGGATGACGATGTCGACGCCGTAGGGATGGTCGCCGATGTTCTCGTCGATCCATTTGAGCTCGATCTCGAGCTGTTCCGGCGTATAGCCGACAGCGCCGAGCACTCCGAAGCCGCCGGCCTTGCTGACCGCGACGACGACATCGCGGCAGTGGGTGAAGGCGAAGATCGGGACGTCGATTTTGAGGTCGTCGCAGATGGCCGTGTGCATGTCTGCTCCCTTGGGCGCGATTCGCGAACTGAAACGTGTTCTAGTTTAGTACGGATCAGCACCAGCAGAACAAGCGGGCCCCGCAAAGACCGTTAGGGCCGCCTAGCCGTCGTCCTGGTCGTCGTTCTCTGCCTTGTCGTCGTTCTCTGCCTTGTCGTCGCTCTCTGCCTTCGCCTTCAATATCTTTTCGTTCTTTGCCTTGTCGCGCTCTACCTTGTCGCCATCTGCTGCCTCATCGCCATCTGAGCTGTCGCCCGCTGACTTGTCGCCGTCAGACTTGTCGCCCTCCGACTTGTCCCCGTACTTCGGGTTCCCATCGTCGTCGAGCCACTCGTTGACGGCCGTACCCGCCACCGTGCCACCGCTGCCCGGCATGATCACCGTGGCACGTTCCTCCACGTACTCCTTCCGCATTTCCTGGGCCTTCTCTTTGTGCTCGTCGGTCACCTCGGGCTTCTCGGTGACCGGCCGGTCGTCCTGTTGCTCGGTGTCTTGTTGCTCGGTGTCTTGTTGCTCGGTGTCTTGTTGCTCGGTGTCTTCTGTTTTGCTCCGTTTGTTGCTGCTCGCTCGCCACAGTGGCGCCCCCTCTGGTCTATGGGTGTTTCCCGACGTGCCTGTAGGACTGCCCGGAAGTGTGATTTACGAAACAGCGCGTGTTCGCGGCGCCAGGAAAGAACCAGCTACGGCGAGCGCACCCACGACGGCGAGTGGAATGGACCAAGAGCGCCGGCTCGAGACCGCACCCTGGCACTCCGCGACGTAGTCGGTATGCGGAATGATCTGGTTGAGGATCGGCACGTTCGCCACGGTCTGGCCGTTGGCGGCCTCGGCCTCCGACGTATCCGCCGCCACGGCGCTACCGCAGCCGATCGATTTCCCATTGCCGGTAATCGACACCGGCACCAACAGGGCGATCACTCCTGCGATCAGTACGGCGGCCCCCGCGAGCAGGATCAAGCGTCGTGCGGTCATGTTCGATGTCCTCGTCCTTTAGCCGGGGATGGCGGGGATAGGTGGCGGACTCGGGATCGCGGGAATCGCCGGCGGATTGGGAATCGCGGGCGGGCTCGGGACCGCAGGCGGGTTCGGGACCGCAGGCGCGTTCGGGGCTGCGGGAGCCCCTGGGGCGACCGACGTATTGGTCGTGGGCGCAATCGGCGAGGTAGCGGACGGCGATGTCGTGGTGGTGGTGGTGGTCGTCGTCGTGGTCGTCGTTGTCGTGGTCGTTTCCTTATCGCCGTCGTCGCCGTCACCGCAGGCGACCGCGATCGGGCCCATGGCGATGGCGGCGAACGCGGCAATGACCGCTGGGCGCACCTTGGACTGCTTCATCTCGGCTCTCGTTTCCCTGTACTGGTGAGATCACCCCGACCCCCGCTCAGGGATTGCCCGCCGAACCCCCTTGCCAAACAGAACCCCGTCATGCCACAGCGAGGCGGACCAGCCAGATGACGAGGAACGTGAACATGCACACGAAGCACACGAGGTGATCCCGGTAGATCGACCGCGCGAGCACTGACTGTTCGTCATGCCCGCCCGCCCGGCTGCCGAGTCGAACCGCGTTGGGCACCGTCCGAAACAGTGCCAACAGAATGGGCACCGCGGCGAGCACGCCCGAGCTCGCCACCAGCCATACCGGATCGTGGCCGCGAATCCCACGAAACACCAACGCCCCCACCAGAATCACCATGACAACCGCGATCAACCGACTCATCGGGCGCGATGACGTCGTGGCGCGGTGGTAGTAGCCGGCGATGGACGCGAGCGTCGCCTCTGGTACTTCGCCACCCGGTGCGGGGCGAACCTGGGTGTCGAATATCAGATCCATCCAGAGCACGGCGAGCAGGAAGCCGCTGCAGGCAAGAAGAAAGCCATGGTCAACGCCCATCGCACCCCCAGTGCTCAGCCCCTGCGGCCTGCGGCGGCAACCCGCAGCACCGGCCAGCCGTTGGCCGCGGCCGCCGCTGCCAGCCCCGACCGGGGATTCACCGGCCGCGGATGACCGATCACCGACATCAGCGCGACGTCTTCGTCGCCATCGGCATAGAAGTAACTGCTTTGAAGTTCGACGCCGTTGTCCGCGCAGAACTTCTGTGCCGCATCGGCTTTTCGGCCGCCCCAGATGATCGGCCTCTCGATATCACCCGTCAGCACGCCGTTCTCGTCGACTTGGAAGTGGTTGCAGAGCAGCCGGGTTATTCCGAGGGCGCGGGCGACGGGTTCGGCGTGGATGGTCAGTGCCGACGAACACAGCGCAACGGTGTGGCCGCGCTGCTGGTGTGCAAGCACGATCTCGCGCATGTGCGGATACACCCGAGATGCGATGTGCCGCAAGAAGAGTCGTTCGCCGAGCTCGTCGAGTTCAGGCAGAGATTCACCCTTGAGGTAGCCTGCGGCCCGCACGATGAGCCGCTCGAACTGCATGCGGCCCAGCCGGTAGCGGATGGAGGCCTCCAACACCCCAAGCACCTCGCCGATCCGCGCCTGCCTGCGCCGGATCCGATCTCCCGCGTGCGCCGTCGCGGTGAATCCGGAAACCAACGTGCCGTCAAGATCGAAGAAGGCCCCGACGTGGGGTCCCGGCGGGCTCGTGGCGATCTCCTCGACCCGACCCGATGCCTCCGCGTTCATCACCCGAGACTACGGTTCTGGATCAAATCAGCGCCGAGTCGTCGCCAACCGTAGTGTCTACGATGACCGAGAGGAGAGTGCCATATCGACCAAGCGTCGCGACATTCTCCTGAGGATCTTCATCGTCCTGTCGCTGTTGGCATGCGCGGGCTCCATGCCGACCTTCGGCCGGCCCCAGCCGCCGCCCGACCGGATCGAACTGGCCGAGGGATGGCAGCTCGCATCTGCCAGAGACGTAGCCGACGACGGGGCAGATGTCTCCCGTCCTGACTACACGGGAAAGGCCTGGCACACCGTCAAGCGCATGCCCAGCACCGTCCTTCAGGCGCTGCAGGACGACGGAACCTATCCCGATCTCTTTTACGGCAAGAACCTGCTCGACGAGGTACCGCAGGACCTCTACAAGCAGGACTGGTGGTACCGGACGTCGTTCAAGGCGCCAGCGGGGCACACCACCTACCTGCTCGAGTTGCCAGGCATCAATTACCGCGCCGAAGTCTGGCTGAACGGCCACCGGGTGGCCGACAACACCCAGATCGTCGGCATGCACAACGCCCACGAACTTGACGTGGCGCACTGGATCAGGCCTGGTGAATCGAACGCCCTCGCCATCAAAGTCACCCCGGAACGGGCGCTGCAGGACGTCAATGGCGTGGAACTCGCCGACAGTTGGTGGGACTGGATCAACTGGAACTACCTCGGATATCAGGGCCCGGGCAAGAATCCCGACAGAGGCAACTCCTTCGTTTCCGACCGCAATGCAGGCATCTGGAAACCGGTCTACCTCAAGGTTGCGGGCGGGGTTGCGCTGGGCTCCTCGGTCGTCAACACCGAATTGCCCTTGCCGCGAACGGATTCCGCGCGACTGACGATCCACACCACGGTCCACAATTACTCGGCCGAGCAGCTGCGCGGCGTTCTGCGGGGAACCATCACGCGCAAGGGGAAGGCGGCCATCGACGTCGAGCGGCCGGTGACCCTGCTGCCTGGAGAGGACAGAGAGGTCACCTTCACCCCCGATGACTTCGACCAGCTCACGGTCGCCAACCCCGACCTGTGGTGGCCCTACACCCTCGGGCAACCGGACCTCTACGACCTCCACGTCGAGTTCCGGCAATTCGGCCAGTTATCCGACGCCACCGACCTGCGGTTCGGGATCCGCACCGTCTCGCAGCACCGGGACTCCGACGGCGACTTTCCCGACCTGGGCACGGGCGGCAACTTCTACCTGACTGTCAACGGCAGGGACTTCTTGGTCCGCGGCGCCGCCTACACACCGGATTTGCTTTATGACTACGACCCCGACCGTGAGGACGCAATCCTTCGGTACGTCAAGGATCTCGGCCTCAACATGCTGCGGTTGGAGGGCAAATTCCCCGGGGAGCACATCGTCGAGAAAGCCGACGAGCTCGGCATCCCTCTCATGTTCGGGTGGATGTGCTGCAACCAGTGGGAGAAGTGGTCGCAGTGGGACGACGAGGACCGCCGCGTCGCCCAGGAGAGCCTGCGGTCGCAGATCACGATGCTCCGCTCGCACCCATCGGCGTTTATCTGGGCGAACGGCAGCGACGGCAAGCCGCCGCCCGACATCCTCGCGAAATATCATGAGATTCTTACCGATTCGCACTGGCAGAACGCCACCGTCGACACGGTGTCTTCCTTGGCCAGGGACGCCCAAGGCGACCGCGACTGGGACGGCATCCATATGGCCGGGCCGTACAGCTGGCGACCGCCCGGCTATTGGTTCAGCGGACGGTACGGCGCAACTCGCGGGTCGACCGCCGAACAAGGCGACAACGAACACATCCCGCCGTTCGCGAGCTTGAAGGAGTTCATCCCCCCTGACAAGCTCTGGCCGATCAACGACACCTGGTACTTCCACGCAGGCTCGAACCCGGACAACTCCACCCTGAACAGCATCAAACGGGCCGTCGATCGTCGATACGGCGCGTCCGACGACGCGGAAGAGTTCTCCCGCAAGGCGCAGTTGGCGCACTACGAATCGACACGCGCGCAATTCGAAGTGTTCGCAGCCGAGGGCTGGGCAAGCCACAAGATGACCATCTATTGGATGCTGAACAGCCACTGGCCATCGTTCTTCGGCAACATCTTCGACTATTACCTGCGACCAGGCGGCGCCTATTACGGTGCGAAGAAAGGACTTCGGCCGTTGTCAGTGGTGTTCGACTCCTATGCGACAGGTGATCACACCCAGGCACACGTCACGGTGGTCAACCAGACCCCGAACGACCGGTCGGACCTGCGGGCACGTGTCCGCGTCTACGATCTGGCCGGCCGATTGCGGGAGGACCGGCTCACCGACAACCTCAACGTGGCCTCGGGCGGCAGCACTCGCGGCCATGACGTTGCCACGGGTCGCCCGCGACTCGAGCGTTTACTTCGTGCGCTGCGAACTGGTCGACAACGCCGGAACCGTTCTTGCCGAAAACGTCTACTGGCAGTCACAACAGCGAGACGATCTTGGTGATCCGACGAACGACTGGGCGTTCAAACTGAAGCAGGTGAGTTGGGCCGACATGACCGCGTTGAATTGGATGCCGCGGGTTCCGTTGGAGGTGAAGGCGCAACGAAACGATGCGGCGGGGGAGAACGGAGTCACGATCAGCCTGCATAACCCGACCCAACGGATCGCTTTCTTCGAACGGGCCGAGATCACGACGGCGCCCGACGCGGACGAGATCCTGCCCATCGAATACAGCGACAACTACGTGACCGTGTTCCCGGGCGAAACAGTCGAGCTGAACGGCGTTGTGCCCGAAGACCGCACGGTCGCCAATTGGGTACGCGTCACGGGTTACAACACGCCACCAACGGTGGTTCCGATCGAATAGAGGTGAGGTCACGTGCACGAGGTCGACCAGAACACCGAGCAGATGGTGCGCAGCGTGCTGGCGTACGCGGAGAACCGGCTGCGGATGAACCCGGTGCCCCTTGACAAGGGAGTGCTGCCCGCCGACGAGCTGTACGAGCGACTCGACGGCCTGATCCGCGAGCAGCCGCGCCAACCCGACGAGGTGCTCGGCGTGTACACCTCGGTGATCGCACCCAGCGTCATCTCGGCGGACAGCCCGCGGTTCCTCGGCTTCATCCCCGCCGCACCGACGAAGGCCCCACTGTTGTTCGACATGTTGGTGTCGTGCGCATCGATCCAAGGCATCTCGTGGCTCGAGGCGTCAGGCGCGATCGCCGCGGAGAACAGTGTGCTGCGGGTGATCGCAAACGAAGCCGGCCTGCCGACCACCTCCGGCGGCTGTTTCGTCTCGGGTGGCTCCGCGGGCAATCTGTCCGCGCTGGCAGTGGCCCGCGAGACCGCGAAGCGGCGCGGTGCCACCGGACGGCTGCGGGTGGTCGTCGGCTCGGAGGCACATTCGTCGATCGTCAACACCCTGCGTCTGCTCGAGATGGACGCGCTGGTGGTCGACACCCCGGAGCACCGGCTCACCGCCGAAACGGTGCGGGACTCGGTGGGAGAAGACGCCACCGGCATCGCTGCGGTGGTGTGCACCTCGGGCACGACCAACGCTGGCATCATCGACGACCTGGCCGGCGTCGGCGCGATCGCGCGTGAACGCGGCTGGTGGTTCCACGTCGACGGCGCCTACGGCGGCTCCGGCATCTTCGCGCGCTCACTGCGGCCCAAATATGTCGGAATCGAGCAGGCGGACTCGTTCATCCTGGACCCGCACAAGTGGTTGTTCACGCCGTTCGACTGCTGCGCCCTGATTTACCGCGACCCCGAGCTGGCGCGCGCAACGCACACTCAGGACGCGTCATACCTCGACGTCATCCACACCTCCGACGGGGAGTGGAACCCGTCCGATTACGCCTACCAACTCACCCGGCGTGCACGCGGATTGCCGCTGTGGTTCTCCCTCGCGGTGCACGGCCTGGAGGCCTACCGCGAAGCCATCGAGGTCGCCGCATCACTCGCGATCGAAACGGCAGAGCTGATAAAGGCCGCGCCGCAGCTGGAACTGATCCGCGAGCCGGACCTCGGGGTGGTGCTGTTTCGTCGACTCGGTTGGAAGCCAGAGGATTACGACGCGTGGGCGCAGCGGCTGCACGAGGAGCAGGTCGCCTTCATCCCACCGACGAAGTGGGACGGGGAAACCGTCGGCCGGTTCGCATTCCTGCACCCCGCGACGCGCATCGAACTGGTGCGCGAGGTCCTCGCCCGCACCGAGTGATGCGCGCTAGCCCACGGCGGCGAAATTGACGGTTGCCGTGGCCGCGAGTTCGTCGTCGTCACCGCGGTAGATGTCGACCTGAATGACGACGGATCGCTTACCGGTACGCAGAATTCGGGCGACGGCGCGGGCAGGCCCGCTCTTGATCGGCCGCAGGTAGCGGATGAACAGATCGGTGGTGGCGATCCCGTTGCCGAATGGTGTGCTGCGTGCGGCCAGCTGGCCGGCAGTCACGTCGGCCATGGTGGCGATCAGGCCGCCCTGCAACCCGCCCGCGGTGTTGGTCACCCGCTCGTCGACGGGCATCTCCATAACAACCGCTCCGTCGGTCGACGGGACCTCCTGCAAACCGATCTGGTCGAACAGCTCCCGTAGGGACTTCGGCGCCGTCACGAGAATGACACTACGGCAGGCGGGTACCCAGCTCTGGTGACAACGGGCGAGCAGCTCAATCTCCGGCTTCCTTGCGCGCTGTCCGCGGCCGAGCTGTCCCCGTTGCCTCGGCGTGGACGCCGCCGCATGGCACCGATTCTCCTCGTACTGGGAACATTTGGTGCCCGACAGCTACGCCGCCCAGCTGGGCACGACGCGGCTACGGCGCTACGGGCACTTCGCGGTCACGCCCGCCGAGGGGTCGGTTCGGCTGTTGCCACACGGCGCGTTCGCCCAACCGGAAGATTCCAACCCGCTCTACATCGAGCGGGACCGCCTCTTCGAACCGCTGACCGATGAATTCGCAACGGACCCGCTGCTGCACAGCCTGCTGGCGGTGCTCGGCGAAGTGGCGACGAGGTTGGACCAAGCCGCCGAGTGGAGCGCCAAGGTCACTCCATTTCGAGTGCGGGCGTCGGCCGACGGTGGAGGTGATCCCACCCCCGAAGGTCGACATCGCGACGGCGTCACTCTCGTCACCTCACTGCTGATCGGCAGGGACAACGCTGTGGGTGGTCGAAGCACCGTCTATGACCCCGGCGGTGTGCCGCTTCTGACCACGACGCTCAGCGAGCCCGGCACCATGCTGCTGAGCGACGACCGGTGTACCTTGCACGGTGTCTCGCCGATTCAACCCCTCGATCCCGCCCGACCCGCGCGCCGCGACGTCCTCGTCATCACCTTCGCGCCGTATCAGCGATCAGATCGTCCACCACCCCAGTGAGCGTGCCGTGGCGCGCGGCGGACGCACGCTGGCATTCGGCGCCCGTCCCTCGGACATCGAGACGGTGGCGAAACGCGGTCACCACGTCGAGATCGCCGTGGTCCTCCAGCGCCGGCCGAATGTAGTCGACCAACCGCTCCGCCTGCACTGGCACGGGAAGGATCTGCCCAGTCAGCGCGTCGACTCCGCACCCCGGCCAACCATCCCTTGCCGCGCGCCAATACGCGGCCCGCAACAGCTCGCTGGACGGCCGCGGACCGGGGTCTCCTGCGACGACCTCGGCGCTCACCGTCGTCACGAGCGCCCGGATCAGCACGGCCATGGCGACAGCGTCGTCGACATCCGCGCCGACCGACATCGACCGGACCTCCAGCGTCGGAACCCGCGGGTTCGGCCGGATGTCCCAGAACGGCATCGCCGCGTCGAGCATCGCCTCGGATTCGGCCATTGCCGCTCCGAGCTCTTCGTAGTGGTGCACCGATTCGGCGTAGGGCGGCGGGCCCAGGCACGGGAAACGGCTTCGGATCACTGCGCGCCAATCGGCATAGCCAGTGTCCCGTCCCTGGTGGAAGGGTGAATTGGCGCTCAAGGCCACGAGCAGTGGCAGCCACGGCCGCAAGTGGTTGCCGACCAACACCGCGATTTCACGGTCTGGCAGATGGACGTGCGTGTGCAGTGCGCAGACCGCGAAATCGTCGAGCATGGCGCGGTATTGGCTGACTCCGGCTCGATAGCGTGGGTGATCGCCGACCGCCCACGGTTCTTGGGCGGCCACAACCGGCGTGCCGGAGGCACATATACGAAGGCCTTCGGCGACCGCGGCGTCGACCACAACCGTACGCAGGCCGACCAATTCATCACGCAGCTCGGCCGCGTTCGAGCACGGGGATGTCCTCACCTCAATCTGAAACTTAGTGAACTCATTCGACACGGCGTCACCAACGCGGGGGCGAGCCCGTGCGATCACGCGGTCGGCGGCCGAGGTCGGCGCGCGGGTACCGGGGTCCACGAGGAAGTACTCTTCCTCGACCCCGATCGTCGGCGCTGCCATTGCGGTTGTGTGCCCCGCTTGGCCGCAGGGTATTCGCCCTTCGATGCAGACTTTTCTCCCGTATCCCCGATTCGCCGAATCCGCGCGGGTGCTCGACAGTCGCCGGCTTGGTAAGCAACGCGTCGAGACGATCCAGGTTCTGCGCGCCCTGACCGTTCCCGGCTACGGGTGGCGACACCATCCAGCCGCCGCCATGTGGGCAGGCTATGAGGAGGCGCTCGTCTCCTACGGGCTCGATGTCTGCGAGGTTTGGTGCGCGAGCGGCAACGCCGACACGTGCGCGGCGACGCTCGTCGGGGATCTGTCGCGGGCGACCGGGCTGCGGGCCTTGCGCACCCAGTCCGAGCTCGCGACGGCGGGTGAACTTCCGCCATGGCTCGGCGATCCGGCGTTCCACCGGAGTCATCAGGCAGCACTAGTGCGCAAGGACCCCGAGCACTACCGGCGTCACTTCCCCGACGTGCCAGACGATCTGCCCTACGTGTGGCCGTCCTCGGACCGGACGCGCCGGGTGCCGGTTTGACTGCTCGTATGCTCAGGTGATGGCTGACACCGCGTTCACCGGCCTTCCACCGGGGCCCCGGCTGCCCGCCCCGGTCCAGGCGGCACTGATGGCCCGTTACTGGCCGCGCTTCATCTCGGCCTGCAGGCGGCGCTACGGCAGTGTCTTCACGATGCGTATCGCGACGATGGGGACGCTGGTGTATCTCGACGACCCAGCGGAGATCAAGAAGGTATTCGCGGGAAGTCCCGGCGTCTATCACGCCGGGGAAGCGAACTCGATGTTGGGCGGTCTGCTCGGCGACAGCTCGGTGCTGGTGATCGACGACGACGTGCACCGGGAACGGCGGCGCCAGATGCTGCCCGCTTTCCATCGCGACGCGGTCGCGCGGCAGACCGGTGTGATGGCCGAGATCGCGGCGGCCAACGTGGCGACGTGGCCCGAGAACACCGATTTCGCGGTCGCGCCCAAGATGTCCGAGATCACCCTCGAAGTGATCCTGCGAACCGTGATCGGCGCCTCCGACCCGGCGCGACTCACGGCGCTGCGCGAAGTGATGCCCAAGCTGCTCAACGTGACCCCGTGGGCGTCGCTGGCGATCGCGAACCCGAAACTGCAGCGGCTTGGGCTGTGGCGGGGACTGCGCAGCCACATGGAGGATGCCGACCGCCTGCTGTACGCCGAGATCGCCGACTGCCGTGCCGATTCCGATCTCGCGTCGCGCACCGATGCGTTGGCGAAGTTGGTCCGGGCAGGCGCCGACGACGGCGGCACCATGACCGACAAGGAACTGCGCGATCAGCTCATCACGCTCCTTGTCGCCGGGCACGACACGACAGCGACCGGGCTCGCCTGGGCACTGGAGCGGCTGACCCGACACCCCGACTTTCTGGAAAAGGCGGTGCGGGCCGCTGAAGCCAGTGCAGCGGGCGATCCCGGCCGGTGACGAGTACCTCGATGCCGTCGCGAAGGAGACGCTGCGGCTGCGTCCGGTCGTGTTCGATGTCGGCCGAATTCTCAAAGAACCGGTCGAGCTGGCGGGCTATCGGCTGCCTGCAGGCGTCATGGTCGCACCGGGAATCGGGTTGGTGCACAGCAGTTCCAAGCAGTACCGCGATCCCGATCGGTTCGATCCCGACCGGATGGTGGGCACCACGCTGGGACCAACCACATGGCTGCCGTTCGGCGGCGGCAACCGTCGCTGTCTTGGAGCGACGTTCGCGATGGTCGAGATGCGGATCGTCCTGCGCGAGGTGCTGCGACGGGTGGAGCTGTGCACCACCACGGCGGCAGGCGAACGGCAGAAGGTCAAACACGTCATCCTCGTGCCGCACCGCGGTGCGAAGATTCGCGTGAGGGCCAACAGAGACGTGCCGATGGCGGCTGCCGCTGCTCCTGGCGAGCCGTCGTGTATGCATAGTTCGTGAGCGCACGCGCAGGCATCGTTGTCACCGGGACCGAGGTACTGACGGGGCGGGTCGCCGACCGTAACGGGCCGTGGATCGCCGATCGACTGCTCGAACTCGGCGTCGAGCTCGCTCACATCACGATCTGTGGTGACCGGCCCCGTGACATCGCGGCTGCGCTGCGTTTTCTGGCCGATGAGGGCGTTGACCTGATCGTCACCAGCGGTGGCCTCGGCCCGACGGCCGACGACATGACGGTCGAGATCGTGGCGCAGTTCTGTGGGCGCGAACTGGTGCTCGACGACGAGCTCGAGGAGAAGATCGCTGCGATCCTCAAGCGCCTGCGGGCGCGGTTCACCGATGTGGACTTCGACGCGGTGCGGGCCGCCAACCGCAAGCAGGCGATGGTGCCTGCGGGATCTCACATCATCGACCCGGTGGGCACCGCGCCCGGCATTGTCGTTCCAGGGAAGCCGACGGTCGTGGTGCTGCCGGGGCCGCCGCGCGAGCTGCAGCCGATGTGGCACACGGCGGTGGAAACCCCTGCGGTACAGGAGGCGATCGCCGGGCGCACCACTTATCGGCAGGAGATGGTGCGGATGTTCGGCCTTCCCGAGTCGGGGCTTGCCGAGACGCTGCGCGACGCCGAAGGTCGCGTCGAGGGGTTCGAGCGCCTCGAGATCACCACTTGTCTGCGTCGGGGAGAGCTCGAGATCGTGACTCGCTTCGAGCCCGAATCGGCGCCGGTGTATGCCGACTTGATGCAGGTGTTACGCGAACGCCATGCGCGCCATATCTTTTCGGAGAACGGTGCCCGAGTGGACGAGCAGGTGGCCGAGCTGTTGGGGGGCCGTCGCATCGCCACGGCGGAGTCCTGTACTGCCGGGCTGGTCGCAGCGCGGCTCACCGACATCGCAGGGTCCTCCGCATACGTTGCCGGCGGGGTGGTGGCCTATGCCAATGAGGCGAAGTCGGACCTGCTCGATGTCGATCCGGGGTTGATCGAAAGCCATGGCGCGGTGTCGGAACCGGTCGCCGAGGCGATGGCCGAGGGTGCGCTGAGCCGCTTCGGCGCTGACACCGCGATCGCCACCACCGGCATCGCCGGGCCCGGCGGAGGGACGGAGGACAAGCCGGTGGGGACCGTGTGTTTTTCCGTGATGCTCGCCGGCGGCCCGACACTGACCCGAACACTGCTCCTGCCTGGCAACAGATCCGACATCCGGGATCGCTCTACGACCGTCGCGATGCACCTGCTGCGACGCGCCCTACTCGGCGCGAAAGACCCTGCGGTCCTTCAGGACTGACCTCGGGCCCCGGCGGCTGCGCGAAACGCGGCCTCGGCGGCGTCGCCGTGCACTGCGAAGATCACCCGGGCCAGTGATCGAGGCTGATGTCCGCGTACCGCACCGACCATCAGCTGGGCCGCCCGCTCGAGAGGAAAGCCGCCGACGCCGGTACCGAACGCCACCAATGCCAGTGATCGACAACCGAGTTCGTCCGCGGTGGAAAGCGTTGAGCGGGTGGCGCGTTCGATGATCTCAGCCGACGTCGGGCCGCCCAGCTCCATCGTCGCCGCATGTATCACGTGGCGAGCAGGCATGTCGCCCGCCGTGGTGGCCACCGCCTCACCGAGGCCGATAGGCGCCTTCTCATCGGACTCCCGCTGCACATCGGGCCCGCCGGCGCGGGAGATAGCCGCCGCCACGCCGCCGCCGTGCTTGAGCTGTGTGTTGGCGGCGTTGGTGATCGCATCGACGTCGAGCTCCGTCACGTCCGCCTGCAGCACCTCGATCTCGATCGCCATATCTACTCGTCCTCGGTCACGGTGAAGCCGGCCAGCCAGTCCTCATGCATCTCGTCGTCGATGGACACTCGCCACTGGTAGCGCTGACCGGCAGTGAGACTGAGCGACGGGATGGTGGCGGTGAACGGGATGGTGACCGGGGTGCCTTCGGGATGCACGGGCTTATGCCTGGCCTTGATGACGCCGTGCTCAGTGTGGGCCACTCGGACTCCATCGCTGTCGACCAGCTCGGCGCGGATCGGGAACGACCTACCGAGTTCCGCCCACTCGACTTCGACGAAGATGACCAGCGCGTGTTGCGGTACCGGGGTTGAGCTGGCCGTCCAACCGAGGCCGAGTGCGTGGACCGTACCCGCCTGGTCCAGCTGGGCGCTCTGCGCGAGCAACACGATGGCTCTCATCCGTCAGTCGATGGCCTCGCTGTCCCACAGCTCGAGCATCGAGCGCAGGATCTCCTTGGCCCGGCCGAGCCCGCCGAGATGGCTTTCACCCGGCATGGGGTACAGCTCGGCGTCGGGCAGCCGGGAGACCACGTGCTCGCCGTGCGCATAGGGAACGATGTGGTCGGCATCGCCATGCCACCACAGCACGCGCACCTTGACCTCGTCGAGTCGGAACCCCCAGTCACGTGCGAAGGCGATCACGTCGTAGAACGGCGCTGCGAGTTGTTTGCGGCTCCCGTTCAGCAGGTCGTCGAGGAACATGGCCTTGATCTCGGGCCGCGCCAGCAGTGCCCGGTCTCCCGGCGGCGATACCAAACCGTAGAGATCCGCCGCCGGTCCCGCGACCGGTCGGATCAGCTGGACCAGAGTCAATGCGGCGAGTCGAATCGGCAGGCCCGCAACCTGGAGCAGCGGCGCGACGCGCGTTCCCACATTCCCCATAAGGCCGCCACCGATTTGGTCGTGCCCGGTCACCGGGGCGACGCCGCCGACGACACCGGCCGCGACGATGCGCTCGGGCATCGCGGCCGCGCACGCGAGGGCGTAAGGACCGCCGCCGGAAAGGCCGACGATCGCCATCTTGTCGATGCCGAGGGTGTCCGCGATGGTGCGCAGGTCGTCGGTGAACTCCAGGACATTCTTGTACTGGTAGGGCGTCGACGATCCGATCCCGGGCCGGTCGATACCGATCAGCCGGATGTCGGCCTCTTCTGCATACTCGCGGGCCTCGGTCGGTATCTGCCGCCGGGCCCCAGGTGTGCCATGGAGCCAGAAGACGGCCCGCCCCTGCGGGGCTCCGAACTCGGCGAACCCGATCTGTCGATCCTCGCCGACGGCGATGTTTCCTTCGAGCTTCGGGCGATCGATTGCGACAACCATGTGCCGAGTGTCGCATGCCGACGATGACGTCCTGTTCGCCGTCCGACATCATGGCGTCATGGCCGACGACGAGCTGGACGAACTCTACGGGGTCAAACCGGAGGAGTTCACCGCCCTGCGCACCAAGCTGGCCGCCGAGGCCAAGAAGCGCGGCGACGACGCCGCCGCGAAGCAGATATCCGCCGCCCGCAAGCCGACCACAGCGGCATGGGTGGTCAACCTCCTCGCGCACAGCAATGAAGACTTCAGGCAGTCGCTGACCGACATGGGGGAGCGGCTCCGGGCCGCGCATGCCGCAATGGACGGCGGCACCATCCGGCAGTTGTCCTCGGAACAACGGTCGCTGGTCGACGAGCTCGTCAGCGCCGCGTTCGAGGGTGCCGACCTGCCCAACCCTCCGGCATCGCTGCGTGAGGACGTCACAAGAACACTGCAAGCGGCGGTCGCCGACCCGGATGTCGCCACCCGGCTGGGTCGACTGACCAAGGCCGAACAGTGGTCGGGCTTCGGTGATTTCGGCGACACCACCACCGTGTTCACCACCTCCCGCGCCGGCAAGGCCAAAGCGGAACCAAAGAAGAAGACGAGCCAGAAGCGCGCCCGCGATGAGCGGCCCAGAGAAGATCGCGAGTCCCGCAGGCAGGCGGAGGCGAAGGCGGCGTTGGCCGCGGCCGAGCGAGCCAAGGATGACGCCGACAACGAATTGTCCGAGCGGCAAAACGATCTCGCGGTGGCGCGACTGCGTCACGACGAGATGCGTCGGCGTCTCGAGGATGCCGAGGGCAACCTCAGCGCGGCCGACAAGGCCTACGACAAGGCCAAGCAGGCCAACCGGGAAGCCGCCGCATCGGTCAGGGAAGCCAAGGCGCGGCTGAAGAAGTCCAAGCGCGCCGAATAGCGCTCAGCCGACGGCGGCTCTCGCCGCCGCGAGGTTGTCCGCGGCCAGCACCAGCCGGGTGTTCGACGCGAGATAGACCAAGGTCAGGTTCACCCGGGCGGCGCCGAGTCGATGCGCGATCTCGCCGAGTGCGCCGGGCCGGTCCTCAACCTTCAGGACCAGCACCTCCTGCTCGGCCGCGATCCTGATGCCCGCACGCTGCAGTGCTTCAAACGCTGCCGTCGCGTCATTGACAAGGATATGGACCTCGGCCTGCCCGCCCCCGCTCGTCAGCGCACACAAGCCGGCGATGTTGGCACCAGCCTTGCCGAGCACATCGCCGATGCGGGCCAGTTCTCCTGGCTGGTCATCCAGATAGAGGGTCAGGTCGGTTGCCATGACCGGCTCCTTTCGCCTGCCTATCCGAGATCATGCTCCAACTGCGGCGGCGTAGCCGACGCCTCCGAGAACGAACGCAATAAAGCACAGCACGAGGGTGGCGATCGCGAAAGGCCACGCGGGCCGACGTCGATAGAGCGCAGCGATTGTGGCCGCCAGTCCAATCACGCCAATGCCAAGTGCGACGCACAAGGCGATCGCCACCGCGGTGAACGCATTGTCTGCGCTGCAGCTCTCCGGTGGGCAGTGGTCGAGAAAGGCAAGCGAGAACATTCCCAAGACCGCCGCCGAGATGCCGAGCAGAACGGTAAGGACAAGGGTGGTGATCGAGACGGCGAGATCCGCACCGGACATCGGGGGCTTCGACGGCCGGGTGGGCATGCTCACGGGGTAGCCCATGCCCGGATGGTATCGGTCCTAGGTCGAGTTCAAGCCAGGCTCACCAGTTAGGCCGGCGTAGTACTCCATCCAATGTCGTTTGATCGTTTCTTCCGATGAGCCGTCGTCGTACGCAGGGGATACCAAGGCATCGGCGCTTGTCACGTCGATCACCACGATTGAGCGAATACGGTCGGCGGTTGCCGAGGACCCACCGATCCGCAACAGGTGCAAGCCGCGATCGAACATCGCGCCCGTCGTATACACCGTTGCCGTTCCGCTGAAGCGAAACCCTTTCCGCAGAATTGGATCGACGACGTTCACCTCGACATTGGGATTGGTCGCGAGATTTCTCACGGTCCCCGGTGACGCGATGTCCGCGAAGAACAGATGTTCGTCGTCCCACAGCCGGGTGGTGCCCTTCGGCGAAACACTCGGTCGGCCGTCGGCGCTGACGGTGGCCACGAATCCGAGCCGTTGTTCGCGCACGACCCGCTGCATATCAGCCGATAGCTTCACGCTGTCATCCTTGCGCGTTCGTTTATCGAGGCACCTCGCGGTACTCGATCATCGGCTCCTGCTTGATGAGGGTGGTGCCGGTCGTGACCTTCAGCTCGGTGGGGGAGACGGCGTACACAACGCCTGCCCTCTGCGCGAGAAATCCACGTGCTGAATCGGTTTCAGCGCGTGTTCGCAGCACCGCTGCGTCACTCAACCGGACGCCAAGATATTCGTATCGCCCGGTCTGTTCGGCGCAGATCACGACAAGCGATCCCTGGGTGCGGCCGATGGCGAAGGCGCGCCGCGGTCCGTCACAGCGCGCCGACGAATCGATGAAGCCCCTGTCGTCGGACGGGAACGCGACGGAAGGCATGCTCTGCGGCGGTTTCAGCGGCGCGGCAGCCGGCGGACTTCGAGCGGGTTCGCGTTCGGCATATGGAGGCGGCTGCGACGCACCCGCGACAGGCACCGAGTCGTCGGAAGTCCACTTCGCGATCAGTCCGGCGAAGGCCAGCATGGCCACCACCACTGCCGCGACTGCCCCGAAAGAGATCAGCGGGCCGTAAGAAAGCTTTTGGCCCGCAGGCTCTTTGCGGTGTAGCGGCTCCTTGCGATGCCGGCCCTTGGTTCGCACTTGACCTGGTGAAGTCACAGGGTTGGCGACCAAGATTGCTCCCGTCGTGCAGCATCGTCACAAGCTGTCAGCCATTGCAGGCGCTCTGACTATTCTGCATCACGCGGTCGCGACAATTGCGGTCCCTCGCCTTGTCCGAGCGGCATTTTCGGACGCTGTGAATGTAGCTACGCAAGCCGAATGCACTGGGTGCCCGTCAGGCAATCAGATGTGTGCGTGCGACGTGGCGCGACGCGCCGGCGCAGCCAACAGTCAGGCATTCGCCAAACAGGTAACCGCAATTCAGCCGCTGTACCGGCCGCGCTTACGCCATGACTGGCGGTGGGGGCAGCGGCGCTCCGGGAGGCGGCGGGGGCAGCTCGGCGCCAGGAGGCGGCAACGGCGCACCCGGAGGCGGAGGCAACTCGGCGCCAGGAGGCGGCAACGGCGCACCCGGAGGCGGCGGCAGCTCAGCGCCAGGAGGCGGCAACGGCGCACCGGGCGGCGGAGGCAGCGGAGCCTCCATACCCATCGGAACAACGACGCCCTCCGGGGGCAGCGGAGCACCCGGCGGTGGCGGCATGACGTCGGGCGGCGCCAGTGGGTCCCCGGGGGCAGGCACCTCCTCTGGCGCCAGCTCGAGGTACATGTGCTTGGAGAACTGCTTCTGGTAGGCGCCGCCGCCGCCGACCTTCACCCCGCCGCCTTCTCCGGACGAGACCGGCGTCCCATCCGGCAGCGTCGCGGCGGTGTGGCCACGGTTCCAACCGACATTCAGGGCGCCCGGCTTGCTGCCGTACTGGAAGCCCCGCGCCTTGAGGGCGCCTTCGATGTTGCCGGTATTGAACCGGTCGCCGTAAACGGGGCGGCCGGTCGCGGCATTGGTCACAAACGAGACGAGGCCCGAGCAGTCCGTTCCGGCGGCCGTACTTCCACCTGAGATGTACGGCGTGCCGGACAGCTGTTGCACAAGCGTCAACAACGATGCTGTTGCGATAGCAAACATGGCGTCGGACAGTAGCAGAATTTCATTCACACCCTCAAAATCTGTGAACTCCTTCACAATTCAGGAATGCAGTGGTGAATTTCACTGTGTGCGTTATTTGAACATTGTTGTGTCACAATAGTTTTCGTCGACTCGAGCGATGCCCGGTGGCTGAGGGTGGTATGCGGATTTACCCTAAACCATTGTGTTAGTGGGTGTTTCACAATATTTGGTGTTATCGCGTGGATTTCGGCCGACCCGGTGAATTGGCCGAGACTGAAGGGATGTATTTTTGATACACAACGCTGCAGATTTAGCAAAGAATAGCCTGTGACCACTGACACGCAGCCGCCACACTGCATATTTTATAAGGGCAGCCCCCGGGCTGCATAATAGGACTTATGGCCGACACAGACGACATTCTCAAGGCGCTCGCCGATCCGAGCCGGCGCCAGCTAATCGACAGCCTGAACACCCGCAACGGACAGAGCCTGCGGGAGTTGTGCGAGGGGCTCTCGATGGCACGGCAGTCGGTCAGTAAGCACCTCGCGGTCCTCGAGTCGGCCAACCTGGTGACCACGCAGCGGCGGGGTCGGGAGAAACTGCATTACCTCAACGCCGAGCCGATCAGGGCCATCGCCGCTCGCTGGATAGAGCAGTACGACCGTGCTCCGGTACAGGGGCCATACGGCTGGGCGAACTGGCCCGACGCAGTGGTTCAGCCGTGAGCCAGCAGTAGCGGAACGTGCTGCTCTGCGGTCGTCAGCGAGCCGTGATGGCCCACCAGTGACGATTCCACCGGTTCCACGGTGCGTCGCACCATGGTCGCCGAGCGGCGGGCGGCCGCGACGACGTCGCCTATTCGCAAGCGAACTTCGTCGCGGACCCGCTCGCCGAACCACCCCGCAGCGATCGCCTCGTCGCGCGACACCACCCACGCTCGGTCCGCCAGCGTCTCCCGCCACGCCGCGAGCACGGCTTCGGGTGCGCCGTTCTCGACGTAGACGTGCCTGGCCCGCGGTTCGCCGCCAATGGCCTGCACACCGTCGAGCATCGGGCCGCAGGCGTCGATATCGACAGCTTCGTCGGCGTCGGCCGCAATCATGCCGTGGTCGGCCACGACCGCGAGTAGGCCGCCGGGCGGGAGCCCCTCCACCACGGATTCGACCAGCCGGTCCACCTCCCGCAATTGCATCCGCCATGCGGGCGAACCGGGGCCGTAGAGATGGCCGAGCAGATCCACTTCACCGTGGTAGCCGTAGCAGAACCCGCCGTCGGAGATAGCCGCGCGAACGCACGCGGCAAGATCACCGAGCGCCTGCACCCCGACATAGCGGCCGCCGCGAAGGACCGCGCGGGTGAGTCCCGAGCCGGTGAACTCCGCGCCGGACACGACACTCACCGCGATGCCTGCGGAGGCCGCCCGTTCGAAGGTCGTCGCCATTGGCTGAACCTGCTCGGGCGGCACGGTGTCGCGAAGATCGTCGCCCCAAGGGTGCGGGCGCCACCGCAGCGGGTTCAAGAGGCCGACGCCGGGCAGCCGGAAGGAGAGGCCGACCAGACCATGCTCGCCCGATCGGCAGCCGGTGCCAATCGCGGCCAGGCCGGCCACGGTGGTCGAAGGAAATCCAACCTGAAGCGTCTGCCCGCGGAGTGCGGCCATGACCGGAGCGTCGTCGGCGTGGGCATCGAGGAGTTCAGCGCCCAATCCGTCGACCAACAACACACACGCGCCATGGACTTCTCGCGCAAGGTCGATATGGCTGTCGAAGCCGGCCACACCCATCGCCGCCAGCACCGACGGCACCACGTCGGCCAGATGCGGAGTGTGCGGGTCAGGCTGCGGCAGGTCCACGACGCGAGCCTGCCATATTCTTGCCGCTATGCCGCTGCGGATGAAGACGGTCGTCGGCATCGGGCTCACGCTGCTGCTCGGTGCATGCAGCACGTCGGCCGCAGGCAGCGAGTTCCCGGCGAGCCCAGTCGCTCAACTGACCAACGGACCGGCCCGCGACGATGGAGCCTTCTCGATCGGCCCCGCCGCGGCCGACACCATCGGCGGTTACCTTCCCGACGGTCAAACTCTCACGCCGTTCGATGTGCAGAACCCGGTGATCGGGTGGCTGGATCCGCCGTTACTGACGGCGATTCAGAACGCAGCTCGCAGCGCGACGTCCGACGGCGTCGACGTGAAAATCACGTCGGGGTGGCGGACCAAGGGGTTCCAACAGCGGCTTTTCGATGATGCGGTACGGACGTACGGAAGTGAGGACATCGCCCGGCAGTACGTCGCCTCGCCCGACACGTCACGGCATGTGGTCGGTGGAGCGGTCGATGTCGGCCCGGCCGATGCCGATAACTGGTTGATACGCAACGGTTCTCGGTTCGGTCTGTGCCAGATCTATGCGAACGAGATATGGCACTTCGAGCTTGCCACAGACCAGGAGGGCGGCTGTCCACCGTTGAAGCCCAACGCCGCTGGGTGATTCGACTCGGCCAGCTGTGAGCCGCAGGCGGTTTGCGCCGCGGCGCGTTAGGGGGTTAGGAAATCCTAGGATGCGTACTGGTCATGGCGGCGCAGCCAGCTCATGAACGGATCGACTCCGCGTCGCGGATCCAATTCCCAATCCTCTTGTCGCCCGCAGGCGGTGAGGTCAAGCCAGTTGTAGGTACCCATGAGGGCCTCGGTGCCGCGTGCGTATGACGAGTAGGTGTGGAACACGCGGTCGTCCCGGCGCAGGAATGCGCTCACACCGTGTTCCTCACCGGACCATCCGCGCCACGCCGGGTTCATGCGCTCGAGCTCGGCCTGGTCCTTGAAGTTGTATTCCACCGGTGCGACCGAGGCGTCGAGAGTGACGTGGAAGTCGTAATTGAAGTCGCTTCCCAGCGACGAGTACCACGGCACGGTCCAGCCCATCCGTTCGCGGTAGGGTTCCGACTTCTCGAGCGGCGCACGCGACACGACTGCCAAGGACGTGTTCCTGGCGTGGAGATGGCTCAGATGACCAACGTTGTCGATCGTGAAGGAGCAGCTGGGGCAACCCTCTTCGTCGTCGGGGCCGAACATGAAGTGGTAGACGAGCAGCTGGTCCCGACCGTCGAACAGATCCACCAGCCCCACCCGTCCCTGTGGGCCGTCGAACGAATACTCCTTCGTGATCTCGACCATCGGCAGCGCGCGCCGGGCCGCGTTGACCTCGTCGCGGTGCCGGCTCAGCTCCTTCTCCTTGGCGAGAAGTTCCAACCTCGCGGCGCGCCACTGGTCGTTGGTGGTGATCTTCGGGTCAGACATGTCGCACCTCCCGATAGGTGATTGTGTTTTGCAACTACTCTCCCGACCCTAGGCGGACTGGTTGTAGAATGCAACCACTAAGGAGGTGGACATGAGCGGTCGGCCGCGATCTGGATGCCCGGTGAACGCGGCGGTTGAGGTGCTGGGGGACAGGTGGAGCCTGATCGTGCTCCGCGACGTGATCTTCACCGACCACCGACACTTCCGCGAGCTGCTGCGCGGATCCGAGGAGGGCATCGCATCGAACATCCTGGCCAGTCGGCTTCGCGACCTCGTCGCGGGCGGCCTGCTCACCCGCGACGACGCGGGAGCCGGCCAACGAGCGACATACAGCCTCACCGCCGCCGCTATCGAGCTGGTGCCGGTGATCGCCGAGCTGAGCTGGTGGGGCCTGCGACACCGACCGACGTCCGCTTCGCTTGGCGCGCGGGCCAAGGCTCTGCACGACGGCGGCCCCGAACTGCTCGAGGACCTGATGGACGAGTTGCGGGAGCGCCACCTCGGCGTTCCGAAGCCCGACACCGGGCGCCTGCCGGCATCCGAAAGGCTCGGCGCGGCCTACGTACCAGCGCCTGTACCATCCTCACATGCCGAGAGAGGACAACCTCTCTAGTCGGTTCGACTATCTATTCGAACCCCTCGGTGACGAGGAACCGGCCAACGCCTCCGACGATGCCGATTCGCCAGCGCGCGACTATTCCGACGATAGGGCATCAAGAAGCGCCGCACCCGTGAGGATGGCCTTCGCTGCCTTCGTCCTCGCCACGCTTGGGGCGGTCGCGGTGGTCGCTGTCTTGCTGTTGCAACAGCCGTACGAGCCGACACCCAATACTTTCGACGTCCCGCTCGATCCCGCTCCGGTGTCGGCGACTGTGCCCGACCCCACAGGTGAACCCGTCCCACCGCCGGTGGCAACCGCGTCCGAGATCGCCACTGAGACACCGCAAACCGTCGAGTCGGAGCCCGCACAGCAGCCTGCGCCTCAGCAGGAGCGACCGCCGACGCCCGCGCAGCATGAACCCGACGTCGGCGTGACCAATTCGCCTGCGACCCGGGCGCCGATCAGCGTTGCACCGGAACCGCGTCCGCCCTTCCCCAACCAGGGGCCGCAGCGAGGTGGAGGTGGGCCCGACGACGGTGGCGGCGGCCTGCTCGGCGGCGGTCTGCCCGGACCGCTGTGATGCCCGCGCGAGAGTCATATCAGCGCATGCGCGCTGCTCACCTGAACGCCGTGCAGGCAGCGCTGCCGGATCACGTCGGGCGCCTGGACTGGTCGCGCGAACAGATCGAACGCCACCAGAGCGATCGGCTTCGCTCTCTACTGGCATATGCGCGCGAACGGTCGCCGTTTCACGCCCGGCGCCTCAGCGGCATCGACCTGTCCACGATTTCGGCTGCAGGCCTGGCGGGTGTGCCGATGATGACGAAGCAGGAGGCACAGGACGAGTGGGATGCCATCATTACCGTTCCCGACCTCAGCCGCGAGCGTGCTGAACTGATTCTGGCTGAACAGCAATGGTTTTCGTACACCGAGAGCGATCAGCAGATCTTCAGCTCCGGCGGGTCGAGCGGCGTCCGGGGTGTCTATGTTTGGGATTGGCAGTTCTTCGTGTCCATCGCGTGTCTTGCCTGGCGCATGCAGGCGCGCGAGGAGCGGCGCGAACCGCCTTCCCCGGCAAGGCTTGCCGTTCTGTCGGCGGGCACGCCGCCGCACGCCAGTACGCCGCTTTTCGACGTTCCAACGTCGCCTGAGATGGAAACCGTCGTGATACCCGCGGGTGCACCGATCGACGAGACGATCGCGGCGGTAGCCGCCGCTGACCCCACCCATCTCGTCGGCTACGCGTCCGTGATCGGACAACTCGCCCGTGCTTGTTTGGCAGGCGGACTTGCCATCCGCCCGGTGCGGGTCAGCACGAACTCGGAACCGCTGCTCGACGAAGACCGGCTGGCGATTCGCGAGGCATGGAACGCGCCTATCCATAACTTGTGGGGATCCACCGAGATAGGCGTGCAGGCTGTTGGCTGCGCACGCGGCGAAGGTCTGCACGTGTGCGAGGACGAGGTTGTCCTTGAACGCGTCGACGAGAGCGGCGCACCCGTCAGCCCTGACCAGCCCGCCGCCCGGACGCTCGCCACCGGACTCGCCAACCGCACCTTCCCGTTCATTCGTTATGACCTTGGCGACCAAGTCAATTGGCTGCAGGAGCCATGCATCTGCGGAAGTGCGTTCGGGCGGGTGGCCGACATCGGCGGCCGGCGCGACGACGACTTCCGGTACGGCACAGCCACGATCCCGGCAAGCGTGTTCCGCCACGTGCTCGGCACCGATTCACGCGTGTCGGAGTATCAGGTGCATCAAACCATCGGCGGGGCTGAAGTTCTCGTCGTGGGCAATCCCGACGTGGACGCACTGACGTCGTCGTTGGTCGCCGCACTGCAGACGCGCGGACTCGCCCATCCCGAGGTGGCCATCCTTGTCGTTGAGAGACTCGAACGCCACGAAGCCACCGGCAAGCTGAAGCGATTCATCGCGCTCCCGTAGTCGCAACGGCTCAATCGCGGGCGAAGCCCTTGCACCGCATCAGAAAATCCGCCAAGAAGCCGTCATGGGGCATGCCGGACGCGGTGTAATAGGTGGGGTGATGGCCGTTGTAGACGTTGGCGATGCTGGGTTCGGCAATCAGGTCGTCGATCAACTCTTCGTCGCCTGTGATGGCGTTGACGACCAATGAGTGGCGTAGCGGTGCGATCCCGTCGTCGCGCGACCACGGAGACACCCATACGCATGGAAACGCCAACTCGACGTTGAGCACATCGACGTCGGGCTCTGAAAGGAGGTGCACCGCAGGCCGCAGCGCGGCGTGGCCATCACCGAGGTCCGCGACGACCTGATCGGCACCGAGCACCGGCGTCGTTGCGGCGGCCTTCGCCGCCAGATGGTCGGCCAACGCATGCGCTTTGGCCAACGGCTGCATCGGCAACACTGCGCGTTCGTGGGTGATCGGTAGCGGCGCAGTGGTCGAAAGTCGCTCTGCGATCGCATCGGCCAATGCCGCGGCGTCTCCTTCGCAGAGCACCGCCGTCGTGTTGACGCACGCCATCCCACCCAGGTGAACGATCGAATCGACGATCGCGTCGAGGTAGTCGCGCCAGTCCCGATCCTCGGTGACGAGGATCTTGGTCCGTCCGGGTCCGTTGACGAACACCGCCGGATCGCCGGCGTACTTGTCCACGATGTCCTGCCCGCCGTACACCATCGCGAGATCTGCCGCATCGACGAGTTCGTCGGCACCGGCGTGGTCCGTCGGCAGAAACGTCACATCGCCATCGCGAAAACCGCTCTGGCGCAGAGCGTAAACCAGTCGGTGGCCGGTGAACGGCTCACGGCGCGATGGGCGGACGGCGACGCGATATCCCAAAGCCAGAGCCTGCGGCCACAGCGCGTGCACACCCGGCGCGTTTCCCGATGCATGCACGGCGAACACGTTCCCTCGGCGAACCCACACGGCCCCGCCCGCACAGTCTGCATCTCGCCAATCGGCGGTCGCGCCCGACGGACGGGCGGGTAGTACCGCGTCGAACGCGGCAGCAAGGCCATCGGCCACCTCGTGGGCTCCGTGCCGGGCGGCGGCGATCGGCAGGCCGGAAACGCGGCTGGTGATTTGTACGTACTCCTCGAAGTCCAGTCCGCAGATGACGGTGGTCAGGAACGCATCGGCCGCTGCGGCCAAGGCCGCCTTGCGCTGCGGGCCAGGCAGCGGGCGCATCTTGCGTTGAGCGCCGATGGCACGCGCCACGAAGAGCTTCGGCGCGATGCTCAGCTCGGCGACAGGCACCCCCGCGGTGTCGGCGATCAGCTCGCGGTTTCGCGAGCGATAATCGCCCGCCGGGCCGAGCGCGTCGATCGCGATCAATACACACCTTCGACGACGGCCTCACCATCGAACATCTCAACCGGCTTGACCTCGGTGACCGAGTCGCCGATCTGACCGTCGGATCCGGCCAACCGGATCGCGCTGTCGCGCTCGAGGTTGTTGGGGATGAACATGCCCTTGCTGATGTGATTCATCACGACCCGCCCTCGCTCTCCGTATGGCACGGTCTCGCCGGTGTCGGGATCGACGACCCACATCACCACATAAGGCGTGCGCGGGTCGAAAGCGAAGGACCCAGACCCGTTATCGATCGGCCGGGTAGTCGCCTGCGAGAGGATCATGGTGCTGCCAAAGGCCATCGTGATCGTCGTGTCAGGGAAGATGTCACGCAGCACGTCGAACGTATCGACGTCGACGTGCGCACCGCTCAACAGCAGCCACCGGATCTTTCGATTGATCAGGTCGACGTCGGCGTCGTTGCGGGCGATGGCTTCTATCAGCGGCGGGGTGGCGTGCATATTGGCGACACTCTGGGTCTGCAGAATCCACCGGGCTTGCTCGAGCACGTGGTCGACGTATCCAGCCACCTGCCGGGTGTCGTTGCCGGCGGCCAACTTCTTCACCCAGCGGGGGTCCAGGTCGATCGGGTGGAAGACCGAGCCCAATCGGTCGCAGATACGCCGCGAAAAGTAGCTCACGCCGTGTGGGCCGCTCGGCATCAGACACAGGAAGCCGCCACCGGCCACGAAGCCACCCACGGTGAAGTCTTCGGTCTGCCACTCGACGACCTGTTCGACCCAATCCGGCAGTTGCACAGTCCGTTTCGGGGGACCGGTGGTTCCGCCCGACTCGAAAATCTGGGGCAGCGGTGGGGGCGATCCATAGCCGCGCGGGATCAGTTCCTCGACAGGGACACTGCGCAGTGTGTTCACCAGATTGGGGAACCGCCGCAGGTCCTCAAAGATCTTGACGTCGGCCAGCGGGTCGAAGTCGAGATCTTTGGCCGCGCGCAACCAGAACTCCGAGCCGGTGTCCTCGCCGAAGTGCCACGCCATCGCCGCGCGCAGGTATGCCTCCCCGTCGTCGACCGGCGCCGTCCGCGGCACGTCCAGCAGTGAAAAATCGGCGTCAGGCACGCCACCGATCGTGGCGCAAGCCCGGTGAAGCGGGCAATCGTCGGCCCCAAACGTTTCCCGCGTGTTCACCCCGCTAGCGTGGAATCCTCGCAGCAGAACCGGCGGAAGGGGACCAGCGCCATGCCCGAGAAAATGACGGGGCAAGCGAAGCTGTTCGACCCGCTGACAACCAAGGGCACCGCCTTCACCCACGAAGAGCGCCTCGAATACGGGCTCCTGGGACTGCTCCCGACGGCAGAAAAGACCCTCGACCAACAAGTCGAGCACTCCTGGCGCGAGTTCTCCACGCGCCGCAACGATCTCGACAAGCACATCTACCTGCGCGCGCTGCAGGACCGCAACGAAACACTCTTCTACCGCTTGCTGCGTGACCACATCTCGGAGACGATGCCGATCGTGTACACCCCGACGGTCGGGGTGGCCTGCGAGCGGTTCAGCGAGATCTACCGGCGGCCGCGGGGATTGTTCGTTTCATATCCCGATCGGGACCGGCTCGCCGAGGTGATCAACAACCGTCCCCACCGCGATCCTCATGTGATCGTGGTGACCGATGGCCAGCGCATTCTGGGTCTCGGGGATCAGGGCATCGGCGGGATGGGCATCCCGATCGGGAAGCTGTCGCTGTACACCCTCATCGGCGGCATCGACCCGGCACGCACGCTGCCGATCGTGCTCGACGTCGGCACCGACAACGTCGAACTGCTGGAGGACCCGCAGTACCTCGGCTGGCGCCACCGGCGGATCAGCGACGACGAGTACTACGCGTTCATCGATCAGTTCGTGGTCACTGTGCGAGAGCAGCTGCCCAACGTGCTGCTGCAGTGGGAGGACTTCGCCACTGCACACGCGTTGCCGATCCTCGAGCGCTACCGCGACAAGCTGCTCACCTTCAACGACGACATCCAGGGCACGGCGGCGGTGACGCTCGGCGCGTTGCACGGCGCGTCGAAGGTCGCGGGCCGTCCGTTGTCACAGCAGCAGGTGGTGATGTTGGGAGCGGGTTCGGCCGGCATCGGCGTTCTCGACATGGTGGCGCGGGAAATGGTGGCGCAGGGGCTGTCCGAAGCTGATGCGGCGGCACGGATCTGGGTCGTCGACGTCGTCGGATTGCTCACCGACGACCGTACGGACCTGTCGCCGGGGCAACGCAGGTTCGCCCAGCCGGTCAACCGCGTCGCCGGCTGGGGGCTCACGGGCCATGCGCAGCTCACCGACGTGGTGCACCACGTGGATGTCGGCGTTCTGATGGGGTTGTCCACCGCGGCAGGGGCCTTCACCGAAGAGATCGTGCGCGAGCTCGCAGCCAAGACCCAGCGACCGATCATCTTTCCGCTGTCCAACCCGACCAGCCACGCCGAGGCGCACCCGGCGGAGTTGGACGCATGGACGTCGGGGCGCGCACTGATCGCGACGGGTTCACCCTTCGCACCGTTGCAACGCGACGGGGTGGAGCGCCCAGTCGCCCAGTGCAACAACGTCTACATCTTCCCCGCGATCGGACTCGCCGTCACCGCGGCCGAGGCCACCCGGGTGACCGACGACATGATGCGGGTCGCGGCAGCCACCCTCGGCGATGCTTCGCCCGCGCTCTCCGACCCGGCGAAGCCGTTGTTGCCCGCGTGGTCGGATGTGCCCGACATTGCCGTTCGGATCGCCCACGCGGTCTGCCGCCAAGCCGTCGCGGACGGTGTCGCACCGCACCGCAGTGATGAACAGATTGCGGAACGCATCGCACAGGTGCGGTGGACGCCCGAGTATCCGGTGTCACCGAGCTGAGGGTTCGGCTACTTCCGCCGCGCGTAACGCTGGACGAACCGACGCAAGATGGTCGGCGGATACTCGATGTTTCGTTGTTGCGCCGCAGTTTTCAGTGACTCGGCCGACTCGGGCGCGAAATAGCCGTGGTTCTTGTAGACGTCGATCCTGGTGCAGATGCCCTCCAGGTCCAGTTCCGGGTGGAACTGCATGGCGTACGTATTGACTCCGACCCGGAAAGCCTGGACGGGACAGTCGGGTGAGGACGCAAGACACACCACGTTGGGCGGCAACGAACTGGCTGCCTCCTTGTGCCCGCCGTACGCGTCGAACACGTCCGGCAGCTCGGCGAACAACGGTTCGTTGCGTCCTTCAGGTGTCAGCGTCACCGTGACGGCGGCGACCGGTTCGGGGTAGCTGCGATCGACGGTGGCACCGATGACCGAGCCGAGAATTCCGACGCCGTAACAGCATCCGAGAAAGGGAAAATCTTCGTCCACGATGCGATCCGCGAGAGACAAAAGCTCTGACTCGGCGCGCCGCTGCGTCGGCGACTTCGAATCATCGGGGTCACTGACGTTGTACGGCCCGCCCCCGAGGATGATGCCGGACCACTCGCTGAGGTCGATCGGCCCCAGAGGCTCGTGGGTGAGCCGGATACGGTGCATCCCGTTCTGGTCCAGCCCGGCGAAGCGCATCATCGCCTGATATTCGTCGTCGGCCGCTGCATCTTCGCCGCGGATCGACAGAAGCAGGAACGGGGCGTGGTCGACGTCGGGTTGCATGCTGGTGGCCGTGGATGAATGTCAGCAGAATCCGAAGCAGCCGCGTCGGCGGGGGGCGTCTCGGCCATCACCCGGGGTACTGGAGTCGCTGCCGGGGACAGGTTTCGGGTCCGGCGCAACGCTGATCGGCGCCCGAGTCACGTCAGTTCTCGGCTTCTCCGCCGGGGGAGGCGCGCTGCGCCGCGGCTCCGAATACTGCCGCTGCGGTGCGGAATACACGGGTTCATCCGTCTGAGGCGGCGGAGGTAGCGGTGGCGGCGGAGGAGGCGCAGGCGGGGGCGGTGGCTGCGGAGCGCTCACCGCGGTGGGTTGAGCCTTCGTCGGTGCGGGCGGGGCGCCGGTCGACGGCGCCTCGTTCGTCGATTGCCCGGCGGTCGTGCTCGGACTGCGCAGCACCAGCCAGCCGCCGCACAGGACGGCGACGACCACGGCGGCAACGAGCGTGGCCGCCACCGGCTTCATGCGGTACCACGGCCGGTCGTCAGACATGGTGAAGTCGAGAGCCGGCGGGACAACGGCGGTTTCGGCGAGGGGACGAGCGCGGAGAGGCCGAACCTCGACGGGGTCCGGTGGGACTGGGTCGTTATCGTCCCATCGGTAGTCGTCGAGTGGTTCGGGCAGCGGGTCTCGGGCCTCAACCCACTCCGACGAAACCGGATCGTCTTCCGTGGGAGCGTCTTTCGGCTGATCCGGCACGAGGTCGTAGACGTCGACAGGCGCGGAGGCAACCGCAACGGTTTCAGCTGGGAGCTCGTCGTCGGCGTCAGGCAGGGCATCGTCCTGGTCATCCCAGGCGTAGTCGGCCGGCTGCTCGGGCGCGAGGTCTCCGACGTCGGCCACCGGGATCGGCTCGGTGATGGGGTCGGCCGACCTGTACTCGAAGTCTTGATCCGGGGCGCCGCCCGGCTGTTCAGCTGCGTCGGAGTGCGAGGTCAGGGCGGTGAGAAGCGCCTGATCGGCGGCGCGACGAAGAGCGCGACGTTCCATCAGCCGATTTACACGCCCCATACGACAAGCCTAACGGGACGCGAAGCGGCGCGTGTACGCCCAGATAAATGGCGTCGAGCAAATCGGCGGCTGCCCGTTGCCAAAAATGTGGCGGAACACCCGATAGGCAATCGAAGTCCCGCCGAATCACCACAATGACAAGTCTCGACACAAACGGGGGTGCGACGCGTACCAACGCGACTGAAATTTGCTAACATTTACGCGCGGGCAAATCACTTTGCGTTCGGCCGGGCAGGTTTGTCTGGCGGGCCCGAATGGCGATTGCGACGGGCGCGATCCCGCCACCCCGTCGTCAGCCCTCTTTACGAATCAGCCGCATCAGCGCGGCATGATCCGGCGCGAGAAGTTCCTCGATGCGCGGATGGTTCACATCGGCGACGATGATCTCGCCGACGTCCTGGTGAACGTCGCGGAAGATGCCGTGGGACTTCATCTTTTCGGTCTGGTAGATGTTGTCCTCCGTGGGCGTGACGTAGTACACCGCATCGGCCTTGAAACGGTGGATCAGCCAAAGATGGATCAATGTCATCAGGCGCTTCTGTCGCAGCGCCTCGCCGAACGTGTTCTGGTCACGCACCGTGAGAATGCTGCGGCCATGCCGGTCCTTGATGGGATCGACAACCACGTTGGCGAGTTTCTCCTCGCCATCGGGCCGTTCACCGTAGATGCCGAGCTCGAGCAGCTCGCCGCCCGCGCGTGTCGGCCGTAGCTGGACGCGCAGTTTCTCGCCGAGCTGGTAGTGCTCGCTCCACAAGGCCAGCCATTCCTCGAGCAGCTTCTTCGGCACCTCGGTCTGCACCAGGTGCTGGTGCTGAGTGGAGCCCTCGCCCATGGCTTTTGTCGTCGCAGTACGCCCAGATGAAGCGGCCAGCGCTGCGTCGCTACGCGGGCCACCGACCAGGGTTTGCGGTGTGCGGTAAGGGGATTCGACCAGGCGCATCTTGCGCTGCAGGCGAGCCAGCGACAGCATGCCGTCCTGCTTGAGCGCTCCGGCGAACTCCTCGGCGGCGACGCCGTCGATCTGGTGCCCGCCGTAGGTCATGAAGTTGAAGACGAAGCCCATCTTGCCGATTTCCTCGGGGAATCTCCGCATCTCGTCGTCGCTCATGCCGGTGGTGTCCCAGTTGAACGACGGCGACAGGTTGTAGGCCAGCATTTTGTCGGGAAACACGGAATGAATCGCGTGGGCGAATTCCCGCGCGTCGTCGAGATCTGCGGTCTTCGTCTCCATCCACAGAATGTCCGCAAACGGTGCTGCTGCAAGGGATTTGGCGATCGCATACGGTATGCCGCCGCGGATCTGGTAATAGCCTTCCGGCGTCTTGACCCGTTCGCAGTCCCATGCCACGTCGGCGCCCAACTCCTTGGCCTTCTCCCGGGCGGTGTACAACGGTGCCGTCGAAGCGAACTTGCGCCATTCCGCCGCGCTCATCTCGGCAGGCTCACCCTCACGCTCGCGGAAGTCGAGCAGGTCGCCCACCGCCTCGCCGTAGGTCTCAAGGCCCGCGTCGACCTGCCATGCGTCGACCATCTGGGACTCGACCTTGTCGTAGACGGCGTCGACGGAATCCGCAGCGCCGTCCTGCCAAGATTTGACGCCGTCGGCGATGGCGTCCGCAATGCCCTGACGTTGCAGCCACACGTCGGCGGTGGCGTACTCGACCCTCGGGCAGACGCGTAGAGGAGGTGACCGTTGAGCTCCGTGACTCCCGAGTCGTAGAACCGCCGCATCATCGCCAGGAAGCACGCCTTGTACGGCGGGATCTTGAGGTTGGTGGCGCCGAGCAGGAACGGCTGGTCACGCTCGTCGGCGCGGCTGTCGAGCAGGTTGGCGGCCTCGGCATCCGTCCGCGCGACGATGATGCCCGGCACCCCCATGATGTCGAGCTGGAACCGGGCGGTGTTGAGACGCTTGATCTGTTCGTCCGAGGGAACCAGGACCTTGCCGCCCTGATGGCCGCACTTCTTGGTGCCCGGCCGTTGATCCTCGATGTGGTACCCAGGCACACCGGCCTCGACGAAGCGGCGAATCAGGTTGCGCACGTGCGGGTCTCCGCCGTGTCCGGTGTCGGCATCGGCGATGATGAACGGACGGAAGTCGACGGCCGGGGTCGCGGCGCGCTGCGCTTCGGTCATGCGGAGTCGCAGGTATTGCTGATTGCGGTCGGCGGTGAGAAGTGCGCGGACCAGACCTGCGGCTTCGTCGGGCACTTGGCTCAGCGGGTAGCTGGCCAGGTCAGGGCCGGGGTCCTCACTAGTGGAGCCTTTCGCCGATGTCGCCCAGCCACCGAGGTAGATGCCCTCGATGCCCATCCGCTTCATGGTCACGGCCTGACCCGGTGAATAGGGCCCGAAGGTGGTGATGCTCTTGTGCTCGGCGAAGAGCTCGCGCAGCCGGTCGTAGAAGGCCGCCGCCGATTCCCGCGTCACGGGGTAGTCGGTCGGGATCGTGCCGCGTTGCTCTACGACCTGGCGGGCCGAATAGAGGCGAATGATCCCCTCGAAGCGAGGACTGTCGAAGTACCGCTGCACGGCAGCGACGTCCTGCTCGAACGGTGTCAGGGGCTGTGTATCAGCTTCGACGATGGCCATGCTTCAACAGTACGGCGGACGATTAATCGATTGTGCGGAATCCGCACCGCCTCGCAGCTACGGACCGTCGGGGGCCATCGCTCACGGCACGAATTGCTGACCACCGTCGATGTCGTAGGTCGCACCGGTGAGGGCGGCGTTGGTCATCAAGTGCACGGCCAGCGCCGCCACGTCGGCGGCTGTCACCACGCGGCCAATCGGCAGCGTGGCCCGCAACTCGTCGCGCCTTTCCTCGAGTCGGTCACCGAGCAGCGAGGCCGACAACGGGGTATCGACGAATCCCGCGGCGATGAGGTTGACGCGGATCGGGGCCAGCTCGAGCGCCAGGGCTGCGGTGAACGGTGGCAGCGCAGCGGTTGCGGCCGACACGATGCCGAGACGGTGGTCGATGCGGCGTCCGCCGGTACCCCCCATGAAGACCAGGCTGCCGTCGGGCCGCATCTTGCCCGCGGCGGCGCGGGCGACCTCGAGATCCAGCACGACGTGCCCGCTGAGTGCGTCACGCACCTGTTCTGCATCCATCTCGAGTAGCGGTCGGTAACTCGGGCCACCGGCTGTGACCAACACATGGTCGACCGGTCGTTGCAGGCCTTCGAAGAACGTCTGCAAGGAAGCTGTGTCGTTGGCGTCAAATGCCGCGGTGCTCAGCGCACCCACCTCGGAGGCGGCCTGCTCGAGCCGATCGGGATTGCGGCCGGTGAGAATGACATCGGCACCCTCTAGTCGGGCCAGTCGAGCCGTTTCCAGCCCGATTCCCGCGCTGCCACCGACGAGCACGACGGTCTGGCCGCGCAATCCGCTGGTCATGATTCCTCCGATGGCAGTCTGGCCTGCAGTGCATGCGGGTCCGCAACGGTCACGGTCAGCGCGGAATGATCGCGGAAGCCGATGACACGCCTGATCTTGTCGTGGAAGTGAATGCACAACCCGCTGTGCGGATTTGTGCCGAACGTCAGGCCGTCGTCGGCAAACGAGATGCGCGGGCCGACGGCGGTCCACCATCGATAGGGACCGGTGACATGGGCGTCGGCGATGTTCGCAAGTGGTGTGTCAACCCGGAGCAGGCCGAAGGTTGCGACGAATCGCTCATCATCGGTGATGGTTACGCCGTCCCGCCCGGGAAGCGCTCCTGAGCCGAGCCATATGGGCAGAAATCGCTTGTCGAAATGGTATGGAAAGAACTCGCTCACGACGCTGACTCCTGATCGACGATCACCGTTCGATCACGATACGGCCACTCATTGACAGTGCGCCGCGCCGCAGGCGATTCGGCGCAACGACCGCATGTACAAGTAGCTGTGGTGACTGCTGTCCCGCGGTGATATCGGAGAAAGTGAAAGTTCCAATGAGACGCATCTATGCCTTAGTGGTCGGGTTGACGGTGTTGCTGGCAACGCCCGGTGTAGCGACCGCCGACACCTTCACCCGGCCGACGAACAACCAGCAGGCGATCCAATACGTGATTGCGCGCGGCCTTTCGCAGCGCGGTGTGCCGTTCTCATTCGGCGGTGGGGACGCCAACGGCCCGACCCGCGGCAGTGGTCCGACGGACAATGCCCTCGGCCTGGACCGGCAAGGCCACGTCGTCGGATTGGACCCGACGGCAAGTGTCGTCGGCTTCGACGCTTCCGGGCTGATGCTGTACTCCTACGCAGGCGTCGGAATCAAGTTGCCGCGGTCGTCCGGGGCGCAGTACAACGCGGGCCGCAAGGTGTTGCCGCAGCAGGCGCTGCCCGGCGACTTGATCTTCTATGGCCCCAACGGAAACCAGAGCGTGGCGATGTTCCTCGGCAATGGGCAGATTCTGGAAGCGGGGGACCCCGTGGTCCGGGTCTCGCCGGTTCGGACCGAGAACATGGCTCCATATCTGGTCCGGGTCATCGCGTAACCAACCTCGGGATCGGGTAGCCACATCGCAGGAGGCAACGATGGCTACCCGACACGAGACCGACGAAGCCGACGTCCGGCACCTAATCGAGAAGCTGGCTGAGGCGATTCGTGGCCATGACCTCGAGACCGCGATGTCGTGTTACGCACCGGACATCGTGTCGTTCGACTTCGAGCCCCCGCTGCAACACCTCGGAGGGGACGCAAAGCGCAGCAACTGGGTCGGCGCCTTCGAGGCCTACGAGCGACCGCTCGGTTACGAAGTGCACGACCTGTCGATCACCGTCGGCGACGATGTCGCGTTCACGCGCAGCCTCAACCGGATCAGCGGCACGTTGAAGAACGGGGCCACGACCGACATCTGGCTCAGGGCGACAACAGGACTGGAGAAGATTGGAGGCAGCTGGCTCATCACGCACGACCACGTCTCGGTGCCTCTCGATTTCGAGGCCGGTACAGCGCTGCTTGATCTCAAGCCCTGACGGCGCGGATGCGCATCACGATATATACGACGGATCCGGCGACGATGACCAGGTAGCAGGCGAGAATGCCGAACATCACGAGGCTCGCGGCGGGGGCGTTGGTCATGACGAACGTTGGCGCGGCGATCGTTGCCATGTTCTGTAGGCCGTGAGCCAGCATCACCGGCCAGAGTCGACCCGTTCGATAAACCACGTACAGGTTGAAGCCCGACCACAGTGCGCACCACAAAATGACGAGCAGAACCGCTGTGGCCGTCGCCGAACCGGCCCCGACGGCGTAATACACGTGGATGGTCGAACGGGCCAGGGTGCTGACGATGGCGGCGGCCAGGAATGCGTTGCGTTGATTTCGAGGCCACAGCAATGCCGCGATCCCGATGAATACGGGCTCCTCTACGACGCCGGCCAACCCGAGGGAGATCGCGAGGATGAGGAACCCCGATGTCCCGCCGGGTGCCGGGGGTATGGCAAATTCAGGTGTGCGCAAGAGGTCTGCCAGGTTCGCGTAGATCACGTTGGCGACATAGATCACGACAAGGGCGGCGCCCGCTGCGGCAATCCTGGATACGAGTTGACTTCGTCGGGTCTTGTTCTGCTGCAGCGGCTCTCGGAGGTCCCGCCCCAGCCACGATCGCACGATCTGAAAAGTCCACAATGCGAGCAGTGCTCTGGCCACGACATAGGCGATGACCCACGGTGAGGGCGTCACCAGTTCAATCGCGGACCCCGGCATCAACGCGGCGACGCCGTAGAAGATGTCGGCCCCCTGATTGGCGACCATCGCGCAGAGGTACGCGACGACCTTGCCCGCGGTGTGCTGTGGTGGACACCGCCGCAGCGCGACGACCAGGCCTGCGGCCGCTACCGCGACGACAGCGATGACTGGAACGGCCACGGACAGAGGAATGTCGCGTACCGGATACCAGGCGAGCAGAAGGGCGACCACCCACCACCGGGTCAGCCGGAGGGTTTCAGCGGCCGACGCAGGTCGACCGACCCCTTCCGCCTGCTCGTCAGCGCCTTCGGTCACCATGGGTGTGATGAAAGCATCTCCCAGGCGCAGGCCCACGGCTGTTTCGGCCACCACCACCACTCGCGGACCACATCGCGTACTTCGGGTACTGGCAGCGGGACGTGGGCGAGCCCCACCGGAGTCGAGCGCTGCCGCGGGGAGCGGCGACCATCATCATCGATGTAGGCGGCCGCCGAAGCGTTGACTTCTATGCGTCCGACGGCCGCACCCGGCTCGATGTACCTCCTGCGTTCATCGCCGGTGCAGGCACGGCCTCGTATGTAACCGGCATCGCCGCCGCTCAGGCTGTCGTCACGATCCACTTCCGGCCTGCGGGGGCGCTCCCGTTCCTTGGAGTCCCGTTGGGCGAGCTGGAGAACTCCTGTGTCGGCCTCGCCGACCTCTGGGGCCGAGAAGGGGCGGCGCTGCACGAACAGTTGATCGTGACACCAGCGGCGGCGGATCGGGTTGGCTTGCTTGAGTCATTCCTGTTGCACCGCATGCAACTTCATCGCTGCGGATCTCATCGCGGCGTGGCGGCAGTGCTGGGTGCCATCGAACACGACCCGTCTATGCGCGTATCGAGTGCCGGTGAACTGGCGGGACTTCCCCCGAAGCGGCTGACGGCGGCGTTCCGCGCAGAGGTGGGTCTGGCTCCCAAGGCCTATCTGCGGGTACGGCGACTGCAGGCCGCACTCAGACGGCTCGATACCGGCTGGGCCGCGCGGCGCCGCGATCGCCGCCGACCTCGGCTACTTCGACCAGGCGCACTTTGTCCGCGAGTTCCGGTCGTTCACCGCGATGACGCCGACGCAGTACGCGCAACGCCGCTCCTGGCTGCCCAGCCACGTGGAACTCGCTGCGGCCAAAATATCCAAGCCAACCACCGCACGGGCACACATGATTGACACATGAACAACGCTCGAGAAGCCGTGGCCAGCACGGGACTGCTGGTGGCTGCCATCCGCGCCATGGAAACCACCCGCGACGACCGGCTGTTCACCGATCCGTTCGCCGACAAGCTGGCCGGTGACACCGGCCGAGCGCTGCTGGCCGCGGCCGTCGCAGAAACCGGTGAGCGGTCCACCACGCAGATCGTCGTCCGCACCCGGTTCCTGGACGAGGCGCTGCTGCGCGCGACGGGCGACGCCGGGCAGGTGGTCATCCTCGCGGCAGGCATGGACTCACGGGCCTACCGGCTGGCATGGCCTGACGGCACCGCCGTGTACGAGTTGGACCAGCCCGCGGTGATCACCGCCAAGGAGGAGTTGCTCGCCGACGATCAGCCACGCTGTCACCGCGTGCCGATCGGTGTCGACCTGGCCGACGACTGGCCCAGCGCCTTGGAGGCAACAGGATTCAATCGAAAGGCCCCGACGGTTTGGCTGATCGAGGGCTTGCTGCAATACCTCGACGAGAGGGCCGTGCGCACGCTGTTCGACCGCATCGATGCCCTGTCGGCGCCGAGTTCGGTGCTGCTCTACGACGTTGTCGGCAAGACCCTGCTGGAGTCGCCGATGATGGCGCCCCTCCTGAAGTCGATGGCCGAGCAGGGCTCGCCGTGGCTCTTCGGCACCGACGAACCGGGGGAGCTGGCCGAACGCCACGGCTGGTCGGCCACGGTCACCGACATTGCAGAGCCCGGCAACAGATGGAACCGGTGGTTTGCACCCGCGACGCCCATGGATGTGCCCGGTGTACCACGGGGATATTTCGTCGAGGCGACGCGGAAGTAGACGCCCTGTCGACCGGCGCGCTGCGTGTGGTGATCGAGCCCTAAAACCGCGCGACTTTCGGCCGCCCGGCTCAGTAACCTCACGACGATGGCGGTACTGACTGCTCAGCAGGAAGACTTCCCGCGCTGGTACCAAGACGTGCTGACCAAGGCGCGGCTCGCGGAGAACGGCCCGGCGCGCGGAACCATGGTCATCCGCCCGAACGGGTATGCGATCTGGGAGCGGATGGCCGACGAGCTCGACCGGCGGATCAAGGCCGCCGGGGCCCATAACGCGTACTTCCCCCTGCTGGTCCCGATGAGCTTCTTCGAGCGCGAGGCCGAACACGTCGAGGGGTTCAGTCCCGAACTGGCCGTCGTGACGCACGGCGGAGGCAAGGAGTTGACCGAGCCGCTTGCCATCCGTCCCACCAGCGAGACCGTCATCGGCGAATACATGGCCAAGTGGATCGACAGCTACCGCGACCTGCCGCTGCTCCTCAACCAGTGGGCCAATGTCGTGCGGTGGGAAATGCGGCCACGAATCTTCTTGCGCACCACCGAGTTCCTGTGGCAAGAGGGCCACACCGCGCATGCCACAGAATCTGACGCCCGTCGATACGCCCGCGGCATCCTGCACGACGTGTACGAGGATTTCATGCGCAGCGTGCTCGCGATGCCCGTCATCGTTGGACGGAAGACCGCAGGAGAGCGCTTCGCCGGAGCGGCGAACACCATGACGTGCGAAGGCATCATGCGTGACGGCAAGGCGCTGCAGATGGGCACGTCACACGAACTCGGCCAGAGATTCAGCCGCGCGTTCCACATCACCTACTCGAGCGCCGACGGTGCGACCGAGCTGTGTTGGACGACCTCGTGGGGTTCCTCGACCCGCATGCTTGGCGGACTGATCATGTGCCACGGCGATGACGTCGGGCTCGTGCTGCCGCCGGCACTGGCGCCGATTCAGGTTGCGGTCGTGGTGGTGAAGGACACCGACGGTGACGTCGCCCGTGCGGCGGCGGCACTGGCCGACGATCTCAAGTCCGGTGGTGCGCGGGTCCAGCTCGACGATGACGTCGACCACGGTTTCGGCCGGCGGGCCACCGACTGGGATTTGCGTGGAGTGCCGATTCGGGTGGAAGTCGGCCCGCGAGACCTGGCCGACAACTCGGCCGTGCTCTACCGACGCGATTCCCGCGACAAGACCAAGGTGGCCCTTGGCAGTGTCGTCGACGAGGTGCGCCGCCTGACCGATCGCATCCAGACGGACATGCTCGCAGCGGCGACGGCGCGTCGCGACGCATTCATCTCGGACTGCACGACGCTCGACCAGGTGCGTGAGGTGGCACAGGGGGGTGTCGCGCGCGTGCCGTGGGAGTCGGTCGGCGTCTCCGGCGAAGAGCGCCTCGCCGCCGACGGACTCACGGTGCGATGCCTGCAGAGGAGCGACGGAGCTCTGCCGGAAACCGATAACGACGCGGACGCGATCGCCTACGTCGCAAGGGCCTATTGATGGAAAACGTGACGACTGCCACGCCCGCAAGTTAGTGCAACTGGTCGTAACAGTAATTAATCTGTCCCTATGGCTGTTGAATCACGGCTCGAGCATCAGGGTCTGCTGCAGATCGAGGACTGCCTGGACGACGCGGGCAACATCGCCTTGCCCCCCGGCGTCACGCTGATCTCACTGATCGACCGCAATATCGCGAACGTCGGCGATTCCGTTGCGTACCGCTACCTTGACCACACCCGCTCGGGGGACGGGTCCGCCGTCGAACTGACCTGGACCCAGCTCGGCAGCCGCATCCGGGCCATCGGTGCGCAGGTGCAGCGAGTCGCGTCCCGAGGAGACAGGGTGGCGATTCTTGCCCCGCAGGGGCTCGAGTACGTCGCCGGGTTCTTCGGCGCGGTCAAGGCAGGCACCATAGCCGTGCCGCTGTTCGCCCCCGAGTTGCAAGGGCATGCGGAGCGTCTCGCAGTCGCACTTCACGATTCCCGCCCCACCGTCGTCCTGACCACATCGGCGGCGAGGGCCGCCGTTGATGCGTCACTGGATGAGATCGGGTTCGCATCAAGAACACACGTCATCAACATCGACGATGTCCCTGACTCGGCTGGCGATGCATTGGTCCCGGTGCACCTCGACATCGAAGACATCTCTCATCTGCAGTACACATCGGGATCCACGCGACAGCCGATCGGCGTGGAGATCTCCCACCGGGCCGTCGGCACCAATCTGACTCAGATGATCCTGTCGATCGATCTACTCAATCGAAACACGCACGGCGTCAGTTGGTTACCGCTCTACCACGACATGGGACTTTCGATGATCGGCTTCCCTGCGGTGTACGGCGGCCACTCGACGCTGATGTCGCCAACGGCGTTCATCCGGCGGCCTCAGCGCTGGATCCATGCACTGGCGGCCGGATCTCGGCACGGCCGCGTCGTCACGGCCGGACCCAACTTCGCCTATGAGTACGCCGCGCAGCGGGGCCTGCCCGCGCCGGGCGACGACGTCGACCTGAGCAATGTCGTGGCGATCATCGGTTCGGAACCGGTGAGCATCAGGGCCATTGAGGCCTTCAATACCGCATTCGCACCGTACGGACTGCCACCCACGGCCATCAAACCCTCGTATGGCATCGCCGAGGCGACATTGTTCGTGTCGACGATTGCGCCCACCGAAAGGCCGACCGTCGTCCACCTCGACCGGGAGAAGTTGGCGGTAGGTGAGGCCGTGCGTGTCGCGGCGGACGACGCCGGCGCCGTCGCACACGTGTCGTGCGGTCAAATCGCCCGCAGTCAATGGTGCGTCATCGTCGATTCCGGTACCGGCAGCGAGCTTCCCGACGAGCAGGTCGGCGAAATCTGGTTGGCAGGCAACAATATTGGGCGTGGGTACTGGGACCGCCCCGAAGAAACGACGGCGGACATTCGGTGCAACCCTCCGCCCACAGACGGCGATCGGCAGCCACGCTGACGGCTCGCCCGCTGCGGCGAAGTGGCTACGGACCGGAGATCTGGGCTTCTACCTCGACGGTGAGCTCTACGTCACCGGCCGTCTCGTGGATCTGATCACGATCGACGGCCGTCAGCACTATCCGGACGATGTCGAGTCCACCACGGCGGATGCGTCGCCGATCGTGCGGCGCGGATATGTTGCGGCGTTCACGGTGCCGTCGAATGCCGGCGAGCAACTGGTGATCGTCGCCGAACGAGCGTCAGGCACCCGCCGCGTCGACCCGGCTGCCGCCATCGATGCCATTCGCGCGGAGGTGGCGTACCGGCATGGCCTCTCTGTTGCCGATGTTCGTCTTGTACCTGCGGGTGCGATTCCACGCACCACGAGCGGCAAGCTGGCTCGTCGCGCATGCCGCGATGCGTATCTAGACGGTGAATTCGGCGATTAGGCCGACGGCCGCGCGGCTAGGGTCAAGCGAATGACGTCGATAGCCGAAGCGGCCGACCGGGTTGCCGGGCTGGCACGCGGGATGCGGGAACTCGTACGCGCCGAAGCCGCCGAGTCCGAAGCGAACCGCACCCTCACCCCGGCGATCGTCGAGGCGATGTGGGCATCCGGGCTGATGTCCGCGTTCAACCCCGTCCCGGCAGGCGGTGTCGAGCCGTCCTTCGCCGAGATGATCGAGACCTGGATCGAAATGGCCTGGCAGGACGGCTCGTTCGGCTGGATCGGCATCGCGAACATGCCGTCGTCGTTCGCCGCCGCGGCGTATCTGCCCGACGACGGGTTCGCGGAAGTGTTCACCGCGCACGACAACCGCGTCACGATGGGGGGCCAGTTCTTCCCGAACGGCCAGGGAGTCGTCGTCGACGGCGGCTACCGGTTGAGCGGATCGTGGAGCTTCGGCTCCGGGACCGGCCACTCGCAATATGTCGCTGCGGGCTTCTTCCCGATGGACGACGGGGAAATGCGATGGATCAGCGAAGGCATCCCCGATATGCAGGTGGCCGTGGTGCCACGAGAGGACATCTCTTTCAACGACGGCTGGTTTGTGCAGGGACTCAAGGGAACCGGCTCCTATGACTACAGCGCAGAGGATGTGTTCGTGCCCGCCAACCGGACGTTCGCGCTGTTCTCCCGCGAGCCGCTTCGCGGGTCGTCGCCTGCCACGCGTATGGGGTTGATGCCGGTCACGGCCGCGGGCCACGCATCGTGGGCGCTCGGGGTCGCCAAGAGCATGCTCGACGACGTCCAGGAACTCGCCGCCACCAAGTTCCGGATGAGCGACATGGCGTCGCTGGCCAGCCGCCCGACGTTCCAGAAGGGCCTCGCGCAGCACGTTTCGGCCTGGCGCGCGGCACGCCTTCTGGTACTCGATGCGTTCACCACCGCCGAATCCGCGGTCGCCTCGGGTGAGGACCTGACCCCGACACTGCGCGCGGATATGCGGGCGGCGGCCGTCTACGCCACCGAGGTGGCCCGGGAATGCGCCGAATGGGCGCATCTGGCCGCAGGCACCAGCTCGATCCGCGAAGGCACCCGATTGGAGCGGGCCTTTCGCGACATGTACACCGGTACCCAACATGCCTTCATCAGCGAGAAGGTGGCGATCGACGCGGCACAGATCTGGCTCGGCATCATCGAGGACCAGTTCGGCCTGTAATCGCCGACGGCCGATAGGGTTTTCCCATGCGCGATCGCACTGCCGGCCTGACCGCCGCCGCGCAGCACGCCAGGGAGTTTCTCGCCGGCCTTGATGGGCGCCCGGTGGCCGCCCGCGTCGATGCGGCAGGCATACGCGATGCTCTCGGTGGCCCGCTGCCGGAACACGGCGAAGACCCGAATGCCGTGATCGAAGCGCTGGTGGCCGGCGCCGAACCGGGCCTGGTGGCCACCGCCGGTCCCCGCCATTTCGGCTTCGTGATCGGCGGCGCACTGCCCGCCGCGCTGGCGGCGGACTGGCTGGTCTCCGCATGGGACCAGAACGCCGCATACCACTCCCTGTCCCCGGCGGCCGCCGCCATCGAAGAGGTCACGTCCGGCGTGGATACTCGACCTTCTGCGCCTGCCCGCAGGTGCCAGCGTCGGCTTTGTCACCGGCGGGCAGGGCGCCAACACCACATGCCTGGCCGCCGCACGTCACGCGGTACTTGCGAAGGCAGGCTGGAACGTCGACGACGACGGCCTCATCGGTGCGCCGCCCATCCGCATAATCTGCGGGGAGCAAGCCCACGCGACGATCTACACCGCCCTGCGCCAACTCGGACTCGGCGCCGAAACACCGATCCGGATCGCCGCCGACGACCAAGGCCGGATGCGGCCCGACGCGCTTCGCGACGAGCTGACGCGCTCGGATGGGCCGACGATCGTGTGCGCGCAGGCCGGAAACGTCGCCACCGGTTCGTTCGACGCGTTCGAACCGATCGCCGACGCCTGCGGCGCCCATGGCGCCTGGCTGCACGTCGACGGCGCGTTCGGCCTCTGGGCCGCCGCGGCTCCGGCACTCCAACACCTGACCACCGGTGTCGAGCGAGCGGACTCGTGGGCCGTCGACGCCCACAAGTGGCTGAACGTGCCATACGACGGTGCGATGGCAATCGTGGCCGACGTCGATGCTCACGTCGCCGCGATGAGCCTCGCGGGCCCTTACCTCGTCGCAGATCCCGGTCAGCGCGACAGCACCAACTATGTGCCCGAGAGCTCACGGCGTGCGCGCGTCGTGCCGATCTATGCGGCGTTGCGGTCGCTGGGCCGAACCGGCGTCGCCGAACTGATCGACCGCAACTGCGCGCAGGCCAGGCGAATAGCCCAGCGGCTGGCCGAGATTCCCGGCGCGCGGATCGTCAACGACGTCGTGCTCAACCAGGTGCTGCTGCAACTGCCGGGGGAGACGACGCCAATCGCAGCGCCGTGGCCGCTGTTCAGCGCGACGGAACATGCTGGCTCGGCGGCACCACCTGGAATGACCAGTACGTGCTTCGGGTTTCGATTTCGAACTGGTCGACGACCGACGACGACGTCGATCGTTCAGCCGACGCGATAGCGCGTGCCGCAGAGTCTATTTCGTCGCAGTAGGCGTCTGCTGCGCCTCACGACGACGGCGCAGCAGCGGCGCCGCGAGCGCTCCGACGAGCGCCAGCACGACCACACCCCACAGCACGTACGTGATCGGACTCGACAGCAGGATGGACGGGTCACCCTCCGAGAACGTGAGCGCCCGGCGCAGCTGCTGCTCGGCCACCGGGCCGAGAATGAGACCCACGATCGCGGGGGCCACCGGGATGTCCGCCTCCCGCATCAGCAGACCGACAAGACCGAGTCCGAACAGGATGAAGAGATCGACGGTGGTGCCGCCGGCGGCGAACGTGCCGAGCATCGCGAAAACCAGTACGCCGGCATAGATTCCGTAAGCCGGAATGGTCAGCATTCGCGCCCACACCCTGGCCAACGGCAGGTTGAGCACGAGCAGCATCACGTTGCCGATGTACAGGCTCGCGATCAGCGTCCACACCAGCGGCCCCGACTCGGTGAAGAGCTCGGGCCCGGGCTGCAGTCCGTAGGACTGGAACGCGACGAGGATGACCGCCGCCGTCGCCGAGGTGGGCAGGCCGATGGTCAGCAGTGGCACCAGCACGCCCGCGGCCGCCGCGTTGTTCGCCGCCTCCGGGCCTGCCACGCCCTCGATCGCGCCGTGGCCGAACTCCTCGGGGTGCTTGGTCAGCCGCTTCTCGGTCGCGTAGCTCAGGAACGTCGGCACCTCGGCGCCGCCTGCGGGCAGAGCTCCGATCGGGAAGCCGAATGCCGTGCCACGCAACCACGCCGGCCACGACCGCCGTAGGTCTTCACGGGACAGCACGGTACGGCCCCGCAGCGGTTCCACGGTGGTGCCGCCGGTTCCGCTGAGCACGTGTGCGAACGCCTCGCCGAGGGCGAACAACGCCACCACCACGATCACGACGTCGATGCCGTCGAGCAGGGGAGCGACGCCGAACGTGAGCCGGGGCTGGCCGGTCTGGGCGTCGATACCGATCAGCCCGATGGTGACGCCGAGCAGCAGGCTCGCCGCGCCCTTCAGAAGGCTGCGGCCGAGCAACGCGCTGACCGTCACAAACGCCACCGCCATCAGCGCCACATACTCCGGCGGACCGAAGCTTGTCGCGAAGTCCGCGACGGCAGGTGCCACGAACGTCAGGGCGATGGTGCCGATCGTCGCCGCGACGAAGCTGCCGATCGCGGCGGTGGCCAGCGCGGCCGCCGCTCTACCGGCGCGCGCCATCTTGTTGCCCTCGAGGGCGGACACCATCGAGGCACTCTCGCCGGGAGTATTGAGCAGGATCGACGTGGTCGATCCGCCGTACATGCCGCCGTAGTAGATGCCTGCGAACAGGATCAGGGCACTGGCGGGGTCGAGCCGGAACGTGATCGGCAGCAGCAGCGCGACGGTCAGCGCGGGGCCGATGCCGGGCAGCACGCCGACGGCGGTGCCGATCGTGACGCCGATCAACGCCCACAGCAGGTTGCCCGGGGTCATGCGCGCGCGCGAAGCCCTCGAGAAGGAGCCCGAGTGAGTCCATGTCAGAACCCCCACGGCCCGGCGGGCAGGCTCAGCCCGATCAGCCGGTCGAAGACCAGGAACACGATGGCCGCCAGCGCCCAGCCGTACGCCACCGCGCGCCAGACTGCGGCGCGCCAAGCAGCAGCGCGGCGGCGACGAACAGCGCCGTAGAGGTCACCACGTAGCCGAGCAGGGGCAGCAGGACGGCGAACGCCACCAGCGCGGCGACCATCGCGAGCAGCCGCAGCCCGCGCCCGCGGCTGCCATGGCGGCCCGCGAACCGCCGAACCCAGGTGCGCGCGCGCCTGATCAGCAGCCCGGCGCCGACCACACCGAGCAGCACACCGACCGGCAGCGGCACCGCCGCCGGGCCGACCGCCGCGTGCGGTGTCCGGCAGCCGCACGGCGTCGACGATCACCAGCACCGCGGCCAGGAGCATCACAGCGCCGAACGCCCCGGATGCGAGCACGGTCCTGCCGGTCGGGACGGCCCCGGGGCGGTGGCGTGGTCTCGGTGTCCCTGTGTTTTCGCTCATCGCACTTATCCCAGTCCGATCTCGTCGAGCACCTGCGACACCCGGGCCTGCTCGGCCCGGACGAACTCCTCGAACTCCGGGCCGGCGAGCGTGCGTCGCCCCAGCCGCGGTCGGCGAGCACCTCACGCCACGCGTCCGGTCGGGTCATGTCCACCAGCAGGTCTCCAGCGCCTTCTCCTGCTCTCGGCTGATGCCGGCGGCGCGACGACGCCGCGCCAGTTCTGCAGCTCGACGTCGACCCCGGCCTCGCGCAACGTCGGCACGTCGGGCAGCCCGGGCAGCCGCTTCGGGCTGGACACCGCGAGCGCGCGCACTTTGCCGGCCTCGATCTGCGGCTCAACCCCGGATACGCCGGAGATCGCGATCGTCGAGCGGCCCGACAGCAGGGTGGTCAGCGCCTCGCCGCCGCCGGAGTGCGCGACGTAGCTGATCTGGCGCGGGGTCGGCGCCGACGGCCTTGGCGATCAGGCCGGCCAGGATCTGCTCGGCGCCGCCCGCCGAGCCGCCGGCGATCGACACCGCCGCGATGTCGCTGCTCATCGCCGCGGCCACGTCGGCGATGCGATTCAGCGGCGAGTCCTTCGGCACGACCACGACCTGGTAGTCGGTCGTCAGCCGGACCAGCGGCGTGGTCTCATCCAGCGAGTACGGCGAGTCGTTCGCCTCGACCGCGCCGATCATGATCAGCCCGGTCGTCATCAGCTCGGTCGGGTCGCCGTCGAGCCGGACGAACTGGCTGAGCCCGATCGTGCCGCCCGCACCCGCGACGTTGTACACCTCGGTACGCCCGACGAGCTCGCGCAGCGCGCCCTGCATCTCGCGGGAGGTCTGGTCCCAACCGCCGCCGGGCGCGGCCGGCGCCATGATCCGCAACTGCCGGTCGCCGACACGTCCCAGAGCGGATTCCGCCGCTCCCGTGGTCACCGGCGCCGCTCTCGTGCGGCCGTTGCGACGACGATCGCCACGGGGGGGCGAAGTACTGCAACGACGGCGGGGCGGCAGCCATCGACGCGTCATCGGCCACCACCGTCGAGCATCTCTCGGTCCGATCCACTGTCGTGCACCACCGGCATGGCACGCGGCGCCGTGACACGCCAGTGTCGTCACGCATGGTCGACAGTTGCATACAGTGACCGCGGGGGCATGTCGGAGCAGGAAGCAACGGACACTCGTCGTCGTCGCGGGGTGGAGGCAACGCCGGGTTCGCGGCGGCACACGCCGCGGCCGAGCGCGGGCAGACGGGTGCTGCTACTGGAGAAGGGCAGCCCGAGGAGGCAGGCGGCAACAGCTATTTCACGGCGGGCGCCATCCGGGTCGCGCACGTCGGCTTCGACGGACGTCGCCGACCTCTTCGACGCGGACGACCGGCACGCCTCACCGTGCTCCCCCCTACCCCGCCGACGAGTTCGCGACGGACATGGCGAAAGTGACCGGCGGCCGCAACGACCCGGCGCTGACCGAGGCGCTGATCAGCGACAGCCAGGATGTCTCCGCTGGCTGCACGGCAAGGGGCCTGCGGTTACCGGCTGATGTATGAACGGCAGGCCTACCCCGACGCGCAAGGGCCGCCAGGTGTTCTGGGGCGGGCTGCCGTCGGCAGCACCGGTGGCGGCAAGGGCCTGATCGAGCAGCACACCGCGCGCCGCACGGGAGGCCGGGATCGAGATCCGCTACGGCGCCCGCGCCCCGACCTCGTCGTCGAAGACGGCAGGGTCAGCCGGCGTCACCTGGAGACAAGGCAGGTGCCGCCGGCCCTGAGCCCGTCGTCGTGCTCGCCGCCGGTGGATTCGAGGCCAATGCCGCTTGGCGCGCAACCGAACTCGGCGAGGGATGGCGACGGGCCAAGGTGCGCGGCACGGCCCTCAATACCGGCGACATGTTCGACGCGCGCCCTCACCGCAGGCGCCGCCCGGTACGGCGACTGGACCACGTGCCACAGCGTCGCGTGGGATGCCTGGTTCCCCGACAACGAAAGCAACCGCGAGCTGACCAACCAGTTGACCCGCGGCGGCTACCCCCTCGGCATCGTGGTGAACCTGCAGGGCGAACGCTTCCTCGATGAGGGGCGGACTTCCGCAACTACACCTACGCCGAGTACGGCGCCCGCATCCTCGACCAGCCGGACGGGCTTGCGTTCCAGCTCTTCGACGCCAACACCCGGCCGCGGCTGAGCACCGAGGAGTACGACATGCCCGGCGTGTCGGTGGTCGCAGCGGACAGCTCGAGGAGCTCGCCGCGCGCATCGGCATCGACCCGGCAGCGCTGCGCCACACCGTAGCCGAGTTCAACGCGGCGATCGACCGCACTGTGCCGCTTGACCTCTCGCTCAAGGACGGCCGAGCGCGCGGGTGGAGCCGCCGAAGTCCAACTGGGCCATCCGCTGGAGACCCCGCCGTACTACGCGTTCCCCGTCACCTGCGGCATCACATTTACTTTCGGCGGGCTGCGCGCCGACACCTGACGGCCGGGTGCTCGACAGGTCCGGCACACCCATGCCGGGCCTCTTCGTCTGCGGAGAGATGCTTGGCGGCCTCTTCAGCGGCAACTACCCGGGAGGCACCGGGCTGACCTCGGGCGCGGTGTTCGGCAGGAGAGCGGGCAGGTTGGCGTGACTGATGCGAAGGCGGTCTATCAGCAACTGCGCGACGAAATCACTTCCGGCGCACTGCTACCGGGCAGTCCGCTGCGCGAGATCCCCCTCGCATCCAAATTCGGAGTATCCAGGACTCCGGTCAGGGAGGCGTTGCGACGCCTCGAGCAGGACCGCCTCCTCGTACCGGGTGACCGCGGAATGCTGGTGCGCGCCATCGACCCGCACGAGGTGATCCAGATATACGAGCTGCGGGTGGTGCTCGAGGCCGAGGCGGCCGGGCAAGCCGTGCGCGCCCGCCGCCCCGCCGACTTGGTACGCCTGGAAGGGCTCCTCAAACGCGACCGGACACTGGTGGATCCGGATGACGGCATCCGGGTCCGCACGAATCTGGAGTTCCACACCGCAATCTGGCATGCCGCCCACAATCCTGTGCTGGTGGATCTTCTCGAGCGGTTGACTACGCACCTCGTTCATGTCCCGCACTCGACTCTGTCCGTCGGCGACCGCTGGCGCGAAGCCCTCGAGGAGCATGCACATTTGTTGCAGGCCATCGGTGACGGCGATGAGTCGACCGCCCGTGCCGTCGCCGCGGAACACATGACGGCGGCGCGGCAGATCCGGCTTCAAATACTGCGAGACGCGGCTGCGCTGACCATCAGCCCGGCCGCAGGAGCTTCATCGCCGCAAGACGTTGCGGCAATTCGTCAATGAGGTCGGTAAGGACATCGCGTCGCTCCCTGCCATCGCACTCGATGGGAATCGGGGCGTGACGATCGACAGCCATAAGGGCGTCGAGTAGCGATTCCCGATCATGGCCGCCGTCCAGCAGCGGTAGCAGGTGGCGGTCCACCGGCGATGGAATCACCGTCTCATGCCACAGATTGAAGATCGATGCGCCGCTTTCGTGACGCGTTGCCTCGGCCATGCGCCTGATCGGTTCGAAGAGCCGAAGCGGACTGGATGCGGGTTCCGGCAACACGGGATCGAGCCGAAAACGGGCCTGTCCCTGCAGGACCAGAACCTCGAGGAGGTTGTCGATGATGGCTGCGAGGTCGGTGCTGGAGTCGAACCCCGCGACGCCGAGCCGCGCGTGGACCTCGTCAACGAGCTCGTGCCGCGACAGCGTCCATGGCCAGCGCGCACTGAGCGCATCCAGTGCCGCCTTAATGCCCGGGTCGTTGGTGAACAGTGTCGACCCATCCGATTCCAGGTACTCCTGACGCGAGTGGTCCATGCGAGTCTGCCCGTCGACGGGAGGCACCCACGCAGCGAAATGCATACGCTCGTAACGGCTGCGGTCCGGCTGGTAGCGAATCTGCGGTGCGCGTTCAGCGTGAACGAGCAGCGACTCGCGGAACAGCCGGTTGACGACGAAATCCAAGTACTGCTCGACGAGCACCTGGGCGCCGGCACATTTCTCGGCCAGGAACTCCGCAACCTTTGGACCGTGATTGCCGGGGAACATCGACTCGGGGCGCGCCTCGGCAAGGAAGGCCAGACCGTGAGCGCCTGCCCGCTGCAACATCTCGTAGAAATAGCACGGCGCGTTGAACGTCTCAAGCTCGTCATGCAGCAGGTAGGAATCGCCGAAGCTCTCTGAGAAGGCACGCGATTCGGCCATTACTCGAGACAGCACGCCTTCAGCGGGTGCCACCTCGTCGAGGAAGTCGACCATGTCCTTCGCGCTGCGCACCTTGTCTGCCGGGGCCGCGCTGCCGCCGCTGGCCAGCAGCATGGCATCGCGCAGGACCTCCTTGGTTTTCCAGCCGGGATAGGTGTTGTAGCTGAGATAGGCCACGCCCTCGGGAGCCAGCAGCCGGCGGAACGCCGACAGGATGGCATCCTGCACGTTCGCCGGCACCCAGCTGTAGACCCCGTGGGCGACGATGTAGTCGAACCGGCCGAGCCCCGCCAGGTCCATGCGTGCGATATCGCCGGCGATCAGCTCCAGGTTGTCGAGTCCCAGGCCCTCGACGCGCCCGCGACCAAGGTCAATCTGTACCTCCGACAGGTCGATGCCCACGACGCTCGCCATCGGATGCGCGACCGCGAACGGAATGGCGTTGCCGCCCGCCGCACAGCCGATTTCGAGCACGCGCGCGCCGGCCACCTCGGGCGTTTCCAACCCGAACAAGTGCGCGATAGCGGCCAGCTGGCCCGGCGCCGACTGCGGAAATGCATCTGAGACATACGGCGTTGCGTCGTAGTCGGCGCGCAACCGCTCTACGGCGTCGTCCGAGTCAGGGCTGGAATGGACACGGTCACTGGTCGTCACCAGTCGATCACAGCGCTGGCCGGTGAATGGCGGATGGACGCAGGCTTTCCAGCGGGTGCCGCTGCGCACTTCACAGGTACACCGCCTGATAGCGGAGGTGCAGAGCGTTCGGCGACTCGAGCGTACGGATCAGCTCGAGGTCGACGCAGTGTGGTTCGAGGTGATCGAACAACCGCCGTCCGTCACCCAATAGAACCGGGATCAGCTGAATTTCGAGCACGTCCAGAACGCGGGCACGCACGCACTTCTGCGCGGTGTATGCCCCATGCATCATGACATCACGTTCTCCAGCAGCCGCCTTGGCCTGCGCGACGCACGATTCGATGCCGTCGGTCACGAAGCGGACGCCGCCCGCATGTGCTCCATCGGGTGCTTGGTGCGTCGGGACGAAAATCGGCACGCCGTTATGGTGGTCGCCGTCCCAGTAGTCGACGAAGTCGCCGGTACGCCTGCCGGTGATGACGGCGCCGGTCGCCATCATCTCGTCGAACACCGTCTGACCCGCTTCGTCGTCCGGTCGATAGCCGGTGGGGTCATCGCCGCCGCCGTCGGCCAGCCACTTGTGCAGCCGGTTGCCGTTGGTCCCCAAGGGATTGTCCTTCGTATCCTCGGGCCCGGCGATGAATCCGTCGAGCGACATCGACATGTACAACACAAGCCGCGAGATGTCTGCGCCCATGCCAGTGATGACTCCTTCGGCATCAAGAACTCATCGGTGGCGATTCAAGTAGTGCAGTACTCACGCGCGACGTCACATCAGGGCGGATAGTTGACCCATGCGATCCGGCAGGGTCAACACACGGCGGGCGTTGAGGGTGCTATCGGCGCTGGCTGTCGCCATCGGCCTCGTCGTTTCGGCGGCTCCCGCTGCATACGCCGACGAGCACGACGACGCCTTTCTTAAGGCGTTGAAGCGCCAGGACATACTCCCGCTCGGTGACCCCACTGGACCGGTGACGTGGGCGCACTGGGCATGCGACCAGTTGGACCAGGGCGCAGATCCTTACCACGTCGTCGCGTGGCTGGGTCAATACAACAACACCGAAGACCCGGCCTTCGACGCCTCCGACGCGATGTTCCTTCGCGAGGCCACCATCTACTATTGCCCCGCGCACAAAGAAATCGCCTTGAGCGTTGCATCTAGGAGTGGGTGAACCCCCAAGTCCTAGGCTGCATGCCATGGCCATGGATCGTGCAGGGCTCGTCGTCGGTGGTATCCGCCTCGCGTCGGGCGTCTCGTTTCTCGTCGACCCCCTTCGCGCAAACCGGTTGTGGGGCGATCCCGATGAGCCGCCTCCGACCGCGCGGCTCCTTCTACGCTCGATGGGCTACCGCGACGCGCTGATCGGCGGCTTGCTGCTGGCGGCGGCGCTGCGCGGCCGAGACACCCGCGGCTGGTTCCTCGCGTCGGGCGGCGCCGACGCGGCCGACCTCCTGGGTGGGATGAGTGTGCACCACCAGATGAAGCGCTCGCAGAAGACGGTCGGACTCGGCGGCGCCGTCGTCGGCATCGGCGTCGGACTGTGGGGTGCTACGAGGCGCCGCGAGTCCGGAGCGGCCCAAGCAGAGCACTGAGCCCGTACTCGAAGACCGCGTCGTAGTCGGTCGGGGACTGGAGTGCCTCGACGAGCGACCGGTCAGGCCAGTCGTCGGTCCACAGCGACGGATCCTCTTCCTCATGCTTGGCACCACGCACTGCCGAGAACTGCATCACCGCAGAGGAAATCACGTGAACCTGCACCGCCCGCAGGATGAGTGCGGCGTCGGCGCCCTTCACACCCAACTCGGCCAACTCGGCCGCCAGTCTCTGCTGAATCGGAAGGAACAGCTGGGGTGTTCGATCGCGCTCGTGTGCGATGGCGAGAAGGTGCTGTCGGTCGATCAACGCCCTCCGCTGTGAGCGGGCAAGCGACGCAATGCGGTCGACCGGATTGTCGCCCTCGACGGGCAGTTGCGCCATCTGGCGTAGTAAGTGGTCAACCAGGCTGTCGAACAGTTTGTCCTTCCCGCCGACATGCCAGTAGATCGAGGTGACGGCGACCCCGAGCTGCTCGGCCAGCCCGCGCATCGTGAAGGCGTCCACTCCGTGGAGCTCAATCAAGCGAGCTGCAGTGTCGAGTACCGCCTCGGCGTCGACTACTTCTGTCAGGGTGTCTCACCCCCTGTCATGCAGTCATCGTCGGACAGCTCCAGATAGCGTTCGAGGTTGCGGTGCATGTTGATCACGCGCCGTTCCTCGTTGGACAGCGTCAGATGTTCGAGTCCCGGCTGGCGCAGACCGCGCTGGAGACCCGCAAGCACTGTGATGTCCTGTGTCAGCACCAGACCGGGGTGTGCTTCGTCGGCCTTCATCCGGACGTCGGCCGGTTTGCTTCGCGGCGCGCCGGGCGGCATCCGCGTCCACAGGATCATCACCAGCTCGCCGTGATCGGGATCTGACCCAGGATGTGAGGTCATGACGGTCAAGTGGTCGGCGTTGGCCAGGAGCGTCATGTTCGGGAAGACGTTGTACTGGTGCAGCCGCATCATCTGGTCGGTGCTGGCCCAGCTCAAGTCGACACCGCGCCCGGCAGCGAAAGCCCTTGTGCGCTCTGCGATCACGTCGGTGACAGAATGCCCCCGCAGGCACTCATCGGCCGGGAACGGGGTATCCTCCGCAACACCCATCAGCGCGCCCTGGGTGCACACATACGCGTCCCACACATCAGCCTCGGTGAGTGCCTCCTTGATTTGCGGGCTCGGCACGCCGTACATCTGTTCCGACTTGCCGGTGTGTCCCCAGATCACCTGCGGTGCATAGACATTGTCCATGCATCTGTGCAGCTCGGGATGCAACGTCTGGATGTGGTAGGTCTCGCTGTAGCCGTCCGCGATCGTCTTCCAATTCGCATCGACCTCGATGGTCATGGTGGCGTAGCACCGGAAGTCGCCGAGTCCGCACCACGCGATGTCTCGTGGCACCTTCTCCAGGTAATCGACCAAGGGCATCGCGTTGACGTCGAGATTGATGAAGACGAGCCGTTCCCACACCTCGACGCCGGCCGCGACGAGTGGGAACTCAGCCATCGAGAGCGCTCCGAAGCCTTTGCGGTTGGGCACTCGCTTGAGAGAGCCGGCGAGGTCCCACGTCCAGCCGTGGTAGCCGCATTTCAGTTCACGCAGGTCGGCGCCCGAACCGGTGCACAGCGAATTACCCCGATGCCGACACACATTCTGGAAGGCGCGCAGCATGCCGTCGTCGCCGCGAACCACGAGTACCGAGTACGGTCCGCACCGGTATTCGAAATAGTCGCCGGGTTCGGCGACATGATCGACCGTGCAGGCCACCTGCCACACCTTCGGCCACATGCGCTCGACCTCGAGCTGCGCGAACGATTCAGAGTAGTAGCGCTGCGCAGGCACCAGGGTGGGCCGCCTCGGGGGAGTGCCGATCGCGTCGTCCCGGCGGGCATGGGCAGGGTTACCAGCCGACGAGTCGGTCTGCGCTGTCCGCGTCATGATTCGCCCTCCCCAACACGGCCCAAAGGTCTGTAACGGTGTTACATTGACCACAGTAACGGCTGGCGCGGCTTTGGCGGGAGTTATCGTGTTCGACCTCAAAATCACTGGCGGGACCGTCGTGGACGGAACAGGCGCAGATCGATTCGAAGCCGACGTGGCGGTCAAGGACGGCAGGATCGTGGAAGTCCGTCGCCGCGGGCCGGGGGACCCGGCACTGGAAGGACACGCTGCAGAGACGATCGACGCGACGGGGAAGATCGTCGCGCCGGGATTCGTGGACATCCACACCCACTACGACGGCCAGGTCAGCTGGGACTCCAGTCTCGAGCCCTCCAGCAGTCACGGCGTCACAACCGTCGTCGCGGGCAACTGCGGTGTGGGCTTCGCGCCGGTGCGCCCCGGTCAAGAAGACTGGCTGATCGGTTTGATGGAGGGTGTCGAGGACATTCCGGGCGCCGCGCTCACCGAGGGCATCTCGTGGGGCTGGGAGAGTTATCCCGAATACCTCGACGTCATCGGGAACCAGCAATTCGCCATCGATGTTGGCAGCCAGATAGCCCACGGCGCAGTACGCGCCTATGCGATGGGCGAGCGGGGAGCCCGCAACGAGCCTGCCTCACCTGAGGACATCGCGGCGATGGCGCGGATTGTGCAGGAGGGCATCGAGGCCGGTGCACTCGGTTTCTCGACATCACGCACTATTGGTCACCGAGCCATCGACGGAGAGCCGGTTCCTGGAACGTATGCCGCCGAGGATGAGCTGTTCGGACTCGGCCGGGCGATGGCGGCCGGCGGGCGGGCCGTCTTCGAACTTGCCCCGCAGGGAGTCGCAGGCGAGGACATCATCGCGCCCAAGAAAGAGCTGGACTGGATGCAGCGTTTGGCCGCCGATATCGACCGGCCCATCTCGTTCGGGATGATCCAGGTCGACGCGGCGCCCGACCTCTGGCGCGAACAACTCGACATCTCGGCGGCGGCTCATGCGGCGGGCAGTGAGCTGTATCCGCAAATCGCGGCACGACCGTTCGGCATGCTGTTCGGCTTCCCCGGGCATCATGCGTTCACCCATCGTCCGACCTTCCGTCGGCTGAAAGCGGAATGCAGCCGTGACGAGCTGGCGCAGCGTCTTGCCGAACCCGCGGTCAAGGCGGCCATCCTGTCCGAGGACGATCTGCCGCCCGACCCGAAACTGTTGTTCGACAACATGTTCGCGCTCGTTCAGTACTCACTCAACCGCATCTATTCGCTGGGCGACCCACCCGACTACGAACCAACCCAGGATCGGGCCGTCGAAAAGATCGCCGCCGATCGCGGCGAGGATCCGCTGGCCACGCTCTATGACCTGATGCTGGAGTCCGACGCGACAGCCATGTTGATGCTGCCGTTCTACAACTACTTCTACGGCAACCATGACGCGATCCGGGAGATGCTGATGCATCCCGCAGGCGTGGTGGGCCTGTCGGACGGTGGTGCGCACTGCGGCATGATCTGCGACGCCTCCTATCCCACGTTCCTGCTGACACATTGGGCGCGGGACCGACACAGGGGCGAGAAGCTTCCTCTGGAGTACGTGGTGCGCAAGCAGTCTCACGACACCGCCCAGCTGTTCGGTTTGTCCGATCGCGGTGTGATCGAAGTCGGAAAGAAGGCCGACGTCAACGTGATCGATATGGATGCGCTGACATTGCACCCCGCGCGGATGGCCTACGACCTGCCCGCGGGCGGCCAGCGCCTGGTCCAGGGCGCCTCCGGCTACACGGCCACCATCGTCAGTGGAGCCGTTACCCGCCGGGCCGGCGTCGACACCGGCGCGCGCCCGGGTCGGCTGGTCCGCGGGGCCCGCTGATCGGCCGTGCCGGCACTGCTACCTGGCACCGGTGAGGTTGTCGGAGCGCCCCGCTTCCAGTCGTGACCATTGCGGGATGGGGCGCCCGTTGATCCGTGTGTTCTCGCCATTGACCTGCCACTCTTGCGGCCACCCGGCCGGGGAGTCCTCCCACGGTTCCTGACGTCCGTAGACGGTCAAATCCATAAGAGCGAGACTGTAATCCATCGCCTCGACGCCGCGCAGGGTCGTCCAGTACGTCTCGAAGACGCGGTCGCCGTCACGCAGGTAGCACACGATGTGCATCATGCCTGCGCTTCGTCCGACGAGGAGCGTGTCGAGGGAGGGAAGCGCGGAATACCACGGCACATTCCACCCCATGAAGTCGCGGTATCGGGTGCTTTCGTCGTAGGGGCCCTGGCAGAACACCGCATAGGTGATGTCGCGGGAGTGCAGGTAGGACAGCTCGTCCACCTGCGTGGTGACCCATGTGCACCCTTCGCACTGATCCGGCGCGGATTTCCCTGCGTGCCACATGAAGTAGTAGGCGAGCAGCTGCCGACGTCCATCGAACGCGTCGAGCAAAGTGACCGGCCCATCAGGCCCGGTCAGCTCGAGCCTGGCGTCGACCTCGACCATGGGCAGCCGCCGCCGGGCCGCGGCGATCGCGTCGCCCGCCCGGATATGAGCCTTTTCGCGAACGCGCAGGCTGTCGATTTCGGCTTCGAAGGTGGCTCGGTCTACGGTCGCGGGTGATGGCGCGCTGTTGACCGAATCACGATGTGGTGAATCGTCTTTCACGACTGCTCCTTCGGCGACTATTCGTCGATGTAGGTGTCGGCGGGTCCGAACATATATAGGTGATCCAGTATCGGGGTCGGGTCGTCGGACCAGTCCATCGCGGCGAGCTGGGCGCGGCTGCGGCGGCCGGTTCGCCATCGCAGGGCTTCGAATCGCGTAGTACGGAGGGCGATTTCGGTTCCGTCGCTTGTGCCGCTCCGATACTCGGCGTCTTCGACAGTAACGCGCAGCGGCACTGGCGGATGGAGGTTGGCGAGCAGTCGATCGGACGAATACCAAACGGATGCCGAATCGCGGGCACCGGGCCGACCAACCGCCGCCCGCACATCGTGTTCATGACAGGCGATGTCACCGATCGGAGGCTCGATCCCATCGCTTTCGGATATCGCGTTCAGCCGCGCGGCAGCGTCGGCCCAAGCGTTGAGGATCTCGCTGATGTCGTCGCGGCCGAACCTGGCGATCTGTGCAGCCGTCTGCTCGTCGGTGGGCGGGCCGGTCAAGAGCCCCTGCCCCCAGTCCTCGGCCACTGCCGCCAGGTGTGCGATCACATCCCGCACCGACCAGCCGGGACAAGCAACGACGGGGGTGTGCACCGCCGCGTCGTCGAGACTTGCCGCGAGTTCGGATATTCGTTCCCGTGAATCCTGATAGATGCGGGCGATCAGGCGCGGATCAGTTGCCGTTTCCATGTTCTCCGTATGCGTCATGCCAGCGCCACCAGTCGTAGGGCTTGGTCTGCGGGTAGCCATTTGGTGAGTTCTCCCATTTCTCCTGACGCCCCAGCGCCGTCATGTCGAGGAAATTCCAGGTGTTGACGAACACCTCGTCGCCGCGGTCGTTGATGAAGTAGGTGCGAAACACGCTGTCGCCGTCCCGGATGAACGCATTGGTGCCGTGCCATTCGTCCACGCCGAAGTCGACATCGAAGGCGCCGTCGGGTCCGGGCACGATGGTGTACCAGGGGTGGCTCCAGCCCATCCGGTTCTTCACCCGCGCGATGTCGGCCTGCGACCCACGCGAGACGTACACGAGGGTGGTGTCGCGGGAGTTCAGATGTTCCAGGTCGGGGATGTGGTCGGCCATCAACGAGCAGCCGACACATCCGTGCTCGGGCCACCCATGTACGCCCGGGTCGACGAAGGCGCGGTAAACGATGAGCTGACGCCGACCGTCGAAGAGGTCGAGCAGGCGCACCTTGCCGCCGGGTCCCTCGAACTCGTAGGCCTTGTCCACCGGCGTCCACGGCATCCGCCTGCGACGCGCCGCCAGCGCGTCTCGCGCACGGGTGAACTCTTTCTCCTCGACGAGCATCTCCTGGAGCGCGGACTCCCACTCGTTCGCCGACACAATCGGCGGCCTATCCATGCGTCCTCCAAACGTTCAACATTGCGGTTGAATATCTTTCTTCAGCACATCATGAGCGGCCGCTATAGTCAACAAGGTGGTTGAAGATCAGGTGTTGGATCGTGCATACGCTGCGCTCGCCGATCCGACGCGCCGCCGGCTTCTGAAGACGTTGCGCCAGGGTGACGCCCGAATCACCGACCTGGCCGCTCCGCTGCCGATGACATTCGCAGGCGTTTCGCGCCATATCGGCGTGTTGGAGGCGGCTGGACTGGTCCGCCGCGAAGTACGCGGCCGCGAGCACTGGCTGTCCCTACAACCGGACGGATTGACGATGGCCCAGCAGTGGATCGACGAGCAGACGGAGTTCTGGTCGACACGCGCCGACGCGCTTGCGGCGAAACTGCGCAGGCAGCGGTCGGCGCGATGACCGAAGCGGCGACCGTTCGCGTCCGTCGCGTCATGCCCGCTGCGCCGGAAGTGGTGTTCGACCAATGGCTCGATCCTGAGTCGTTGCAGGAATGGATGTGTCCGAGGCCCGTCCGTGTCATCGAGGTCAATGTGGAACCGCGAATCGGCGGGAACGTGCGCTTCGACGTCGATGATTCGGGTACCCGCGTTCTGATCACCGGGCAGTTCCTGACGATCGACCGCCCGCACCTTTTGCGTTTCACCTGGGCCAACTCGAATTGGTCCGACCCGACAACGGAGAGTGTCGTCAACGTCGCGTTCGAGCCGGTCGGCGACGACGAGACTCTGATGTCGATCGAGCATTCCCTCCTTCCCCCAGAGGAATTCGAAAGCTTCGACAACGGATGGACGCTCACCTTCGAACAGCTCGCTTCCGTGCTGGGCAACGGATGACGCAACGATGGATCGTCGACGCGATGAATGTGATCGGCAGTCGGCCAGACGGCTGGTGGCGAGATCGCCGACGCGCGATGGCCGGACTGGTCGAACAGCTCGAGCGATGGGCCGCGACGCAAGACCGCGTGACAGTGGTCTTTGAGCGGCCGATGTTGCCGGCTATCGAATCATCCGTCATCGAGATTGCGCACGCGCCACGTGCGGCCGCCAACTCGGCCGACGACGAGATCGTCCGTCTGGTTCAGGCCGACGATCAACCCGGCGATCTCACCGTGGTGACATCGGATAACGCACTGGCCCAACGGGTCCGAAGCGCGGGCGCATCGGTCTATGCGGCCGCGAGCTTCCGCAATCTCATCGATCCTGCGCACGAAACGAGTAACGATGGATGACCCTCTCCGCGGACGACAGCCGACCAGCCACGAACGGATGGCGAAACAACCGTGGGATGCGTCCTACCGCGACGGCCCCGCCCCGTGGGACATCGGCCGACCGCAGCCAGCCGTACTGCAGTTGGCTTCCGAAGGCGGATTCGCCGGTGCCGTGCTCGATGCGGGCTGTGGCACCGGCGAGAACGCCCTTCACATCGCCTCGCTCGGGCTGTCGGTACTCGGGATCGATGTGGCCGAGACGGCGGTCGCGATCGCCCGGCGGAATGCCGACGAACGCCGGATCGTGGCAGAGTTCGCCGAGGCCGACGCGTTGCACCTGCAGAAATTGGGCCGCATGTTCGACACCGTGCTGGACTGCGGGTTGTTCCATACCCTCGACGGCACCGAGCGGGCCGCGTATGTGGCCAGCCTCGCTTCGGTGACCAACCCCGACGGCACCCTGCATGTGTTGTGCTTCAGCGACATCGGCCCCAACACCGGCCCGCACCCTGTCACTCGGGAAGAGCTGACGGCAGCATTCCTGCCAGGCCTTGGATGGGAGATGACCGCCGTCGGACCGGCCAGGATCCACACACGATTCCACGACGAACACGGCGGACCGGCCTGGCTGGCAACAGTCAAACGGGTCTAGCTTGGCGGTCACCGCCGTTGCGTTCTTGCCACAGCCGATAGACCTCGACGGCAGCATCGCGCGGCTCGTAGCGCATCGGAAGGCGCCGCCGGTCCCAGGGTTTGGCGAACTCGTCGTAGAAGTTGTTCAGCTCGAAGTACTTTCGGTCATCGACGTAGTGCATCTCGTATGCATCGCGGGTCGTCAAGAAGACGACCTCATCCGGTGAGCAGTAGTACAGCGATCCCAGACACATCGGGCAAGGGTGAGCGAGGACGTAAATAGTGGTGCCGACCAGGTGCTCGGTGCCGAGCTTCACACACGCTTCGCGAATCGCAAGGATCTCGGCGTGCGCTGTCGGGTCGTGAGTCTGGGCGACACGGTTGGGGCTCTCGGCCAGGATCTCGCCGTCCTTCACGATGACCGTCGCGAACGGACGGCCCCCTTCGGCAACGTTCTGCCGGGCGATGTCGATCGCGCGTTGGGCGAAATCCATGGCGTCCGCACTCATGCCAGTCGTGTGACACGACCGGCATAGCCAAGGGCATGCTCGTAGGTGTCCAGGTTGTCTCGACTGATTTTGGCGTGCACGGGGCGTTCGAGGAGGAACCGCAGCACGGGGTTGTAGGCGTGATACGTCTCATGGAAAGTCAGCACCGTCGTCCCGTCTGGCTGTTCCTCGAGTTCGTGATAGCCCTCGGCTCGTGACCACAGCGGCTTCCCGATCGCCACATACCGCGCAATCGTGTTGACCTTCGCCTCGGTCACCGTTTCCCACGAGCGCCCCTTGCCACCCGACATCAGGTACTTCGGCACCTCGAAAATGCAGGTGCGCACCAGGCCTTCACCCGCTTCGTCGCCCTCGTTGAGGATTTCCATGCTGCCCGTCGGCCATTTGAGAACCCGGGGTTTGGGGGAGTTCGGCGGCACCGGCGGGTGCAGCACCCGCCACACCCTTCTCGGCGGTGCATCGATGTGGAATCGCACGGTGTAGGACTGCATAGGTGCCCTCTCCTCATTGCGCTGGGGCTATGCTCTCCCCAGGAGTTCCAGTAGGTGATCGACTCCGGCGGGGGACGTGAAGCAGGCCGGAAATCGGTGCCGATGGTGTATGCGACCGGAAACAGCGCGGCTTGCATTGCCGTGCCTGGGATTCCGACGATCTCGCCGACCTCGCGCTCCTTGGCCAGATGCATCGTCGTCCATACCGATCCGAGGCCGCGGGACCGAAGCGCCAACAGGAAGCTCCAGCCGGCAGGAATGATCGATGCCCAGCCCGACGCCGCGATCAAACGGTTGCTCTCGTCGAATCGGCTTTCCAGACACGGGATCACATGAACCGGAACTTCGGCCAGGGTGTCGGTGAGGCGCAACGCGCTCTTGTACACCCGCTGGGTTTGCGGATCGGTCGTCGTCGATGCGGCGTGGGCGAGATACTCGGAACCGATGCTTCGGTAGATCTCAGCGATTGCAGCACGCTTGTCGGCGTCGGTGACCACAACCCAGCGCCAGTCCTGCGCGTTGCTCGAGGTAGGTGCCTGCATCGCGATCCGCACGCAATCGAGAATCACTTTGCGCTCGACCGGTCGTGTCAGGTCAAGTCGCTTGCGCACCGCCCGCGTGGTGGTGAGCAGCTCGTCGACCGAAGAGATGCCCACCGGTCAGACGTCTATCGCGCAGGACTGGTCGACGCCGAGCACCGTCAACGACCGCCCAAGGCCAAGGAACACCGCGACGCACAGGGTCAGGTCGAGAACCTCCTCGTCGCTGAACAGCTCGCGCAACCGGGCGACAAAGGCATCGTCAATCGATGCGTGGTTGGTGGCGAACCGGTCGGCGAACTCGATCGCAAGACGCTGCCGATGCGTGTATCCCGGGTAGGAGGCGTACGCCGAGACGTTCTCGTAGAGCTCCGGTGCGATACCGGCGTCCAGCACCGACGGCGCCCTGAAGTCCGAGCAGGCGGCACAGTCGTTGATCTCGGCGATACGCATCCTGGCCAGCTCGCGCTCTTCGGCCGGAATGATGCTTTCCTGGTAGGCGCCGCGGATCATCCGTTCGACCATCCCGCCCAGCGCGGGCCGCAATGTCCAAATCATCGCGGCGTCACCGCCGGGGCCGTCCGGCACATTGAGCCTTGCCATGGTCGAACTCCCAGCGTGTGAGGGCCGTTACCCTTGTGAGGTAACCAGATTCTCGGGGTCGCTGTCCAGATGCGGCGCCTGAGCATTGGAGGTCGCGGCGTGCTGTTCATGCATGAGGTGCACGGGGTACGCGGACGCGCCGAAGACGACTTCGAGGCCGCGTTCCGGGACGGTTGGATGCCGATGCTCGCTGCCGGTGACGATGCCCGGTTGCTCTGGTACACCAATCACGCGCACGGCAGTGGACCCGCCTACACCGTCGTCACGGTGACGGCAGTTCGCGACGGAACCGCGTGGGAGCGCCTGGCCCTGCGGATCCAGAGGGGTGATCTGCGGACGTGGATGCGCGATATCGATGAGCTCCGCCACGACGTCGAGGCCAAACTACTTGTCCCGCTTCCGTGGTCGCCGCTCCAGGAGGTCGATTTCGAGGACGTACCGACCGATGGCCGCACACACGAGTTGACCCTCTACATGGAAGACACCATGTGGCCGTATGAAGACAGGTTGCTCGAATACATCGATCGATGCGGCGAGGTGTACTCCAAGAGCCTGGATCACCCGAACCCGCTGCTGAGCATCGAGGCCGCCTTCCAACCTGCCCTCGGCAGCCACCTGCGCCGCGAAGTCGCACTCATGCAGCGCATTCACAGCGCGGACATCCTCCTCAGACTCCTGCAGACCGAGATCCCGCCCGAACACCGCGCACCGGGGACCTGGATGCACGACGCGCTCGAGCTACGCGACCAGTGGACCAGCCGCCTACTGCGGACGTCGTCCTGGTCGCCCCTGTTCTAGGGCGCCTGTGAATATCGGAACGATCATCGACGCCGCCGCAGCAGGCGATCCGGATCGCTCCGCACTGATCATCAACCGACGCGTCATCAGCTACGGAGAGCTGGCCGCGGATGTCGATCGAATGCGCCGCGCGGCTCGCCGAAAGGGGCCTGGCGGGCAAACGAATCGCCGTTGTTGACGTCGGAAGCTTGTTGTCGATCACCATGATGCTCGGCGCCGCGCGGATCGGAGCCGCTGCGGCGCTGATGAATCCCGCCCTGACACCGCAGGAGTTGAACGGGATCGCGCAGAACGCCGGGTGCGCTTCGGTCGGTGTTGCAGGCGATGCGTACATCGGCAGGCTGCGCGCCGCGGGAATGTCTGAAACGCTCACGGCGGCAGAGCTTTTCGGCCAGGATGCCGCGACATCCGCGCCGTTGCCCGCCGATGACGTGAATGATCGCGACGGGCTGGTCCTGTTCACCAGCGGCACGACCGGACTCCCGAAGGCGATCGGCATCACCCAGGGCCGACTGAGTGCACGGCTCAAGGGCGTCACCACACCATTTCGGACCGATGTTCCTGCGACAGTGAGCATGATGAGCGTTCCGTTCTTCCATGTCGGCGGTGCCATCGGAGTGCTCGGCAACCTGTACGCGGGCAACACCTACGTGGTGCAGGACCGGTTCGACGCCGCTGAGTGGCTGCGCTTGGTGCAGGAGTACGGGGTGACGTCCACATTCATCGTGCCTGCGATGCTGCAACGGATCCTCGACCATCCCGATTTCGACCGCACAGATCTGACGTCACTGACTGCCATCGCCTACGGCGCGGCGGCCGCGCCGACCGCATTGGTTCAACGGGCCATGGCCGCGCTGCCACATGTCGGGTTCGCCAACGTGTTCGGTCAGACCGAGACCCTTGGCGCGTACACGACGCTGGTGCCGGATGATCATCGTGACCCCAGTCGCGTCGGGTCTGTCGGTCGACCGCTGCCGGGTGTCGAGGTTCGAGTGGTCGACCCCGACACCGGAATCGATGTCGAGCCGGGAGCGGTCGGCGAACTGTGGGTGAAGAGCGCCCAGAACGTCAGCGATGAGCCTCTCGGGCGAAGAGCCGATGGCACCGACGGTTGGCTGCAGACTGGCGACCTTGCCCGTCAAGACGTCGACGGCTACCTATATCCGACGGGCCGGCTGAAGGACACGATCAATCGTGGGGGCGAGAAGTTCGGGCCGATCGAAGTGGAGGAGGCGATCCGGACCCATCCCGCCGTCAGCGACGTCGCCGTTGCAGGCATCGCCGACGAAGAAATGGGTCAACGGGTGGGCGCCGCCGTGGTGGCCGGGTCCCCGATGACACTCGAGGAGCTGCGAACGCACTGCCGGGAGCACATCGCGTACTTCAAGCTGCCGGAATTCTTGAAGATCGTCGAAGCCATTCCGTACAACGACACCGGCAAGGTCAATCGCCGACAGCTTGCCGCGCTGATCGCCGACGGAACGCGAGCCTGAGAGGGGAGTCGCCGTGCTGTTTCTACACGAAAGCCACAGGGTGGTCGGTGCGCGGGAGGACGAATTCGAGGCCGCCTACCGCGAGGGCTGGATGCCGACGCTGGCTCAGGACGACGAAGCGCGACTTCTTTGGTACACCAACCAAGCTCACGGTTCCGGGATGTCCTACGCCGTTGTCACCATCACCGGGATCGCCGACGGCGCGGCGTGGGAGCGCCTGGCGCTCCGGGCCCAGACGGGCGATCTGCGGCCGTGGATGCGTGAATTGGACAACCTCCGTCACGATGTGAGGGGCAAGATCTTGTTGCCGGTCGACTGGTCGCCTCTGCAGGAAGTCGACCTCGCCCGAGTGCCCACCGATGGCTCGACGCACGAGTTGAGTCTCTTCATGGAGGACACCGGCTGGCCGCACGCCCCGCTGGACGACTACATCCGGTCGTGGGACGAGATCTATTACCGGCCGTTGTCCAAGAGCTCGCAAATTCTCGACATCCAAGCGTGTTTCCAGGTGGCCCACGGCACCTACAAACGGAGGGAAGCCATGCTCTGGCAGAAGATATCGTCGGCGAACGACTACGCCACGCTGGTCCGCCTGCTCACGTCGGATATCGCACCCGAACACCGTGGGCCCGGCACCTACATGTTCGAAGCGCTGAAGTTCCGCGATCAGTGGGAGAGCCGACTGCTGCGGACCTCGGCCTGGTCACCCCTGTACTAGCGCCGAACTAGCCGCCGTTCTGAATCATCCCGTAGCAGGTGCCGTAGTGCTCGGGAGTGCAGGGAATGCCGTTCACCGTGGCGAGTCCACCGTTGTTACCGATCACGGTGCCGCCTGCTGACGGGGAGACGGGTGCGACGGGCGCGGCTGCGCCGCCCTGTGCGCCGCTGACGCAGATGCCAGGGAAATTCCCCGGCCTCGTGCCCCATGGGCAGGTTTTGTCGGCCGCAGCCGGCGATGCGACCACCAGCGGCGCCGCGGCGAACGCCACCGCACATGCGAATACCAGGACACCGCGCTTCACAGTCACCACTTAGCTCTCCGAACCTCTCAACCGACCTGGCACAGCTTAACCCTCGGGCCGCCTGCTTGGAGCCGTGGACCGCTTTTCGTGTTGTTCGAGTTCGACCCTGGAGTTGATTACCCGGGATTCGTTGCCAGTTTGCTCGTGATGCCTACCCATCGGAAGAGATGTGTCATTTCGGGGGATCTTTTTTCGGGCGAGTTCTTCCGGTCTTGGTCTGCGCCGTCGCGTGTCTTGCACCTGGAGTGGCGGCGCGGGCGTCGGCTGGTCCCGTCCAAACCGCGCACTTCGACTTCGGAGGAGTGCCCAGAACCTACGGCGTGCACGTGCCCGCCGGTGTCGAGCATCCGACGGGGCTGGTCATCAACCTGCACGCAGCCGGTGCCAGCGGTCAGGACCAGGCCGCGCTGACGCATTACGACTCCGTTGCCGACGCGCACGGATTCGTCGTCGCGTATCCCGATGGCGTCGATTTCAGCTGGGCCGACGGACGCGGTGCATCGGTGCCCGACCGCCGGGGGGTCGACGACGTCGGCTTCATCGCGAGCGCTGGTCGGACAGCTGGTCGCCGACTTCGGCATCGATCCCGGTCATGTGTTCGCCACCGGTTTGTCGGCAGGCGCATTCATGGCCAACCGGCTGGGGTGCGAGCGCGCCGACCTGTTCGCGGCGGTCGCCCCCGTTTCGGGAACTCTCGGCGCGTATATGCCGTGCAACCCGTCGCGCCCGGTTGCCGTGATGGAGACGCACGGCACCGCCGATCCGGTCGTGCCATTCGACGGTGGCGCCATGACGGGGCGCGGAGGCGTCAGCGATGTCGTTTCCGCCCCGGCCATGGTGGACCGCTGGAGGCAGGTGGACGGCTGTCGCGGCGCTGCGACGGACGAGGTTCTGCCCGATCCCGGGGACGGAACCCAGACGCACCGCTGGACGTCATCCGGCTGTAAGGCCGGGACGTCTGTCGTCTTCATGCGTGTTGACGGTGGCGGTCATACCTGGCCGGGTGCTCCCGGAATCCTGCCTGCGCAGAAAGTGGGCCTGCCAAGCCACGGGTTCGATGCCTCGGAGGCGTCGTGGCAGTTCTTCGACGCCCATGCGAGATAACGGGCTGCCGGGCCGATCAGCGGGGGAGAAGCGAGATCTTCTGCCAGATCTTGTTCGAAAGCTCAGTGGTCAGAGTCTCGATGTACGAGATGGTTTCGAGAACGACCCCATCGGTGCTGTGCTCGGCACAAAGCGCAGCCGTCTTGGCCGTCAGGCTCAGCATTTCCGAGCAGTAGTTGAGGTAGTGGTGTAGCTGGTCGGCATCCAGACCGTGAGCGACGCTCTCCGAGGTCGCGGTGTATGAGGGGCTGACCTGTTCTGGATCCTTCGACAGCTGGTGCATGTCGATGACGTGGGCCAGCGACCGCAGCCGGTGCAACTGCCGAAGCAGCGAGCGCCTTTCCAGCCGTTCGGGGAAGGCCCAGAGAAACACCACCGCGATCGCAGCGAACACCAGGTCGTTGACCACGCTCTCGACGAGGGGGACCCAATCGACGGTTCGGGCCAGCCCATCGGTGACTGCGGAGCGCAGGCTGAAGGCCAGGGCGATGAGCGTCGCCGCCACGATCGTGATGCTCGCGGTGCGGGCGCCGAGCGTCATGCGTCGCAGGCGGGCCCGGGACTCGGCTGCCTCGCGTTGCACGAGGACTACCAGTCGCGCGAGGTCACGCGCCGCCTTCGTCAGTCCACGCTCGCCGAATCGTGCGTAGATGCGACGCTCGAGCTGTGCCACCGTGGCACCGACATGGTCGGCGGCCAGCTGGACCTGGTCACCCGCCGGGCTCGTGTCCGCCACGTCACGACTGTAGGACCCGCAGCCGTTCCCGCAAACGCAAACTTCGGTGTTGCTTGACCCTGATCTTGTTTTGAAGCTGCGCAGAACGGGAATTTCCCAACAACTGGCACTTCACAGCTTGATCACAGATGTCGCTGAACATACGTACGGAAAGCAACAGCACCGAGGCCACCGCTCCGCCGCTCCTCGGCACTGAATGCTCTTGCGGCACAGCCTTTGCTGAAGAAGCCCCAGGCGCCGCTGACGCTCGGCGTCCGCTACTGGGAACACGTCGTGCCCATGGCGTTGGGCGAAATCGGACACGCCTATCTGAACGTCAGGCTGCTCGACGCCACCCCGAATCTGTGGTCGCGTGCTGACCTCGACGGCGGAGAAACGTCGTTCAGCCAGTACGTTCGGGCCCGCGCCAGGGGCGACGACCGCGTCATCGCCCTGCCGCTGTTCCTAATGAGAGGGTTCCGCCATCGCTGCATTGTCGTTCGCCGCGACAGCCCGGCCCTTGAAGCCGCCGATCTCGATGGCGCACGAATCGGACTGACCGGCTGGGCCGATAGCGGCAATACCTGGACGCGAGCGATCCTGCGCGAAGCGGGCGTCGGCGTCGCGGCCGCCACCTGGCGGGTGGGGCCGCTGACGGCGGACCATCCTGTCTTCGACCGCATCGGCGGAGTTCCGGTCGGTGACAACGTCAAACACACGCCCAATGACGCCCCGCTTGTCGACCTGCTCGCGGCCGGCGATCTCGACGCGGTCATGACGCCGTTCATGCCGCCGGGCTTCTATGACCCGAATTCGCCGTTACGGCCGCTGTATCCGGATACGCGGTCCGCCGAGATCGATTACTTCCGGCGCCACGGTTTCGTGCCGGGCATGCACGTGCTCGCTCTGCGTGTCGGAGGTGCTGCGCCGCGCACCGGAGACCGCACAGCGGCTCCTGGACCTCTTCGAAGCGGCCAAGCGCATCAGCCGCATGCGCCGGGACAAGCTGATGGATGTCACCCCGTGGCACAACGAGGACATCGCATTGGCGACCAGGGTGATCGGAAACGACTGGATGCCATACGGATTCGCGCGCGATCGAGCGATGGTGCACGGCATTCCAGGAGGAGCTCGTGGCTCAAGGACTACTCACCGAACCGGTGCCGGAGCGACGAGTTGTTTCCCTTCGCCGTGGAGCCGACGCACATGACGGGACTCCGGCATGAGTCCCGACACCGACACTGCGAGTCGCAGCAGCGCAATTCGTCGCAAGCGAGAACTGGCAGGACAATCTGCAAACCGCAGAAGCGCTCATCCGCGAGGCGGACGCCGACGGGATCGACCTGCTCGTTCTGCCCGAAGGCGTGCTGGCCCGGTTCGTCGAGGAACGCGAGCGGATTCGGCAGCACGCCCAGCCGATCGACGGCCCGTTCGTCTCCGGCCTCGCGGAAGCCACCCGCGGACTGCGCGTCACTGTCGTGGCAGGCATCCACGAGCGTTCGCAGTCACCGAAGCCGTATCAACACTCTCGTCGTTCTGCGCGCGGGAGAGGTGTTGACCACCTACCGCAAGCTCCACCTGTACGACGCGTTCACCATGCGCGAGTCCGACAACGTGACCGCCGCCGACTTCCTGCCCGAACTCTTCGATGTCGGCGGCTTCGCGGTAGGGCTGATGACCTGCTATGACGTCCGGTTCCCCGAAATGGCACGTTTGTTGGCCGTGCGGGGCGCCGATGTCCTACGTACTTCCGGCGGCCTGGGTCAGGGGCCCGCTCAAAGAACACCATTGGCGCACCCTGGTCACCGCACGCGCGCTGGAGAACACCGTCTACCTGGTCGCGAGCGGGGAGTGCGGGCCGAGGAACATCGGGCAGAGCATCATCGTCGACCCACTCGGTGTTCCGGTCGCTCAGGCCGGCGAAGAACCGGCCATCATCACGGCGACGATCTCGGCCGAACGTCTCGCCGTCGCCCGCGAACGACTTCCGGTGCTGGCCAACCGCCGCTTCGACGTCCATCCGGCACCGCTGAGCCACGCACACACCACAGGGTGACGATTCATCGCCGCCCGCAACGGAGAGGTAAACACCATGACGCTTTCCGCGAAAGTGCCGCCGGTCCGCACTGGCCCTGGCGGCAACGTCGGTCCTGATGCTCGGCGCGTGCACCGAAGACCCGTCCACGACGGGCGATTCCGGATCAGCGCCGAGCGGCGCGCCGGCGACCCAGACGCTCGACCAGTCTTTGCAGGACAAGCTGCCCCAGAAGATCAAGGACGCCAAGCAGATCGTCGCGGTCAACACCGGCTCATTCCCGCCGTACACGATCGTCGGCGCCGACGAATCCAAGATCGACGGCGCCAGTGGCGATTTCGCGGTCGCCATCGGACAGATCCTCGGCGTCACGGTCAAGCACGAAACGATCGACGGGCTCGCCAGTGTGCTGTCCGGCATGCAGGCGCAGCGCTACGACCTCGACCTCGGCCCGGTGGGTGACTTCCCGGAACGCCAGCAGCAGGCGACCTTCGTCGACTGGGTCAAGGAGTACGTCGTATTCGCCGTACTGAAAGGCAACCCCAAGCACATCGACGGCCTGGACGCCACCTGCGGAACTCGAATCGCTGTGCAGGCGGCCGGTTCGGCGGAGAAGGTCATCAAGGAGCAGTCGCAGAAGTGTGTGAGCGAGGGCAAGCCGGCGGTCGATGTCCAGTCGTACAAGGACCAGCCGTCCTCGATTCTCGCGGTGCAGTCCAACCGCGCTGATGCATTCTTCTCCTCGCAGGCTCCGCTGACCTACTTCGTCGACCAGTCCAAGGGCGCGCTCGAGCTCGCAGGCGAGGGCAAGCCGAACGGATTCAACGACCTGTTCCAGGGCGCCGTGGTGCCGAAAGGTTCGCCGCTCGCCGACGTCCTGCTCGCGGCGTTCAAGACACTGCACGAGAACGGCACCTACGACGCGATCATGAAGAAGTGGAAGCTGGACGCCAACGTGCTGCAAACCCCGGGCATCAACATGGGAGTCGAATCCTGATGCCCACCACCAGATCCGGTGCAGATCAGGCGCTCTCGGCGACACCAGTCGCAGGCACGCAGGCGACGCGACGCTCGACGTCCGCGACGCCACCCGCCGCAAGCACCCGTTGCGGTGGGCAGCGTCCTTGGTCGTTCTCGTGCTCGTCGCGCAGCTCGTCACCATGCTGGTCACGAATGAGAATCTTCGGGTGGCCGATCGTCGCCAAGTGGCTGACCGCCGAGTCGATCATGAGGGGGCTCGGCATCACGCTCATCCTCACCGTGATCGCCATGGCCATCGGCATCGTGCTGGGCGTGTTGCTGGCAGTGTGCCGCCTGTCGGCCAACCCGTTGTTGCGCAGCGTGTCTGGTGCCTATATCTGGTTTTTCCGGGGAACACCGACGCTGGTCCAGCTGATCTTCTTCTACAACCTCTCCGCCTTGCTGCCCACGATCTCGTTCGGTATCCCGTTCGGCCCCTCAGTTCGTGTCGTTCGACACCAACACCGTCATCACGCCGCTGCTTGCCGCCATCCTCGGGCTCGGCCTCAACGAGGGCGCCTACATGGCCGAAATCGTGCGCGGCGGACTGCTTTCCGTCGACCCCGGGCAGCGCGAAGCCGGCCAGGCCATCGGCATGATGAACGCTCGGGTCATGCGGCGCATCGTCCTGCCGCAGGCGATGCGCTTCATCATCCCGCCGACCGGCAACCAGGTCATCAGCATGGTGAAGGCCACCGCGCTGGTGAGCGTGATCGCTCTGTCCGACCTGCTGTACACGGTGCAGTCGATCTACAACAGGACGTTCGAGACGATCCCCATGCTGCTGGTCGCGTGCGTCTGGTACCTCGTCATCACCTCGGTGCTCTACGTGGTGCAGTCGTTCATCGAGCGCCACTACAGCCGCGGCGACCGCCACCAGCCGATCGGGCTTCCTGGACTTCCTGCGGATCCGACCGAAGGCGACGATGCCCGGGATGAATGAAGGGCCGACGGCATGAACGCGCCTGCACGTGTCGACAACGCTCAAAACATGACTCGGCACGGTCCTTCAGGCCCACGGCGTCCGCAAGAGTTTCGGGCATCTGGAGGTCCTCAAGGGCATCGATCTCGAAGTACACCAGGGGGAGACGGTCGTCATCCTCGGCCCGTCCGGCTCCGGCAAGTCGACACTGCTGCGGTGCATCAACCTGCTCGAGTCCCTTGACGGCGGCCGCATCCAGGTCGACGGCCGTGACGTGGGTTGGGAAGTGCGCGACAACCGACTGCACGCACTGGCACCCAACGAGGTCGCGCGACGGCGCCGCGCCATCGGCATGGTGTTTCAGCAATTCAACCTGTTTCCGCACATGACCGCGCTGGAGAACATCATCGAGGGCCCGGTGGGAGTCAAGGGGGAGAAGCGGTCGGTCGCGGTCGACCGGGCGAAGCGCCTTCTCAACCAGGTCGGCCTCGCCGAGCGTGCCGACTCCTATCCGCGCCAGCTCTCCGGCGGCCAGCAGCAGCGCGTGGCCATCGCGCGCGCGCTGGCCATGGAGCCCAAGCTGATGCTATTCGACGAACCGACGTCGGCCCTGGATCCCGAGCTGGTCGGGGAGGTCCTCAGCACCATGAGGGAGCTGGCCGGCGGCGGCCTCACCATGGTCGTCGTGACGCACGAGATCACCTTTGCCCGTGAAGCGGCCGACCGTGTTGTCTTCATGGACGACGGCGTCATCGTCGAGCAGGGCACCGCAGCAGAGGTGCTCGACAACCCCAAACACCAACGCACTCAGGCGTTTCTGGCCAGGTTCCTCTAGGGAGGGACTACGTCAGCAGACCCTCTTTGACCAGCCAATCCCGCGCGACGATCGCCGGGTCCTGGCCATCGGTGTCGACCTTGGCATTGAGGTCCAGCATGACCTCGTTGGTCAGTTTGGGATTCAACTGCCCGAATATGTCCGCCAACTCGGGATGCTCTGCAAGCACCTTGGAGTTGACGACTGCCGAAAGGTTGTAGTGCGGGAAGAACGCCTTGTCGTCTTCGAGCACGCGCAGTTTCAGACCGGGGATGCGGCCGTCGGTGGTGAACACTTCGCCGAAGTTGCACTGGCCGTCTGCGGTCGCCGTGTAGATGACGCCGGTGTCCAGGTTGGTGACCTTGCCCAGCTTTTCGCGGCTCAGCCCGTAGGTTTGCAGCATCGGCACGAAACCGTCGTTGCGGTTGGCGAATTCACTCTCGATGCAGAACGTCAGGTCGGCCTTGCTGAGCTTCGCCAGATCCGACAGCTTGGACACACCAAGCCGCTGTGCTTCCGACTCACGGATCGCGAACGCATAGGTGTCGTCCATCGGTGCCGGAGGTAGCCACGATAGGCCGTTCTTGGCATCGGCCTCCTTGACGGCCAGATATTGCGCTTCCTCACCTTTAACGGGGTTCTCGTTGCCGAGATAGTTGATCCAGCCTGTGCCGGTGTATTCGGGGGCTATGTCGGCCCGGCCACTCACCATCGCGTGCCGCGCGCCGAAGCTGCCCGGTATGTTGCTCAGGTTGGTGACCTCGGCGCCGGCCGCGGCCAGCACGGTCGAGAACATGTTTCCGAGAATCAGCTGCTCGGTGAAATCCTTTGCAGCGACAGTCAACTTGACTTCGTGCAGCGAGTCGTAGTGCTGGATCGTGCCCGGGCGCGCCTCGAGCACCGCCCCGCTGGCCGATTGCAGCCCACAGCCGGCGACAACACCGGCGAGCAGCATGGTCAGCATCGTCAGCGCACGCCTGCGTCGAGAGATGTTCATGGCGTCACAGCCCCTTCGGCGCTGCGATGATCTCCGCCACGCGCGCCAACCAGTCGATGAACAGGGCCAGCGCCGCCACCAGCACCGCGCCGACGACCAACGTCACGGTCTGCTGAAGCTTGATTCCCGTGGTGATCAGCTGACCCAGCCCGCCTGCACCTGTGAACGATGCCAGCGCGACCGTGCCGACGATGAGGACGAGGGCGGTGCGCACACCGGCGACGATCACCGGCAGCGCCAAGGGTAGCTCGATCCGGACCAGGGTCGACCACGCCGACATGCCCATTCCGCGGGAAGCCTCGACCAACCGCGGATCGACACCATCCAAGCCGGTGACCGTATTGGCGATGATGGGCAGCGCGCCGTACACGGTCAACGCGATGATTGCACCAATCTGTCCGATACCGAACAGCACCGCGCCGAGTGCGATCAGCCCGATGGCCGGCGCCGCCTGACCGAATCCCGCCACAGTGATGATCGGTTTGGAATAACGCCGAAACCGCCCGCGCGTCAACATGATTCCAAGGGGAATCGCAACCGCACACGTGAGCAAGGTGGCCGCGAGGCTCACCATCATGTGCTGCCCCAACAATGACAACAACTGCGGAACCGCAAGAGAACGACGCTCCGAATCCGACACCTGGGCGTTGTAGACGTACAGAAGGGAACCGACCACGACGGCGATGCAGGAGAGCGGCTGCACCAGCCACCGGCCGAGGCCGAGCCGGCGGGTACTCGCCCTCGACTCGGCATCGTCGCTGACTACGGCGGCGTCGGTGCTGACGAAGGTCACGGAGCCGCCTCCGACGGTTGCTCGCTGCGCCGGAGGTCGGCCATCGCGTCCATGATGGTTTCGACCCTGATCACGCCCTGATAGGTATTGCGCCGTCCCGTCACTACGACAACGCCGTGCGACGCCGTCAGCATCACGTCGAGAGCGTCGTTGAGGGTCGACGCGACGTTGACGACTTCCAGGTCCTCGTCGCGGGGAACGCGCTCGAGCGCCGCCGGGTCCCGGAGCTCCTCAAGCGACATCCACCGTTGGGGCCGGTCCTGGTCATCGAGAACGATGACATGCTCGCGGTCGAGGGACCTGGCCGCCTGGACTGCCTCGGCTGGGTCGCCGCCGACCCGGGCCACAGCGGCCTCGTGCAGGTCGACGTCTCGGACCCTGGTCAAGGTCAGCTGTTTGAGCGCGGCGCCCGCGCCGACGAAGCTGCGTACGAAGTCGTCGGCGGGTTCGGCAAGGATGCGTTCAGGGGCGTCGTACTGCATGATTTTCGAGCCGGTCTGCAGTATCGCGATCCTGTCGCCGAGCTTGACGGCTTCGTCGAAATCGTGGGTCACGAAGACGATGGTTTTGCGGAGCTCATCTTGTAACCGGAGCAGTTCATCCTGCAATCGTTGCCGTGTGATGGGGTCGACCGCGCCGAACGGCTCGTCCATCAGCAGCACGGGCGGGTCGGCCGCCAACGCACGGGCCACGCCGACTCGTTGCTGCTGCCCGCCCGACAATTCGCGCGGATAGCGGTCCCTGTATTGCGCAGGGTCCAGGCTGACCAGGTCGAGCAGTTCGTCGATGCGTGCAGCGGTGCGCTTCTTGTCCCACTTGAGCAAGCGCGGAACGATCGCGATGTTGTCGCCGACGGTGAGATGGGGGAAGAGGCCGGCGCCTTGGATGACGTAGCCGATGTGGCGCCGCAATTGGTCTGGATTGCGTTGGGTCACATCGTCGTCGCCGATGAGGATCCGTCCGCTCGTCGGCTCGATCAGCCGGTTGATCATCTTCATTGTCGTCGTCTTGCCGCACCCTGAGGGTCCGACGAGCATGACGATCTCACCGGCGGGAATCTCCATGGTGATGTTGTCGACCGCCGGCTCCGACTGCGAGTCGTACCGCTTCGTCACACCATCGAGCAGGATCCTCGCGCCGCCGGTGGCGTTCGTGTCGGCGACGGGGCTCGCGGGTTCGACGGTTGCCGATTCAGACACGGATCCCCCTCGGGACGGTTAGACGGGTGATGAAGTTGAGCACGGTATCCAAGATGACCGCCAGAATCAGGATGCCCACCGTTGCGGCGACGATGGAGTTGGTCGCGTTGGCGCCGCCCATGCGGGATATCCCCGAGAAGATGTATCCGCCGAGCCCGGGGCCGAGGGCATAGGCCGCGATGGCGGCGATGCCCATCAGCATCTGCGCAGAAACGCGAACACCGGTCATGATCACCGGCCAGGCCAGCGGCAGCTCCAGTCGGATCAGCGTGGCGAACCGGCTCATTCCCATGCCTCGCGCCGATTCGACGAGGGTTTTGTCGACACCGCTGAGACCGACAACGACGTTTCGCAATATCGGGAAAACCCCGAAGAACACCAGCAGGACCACCGAAGGAAGCACTCCGAGGCCGATGATGCCGACCAGGACACCGAGGAGTGCGTAGGACGGCACAGTCAGCCCAATTGCGGTTGCGGTGTTTCCGACTGCGACCCCGAGCGGTGAGCGATAAATGAGGACGCCGATGACCAGCGCTATCACGGTGGCCAGGATCAACGTCTGGACCACGAGACTCATGTGCTGGTAGGCGAGAAACGACAAAACCGGCCAACGGTCCTGAACGAACTCGACAAAGCCCATGCTCAGCAAGCTCCCGGGTCGGTATGCGCTTATACGCTCGGCGTTTGCCGAGCCGCTGAATTCTAGTTCCCAGAATGTCCGACGGCGAAACTTTTCGCATCGATTTTGTTCACCACAATTTTCCCGGCGTCCCGGCGGGACGTCGACGTCGTTGCCGTGATCGACTTTTGGCTACCAGGGTTATAGCCACGGCCGCCTCTCCCAAACCCGCGAGCTAACAAAAGTTTTCACGAAGTCCTTCGGTACAAAGCCGATACTCTTCCGAATCCGGCCGCCGCGGTACAGAATGTCAACGTAAGTCGGTCAGAGGGAGGCGAGTCGGTGACTATCGGTGATGACGAGGTAAGCCGAGCGGCACAAGCCGATTCGGGAACCAAGCAAGTACAGGTGCGGCGCGCCGCGATGGCAAGCGCGATCGGCACGACGATCGAGTGGTACGACTTTTTTCTCTACAACACTGCCGCCGCGCTGGTCTTTCCGGCCCTGTTCTTTCCCGAATCGTCTTCTTACGCCGGCGCGATGCAGTCGTTCGCGACCTACTTCGTGGGGTTTGCTGCACGGCCGATCGGGGCGGCCATCTTCGGCCACTACGGCGACCGGATCGGCCGCAAGACGACGCTGATCATCACCCTACTGGTCATGGGTCTGGCCTCCGCCGTCATCGGCATCATGCCGGGCACCGAAACAATCGGCATCGCGGCGCCGATCCTTCTCGTGACTCTGCGCGTGCTGCAAGGCCTCGCGGTCGGCGGCGAGTGGAGCGGCTCGGTGCTGCTGACGATGGAATGGGGCGACCAGAAACGGCGCGGGCTGCTCGGCAGTTTCGCGCAGATCGGCGTTCCCGTCGGACTGGTGCTGGGCACCGGAGGGATGACGCTGCTCTCTGCGACGATGTCAGAAGAGGCATTCGACTCGTGGGGATGGCGGATACCGTTCCTGGCCAGCCTGATTCTGGTCGCGGTGGGCCTGGTGATCCGGCTGAGAATCCTCGAAACTCCTATGTTCGCCAGGGTGCTCGACCAAGGAAAAACCGCGAGCGCCCCTGTCATGGAAGCGATCCGGCATCACTGGCGGGAGATCCTGCTCTCAGCGGGTGTCCGGTTCGCCGAGCAGATGCCGTTCTACCTATTCACCACGTTTGTGTTGACCTACGTCGTTCAGGTCCACCACTACAGCAAGACATTCGTGCTCTCGGCTGTCCTGGTGGGAGCCACGGTCGAGCTCGCGACCATTCCGCTGTTCTCACACCTTTCGGACACGCTGGGCAGGAGACGCATCTACACGTCCGGCGCGGTCATCGCCGGGCTCTTCGCATTCCCGTACTTCTACGTGCTGACGCACGGCCCCGCGGCGATGATCTTCGTCGTGGTCGTGCTGTCGATGATCATCCACTCGATGATGTACGGGCCGCAGGCCGCGTTGATCGGCGAAAGCTTCCCGACGCACCTGCGATATGGCGGAGCCGGACTCGGCTACCAATTGGCATCGGTGTTCGCAGGCGGACCGGCTCCGCTCCTGGCGACGTGGCTCCTCCACGAAACCGGAACGCCGTACTCGATCTCGATCTACATCGTGATCGCCGCCGTCATCACGGTCGTCTGTTGCCTGGCTTTGGCCGACCGCTCACGGGCGGACATCGAGGACGACGCGGTCTACAGCCGGGTTCGCACCTAGGTGTCGGCGCCGTCCCAGTTTTCCAGGAAGGCCTCGGTGACGATGGCGGCGTTGTCGGCTGCAATCTGTTTGTAGACAACGAATGTGAAGGGGTAGCCCGGCAGGTTCAGTGGGTCGCCTGGCCCGTCGGACATGCCGCGGATTCCGAGGAACGGTACGTCGTGCGCATCGGCGACTTGTTGTGCCGCCGCGGTTTCCTGGTCGACGGCATCCACGGCCGGGGTTTCGGCATTCAAGAACCCGGTGATGTTGCTGACGACCCCGCGGGCCAGGAACGGGCCAATCGCCTGGAAGAAGTTACCCGTGAACAGAGGAGCGAAATCCGGCGCGGCTAGCGGCTGGGGGCCGAAAATGGCGCCCCCGAAGGGGATTGAGGGGAAAGCCGCACCGTTGTTGTTGTCGTCACTGGAGCCGTCGCCGCCGATGAATAGTTGCGGCTCGCGATTGAGGTTGATCAGCGGGAGGCGGGCAAACGGACCGCAGATTCGACAGGCGGGATCAGCGATGGTGTCAGTGCTCTCCAGGTCGACGGTGAGCCCGTTGGCCGCCTCGAGCATGTCGGAATCGACTTCGTGCCATGTTGCGCCATCGTCGGACGTCCATCGGGCCGGTACAGCGACGTCGCCGATTTGGGTGCGGCCGGACCCACCGGCGACGCCGACGAAAACCACTGCGTCGACGGAGATTCCGGATTCGGGCGTGAAGTGGTTCAGTGCTGTTTCGGTCGTCGCGGCGGCGTTCTCCATGCCGATGCCGGTCATCGCGACGATGACCTTTTTGTCGCCGAGCGTGCCGAGGTAGTAGTGGTGACCGTCGACGACGACTGTGGGGTTCGGGTCGAGCGTGGTGCGGGCGAGAATCGCGTCGGCTTCGGCCGGAAAAGCGGTCAGGACGAGCGTCCGCGTTTCGGGCTCGGCAGCGGTGACGGCGCCCAGCGTCTCACTCGTCGTCTCCCGATCGGCCGGTGTGTTGGGCGCAAACGGCGATCGCACTGCGGTCTCGAACTCGCGTCGCGCGAAGGCCAGCATTGCCCACATCGATGGCTCTGCAGGCGTTCCGGACGTATCGCCGGCGGCGAACGGGGTCATGATCGCGTCAGCGACCCCTGACACCACCTGGCGCACGACGCCAACGACAAGCGGACTCGGCGTGGGCGCACTCGGCGTGGCGGCCCCCGACAACGTCGACAAAGCCCGCAGCGATTCGACGGGAGCCGGCCGCTCCACCGGATCGGCGGCTACGTCGGTGCGCATGCTGACGGTATCGAGCGTCCGCTTGCTTGTAACGGTGCCGGTTGTCGCATCATGCTGGGTGTCCGCATCGGCCGATAACAGTTCACGACTCCTCTTCTTGGTGGCGTTCGCGTTGGGGCGCTCCGACCCTGTCTGTCTTGCACTCACAGTTGTCGATTCCTCCGGCGTCCAGGCACGTCGCTTTGAGCCACCGGTACCGAAGACGACCCTCAGAAGGGCCGGGCGTTTCGCAACGTCCGTCGGGCCCGAGGCGTCGGCGGTGTCAGCCTCCTCGTCGGCGGCGTCAGGCTTTGTTGTCGCCGGGTTCGAGTCGGCTTCGTTCTTGGAGGCAGGCGATCCGGCCGAGCCGGGGGAGTCGTCGGCCCATGCAACTCCGCTGCCCCAGCCCCCGATGGCCGCGCCGACACCCAAGGCCACAGCTAAGCCGCCGACCCTACCGATGTATGCCTGGCTGGGCATGCGGTATGTATAGCCCTTGAGGCGAACCGGCGTGCGGGAATCCGAACAAGGCGTGTCACGGCCACCCGGCACCGGGGGCGGGCGCCGAGGCGACAAGCACCTGGCCGGTGCGCGCGGCGATCGCCTTGTCCACGCCCTCAACGCCGTGCCATTCGGCCGCCAACAGAAAGAGGGATCGGCGATCGGGCCCGCCGAGCATCGCGGCGAAAATGGGTCGGTTGTGTTCGATTCGTTGCAGCACTGCGCCACCTTCTTGCACCCGGAGGCAGGCGCCCTCCACAGAGTCGGGGCGACCGGTGTGGGTGCGGGTATCTGCTGCCTGCGTCCACACCGCACCGTCGGCGTCGAGGCAGATCCCGTCGGGACCCAGTCCGTCGGCCCAGACGCGCCGCCCGGACAGACCGCCGTCGGCGGCTATGTCGAACGCGGTCAATCGGCCGGCGAAGGACTCCGAAATGATGAGCGTCGAGTTGTCGGGCGTGATGACCATCCCGTTCGGGAATTCGATGTCGGTGGCAACGCAGCGAGCCGTCCCGTCGGGGGTGACAAGCGCGATGATTCCTGGCGTGGGTGGCTCACCGCCGAGAAAGTCGAAACCGAAGCCGTTGACATAGATATTGCCGCGGCCGTCGACCACGATTTCGTTCCATCGATAATCTGCTATAGCGGAGAGGTCGGCATGCGGGACCATTGCCCCGTCCGGTTCCTGCCGCAAGAGTTCGGGGCCGGTCACGAGTAGCCGTCCATCGGGGAGCCAGTCAATCGACCACCCCAAGCCTGAGGGGCCCGCGCGACTACCTCGCTGCGCCCATCCATACCCACCGCGACCACCTCGCCAGTTCCCCAGTGAGCGAACCAAAGCCGGCCGTCATGCCAGCGTGGCGATTCCACATAGGCAAGGCCATCCAGCAGGACATCGGGCTTCGGCAGTGAGGATTTGTTCTCTGACATCAGGTTCTCCTTCCCACATCCCTATGACGACTGGGCGAGCACCGGATCGACATCGCGCGGCGACGGTTGGTGGAAATGATCTACTACTCCGACGTAGTATTCATGTCGAGCCCTACCGAATGACAACCGGAGGTGCGCCATGAAGTGGAGTTTCGCCCAGATCGGCCTGCTGGTCATCGCTTTGTTTCACGTCATCCAGGCGGTGATCGGGTTCATCGTCCAACCAAGCTTTGCGATCGGTCCCGACGCGCCGACCGCCCAGGTGCTGGGGATGGATTACAACGGCTGGCACGCCGTCGCCGGCCTCGCCTTGTTCGCGCCCGGCCTTGTGTTCGCGATGCGCAAGTCGTGGTCGGTGCTGTACCTACTGATCGCCGCGGTTGCCGGAGCGCTGCCGGGCCTGTGGGCTTTCTTCTCGCATCAGGTCGCCTTCGTGTTCACCTTTCCCGAACAACACCACAGACGCGGTGGTGCACCTGGTGACCGCGGCGGTGATGATCGCAGTGGCCGCGATACAGATTCGCCTTGACGGTGGACTGAGAAACTCGCTCGCCGATCTCCACAAAGAGCGTCAGACGACGCGAAAGACGGGGTAGTCGTTCACAATCCGTTCGAAGTCCTCTTTCGGCGCACGGCGGTCGATCGGAAAGAAGGGCCGCGCGCCGGGCGCGAGGTCGAGATACCGGCGCAAGATCGCGGCACGGTCACTGGTGAAGTCCTCGACCAGTGACACCTTCTCCCGCTTCCTACGCATGAGCAGAACGGCGTGCCCGTCGGCGCGGAGGTTACGCGCCCAATTCGTCTTCTGGCCGAGCATGGCCACAACATAGCGCTCACCGAGGTAGTCAGCGACAACGACAGGAAACGAGATCACGCGTCCCGTCTTGTGGCCTCGCACTTCAAGCGTGCCAGCGTGGCCAGGTCCGACGCCGGCGGCAAACGCAATGGCGCCCAGCCGGTTCGAGACACGGGCCGACCAACCCGGGCGGCCTCCGCGGTACTGCCATCGCTGGAAGCTGCTGAAGACTCCGCGCAGCATGGCGTGAGCCTAGCGTTGTCAGGTGAGACCGTTGAGGCAAGGAGACACAGGTGAAGATTCGGTTTGGAGTAAGTCTCGGCGCCGATGTCGGTCCAGGCGAACTGTCCGACATCGTGGACTATCTGGAGGCCGCCGGGATCGACTCGCTGTGGTTCTCGGAACTGGTGTACTCGACGGCCGTCGACCCATTCGTCGGCATGTCGGTCGCGCTCGCGCGCACGAAGCGGTTGAAGGTGGGCACCTCGGTGGCAGTGCTGCCCGGCCGCCACCCCGTGTTGGTTGCCAAACAGCTTGCGTCGCTGTCGGCGCTCGCGCCGAAGCGCGTCCTGCCGGTATTCGGCCTGCGTTCAGCGTTGCCCGCCGAACGTGACCTCTTCGTGGTGCCCGAAGGACAACGCGCAAAGGTGTTCGACGAGGCGCTGCAACTGTTGCGGATTGCGCTGCGGGAGGAAGACGTCACCTTCACCGGCGACTATTTCGCCGTCCGGGGCGCACAAGTGCTCCCCAGACCAGCTCCGCCGCTTGATATCTGGATCGGCGGAGCCACACCTGCGGCGTTTCGACGCATCGGGGCCTACGGCGACGGCTGGTTGGGCAGCTTCCTGACTCCCACAGAGGCGGGGCACGCACGGCGCGACATCAAAGCGGCTGCGGAAGCGGCAGGCCGCGACATCGAACCCGATCATTACGGAATCAACCTCGCGATCGGCAACGGCGAACTGCCCGCGCCTGTCATCGCCGCGATTCGCAGGCGCCGGCCCGATCTCGATCCCAGCGAACTGGTGGCCACCGACTGGTCAACGCTGCACCGTCGGCTCGACGACTACATCGCAGCCGGGCTGACGAAGTTTGTCATCAGGCCTGCAGGAGGCGTCAGCACCGCAGACTTCCTTGAAGCCTTTGTTGCCCAGCTACTGCCGCGGCAGAACTGATCACCCGCTTATCCCACATTTTGGGATCGGTAGCACATCCGGCGATGTGTAATTGGCCACGAACAAACAGCGATACCTCAGCTAGCCGCCAAGCGGCGCGTGAGAACGAAAGGCAATGAAGACGAACATGCGCACCACCCATAATCTGAAGCGGACTGTGGCAGCGGCACTGATGTCCGGCGTCGGCGCTGTTGCTGCACTGGCGCTATCCGCAGGCAATGCCCATGCCGAAGGCCCAATCGATGCCTGGAGCAACTACGAATGGTGTCCAGGCGACGAGATGCCCGAGGCCGATGCGCCGATCACCTGGGACATGAACGCCTGCCACTTCTGGCACTACCAGGACGCGCGGGAAAACCCACCCTCGCTCTATCACGTGGTCGAGGGACTTCGACCGAATCCGTGCCCGCCCATCGCTTTCATGTGCCCGTGATCATCGGCTCCGGTTAGCGCCTATCCTGGCCGGAGTGTCCGAACCGTCCGTCGCAGAGTTGCGTAAGCGCCTCGACGGCCTGACGATCCGCGACGCCGCTCGGCTCGGCAGGCGCCTGAAGAACCTTCGCGGTGCGAAGCCCGAGCAGCTGCGCGGCTTGCCGAACAGATAGCCGCGGGCGAAGCGCTCGTCGCAACCCGCCACGCCGCCTTGCCGACCATCACATACCCGGACCTACCGGTCAGCGAGCGGCGACAGGAGATCGCCGAGGCGATACGGGAGCACCAGGTGGTCATCGTCGCCGGCGAAACCGGGTCGGGTAAAACCACTCAGCTGCCCAAGATCTGCCTCGAGATCGGCCGCGGCATCCGCGGCACGATCGGACACACACAGCCCCGACGCCTGGCCGCCCGCACCGTCGGCCAGCGCATCGCCGACGAATTGGCCACCCCGCTGGGCGAAACCGTCGGCTACACCGTCCGGTTTACTGACCAGGTCAGCGACCGCACGCTGGTCAAGCTGATGACCGACGGCATCCTGCTCGCCGAGATCCAGCGGGACCGGCGCCTGCTGCGCTACGACACCCTGATCCTCGACGAGGCACACGAGCGCAGCCTCAATGTCGACTTCCTGCTCGGCTATCTGCGTGAGTTGCTGCCGCGTCGTCCCGACCTCAAGGTGATCGTCACCTCGGCGACCATCGAGCCTGAGCGCTTCGCGGCGCACTTCGGCGGAGCCGAAATGGACTGAGCGGAGGTGCGCCAATCGTCGAGGTTTCGGGGCGTACCTATCCGGTCGAGATCCGTTACCGCCCATTGGAAGTCCCGTCGCGTCATCAGATGATGACGACCCCGACGACCCCGACCATGAAGTGGTACGCACCGAGATGCGCGACCAGACCGAGGCCATCATCGATGCCATCGATGAGCTCGAGAGGGAACCGCCCGGCGACGTCCTGGTCTTCCTCTCCGGTGAGCGCGAGATCCGTGATACCGCAGAAGCTCTGCGCGCATCTCAAGAACACCGAGGTGTTGCCGCTATACGCGCGGCTTCCGACCGCCGAACAGCAGCGGATCTTCGCACCGCACACCGGCCGCCGGGTCGTGCTCGCCACCAACGTCGCCGAGACGTCTCTGACCGTGCCGGGCATTCGGTATGTCGTCGACCCCGGCACCGCGCGAATTTCGAGATACAGCCGCAGGACGAAGGTGCAGCGGCTGCCGATCGAGCCGATCTCGCAGGCCTCAGCCGCACAGCGGGCGGGCCGCTCAGGACGCGTGGCGCCAGGTGTGTGCATTCGGCTGTACTCCGAGGACGACTTCGCGTCACGACCGCGCTACACCGACCCCGAGATCCTGCGCACGAACCTGGCCGCGGTGATCCTGCAGATGGCGGCGCTTCAACTCGGCGACATGGAGAGCTTCCCGTTCCTCGACCCGCCTGACCGGCGCAGCATCCGCGACGGTGTGCAGCTGCTGCAGGAGCTCGGTGCGTTCGACAACGACGGCGCGATCACCGATCTGTCGGCCGCCGTCTCGCACAATTGCCCGTCGATCCGCGCCTGGCCAGGATGATCCTGCAGGCCGACGCCGAGGGCTGCGTACGCGAAGTGCTTGTGCTCGCAGCGGCACTGGCCATCCCGGATCCGCGCGAACGACCCGCGGACAAAGAAGAGGCGGCGCGGCAGAAGCACGCGCGGTTCGCCGACGAACACTCCGACTTCCTGTCCTACCTGAACCTTTGGCGTTATCTGCGAGAGCAACGAAAGGAACGTTCCGGCAACTCCTTTCGTCGGATGTGCCGTGAGGAGTTCCTGCACTATCTGCGTATCCGCGAGTGGCAGGACCTGGCCGGGCAGCTGCGGAGTATCGCGCGCGACATGGGCATCCGTGAGCAGGACGACCCGGCGCCGACGCCGCGCGTGTGCATGCGGCGGTGACCGCCGGGCTGCTGTCGCACATCGGCCTGCGCGAAGGCGACTCGAGGGAGTTCCAGGGCGCGCGCAACTCGAGGTTCGTGCTTGCGCCCGGTTCGGTGCTGACGAAGCGTCCGCCGCGCTGGATCGTCGTCGCCGACCTGGTCGAGACCAGCCGCCTGTACGGACGGACGGCCGCACGCATCCAACCCGAAGAAGTCGAACGTGTCGCAGCCCACCTGGTGCAACGCACCTACAGCGAACCGCACTGGGACTCTCAACGCGGCGCGGCGATGGCCTATGAACGGGTGACCCTGTACGGGCTTCCGATCGTGGCCCGTCGTCGCGTGGACTACGCGCCTATCGAGCCGCAGCTGGCCCGCGAGCTGTTCATCCGGCACGCGCTGGTCGAGGGGGAGTGGCAGACCCGCCACCACTTCTTCCGCGACAACGCAGCGCTCCGCGCCGATGTCGAGGAGATGGAGGAACGCGCCCGCCGCCGCGACCTGCTGGTCGATGACGACGACATCTATGCGTTCTATGACGCCCGCATCCCGTCGGATGTCCTGTCCGCGCGGCATTTCGATGCGTGGTGGAAGAAGCAGCGGCACCAGACACCGGACCTGCTGACGTTCACCCGCGACGACCTGTTACGCACCGACGACACCGCCGACGCCGACCGGCCGGACACCTGGCAGACCGGCGACGTCGCGCTGCCCCTGACATACCGATTCGAGCCCGGTGCCGTCGACGACGGCGTCACCGTGCACGTCCCGATCGATGTGCTCGCGCGTCTGGGTGGAGACGAGTTCGCATGGCAGGTGCCCGCGCTGCGCGAGGAACTGGTCACCGCGCTCATCCGCTCGCTGCCGAAGGATCTGCGCCGCAACTTCGTTCCGGCACCCGACACCGCACGCGCGCTGATGGCCGGGATCGATCAGGGCGACGAGCCGCTGCTGGAGGCGCTGCAGCGTGAATTGCGCCGCCGCACCGGCATTTTGGTGCCGATCGATGCCTTCGACCTCGACAAGCTGCCCGCGCATCTTCGGGTGACGTTCTCGATCGAGTCGCCGGACGGCGCAGAGGTCGCACGGGGTAAGGACCTCACCGCGCTGCAGGACCGGCTCGCGTCAACGGCTCAGAACGCCGTCGCACATGCTGTCGGCGGGGAGCTGGAACGAACAGGGCTACGTGCCTGGCCCGACGACCTCGATGAGGTTCCCCGTATCGTCGAACGCACCGTGGGTGGGCGCGCGGTTCGCGGTTTCCCCGCGTTCGCCGACGCGGGCACCGCCGTTGATCTGCGTGTGTTCGCGACGTCGGGGGAGCAGGACCGTGCGATGGGACCGGGCACCCGACGGTTGATACGGCTCAGTGTGGCCGTCGCCGGTCAAAACGGTGGAGCGACAGTTGGATCCGCGGACGCGCCTGACGCTCGGCGCGAACCCTGACGGCTCGTTGTCCGCACTGCTCGAGGACTGCGCCGACGCCGCCGCGGATGCTTTGGTGCCTGCCCCGGTGTGGACGAGCAAGGAATTCTCGACGCTGCGCGATCGGGTCGCGGCGGATCTCGTGTCGACGACCGTCGACATCGTCGGCCGCGTCGAGAAGGTGTTGTCGCGCCGCGCGCGATGTGCAACTGCTGCTGCCCGCCCAACCGCCACCCGCCCAGGCCGATGCGATCGATGACATCCGCGCGCAGTTGGACCGCCTGTTGCCTGTTGGGTTTGTCACCGCCACCGGGCGTGCACATCTCGCCGACCTCGCCCGATATCTGACGGCAATTCACCGGCGCCTCGACCGATTGCCTCATGGAGTCGAGGCCGACCGGCAGCGCATGGCGCAGGTGCACGCGGTTGAAGACGCATTCGACGAAGTTGTTCGCGCGTTGCCGTCTGCGCGGCAGACAGCTGACGACGTCCGCGGCATCGCCTGGCAGATCGAGGAGCTGCGGGTGAGCCTGTGGGCACAGCAGCTCGGCACCCCGCGGCCGGTCAGCGAGCAGCGGATCTACCGGGCGATCGACTCCGTCGCGAGCGCCAGATGAGCGTGCCCGGTGGTCGCGGCTCTGCTCTGATTCTTGGGATCGGTAGCGATCCGATTTCTGTGTACTTGCTGCAAGGCGCCGCATGAGGCAGCGCACAAGCAGAGGAACACGCCATGAACAAGCGAAAGAAGATGATCGCCGGAAAGACGGACCGAACCCGCCAGGACCGCCGCCACCACCGCCGAACCTGACTCCGCCCCTCCCGGCGGGCTGGTGCTGGTCACTGTTCATCCCGACGCCGCACTGCCCTTGAGTTACATCCAAGCCACCTGAGACGAAAGACAGACATGAACACCATTCACAAGCGCAAGCGCATCCTTGCGAGGGCGCTGTTATCGGCCGGCGTCGCGCTCGCCGGCGTGGGACTGGCCGAAGGCACCGCGCAGGCCCTGCCGGGTGGCCCCGTACCGCTGAGTGCCTGGCCCGGATGTCCCGAGGACAACCCGTCGGGCCCGTGTCACTGGTGCCCGGGAGATCCGCCGGTGCAGACCGGCAATATTCGTGTATACCCGGTGATCTGGGACAACAACGTCTGCCACACCTACTGGTACGTCTACAGCGGGCAGGGCAACGTGGCCCACAACATCTTCGAGGGGGAGGTCCCACCGGCGCCGCCTCCGCCGCCGCCCAACCTGACCCCGCCGCTTCCGCCGGGGTGGTGCTGGTCACTCTTCATTCCGACGACGAGCTGCCCGAATGGCTGACACGTGATGAGGACCTGCCCGCTTCAGCCGGATACGATCGCCGGGTGTTCCGGATCGATGGGATAGCGCTCGCAGTGCTCTGGAGCTGAACTCGTACTGGCTCAGCATCCACTGAACGAGATCGTGGTGGGTAAGGGGTAAGACCGCCACGGCTGGACATCAAGTAGTCGGCTACTCTAGCCGCCGCATTGTGGCCTTGCGAAGCTCTTCTTGTAGTGCATTGCATGTCCGGAAGGAGTTGGTCGAGGTGCCAGAGTGCTCATTGGGTGACTGCGGAATCAGTTGCCAATTCGGATGCAGCTGCATACAAGCGGGCGCTGGTTGTGAATGTTCGTGTGAGAACATGACTCTGCCGGCATTCACCTCCGGCGACGCATTTCGGCTCAGGTTGAAGGGTGTCAAGAAAGCAGATCCGGAGATTCTGGTCGACTTCACCGCCTCGAACATGTCTTTGTTCAGCCTCGCTGAGTGGTTCGAATGGCTCTTTCCGGAGCAGATCATGATTCCGGCGTCAAAAATTCGCGCGACCTTCAGCACCGACGGCGTAGTCGAACAGATAAAGCTCGGCGACCTCGTCGAGTATGTAGGACTGGTCAGGGGTGCGACTCCATTGGTGGGCCGTGAATTCTCAGACGAGGAGCCTGGGGCGCAATCAACAGGCTGCTGCGGTTCGTAGACAACCCGATTGGTCGAAACCCGCTGCGCTGCAACATCGCTTAGGGCGCCCTCGGCTGGACGGCTGCTTTGTGCATGACTCCGTTCTTCACCCGACATGGCGCACAGCGGGGCGTTGCCGGAAGTCGCGATCCTGAGCACTTCCGCTGGCGCGAACCAGCGCGACGTCTTGGCTCGGTGTGCCTGCGGTCGCCAAGGTCGTCGAGAACAGGGTGTCGGTACCCCAGCTGACCGGTCATCGTGTCACTCAACCTATGCAGTTTCTCGGGAACCGACTTGCCAACGCACGCGAGTTGTCGGTCAGAGTGCGCAAGAACGTTGCCGAAGAGGCTGGGGCATCGGATCATTCGTATTGGTTCATCAAAGCCGTGCGAGATACCGGAGGCACGATGGTCAAGTGCGAAGAAGTCGAGTTCGACGCCGACGGCGTGAGCCTGGGTGGTCTGTTCTTCCTATCGGACGACCGCACCAGCACCGTGCGTAGTCATGACGCACGGACTGGCGGGCGAATTGACACACTTCATTACTGAATTCGCCAGCTTTTTCGCTGAAGCCGGGCTGGATGTGCTGGTTTATGACCACCGTGGTTGGGGCCGTAGCGGCACGGCGCCGGGCATGCCGCGCAATGAAAGTGACCCATGGCAACAGGTCCGTGACTACCAACATGCCATCACATATGTGCAGAACCGGCCCGACGTCGACCCCGATCGGCTGGGAGCGTGGGGCATCGCCTTATCGGCGGGTCACGTCTTCGTGCTCGGCGCAATCGATCAGCGGCTCAAGGCTGTCGCCGGTCAGGTGCCTTTCATCAGCGGGCATCGCCACGTCGGTGGGCTTATTCGATCGGACTTCGCCAGTGCGACCCATCAGACCTTCGCCGACGACCGGCGCGCCAGGGCCCACGGCGAGGCGCCGGGCTATATGCCAGTCACCGACAAGGACCCGATGGCGGTGTCTGCACTGCCGACCGCCGACACCTATGACTACTTCTTCGGCGAGAACGGGGTGATCAAGCACGACCCCGGCTTTGCGAACATCATCACCGTGCGAACTATGGAGTACTGCTACGGCTACGAACCGGGTTGGTACCTGCCTCGTGTCTCACCGACACCGTTGCTGATGGTGGTGGCGCTCGGTGATCATCTGACGTCATCCGACCTGGCGCTGGCGGCCTTCGAGACAGCGGCGCAGCCCAAACAGCTACTTACCCTGCCCGGCGGGCACTTTGACACCCACCGTGGCCGCGACGGTGAGCGGGCCAAGACCGTCACACGCGACTTTTTCGTCCAACATCTCGCCCAGTGACAGCGGGGGAGAGCGCGTGGCGGCCACTGCTTGACTCTGTCGCGACCAGCACAGCCCGGGTCGCCTGCGGAGTAGCGTCACGCGCGTGACGGTGTATGCGCTGAACCTTTTCGATATCGCCGACCGCGACGAGTACCTGGCGTACTCCAAGCGGTCACCGCAAGAAGTGGCCAAGCACGGCGGCCGCGTCGTCGCCCTCGGACAATTCCGGGAATCGGTCACCGGCGAGATCGAGCCACGCAAGGTGCTGATTCTCGTCGAGTGGGAGTCGAAGGACGCCTTCGACAGCTACTGCAATGATCCCGAGCTGACCGATCTGCACGCCCACCGGGAGAACGGATCATCGTCCTACATCTGGCACCTGTACGACCGGCTCGACGACCTGCGGCCGCTGCTCAAGCCTCAGTGATTGTCTTGCTCGTCGCAACTCAGGTCGACGCGTCGAGGATCTTGAGCGCGAAGATCAGCGAGTCACCTTGCTGAATTCCAGCGCTGGGCTGACCTTCTGGGTAGCCGTCGGCAGAGGTCATTGCGACAGCGACCGTGGACCCGACCTTCTGCCCTGCGATGGCTTTCTGGAAGCCCGGCACGACGCCGTTGAGCGGGAAGTCAGCCGGGGTGCCCCGTTCGTAGGCACTGTCGAACACCGTCCCGTCACGTCCGTTGACGCCCATGTAGCAGACCGAAACCGTGGCCGTGTCCGCGACGACAGGCCCGTCACCGGCCTTCAGTGTGTGCACTTGGGTCTCGGTCACGCTGAACGGTGCTTCGACGTCGACTCGTGGCGCCGCCGTATCCGTGGATCCGGTGACCGCGACGCTGCCGGTGGACCCGGGCAGAGTCCATTCCGGTGTGCCGCCGTTCGCCGGCGCTGCCGTTGGGCACGTGCTGCCCGCGATTGGCGCTTCGGGGACGGAGGAGGCGAGCGGTTCGGTGACCGAGGACGCGCTGACGTCTGCGGCCGAGGACGTGCTTGCCGCTGACGTGTCCGCATCGGAGCCGCAAGCGGTGATCACCAAGACGAACGATGCGGCAGACGCTAGAAGCGCGACGGATGACATGCGAGGGAAATTCACCGTCGCCACGCTACAGCTGCAGTAACGATGAGTTTCTCCCGCCCTCGAGGTCAATCTGACATGGGAACAAAGCCTTCGCGCGGTCACCTGCCGATCAACGGGCTGAACCTCTATCACGAGGTGTACGGCGAACTCGGCGCATCGAAGCCCCCGTTGCTCTTGATTCCCGGCGCGTTCATGGCCACCGACTCGATGGCAAGTGTGGGCGGACGCCTTCGCACGCGAGCGTCCCGTGATCGTGTTCGATCAACAAGGGCACGGCCGTACCCCGGACACCTCGCGGCAGATGTCGTACGAACAGTTCGGTGACGACGCCGCGGCCCTGCTGCGCGCGCTGGAGGTGGAGCGCGCGGATGTGATGGGCTACTCGCAAGGCGGCGGGGTCGCGCTGCAGCTCGCGATCCGTCACCCGTCGCTCGTGAACAAGTTGGTCTCGATGTCGGCCACCTTCCGCAAGGACGGCTGGTACCCGTCGGTGTTCGAAGGCATCGGGGGCCTCAGCGCCGAACCGTTCGCCGGCACGTCCGTCGAGAAGGCATTCAAGGAACACACGCCGGATGCCAAGGCGTTCGACGCCTACCTCGAGAAGATGAAGGAATTGAACATCAACGACCAGAACATCAGCGACGAGGAGATGCGTTCGATCTCCGCGAAGACGATGGTCATCGTCGGTGACGCGGACGGCGTGAAGCCGAACATGCGCTGGCGATGTTCAAGCTGCGCGGCGGGGGCGATGAGGAGGCGGCGGCGACGGGAGTATTGCAGCAGGCTCCGGCCGCACGCCTGGTGGTTCTTCCTGCGATGTCGCACATCGGTCTGTCGGGGGAGTCGCAGTTGCTGGTGCCGATGGTGAGTGCATTTCTCGATGACGTGGTACCGACGACGCCGGAGCTCTTCTAGCACGCACCGACTTGCGGGGCGCCTGTAATAGGCCACCACCTTCAGGCTCAAGTTCGGAACGCTTGCAAACTACTGAAAAGAACAGTAAGCGGATTCGATCTGCGATGGCTTCGTTCTCTGCAAAGTTATTGGCGCACAAAGGAATGACGCTGGTCTCGACAGCGTCGGCGGACACGCCGGGGCCCGGGGGCCAAGCTGAGCTCGTCTGTAATCCAAAGGTGGGCCGATGCGCGGACGCCGTCCTGAACGGAGAACCAGTGTGATCGCAAGTTCGCGAGGGTATTCCTGGGAGATGCCCGAGAACCTCACGCGCATCCTCCTCGCCGCACATCGCAGGGCTGGCACGCTCGAACCCGGCGCCGATCTTGTCGTCGACGTCGACCAGGTCCTCATCGAGGACGCCACCGGCTCCATGTGCGCCATGCAGTTCGAGGCGCTCGGGGTCGACCGGGTCGCGGTGCCGCTCGCCGTACTCTACGTCGATCACAACGTGCTGCAGATCGACGAGCGCAACATGGCCGAGCACCACTACCTGCGCTCGTTCTGCCGCCGCTATGGCGTGCGCTACTCACCGCCCGGAAACGGCATCTCCCACTACGTGCACCTGGAGCGGTTCGCCAGGCCCGGCGCGCTGCTCGTCGGCGCCGACTCACACTCGACGATGGCCGGTGCCGTTGGGATGTTCGCGACCGGCGCCGGTGGCCTCGACGTCGCCGTCGCGATGGCCGGCCACGGCTACCAGCTCGGCGCGCCGCGCGTCGTCGAGGTCGCGCTGTCGGGACGACTGTCCGACTGGGTGGAGGCCAAGGACGTCATCCTGGAACTGCTGCGCCGACACGGTGTGCGCGGCGGCACGGGCGCGGTCTTCGAGTTCACCGGCGACGGCGTGGCCACGCTGTCGGTCACCGAACGCGCCACGATCTGCAACATGATCGTCGAGACGGGCGCGACCGGGGCGGTCTTCCCAAGCGACGAGCGGGTGCGCGAGTGGCTGACCGCGCAGCAGCGCGCTGACGAGTGGACCGAGCTGCGCGCCGAGGACGGCGCCGGCTACGACGAGCGCGAAGAGATCGACCTCGCCGCGCTGGAGCCGCTGATCGCCGTGCCGCAATCGCCCGGCGACGTCGTCGCGGTCGCCGATGTCGCCGGCACTCGAGCGGTTCAGGTGTGCGTCGGCTCCTCGGTGAACTCCTCCTACGACGACCTCGCCACGGTGGCCGCCGTCCTCGCCGACAGGTCCGTGCACCCCGACGTCGCCGTCACGGTCACCCCCGGATCGCGGCAGATCCTCGACACGATCGGGCGCAGCGGCGTCTACCGTCAGCTCGTGAGCGGCCGGTGCCCGCATGCTGGAGCCGGTCTGCGGGCCGTGCATCGGCATCGGGCAGGCCCCGACCGAAGGGTGAGGCGTCGGTACGGACGTTCAACCGCAACTTCCCCGGCCGCAGCGGCACCGCTGACGACCGGGTGTACCTGTGCTCGCCATCGACAGCGGCGGCCACCGCGCTCACCGGGGCGATCACCGACCCACGCACACTCGGCGCGCCGCCGGCGGTCACGCCGCCGGCCGAGGCTGACCCATCGATCGTGGACCGGCACATTGCGCACGCCCTGCCGCCCGACGAGGCTCGCGCCGTCGAGGTCGTCCGCGGGCCGACGCTCGTCGCCCCACCGCTGCCCGGACCGTGCCCGGAACGCGTCGAGGGCCGCGTCGCGATCGTCGTCGGCGACGACGTCTCGACCGGCGACATGGCCCCAGACGGGGCGATCGGCATGTCGTTCTGGTCGGACATCGAGGCCTGCGCCCGCTACCTGTTCCGGCGGATCGACCCCGACTTCCACCAGCGGATCACCGAGTGGGGCGGGGGCATCGTCGTCGGGGGCCACAACTACGGCCAGGGCTCGTCGCGCGAGCAGGCCGCGCTGGCGCCCCTGCACCTCGGCGTGCCCGCGGTGGTCGCGGCGAGCTTCGCGCGCATCCACCGCCGCAACCTCATCGCGCAGGGAATCGTCCCGCTGCTGTTCGTGGACGACGCGGACCGCGGGCGGGTCAGTGTCGGCGACCGGTGGCAGGTGGACGGCGTACGCGCCGCGGTGCTCTCGGGCGGCGAAGAGCTCGCCGCACACGTCGAGGACGGCGAGCCGATCCGGCTGCGGCTGGAACTCAGCGCGGCCGAACGGAAAACCCTCGCCGCCGGCGGGCTCCTGCGGCAACTCCGCGAGCAGGCGTAGGCGCTCACCTAATCGGGTAACCCACAGGAAACCCACAGGCGCACGCGCGCATGCCCAGCGCCGTCGCCCGCCGTTGAGGGAGAGCCATGGGCCCCGAGATTCTCTCGATCATCGTCCTGGTTCTCCTGTTCGTGATCGCCACGACGATGCCGGTGAACCTCGGGGCGCTGGCCCTCGTCGGCGCGTTCTTCGTCGGCACCATCGCCGTCGGGCTCTCCGTCGACGAGATCATCCTCGGCGTCCCCGGCGACGGCGAGATAGACGGGTGGCTTCCCCGGCGATTTGTTCCTGTTGCTCGTCGGCCTGACCTACCTGTTCGCGCTGGCGCAGAACAACGGCACCGTCGACCTGCTCGTGCAATGGTGCATGCGCCTGGTCCGCGGACGGCTCGCGGCCGTGCCGTGGATCTTCTTCTTCCTCACGATGCTGCTGTCGGCGATCGGCGCATTGTTCGCCGTCGCGATCGTGGCCCCGCTGGCCCTGCCCTTCGCCCGCCGGTACGGGGTCAACCTGCTGCTGATGGGCATGATGGTCGTCCACGGCGCGCTCGGCGGCGCGTTCTCGCCGATCAGCGTGTACGGCGCGTTCGTCAACGAAACCATGGTCAACAACGGCCTGCCCAGCAGCCCGACGACGCTGTTCCTCACCCCGTTGGTGATCAACATCGTGGTCGCTGTCGGGATCTACCTGCTGCTCGGCGGGCGTCAGCTGGTCGGGGAGCGCGTCGCCGTCACCGCCGACGAGCCGCCGAAAGCGACCAGCGGGTGGCCCACGACGGCCCCGGCGCCGCGAGCGCACCAGGCCGCACAGGTGCGAGCACCAGCTCCGAACCCACATCCGCGGACGCCCCCGAGCCGGTCGCCGTCGGCTACGAGCAGGTTCTGACCCTCGTCGGGCTGCTGGTCCTTGCAGTCGGATCGGTCGCCTTCGACTCGACGTCGGATTCCTGGCGATCACGATCGCCGTCGTGCTGCGGCTGGCCGCGCCCAAGCGCAAGGACGCCATCGGGCAAGTCAGTTGGTCGACGGTCCTTCTGATCTGCGGAGTGATCACCTACGTCGGCGTGCTGCAGGCGGCCGGCACCATCGAGTACGTCAGCGAGGGGATCACCGCCATCGGCGCGGCGCTCGTGGCCGCGCTGCTGCTCTGCTACCTCGGCGGCGTGCTCTCGGCGTTCGCCTCGTCGGTGGGCATCCTCGGCGTCGCGATCCCGCTCGCGGTGCCGTTCCTGCAGCAGGGGGAGGTGAGCCCGATCGGAATGGTGGCGGCCCTGGCAGTCGCGACCACGATCGTCGACGTGAGTCCGTTCTCCACCAACGGCGCCCTGATTTTGGCCAACGCCCCGGCGGACATCGACCGGGACCGCTTCTACCGCCAGATGCTTGCCTACGCCGGGGTTGTCGTCGTCGTCGGACCGCTGCTCGCGTGGCTGCTGCTCGTGGTGCCCGGCTGGCTGTAGGGCACGCGCGGCGGTAATGTCCGACGCCGCGTACATGTGCTGCCAAGTGGGCGATTTCTTTCTGCGGCGGCTAGTGCAGTAACGCGTTCAAAGGACCTTCATCGTCAGCAGGAGGGCGCACCCGCATGGCAACCGCACCCGGTGCGACGGAGACCGATGCTCTGGGCCCCACGATCGCCGAACAAGTGGTCGTGGTGACGGGCGGCGGCCGCGGGCTCGGCCGCAGCATCACCGAGGCGTTCCTTCGGGAGGGCGCGCGCGTCGTAATCAACTACAACGAAAGTCGCGAGGCGGCAGAACATCTCGCCACCGCGCATGCTAGCCAGGCAATTGCGGTACAGGCCGACGTGCGCGATCGGACACAAGTTGACTCGCTTATCACACAGGCGCATCGGGCTTTTGAGGCTCCCGTCTCCTGCGTGGTCAACAGCGCGCTGGTTGGGTTCTCATTCAACGGTGACGCGCGGGCAAAGGCAGACGAGATCGACTACGGCACCTTCGCACAACAGTTCGCGGGGACGGTTGCGGGAGCGATCAACGTGATCCAGGCGGCGTTGCCAGACTTTGACCGGACCGGTTCGGGACGTGTGATCAACATTGGCACGAACCTGTTCCAGCATCCTGTTGTGCCGTACCACGACTACACCGCGGCCAAGGCCGCGCTCCTGTCGCTGACGCGCACCTTCGCCGCCGACTTGGGGCCGCGTGGCGTCAGGGTGAACATGGTCAGCGGTGGGCTCTTGCGCACCACTGATGCCAGCGCTGCCACGCCGGAGCCAGTCTTCGAAGCAATCGCACAGGAGACACCGCTGCGTTCGGTGACCACTCCTGCACAATTCGCCGATGCGGTGCTCTTCTTCGCTAGTCCGTGGTCGCGGGCGATCACCGGACAGAACCTTATCGTCGACGGCGGTCTGGTCAAGAACTGATGATCCTGTATCTGCCAACGGCCGGTGTTGGCTAGGCAACGGCGGACTCGAGTCCCAGCCTCGAACGCAACCAGCTACCCATCTCGATGATCGCCTGGTCTACTTCGGGCACCCAGCCCGCACCGATGATGAAGGAGTGCTGACCCGCTTCAACGCCGGTCACTGTCACGTCATTGCCAGCGTGTTCCGCGCGGCGGCCGAATTCGGATGCTTCCGAAGCAAGCAGCTCATCTTCGCCGTAGAACAGCGCGATCGGAGGCAAACCGGACAGCTCGGAGTTCAGCAGATTCACCTGCGGGTCAGTGAAGTCCACGCCCGTTCCGTCGAGCCAGCAGGACCGGAAGAGCTCCAGCAGCGGACGCGACAGCAGTTTGTCCCGATCAGCATTGCCCCCAATGGACTCGCCCGACAGAGTCGGATCGCACCACGGCGAAATCGACAAGATGGCGCCGGGGAGTGCGGCGCCGCGATGACGGAGTCGCTGCGCGAGGCTGACCGCGAGGTAGCCGCCGATCGAGTGCCCGACGCTGGCGATGTTGTCGGGCTGGTAGCCCTGCTCGAGCAGCCATTGGTAGGCGGCCTCGACATCTTCGATCTGGGCGGGAAACTTGTGCTCCGGCGATCGTCGGTAGTTGAGCACGAGTGAGCGCACGCCTGCGGCCTTGGCGATGTGTGCGGCTGCCTTGCGGTCGGAGTGCATCGAGGTCAACACGCTGCCACCCATGTGATTGTGCAGCAGAACGTGTTCGGAGTCGCTGCCCGACGGGATGCACCACAGCGCCTCGACGCCGCCCGCGTCGACCTCGGCATACGTGACCCCTTCGGGTTCTTTCGTTGCCACATGCATGGTTTCGACGATGTCGCGCACCGTCGAGAGGTCAAAGTTCGGATTCGAGGATCGTTGGCTGAGGTCGGCGAAGAAGTTCGCGAACTCGACTGACTGGGCACTGGCCATCGGTACTGCCTCTCTAGGTGTTTTGTGGTTGGAGCGCGCCGGTCTGGTCTGCACCGGTGCACCTGGCGGGGGCCCATCGAAGTCCGACCCTAGAATAACGATCGTAATGTAACGAGTGCTATTCTATGGGAACAGCAGCAGATGCGTAGGAAAGTGACAGGGAGCACCCAGGATGAGATACCCCCCAGACCACAAGGCCAAAGCGCGTGGGGCGCTTATCGATGCAGGGGCGCGGTCATTGAAAGTGTCTGGTTTCAAGGGGATTGGGGTTGACGGCCTCGCTGCTGCTGCGGGTGTGACTTCGGGCGCGTTCTACTCGAATTTTCCGAACAAGGAGGCGATGCTCCTAGCGGTCATCGCAGGGTTCGTCGGCGAGCCGTTCGTTTCCGAAACTGCGTCTAGCAGCGTCGCCGAAGGGCGGTCACGCCTGCAGAGTTTTCTCGATGACTACATCAGCATTCATCATTGCGAGGACCCGGCCGAGGGCTGCGTTATGCCCGCCTTGAGTGCTGACGTTTCGCGCGCGCAACCGTCCGTGAAGGAAGCCTACGAACGCAAGATCAGCATGTTTGCACACAGGATCGCCAGTCTGCTCGACGGCGACCCGTCCGATCGGGAACGACGGGCGTGGAGCATCGTTGCTTTGATGGTCGGAGCGGTCACAATCTCGCGAGCAATGACCGATCAGGGCGAATCAAGAGCATCGGCGATCGAGGCCGCACATCACTCCGCCATCAGCCTCATCGAGAGCACTCGAGGTCAGTAGCGCCCTATGCGCACGGATGAAAAACCCTTGGTGGGCAAGCTCATTCGGAGGGGAGGCTGGATAGCGTGCCCGACCAGGAACCCGTCTCTCCGTGGGAGATTTTGCCGTATCCGTAGGGGAGGCACCCAATACCGGGTGATCCAAGACTGCGAATGCCGACGAGCCATCCGCTATGTGATGTCCGCTGATCTGGGTTTATTGCGCTGGTTGGCATTGAAGCGCGCCTTCTTCTGACGATTCCCGCACGTGTTCATGTCACACCATTTGCGGGTGCGACTTTGGCTGGTGTCGAAGAAGGCGGCTTGGCAGGTTGGCGATGCGCACAAGGCCAATTTTCCGTCTCGCTCGCCTGCGATGATGCTGATTGCGTCGGCGGCGATCACGCCTAGGGCATCTTCTACGCGGGAAGTAGAGCTAAGTCGCCATTGCCGATTTCTCTCGGGCGTCAGGATAGCCGCCGCCCGACCCTTAGTGCTGCAGTCATTGATGACTTGGACAGCAGACGCAGGGAGAGCGTCTTGGATCGCGGTCGCGGTCGCGGCGGCGTGAATTGATTCCCTCAGTTCCCGAGCGAGTTCGAGCTGGGCGGTGGTGCAGGAGTCCACGGCGAGGCCGTTCACCGCCAACCAGTCGACGAGTCGCTGCGGCGTGGGAATGCGCTCCACAGCGGTGCCATGACGCTCCGACAGAGTCCCCGTGAAGCTGGTCGCCAGCACGCTACCGAGGCGGAAGTCAGGAAACCCAGCACGCATGGAACCAGCTTAGCCGGTTGCGCGCAGGCACGGAGACATGTTAGAACCGTCTTAGCCGGTTCCGCAATGACCAGGAGGCACAAGATCTCATGAACCGTCTAACCAGCGACGTGCAAGCATTTGAAGCCCACGCAACTGACGCTGACCTCGACGATCTGCGCGCGCGACTGGCCGCGGCACGGCTGCCGGAAGCCGAGACGGTCTATCGCGCCGCGCCCGACCCTCGCCGATGGGACCAGGGCGTTCCGCTCGCCGACCTCGTCGATGTCGTGAACTACTGGCGCACCGGGTACAACTGGCGGTCGTTCGAAGAGCGCCTTAACCGGATCGGCCAGTTCCGCACGACCATCGATGATCTGGGCATCCACTTCCTGCACCGCCGATCCGCGCGCGCAGATGCCACTCCTCTGATCCTGACGCACGGCTGGCCAGACAGCATTGCTCGGTTCATCGATGTAGTAGACGAGCTGGCAGATCCGAAAGATGCGGACGCGCCAGCGTTCCACGTCGTGGTTCCGTCGCTACCAGGCTTTGGTTACAGCGACAAGCCGGCCACCACCGGGTGGGGAACCGAAAAGATCGCGGCCGCATGGGTGGAACTGATGGGAAGGCTCGGCTACAGCAAGTTCGCAGCCCACGGCGGCGACTGGGGAGGCAATATCACCACGGTTCTCGGCGGCAGGTTCCCGGCGCACGTTCTCGGCATCCACACAACGTTCGCGGAGGGACCGCCCGGGTTGACAACGGACGGGCTGACGGCCGTCGAGCGCAAGTGGACCGAGGAAACCCGCGATTTCTGGCGCCACCGCGCGGCGTACGCGAAGCAGCAGGCGACCCGACCGCAGACCATCGGCTACTCGCTCGTCGACTCACCGGTCGGGCTTCTTGCCTGGATCCTTGACAAGTTCGCTGAGTGGACAGATACCGAAGACAGCCCGTTCGAGACGATTTCCAGAGACAGCGTTCTTGACGACGTCACCCTGTATTGGCTGACGCGGACCGGCGCATCGTCGGCCCGCATTTACTACGAAAGCCACAACTCTCTGGACCCCGAACTTCGGGTCGACGTCCCGTCAGCAATCAGCATGTATCAAGGCGACGTCGAGAAGTGTCCGCGCGCCTGGGCACAGGAGCGGTACCGACAGATCGTCCGATGGAGGTCGCCCGAAATCGGGGGACATTTCCCGTCGCTGGAGGTTCCCGAGTATTTCGTCAAGGACCTGCAAGAAGGCCTCGCGGCAGTGCTGGCCGCTAATCGGTGAACGCGGCTGCTGTCAGCCGGCGCGAACGAATCGTGATCGCCGCGCCAGGAGCGGGATAGTGACTCGGCCAGTCGATTTCGACGTATCTCTTCCATCAGCCGGATAGCATCACTATCGCCACCTTGGAGAATCAATGAGCGCATCAGGACATCTCGGCCGAATTGTTCAACACGACCCCAGGTCACGTGAGCATGCGTTCACCGCGGCGGGATTGCCGACACAACATGTTCGACACGCGATGGACGCGCCGCACGTCGACCAGTTCTATCTGTCGGCATGCGTCGGGTTCAGCGGAACCAACATGCTCAACACCGTCGCCGGGATTCGCAGCCGTCGCAAGTTCAACGCCGTGGTTCCGATCGGTAAGGCAGGCTCGAGCTACCTTGGCAACGACGACGGCATCCGCAATTATCACGAGGCCACATTGCGTGACCCGTACCCCGGCCAGTATCCGCCCGACGACGAAGGCTCCAGCGCGATCGGGCTGATGAAATGGTGGAAGCGGGCCGGAATCGTCTCGAGCTACGCGTGGACTTTCACGTTCGACGATTTCCTCGCCGCTCTGTCCCGCCAACCAGTCCTGTGCGGGACCAACTGGTACGACGACATGATGTCCACCCGGCCGGACGGCATCATCCGCACCGCCGCGTCGGGCAGCGGGGGCGGGCACGAGTACCTGGCCACGGAGATCATCCCGTCCAAGAAACGGCTCGGCTACGAGCAGAGCTGGGGCCAGCACCCGCGGGGATTCGGCAACCGCAAGGGCCGCTTCTATATGACGTATGACTTGGCAGAGGAACTGATAATCCACCAGAAGGGCGACGTCGCGGTGCCGGAGTTCCTCTGAGTTCGTGTGTCCGCGTTCGCGACTCGATGACTTACGGCGCCGGCAACCGCGGATCGACGGTATATCGGCCGCCGGGATCCTGGCAGAAAAACAACCCGCAGTTGAACGGCGGCCGAGTCAGGTTCTCCAAAGGAATCTCCGCCGGCGGCAGGTCGCCCTCCCAGACGCTGTCGGCCACGTTGCCACCTGGGTCGCCGTATACCCACCAGTAGGTGTGGCAGACGTTCCAGTCCCAGTTGGGGCGGCCCGACCCTGAACCGGCGAAACCCTCATGCTGGCCGGGACACCAGGTGAATGGCCCGGTGGACCTGCCAGGTTCGGCGTGCGCGATCGGCGGGGTGAGCACCAGGCTGGCAAGTGCGCCGGTTCCTGCCAGCAGTGCGGCAGCGGCCGCGCGTTTTGTGCGAGATGTCGAGCTCATTGTCGGGTCTCTTTCCGTTGCTGTGCAGTTGTGACAAGTAGATACCGTGAAGGTGTCTACCGATCTCAACATCTGTGAATCCTTTGCCCAGAACATCGCGGCTGCCGACCGGTGTGTTAGCCGACCGGCGGCAGACGGACAGTGTGGCGGAAACCGGGGAGGACACTGCCGCGCGGGTGGGGACGCTAGCCAGCGCCAGGAACAGATGCGTCGAACCCAGCCTGAGGAAAATGAGCAAAACGCTGACTTTGAGTACAAAAACCACATATGGGCACAAGAGAGACCCTGCAGACCTCGATGCCTAATCTCGAATTCGTCAATCAAACAAACATTCTTGAAAGGAATGGACATCATGAACAAGAAAATAATCGCCGGAGGAATTGCCGCTTTCTCAATGGCATTCCTTCCCGCCGCAATCGCTGTCGCGGCGCCCTCTAATGCGGCAGCCCCCAATGGTGACTCAGTCACCATCACCAACAATCACGCCAACACGCTGCTGCAATACGACTCATCGCAGAAGCCAAGTGATCCCGACCACATTGTCACTGGGGAAATGCCCATCAATGGCAACACCGCGGGTTTCACCATCAAGGATGGGGAAAACACGAAGGCGGCGAGTGAGTATTTTAAGGTCGTCGACGCGAGCACCAAGGATACTGTTGCCACCGTGGACCTTAGTATGAAAAGGGCATCAGACGGCGAACTGAGCGTCGGCGTCGAATGCGGTGGAGCACAGTGCACATGGTCGCAAGACAACAGCACAGGAAATTGGTCGGTGGATATTGCGTAGTACACCGCGGATGTGGGGCGTGGGCCTTGCCCACGCCCCACAAACGGCTATCAGGACAAAGTGGGGCACCGGCTTACCCTGCGCCATCCGTGGATCTAACTTGACATAATGTGGCTTATCGGCAATTAGGTGAGCTGGGCGTTGGCGCCAACCGCCGTCGTGCAGCAGTTTGAGTCGGTCAACGCAAACCTCGCCCACCTCCCTCCGGCCCCACGGTTTTCAACCGCAACCGCAATGACCGCGCAGTGTCAACGTCCAGGCGGCCAGAGAAACCCGGAGCAGCCAGGATGGCCCAGACCGGATGACCTACGCGCGCCGTCCAGCACCCCACCGCTACCCCGTCGAACCTCATCATTTCGTCACAGTGACGTATTGGGGCCTAGCCGCACGATCCGTTAAGGCGCTGAAGCGCAACACATTTGACAATCGATCACCCAGCTGCAAGCGAGTGTGCGTGTCTGCGGCCGACACGCCGCCAAGAGCGCGAGGTTGCGCACACTCGGAAACCAGTGCCCCACCTCCGAGCCCAAGTCGATTTCACCTTTTCGTCACAGTGACGTTATCGGGTAAGGCGGCTGTATCCCCTAAATAGTTGCACTGCAACGTATTTCGCCTCTAGACGGCGGGTGGGCCAAGGATGTCACATCCGAATTGCGCCGCAAGCGCCGGAACCTCTTCCGGCGCTACATCTTGAACGCGGTATGCAAGCTGCTCGAAGCCTCCGGGCACGATGGTTGCGATCAACCGGCTTTCGCGGTCGGCGATATTGCGCCAGCTGTGCGGAGTGTTCCTCGGAACCGTCGCACGGGTTTCCGCCGGCGCGTCGATGATCTCGTCGCCGATCGCGATCCGGTAGTGACCGGACAGCACCAGGAAGTGCTCCTCCTCATTGCGGTGGCGATGCGTCGGCACGCAGGTGTTTGGCTCGGCCACAGATTCGACTACCGCATACGCGCCCCCCGTGGTGCGGCTGTCCACCCGGATGGCCTGGCGCTCGCCATCTGCCGCCGACAACCATGTGACGTCCTGATCCAACCGATCGCTCTCATGCGCCACGCGCTTCTCCTAAGTTAGTGAACTCGGTGTACAGAAATTCGTAACACCGCTGCGCCATGGTCAATTCCGCAATTCGTCACGGTGACGTTTCCTTCCGCCCGTCGCGGGCCACGATGTGATCGGCACCCTAGCTAACGAAATGTCATCCAGCCGGTTCAATGATTCGACGCATCGCGCGGAATCTAGTCGTCAGAGCAATGATCTACAATCCACCATTTGTCCTACGACAACGACTGCGCGCAGCCGTATCACGTGCACCGATGAACGATCGGCTCTCCGGACGACCGTCGACCTACGCCGCAAAAAATCGGCTGCCGATTGTGCCCCAACAGCTAACGCGAAAGTCGCAGTAGTGATACACCAGCTAAATGGACAGCCCCGATCCGGTCCACGGCACCAACAGCGGCACGCGAGCCGCGGCGAAGAACTCACGCCGTCCCGAACGCCGATACGAACTCGTGCGTCGCAAGCGATCGGCTCCCCTGTGGCTGGGCATACCGGTCGGTGTCGCCATGCTCATCGCGGGGTTGATATGGAGCCACCACGTCGCAGGTCGGTGCTCGGGGCTGAACCTTGCTGTGCAACTTGCCGGGTCTGACACGCGCCTGAGGTGGATGCTGCACGGGTGCTTCGCGCCCGAGCCACGACAGGTAGCCACCTTGCAGCTGTTCGTCGCCGACCTCTTCGTCATCGTCGGTTACTTGCTGGCCGGCACCCTCATCTTGGCGGCCGGATGGTGGCGCTATGAGGCGACAGCATTGCGGCGCGCGACATGGGTGCTGTGGCTACCGGCCATGTTGGCTGCCGCCGATTTCGTCGAGGACCTTCTTATCCTTGGCCTGATCTACAACGGACCCGACCGCCTCTATGTGCGGTCCGGTGGACTGGTCGCATCCACAGCCCAGTTGCTGCTGGTATCGGTGGCCTCGTTTAAATGGCTCCTTGCCGGTGCCACCGTAGTGGCCGTCGTGATGTCCGCCTCCGTATGGTTCTCGCGACGCCGCCAGCCGCTACGACTCACCCCGATACACGCCCGTCGAACCGAGACAAGCTCAGCCAACGAAGATTTCAAGCCGGCGGCGCCGGTATCCGCCAACGGCGATACACCGGGTGAAACGACTGAAGATCCGGCCCGACACGCCGACAACCGCCGCCAGCTGGACTGGCCGGAAGAAGCCGACGACCCAGAGAAGACTTCCTTGGACGCCGGAAACGCAGCGGGTGATGATTCATCGCCCAAGATTGGCATCTGCGTCAGCGGTGGCGGTATTCGCGCCACCGCCTTCGCGCTAGGTGCGCTCAGCGCCCTCGAGGACGCCAGCGTCGAAGATGACCGCCCCGCCACCGAGTCCGCGCGCTACCTGGCAGCGGTGTCCGGCGGTGCCTGGGCGGCAACCGTATGGACGCTGCAGAAGGCGCGACACCCCGAGGAAGATTCAGCCGAAACGGTCATTGCCGGACTGAACGCCGATGCGCCGGCTTCGGGTTATCAACGGCAGAAGTACTTGATGAACAGCAAGGGTGGCATCCTGCGCGCGGTTGGCTACATGTTGGTCTGCACCCTGGCCAACCTGCTGTTGATCGCATCGCTGATTTACGTCGTCGCGTGGCCGATGGGCTGGTTTCTGGCTCGCTGCCCCATCTCCGGTGGTGAGCTCGATGGAAGTCAGTGCGGAGCCGACGATCACCTACCCGACCAATTGCATCTTCTTCACCCTGCAATTCTCTTCGTCGGCGGGGCCGTCGTGTTCTTAGCGTATTGCGGATTCGGAGACAGATCGCGCGCGCGAAAGTGGCCGATCGGCGCGGCACTTATTGGCTTCGCAGCGTTTTCAGCGCTCTACCTGGTTGCTCTACCACAGCTTTTCCGCTTTCTACACAACCATTCCCAGTTCGTCGACTTGCTCGGCCCCTTCGCCGGCACGTCGGTGTTCGGTGTCGGCATCGGCGGCACCCTGTGGAAGCTCTTTGGTGGGCCGCTGGTCCATCAGGTCACTGGGCTGGTCGGAAAAGCGGTTCCGCGACTGCTCGGGATAGTGCTCGTTATCGCGGCGGGCGCATGGGCGCTACTGGTCATGTACAAGGCCGCCGTTCCGCCCCGATGGGCCTGGTGGACACCGCTGGTGGCGGTGGCGCTGATACTGCTGGCCTACCAGTTCACCAGTCCCAATTGGCCGACGCTTCACAACATCTTCTCCGACCGGCTTCGCCGCAGCTTCGACCCCATCGCCAACCCCTTCCCCTCGCCACCGAAGGCCCCGGCACTTCCGTTGAATGACGGCGGCGCCATGTCGACAGGGACGTGGCAGGAACTGTCCGACAACAGCAGGCCGCGTGAGGGGGCACACCTGCCCGAGCTCATTCTGTGTTGTTCGCAACAACGCAATGGCATCGCGGCGGGCGGCCTGCGCGCCGAGACGTTCACGATTTCGCCGCATTGGGTCAGGCAAGGCGGACGATCACTGCCGACCAAACGGTATCTAGAGGCGGCGAAGTCGGTAAAGCGGTGTGGTCGAGACGAATTCAAGAACATCGAAGTCGCGTCGACATGGCTGGCGACCACGGGTGCCGCCTTCTCGTCGGCGATGGGCCGTATGAGCCTGGGCACCACTAGTGCGCTGCTGGCCGCAGTCAATGCCGATCTCGGGATCTGGCTGCCCAATCCGCTGGTGCTGCAGGAAGCGACAAAACTCCGCCGCGAGCTGGCGGGTGTGCACAGAGCTTCAGGCGGCAACGGTCAGCGAGACGACGCCGAAACCAATACCATTGACGATTCCCTGACCGACGTCAAACTCTTTCCCCGGCCGCGATTCGGCTACCTGATCAAGGAGATCCTCGGCTGGTACAGCCTCGATGACCGCTTTGTGTTCATCACCGATGGCGGCCACTGGGACAATCTCGGCCTTGTCGAACTGTTGAGACGCGATTGCGACATCATCTATTGCATTGACGCCTCCGCGGACACCCCAGGCTCATTCACGACCCTGCATCAAGCGCTCGGCCTCGCGTCGTTGGAACTCGACGGCGTCCCCGAAAGCACCGTCGACATCGAGCACTACCTCGAGGACATGTTGCCCACCACCCACTACCCGCCGCAAACCTGTGCGGCGAACATCCTGGTTCCCCGGGCCGGTCGACCGCCCGTGAAGATCCGCTACGCCAAACTCCAAGCCACCCAGGACATGGACAAACGCCTGCGCCGCTTCGCGATTGCCGACCCGAAGTTCCCGATGTACTCCACACTGCGGCAGTTCCTCAGCCCACAACAATTCAAGAACCTCGTACGAATCGGCAGGTTCGCGGGTCAGAAGATGGTCGAACTCTCCCACGACGTGGCAGAACCGCCGCAGCAGCCGGACCGCCGGCCAGACCGCGTCGCCGCCACGTGATGACGTATGGTCGACGAATCAGCGGGCCTGCCAGAGTAATGAGATGACCGCCGCCGACGGAGTCGCCGCGACGACTGCGATCGGCCGCAGACCGCCGGGTCCGCGCGCGATTGCGCCGCTACGCCCGCTGGTCGCAGCCGCCTGCGGTGGCGGATACCTCCTCGCCGGCGAATGGCTGGTGCGGCGCCTGTTCGCCCGGTATGGACCCGTGGTGTCGATTCCGCTACCGGGCATACCCGTGGTTCTGATCAAGGATCCAGCTCTCGTCAAGCAGGTGTTCACCGAGAAACCCGACATCTTGCTGGGCGGTCGGGGTGTGCGCCCGTCCGCCCTGATCTATGGAACGGGTTCGATGTTCGTTCAGGAAGAACCCGAGCATCTTCGTCGCCGGAAGCTGTTGACTCCGCCCCTACACGGCAGGGCGCTAGAAAACTATCGACCGATCATCGAGGACAGCACGCGACAGGCGCTCGCAACCTGGCCGGCCGACACGCCATTCAAGATGCTGCGCGCGGCGCGCGATCTCGCCTTGGACGTGATTGTCCGCGTCATGTTCGGTGTCGAGGACCGCGACGAGCGTGCCCGGCTCGGCCGTCCGTTCGAGACACTCCTGGATCTCGGGTCGTCGGAACAACTGATTCTGCGCGTCGCGGCTCACTCGGTCGGAGGGTTGAAGCGCTGGCCCAAACTCGACCGCGCAAATCAGGGCGTCGACGACCTGTTGACCCCGATGATCGCGGCGCGCCGACAAGACCCGAACCTGCAAGACCGCACCGACATCATGTCGCTACTACTCACGATCCGCAGTGAAGACGGGGAGTACCTGACGGACAAGGAGATTCGCGACGACCTGGTCACGTTGGTGTTGGCCGGACACGAGACGACCGCCACCACACTGGCCTGGATGATCGACCTCTTGTTGCATCACCCCGACGTGCTGGCCAAGGTCCGGCACGAAGCCGAGGCGGCCGAATCGACGGCGTACACCGAGGCGGTGATCAACGAAACACTCCGCATCCGGCCCCCCTCCCCCTTCACCGGTCGCTACACCGCGGGCACTTATCGGCTTGGTGAATACACCGTCCCTGCTGGGACACGCATCGTTCCGCACATCGGCGAGGTCAATCTGAATGCCGAGACGTATGACCATCCGCACGAGTTCCGGCCCGAGCGCTTCGTCGACGCGAGCCCGCCGACCTATGCGTGGATCCCGTTCGGCGGCGGAATCAAGCGTTGCCTCGGCGCAAGCTTCAGCCTCGCTGAGTTGACCGTTGCTCTTCACACGTTGCTGCGATCCGGATCCTTCGAAGCCGTGCACGAGGCTCGGACAAGCAGGTCCGGCGCGGAATCGTATTGCTGCCGCATCGCGGGGTTCCGGTCCGCTACCATCCGTTCGTAACGACGACGCGATCACCGCATCTGAATCACTGACAATGTGCCGTCGTTGACCGTCGTGACATAAGCTTTGGCCCCATCGGGACTGAGCACCGCGAAGTACGGGCCTCTGGGCACGTCGATGGTCGCGACGATGGCTTTGGTGGCGGTGTCGAGCACCGATACCGAATCGTCGGTCCACGGCAGTCGGCCACCGTAGAAGTTCCCGGGGTGGGTAACGATCGCGCGCTTGCCGTCTCGAGTCACCGCTAGACCTGCTGCCCCGTAGATCGTCGGGATCGTCGACTCGACCGTGTAGCTCGCGGTGTTGATGACCGCTACGACGCCCTCGATCGGCAGAACCATGTAGACGTGCGAACCAGTAGGGCTTACCGCCAAACTGCTCACCCCTGCTTCGGTTGTCATGGTGACTGTGGTGACCAAGGTCCCGTCTGCTGTATCCACCACCGACAATCCCTTGTCGTGTGCGATGTACAGTCGTTTGCCGTCGCCTGAAATGGCCAGCGGCCCCGGGCTGGAAACTGAAACGATCTCCCCGACAACGGTGTTGGAGGCCGTGTCGATAATCGACACTCCTCCGCTGCGGGTCACGTATGCCCGGCGATCGTCGCGACTGATCGCAATGTGGCCTGGAAACTTCGACACCGCAATCTTCTTCACGACGGTGTTGTTGGCGGTATCGATCACCGATACCTCGCCCTCGCCGGTGGTGCCATTGCTTGTCACCACATAGAGACGAGTGCCGTTGCTTGTGACGGCCATCTGTTGTGGTGAATGTCCGACCGGGACGGTCGTGACGACGGAGTTGGTGGCCGTATCGACCACGGACACCGTTCCGGGACCGTCGTACTTCATGATGCCGACGTAGACCCTGCTGCCGGCGGGATTGATCGCCGCACCGAATGGATAGTCTCCGACTCGAATCGAGGTGACTCGTGTCTGTGATTTGGCGAGTCGGAAGCCTGCCGGGGCGCCGTGTGACCACCATCGTGACCAGCCATTGCCAGGCGCGGTCTGCCAGCTGTGCCAAAGAGCGTTGTCACTTCCCACGACGAACAGCTCGAGTCGACCGTCGGCGCTCGGCGCGATGGCGGGAACTCCGAGAACGTCCACCGGAGGCTTGCCCGGAGCGGCAGGCGGGCGCCCGTGCGAAGCCCAGTTCGACCAGCCATTGCTGGGCGCGGTCTGCCACTTATGCCATAGTTCCCCGTCCTCGGCCACGACAAAAAGCTCCAGGCGCCCGTCAGCACTCGCGGCGACGGCGGGGCCGAAAGGCTTGAGCTTGAGCCCCGGCGGCGTGCGCAGGGACGCCCACGCCGACCAGCCCTTGTTGGGCGCCGTCTGCCACTTGTGCCACAGCGCTCCGTCGATGCCGACCACGAAGTACTCCAGTCGCCCGTCGGCATTGGCAGCGACGGCTGCGCGCTGACCCACGAATTCGTTGCCCGGTGGAAATTCCCAATATTCGCCGTCCGACCAGCCGTTACTGGGTGCCGTCTGCCATCGGTGTCTAACCCCATCCGGGATGCCCGAGTCCTGGAACCAGTTCAGGCATCCGTCAGCGTTGGCAGCAAGCACCGTGCGCAGGGTCATGCCCCACGCGTTTTCTATCTCGGGATCCCAATCTGACCAACCGTTGCTCGGCGCGGTCTGCCACAGTTGCCACAGCGAGGAATCCGCGCCGGTAAGGAATACCTCCAGGCGGCCATCCGCGTTGGGGTGAACGGCCGGTACTCCGATGACATTGGGGTTTCGGCCTCGCGGTGCTTTCCCCAACGAATCCCAGCCAGACCATCCGTTGTTGGGTACGGTCTGCCACTTGTGCCACAACTCCCCGAAGTAGGTGAGGAACAGCTCGAGACGCCCGTCCTTGTTGGACGCGACCACTGGCCCGTTCCACTGATGGCGGACTCCGGGCGGGCTCCCTTCGGAATGCCAACCCGACCACCCGTTGCTTGGCGCGGTCTGCCACTTGTGCCACACAGCGGGCCGCCCGTCGGCCTCCGCCACACCGACGATGAACAGTTCAAGCCGGCCGTCGGCGCTGCGTCCAAGGCAGGGTGTCGGCGGGTGAGCTGCAATGATTCCCATGGTCATCACTTCCTTTGGGTGGACGCCGTCGCGATGAATTGACTGTGACCCCGATCCTGAAGGCAGTCATGAGTAGTCGAGTACTCAACCGAACTGGCTACGGGCTGCAATACCGACCGGTCATAATCTTCCGAGCGTTTGCCCAGACGAAGGAGTTCGCATGGAGATCGACCCGGCCGCAACCGCCTGGCTGCTTGCCTGCACCGCACTGGTCCTCTTGATGACACCGGGCCTGGCCATCTTCTACGGCGGCATGGTCCGGTCGACGGGCGTGCTGAACATCATCATGATGTGCTTCGTCTCGATCCCAGTCGTCACGATCGCCTGGTTGCTTGCCGGCTACACATTGGCGTTCGGCCAGGACGCGGGGGGCGGTCTCATCGGCAATCTCGACCACATCGGGCTGCTGGGCATCGATCCGACCACCGTGCGATCAAATATCCCTGAGCTCCTCTTCCTTACCTTCCAGCTGGGCTTCGCCATCGTCACCGCCGCCCTTATCTGCGGTGCGATCGCCGATCGCGCCAGGTTCTCGGCCTGGATGATCTATGTGGCCGTCTGGACAGTGGCGATCTACGCGCCCGTCGCCCATTGGGTATGGGGACCCGATGGCTGGCTGGCATCCTTGGGCACGGTCGATTACGCCGGCGGCCTCGTCGTCGAAATCCTGTCCGGTTCGTGTGCGCTCGCACTGGCGCTCGTGCTCGGCCCGCGAATCGGATTCAAGTCCGACGCGATGCGACCGCACAATCTCCCATTCGTCTTGCTCGGTGTCGGACTGCTGTGGTTCGGCTGGTTCGGCTTCAATGCGGGCTCGGCGCTAACCGCGGACGGGAAGGCGTCCGTCGTGTTCCTCAACACGCTGATCGCCGGGTGTCTCGGGATGCTCGGCTGGATCGGCGTCGAGCGTGTCCGAGACGGCCGGCCGACTACGTTCGGTGCGGCCTCCGGCGTGATCGCCGGCTTGGTCGCGATCACGCCATCGTGCGGATTCGTCGCCCCCATAGGCGCATTCGTCGTCGGGCTGGCCGCAGGCGTCGTGTGTTCATATGCGGTCGGGTGGAAGTTCAAGGCCGGGTATGACGACTCTCTGGACGTCGTCGGCGTGCACTTCGTCGGCGGAGTCGTCGGCACCTTCCTGATCGGGCTGCTCGCGGCCGAGGTGGTGTCCGGTGGCGTGGAAGGTCTGTTCTACGGCGGTGGGATGTCGCTGCTGGGTAAGCAGAGTCTCGCTATCCCGGTCGTCGCGATCTACGCCTTCGTCGCGTCATTCGTCATCGCGAAGGTCATCGACATGACTTTTGGATTCCGCATCCAACGCGAGGATGAGATCTCTGGAATCGACCTCGCTCAGCATGCCGAGACCGCGTACACCGAGGGTGTGCACGGCGCACCGCAGAAGCGTCCCGGCATCGGCTGACTCACAAGCCCCGCAGAGGTCAAAGCGCCAGGGAGTTCTCCGCTGGCACCGAAGCGATTTCGTCCAACGCACGAATGTTCTTCTTGACGTCGCGGCTTTCCCGCGCCGCGATCGCATCGACAGCGATGGCAAAGGGCCCACCCTGATAGATCAGCGCGCCCTGCTGCGCGATGTGAAGGTCACGAACCGAGATAGCGATCGGATCGAAAATATCAGGCGAAACATCGAGCCCTAATGCAAAGCGCCATGCGTCGTCGCGAAGCGTCTTCACCGCTCCGTTGATCAAGTTCATTTCATTCTGACGCATGACAGTAAAGACATCCGCCAACGCGGGCGAGAGCTCGTTGATGTCCTCGACGAGGCCCGTGGCCTGGCTGGCCAGCACTGCATTGATCCGGTTGAAGTCCTCCTGCAAGTCGAGCAGCGATGTCTCCGACGAGATTTCCGCGGCAACGATACCCAGGTCAAGGCCGATGTGAGCGTTAACCCCCGCCAGCATGTGCTGGACGATGATCGGATCTGCGTGGCCGGCCGCGTCGAAAGTCACCTGCCACGCATGGGATGGTTTGTCGAAATCGGCGGGATGAAACCAACCGTTCAGCGCGTCGAAGTAGCGGCCGGCGAAACCGACATCGAGTCGCTCCAACCGCGGCCCGTCCTCGAACAGCCCGTCGCGAAGCGCCTTCCGCACACCGATGGTGACCCGCTTGTACATTGCCGCGAAGTATCCGAGGCGGCTCTTCGCGCGGGCGGACCACGCCACCACGGTGTCGATCGCATCGATCACTTCGTCGATATTGTCGAGGGCCGGTATCGGCGGAGGTACTGGAACAGGCACTTAAGCAGTGTGCCCGGTCCGCGGCGTGTCCGGGGCGCAACGCCGAATCAAGCTGTGGCTGGTTCCTTTACGGCTTCGATACGCGCCGGGACATGCTTGTGCCACGGCGTGCCCGCGTACGCGTCTCGCCACTCGGTTGACGTGAGCGCGTTGGGGGCCACACCCGGAACATGCTTCTGTCCGTCGTCATCGACGAAATCCAGGCCCAAGCCATTGGGCAGCGACGCGTGGCCGGGAAGCATCGCCTCGCTGATCTCGACACTTGCTTCGGCGCTGCCGGCCGCAGTGGTAATGCGGGCGCGTCCCCCGGCGACCAGCCCAAGCGCCTGCGCATCCTCAACGCTGACTCGTAACGCTCCGTCGGCATCGCGTTTGCGCCAGCCGGGATCCCGGAAGATGTCGTTGGCGGTATACGCCCGGCGCTCGCCCGCCGACAGCACGAGCGGGAACTCCAGGCTCGTCAGCGCCGAAGGCGAGTCGTGCAAACCGCGTATCTCCTCGAGCATTTCGGGCATCTCCAGCGCAATCTTGTGATCCGCGTGGGCGATCAGCCCGAAGTCGTCCTCGTACTCGTGCACGGTGAACGTCACACCCGAGCGGCTCTGCAGAATCGCCTCAAAGAGCGCGTTACCGTCGGCGTGGCCGGCGCGACGAACCGCATCCGGATAGGTCATCGCCGTCTTCTGCGCCAGCCCCCACAATGCCGCCGCGCCCTTGAGATTCTCGGGCATCGTTGGACCCAGCGTCTCGTAGAGAACATACGGCAGTACCCGGCTCATCGTCGGATTCGCACTGACCGCACCGAGGAACGCCTGTGCGTATGCGTCAAGGCCCTCGTCGGCGGCCTCCCGCAGCGGCTGCAGGTCGGCGTCATCGACCACACCGAGCGCCCGCACCAGCCGCGCCCAGATCTCTGGCTCAGGCAGGGTGCCCGGCAACGGCTCGAGGAGTGGATGCCGCAGATGAAATGTGTTGTGCGGGAACTCCAGATTGAAGAATGTCGCTTCCGGCTTCTCGAACTGGCTCGCCGCCGGAAGAACATAATGGGCAAGCCGGGCCGTCTCGGTCATCGCGACGTCGATGACCACCATCAGCTCCAGAGACTCGAAGGCCTCCCGGCAGGCGGCTGAGTCGGCAACCGAATGCGCTGGGTTGCTGCTTTCGACGATCATCGCCCGGAACCGGTCGGGATGGTCGGTCAGGATCTCCTGCGGCACAACGTTGGACGGCACCAGGCCGGAGATCACCGGTGCACCCGTGACGGGTGTCCGCCCGACCCCGCCGAACGTGAACAGCGGAGCGAATGCCGAATGCAGATGCTGCCCACCTTGTTTGGCGAAGTTGCCGGTGAGGATCCACAGCAGCTTGTTCAGGTACGAGCACAGTGTGCTGTTCGGCGCCTGCTGGATGCCCAGGTCTTCAAAGACCGCGACACTGTCGGCGGCGGCGATGCGGCGTACCGCCGTGCGGATCAATTCCTCGTCGACGCCACAGCGGTCCGCGTAGTCGGCCACCGGCACTGCCCGCAGCTCCTCCCGTACGGTGTCCGCCCCATTGACGTGATCGGCCAGAAACTGTTCGTCGCAGAGGTTTTCCTGCTCCAGCACCGCGGCCATCGCCGCCAGACACCAGGCATCCGTTCCGGGTCGTACCCGCAGATGGATGTCGGCCATCTTGGCCGTATCGGTGATCACCGGGTCAATGACGATCATCGTGCGCGCCGGGTCTTTGGCGATCTCGTTGAGCACTGTGCGGGCGCGCGGGAAGCTCTGCGACATCCACGGGTTCTTGCCGATGAAGACGGAGACCTCGGCGTGCTCGAACTCTCCCCGCGTGTGCCCGCCATACAGGTGCGCGTCGACCCACGCTTCTCCGGTTTTCTCTTGCGCCAATGCATTCGACCGGTAGCGCGCGCCGATCGCCTTGAGGAATGCGCCGGCATAGGCGCCGCCCAGGTGGTTTCCCTGGCCACCGCCGCCGTAGTAGAAGACCTTCTCGCCGCCGTAGGTGTCGCGGATGCGTTTGAAGCCCTCGGCGATCTCGGTGATCGCGGTGTCCCAGTCGATTTCCTCGTAGCTGCCGTCCGGCCGTCGACGCATCGGGGACGTCAGCCTGCTGCGGTTGTTCTGATAATGATCGAGCCGCAGCGCCTTGTTGCACGTGTAGCCCTGCGACGCCGGATGTTCCTTGTCGCCGCGGATCTTCGCGAGCGTGCGGCCCTCGAGCTGGACCACAATGCCGCAATTGCACTCGCACAGAATGCAGGCGGTCGACTGCCACTCACCGGTCATCAGGACTTCCTTTCGGCGGTCTCGGCCTCAAGCAGCGCGCGCAGCTGGCGCTGGACCAGGTCGAGTGGTTTCACATCGCGGGAGGCGCGGGCGACGATGATCGCGCCCTCGATCGAGGTCGTCACCAACATCGCCAGCTCCTCGGCCCGCGACGCGACGACCCCCTCGGCCACCAATCGCTTGGCCGATCAGATCGGTCCACAGCGCGAACGCCGCCGCGGCGCGTTCAATGACTTTGGTTGTGCGTTCGGGGTTATCGGGATCGCCGGCTTCGACCGTCACCGCCACGATCGGACAGCCCGCCCGGTAGTCACTGCGGGCCAGCTGCTGGCGGTACAAATCCGCCAAGTCGTCCAGCAGTTCGACTGAGTTCTCCGCAGCGGAGATCTTCGCTGCTATGTACGCGCCCGCATAATCGGTCGCCTCTTCGAGCAGCTGCATGCGGCCGCCCGGGAAATAGTGATACGCCGATCCGCGGGGCGCACCGCTGTGCTTGAGCACGTTGGAGATCGCGGTCGCCTGGGCGCCGCGTTCCCGAATCAACAGCGCGGCGGATACCACCATCCGCTCCCGGGGGCTGACCACGTTATATATGATGGCATACATAACTCATGGCTGACTAGTCCCACCCCAATGCGGAGCGGTCAGGACGACTTCTTGGTCTGTCTTTCTCCGTCGCCTCCTCCCCGACGTCCTCGGTGTCCCGGCGGCGTTCGCGCAGCACGAAGGCCGCCAACGCCAAGCGCCAACACCACACCGGCCAGGACGCCGATCTCGACGACCGCGCGGGCGAAGGCAGGTCCCTTTTCCAGCAGGGTCGCCGCCTCGACGGAGAGCACGACGATCTCCTTGATGCCGGCCAGGATGCCGACGATCAAGAACGGCTCGGCGACGATCTCGTGTGACCTCAGGCAGGCCCGCACGGCATAGAGCAGCTCGACGAAGATGAAGATGAGCAGCAGCCCATCAAGGATTTCGAGCATGACGGTTTTGGCGGGTGCATCGCGCAGCGTCAACATGGTGTTGAACTGCGCGATCAGCAGGGCGACCGATCCGATGATCAGCACAAGCGCGATCCCCCAGTACACCGCGTCTTCGAGCCTGCCGAGAACTCGGTCGGCGAGGCGCTGTCGTTCTTCGTCTCCCTCGGATTCCGACTGCTGGGCCATTGCGCCACGTTACGACTGATCAGTCAACTCGTCAGCGGTTCAACAGCCAGATCCGGGTGGAGAGAGCCGTCGCGAACGCACACCACAGCGGATACAGCACCAGCGGTGCGCCTCGGCTGGGTCGCGCGTCGCAACCGCCCTTCGTGTCAGGTCGGCACTGCTCGCGGTCAGCGCCGCGGCCGCCACGGCGGACGCACCGAGCTTGTGACGATTGAAGAACAGCCACGTCCAGCCGCCGTTCAGCAGAAGGTTGATCGCCGAGTGCGACCTTGTACGCGCGGGCCTTGCATCCGGGCGCTGCCGATCTTCGAGCTGATCGACGGTCGAGGCCGACACCGCGGCGATGTCCGCATACAGGATCGGCCAGACGATCGGAAACACCTGCCGCGGCGGCTGAAACGACGGCTTGTTCAGCTTCGAATACCAGTCCGACTCGGCGGGCCGGCTGGCCAGACCGCCGACCGCCGCCGTGATGAAGACCGCCGCTGCCGATTTCGCGAGTGTTCCCGGGCGCATGCACGCTAGTTAACCGGCCGAGGTGAACCACAAACGCGCACGACGATGACGGTTTTCTGACGAACTTCGCCGGCGATGTCACAATCCGGCCGCTGGATGCGTCTCGTGGTTATCAAGCCAACCAAGTCGCGAAAGGAATCATGATGAAGGAGATCCTCATCCTCGGCGCCGGATACACCGGCATGGGAGCGACCATGGGCCTGGCAGGCCGCTTGAAGGGCCGCGACGATGTCCACATCACCCTGGTCAACCCGCAGACCCGGTTCATCGAGCGCCTGCGGTTGCACCAGATCGGCCTCCGGTCAGGAGCTGGCCGACCTGCAGATTCCTGACCGGCTCGCGGGTACCGGCGTGCGCTTCGTCCAGGGCTGGGTCACGTCCATCGACGCCGACGCACAGACCGTCCGTGTCGACGACGAATACGTGCTGCGCTACGACACCCTGGTCTATGCGCTGGGCAGTGTTGCCGACACCGACACCGTTCCCGGCGTCGACGAGTTCGCCTACACGCTGAACAGCGCGCACGACGCCGACGCGCTGGCCAACCAGTTGGATCACCTCGGCAACGGCGCCGTCGTCGTGGCCGGCGGGGGCCTGACCGGCATCGAGTCGGCCGCCGAGATCGCCGAGCAGCATCCCGATGCCGATGTCGTCCTGCTGAGCCGGCAAGAGCCCGGGTCGATGATGGGTGAGAAGGCCCGCGCTCGCCTGCATGCCGGGCCTGGCCCGACTCGGCGTGCAGATCCGCGCGGGCGTCGACATCGTCAAGGTCATGGCGGACGGCGTCGCCCTCGCCGACGGCGAGGTGGTGCCGGCCGCAGCCGTGCTGTGGACGACGGGCGTGCGGGTGTCGCCGTTGGCCGCGGCGGCCGGGCCTGCAGGTCGACGACCGTGGCCGCATCGTCACCGACGAGTCGCTGCGTTCGGTGTCGCATCCCAACGTCTACGCCGTCGGCGACGCGGCGGCCATCCTGCAGAGTTACGGGGTCATGCACGGCACCTGCCAGAGCGGCATCCCCACCTCTATGCACGCCGCCGCCTCGATCGTGCGCGAATTGAATGGCAAGCAACCCAAGCCATTCCGCTTCGGCTATGTGCACCAGCCCGTCAGCCTCGGCCGCCACGACGCCGTCATCCAGTTCACCCACCCCGACGACAGCCCCGAACGGTTCTACCTGGCCGGCCGATTGGCGGTGGCGTACAAAGAAACGGTGAGCTCCAGCCCATGGACCACCTACCGCCTCATCAGGGCGATGCCGACGAATGGGGACGATGACATGGCGGCGCGGCGGCGGGTCGAACCTGATGAACAACGACGAGCTGACGTTCTCCGAGTACCGGAAGCTGTTGTTCGCCATCGCTTATCGGCTGCTGGGCTCCGCCGCAGATGCCGAGGACGTCGTCCAGGATGCCTGGTTCAAATGGTCGGCCGCCGATCGATGGCCAGGTTTCCGACCCGAAGGCCTACCTCGCCCGGATCGTGTCCAACCTGGCGATGGAGCGGCTCCGGTCGACACGTCGCCAACGTGAAACCTACGTGGGACCGTGGCTGCCGGAGCCGATCCTCACCGAGGCCGGATGCCGCTGAGGACGTCGCGACCGCCGAGTCGGTGTCGTTGGCCATGCTGGTGGTAATGGAAACCTTGAGCCCGTTGGAACGTGCGGTATTCGTCCTCAAGGAGGTCTTCGACTTCTCGTATGCCGAAATCGGCTGACGCCGTCGATCGTTCGGAGTCGGCGGTGCGTCAGGCCGCGCACCGAGCCCGCAACCACATTCAGGCACGCCGCCCGCGCTTCGAGGCCGATCGGAACAAGAAGCGTGCCGTCACCGAGCGGTTCTTCGCCGCCACCACCGGTGGCGATATCAACGAGCTGATGGAGCTACTGGCACCGGACGTCACACTGTGGACCGATGGCGGCGGAAAGGTCCGGCAGGCGATTCGCCCGATCATCGGCGCCACGAACGTGGCCAGGTGGATCGCTGGCACGGCCAAGCGACCCTACGAGGGTGTCGAGATCGCCGACATGACAGCAGAAGTCGTCGACATCAACGGCGGCCCTGGCATCGTGATGCGCGGAGCGGGTCGCATCATCGCCACGCTGACCGTCGACCTGGATGCCGACGGCCGAATCGAGACGATTCACAACGTGGCCAATCCCGACAAGCTGCACGCCATCGCCGATGGGGTCACACGCCAGCTGAGCTAGCGTGACGTGATGGCAACTGCGTGGCGGCTGCGTACAGGCGGCCCCGAAGACTTGGACCTGATCGAACCGATGTGGGTCGCTGTTCACCACCGCCACCAAGAAACCATGCCCGAGCTGGCGCCGTATGTGAGCGACGCCGAGACCTGGCGAGCCCGCAGGGCCCTTTACGAGGAACTGCTCACCAAGCCCGACACCCTGCTCCTGCTCGCCCTCGTGGATGACAGAGCCGATCGGCTATGGCCTGACCCACGTGTTCGCAGTGCAGAACACATGGATCGACGACACCTGGCACACCGGCGACCGAATCGGCGAAATCGAGTCGCTCAGCGTGCTTCCCGAACACCGCGGCAGTGGCCTGGGCTCACGGCTGCTCGAGCAACTCGAGAGCCACCTGCACGAGCGAGGCGTCGACGACCTGATCCTCGGCGCGCTGGCAGGAAATGCCGACGCCATCCGACTGTATCGAACGGCACGGCTATCAGCCGACGTGGCTCTACATGTCCAAGTTTGCGGGGCGAGGACGCAGAAGCCGGTAGCCGCCGTAAAGAAGCGCTGCGACAACGAAATTCACGAAGTAGGCGATGTCAGCGCCGTGCCACGCCTCGGCAACCGGTCCGGTGAACAGTGAGGTGTTCATGAACGGCACTGCGGCGCCATAGGCGAGCGACGAAGGCGCCCACCGCTGCGACGGCATCCCAGCGTTCGGTGTGCTCGTCGGCGGGATTGATCGTCGTTCGGCCTCGGGTTCGGATCAGCCAGTCGATGACGACCACGGCGACGAAGGCCGGTATCCAGTAACTCACCAATAGCAGCACGTTCTGGAAACGCGACGCCGTGTCACGCAGCATGCAGCCAGAGAATCAGCCCGAATGCGATCACGGTGACGACGACCGCAGAGATCGGCCTGCGCACCCGAACCCCGATCGTCTGCAAGGCCAGCGAGCCGCTGTAGTCATTCATCACGCCGGACCCGATGGACGCTAGCGCGATGATGAGCAGCGCCAGTCCACCCAGGATCCCGCCTCCCATCACCGCCCGCACCCCTTGGGCGGTTTGGTCGGAGACCAGATCGCCTGCCGCGATCCCGATGCCCTGAACGAAGATGTACCCCAACACGATTCCGGCGAATGTGAAGCCGAACACTCGAGCGCGCGATGAGTGCGCGGGCAGGTAGCGACTGAAATCGGCGGCATAGCTGGCCCACGAAATCGACAGACTCAGTGCAATGGTGACCTCGAGGACGAACGCGCCCGCGAGGTCGGCGCCGTGTACGGACGCCGGCGTGACGACCTGGTGACCGGCGGCGAGCTTGACCGCGAACACGACGAACGTCGCGAACAGGACCACCGTCAGCACGGCCTGGATCCGGTGGATCATCTCGTAGCCGAAGAACCCGACCGCACCCTGCACAGCGAGCACTATGAGGACGGCACTCCAGAACGGAATGCCGAGCAGCACGGCAAGCGCTTCCCCGCCGAACAACCCGACCAGCGCATCCCATGCGATCGACGACAACCATTGCAGCGCACCGGGAAGCACCACCCCCGCGCCGAACACCATTCGCGAGTTCGGCAGCTGCGCGGTTCCGGTGCGGGGACCCCACGTCGACAGGTACGCCGACTACGAGTGAGCCGAGCACCGTCCCGATCACCATCGCGAGCATGCCCAGCCAGAATCCGAGTCCCAGCGCGATCGCCAGCGCGCCGGTGAAGACTCCGGTCATGTTGACCTGCGGTGCGAACCACACGGAAAAGAGCCGTCGCGGGCTGCCGTAGCGCTGGTCTTCTCGAATCGGTGCGATGCCGTGCGTCTCGACGGACAGATCTCCCGTGCCGGACGGCGTGCGACCGCGGAACGTCGGCGCGGTCAGCGCACTGCCTGATTGGCCCCCTTGAGTCATGCGTCCATTCGATCATGACACCCGCCCGCCACGCCGCCGGGCATGACCGGTAGAACCGAAGATGTGCTAACGATCGGAGCCCGCGTGTTCAAGAGGGCACCGACGCGCTCCCCCGCTGCGCCCGGTCGGCCGATCCGACGACCGAGGGCGCTGATCGCAGGCCTCAGCGTGGTGGTTCTGACCGTCGCGGTGCTGCAGACCGCCGTCGTCCCCGTACTCGGCATTATCGCGCAACAACTCAACGCGTCCACCGTGGCGGTCAGTTGGGCGGTCACGGCGAACCTGCTTGCCGCCGCCGCGGCGACGCCGTTGATCGGCCGGCTGGCGGACCTTTACCCCAAGAAGCGCGTGCTGCTCTGCGTCCTCGCGGTTGTGCTCGTTGGCTCGGTGCTCGCAGCCACCACAACGTCGTTGGCGCTGCTGATCGTGGGCCGGGTACTGCAGGCCGCCTCATTCGCGCTCTACCCGATCGGCATTTCGATCCTGCGTGAGGAGCTCTCCGACGATCGCATGGTGTCGGCGATGTCAGTGCTGTCCGGGACGTTGGGTTTCGGTGGCGGGACGGGTCTCGTCGTCGTCGGTCTGTTGGTGAATCACGGCGCCAACTACCACCGCGTCTTCTGGCTGACCACCGCCTTCACCATCCTCGTCATCGCCATCGTCGTGTTCGTCGTGCCTGCGCGCCCGCGCACCTCGACCGGGTCCATCGACTGGCTGGGCGCCGCAGGCCTCGCAGCCGGATTGTCGACGCTCCTGTTGGCGATGACCCAGGGCAACTCTTGGGGCTGGACCTCGCCGTCGACGCTGGCCTGCGCGGCGGCTGGCTCCGTTGTGCTGATCGCCTGGTGGCTCTGGGAGCGACGGGCAAAACAGCCGCTGGTCTCGACGGAGATGCTGACCCGACGCCCGATCATGCTCACCAACCTGGCTACCATCTTCGTGGGGATGGGCCTGTACTTCGCGTTCCTGGGATTGACGCTTTTCGTCCAAATCCCTGATGACACAGTAGGATATGGCTTCGGGGCGACCGTGCTCGAAGCCAGCGTCGTCTACCTGCTGCCGGGCGCCATCACCGGTTTTCTCGTCGCGTTGGTCAGCGGCAGGTTCATCGACCGGTTCGGCGCCCGACCAGTGCTCGTCATCGCGGCCGCCGCAGGGATCACCGGCTTTCTGTTCGCCGCGCTGGCCCACTCGGCTCCGTGGCAGATCATCGTGGCAAGCATTCTGGCCAACGCCTACATCAGCCTCGGCTACGGCGCACTGCCTGCGCTCGTCGTCAACGAAGTCGACTCTGGCGAAACCGGTGTGGCCACGAGTATGAACGCCATCGCCCGCACCGTAGGAAGCTCGACTGCGGCCGCGCTTGTCGCGGTTTTGCTTGGCCGCACGGTGACCGGCACCTCCGTGCCGATGGAGAGCAGCTTTGTCGCGATATTCATCGGTGGCGCGTCGACCGCCGCGCTGGCCATGATCCTCATCGCGCTGTCCCGCGGGCGGGCACGCGGTATCGATACCGTCGAGGCACGCTACGAATCCCGTGCCATGAACCACGAATGGGGCTAGCGCAACGCGGCCAGGTTCGTCACTGACTTCTGGACCTCGGACTTCAGAACCCGAGCGACGATGCGCCCGATGCGGGTGCTGAGCAGGCCTCCCGACAGTTTCGCCACGACATGAAACGTCGACCCTGGGTCCTTCTCCTGCACTTCGATGGTCAACGAGATGCGCACGCCACCCCGCCCGGCGCCGCTCATTTCGATCAGCTCGGGCTCGTCGTAGCGGGTGACCCGCCAGTGAATGATGTTGCGGAAGCCCTTGACCTTGATGCACGACGACACGCAGGTGCCAGGTTCGATCTCCGACGGCACCTCGCTTCGCCAGCCGCCGAAGATCGTCAGCCACTCGTCGAAGCGCTGGAGGTCTGACGCCAGTTTCCAGGCCTGGTCAGGAGCCAGGTCGGTCGAGACCGCCACATCAATCGTTGCCATTGCTCTCTCCTACCCCCGATCACCCACCTGCGAAACTAAACTGGCAGGGCCTCGGGCCACCGCCGCACCACAGCCGACTGCCGACAGTCCGGCCGCGACCACTTGCGGGCCGCATCCGCGGAATCTCTCCCTCGATTGGCGCCGATCGCGCGTGATTCCATTGTCGAAATGTAAATTCGTTGCGGAATCGCTTGCGAAGGGCGACGGAATCCGCGATTGTTTACCCGAAAGCTACGGGGGCTTTAGAGAGGACTCGCCCTGACCGGCACACACACCACCGCCGCAGATCAGACGACGGGACAACACGGGGCCGCTAGCGCCAAGGGCAGCCCGGTCATCGAGATCGACAATGTCACGAAGCGCTTCACCGACTACGTGGCTGTCAACGAGGCCGACTTCTCCATCGCCTCTGGCGAGTTCTTCTCGCTGTTGGGGCCGTCGGGGTGCGGCAAGACCACCACCCTTCGGATGATCGCCGGATTCGAGACTCCGACCGAGGGCGCCATCCGGCTGGAGGGTAAGGACGTTTCGCGGGTACCGCCGCACAAGCGCAACGTCAACACGGTGTTCCAGCACTACGCACTGTTCCCCCACATGACGGTGTGGGACAACGTCGCCTACGGGCCGCGCAGCATGAAGAAGGACAAGGCCGAGGTCAAGAGGCGCGTTGATGAGCTGCTCGAAATCGTGCGCCTCACCGACTTCGCCCAGCGCAAGCCTGCCCAGCTGTCCGGCGGACAGCAACAGCGCGTGGCGCTGGCCCGCGCGCTGGTGAACTACCCGAGCGCTCTGCTGCTCGACGAACCGCTCGGCGCCCTCGACCTCAAGCTGCGCCAGGTCATGCAGTTCGAGCTCAAGCGCATCCAGCGCGAGGTCGGGATCACGTTCGTCTACGTGACCCACGACCAAGAGGAAGCGCTGACGATGAGCGACCGCATCGCGGTCATGAACGCGGGCAACGTCGACCAGATCGGCACTCCCACCGAGATCTACGACCGGCCGTCGAACGTCTTCGTCGCCAGCTTCATCGGCCAGGCCAACCTGTGGGCTGGCCGACAGACCGGTCGCGCCAACCGCGACTTCGTCCAGGTCGAAGTTCTCGGCTCCACGCTGAAGTCGAGGGCCGGCGAGACCACGATCGAACCCGGCGGCCAAGCCACCCTGATGATCCGGCCGGAGCGCGTCCGGGTGTCAATGGACGCGCCGACCGGAGATGTCGCCACAGTGCCGGCAACGGTCACCGATCTCACGTTCCAGGGGCCCGTCGTGCGGCTTTCACTCGCCGCTCCCGACGACTCGCCGATCTTGGCGCACATCGGACCCGAGCAGGACCTGCCGCTGCTGCGCCCGGGCGACCAGGTTCACGTCTGCTGGGCCCCCGAGGCTTCGCTGGTGCTTCCGGCCGCCGACATTCCCACCACCGAGGATCTCGAGGAGATGCTCGACGACTCGTGACGGACCGTCCGTCAACCCGTCCCCTTTCCCCCCGGAATCCCACGAAAGGCACAGCCGCCATGCCCAACGAAATCGATCCCCGGCTACTCGCCCGTCTCGCCACCAACCGCACGTCGCGTCGACGCTTCATCGGCGGCGGTGCCGCCGCCGCGGCGGCGGCCATCCTCGGTCCGTCCTTCCTCGCAGCGTGTAGCTCCGGCGGCGGTGGTGGTGTGAGGAACAAGCCTCCGACTCACTGCGCATCTCCAACTGGCCCGCGTACATGGCCCCCGATTTCGTCAAGGGGTTCCAGGACAAAGAGGGCATCACAGTCGACTACAAAGAAGACCTCAACGACAACGAGGAATGGTTCGCCAAGGTCAAGGAGCCGCTGCAGCGCAAGCAGGACATCGGTGCAGACCTCGCCGTGCCGACCACATTCATGGCCGTCCGGCTGCAGCAGCTCGGTTTCCTCAGCGAGTTGAACCACGGCAATATCCCGAACATCAACAACCTGCGGCCCGACCTACTGGAAGCCAGCGTCGACCCGGGACGCAAGTTCAGCGCGCCGTACATGTCCGGCTTCGTGGGCATCGGCTACAACAAGGCCGCGACCGGCCGGGACATCAAGAGCATCGACGATCTGTGGGATCCCGCGTTCAAGGGCCGGGTCAGCCTGTTCTCCGACACCCAGGACGCGTTGGGCATGATCATGATGTCGCAGGGAGCGTCGATCGACAAACCCGACGAGGCGACCATCCAGAAAGCCGTCGACCTGGTCAAGGAACAGAAGGACAAGGGCCAGATCCGCCGCTTCACCGGCAACGACTACCTCGATGATCTCGCCGCGGGCAATCTCGTTATCGCCCAGGCCTATTCGGGTGACGTCGTGCAGCTGCAGGCCGACAACCCCGACGTGCAGTTCGTCCTTCCGGAGTCGGGCGGCACCACGTTCGTCGACACCATGGTGATCCCCACCACCACGCAGCACCAGGACTGGGCCGAGAAGTGGATCAACTACATCTACGACAGGGCCAACTACGCGCAGCTGGTCTCGTTCGTTCAGTACATCCCTGTGCTGTCGGACATGACCGAAGAACTCGAGAAGATCGACCCGGACTCCGCGAAGAACCCGTTGATCAACCCGCCGGCGGACATGCTCGCGAAGGCGAAGGGCTGGCCCGCGCTGACCGACGAGCAGCTTCAGAAGTTCAACACGGCATACGCCGCGGTCACCGGCGCCTGACCCGATGGCAGGTGTAGCCAGCAGCAGTCGACAGCGGAGCAAGATCGCTCCGTACCTGATGATCGCGCCTGCGCTCATCTACCTCGGGATCTTCTTCGTGTGGCCGATCATCTCGCTGGCGATGACGTCCCTGTCGACCTCTGGTGGCTCGGTGTTCCTGCCGACCATGGAGTTCGCCTGGAAATTCGGCAATTACGCCGAGGCGTTCAGCCGCTATCAGGATCAGATCCTGCGGTCGTTCGGATACGCCATCGTCGCGACAATCGTGTGTCTGTTGTTGGCCTACCCGCTGGCGTACGTCATCGCATTCAAGGCGGGCCGGTACAAGAACCTCATCCTCGGGCTGGTGATCCTGCCGTTCTTCGTCACGTTCTTGATCCGCACCATCGCGTGGAAGACGATTCTGGCCGACGACGGCTGGGTGGTCAGCGCCCTTGGCTCGGTCGGCCTGCTGCCAAGCGACGGCCGACTGCTGTCGACCAGTTGGGCGGTGATCGGCGGCCTGATCTACAACTGGATCATCTTCATGATCCTGCCGCTCTATGTGAGCCTCGAGAAGATCGATCCCCGGCTGATCGAGGCGACAAAGGATCTGTACTCGTCGAACACCCGCAGCTTCACCAAAGTCATTCTGCCGCTGTCGATGCCGGGCGTCTTCGCCGGGAAGCCTGCTGGTGTTCATCCCCGCCGCGGGCGACTTCATCAACGCCTCGTACCTGGGCAGCACACAGACCACAATGATCGGCAACGTCATCCAGCAGCAGTTCCTTGTGGTCAAGGACTATCCGGCGGCCGCCGCGCTGTCCATGGTGCTGATGGTGATCATCCTCGTCGGCGTGTTGGCGTACACCCGTGCGCTCGGCACCGAGGACCTGGTATGACGACGCAAGCGGATGCTGCGGTTCCGCACGCGGCCAAAGACGCCGACAAGGCGCCGAAAACCGTTAAGGGCAGCCCGAAATGGGGTGACCTCGTACTGCGGATTGTCGCCGGCTTGGTGCTGCTCTATCTGTTCCTGCCGATCTTCGTGATCATCCTGTTCTCGTTCAACAACCCGAAGGGCAAGTTCAACTACAGCTGGCAGGGCTTCACGCTGAAGAACTGGCTCGACCCGTTCAAGTACCCTCCACTCACCGAGGCACTGCTGCTCAGCATCAACGTCGCGGCCGTCTCCACCGCTATCGCGTTGGTGCTCGGCACATTGGTGGCCATCGCACTTGTCCGACAACGGTTCCGGGGCAGTCAGACCGTAGATACCTTCCTGGTGCTGCCGCTGACCGCGCCCGAGGTCGTGATGGGCGCATCACTGCTGGTGCTGTTCCTCGACCTGGGCTGGGCGACCGGCTATACGACGATTCTGTTGGCGCATATCGCCTTCGAGGTGAGCTTCATCGCGATGACGGTGCGGGCCCGCATGCGCGGTTTCGACTGGACACTCGAGGACGCGTCGATGGATCTGGGTGCGAACCCGACGCGCACGTTCTTCAAGGTCACGCTGCCACTGATCGTCCCAGGCATCATCGCCGCGGGGATGTTGTCGTTCGCGCTTTCGCTCGACGACTTCATCATCACCTACTTCGTCAGCGGTTCCTCGGTGACGTATCCGCTGTACGTGAACGCCTCGGTGAAAGCCTCGGTGCCACCGCAGATCAACGTGCTGGCGACCGCCATCCTGGTGATCAGCCTGATCTTGCTGGGTGTCGGAACCCTGTACCGCCGTAAGCGACTGGAGGTCTGAGCACCAGCGGGCCGCTACTGGTCCAGACGTACCGTTACCGAGACCCGCCCCTTGGCATCGCGATTGGCGACCGCATGCCCAATTCGATCCTCGCCTGTTCAGATTCAGCAGAGTGATCGGTCCGCCCTCACCGAGGAAATTGCGCCACCAATTCTTCGCGTCGGGTGATGTCACGCCGATTCGGAGATCGACACCGGAGCGTCGATAGCCGACCGGGATCTCGAATGTCTTGCCGGAGCGCCTGCCGACGTAGCGGATCACGACCAGGCCTCGGCCGACGACCCGACCAATCACGGGCGCGTTGATTAGAAACACCGCAGCATCGTTGACCATCCGAACGACGGGCGAATTCGATAGACCTCGACTCATCAGCCGACTGTAGATCTCGACGCGTCGTCGGCCTAGCAGCCCACTTCGGCGGGCACGGGTGTCGAACGCGCCCCGGTGCGCGCGGCGCCGATGCCCGCGGCAACGACAAGGCAGATGCCGACCACACCCGCGGGGCCGGGCACTTGATGCAGGATCAGCAGACCGACGATCATCGCGAATCCAGGCTCGAGTGCCATCAACGTACCGAACGCGGCCGTGTTCAGCCGCCGCAACGACATCATCTCGAGCGCGAACGGCACGACCGGCAACAGGATCGCCAAACCAATTCCGATCAGCAGGATCTCAGGGGTCATCCGTGGGAGCACCGCCGGCCCGACCACGATCGTCGAGACGATGCCCGCAACCGGCATCGAGACCGCCAGACCGTTGATGCCCGCGACCTCGTCGCCGACGCGCTGGGTCAGCAGGATGTAGCAGGCCCAGCACGCCGCCGCGCCCAGCGCGTACAACACACCCACGGGGTCGACGGTGCCCTCCCACGGCTGAGTGAGCAGCACGACGCCGATCGCAGCGAGCCCCGGCCAGAGCACCCGGCCTCCGCCCTTGCCGTTTGCGACCGCGACGCCCAATGGCCCGAGGAACTCCAAGGCGCTCGCCGTGCCAAGCGGGATCCGGCCCGCCGAGGCCATGAACAGCATCGTCACCGCGGCCGTCACCACGCCGAGCACCACGCACGCCAAGAAGTTTGATTTGGTGAACGCCGAGGCGCGAGGCCGGACGATGACGAGCATCAGGACGCCCGCCCAGGCCAGCCGTAGCCACGCGGCGCCCTCGACGCCGATGCGATCGATCAGCGTGACCGCAACCGCCAGCCCTACCTGCACGCACAGCATCGACCCCATCGCCATGAAGGCGCCGGTGCGGGCTTGGTTGTCGGTCACCTCTGCATTGAACGTCATCGCGACCGTTCACGTCCACGTGATTTTCCTGGACATACCGTTCGTTAATCGTGAACGATAGGGGGATGGAGATCTGGGAGCTGGCGGTCCGTGAATCCGTGCGGCAGACGCTCGCCGATTACACGGCGGGAACCGACCGCAATCGACTCGAGGACATCGCGGCGTGCTTCGCGCCCGACGGCGTGCTGAAGATCACCGGCGGGGAACCGATGGTAGGTCCGGCGGCCATCGTGGCGGGACTGAGTGCACAGGTAGGCCGGTTTGCGGCGGGCCCGGTCCCGTTAACCCATGTCCGCCATCATGTTTCGAGCATCCGATTCGGCACGGTGAGTCGCGACCGCGTCGAAGTGAGCAGCTATTTCCTCGCTGTCACCAACATCGGTGTCGACCACTGGGGCCGGTATCGCGACATCTTGATTCCCGTCGACGGCCGGTGGTTGTTCGCATTGCGGGAAGCGTCCGCGGACGGGTTCTCCGCCGACAGCCTGATGCAGTAGTCATGGACACTCGGCGCCTAGAACTTCTGCTGGCCTTGTCTCGGCTGGGCTCCATGCGCGCGGTCGCGGAGGCGTATCACCTGACCACTTCGACCGTGTCGCAGCAGATTTCGGCGCTCGCGAAGGACACCGGCGTCCAGCTGATCGAACCCGAAGGCAGGCGGGTTCGACTGACACCCGCGGGCGAGCGCCTGGCGGACCATGCCGTTGCGATCCTGGCAGCCGTCGACAGCGCGCGTCTCGATCTCGACCCCGACGCAGAGCCGGCCGGAAGTGTCCGGGTCGGCGGCTTCGCCACCGGCATTCGGATCTCCTTGCTGCCGGTCGTAGCCGACCTTGCGGAGCGATATCCGAAGGTCGAGTTCATGATCAGCGAGTACGAGCCGATCGAAGCCTTCACGCTGCTGACCAACGACGACCTCGACCTGGCACTGACCTATGACTACAACCTCGCGCCGGCATCACCCGGGCCCGTCCTGGAGACCGTCCCGCTGTGGTCGGTCCAGTGGGGACTCGCCGTACCCGCTGCCAGTGCGGGCCGACCTGGCGACATCGGCGAGTATGCCGATCGAACGTGGATCGTCAACTCCCGCAACACCGCCGACGAAGACGCCGTTCGCACTCTGGCTTCGCTCGCGGGTTTCACGCCTCGAATCGCCCACGAGATCGACAGCCTCGACCTGGTGGAGGATCTGATCATCGCCGGATACGGCGTCGGCCTGTTACCGATCGGCAGGCCAACGCACCCCGACGTCACGGTGCTACCGCTGTCGGATCCGCAGGTGGTGCTCACCGGCTATGCGGTGACCCGGCGGGGTCGATCGACCTGGCCGCCGCTGCGAGTGGTGCTCGATCGCATGCGTCCGCCGCCTGACGAACCCTTGCCGCGACCGGACTGGCCACGCCCAGCAGCGGGGTGACGGTGTCAGGCGGCTTTCTGCTGCCTCGCCGCGCGTCGACGGGTGTCCGTCGACCACAGGTAGGCGCAGGTTGGGCACTGCATGTGCACCAGCGTGCCCTCGTTGCTCAGCAAGTACTGCCAGTGTGTGGCGCAGTTGCGGCTGCTCTGGCAGTCGACACAGGCGCTGCCGTGTTCGCAGCGCGGGCATTCCAGCCAGGCGCGGCGGGCACGGTCGGCCGTCGGGTCAATCGGTAACACGATCGCCATCCCTTTCGGGCAATACACCCGCGCTGACCAGCTCGTTGTAGATGCGCTGCTGCTCCTCGTCGAGATCGGAGTAGAGCATGTCGTACGCCTTGTTCTCCTCGGCGAGGACCGCGATCGGGTCCCAGTCGTCACCGATCGCCTCCAGCACAGCGGTGCGTCTGCGGGCCTCGTCCAGCGTCAAGTCGTAGGCGAAGTCGAGGTCGGCCATGGGGCACCTCCCATCCTTCAGTCATGCGATTTAAAGAAGTTAGGGTGCCCTACGAAACCGGTTCAGGCAATGAATTAGGTCACGCGAATAGTGCGAAATTGATCACACTCGGTTGCTCGGTCACTGTCGGCGAAGCTCGAAGCTCGCCGTCAGGTTTGTCCCAGCGTCAGCGGCTGGGCGCGCCGATACTGGTCGAGCACCTCTGGCGTCGGGTCTGCGGTGTACATAGTGGTGATCCCGAACGACCATCCCGGCGGCGAATCTGCCTGTGACAGCGCCCAAGCCGCTTGCCTGGCGGCGCCGAGCGCCACGTACTCCGCCGGCGTCGGCACCAGCACCGGCTTGCCGAAGATCGCAGGCGCGACAACGCGGACCGCCTCCGAACGCGCACCGCCACCGACCAGGATGATCCGTTCCGCGTCGACACCCTGTGCGGAGATCTTGTCGATGCAATACGCCAGCGAGCTGAGTAGTCCCTCGACGCCCGCTCGGGCAATGTTCGCCGCCGTGAGATTACGAGCCGTGATGCCCTGCAGCGCACCGGAGGCGTCGGGCAGGTTGGGCGACCGTTCACCCTCGAGATACGGCACGAGCGTGAGGCCGCAGGCACCCGCGGGAGCCGACAACGCCTGCCGGTCCAACTCGTCGTAGTCCACCCCGAGCATCGCCGCGAAGGCGGCAAGCACCGGTGCCCCATTGAGGGTGCAAACGAGCGGCAGTTGGCGTCCCGTCGCGTCGGCGAAGCCGGCGACGATGCCTTCGGCGTCGTGGGGCGCGGCGTGGCCCACCGCGCTCACCACCCCAGATGTGCCGAGCGAGACGATGCAATCGCCCGGTTGGGCGCCGAGCCCCAATGCCGCCGCAGCGTTGTCACCGGCGCCGGGACCGAGTGTGGCACCGCGAGATATCTGCCCGGCGGCATCGTGCGGACCCAGCACGGTCGGCAGTGCGGGCCGCCGCCCGCGCATCGCCAGTTCCAGCAGATCGTGTTGGTATGTGCCGGTTTCGGCCGAAAAGTATCCGGTTCCGCTGGCATCGCTGCGGTCGGTGTACAGCTCGCCGATATCGGCCGAGCCGGTCAGCCGCCAGGTCAGCCAGTCGTGTGGCAAGCACACCGCCGCGGTTGCCGCGGCGTGTTCGGGTTCATGGTCGGTGAGCCACCGCAGCTTGCTTGCCGTGATCGCGGCGACCGGCACGACGCCGATGCGCTTCGCCCATTCCGCGGCACCGCCCAACTCGTCGACGAGTTCCGCCGCCGCGGCGCTGGAGCGAGTATCGTTCCACAGCAACGCATCTCGGACTACTTCACCGGCCTCGTCCAGACACACCATGCCGTGCTGCTGGGCGCCAACCGAGACGGCCGCCACGTCGTCGAGGCCACCGGCGGTCTCGGCGGCCGACTGCAGCGCAGCCCACCACAGATTCGGATCCACCTCGGTGCCGTCGGGATGCGGCGCGGTTCCTGAGCGCACGATCTCACCGGAGTCCGCATCGCACACCAGGACCTTGCACGATTGGGTGGACGAGTCGATACCCGCGACGAGAGCCACGCCTGCGAAGTTACCCCGAATCCGCGCGATGAGTTCGGCAGTGCGTCGATGTCCGTACATGTATGCGACAACTCGTTATCACTGAGAACATCACGCTGGACGGGTGCATCGAGATGCTCGACGACTGGTTCGACCCGCAACTGCAGGACGACGAGCTGCTGGCGGAAACACACCGCCAGGACACCGAGTCCGACGCGCTGTTGCTCGGGCGGCAGACGTTCGAAGACTTCCGCAGCTACTGGCCGAACCAGACCGACGATTCGACCGGCATCACCGATTACCTCAACAACGTGACCAAGTACGTGATGTCGACGACGATGATCGACCCGGAATGGAAGAACTCGACGGTCCTCACCGGCGACCCGGTGCAGCGCGCACGCGCGCTGAAGGCCGAACCGGGTAAGGACATCGTGCTGACCGGAAGCATCAGCCTTGCGCATACCTTGATCGCGGCCGACGTCGTCGACGAATACCGACTCTTCGTCTACCCCGCTGTTCAAGGTCGCGGCCGACGCCTGTTCCCCGATGGCACGTCGATTCCGGCGCTGACGTTGGCCGAACCGCCGAAGTCGTTCCCGTCGGGCATCACGCTGCTGCGCTATGCCGCTGGCTGAAAGCTGCCGATCGGACCATCGAGGCTGATGGCGCCTGCCAGAATGGCGTCGTGGACATGGAGCATCCGGAAGCTCAGAAGCAGTGGGATGCGGACCGCGACGAGACGGAAGCCCAACGGCTGGACCGCAATTGGTCGAGCCTCCTGCAAGAGCTGAGAGTGACGCAGACCGGTGTCCAGCTGCTCACCGGCTTTCTGCTCACCCTCCCGTTCCAGCAGCGGTTCACGGTACTCGACAGCAACATGCGCACCGTCTATCTGATCACGGTCGCATGTTCGCTGGCGTCGACAGTGCTTCTGGTCGCGCCGGTCGGCATGCACCGAGTGCTGTTCCGCAGGCACCGACTGGACGCCATCGTCTCGATCTCGCATGGCTGCGCGATTGCGGGACTCACTTTGCTCGGCATCGCCCTCGCCGGCGTAGCCGTGGTCATTTTCGACGCGGTCATCGGACGGACCGGCGCCTGGATCGCAGGCGGCGCCACGTTGGCCGCGTTCGTTATCTTCTGGTTCCTGATCCCGCTGCCGCTACGTCGACGCAGCGACAAGTCCTATTAGGGTTTGTGACGCGCTGACCGGGGGAACTCCGGTGCCATGTTGATCCGACGAATTGCGCGCCCCCTACTTTCAGTAGCCTTCATCGGGCAAGGCGTGGACGCCCTGCGGAACCCCAAACCCGCGGCCGACGCCGCCCGACCCGCGCTCGAGGGCATGCGCAAGCTGCCAGATCCGGTCGGCACGAACGTACCGTCGGACGCCGAGAACTTCGCACGGATCAACGCCGCGGTGCAGATCGGCGGCGGGCTGCTGCTGGCGACCGGCAAGATGCCGCGGTTGGCTTCCGCGGCGCTGGCGTTCACCGTCATTCCGGGCAGCCTGGGCGGGCACATGTTCTGGAACCAGACCGATCCTGAGCGCAAGGCCGACGAACGACGCGCATTCATGACCGACCTCAGCCTGCTCGGCGGGCTGATCATCGCGGCCGTCGACACCGAAGGCAAGCCTTCGCTCGGGTGGCGCGGCCGCCGCGCAGCCCGCAAGGTGTCCGAAGCCGTAACCTCCGCCCTGCCGGTCGGAGCTGCTTCCGGCGGTGCACTCGCCGACAGCGCGATCGCGGAGAAGTTGGGCCACGGACTGCAAGCCGCCCGCGACCGAGCGCCGGAGCTCGCCGAGGCCGCCCGCGAACGGGCTACCGAGTGGGCCGATGTCGCCCGCGACCGCGCACCCGAGATCGCCGAGGCCGCGCGGGAACGCGCTTCCGTGGTTGCTGATGTCGCCCGCGAACGCGCACCCGAGATCGCCGAAGCCGCGCGCGAACGCGCAGCCGAGTGGGCCGACGTCGCCCGCGAACGCGGACCCGAGATCGCCGACGCAGCGCGGGAACGAGCCGAGGCAGCCCGTGACCGTGCAGGCGATTGGGCCGACACCGCCAAGAAAGAGACCAAGAAACAGCGTCGACGCATGAATTGAGTCGCGCCGCTCGCGCGCGTTGACCGGTAGATTGTCGCTACCCCCACGATCAGGAGCGACATGACAACCGATCCGACGTCAGGACCATACGGCAGCGATTCGCCGGGTTATCCGCCGCCGTTTGCGGCCCATGCGGGCGGGCTGCTTCCGCGGTTTCTTGCCCGCGTCATCGACGGGATCATCGTCGGGATCGTCGGCTTCGTGCTGATCTTCATCACCGACACCTTGTCGAACTATTGGATCACCGGACTCTTCACCGGCCTGCTGATGTTCCTCTACTTCCTCGCGTTCGAGACCGGCCAGGGATGGACACCCGGCAAGAAGCTTCTCGGGATGCGTGTGCACGGTCCAGGCGGGGCGCCGAAGCCAACGCTGCAGCAGTCCGCGATCCGGAACGTGTGGACGCTTCTGCCGATCGTCCCGTTCGTCGGAGGCCTGCTCGCGTTCATTGCGATCATCGTGATCGCAATAACGATCAACGCCAGCCCCACCAAACAGGGCAAGCACGACGAACTCGCGGGCGGAACCCAGGTCGTCAAGGGCTGACCGGCCTCAGATAAATATCCCGAGCAGCAGAACCAGGATCAGGCCGGTGACCGACAGTACGGTCTCCATGATCGACCAGGACTTGATCGTCTGACCCACGCTCATCCCGAAGTACTCCTTCACCAGCCAGAAGCCGGCGTCGTTGACATGCGAGAAGAACAGTGAGCCTGCGCCGACGGCGAGCACGATCAGTGAAACCTCACCGGTGCTCATGCCCTCGACCAAGCCGAGCATCAGCGAGGACGCGGTGATCGTTGCGACCGTCGCCGAACCTGTGGCGAGCCGGATCAGCACCGCAAGCACCCAGGCCAGCAGGATGGTCGAAATATGGGCCGCCGTAGCCCATTCCGCCAGTTTCGTGCCGATGCCGGTATCAACCAGCACCTGCTTGAACCCACCACCCGCGGCGACGATCAGGATGATGCCCGCGACCGGCGGCAAGGACGTCTCGAGGCACTTGGTGATCTGATCACGGGTCATGGCGGCGCCCCGGCCAAGGGTGAAGATGCCGACGATCACGGCGATCAACAACGCCATCAGCGGACGGCCGAGAATGTCGAAAGTCTGCCGCAGCCAGTTGTTCTCGTCGTCGATGAAGATGTCGACGAGCGCCTTGCCCATCATCAGCGCCACTGGGAGCAGTACCGAGAAGAGCGTGACGCCAAAGGACGGGCGTTGACGTTCCGTCCTGGTCGCGGTCCGAGTTCCGGTAGCGGTACCGTCGCCGCCCGCCTCGGCCGCCGCAACGCTGCCGCCGCCGTTGCCGCGCGAAGTCATCGGCATCGAATCGGTCCGGCACGTCAAGGACGACCCAACGCCCGGCGAGGCGACCGAACAGCGGCCCGGCCACGATAACCGTCGGAATCGCGACCGCGACGCCCAGCGCGAGGGTGATGCCCAGGTCCGCGCCGAGCAGGTCGATCGCGGTTAGCGGGCCGGGGTGAGGTGGCACAAGGCCGTGCATGGCGGAAAGGCCTGCCAGCGCAGGGATTCCGACCGTGATCAGGGACAGCTGCGAGCGCTTGGCCACCAGATAGATGACCGGCATCAGCAACACCAGGCCGATCTCGAAGAACATCGGCAGGCCGATGATGGCGCCGACCAGCGCCATCGCCCATGGCAGAGCCCTCGGTGAAGCGTGGCCGACGATGGTGTCGACGATCTCGTCGGCGCCACCGGAGTCGGCCAGGAGTTTGGCGAACATCGCGCCGAGTGCGATCAGCACCCCGACCCCGGCGGCGGTGGTACCGAATCCGTCGGCGAATGATTCGAGAACGTCACCGATCTTTCCGGGCCCCTGGGCGACGATGCCGACGGTCAGGGCGCCGAAGATCAATGCCAGGAACGGATGCAGCTTGGCGACCGTGATCAACACGACGATGAGCGCGATGCCCGCTAAGCGCGGCAAGCACCAATTGCCAGCCGGCCGCGACGGGCTCGGCCAGCTCGGTATCGGCCGCCAGGATGGTGAGTGCCGGGGTCATTTCTTCTCCTGTTCGGTTGCGCGCGAAGCGGATAACGAGAGATAGCTTTCGACGATGCCGTCGATGTCCTGGTCGACGTCGACGGTGACGCCGCCTTCGTCGGTTTGCAGAGGCTCGAGCGTTTCGAACTGTGATGCCAGCAGAGATGCAGGCATGAAATGACCCGGGCGGCTGGCCTGCCGCCGGCCGATCACCTCCGGCGAGCCGGCGAGGTGAAGAAAGACCACATCCGTGCAGTGCTGCCGCAATTGGTCGCGATATTTACGCTTCAGCGCCGAGCAGCTCATCACTCCACCGTCGACGCACCGCGCGGCCAGCCACTCCCCGATCGCGTCCAGCCATGGGTACCGGTCATCGTCGTTGAGGGCCTCGCCGGCCGTCATCTTCTCGATGTTCGCGGGCGGATGAAAGTCATCTGCGTCGGCGAACGGCACCCGCAGTCGCTGCGCCAGTGCCGCGCCAACCGTCGACTTGCCGGAGCCGGACACGCCCATGACGACGATTGGTGACCGCATCCCATCCACCTACCCTTTTGTGCTTGACGTCACACAGCATGCATCAAACGTCATACGATTGCAACCAGATCACGAAAACATCTGCTCTATTAGCCGCATAGCAAACTTATGACAGGATGTATGCGTGGCTTCGCCATCAAACGTCGGCGCCTTGCACCGCAACCTGCTGACGGCCCTCGGCACCGGTATCGCGTCCGGGAAGTATCAGGTCGGCCAGGTGCTCACCCTCGATGGCGTCAGCGCTGAGCACGGACTCTCCCGCAGCGTCGTCCGCGAGGCGATACGGGTGCTCGAGTCGATGGGCATGGTCGCGTCCCGCCGCCGGGTCGGCATCACGATCCAGCCGTCGAGTCAGTGGAATGTCTTCGACCCGCTGGTGATTCGCTGGCGCCTCGAATCCAGTGACCGCGCAGCGCTTTTGGTGACGCTATCGGAGTTGCGGCGGGGCTTCGAACCCGCCGCAGCGGCTCTGGCCGCACGCCGTGCCGATCCACATCAATGCCGGATCATGGCGGCTGCGGTGTCGGACATGGTGATGCACGGGCGAGCCGGCGACTTGGAGTCGTATCTACTGGCCGACAAGGTCTTTCATCGAACGCTGCTGGAAGCCAGCGGCAACGAGATGTTTCGCGCGCTCAACGACGTGGTGGCCGAAATCCTGACCGGCCGGACACACCACGACATGATGCCTGCGATACCGAACCCGGCGGCCATCGAGCTCCACGATGAGGTTGCCCGCGCGATCCGGCTCCGCGATGAGGAGGCCGCCGAGCACGCCATGCGCGCGATCATCGACGAGGCCACTGCGGCGGTGGTCGAGGAGTTCTCGCCCGGCGACGATCAGGACCTGGGTTCGTAGCTGTACTTGATCTTGCCGCCGTCAACCGCACTCACCGTCAGCGTGAAGTCCTTCGTGTTCGCGCCGGCCACGATGGTGCAGTCGACGGTGTTGCCCGGCTTACCTTCGAGGTTGTCTGAACAGGTGGCTGCGTCGGGACGCTCGCCCACCTGGGCCTCGAGTTCGTCGAGCATCGAGCTCTCGACCTCGGACCTGGTAAGCACGGGCACCACGTCGAATTTCATCATCAACCCGTCGACGCCGGACACCTCGACGGTGCGGCGCAACCGGACTCCGTCGGCGTCGACATCGCAGTGGGCGATCGTGGCCACCTTGCCTTCCAGGCCCGACTCGCATGACACCGACTTCACTTCGACCCCTCCGGCGTCGGCGATCTGGCGATGGACCGCCTGCTCGAGTTGTTGTCGCGACAGAGCCGGGGTCATCTCGTAGTCGATCGCCGCTCCGTCGACGCCGGTGACCGTGATGATCGGCTCGTATCTATTAACCGCGCTCACGACGACTTCGCAGTGCGCCGTCTTGCCCACCTCGCCGACCAGATCCTGTTTGCAGCTGACCGAGTCCGGCCGTTCGCCTGCATCGGCCAGCCGCTCAGAGATGTCCTCCTGCAACGCCCCCTTGGAGACCGTGGGTACATTGAGCCCGCCGCTTTCGAGTTGCAGCCGGACAACGCACAGCACAGCATCCCGGCCGCAGCAAGAACTGCAGTCGACGGATACATGAAGCACTCCTGGAGATTTGCTAGAACTGCATTCTGCGTAGGTTTTGACAGACCATACCAGCATATAGAAGGATGAAGGTGATTAACTGTGAGAGAACCGCGTCTGGCGCGTCGCTTCTTTGACCGGTTCGAGCCAGTGCACGACGTCACCTACTTCTCGCCAGAAAGCCGTGCGGCGTTCGACGGCCTCGGGTACCGGGGGTTCTGGATGGGGTACTTCGCGGGTCGGTCCGCGCCGCTGGGGGTTGTGCCGACCGAGGTCGTCACCGCTCTGTTTTATAACTTTGCCCCCAGCCGGGTGGCCAGGGCATTGCCTGACGCGTGGGAGATCGCCTCCCCTGATGCGGCGTTGCGCGCCCGCGAGGACTCGGCCGTCGCCACGTTGCGGCGTTACGGACTGAATCACGAGGACGTCCAGAGGGCAGCCGAACTGGCCGCCAAGGCCGCGCGCGGCGCCCCGCTCGACGGCAGGCCGCTGTTCGCCGCCAACGCGGCACTTCCCTGGCCGTCCGAACCGCTCGCCACGCTTTGGCACGCGGTCACGCTGCTCCGCGAACAGCGCGGTGACGCGCATGTGGCCGTACTGACTGCGTCGGGCCTGTCCGGGCGAGAGTCCAACGTGTTGCACGCCGCGGCGGGTCGGGTGCCGCAGGAGATGATCATGCGCAGCCGCGACTACGACGAGGACCAATGGCGCCTCTATCAGGATCGGCTGGCGCAGCGCGGACTGCTGAACGGCCACGGCGCGTTGACCGATGCCGGTCGCGAACTCAAGCTGCACGTCGAGGACGCCACCGACGCGCTGGCCCTGAGCGCCCTCGAGACGTTAGACGACGCCGAGGTCGAGGAGCTGTTCCGGCTGCTCACCCCGATCGCGAGAACGGTCGTGGCAGGAGGCGACGTTCCCGCCGCCACACCAATGGGGCTGAATCGCGACGGCCTGGACGATGACAGCGCCGGGCTCTAGCCCTACTTCTTGGAAACGATCGTCACTTCTTCTTCAGCGCGTCGGGTTTGTGCACGGCGTCGTTGCCGCTCTTCTCGCTGCGCACCCGGTACTGCGGGTCATCCCGGGACGCGCGCACGGTCCGCTTGGCCGCCTTGGTGTCGGAGGTGATCTTCTCCTCGACCGTGCCCTCGGCGGTGCTCCCGTGGCTCTGCCATGTCACCTTGTCGCCTTTTTTGAACTCCCTCTTGCCCATGGGCAGTGGGTTACCCACTGCGGCGTGGAAGACGCCAGCGGCTGCGAGCGACCGCGAAATGTCATTTTTCGGGGCGTGTCGCGGTGCAGACACGGTCCCCCTAGCAACGCGGGGTGCCCCCAGCTCGCGGAAACAGCGTTAGCGCGGGTTGCGGTTCCACTCCAGCCAGCCGACGCCGTTGCGGCCATCCGCGGTCGTCACGGTCGCCCACGCGCGCGGGAACTGGCTCACCCGGCCGTCGGCAGCCGTCAGCAGCACCGGCGCATGGCCCAGGATCTCCACGGTTGCAATGACGTTGCCGGGGCTCGAGAGCCAACGTCGTTGTGCGGGGTAAGCCGTTGTCACCGAAGGTTTCCCGCGCCGATACCGTCTGCAGCTCCACCAGCGTGCCGTCCGGTGGCTGGATGTAACCGACCCCGATCGGGGGCGCTCCCGGGATTCGCAGGTCGACGCCGTGCAGATGCGTGCCATCGCGCAGATGCAGCGCGCTCCACACCCAATCCATGCTCCACCAGTCCCGCACTCCCCACGAGTGGTCGCGCTGCCCCGGCACGTCCGCAAGCGCGTACGTGCGGCCGTCCGCGACGACGCTGCCCGACACCGTGCACGGGATCTCATACCGGGGCGTCAGCCGGTACTGGTATGGCGTGCCCGCCGTTGTCCAGGAGAGATCCATCGACAGCTCGACCGCGCGCCCGCCTTCTCCCCGCAGCAGCGCGGACGGGTCTTCATACGCCTGCCCCTGCCCACGCAAGATGACGTGGTAGGTCTGCAGAGGTTCGGTGGCCGTGTGGCTGAGTTCGATGGCATCCGTGCTCACCACAGCTGCGTTGTCGGGAGACACCACCTCGAAGTCGTTCACGGCGACCGTGGGAATGCCGGGCCCACACAACAGCGCGTTGAGCCACGCCCTGTTCTCGTTCGGGATCAAGCCAAGGCGGAACCAGCCTCCGATCCCCTGCCCTTCGTCGACGAAGTCGGCATACCAGCTTTCGCTCCACAATGGTTCGACACCGGGCGGGTGCGCGCCCTCGTCGTCGAAGGACGGCTGCAAGGCTTCCGGCGTGGTCGGTGCAGGCAGCGTCGACAGCGCGTCGGTGTCGAGCACGTGTTGGGCATGTCGCGCCAACATGACCATGAACATCTCGTCGCCGCGCTCGGTGCGTTCGACGAGCATGGGCGAGACGATCGCCATCATCACGCCGAAGAAGCTTTGGCGGCGAACACCGTCGCGGACGTCATCCAGAGTCAGTGCGGAATCCCGGCCCAGCGCATCGTGGTACGCCCGCAGTAGCCCGTCGTAATTGTCGCGACGGAGATCGTCGGGCAGCGCGCAGCCGAGGAAGTAGGCGACGTCGATCATCGCGGGGCCCCATGTGACTGTCTGCCAGTCCACCACGGTGAGCGGCCGGTCGGCACCCGGCTGCCCGAACAGCATGTTGTCCAGCCGGTAGTCGCCGTGCACCAGCCCGTGAACCCTATTCGGTGAGTCGGCATGGTAGGCATCGAAGCTGGCGACCAACCGCTCGCACACCTCACGGTGCGCGGGAGCGATGCTGTCGCGGTAGCGCTCGGCGAACCCCGCGTACAGCTGCGCGATGAGTGCCTGGTTCATCGGTGCCTCACGGTTGAGCCACTCGACGTCGGCCATTGCCGTCTGGCCGAGCAAAGGTGCATGCAGCCGCCCCAGCTCGGTGATCGCCAGCATTGCCTGTTCGACTGTGGCGCCGCGGATCTCATCACCGACGACCGCGGGATCAGCATCTCCCAGCAGCAGGTGGAACACGCCCGTCTCGGCGTCGAACCCGGAGCTGTAGCAAGGTGCGACGGGACCGCCGATGCCGGGCGCGATATCGGTGTAGAACCGCACCTCGCGTTCGTAGAGGCCCAGCGCCAGACCCGTCTGCCTGCTCGCCGGATCGGAGGCCGCGACCTTGAGCACCACCGATCCTGGCCCGCCCCCGCCGTCTGCGTACGTCAACGCAACCCGGTAGCACTCGCTCATCTGTCCGGTGCCGATCCGCTGAGCACTGAACCGTTCGACCGTGCCTGCGCCGATGGCAGCGGTCAGCCACTGGGCGGTCAGGTCCTCCGGCCGCTCAACCCTAGTGACCGGCACTAGTGCTGTCCGTATGGCAGGTGTCTGGCGGAGTACCGACGACGTCGAGCGCGGGATTCCGGTCGAAGAAGCCGTACGGCTTGAGCCAGAACGACACCACGTCGACCGGCATCACCGGCCAGTCCTCCGGTCGGGTGATGTGGTGAATGCCGAACACGTACCACAGCACGACGTCGGTGTTCTCGATGTTCCGGTCCGCCTTTGTCCACTCGGCCAGGCCGGTGTCTTTCGACGACTGGTTGACGAATTCGCCTGCAGGCCAACGTTCATCGGGCTGGTTCGGCGTCACCCACAAGGTATGCCCGATGACGGTGGCACGCTGGAACACCGGGGATTGCGGGTCGAACATCATCGGAAGCGCCCCAGTCGGGACCAACTTGTACGACGGGTTCGTGCCGAGCCCGTTGACGACGTTGGTGTTCACCACCTTCCATGACCGCTGCGTCGCGAAGTTGACGTCCTGCTTGCCTTCGCTCTCCGTTCGTAGCGGGACGTTTCGCAGCACCACAGAGAGTCCGTACGGGTTGTCCGGGCCGATCGGCTCGGCATACGACTCCGACATGTAGACAGTGTTGTCGCCGCCGTCGACGTCCATATCCAGCCGGGCCACCAGGAAGTGCTGGTGGAACGGCGCATACGTGCGTTCATCTACCAGCGTTCCGTTCGGATGCGGCTGCCCTGCCGCCACCGGCGTGGTCACCATGATGCCGGTGGCCCGGATCTCGCACTCGATGTTGCCGTCCTGGTAGAGCCGCCAGTAGACGAGGTACTCGTAGTTGGCGACGGTGACGTGGAACGAGATCGTCAGCCTGCGCATGCGCCGCACTTCGGCGCCTGCGTCGTGGTCGACGTGCTTCCACAGCACGGCGTTGTCTTCCTCGTGGATGCAGACGGCGTTGGTGATGGTGTAGGGCTCACCCTTGCTGTTGTGCAGCACCGCGTCCAGATACCGGATCTCGCCGAGGCAGTCGCAGCCCAACTCCAGCGACGTCGTCATGAAGCCGAGACCCCACTCGCCGATGTCGAATGCGGTGCGCCGGTAGTGGTCCTCGGACGAGTCGCGGTAGGGCACGATCATCTCGGCCAGCGAGATCCGGTGCGCCACAGAGCGAGTCCGGTCGCCGTCGCGGTAGCGGATCGTGTGCAGGGTCATTCCCTCGCGATGATTGAACCCGATCCGCAGCGACCAGTTCTGCCATTGCAGCAGGTTGCCGTCGAGGGTGAACGACACCCCTTCGGGCTGGTTGAGGTGCAGCGGCTTGAGCGGCTCGCGGTGTGAGAGCGCGCGGATCCGATCGGGGATGTGCTTGGGCACGTATTCGCCCATGACGTTCGGCTCGTCGACGCCGCCGTTGTCCTCGATACGCAGCACCTCCATCGAGTTCACGTCGATGACACAGTGCAGCCCGCTGATCGGATGCGCATAGGGACTCTGACCCGGACCGTCTTTACGCCACGTGTCCGACCAGCCGATCCGCCGATCGCGGTACTCCGGTGGTGCGACCGCATCCCCGTAGGTCCAGGTGTCCACGAACACCAGGTCCATGTCGGTGATGCCTCGCTTGGCCAGCGCCGCGATGAAGTCGGGATGCTTGCGCACCAGCTCGTCGCACTCGAGGAACTCGTCGACGGTGAAGTTGGCCTGCACACCGGGGATGTGGTCGAACGATTCGACCCGATCGTCGGCGAGCGACACCACGCCCTTGTAGGTGGCGTTGTTGGCGCGCTGCAGACAGACCACCTCGGCACGGCGGGGCGGGGCCGACCCCCCCGTCATCAAAGTCGGCCAGCTCGGCCTTTGTCGGTTCGACGAGTTCGATTGAAGCGATCCGCCAGCCGTCCCCCACCCCGTGCTCGCGCCGCAGGATTGCCGCCACCGCCGTGAACTCATCGGCCGATAACGGATCAAGTGGGTAGCTCACCCGATCACGCAATCACATCGGCCGAGTCCGCGCAGGAAGTTGCGGCTAGCGCGCCGCCAACGAAAAGCTTTCCCACGCCTCTCGGCGCTCGGCGTGCGGGTCGTTTTCGATCCGGGACCGGCGGTCGAACACCATCACCGCACGGTCGGAGTGGGTGTAGGCCGGCCAGTCGTCACCGGGTACCCCGGTGCGACCGAACTCCCGCCACCGCGTTTGCATGTCATCGCTGACCCGCCGCGCTGACCGGCCCGTCGGCGGCGGCGGTGAGCAGCGAACCGAACCTCGTGCGGTACACGTCGAACACGGCGAAGAGTTCCGTCGCCGTGGGTGGCGCCCAAGCCCCGACCAGTGCAACGTGCGAGGCGCGTAGTCGTAGCGGTACCGGTAGGTCGGCGCGTGCAGGCTGTGCGCCTCGGCGATCTGCCACGCCGCCGTTCCGAAGGCGAAGTCACCGCCGAGACGGATGCAGGCGGCCTCGTCCGGGTAGCCCGGATAGGCCGCGGTAATGCGTTCGCGCTGTTCGGGTTCGAGGCCGCCGAGCAGGCGTTCGATCATCGCCTCGTTGGTCGGCAGCAGCTTCAGCCATCGGGTGAACAACCTGCCCTCGTGGGCATTGCTGCCGATGATGAGCGGCACGCGGTGCGCCGAGCCGGTGCGCATCGCCTCGACCGGGCCCAGCGGTAGGTAGTCGGTGCCGCTGGTCGGGCCAACTGCGAAGGCGCCGAGCATGCCACGCTGGCTCTGCTTGATCAGCTCGTCGAGCATGTTCACCAGAGTCGGCCGGGCGGGCGGTCATCATCGTTTGCGCGGCGTCGTCCCTGTGCACGCCGAGCAGCGCGGCGAACTGGTCGGCGTACTCGGCCCTCACCTCGGGTGTGCCCACCATCCCGCTGGCCGGGCTCTCCGAGATCGCGTGCGCAAACAAGCCTTTCGCTGCGGGCACGGCCAGCAGTGTGGCGACGGCCTGCGCACCAGCGCTCTCGCCGAAGATCGTCACGCTGTCGGGGTCGCCGCCGAAGACCGCGATGTTGTCGCGCACCCAGCGCAGCGCCATCACGAGGTCGCGGAGGAACAGGTTGTCCTCGATGGTGACATCGCGGGTCGACAGCGACGACAAATCAAGACAGCCCAGCGCGCCGACACGATAGTTCACCGAGACGTACACACAACCCTTGCGGGCCAGCGCCGCGCCGTCGTAGATCGGGGTTGCCGAGCTGCCGAGGATGTAACCGCCGCCGTGGATGAACACCATGACCGGCATCGGTTCGTCGCGGCGCCTCTTCGGCGTGGTGATGTTCAGCGTCAGGCAGTCCTCGCCCATCGACTGATATTTGTTGACACCAAGCGCGGTGTACATGCGCTGTTGTGGAGCGCAGTTCGCGAACCCGTGGCAGTAACGCACACCGGGCCACGGCTGCACGGGCCGCGGCGCCCGAAACCGCAGCGGACCCACCGGCGGCTGCGCGAAGGGAATCGAACGCCACCGGTGCACGCCATCGCGGGTGAAACCCTCGACGGTCCCGGAGCCGGTCGTTGCGCGGACCACGTGTTCGTGCATCAACCGACCGTAACGAACCAACTGCCCCGCCGCGCCTCGCGGTCATCGGCGGTTCCGCCCGCTAGCCTGGCCGATATGCGGATTGCTGTGCTGATCGCGGCGTCTGTGCTGGTCGGGGGTTGTTCACAGGGGGTTGGCGGCGACGCCGAACAGACGGAGCCCTCCGTGTCGGCGCCAGCCAGCACCGTTACGTCAACGCCGCGCACGACATCTCCCGCGCCGACGACCCCGGCCAAACCGCCGGAGCCGGGCGCCCAGATCGCCGAGGTGATCAAATTCATCGAATCGGGGCATCCCGGTTGATGCGGGCCAGTTCCACACCGCGACCCGAGAAGGCACCACGACGCAACTGGGCGACGACGTCGCCTTCATCACGCCATCGGGCAAGTCGAACTGCATGACCGACTCGAAGAACTTCGGCGGGGCGCTGGCATGTCTGGTGGACCTCACGATTCCGCCGCTTCAACCGCCCGACGTGTACGGCCAATGGAAGGGTGGATGGGTCGACTTCGCCGGCCCCAGCATCGAGATCGGTTCGGCGCATGGCGATCCCGGCCGGTTCAGCAACGGCACAGGGCCTGAGCTGGCCTACGGCGACACGCTGGCATTCGGCGACTATCGGTGCCGGTCAGACCCGGAAGGGGTGTACTGCGTCAACTACGCCCACCAGTCGGCCGCCCGGTTCAGCGACGCGGGCATCATCCCGTTCGGGTGTCTGCAGAAGGTGACACCGCCTCCCGATATCGGCGAGAAGTTCAGCTGCTGAGCCGCTTTCAGGCGACGCCCTTCTGACGAAGCAGCGGAAGAACGCCCTCGGCGAACCAGTACGCCTCCTCCAGATGCGGATAGCCCGACAGGATGAACTCGTCGAACCCCAGCGAGTGGTACTCGTAGATCAAATTGGCGACCTCCTCGTGGCTGCCGACCAATGCGGTGCCAGCCCCGCCTCGGACCAGCCCGACGCCGGCCCACAGGTTGGGGTAGATCTCGAGCTGATCGACCCGTCCGCCGTGCAGCGCTGTCATCCTGCGTTGCCCTTCTGACTCCGACTTGGCATGCAGCTCAGTGGCTTTAGCGATCTGCTCTTCGCTCAACTCCGGCAAGCAGCTCATCGGCGACCGCCCACGCGGCCGCGGAGGTGTCGCGGCTGATTGTGTGCAGCCGGATCCCGAAGCGCACGTTGCGCCCGCGCTCGGCCGCCAGCGCGCGGACCTTTTCGATCTTTGCCGCTGCGGCCTGCGGCGGCTCACCCCAGGTGAGATAGACGTCGACGTATTGCGCGGCGATAGGCAGTGCCGCGGCCGAGGATCCGCCGAAATAGATCTCGCGGCAACGGGTCCGGCGGCGCCGACACCCTCGCGTCCTTCACGGTGTAGTGCTCGCCGTCGAAGTCCACGGACTCCTCGCGCCACACCGAGTTCACGATGTGCAGGAACTCGCCGGTGCGGGCGTAGCGCTCGTCGTGGCTCAACCAGTCGCCGAACCGGCGCTGTTCGAGGTCGTCGCCGCCGGTGACGATGTTCAGCAGGACGCGGCCCTCCGAGAACCGTTGCAGCGTCGCGGTCTGCTGCGCGGCCAACGTCGGAGGCACCAGACCCGGCCGAAAGGCAACGAGGAACTTCAATCGCTCGGTCTCGGCCAGCAGCGCCGACGCGGTGAGCCAGGCGTCCTCGCACCAGGTGCCGGTCGGAGTCAGCACGCCCTCATACCCGAGCCGATCTGCTGCGCGGGCCACCTCGGCCAGGTAACGGCGGGTCGGCGGACGGTAGTTCGAAGGCAAGATGTGATGCGACGAGGCGTGCGAGGCACCGACGATCGAGCGGCTGTCGCCGTTTGTAGGCGAGAAACCAATGAAACTTCGCCGGCTGAGCCGGCAATTCAGCCTGCGTTGGCATGTTACTCCTAGCGGTTGATCAGCAGCGGGTTGAGCGCATCGCTGTAGCGGCGGTCGACCCAGTTGTCGAACTTCGGTGCGTCGTCGATCTGCTTGGATTCGGCGAAAAGGTCGGCGAGTTCCTGTTCGGATCCCACCAACTCATCCGACAGAGCGGTGGGCAACCGCAGGCTTCCGGCCTGCGACGCAGCGGCAACCTTCGGGTCAAGGCCGACCGCGGCGGCGTAATCGCTGCGCCCACTGGTCGGGATGGTCCTTCGCCCAGCGCACGGCCTTGGCGTACCGCACCAACAGGTCGCTCAGCGCGGTGTTCCGTTTCGGATCGGCCAGCGCTTCGTCCGAGGCGATACCGAATCCCGCACCGTTGGTGATGCCTGCCGCCTCCGCGATGCTGCGGACAGGGTATGTCCGCTTCGGCCTGCGCGGTGTACGGATCCCAGATCGCCCATGCGTCCACCTGCCGCTGCGTGAACGCGCCGAGCGCGTCGGCGGGCTGCAGGAAGACCAGCGTGACGTCTGATGGCGAGAGCCCGGACACGGTCCAGCTGCGCCAGCACGTTTCCGTGGGCGGAACTGCCCTTGCCGACCGCGATCCGTTTACCACGCAGATCGATCGCCGCGCGGATCGGCGAATCGGCATGCACCAGAACCTTGTCGCCGTGGCCACTTCCGTCGTATGCCGAAACCACTTTCACCTTTCGCGTTCGATGCGGCGCCGAAGATCGGCGGCGTGTTACCGGTGATCGCGAAGTCGATCTTGCCCGCAGTCGCGGCTTCGATCTGTGGCGGGCCGGACGTGAACGTCGAGAACGCGACCTGATAGGGCAGCCCGTCGAGCGCCGCTGCGGCGCGCAACAGCGATTCCGTGCCGCCCTTCTGGTCGCCCACCTGCAGTGTCAGCCCGGCCAGTTCTGACAGCGGAACGGTAGCCGGCGCTTCCTTGGCGCCGGAGCTTTCCTCGCGCGACACGCAGCCAGCCAGCAGTGCGACGAGGGCGAGCAGGACGGCGACGCGCAGCGCAAGAGGCCGTCGTGATCTGGACATGGAGATCCCTTCGTTCGTCAATCTTCGTCAGATCTGCACGCCGAGCTTGTCGAGCAACTCGGCTCGGTACTGCTCGGTTTCAGCGTTCATCGCCAGGCGGCGGCGCGGTTCGGCGATTGTAAGTGTGTGCACGATGCGCCCTTCGTCCAGAACGAGCACCCGGTCGGCGAGTGCGACGGCTTCATCGACGTCATGCGTGACCAACAGCACACCGAATCGTGCTGACGCCACAGGTTCAACAACAGCACGCGCATCGTCAGCCGGGTGAGTGCGTCCAATGCTCCGAACGGCTCGTCGAGCAAGAGCAACTCCGGTTCGGCGGCCAGTGCGCGTGCGAGCGAAACCCGTTGCGCCTGACCGCCCGACAGGGTCGACGGCCACACGTCGGCGCGGTCGGCCAGATCCGACGTCCGCCAACGCGCGGTCGGCCCGGGCCCGCGCCTCCTCACGGCCGAGCCTGCTCCGGTTGAGCCCGTACACCACATTGGTCCGCACGTCGCGCCACGGAAACAGCCGCGGCTCTTGAAAAGCCAACGCCGGGGCGATCCGGCTACCGTGCGCTCGCCGGTGTGGTCGTCCGACAGACCGGCGAACACCCGCAGCACGGTCGACTTGCCCGAGCCGCTACGGCCGATGAGTGCGACGATCTCCCCGCGCTCCGATCCGCAACGGAGACGTCGGCGAGCACATGACGATCGCCGTACCACTTGTTGACGTCACGCAATTCGCCTGCCAGCGCGGTCCGTCGGTCGGAAAGCACAGTCATGAGCGATACCTCAGAGCTCGTCGTTCCAGCGCGCGGACTATGGCGTCGGTGCCGATTCCGAGCAGTGCGTATACGATCAGGCCGAAAATGATGATGTCGATGCGCAGGAAGTCCCGCGCATTGTTGATCAGAAAGCCAATTCCCTTGTCCGCGTTGATCTGCTCGGCGACGATCAACGTCAACCAAGCGATCGCCAGCGACTGCCGCAACCCGACCAGTACCTGCGGCGCAGAGCTCGGCACGATGATGATCCGCAACCGCTGCCAGAACGAGAAGCCAAGCACCTGAGCCGTTTCAAAGAGTTTCGGGTCGACCTGGCGGATCGCCGAGAAGGTGTTCAGATACAGCGGAAAGCTCACACCGAGCGCCACGAGTAGCACCTTGGGAAGTTCGCCGATCCCGAACCAGAGAATGAACAGCGGGATGAGACCGAGGTGCGGCAGCGCGCGAACCATCTGCATCGGCGGGTCGACGGTCGCCTCGAACCACCGGGAGAGACCGACGGCGGTACCCAGTGCGACGCCGAGAACTCCACCGAGCAGAAGTCCCTCGATGACCCGAACACCCGACACGCTCAACGCGTCTGCCAGCTGTCCGTTTTCGACGAGTTCGACGCCCGCCTCGACGATGAGGGAAGGAGCGGGCAAGACGTCCTGCGGGATGAGGCCGACCGCGCTGCCCAGCTGCCACAGCGCGAGGAGCGCCAGCGGCGACGCCCATCGGATCACGGTCCATTTACGGTCGCTTCGCCGCCCGGTGATGGTCGGGGCAGCAGTCAGCTCGGTGGGTGTCGTCACGATGAGGCCGACGGTACGGAGGGCCTTGACGCCGGTGAAGGTTTAGGCTCTGCATGAAAGAAAGGCCCCGCCGGGTGAGCATCGAAACACTCACTCCGGCAGGGCCGTTTCTATTCGGTTGTGGTCACAACCGGAAGTTGCCGTTGACGATAACGGGCGTCACCTCTCGACCGTTGATGGTTGAGCTTGCCGACTTGTTGGCCAGCAGCGTGATCTGCTGGGCCTGCTGCAGCTGGCGCTTGTTGCGCACGCTGTTGCGGAACTGCAGCTCGTTGAGTTGCTGCAACTCGGCCTGTTCGAAGTCGCGGCCGCTGATGCCGCCGTTGAACTGCACGCCGGTCGCGCTGCCGTCGGGACGGACCACCCACGAGGCCCGCACGCCGTCCAAATCCGCGGTGTACATGCCTGCGGGCGCAGGAACCGATGCGGCGGTGAACTTGAACGCAACGCCGTTCATGGTCAGGTCGCCGACCACGTCCTTGCCGTCGAAGTCGGCCGTGAGGGTGTCCTTGAAGCGCGATGTGATGTCGATCTTGCCGTCCTTCTGGTTGCCGAAGAACCAGGCCTCGTCGTCGGTGCCGTTGCAGGCGTAGGCGGCGATTTCGGTGCCGTCAACGGCGATGCCGATGACCATTGGCTTGCCATCGGCCGACTTCATGTCGGCGATGTACTTCGCCGACTGCGGGAACGGCGCAGCGGTTGCGGGAGCGGGCGCAGCGGAAGTCTCGGAGGTCTTAGGTGACTCCGACGCTTCCGTCGACGTGCCGCTCGAGCATGCGGGCAGGGTGCCAAGGGCGAGCAGCGCGATGACCCCCAGGAGCAGGATGCGGATGTACTTTTTCATGTGGCCAGCATGTATGCCCGGACGCAGTCCCACATGAAGAATGTGTGGAGATTGCGTGGAGATCTGTGCCTTGGCGGGTAAACCCGTCAATTACTCCGCGAGAAATGCCTCCAGCTCATCTCGGAACACCTGCCAGGCCGGTTCGGTCGCGGTCAGTAGGTGGTTGTTGCTGTTGAGCGCGACGAGACGGGAATTCGGAATCAGCGCGGCGAGTTCCTCACCGAAGCGAAGCGGCTGCCGATGATCTTCTCGCGAGTGCATGATCAGCGTCGGGCAGGACACCTCGCTGGCCTCATCGCGCACGTCGATGCGTGCGAACTCCTCCAGAAACCGCACCGCGTTCTCCGGTGAGGTGGTGCGTCGCTGCAATTGGTCGAACGCAGCCCAATCCGCCCGAGTGCCATCGGGCACGAACTGCGCCGCGAACACCTGCCGGAACGCCGGATCGTCACGGCCCCAGCCCACGCGGGCCAGATCGAGATCCAGTGCCGCAGCGCGCCTTTCCTCCTCGCTGACCGCCCGCGCCCCGCGGCCGCGCGCGTATGCGCTGCAAAGCACCAGCTTGCTGACGCGATCGGGATGCCGAGCGGCGTACGCCACCGCGACCGCGCCGCCCTGCGACACGCCCAGCAGCGGAAAGCGGTCGAGCCCAAGTGCCTCGACAACCGACTCGAGATCGCTCACCCAGTCGTCGAAGCCGAAATCCGTTGCGCTCCAATCTGATAGACCGCAGCCACGTTCGTCGTACCGAATAAAGGTGTGGCTGCAGCGAGAGGTCCCGCACCCAGTGCCGCCACACCGGGCTCTCGATGTCGTAACCGAGGTGGGTCATCCAGTTCGCGGCCCGGACCAACGGTGGCCCCTCCCCTGCCACGGCGTACGCCAACCGAACCCCGTCGGCCGCCCGACAGAATGCGATGTGCTGCCGCGGCGGCGGCGGCTCCTCCGGTGGTTCCGGTTCTTCGACTGCGGCGGGCGCATCGGCCGATTCGTCCAGCACAGTGGCGACGAATTGATATCCGCGGCCCCGCACCGTTCTGATGAAGCGCTGCGACTCGCCGTCGTCGCCGAGCGCCCGGCGGGCCGCCTTGATCCGGCTGGTCAACGCCGCCTCGCCGACGAACCGTCCGCCCCATACCGCGTCGAACAGTTCTTCCTTGGTGACACAGCGCTCTCGGTGGCTGACCAGTTGGGTCAGGACGTCGAACACCTGCGGCTCGACACGCACCACGTCATCGCCGTGGCGCAGTTCGTAGCGCTGCGTGTCGAGGACGAATCCGTCGAACCGCCACAAGCTGGGGTCCCCTATCGCCAGCCGTCGGCCGCCTTGGCCGCCCGCATCAGAGCGTCGCACAGTTCACGCAGCTCTGTGGGCGCCGCCCCTTCATCGATTGCCGTGGCGACGTCCTCCGCGGCGCATCTGACCTGGTAGACGCGGTCGGAGAGCTGCGACGCCTCTTCGGCGCGTCAGCACCACCGAATCCGCGGCCAGCGAGGTTCCCTTCACCTGGGCGCGCTGCTCGTAGGCGCGCTGCCTGACAGGACTGCCTGCAGTACTGGCGGCGCCGCCCGAGCCCTGCGTCGTCGACCTCACGACCACACCATCGGCAGGGTTGCGTTCGGGCGCGCCTTCTGGTCATGGTCTCCACGGAACCTGACCTTAGACCGGGTACCGCCCCGATCCCGGTATCATGGACGGTCGAGTCGGGAACTTCTAGGCACGCCGTCGCGTTGCTATCCCGGACCAGAGGTTTTTAAGGAGTGTTGACGAAATGGCTGATCGGGTATTGAGAGGCAGTCGCCTCGGAGCCGTGAGCTACGAGACCGACCGCAACCACGACCTGGCGCCGCGTCAGGTTGCCCGCTACCGCACCGATAACGGCGAGGAGTTCGACGTCCCGTTCGCCGACGACGCCGAGATCCCCGGCACCTGGCTGTGCCGCAACGGTATGGAAGGCACCCTGATCGAGGGCGACGTGCCGGAGCCCAAGAAGGTCAAGCCGCCGCGTACCCACTGGGACATGCTGCTGGAGCGCCGTTCCGTCGACGAGCTCGAAGAGCTGCTCAAGGAACGCCTCGACATCATCAAGACCCGGCGGCGCGGCAGCGGTAGCTGACGCGCTCGCTGCGAACTAGCGCACCACGCCGCGGGCGCGATCCAGACGCCCGCGCATGCCCCACTCGGCGACCTTCAGCATCGCCTCGCGGATGTTCGACCCGCTCATCTTGGAGACACCCAGCTCACGTTCGCTGAAGGTGATAGGGACCTCGACGACGGTGAATCCGTTGTTGATGGCACGCCAGGTCAGGTCGATCTGGAAGCAGTAGCCCTTCGAATCGACGGCGGCCAGATCGATCTTCTCCAGCACCTCGCGGCGGTAGGCGCGGTAACCCGCGGTGATGTCGTGCACGTCGACGCCGAGCAAGACCCTGGCGTAGGTGTTGGCGGTCTTGGACAGTGCGAATCGGCGACGCGGCCAGTTGCGGATGGCTCCGCCAGGGACATAGCGCGAACCGATCGCGAGATCCGCGCCGCCGTCGACGGCATCGAGCAGGCGGTGCAGCTCCTCAGGCGCGTGGCTGCCGTCGGCGTCCATCTCGACCAGCACCGAGTACTCGCGACCCAGCCCCCACGCGAACCCGGCCAGGTACGCGGCGCCGAGACCGTCCTTACTCTTGCGGTGCATCACGTGGACCCGGTCGGGGTCCGCCAGCGCCAACTCGTCGGCGAGCTGCCCTGTGCCGTCGGGGCTGCCGTCGTCGACGATGAGAATGTGCACTTCAGGCTGGGCGCTGTGAACCCGGCCGACGATCAACGGCAGGTTCTCCCGCTCGTTGTAGGTGGGGATGATGACCAGAGTGCGCTGACTCGGGCGTTGCGCTGGCCCAGGGCCGCTCATGTGGTTCCTCTTTCGGTACCACCCTTGTCGGATGGCGCGTCTTGACCGGTGGCATTGGTCACCGGCCGGCGACCACGCACGAACCTCCCATTGTGCAGTATCGCGGCGATCAGGGCCCCGATGCCGATGGCCATGAGCAGGCCCTGCACGAACGGGCCCCATTGCGTTGCGGCCGTGAGCTGGGTCTTCAGCCGGATCGGCAGGTCGAGGTAGGCGGGCTGGAAGAAGGCGGTTCGGCCCAGCACGCGGCCGTCGGGCGCGATCACGGCGCTGATCCCCGTCGTTCCCGCCACGACGACGAAGCGGTTGTGCTCGACGGCCCGCAGCCTGGCGAACGCGAGCTGCTGGGCGCTCATCTCCTCGTTGAAGGTGGCGTTGTTGGACGGAACCGCCAGCAGCTGGGCGCCGTTGCGCACCGCATCGCGCGGCGCCCGGTCGAAGATGACCTCCCAGCACGTCGTCACCCCGATCGGCACGTCGGCTGCTTGCACGACACCGGTGCCGCTGCCGGGCACGAAGTAGCCTGCCCGCTCGGCGTACGGCGAGAAGTGCTGGAAGAAGCTGCGCCACGGCAGATACTCGCCGAACGGCTGAACGATCTGCTTGTCGTGTCGGTCGCCGGGACCGGTTTCCGGGTCCCACACGATGACCGAGTTGGTCGAAACCGGGTTGTCAGGGGTGTAGCCAGGACCCGCGAGCACGCCGCCGACCAGGATCGGCGCCTTGATGGCCTGCGCCGCGACGGAGATCTGGTCAGCCGCGTCCTGGTTGGCCAGTGGGTCGATGTCCGACGAGTTCTCGGGCCAGATCACGAACAACGGTTGAGGCGCCCGCCCGGCCCGCACGTCTTCGGACAGCTTCACCGTTTCTCGCACGTGGTTGTCGAGCACCTCACGCCGCTGGGCGTTGAAATCGAGCCCGAGCCGCGGCACATTGCCCTGAACGGCGGCAACGTTGACCGACGGCTCGTCGGCGGAGCCCGCGCCGGAATGCCGGACACTCGGCGAGATCGCGGCCGTGGAGATCAGCACGAGGCAGATGCAGACACCGGGCAGAACCACGGCGGGCGGCGCCGCGTCGGCGGCCTTGGCATCCTCACCACGCCGCCACCAATCGACGACTTCGAATGCCAGCGCAGCGATGCCGAATGCGAGCAGCGTCACGGCGAACGACACCAGCGGCGCACCGCCGATCTGAGCCAGCGGCAACAGCGGTCCGTCGGTTTGACCGAAACCGACAACGCCCCAAGGGAATCCGCCGAACGGCACGGTCGACTTCGCCCATTCCGCAAGCGCCCACAGGCCGGCGAACCCTATTGGCCACCAGGACAGCCTGCGCACCGGTACCGCAAGCAGACCGAAGAACGCGGCAAAAACGGCCTCAGCGATCGCAAGGGCCAGCCACGGCATCAGCCCGACCATGACGCCGGTCCAAGGCAGCAGCGGAACGTTGAACGCCACGCCGAACAGGAAGCCGTATCCGAATCCACCGACGAGCTTGGTGGATCGGCGGGTCAGTACCCAGGCCAGCAGCACGAACGCGACGATCGCCGCGTACCACCAACCGAACGGCGGGAAGCTCAGGCATAGCAACAGCCCACCGATGACTGCGGCGCCGATGCGTGGCAGCCGGGCCACCACCGCATCGCCGAACCGCTTGACCCAGGCGGGCACTTCCCGCTTCGCGGGTGTGATGTCGGGTCGACCGGGTTCGTCGTCGTGCTCTTCGTCGTCGACGGATTCGTCGGTGATGACAGGGAACGTGTCGGTGTCGTCGTCCGCACGTGCCCACTCGCGCCGTAATTTAGCCATGCAGAACGGCAGCCTCGGTGGACCGTCTGCAGGCATCGCGGCAACCGGTCCGCGATGCCGAGCCGGGGCAGGGCGGGCACCCGCGAACGTGGGTCGGTCGACCAGCGCTGTACGGCGTCGTCGGGCGCGCTGACTTCCAAGTCGTCTATCTCCCAGACCGCGTACGAGGCGGGAGCGCCGGGAACCAGGGTTCCGGTGACACCGTCGCGCACCCCGCCTGCGCGCCACGCCCCGCGGGTGGCCGCCGAGAACGCCGCGCGCATCGAGATCGCGCTTGCAGGTGTCCGATGCCGGGTCGCCGCCCGCAGCGTCGCCCACGGGTTCATGCCGGTGACTGGGGAATCTGAGCCGAAGGCGAGGGGCACGCCTTGGGATGCTAACAGTGCGAGCGGATTGAGCCGGACGCCCCGATCAGCGCCAAGACGCTGCGCATACATCCCGCTGTCGCCGCCCCACAATGCGTCGAAGTTTGGCTGCACGCTGGCGATGACGCCCCACGCGCCGAGCCGGGCGGCCTGCTCGGAGGTCACCATCTCGAGGTGTTCGAGGCGATGCCCGCACCGAGCGACCGCCTGCGCCCCGAGCTCGTCGACCACACGTTGCAGAGCGGCGACGACCGCGCCCACCGCCGCGTCTCCGATGACGTGGAAGCCTGCCGTGATGCCCGCTTCGGTGCAGGCGTGCAGATGCGCGGTGACGGCCGCAGGCTCCAGGTAGGTGTTGCCACAGCGGTCCGGCGCGTCGGCGTACGGCTCCTGCAGCCAGGCTGTTCGTGACCCCAACGCACCGTCGACGAACAGATCGCCCGCCAACCCGCGGGCGCCGGTCGTTTCGGCAAGGGCTTCGGCCTGCCTGCGGCTGGAGACGGCCTCGCCCCAGTACCCGACGATCTCCACACCGTGGCCGATGCCGCGCAGTTCCTGCCAGTCGTCCAGACCGCCGATGTCGGGGCCCGCACATTCGTGCACGGCGACGATCCCGTTGGCCGCCGCCAGGTCGAGGGCGGCGACCCTGGCGCGGGCACGCTGGTCGGCAGTCAGGCGGTCACGGGCGGCGGCGCGAACCAGGTGGTGAGCGTCGGCGGTCAACGGGCGCTGCTGATCGAAGCCCCGCGCGGTGTGCAGGCCAGGGGCGAGCCGCCGCAATGCGGTGGACGCGGCGGCTGAATGCACGTCGACCCTGGCGAGGTACGCCGGCCGGTCCCCGACCACACCGTCCAGGTCGTCGGTGGTCGGCGGCATTGCTTCCGGCCAGCCCGACTCGTCCCAGCCGTGCCCCCAGATCGGTCCGCCGGGGTGCGCTTGCGCGTGCTCGGCGACGAGCTGCAGGCAGTGCCGCGCCGAGGTGGCCGGGCGCAGGTCGAGACCGGCAAGTGTGAGGCCGGTCGCGGTGAGGTGGACATGGCTGTCGACGAAGGCCGGCGCGACGAAACCGCCGTCGAGGTCGACGACCCCGGCGTCGGGGAACTGGGCCAGGCCGACGTCGTCGCTGCCCAGCCAGACGACGGTGCCATCACGGACTGCCATAGCGGTGGCGTCAGGCATGGCCGGACTATGGATCCGGCCGCCCAGCAGGAGCGTCGTCAAATCAGTCGGTATGCGGCGGAAGGCGCGGCGGCTCTACATCGACGACATCGACGACTTCACCGTCGATGTAGTCGCCACGTCCACCTGCGGGCCTGCTCGCGGCCGCGCCGGCGACGGTGATCAGCGGGAGCCGGCGGGCGGCGATGGCCGCCAGCACCGGACGGGCGACAGCGCGGGTCGGCGGTAGCAAGAGCAGCAGGCCCGCAGCCGTCGTCACCAGGCCGGGAACGAACACCAGCACGGTGCCCGCCGCGACAAGTGCGCTGTCGGTGACCGCGCCCTGCGGCGTGGTGAAGCCCGACTGGAGTCGTCGGATATGGCGCTTGATCTGCGAACCGGCCAAACGAATCCCAGGACGGAGACCCCAATCAGGGCCAAAACGGTCCAGCCGAATCCGATCGTCGAGGTCAGGACCACGATGACCGCCAGTTCGACGACCACATAGATCAGGAACAGCCGCATCGCCATGTAGTGCCAACGGATCGGAGGGCCGTGGGGTTCCTAGGCGGGCGCGGGGGCGGTGACCTCGATCGCGCTGTGCACCTTGTCGATGCCGCCGCGGATGATCGAGTGTGGCACCCACCACCACGCGTGCCACCAGTAGCGCTTGGTGATCTTGTCGTATACCCGTCGCGTTTCCGACTTCGGCAGCATGCGCGCCACCGCCTCGACGGGCTCACCCTTGACCTTGCCGAGCGCGCCCGCCTTCTGGATGGTCACCCGCGGGGTGTTGTTGATCCGCTTGGTCTTCCACGACCCGTCGTCGGTGATGATCAGCAACTTGTCGCCGTCGGGCACGCCCCAGACCGTGGTGGGTTTGGGCTTGCCGTCCTTGGTGAAGGTGGTCAGAAGCAGGTACTTCTCCCCGAAAACGTCCTTGAACCTCGAAGCCATGGGGTTCAATTGACCGCTTTCAGCTCGATCGAAACGTTGTTCTTCATCCCACCGCGCAGTTTCGAGACGAAGTTGAAGGTCTTGCCGAGCAGGCCGTACCGCTTGCCGATGGCGTCGTAGGTGGCGCCGTTGGCGGACTTGTCGAGGATGGTGGCGACAGCCTCGACGGCCTCGCCCTTCGGATTGCCGCTCCGGTCGCACACTGCGATGGTCACGCGGGATGTGTTGCGGATCCGCTTGACCTTCCAGGACTTCTCCTGCGTGATGACCACAAGGCCGTCCGCTGCCGGCGCCGCCCAGATCGCCGTGGGCTTGGCACGGCCGTCCTTGGTGAACGTGGTCAGCAGGATGTACTCGGACTTCGCGACGTCGGCAAAGGTGACAGGCACGCAACCAACGTAGCGGCTGTCAGCCCTCGAGGTCGCCTTCGGTCTCCAGCAGCACCTGGCGCAACCCGTCGAGCGTTGCGCTCTCCGGCTGGTCCCACATGCCCCGATGCGCCGCTTCGAGCAATCGTTCCGCCATTCCGTGCAGTGCCCACGGATTCGACTCGGCCATGAACTTCCGGTTCTCATCGTCGAGCACGTAGGCCTGGGTGAGCCGCTCGTACATCCAGTCGGCCATCACGCCCGCGGTGGCGTCGTAGCCGAACAGATAGTCGACAGTCGCGGCCATCTCGAACGCGCCCTTGTAGCCGTGCCGCCGCATGGCCGTCATCCATCGGGGGTTGACGACCCTGGCCCGGAACACCCGCGTGGTTTCCTCGGAGAGCGTGCGAGTGCGCACGGCGTCCGGGCGGGTGTTGTCGCCGATGTAGGCGGCGGGCGCCTTTCCGGTCAGCGCCCGCACAGTGGCCACCATTCCGCCGTGATACTGGAAGTAGTCGTCGGAGTCTGCGATGTCGTGCTCTCGCGTGTCGGTGTTCTTGGCGGCCACCGCGATCCGGCGGTATTGCCGGTTCATGTCGTCGGCGGCGGGCGCCCCGTCCAGGCCGCGACCGTAGGCGAAGCCACCCCAAGCCGTGTACACCTGTGCGAGATCGGCGTCGTCGCGCCAGTTGCGGCTGTCGATCAATTGCAGCAGCCCCGCCCCGTACGTGCCCGGCTTGGAACCGAAAACCCTTGTGGTGGCACGGCGTCGGTCGCCATGCTCGGCGATGTCGGCGTCCGCATGGGCGCGAACGTAGTTCTCCTCGGCGGGTTCGTCGAGGTTGGCGACGAGCCGCACCGCGTCGTCGAGCATGGTGACCACGTGCGGGAAGGCGTCCCGGAAAAAGCCGGAGATCCGCACGGTCACATCGATGCGGGGCCTGCCGAGTTCGGCAAGCGATATCGGCTCCAGGTCGACGACGCGGCGCGATGCGTCATCCCATACCGGTCGAACACCCAGCAGCGCAAGCACTTCGGCGATGTCGTCGCCCGACGTGCGCATCGCCGACGTCCCCCAGACCGACAGTCCGACCGACCGCGGCCAGCGACCGTGGTCCGTTGCGGTAGCGGGCCAGCAGCGAGTCGGCCATCGAGCTACCGGTCTCCCAGGCCAGCCGTGACGGCACCGCCTTGGGGTCGACCGAGTAGAAGTTGCGTCCGGTGGGCAGCACGTTGACCAGTCCCCGCAGCGGCGAACCCGACGGCCCCGCCGCGATGAACCGGCCATCAAGAGCCCGCAGGATCTGATCGATTTCCCCCGCGGTGCCTGCGAGGCGGGGTATCACCTCGGTGGCCGCGAACCGCAGAATCGCGGCGACGTCACGATTGTCGGTGAGCGTTTCGGCGACGGCCGGGTCCCAGTCGGCGCGCTGTAGTTCGACAAGCAGTGCGCGGGCCCGGCTTTCGGCTTCGTCGACCGCGCCACGGTCGTCGCTGCCGTCCTCGGCGAGGCCGAGCGCCTGCCGCAGGCCAGGCACCGCCTGGTTGCCACCGAACAGTTGTCGGGCCCGCAGTATCGCCAGTACGAGGTTTAACTGGGCCTCGCCGGCCGGGGCCTGGCCGAGGATATGCAGCCCGTCGCGGATCTGAACGTCCTTGATCTCGCACAGCCAGCCGTCGACATGAAGCAGCATCTCGTCGAACGAGTCGTCCTCGGGCCGCTCCTCCAGCCCGAGGTCGCGGTGCATCTCCGCGGCACGCATGAGCGTCCAGATCTGCTGGCGGATAGCGGGCAGCTTGCCCGGGTCGAGCGCGGCGATGTTGGCGTGTTCGTCGAGCAATTGCTCCAATCGTGCGATGTCCCCGTAGGTTTCGGCGCGGGCCATCGGCGGGATCAGGTGGTCGACGAGCGTCGCGTGCGCACGCCGCTTGGCCTGCGTGCCCTCCCCCGGGTCATTGACGAGGAACGGATAGATGAGCGGCAGATCGCCCAGCGCCGCGTCGGCGCCGCACGCCGCCGACATGCCAAGCGTCTTGCCCGGCAGCCACTCCAGGTTCCCGTGCTTGCCGAGGTGGACGACCGCGTCGGCGCCGAAACCTGTGTCGAGCCAATGGTATGCGGCCAGATAGTGGTGGCTGGGCGGCAGATCGGGGTCGTGATAGATGGCGACCGGGTTCTCGCCGAATCCCCTCGGCGGCTGCACGATCAGCACGACGTTGCCGGACTGCAGCGCGGCGATGACGATCTCGCCCTCCTGGTCGTGCGTGCGGTCGACGAACAGCTCGCCCGGTGCGGGCCCCCAGTGTTCTTCGACGGCATCTGTCAGCTCGGCGGGCAGGGTGGAAAACCACGCACGGTAGTCGGTGGCTGACATCCGGATCGGGTTGCCCGCCAGTTGTCCCTCGGTGAGCCAGTCGGGGTCCTGACCGCCCCGCTCGATCAGCGCGTGAATCAGTGCGTCGCCGTCCTGCGCGTCAACGCCTGGGATGTCGCCGATTTCGTAGCCGACATCCCGCATGGCCCGCAGCAGCGCGACCGCACTCGCCGGGGTGTCCAGTCCGACGGCGTTGCCGATGCGGGCGTGCTTGGTCGGGTAAGCGGAGAACACGACCGCAACCCGCTTGTCCTCCGGCGTGATCGCGCGCAGCCGCGCGTGGCGCACCGCGAGGCCGGCTACCCGGGCGCAACGCTCGGGGTCGGCGACGTAGGAGATCAGGCCTTCGTCGTCGATCTCCTTGAAGGAGAACGGGACCGTGATGATGCGGCCGTCGAACTCCGGCACCGCCACCTGCGTCGCGACGTCGAGCGGGCTGAGGCCGTCGTTGTTGTCGTGCCATTGAGACCGCGGACTGGTCAGGCAGAGGCCCTGCAGGATCGGGATGTCCAGTGCGGCAAGGTGCGCAACGTTCCAGGTGTCGTCGTCGCCGCCAGCCGAAACGGCGGCGGGGACCGCGGCTCCGGCGGCCAGCACGGTGGTCACCATCGCGTCGGCCGATTTCAGTGCGTCCAGCATCTCGGGCTCGGCTGTGCGAAGCGACGCGCAGTACACCGCAAGAGGGCGCCCGCCTGCGTCTTCGATTGCGCCGCACAGTGCTTCGACGTAACCGGTGTTTCCTGCCAGCTGCTGGGCCCGGTAGTAGAGCACGGCGATCGTCGGACCTGTGCTGTCGACGGCCGGCCGGTCCATGATGCCCCAGGTCGGTGTGGCGACCGGGGCGCCGAAGCCGAATCCGGTCATCAGCACGGTGTCGCACAGGAACGCGTGCAGATGCCGAAGGTTGTCCACGCCGCCCTGGGCGAGGTAGATGTGCGCCTCGACGGCCACGCCGGCCGGGACGGTGGAATAACTCATCAGGTCGGCGTCGGGCGCCTGCTCGCCGCTGACGACCACCGTCGGCACGCCGCTGCCGACGACTGTGTCGATGCCGTCCTGCCAGGATCGGTAGCCGCCGAGGATCCGAACGACGACGAGATCGACCCCGTCGAGGCGGTCCTCGAGCTCACCGCCAACCAGCCGCGACGGGTTAGCCCACCGGTACCGCGCTCCGCTGGAACGGGCGGAGATCAGGTCGGTGTCGGACGTCGACAGCAACAGAATGGTCGGCTTCGGCACCCGTCATTCGTACCGCATGGCGCGGCTCAGTTGCCCCAGCGCTGCTTCCACGACTGCGGATAGGCCGGCCCGGCCAGCGCGATCAAGAAAGCCATGAGTGCTGCAAAGACGAGAAGTTCGAACATCGTCGGTCCTTCCGTGACGGGTGTTGTTGTACACGAGTGCAGTAGCTAGAACCTACGTTGATCGGCCTGTGAAAAGCGCGTTTGGTGTGGGACGGAACACGTCGGCGGCCGGTGTGACGGCCGTCACGTTGCGTTCGTGCGCGGGCGTCGGAGATTCGGTTCCCGTTGCGCCGAACCCTGGTGTGTCACCGCACCGGACGCCACCCTGAGGTCCGTGCAGGTGATCAAGCTCGGAGCCAACATCGGTGCCCGAATCGACGGAGTCCGGCTCGACGGGGACGTCGACCCGGCCACCGTGGCCGAGATCAACGCGGCATTGCTCGACCACAAGGTGATCTTTTTCCGGGGTCAGCACGAGCTCGACGACGCGGGCCAGCTGGCGTTCGCGCGCACGCTCGGCACACCGACCTCCGCCCATCCGACGGTGACGTCGCGCGGAAACTGGCTGCTGCCCATCGATTCCCGATACGACAAAGCCAACAGCTGGCACACCGATGTCACATTCGTGGACCGGATCCCCAAGGCCTCGCTGTTGCGGGCCGTCACCCTGCCGAGCTACGGCGGCACGACCACGTGGGCCTCGACAGAGGCGGCCTACGACCAGCTGCCCCCACCGCTTCGGGCGCTCACCGAGAATCTCTGGGCGGTGCACACCAACCAGTACGACTACGCGGCCCAAAGCGCCGCGAGCCTCGAGCCGACCGCGCAGGAACGTCAGTATCGCGAGGAGTTCGTGTCCGACGCCTACGAGACCGAGCATCCGGTAGTGCGCGTGCACCCCGAAACGGGCCGTCGGGTGCTGCTGCTCGGCCACTTCGTCAAGCGGTTCGTCGGACTCGGCTCCGCCGAATCGGCGGCACTGTTCAACCTGCTGCAGGCCCGGATCACCAAACTGGAGAACACCATTCGCTGGACCTGGGAGTCCGGAGACCTGGCAATCTGGGACAACCGTGCGACGCAGCATTATGCCGTCGCCGACTATGACGACCAGTACCGCCATCTCAACCGCGTCACGCTGGCCGGCGACATCCCGGTCGACGTCAACGGCACGCCAAGCCGCGCCGTCGTCGGCGATGCCTCGCAGTATTCGGATGTGGTGAAGCCGGTACGGCTGGCGAGCTGACGGCTCTACAACCGATCCATCTCCCGCGACATCGCGGAGTGCTCCAGATAGCCGAACCGCTGCGGGTGATGCTTCTGCGCACGCGGTTGCTTCTCGGGCCGGGCGAACATCGCACGCACCGCTGTGGCGACCCCGCTCGCCGGGTTGCCCCAGCGACGCGTCTTCGCCGGTGCCAATGCCGCCGCAGAGCCGAACATCACCTGCTGTTCGGTGATCAGCGCAGCGGTATCCGCCGCCTGCTCGACGGTCGGCGCCGGTGCGCTTTCGGATTTCGTTGCCTGGGTCTCGATGCCTGCCTTGGCGTCCAGTGTGGTCATTTCATCTACTCCAAACCGCCCGAATGTCCCGTGCTCGAATGCCGCGGGCTCGTCATACCGCCAATCCTGGGATCGGCCGCATTTTGACGCACGCGTAGTCCACTACTCCAATTCGGAAAACCCCGCTACGCGTACCGTGAGCTGGTGAGTCGCACCCGTGACCAGGACGCCTGCCCTGGCGCGCTGCAGGTGCACCGGGCCGCCGACGGCGCGCTGGCGCGGGTCCGATTGCCCGGCGGGATGCTCGAACCGGCCCAACTCGAGGCGCTGGCCCACGCGGCGACCCGGTTCGGGTCGCCTGCGATGGAGCTGACATCGCGGGGCAACATTCAGATTCGCGGCATCACCGATCCCGACGCGGTAGCCGACGCCGTCGCGGCGGCCGGCCTGTTGCCGTCGGCCACCCACGAACGGGTGCGCAACATCGTCGCCTCGCCATTGTCGGGCCGCGTCGGCGGGCGCGCCGATGTGCGGGCGTGGGTGCATCGGCTGGACGCAGCGATCCGGGCCGAGCCTGTGCTCGCCGAGCTGCCCGGCCGATTCTGGTTCGCCATCGACGACGGTCGCGGCGATGTCTGTGGCCTTGACGCCGACGTCGGCGTGCACGTCACCGGCGACTCGGTCGCCGTACTGCTCGCAGGCCGCGACACCGGCGTTCGCGTCGCGCCGTCCGACGTCGTGCCGACGCTGATATCGATCGCGAAGCACTTCGTGAATATTCGGCAGGATGCCTGGCGCATATCGGAACTCGCCGATACCTCCATCCTGCTCGACGGCCTTGCCCGATCCGCCGAGCCGGGCACAGGCTGGCCGCCCGTCACCCGCCCGCCCGTGGGATGGATCGGCCAGGACGACGGCCACATCGCACTGGGCGCGGCACCGCCGCTTGGCATCCTGCAGGCGCGTGTCGCCGAATACCTCGCGGCGATCGATGCCCCGATCGTCATCACGCCATGGCGGTCTGTGCTCGTCTGCGACCTCGACGACGGTGTCGCCGACGCCGCCCTGCGAGTACTTGCACCGATGGGCCTGGTATTCGACCGACAACTCACCGTGGCTCGACGTGAGCGCCTGCACCGGTAGCCCGGGCTGTGAGCACTCCGCCGCCGACGTCCGCGCCGACGCGGCCCGCGCGGTCAGCGACGCCGGCACGGAACATCGGCACTTCGTCGGCTGCGAACGCGCCTGCGGCAGTCCACCCGCGGGCGAGGTCCTGATCGCCACCGGAGACGGATACCGGCTGCGCAGACCATCCCCGTAGGGTTAGCGGGTGCTCGACTACATCCGCGACGCCGCCGAGATTTACCGGCAGTCGTTCGCGATGATCCGGGCCGAGGCCGACCTCGAGCGGTATCCCGACGACGTCGCCCGCGTGGTGGTGCGGTTGATCCACACCTGCGGCCAGGTCGATGTTGCCGAGCATGTCGCATACAGCGAGGACGTGGTCGCCAAGACGCACGCCGCGCTGGCCGCGGGAGCGCCGGTGCTGTGCGACTCCTCGATGGTGGCGGCCGGGATCACGCGGTCGCGGCTGCCCGCCGACAACGAAGTGGTCTCGCTGGTGGCCGACGCTCGTGCCACCGAGCTGGCCGCACGCCTCGGCACCACCCGCTCGGCCGCCGCCGTGCAGCTGTGGGCCGATCGCCTCGGCGGCGCCGTTCTGGCGATCGGCAACGCGCCGACCGCTCTTTTCCGGCTGCTGGAACTCGTCGACGACGGCGCACCGACCCCCGCCGCCGTGCTGGGCGGGCCGGTCGGGTTCGTCGGGTCGGCCCAGTCCAAACAGGAACTCGTCGACCGCCCCCGCGGCATGTCCTATCTGGTGGTAACCGGTCGACGTGGCGGAAGCGCGATGGCCGCCGCCGCTGTCAACGCCATCGCCAGCAGCTCCGAATGACGCGCCGGGGCACGCTGTTCGGCGTCGGGCTCGGCCCTGGCGACCCCGAGTTGGTCACGGTCAAGGCCGCCCGGCTGATCGCGGCGGCCGACGTCGTGGCCTATCACAGTGCCCGGCACGGGCGCAGCATCGCCCGCGGTATCGCCGAGCCGTATCTGCGGCAGGGACAGATCGAGGAGCACCTGGTCTACCCGGTGACCACGGAGACGACGGACCATCCCGGCGGGTACGACGGCGCGCTGGAGGATTTCTACCGCGAGGCCGCCGAGCGCATCGCCGCCCATCTGAACGCGGGCCGCGACGTCGCAATGCTCGCCGAGGGTGATCCGCTGTTCTACAGCTCCTACATGCACATGCACACCCGGCTGACCGAACGGTTCGACGCGGTGATCGTGCCGGGTGTGACGTCGGTCAGCGCCGCGTCCGCCGCCACCGGCACACCGCTCGTGCAGGGCAACGAGGTGTTGTCGATACTTCCGGGCACCCTGCCCGTCGACGAACTCAGGCGCAGGCTGGCCGACACCGACGCCGCCGTCGTGCTGAAACTCGGCCGCTCGTATCCCGCTGTGCGGGAAGCTCTTTCGTCGGCCGGACGGCTCGGCGACGCGTACTACGTGGAGCGCGCGAGCACGCCACAGCAGCGGGTGCTGTCCGCCGACGAGGTCGATGACGACAAGGTGCCGTACTTTTCGCTGGCCATGCTGCCGGGCGCCGCGAGCCGTCATGCGGCCGCGGGCGCCGTCGCGGTCGTCGGCCTCGGCCCGGGCGACGCCGACTGGATGACCCCACAGAGCAGGCGCGAGCTTGCCGCGGCCACCGACCTCATCGGGTACGGGCCGTACCTCGACCGCATTCGGACGCGCGACGGGCAACGGCTGCACCCCAGCGACAACACCGACGAACCGGCCCGCGCGCGGTTGGCATGCACGCTCGCCGAGGAGGGTCGCGCCGTCGCCGTGGTGTCATCGGGCGACCCCGGCGTCTTCGCGATGGCCACCGCGGTGCTCGAGGAAGCCAAACAATGGCCGGGCGTGCAGGTCAGGGTGATTCCGGCGATGACGGCGGCCCAGGCGGTGGCGAGTCGCGTCGGCGCACCGCTTGGCCACGACTACGCGGTGATCTCGCTGTCGGATCGGCTGAAACCGTGGGACGTCATCGCCGCGCGGCTGACCGCGGCGGCCAAGGCCGACCTCGTGCTGGCGATCTACAACCCCGCTTCGAAGAGCCGCACATGGCAGGTCGGCGCGATGCGGGATCTGCTTCTGGAGCACCGCGACCCGGGCACCCCGGTGGTGATCGGGCGAGACGTGTCCGGCGCGAGCGAAGAGGTCAAGGTGGTGCGGCTCGCGGAGCTCGACCCGGCCGATGTCGACATGCGGTGCCTGCTGATCGTCGGCTCGTCCCAAACCCAGTGGTACGACGACCGGGTGTTCACACCACGCCGCTACCCGACCCTCTGATACTGTCCGGCAGCCATGACCATTCCACGCGGGCCTGCGGATGTAACGCCGGCATGGTTCGGCTCCGTTGTGGGAGCCGACGTGGCCGACGTCGACGTCGAGCCGATCGGCACCGGCCAGACGGGCGCCACCTACCGGGTACGTGCAACCTATACGGGCAGCCCAGACTTGCCCGACACGTTCGCGGTCAAGCTCTCCGCCCAGGACGACGCCGTCCGAGAGCGCGTTGCGCTTGGCTACCGGTCCGAGGTCGAGTACTACGCACACGTCGCCGAACGCATGCGCATTCCGGTGCCGCCCTGCTTCTACTACGACATCTCTGACGACGGAGCGGATTTCGTCCTCGTCCTCGGCGACATGGCGCCCGCGGTCCAGGGCGACCAGATCGCAGGATGCACCGCGCAGGAAGCGAGCCTCGCAGTGCGAGGCGCTCGCGGGGCTGCACGGCCCGAGCTGGTGCGATCCGGAATGGATGGCGTTGGCCGGGATCGCGATGCCCAAGCCCGGCGACGACGCCGCGGCGGCAGGCATAGGTGAGATCTCCCAGATGGCGGCCGGAATCCTGGTCGACAAACTCGGCGCGGACATCAGTGAGGAAGACAAGGAAACCCTCACCGCCGCCATGTCTCTGATCACCCCGTGGCTGATGGCCGAGCCCGACAGATACGCGCTCATGCACGGCGACTATCGGCTGGACAACATGCTGTTCGATCCCGATCGCACCCGCATCACGGTGGTGGACTGGCAGACGGTCGGAATCGGGCTACCCGGCAGAGACCTGGCGTACTTCACCGCGACCAGCCTGGACCCCGATGTCCGGTCGCAGATCGAGCGTGACCTGGTCGGTCACGTACCACCGGGCGCTACTCGGTTACGGCATAACCGATTACGACTTCGATACCTGCTGGCGCGACTATCGCCTCGGTGTGGTGCAGGCCCCACTTCTCACCGGACTGGGATTCGCCTTCGCCGCGTCCACCGAGCGAGGCGACGAGATGATGCTGACCATGCTGCGCCGGGGCTGCCGGGCGATCCGCGAGCTGGAAACGCTGGACCTGATCAAGACTTACCAAGCGACCTGACCCAGTCCGCGGCCTCGTCGACGGTGCACACCGTCTGCACACCGTCGGGCAGCGCAGGGCGCTCCACCATCACCACCGCGACACCCAGCGCTGCGGCGGCGTCGAGCTTCGGCCGTGTCATGTCGCCGCCGCTGTTCTTCGTCACCAGACAGTCGATGCGGTGCTCGCGGAGCAGGGCCAGTTCGTCCTCATAGTGGTACGGGCCGCGCGACAGCACAAGTTCGTGGCGGCGCGGCAGCTTCTGCGGGTCAGGCGCGGTGACGGTGCGGATCAGAAACCAGGCGTCGTGTTCTTTGAACACCTCGACGCCGGATCGGCCGGTGGTCAGGAACACCCGCGAAAATCCCTTGGCATCAACCGTTTTGGCGGCTTCGGTATCCGACTTCACCAGGATCGCATCTCCGGTCGGCCAAGCCGGTCTGGCCAGCAGCAAGATGGCGGAAGCCCGAGGTCACCGCACACCTCTGCGGCGTGGGCGGTGATGGTCGCGGCGTACGGATGGGTGGCGTCGACGACCGCCTCCACCCCGGAGTCGATCAGCCATCGCCGCATACCGTCGACTCCGCCGAACCCGCCGATGCGGACCTCGCCGACCGGCAGCGCGGGATCGGGCACCCGGCCCGCCAGTGAGCTGGTCACCTCGACGCCGGGATGCAGCCGCGCGGCGAGCATTCGGGCCTCCGAGGTGCCGCCGAGGAGCAGCACACGCATCAGTGGCGCTCCCGCCGTGCTCTGTCCGACGAGTACAGATAGCTGTCCGCGAAACCTTCGGCGGCGAGCACGTCACCCACGATGATCACCGCGGTCCTGGTGATGTCGGCAGCGCGCATCTCGGCGGCGAGCTCGGCCAGCGTGCACCGCAGCACCGTCTGCTGCGGCCAGCTCGCGAACGCCACCACCGCACACGGCGTTTCGGTGCGATAGCCACCGGCCAGCAGCTGCGGCACGATCGCGTCGACCTGAGCGGCCGCCAGATGCAGCACCAGCGTCGCGCCGGGCGCCGACAACGCCTCCAGGTCCTCCCCGTGCGGCATCGCCGTCGAGAGTGTCGCGATCCGTGTCAACGTCACCGTCTGCGCGACACCGGGCACGGTCAGCTCACGCCCGAGCGCGGCCGCGGCCGCCGCGAAAGCCGGTACACCCGGCACGATTTCGTAGTCCACGCCGAGCCCGTCCAGGCGACGGCACTGTTCGGCGAGCGCGCTGTAGAGCGACGGATCCCCTGAGTGCAGTCGCGCCACGTCCAATCCGGCCGCGTGCGCATCGGCGATTTCACCGATGATCTGCTCGAGCGTCAGCGGGCCGGTGTCGACCAGCCTGGCATCCGGCGGGCACAGCGCCAGCAGGTCGTCGGGCATGATCGAACCCGCGTAAAGGCACACCGGACAACGGTTCAGCAGCCGCTGGCCGCGAACGGTGATCAGGTCGGCGGCGCCCGGTCCGGCACCGATGAAGTAGACGGTCATTCCTTGATCACCACCCACTGGGTCACGGGCATCGCGGGACGCCAGCCGGTGAACTTGCCCAGCGGCTCGCCGCGGTAGTGCTGAAAGCGGTGCAGCTCACCGCCGAGTCGCGAATACCATTGCGTGAGAACAGCTTCAGATTCGGCAGTGACGGCGTTCGCAACCAGCCGGCCACTGGATGGCAGCCGTTCCCAGCAGGCCTCGAGCAGCCCGGGTTGGGTCACGCCCCCGCCGACGAAGACCGCCGATGGCGGTGACGCGAAGTCGAATGATTCCGGGGCAGTCGAATCGCACCTCCACGTTGACGCCGAATGCCACCGCGTTGTCGGTGATCCGCTTGCGACGTTGCTCGTTGCGTTCGAATGCCACCGCCCGACAGCCCGCGCCGCTGCGGCACCACTCGATGGCGATGCTGCCTGACCCCGCGCCGACATCCCACAGCAGCTCGCCTGGCCGGGGCGCCAGCGCCGCCAGTGACACTGCGCGCATCCCCTGCTTGGTGATCTGCCCGTCGTGAGCGAAGGCATCGTCGGGCAGCACCGCGAGCCGTCGGTCGTCGGGCAGGTAGCGCACAGCGATGACGTTGAGGTCGTCGACGTCGCCCGGCGGTCGCGCGGCCCACTCGCGTGCGGTGGCCGACCTGCGCCGCTCGGCAGGCCCGCCGAGCTGCTCGAGCACCATGATCTCCGAATCCCCGCGTCCGCTGTCGGTGAGCAGCCGCGCCAGCGCGGCGGGGCTGGCGCCGTCGCGCGACATCACGACGGCCTGACCTCCCCTCCGCACCGCGGTGTGCGGTTCGGCGGTGACGAGGCTGATGATCTCGGTGTCCTGCACGACCCACCCGACTCGTGAACACGCCAACGTCACCGACGACACATGCGGCAGCACGGCGACCCGGTCGGGCCCGTACAGCCGAATGAGGCTGCCGCCGACGCCATGCAGCAACGGGTCACCACTGGCCACGACATGTACATCGCCGTGCGCACCGTCGAGCAGCGTGCGCAGCGCGGGCAGCATCGGCGAAGGCCAGGGCTTCTTGACCGCGGAGATGCTTTCGTCGAGCAGATCAAGTTGGCGTTGCGACCCGTAAATAATTGTGGCCCTGGCTAATTCAGCGCGAGAGGACGGCCCCAGCCCGGACATCCCGTCTGCCCCGACGCCAACGACGATGATCACCGCGGCATCCTCCGCCACACCCACTGCGGCAGCAGCCGCATCCCGACGAAGAACGGGCGCAGCGTCCACGGAATCCACACGGTGCGGCGGCCCTTGCCAGTGCTCGTGCGGTGGCGGCGGCCACCTGCGGCGGCGTGCTCGACATGGGCGCCGGCTTCATCCCCTCGGTCATCCGCCCGATCACGAATCCAGGCCGCACGAGCAGCAGCCGGACCCCCGAGCCGTGCAGCGCGTCGGCGAGGCCGCTGCAGAACCCGTCCAGGCCGGCCTTCGCCGACCCGTAGACGTAGTTCGCGCGTCGGACCCGCACGCCTGCCACCGACGAGAACACGACGATCGCGCCCGACGCCGCCGACCGCATGGTGCCGGCCAACACGGTAAGCAGGCTTGCCTGAGCAACGAAATCGGTGTGCAGCACCGCCGCGGCATGCGCGGGATCCTGCTCGGCGCGGGCCTGGTCGCCGAGCACTCCGAACGCCAGCACCGCCGTGCCGATCGGGCCGTGGTCGGTCACGATCGACGCGACGAGCGGAGCGTGCGATGCCAGGTCGTCGGCGTCGAACTCTCGCGCATCCACCTTGGCCGCCCCGGCCTTCTCCAGCGCTGCGACCTGCTCGGACAGCCGGTCGGCACCGCGGGCGGCCAGCACCACGGTGGCTCCGGGGGCCAGCCGCTGCGCGAGTTCGACTGCCGATCTCGCTGCGGCCGCCGAAAATGACCACCGGCCCGCCACTCGTGTCATCCACGGCTGCGATTATCTCCTGCGCTACTTTGGATGCCGATGGCAAACGCAACTACCCGGCTCACCAACGACGCGCTGGCGTTCCTCACCGAACGCCATCTGGCTATGTTGACCACGTTGCGTTCCGACAACTCGCCACACGTGGTCGCGGTCGGATTCACGTTCGACCCGAAGACGCATGTGGCCCGCGTCATCACCAGCGGTGGGTCGCAGAAGGCGGTGAACGCCGAGGAGCGGGGCGTCGCCGTGCTCAGCCAGGTCGACGGCGCCCGATGGTTGTCTCTGGAAGGCCGCGCGACGGTCAACACCGACGCCGATGCCGTCCGCGACGCCGAACTCCGCTACGCCCAGCGCTACCGCACTCCACGGGTCAATCCCCGGCGGGTGGTCATCGAGGTTCGGGTCGAGCGGGTCCTCGGCTCCTCGGAATTGCTCGACCGCACCGGCGACTAGGTCGTCTATTCGCCGAGGTGAATCTCGACGCCGCGTTGGAGCTGTTCGAAGCTGTAGCTGAACTCGCCGCGATGGCCGACTGACACCACATAACGGTCCTGTCCCTCGGTGATCGGGAAGCTGAAGGCGAACTTGCAATTGACGTCGTCGCCGCGGCCCTCGCGGAGTGGCGCGGAGGCGAGAATCTCGCCCTTACCGTTCTTGACCATGACCTGCGTGCCGCTGCCGATGTCGGAGTATCCGTGCACTCCGTGGCATTTGCCCTCATCCGACTCGATGGAGCTGACGTATTCCTTTGACGTGTCGATCAAGACGAAAGTTCCTGAAGCGTTGGCTGTTTCGAGGATGCGGAAGCCCTCAGAAAACCTTGGACAGAAGGCGTCGACCGCGAACTTGTCCGCTGCCACACCCTGCTGCGGCCCGCCGTCGTCGAGTTGCTTGCAAACCTGCCTGCCATGGGCCAGCGCATTGGCATCGGAGTTGAAGCCGGCGGAAAGCCCGGAGTCTTTCAGGGCCGACAGATAGTCGGCGTCAGGCGAACGCGCATTGTGGCGCGGCAGCAGAACGACCCAGATTACCGCCGCCAGCACGACCAACACGGCCGTCGCGGCACCCGTACCCAGCCACGTCGATCGGATGCTCGTCTTACTCGTCCGACGGAATGTCGAGGTATGCAGGCAGCAGCCTGCCGCCGTCGGGATCCGTCGTCTCGGATTTCCCGTTGCGCACCCGGCCGGTGGGACGCCCTGCGACGTAATAACGGCCTTCGTGGCGTCCCGTCGGGTCAGGTCGCCATCCGGCTGTCGCGGCACCGTCCTTCAGTGCACCGCAATTCGGGCAGACGGCGGTTCTTCCGACGTCGGAGCCGCAGAACGGGCACACCATCGCCAGCGCCGCGCTAGATCGGTACCACGACCAGCTCATGCGGGCGGCTGTTCACCGGCTCAGCTCCGTCGGCGGTGACCACGACGATGTCCTCGATGCGGGCGCCCCACTGGCCCGGGAAGTAGATGCCGGGTTCGACGGAGAACGCCATGCCCTCGGCCAACGTTAGATCGTTGCCCGCCACGATGTAGGGCTCCTCGTGCACCGAAAGCCCGATGCCGTGGCCGGTGCGGTGCACGAACGCGTCGGCGAGGCCGGCCTGCGCGAGCACGCTACGCGCGGCCGCGTCCACCTGCTCGGCGGTAACCCCGGGACGGACCGCGTCGACCGCGGCCTGTTGCGCCCGCTGCAGCACCGAATACCTCTGCGCCACTTCTGGATCCGGCTGCCCGATGCTGTATGTCCTTGTCGAGTCGGAGTTGTAGCCCGGCTCGTACGGTCCACCGATGTCGACGACGACGATGTCACCGGTGCGCAGCTCCCGGTCCGAACATTCGTGGTGCGGATCGGCACCGTGCGGCCCGGATCCGACGATGATGAACGCCACTTCCGAATGCCCTTCGGCAACAATCGCTTCCGCGATGTCCGCGGCGACGTCGGCCTCCGTCCGCCCTGGCACCAGGAACTCCGGCACCCGGGCGTGCACCCGGTCGATCGCCGCGCCCGCCTTGCGCAGAGCGTCGATCTCGGCACCGTCCTTGATCATTCGCAGTCGGCGCAGCACATCGGTGGCCAGCACCGGAACCACGCCCAGCACGTCGGCGAGCGGCAGCAGGTGCAGCGCAGGCATTGAGTCGGTGACGGCGGTGGAGGCGGGTGCACCGCCCAGCGCGCCGGCCACCACCTCATACGGGTCGTCGCCATCCACCCAGTCGCGCACGGCGATACCGAGTTCGGTGGCCGCCGACTCCTTCAGCGAGGCCAGTTCCATCCGCGGAACGACGATGGTGGGCTCACCGGCCGCAGGCAGCACGAGTGCGGTCAGCCGTTCGAAGGTCTGCGCCCGCGAGCCGATGAGGTAGCGCAGGTCGTAGCCGGGCGTGATGACCAGCCCGGCCAGGCCTGCGTCGGCCGCGGCCGCCGCGGCGGCGCCGAAGTCGTTGCGCGTACACGTCGGTGCTGAAACGGCCGGCTGTCATGGAATTCAGGCTAATCCGACGCCGAATAGCTGGCGACCTCGATCAGGTTGCCATCAGGGTCGCGGCAGTAATGCGACGTCATCGGGCCGAGCGCACCGGTCTTCGCGACGGGTCCCTCGGTGATCGTCACACCACAGGACCGCAGGTGTGCGCCGACGTCGTCGGGGCTGATCTCGGCGATGAAGCACAGGTCGAGCGAGCCGGGGGCGTCGACTGCGCCGGTCTCCCAGTTCGGCGCCCCTGTGGGCCGCACGTTGATCTTCTGGTTCCCGAACCGCAACGCCACCCGGCCGTCGCCGAACACCTCGCGGCGCATGCCGAGCACCCGCACGTACCAGTCGGAGGTGGTTTCCACGTCGCGACAGTTGAGCACCACGTGGTCGATGCGGTCGACGGCAAGAGCCATGGTTCCTCCCGGCGTCACTACTGGGGATTCGACGGATTCGCGGAGGCCACGTTGTCGGACACCCTGGTTATCGATCGTGCTATCGAACCTACCGAACGGAGAACAGTTGAGGATGGCTTGCCGGAGGCGTTCGGTCATCTCGACAGTGGAACGGTTCTGCTTGCTCGATACTCACAAGCGGGATCATCCACGAACCAAGGAAGCCGCGATATGTCGTCTACCGAGGACACAGCCACGCTATTTCGCAACGTCCGAGTCTTCGACGGTCGCTCGCCGACGATGTCAGTCGGCTCCCACGTCCTCATCCGCGGCTCGACCATCGAGCGCATCTCCGACCGGCCGGTTCCCGCGGCCGACGGCGAGCACCGACTGGAGATCGAAGGCAATGGGCGGGTGCTGATGCCCGGCCTCATCGATGCTCATTGGCACGCGATGTTGGCCTCACTGCCATTGACCTCAGCGATGGACGCCGATCTGGGCTATCTCAACATCCTCGCAGGCGGACAAGCCAAGCGCACACTTCAGCGAGGGTTCACCACTGTCCGCGACGTGGGTGGACCGGTGTTCGGATTGAAGATGGCGATCGACGACGGAATCGTCGAAGGGCCACGAATTTATCCCTCTGGTGCTTTTATCACGCAGACGTCTGGTCATGGCGATTTCCGGATGCGATATGAAGTGCCGAAACGGACCTGCGACCACTTGAGTTATGTGGAAACCAGCGGCGTGTCGACGATCGCCGATGGGGTCGACGAGGTCCTGCGGGCGGTCCGCGAACAATTGATGCTGGGATCGAGCCAAATCAAGATGATGGCCGGCGGCGGTGTGACGTCAACATACGACCCCGTCGACGTCACTCAATACACCGAAGCAGAGCTACGCGCAGGCGTTGCGGCTGCGGAGAACTGGGGCACGTACGTCTTGGTCCACGCGTTCACTCCTCGGGCGGTGCAGCAATCGCTTCGGGCTGGGGTGCGCTGCATCGAGCACGGTTTCTTGATTGACGACGCCACCGCCGAAATGATCGCCGAGCGCGGCGCGTGGTGGTGCATGCAGCCGATCCTCGACGACGATGACGCGATCCCGTTCACCGAACCCGCCCAACTGTCGAAGTTCGCTCAAGTGGCCGCCGGAACCAACCGGGCGTTCGAACTCGCCAAGAAGCATGGTGTCAACCTTGCCTGGGGCACCGACACGCTTTTCGATGCAGGCCTGGCCGATCGTCAAGGCCGCCAGTTGGCGAAGATGTCCCGCTGGTTCTCGCCGATCGACGTGCTGAGGATGGCGACTTCGGGCAACGCGGCGTTGTGTGCATTGTCGGGCAATCGGAATCCGTACCCCGGCCGGCTCGGCGTGGTCGAGGAGGGCGCATTGGCCGATCTCCTTCTCGTCGACGGCGACCCGCTTTCGGATCTCGATCTGCTCGCCGATCCCGACCGCAACTTATTGGTGATCATGAAGAACGGAGAGATCTACAAGCAGCAGACACGCGAGACCGGGGCGGTCACGACCCGCCACTGACTGGCAGGATGACGGCATGGCAGCTCCTGTGGTACTGCTCGACGGCGCCAGTATGTGGTTCCGCTCCTTCGAACATTGCGAACTCACGCAATGCTGAAGGCCAGAAGCGCTAATAGCACAGACATGAAGAAGAGCGACGTAATCGTTCTTCGCCGGTGTGAGAGCGCGTCGGGGGGCAACCACTTGCCGCGATCACGCTTGAAGAGCCCGCTCACGCCCGACTCTTTGGACTGGCGCCGTTGCCGCAGGGGAGAATTGGTAGCCGTAGAGCCGCCGGAGCGGTCGGCGGAACAGTGGGCTTTCTCGGTGCAATCGGTTCGAGTCGCTCATAGGCGGCGCTGAGCGCGGGGCGGGTATCCGCATCATCCTTGTTCGGCCAGAACGACATTGCTCGCTCAGCCAAGGCCGCGATAGTGAGCGAGGGGTTGACACCAAGGTTGGCCGTGACGGTTGAGCCGTCAACGATGTGCAGCCCCGGATGCCCGTACGCGCGATGATAAGGTCGACGACTCCAGTGCTGGACTTGTCGCCGATGGTGCAGCCGCCGAGAAAGTGAGCCGTCATCGGAATGTCGACTATCTCACCGACGCCATTGGTGGTGAATCCGTCGATGTCGCCGGCGAACCGCTCCAGGACATCATTGGCGACCGGCAGCGAAGCCGGGTTGGGCGAGCCCTCCCTTGCCTTGAGTCAGCTTCCACCGCCCGAATCTGGATCGTTTGGAATGCAGGGTCAAGGAGTTGTCCACGTCTTGCATGGCCACGGTGACGATGCTGCGCTGCGCCCACTGGTTGATGCCTCCATAGAGCGACAACAGCTGACCCGGGTGCCTGATCGCCTTGGCCAGCCACAGCAACCACCGCGGATACCTGCCGCCACTTTTGGTCGCCAAAGTCAGGAGCAGTCCCATTGCGTTTAATCGCTTGCCCTGGCGGAACGGCTCGATCACCGTGTGCTCGTCGGGTTGGAACGATGAGGTGACCGCAGCGCCGGGCGTGAAGTCGAGAGTGTCGCGATGCCGCCATTTCGCTGTGACGCCCCCGATCGATTCGGAGTTGGTTCTGCTCAGCATGCCCAGCCGATCGGACAGGTGCGGTAAAGCTCCGGTTGCTTTCATGCGGTGGAGCAACTCCTGAGTGCCCCACGCGCCCGCGGCGATGATCACTTGGTCAGCGGTGAACGTTCTGCGGTCCCGTCGCGGACGCCAAGTGCCGGTTCGGACTGTGTCGACTTGGTACCTGCCTTCCTGCAGCGAACGGACCGCTGTCACGGTGATTTCAGGATGAATAGCTGCCCCCGCCCTCTCTGCGAGATACAAATAGTTTTTCGGCAGGGTGTTCTTGGCATTGTGCCGACACCCGGACATGCACTCCCCCATCTGGATGCAGCCGCTGCGGCGTGGGCCGACGCCACCGAAAAACGGGTCCTCGAACTGCATTCCGGGTTCGGCGTGACCGTCTCGGCCGAAGAACACGCCCAACGGGGTCATTTCGAAGGTGTGCCCGACACCCATCTCGACGGCGACTTTGTGGGCAAGCTCGTCGACCGGTGTCGTCGTTGGACTTCGGGAGACACCCAGCATCCGCTTGGCTTGGTCGTAGTAGGGCGCCAGCTCGGCGCGCCAGTCGGTGATATGTGCCCATTGCGTGTCGGTGTAGAAGGCGTCCGATTTGGGCTCGTAGAGAACATTGCCGTAGTTGAGTGAGCCCCCGCCCACGCCGGCGCCGGCCACCACGATGACATGCGGCAGCGGATGCACGCGCGTAATCCCTTTGAGGCCGAGCTTGGGCGCCCAAAGGAACGGCTTTAAATCCCAGGTGTGCTTGGCGAAGTCGTCGTCTGCCCAGCGCCGCCCGCCCTCCAAGACTCCGACCCGGTATCCCTTCTCGGTCAGCCGCAGCGCCGCGACGCTGCCGCCGAATCCACTTCCGATGACCAGCACGTCATAGTGCTCAGTGCTGGCGTCAATCTGATTCGTCATTTCTTCCTGGATTCCTTTCGGTCCTCGCGACCGCGTGGTGACTGCTCAAAAAGCAGCTATGGCATAGATCGTGAAAAGAGTTGTGCTAGTGGCGGAACGGCTGGCTCACGCCGGGCACGGCCCATAAAGGTGTCGAGCCAACTCCGCAGCCGCCTGTTGCAGCGCAACATCTGTACCCGGCACGTCACGAAGGGCATTGAGCAGACCGAAGTCGTGAATTGCCCCGTTGTAACGCACGCACGCGACGTCCACGCCCGCTGCGTCGAGTTTGCGCGCGTAGGCCTCGGCTTCGTCACGCAGCACGTCGTTTTCCGCTGTCTGAATCAGGGTTGGAGGCAGCCCGCGTAGCTCCTCGATCGTGGCTCGAAGAGGTGCGACGTAGCGATGGTGGCGGATGTCGGCGTCAGGCGCATAGTGGTCCCAGCCGTATCGCATGAACGCGATTGGCAGGAAACGGCCCTCACCGTAGGCCCGATAGGACGCGGTGTTCATATCGGTGTCCAGCGCCGGCCACAGAAGCTGCTGGTAAACGATATTCACGCTTCTGTGGTCGTGCGCCATTAGCGTGAGGGCGGCGGCCATATTGCCGCCGACACTGTTCCCTACGACCGCCAACCGGGTGCCGTCCACTCCGATCATGTCGCCGTGGGCATTGACCCAAAGCGCGGCGTCGTGAGCCTGTTCGAGTTGAACCGGATAGTGCGCCTCGGGTACCGGGGTGTACTCAACGAACACAGCCGCCGCTTTCGAACCGACAACCAGGTCCCGAACGAGCCGTTCGTGATTCTCGAAATTGCCGGCAATCCACACCGCTCCGTGGAAGAAAAGGAATACCGGAAGAATGCCGGTCGCACCTTCGGGTCGGACGACATAGAGGGTGACCGAATCCCCTCCGGAAGTGATCTGCTGCTCCGTGACGGTTATTCCGGATAGGTCGACAGGCGTCTGCTTCTGCAGCGCGGTAACGAGTTTCCGCGGTTGATCGCCAGATAATTCCCAAAACGGGCCGCTGTCCTTGTTCAGGTCGCGCAAAAACGCTCGCGTCCGGCGGTCGATGTCCGGGTCATCGGCCGGATCGGTTTCGGTTCGATCGGTTGTCCTGGTCATTGGATTCCCCATGCGGTTGTCGGATCGTTACTGCCACATTGCCCGTCAACTACCAGGGAGCGAATCCGTCATGGCCCTAGTCGCCTACCCTGGTGTCGGCCCGATCCACCTCGTGAAGGGCCGAAAGGACGGCAGTTCCGACCAAGCTGTCTTCGGGGTAGCGTCGGACGTGCATCCCGGATACGAGGTCGGATCAATGTTGCTGGGCCGCGCCCGTGAGTGTGGAAAACTCGGTGAGTTGCTAGATGCGGTTCGCCGCGGTGAGAGCCGGGCGCTGGTACTGCGGGGCGAACCGGGAGTCGGCAAGAGCGCTCTGCTCGATTACGCAGTCGCGTCGGCGCGCGATTTCAAAGTAGTCCGAGCGGCCGGCGCGGAACCAGAAACCGAGCTTGCCTTCGCCGCCCTGCATCAAGTGTGCACTCCATTGCTGGACCGGGTTGATCAGCTGCCGGAGCCTCAGCGCGAGGCGCTGGCGATCGCGTTCGGCCTCAAGACCGGAGATGTGCCCGACCCGTTCCTCATCGGACTTGGGGTTCTCAGCCTGTTTTCCGAAGCCTCCAGCCAGCAGCCGCTCCTGTGCGTGGTCGACAACGAACAGGTTCTCGACCGGGCATCGGCCCACGCGCTTGCTTTTGCGGCCCGCCGACTATTCGCCGAACCCGTCGCAATAGTGTTTGCGACAAGCCAGGCAAGCTCCGAATTGGCCGAATTGCCTGAGCTGCTTGTGGCCGGATTGCGTGACGATGACGCGCGCGCCCTAGTAGCTTCCGCTCTCGCCGCTCCGCTCGACGAGTACGTGCTCGACCGCATCGTGGCCGAAACCGCGGCAATCCGTTGGCGCTTCTGGAGCTGCCAAAGGCGATGTCGCCCGCCGAATTCGCCGGCGGATTCGGACTACCTGCCGTGCCTACGCTTTCGACCCGGATCGAGGACGGATTTCGTCGGCGATTTCAGGCGCTCCCGCCGGACACACAACTGCTGTCGCTGCTGGCCGCTGCGGAGTCGACCGGCGACTCGGCGGTGCTGTGGCGCGCGGCCGAGCGGCTTGAGATTGCGCCAGAGGCAGCGGTCCAGCACCGCCGCGGGATTACTCGAATTCGGCGCGCGGGTTCGGTTTCGTCATCCCCTCGCCCGCTCAGCGGCCTATCACGCCGCGTCCGCCGACGAACGTCTGCGCGTACATCGCGCCTTGGCGGAGTCATCGATCCCGACGTCGATCCGACCCGACGTGTATGGCATCGAGCTCTGGGTACCAGGGCCCGACGACGACATCGCCGACGAACTCGAACGCTCCGCATCGCTGGCCCAGGCACGAGGAGGCATGGCAGCAGCCAGCGGCGTTTCTGGCGAAATCTCTTTGAGCTGACCAAAGATCCGCTCGACGTGGTGACGGGCCTTGGCGGCGGCGCAAGCCAAACAGGAGGCCGGAGATCCCGAGGCAGCCATGGTGCTGCTGCGTGCCGCGGAGAAGACGAATCTCGACGAACTCCAGCGGGCCCGCGCCGACCTGCTACGTGCGCGCGTCGCCTTCGCCGTGAACCGTGGAAACGATGCACCGGCACTCCTGCTACGGGCGGCTCAACGCTTCGGCCCGCTCGACGCGAATTGGCACGCCAGACCTTGCTGGACGCCTTCGTCGCGGCCCTGTTCGCCGGACGGCTGGCGGGCGATGAGCGGGCTACAGCGGGTCGCCGAAGCCGCGCGGCGCACGACCATGCTCGTCACCGCCCGACCGCGCTTGATTTCCTCTGGACGGGATCGCGCTGCTGATCACCGAGGGCCTAAGGCAGCAGCGCCCCCGTTGCGACAAGCATTGCTCGCACTCCGCACCGAGGAAGCGGGTCGCTCCGGTTCGCTGGCTGTGGCTGGGCTCGCGTGTCGCAATGCAGTTGTGGGACGACGAAAGTTGGGATGTGTTGTCGGCCCGGCAGGTAGAGCTCGCCCGCCGAACGGGCGCAGTCAGCGTGCTACCGATCGCCCTGCGCGGCCGCATCGGCTTCGAATTGTCCGCGGGGCGGATCGAGGCAGCGACCATGTTGCACGACGAGCAGGACGCCCTGACGCAAGTGACCAGCAGCGAGCCACTCCGTTATGGCGCCGTCGCACTGGCCGCGTGGCGCGGCCAGAGTCGATGACATCGCGTTCCTGATTGAGGCCAGCCGCAAGAGTATTGAGGGTCGTGGCGAAGGCGGCGGACTGACACTCGTCGAATGGGCCTCGGCAGTCCTCTACAACGCTCTCGGGCGGTACGCGGAGGCGGTCGTCGCCGCCGAACAGGCCAGTAGCCATCCCGAAGAGTTGGGACTGGGTGTCTGGGCCCTTCCAGAACTCGTCGAAGCCGCCGTCCGAAACGAAGAACCCGACCGCGCCGCGGCTGCGCTCGAACGGCTATCGGACGCGGCCCAGGCCAGCGGCACCGATTGGGCACTGGGAGTCGAGGCCCGGTCCCGGGCACTCCTCAGCGCCGGACGCAGATGCCGATCTCCTCTACCGGAAGGCTATCGACCATCTCGGTCGCACCCGTGCTCGCGTCGACTTCGCCCGCGCGCACCTTGTCTACGGCGAATGGCTACGCCGTCAGAAGCGCCGGCTCGACGCTCGCGAACACTTACGGTCGCGCACGAGACTGTTTACGGCGATGGGGCTCGACGCCTTCGCCGAGCGGACTGCCCGGGAACTGCGGCCGCCGGTGGCACTGCGGCCGCAACCGGCCAACATTCCCGCCGCGCACTGACCTCACAGGAAGCCCAGGTCGCACGGCTTGCCCGGGATGGTCTGTCCAACGCCGAGATCGGCAACCGCCTGTTCATCAGTCCGCGCACCGTCGAGTACCACCTCCGCAAGGTCTATACGAAATTGGATATCACCTCGAGAACCGCTCTGCCACGGATACTTTGAGAGGTTTTGCCGGCGCCAAGCCTCAGCGTGGCCTTCAGGATGGGCACCATCTATGCGTCCGGCGTGGATCTTCGGCCCGGAAGCAGCGGAGCGAGATCCATTTCACTCCCCAAGCAGCAGATCAGCTGCCCGCTCGCCGATCATGATCGTCGGCGCATTGGTGTTGCCGGTCGTGATCGCGGGCATGACCGAGGCGTCCGCGACGCGCAACCCATCTACGCCGCGCACCCGAAGATCGGGTCCTACAACGGCATTCGGATCGTGTGCGGCACCCATTTTGCAGGTGCCAACCTGATGGTGATACGTGCCGACGGTCGCACGGACGAGGGCACGCACCTCTTCCCGCGTCATAACCGCCCGTCCCGGGGCGACTTCCGCCTTGCGCCACGGCGCAAACGCACCCGACGCACCGATATCGCGACACATCTCGACCGCATCCACCATCGCCTCCAGATCGTCGGGTTCGGCAAGAATCTGGGGATCTGCCAGCGGCGGATCACTCGGATCGTTCGAGGCTAGCCCTAGGGTGCCACGCGATTTGGGCGCCACCAACCCAGGAGCGATCGTGTACCCGTGCTCGGGCACCGGATAGCCGTCTGCGGGGTAGGGAATGTGGATGAACAGCGGTTGCAGGTCGGGCGCGGACCGTTCCACCGGGTACTGCGACCGAATAGCTGCGCCTCGAGCAAGTTGTTGCCACCCGCCTGCAACGGCTCCTTTGCCTCATAGATGATGCTGAGCAAAGGATGATCGTGAAGATTCTCGCCGACACCGGGTAGCTCAACCGTCGTGGCGACACCTACCGACTCCAGGTGCGCGCTCGGCCCGATACCGCTGAGGAGTAATGCTTTTGGCGAGCCCAGAACACCGGCGCTGAGCACTACCTCCGCGTCTGCATATGCCTGGCGACGTGCGGCACCATCTACTGAGTACTCGACCCCCACCGCTTGGCCGTTTTCGAGAAGCACGCGATGAACAAACGCGCCGGTAGTGAGCGTCAAGTTCGGATGATTCAGTACCGGTGCGACGAAGCTCTTCCACGCACTCATCCGCTCGCCGCCGCGCGTGGTGGTGTGGTTGTATCCCACGCCGACCATCTCCCCGGCATTGAAATCCTCGACGGTTTGTGCCCGCGGGTCATGGCCGCGTCGACGAATGCTTCGGAAAGTGGGTGTGGCGTCGCGATTGTTGACACCGGCAGCGGCCCGTCTGCGCCGTGGTATTCGCTGGCGCCCTGTTTATGCGACTCGGAGCGCTTGAACAGTGGCAGCACACTTTGCCAGGCCCAGCCACGATCACCGGTGACCTGCGCCCAACCTTCGTAGTCGCTGGCATGCCCGCGGATGTAGATCATGCCGTTCAACGAACTGCTTCCTCCTAGCACCCTGCCGCGCGGCCAAAACAGCCGCCGGTTGTTCGCATGCCGCTGAGGCGTGGTGAATGCGCACCAGTCCAGCGGCCCGCCTAGCAATGTTGGCCAACCCTGGGATGAGTGGATCGCCGGCTCGACGTCAACCGGACCGCCTCGAGGACATGCACGCGGCGACCCGCATCGAGCAACCGTCGGATCACCACACTTCCGGCCGATCCGGCACCGACGACGACATAATCAGACACATCACGCGAAAAGATCATGAACTCCTCCTAGATATTTGTCGCGCGCGGCGGAGTGGCCGTGCCGTATACACGCGATGCATAATCGGCGAACGCCCGCGCAGCCACATCGCGGATATCGGCCTGGCCTGGATGGGCATGTTGGCGATAGCCCGGTCCACGACCGCAGGATCGCCTTCATACATCAGCATTCCGAATGCAAGCCGAAGTGTCGCTGGATCCATCTCGGCTAACCCGTGTGCAAGGAATTGGTCACCTCCACCGCGGCGATGTGCTTTTCCATCAGCGGCACAACCTGCTCTTCTTCGGCTCGGAGGTGTTCGTCGAGCACATCGAGAAGGCGAGCCATGTCGCCGGCCAGCATCAAGTCCGTGACGGACGGATGCCCGGTGCTCCACTTCTGCATCCGATTGCCCACCATCTCCAAATGCATTGCCAGATCCCGGTGTTGACCAGTCATCCTCTGGGTCGCGGCGCCGGCCACGTCACCCCCATCGCTCCGCAAGCAGCGGCCAGATCAAGTCGTCTTCGAATACTGTGGTGGTGATGCAGCATCTCGGCAAGTAGCGCGAAGTGGTCGGCAATGACCTTGGCTTGTTCGTTGCCGGCCCCTGTCCGGAATCAGAGACGGCATCAAACCAAACTCGCGACGAAACACGTTGTGCGCGGTGACCATCTCCATGCCGGAGAACAATTCCTGTTGTTCGTCAGCCACTTGGACCTCCCCGAGATTTCTTTCGTTGACAATTACTGGACGGACCTGCACCCCCCATCGTGCCCATCTACGACACCGGCCGAATCCGTCGTAGCCCTAGCCCTGCCCTAAGTCATTGACCGTGAGATGCCAAGCGTCACAGTCAATTGCATCGATAATGGCTGTGACAGATGTCATTCCTCAAAATGGTTTGTTACGAGATACCCTGTGAGACATGCAGATTCCCTTAGTCGAGCCATCGGGCAGTACGGCTCACCGAGTCGTCACGATATTGGCAAGCTCGAGGACCGGCATATGGTTCATGCGCAATGTCGCGGTCCGCGTCGACCCGACCTTGCTTCGACTCAGTCGTGGCCGCTTGTCCTGCATAGCGCCGTTTCCCGCTCTGGTGCTTACCCGTATCGGTGCCAAGTCAGGAATCACACGGCGTTCGACCATTGTTTACTTCACAGATCATGGGCGGGTCGTTGCCATCGCGTCGAACCTCGGATCTGTCCGACATCCGAACTGGTATCACAACGTCAAGGCCAACCAATTGTGACTTTCGACGCGGCCGCTTCATGGCCGCTTCATCGCCTCGGAGATCACAGGCGCCGAACATGATCAGCTTTTTGCACTCGCGCGCGGAACCGTATCTCCCTATAACCACTACCAGCGCACCGCGGGAACCAAACGCATTCCAGTCGTAGCGTTCACACCTGCGCCGTGAGCTACCTGCGGACCGGAGCATCACATTGGGCCGAAATCAATCGTCGAGGATCATCTCCGCCGCGCGTTCAGCCACCGCGTAGACGGTTGCTGCC
>CAVTHR010000010.1:0-171294 GCA_963734385.1 uncultured Actinomycetota bacterium | reverse complement strand
AAGTCGGCCCGCCACCCCAAGTGGATTTGGGTGGCGGGCCGCGCAGTTTGTAGAACGGTTCGAGCGTTGCTCTTCTCTTGAACGCGTCTTTGATCTTCTCGCCGGCGTCCTTCAAGTTTGCCTTCGCCTGATCAACCTTGCCCTCGTTCTCGGTGTCCTTGTCTCCAGTCACCTTGCCGGCAGCCCTCTTTAGCCTTGCCGCCCAAGTCGTCGATCTTGTTGCTGGCCTTATCTCCTGTGCCCATAGATGTATCCCCTTCGTTGGTTTGGGTTTGCGGCTCGGAACTGAACCTTGGAGTGGGGATACCTCGCAAGCTGTCGGCTGAAACCCATCGCGGCTGTGACATGGTTCGCCCCGCCACCATGGGAGCGGGCAACAGGCAGCTGCCGATGCCGTGAGGGCATTCACAGCCAACTCATATCTGAATCATTGATGCGACCTATGAGCGCGCCATCATGGCGGACATGAGCGATTCACCCGAGCCTTCGACCGCGCCCACCGGACCAGTTCCCGTACAGACCGAAACGGTGCCGCCGCCACCGCCCGCCGGCCGTTGCGTCGCCACCGCCGCACAAGCCGAGCAGGCTGAACAAGGCCGCCGCGTGGGTGGGCATCGTCGCCGGATCGGTGTTCATCGTTGCGATCATCTTCGGCACCGGCTTCTTCCTCGGCGCGCACACGGGTAACGGTCCGCGCTTCGACCACCACCGCGGGCAGGAGATGATGCAGCGTCCCGGCCCTCCGATGTTCCCGACGGGTCCCCGCGGCGAGTTCGAGCGCGGCCCTCGCCTTCCCGGGACCATTCGGACCCGGCGGCCCGATGATCGACGCCCCGCGGCCGCCGGCCGCTCCGACGGGCCGGGTGGTTCCGACACCACCACCGCACCACCTCGCCCCTGATTGCGTTCCGCCTCGGGGTGGATCGACGTACTCTTCGGGTACGCGACAGGCAGGTCGCACAGCCCGAGGCCGCCCATCCCGAGGAGATGAACCGATATGACTGAGAAGTTCGCGACCACCGATGCCGGCGCCCCGGTACCCAGCGTCGAACACTCGCTGACCGTCGGCCCCGACGGCCCGATCCTGCTGCAGGACCACTACCTGATCGAGCAGATGGCCAACTTCAACCGGGAGCGCATCCCGGAGCGGCAGCCGCACGCCAAGGGTGGCGGCGCGTTCGGCCACTTCGAGGTGACCAACGACGTCAGCCGGTACACCAAGGCGGCGGTGTTCCAACCCGGCACCAAGACCGAGATGGTGGTCCGCTTCTCCACGGTGGCGGGCGAGCGGGGCAGCCCAGACACCTGGCGCGACCCGCGCGGATTCTCGCTGAAGTTCTACACCTCCGAGGGCAACTTCGACATGGTCGGCAACAACACCCCGGTGTTCTTCGTCCGCGACCCGATGAAGTTCCAGAACTTCATCCGCAGCCAGAAGCGGATGGCCGGCCAACAACCTGCGCGACCACCACATGCAGTGGGACTTCTGGACGCTGGTGCCCGAGTCCGCGCATCAGGTCACCTAGCTGATGGGCGACCGCGGCATCCCGAAGACGTGGCGGCACATGAACGGCTACTCCAGCCACACCTACAGCTGGGTCAACGCCGACGACGAGCTGTTCTGGGTGAAGTACCACTTCAAGACCGACCAGGGCGTCGACTTCCTCACCCAGGAGGACGCCGACCGGATCGCCGGCGAGGACGGCGACTACCACCAGCGCGACCTGTACGACTCGATCGAGGACGGCAACTTCCCGACCTGGACGCTGAAGATGCAGATCATGCCGTTCGAGGACGCCAAGACCTACCGGTTCAACCCGTTCGACCTGACCAAGGTGTGGCCGCACGCCGACTACCCGCTGATCGACGTCGGCACGCTGACGCTGAACCGCAACGTCACCGACTACCACGCCCAGATCGAGCAGGCGGCGTTCGAGCCGAACAACATCGTGCCCGGCACCGGTCTGAGCCCGGACAAGATGCTGCTGGCCCGCGGGTTCTCCTACGCCGACGCGCACCGCGCCCGGCTCGGCGTGAACTACAAGCAGATCCCGGTCAACGAACCCAAGGTCGAGGTCAACGCGTACTCCAAGGACGGCGCGATGCGGATCCGCAATGCGACCGATCCGGTGTACGCGCCGAACTCGATGGGCGGCCCGGAGGCCGACCCGAAGCGGGCCGCCGAGGCGCACTGGGCGTCCGACGGCGACATGGTCCGCACCGCCTACACGCTGCGCCCCGAGGACGACGACTGGGGCCAGGCCGGCACCCTGGTCCGCGAGGTGCTCGACGACGACGCGCGGGACCGGTTGGCGCACAACATCATCGGCCACGTGTCCGACGGCGTGAAGGAGCCGGTGCTGTCGCGGGTGTTCGAGTACTGGCGCAACGTCGACCCCGAGCTGGGCAAGAAGGTCGAGGAGGGCGTGCGGGCCAACGCGAAGGGCAACGGCGGCTTGACCGGGCGCGCTTGCCGTCTGCGGCCCGGCTGGCATGATCGAGCCCATGAGCATCGAAGTCGTCTACACCGCAGAATCCACCGCGACCGGCGGCGGCCGCGACGGCCACGTGAAGTCCACCGACGGCAAGATCGACCTGGACACCCGCCCGCCGAAGGAGGTGGGCGGCAGCGGCGAGGGCGTCAACCCCGAACTGCTGTTCTCGGCCGGCTATGCCGCGTGTTTCCTGGGCGCGCTGCGGCTGGTCGCCAGGAACGAGAAGTCAAGCTCGACGACGCCGCGGCATCACCGCGCAGATCGGGTTCGGCAAGGACTCCGAGGGCGGCTTCGGCCTGACCGCCCACCTGATCGGCTACCTGCCCGGGCTCGAGCAGAGCGTCGCCGACGACCTGATGGAGAAGGCGCACGGGGTGTGCCCGTACTCCAAGGCCACCCGCGGCAACATCGACGTCGACGCTGTCGGCGAAGGTCTAGCCCGTGCGGGCCGTCGCCGCGGCGCTGGCGTCGGTCTGGCCGTCGGCCTGTCGTTGGCGGCGCCCCGGCGGCCGCGCGGCCGTCCGATCCGGGCGTGGTGAATTACGCCGTGCTCGGCAAGGGTTCGGTGGGCAACATCGTCGGCGCGCCGATGAGGTTCGAGTCGACGTTCACCGACCCGTTCCAGGCGTTCTACGTCGACAACCCGGTGTGCAACAACTGGGCCGACATCGGGCTGCCCGAGGTGTACGCCGATCCCGACCTGGCGGCGTTCAACGGCGCGGTGGCGCAGGAGTCGCCGACCGACATGACGCACTTCGTCAAGCAGGCGGTCGGGGTCTTCGCCACCACCGACGCCGCGGACCGGGCGTTCCACCGCGTCGTCGACCGGACCGTCGGCTGCAGCGGCCAGACCACGGCCATGCACCTGGACAACTTCACCACCCAGGTGTGGACGTTCACCGGCGGCCCGGCCACCGCGACCGACGCGGACTGGGTCAAGCAGGAAGCCGGCACCGACCGGCGCTGCTTCACCACCACCCGCAAGCGGGAGAACGTGCTGCTGCAGGCGAAGGTCTGCCAGTCCGGCAACGGCGGCCCGGCGGTGAACGTGCTGGCAGGCGCCATGCAGAACACGCTCGGCCAGTAGCGCGCGCAGCGTATTCGGGTACACGTCATGCACGTGTCACCTGTAAAATCGCGGGACTTTGTCGGTGCGCTCTGGAAGATGGAGTGAAGGCACGCGATCGTTCCCGACCCGGAAGGGATCGGCTGACATGACCTTCGCCATGACATCCGAGGTGGACGACGACTCGCCGCGAAGCTGACCAGCGCGTCTGCCGCCGCCGCGGCACATCGGCGCCGAGTGCCTGCAGGACGGCCCGGTGGGCCCGGTCGGCCTGGAGATCGAGGCGCACTGCTACGACCTGGCCGATCCGATGCGCCGGCCCGGCTGGACGAGCTGACCGACGCGATCGCCGGTGTGCCGCCGCTGCCCGGCGGCAGCGCCGATCACCGTCGAACCGGGCGGTGCCGTCGAACTGTCCGGGCCCGCCGATGGACGGCCCGCTGCCGGCCATCGCCGCGATGACCGCCGACCGGGCGGTGCTGCGCGCGGCGTTCGCGCAGGCCGGGCTGGGCCTGGTGCTGCTCGGCGCCGACCCGCTGCGGCCGGCCACGCGGGTCAACCCCGGGGCCCGCTACCACGCGATGGAGCAGTTCTTCGGCGCCAGCCAGACCGGCGCCGCCGGCGCGGCGATGATGACGTCGACGGCGTCGGTGCAGGTCAACGTCGAGGCCGGGCCCGCGGGACGGCTGGGCCGAGCGGGTGCGGCTGGCGCACGCGCTCGGCCCGACGATGATCGCGATCGTCGGCCAACTCGCCGCTGCTCGGCGGGCAAGTTCACCGGCTGGCAGTCCACCCGCCAACGGGTGTGGAGCCAGCTGGACTCGGCGCGCTGCGGCCCGATCCTCGGCGCCAGCGGTGACGACCCGGCCAGCGACTGGGCGCGCTACGCGCTGCGGGCGCCGGTGATGCTGGTGCACAACCCCGGAGCAGCGGAGGCCGGTCACGCAACTGGGTGCCGTTCGCCGACTGGGCCGACGGCCGGGTGCTGCTCGGCGACCGCAGGCCGACCGAAGCCGACCTGGACTACCACCTGACCACGCTGTTCCCGCCGGTGCGGCCGCGCCGGTTCCTGGAGATCCGCTACCTCGACAGCGTGCCCGACGCGATGTGGCCCGCGGTGGTGTTCACCCTCGCCACCCTGCTCGACGACCCGGCCGCCGCCGACATCGCCGCCGAGGCCACCGAATCGGTGGCCACCGCGTGGGACCGCGCCGCCCAGGTCGGCCTCGGCGACCGGCGCCTGCACGAGCCGCCGCTCCGCTGCGTGCAGACCGCCGCCGAACGCGCCCCGGCCGAACTCGAGGAATCCATGCAGCGGCTCGTGCGTTCGGTCGAACAGGGCCGCTGCCCGGCCGACGACTTCGCCGACCGGGCGGTGAAGTACGGCATCGGCCCGGCGGTCAGCCAACTGGCGCGAGGGGAGACTGTGACGTCACGCGAAACGCTCGCGCGCGAGCTGACCAAGGCGCGGGACCGCACGCTGCGGCTCGTCGACTTCGACGACGCCGAACTGCGCCGCCAGTACGACCCGTTGATGAGCCCGCTGGTGTGGGATCTCGCGCACATCGGCCAGCAGGAGGAGCTGTGGCTGCTGCGCGACGGCAACCCGGACCGGCCGGGCATGCTGCTCGCCCGACGTCGACCGGCTCTACGACGCGTTCGTCCATTCCCGCGCCAGCCGGGTCGACTCTGCCGCTGCTGCCGCCTGCCGACGCCCGCGCGTACTGCGCGACGGTGCGCGACAAGGCGCTGGACGCGCTCGACGCGCTGCCCGGACGGACACCGATGGGACGCGCTTCACGTTCGGGCTGGTGATCAGCCACGAGAACCAGCACGACGAGACGATGCTGCAGGCGCTGAACCTGCGGTCCGGGGCGCCGCTGCTGGACCGCGGCTCGCGCTGCCCGCCGGGCGGCCGGGCGTCGCCGGCACGTCGGTGCTGGTGCCCGGCGGCGAGTTCGTCCTCGGCGTCGACGCGGCCAGCGAGCCGCACTCGCTGGACAACGAACGCCCGCGCACGTCGTCGACGTGCCCGCGTTCCGGATCGGCCGGGTGCCGGTCACCAATGGCGAATGGCAGCAGTTCATCGACGACGGCGGCTACGACAGCCAGCGGCTGGTGGTCGGACCGCGGCTGGGCGCACCGCCAGCAGGCGGGTCTGCGGGCGCCGCAGTTCTGGAATCCGCGACGGCACCCGCACCCGGTTCGGCCACGTCGAGGACATCCCCGCCGACGAACCCGTCCAGCACGTCACGTACTTCGAGGCCGAGGCCTACGCGGCGTGGGCGGGTGCGCGACTGCCCACCGAGGTGGAATGGGAGAAGGCGTGCGCGTGGGATCCCGACAGCCGGCGCGCGGCGCCGCTTCCCGTGGGGCGCCTCGGAGCCCACCGAACATCTGGCCAATCTCGGCGGCGACGCGCTGCGGCCGGCCCCGGTCGGTGCATACCCGGCAGGTGCGTCGGCCTACGGCGCCGAGCAGATGCTGGGCGACGTGTGGGAGTGGACGACTTCGCCGCTGCGGCCATGGCCCGGCTTCACACCGATGATCTACGAGCAGTACTCGCAGCCGTTCTTCGACGGTGACTACAAGGTGCTGCGCGGCGGATCGTGGGCGGTCGCGCCGGCATCCTGCGGCCCAGCTTCCGCAACTGGGACCACCCGATCCGCCGGCAGATCTTCTCCGGCGTCCGGCTGGCCTGGGACGCCGGCTGATGTGCCGCCATCTGGCTTGGCTCGGTGAACCGTGTTCGGTGGCATCGCTGGTGTTGCGACCCGCCGTACGGGCTGCTGGTGCAGTCGTATGCGCCGCGACGTCAGAAGCACGGCCTGATGAATGCCGACGGTTGGGGCGTCGGCTTCTTCGACCGACGGCGTCGCGCGCCGGTGGCGCAGCGCCGCACCGCTGTGGGGTGACGCGTCGTTCGCCTCGGTCGCGCCCGCGCTGAGCAGCGGATGCGTGGTGGCGGCGGTGCGCTCGGCCAGCGTCGGCATGCCGATCGAACCGTCGGCGTCCGCGCCGTTCACCGACGGTCAGTGGCTGCTGTCCCACAACGGCCTTGTCGACCGCGCGGTGCTGCCGTTGTCCGCTGAAGTATCTCGGCGGCGGAGTCGACCGTCGACAGCGCGCTGCTTGCGGCGCTGATCTTCGACCGCGGACTCGACGCGCTCGGCGACACCATCGTCGAAGTCGCCGCGGCGGACCCCGACGCCCGGCTGAACATCTTGGCCGCCAACGGATCTCGACTGCGCGCCACCACCTGGGGCGACACCTTGTCGGTGCTGCGCCGGGACGACGGCGTGGTGCTGGCCAGCGAACCCTACGACGACGACCCCGAATGGCAGGAGATCCCCGACCGGCACCTCGTCGAGGTCGCGGACTGCTCCGGCTCGACGTCGCCGCCCTGGCGGCTCCGTGTCGAACTGATCCCGCTGAAAGGATCGTCATGACCTTGTCGCTGTCCAACTACCTGGCCGCCGACTCGGCGGCGCAGGCGCTGCGCCGCGACGTGCGCGACGGCCTGACGCAAACACCGAAAACATTGCCGCCCAAGTGGTTCTACGACTCGGTCGGCAGCGACCTGTTCGATCAGATCACCCGGCTGCCCGAGTACTACCCGACGCGCGCCGAGGCGCAGATCCTGCGAGAACGCTCGGCGCGAGATCGCCGCGGCATCCGGCGCCGACACCCTGGTCGAACTCGGCAGTGGCACCTCGGAGAAGACGCGGATGCTGCTGGATGCGTTGCGGGACAGCGGATCCCTGCGCCGGTTCATTCCGTTCGACGTGGACGCCGGCGTGCTGCAGGCTGCGGGCGCGGCGATCCAGCAGGAGTACCCGGGCATCGAGATCGACGCGGTGTGCGGTGATTTCGAGGAGCACCTCGGCAAGATCCCCCGCGTTGGCCGGCGTCTGGTCGCCTTCCTCGGGTCCACGATCGGCAACCTGACCCCCGGCCCGCGCGCCGAGTTCCTGGCCGCCTTGGCGGACACGATGCAGCCCGGTGACAGCCGTGCTGCTGGGCACCGACCTGGTGAAGGACACCGGCCGGCTGGTCCGCGCTTACGACGACAGCGCCGGCGTGACGGCCCGGTTCAACCGCAACGTGCTCGCGGTCGTCAACCGTGAACTCGACGCCGACTTCGACCTCGAAGCGTTCGAGCACGTGGCCCGCTGGAACGACGCACGAAGAGCGCATCGAGATGTGGCTGCGCGCCGAGCAGCCCGCAGCGGGTGCACATCGCCGCGCTGGACCTGACCGTCGACTTCGCTGCAGGCGAGGAGATGCTCACCGAGGTGTCGTGCAAGTTCCGGCCCGACGGGGTCGACCGCCGAACTGGCCGCGGCGGGACTGCGGCGCACCCATTGGTGGACCGATCCCGCCGGGGATTTCGGGCTGTCGCTGTCGATCAAATGAGCCTCGCCGAGCAGTGGCGTGCCGCCAGGCCGAAGGTCGCCGGGCTGCATCTGGACAGCGGCGCATGCTCACGGCAGAGCTTCGCCGTCATCGACGCCACCATGCAGCACGCCCGTCACGAAGCCGAGGTCGGCGGCTACGTGGCCGCCGAAGCCGCCGCGCCCGTCCTCGACGCGGGTCGCGCCGCCATCGCCGTGCTGACCGGCCTGAGCGGCGACGACGTCGTCTTCACCACCGGCTCCAACGACGCCCTCGACTCCCTGCTCAGCAGCTGGTCGGGCGAACGCACGGTGGCCTGTCTGCCCGGCGAGTACGGGCCGAACCTGGCCATCATGGCCGCGAACGGCTTCGACGTGCGTGCGTTGCCCGCCGACGGCGACGGCCGGCTCGACGTCGACGCCGCCGCCCGGCACTTGGCCGCCGACCCGCCCGCCGTCGTCCACCTCACCCCGTTGGCCAGCCACCGGGGTCTGGCCCAGCCATTGGCCGCGCTGGCCGTCGTATGCCGAGACCTCGGTCTTCCGCTTGTGGTCGACGCCGCACAGGCGCTGGGCCACCTCGACTGTGCCGTAGAGCCATCCGCGATCTACAGCTCGTCGCGCAAGTGGCTGGCCGGCCCGCGCGGCGTGGGCTTCCTGGCAATCAGGCCCGAGCTTGCGCAGCGTCTGCGGCCGCGGCTGCCCCCGCCGGAATGGGTTTTGCCTCTCACGGTGATGCAGCGCCTCGAGCATGGTGAGGCGAATGTCGCTGCGCAGGTTGGCTTTTCGGTCGCGCTCGGTGAGCATCTTGCCGCCGGACCTGAGCAGATCCGTGACCGGCTGGCGCAGCTCGGCCGGTTGACCCGCACCGCACTGGCCGAGGTGAACGGATGGCGCGTGGTCGAGCCGATCGATGAGCCGACCGCGATCACCACGCTGGCGCCGGTGAACGGCGCCGACCCGCAGAAGGTGCGGTCGTGGCTGGTCGCCGAGCGCGGCATCGTCACCACCTACGCAGAGGTGCAGCGCGCGCCGTTCGAGATGCGGTCACCGGTGCTGCGGGTGTCGCCGCACGTCGACAGCACCGCCGACGACCTCGAGCAGTTCGCCGAGGCGCTGGCAGCCGCGACCAGTCAGGTTTGACGTCGCACACCCACTGAGCTGGGCAGCACATCCGAACGGAACTTGGAGCTGCGCGATTAGTCCGCGCCGCGCCCAAACAGCGTATAAACAGAACGGCCGGAAAGTGTGACTGTCGTCACGATCTTGGGTAATCCAAAGCCCGAAATGCGCCGGCAAGCGATGGAGGTACTGGTCATGACCACCGATCCAGAGCGGACCCCGCTCGAAGAATCACCCAAGCAGCCCGAACGTCGCGACCGTACGCACTGGCTCTATATCGCCGTGATCGTGGCGGTGGTGGTCGGCGTAGTGGTGGGGCTGCTGCTCCCGTCGGTCGGCAGATCGGTCGGTGTGCTCGGCACCATGTTCGTCGACCTGATCAAGATGATCATCACCCCGGTGATCTTCTGCACGATCGTGCTGGGCATCGGGTCGCTGCGCAAGGCCGCGACGGTCGGCAAGGTCGGCGGATTAGCGCTCGTGTACTTCGTGACGATGTCGACGTTCGCGCTGGCGATCGGCCTGGTTGTGGGAAACCTGCTCACACCCGGGGTCCAACCTCGAGGTGTCCGGCGATATGTCCGGCCGGGCCGGCGAACTCGCGGAGCAGGCCCACGGTGAGGGCGGCCTGCTGGAGTTCATCCAGTCGATCATCCCCGACACGTTGTTCTCTGCGCTGACCGCCGGCAACGTGCTGCAGGCGCTGTTCCTCGCGCTGATCACCGGGTTCGCGATTCAGGCGCTCCCCCGCAACGCCGCCGACCCCGCCCTGCGTGCCATCGAGGTGCTGCAGAAAGTGGTGTTCAAGATCCTGGTGATGATCCTGTGGCTCGCGCCGATCGGCGCATTCGGTGCGATCGCCAACGTCGTCGCGCGAACCGGCTGGGACGCGGTCGTCCAACTGATGACCCTGATGCTCGGCTTCTACATCACCTGCATCATCTTCGTGTTCGGCGTGCTGGGAGCGCTGTTGTGGGTCGTGGCGCGGACGTCGATCTTCAAACTGGTACGTTACCTGGCCCGCGAGTACCTGCTGATCGTTGCGACCTCCTCGTCGGAGTCGGCGCTGCCGCGGCTTATCGCCAAGATGGAGCACCTTGGCGTGGATCGCAGCACCGCGGGCGTGGTGGTGCCGACCGGGTATTCGTTCAATCTCGACGGCACCGCGATCTACTTGACGATGGCCTCGTTGTTCATCGCCGATGCGATGGGCAAACCGCTGGCCATCGGCGAGCAGCTGTCGCTGCTGGTCTTCATGATCGTCGCGTCCAAGGGGGCGGCCGGTGTCACCGGTGCCGGGCTGGCGGTGCTGGCCGGCGGCCTGCAGAGCCACCGGCCCGACCTGCTGGACGGCGTCGGCCTTATCGTCGGCATCGACCGGTTCATGTCCGAGGCCCGCGCGGTCACCAACTTCTCCGGCAACGCGGTCGCCACGCTGCTGGTCGGTACGTGGACGAACACCATCGACAAGGAGCAGGTTGACACGGTGCTGCGCGGTGAGGATCCGTTCGACGAGACGACCATGCTCGACGAGGACGACGAACGGCGCATGGAAGCGCGGGAGCGGGGGGAGGAGCCAGCGCACGCCTGACGCCGGCATGCTAAGCCTTCCCGGTCATCACGGTCTCACCGTGCGTTGAGAAGACTGTCAGTCAGGGGCCGGGAACAGCCGGGCGAACTCCTCTGGCAGCGGTACGGCGCGGCGCGTGTCCGGGTCGACCGTGACAAGGGTGACAACGCCGTCGGCGACAACCGCGCCATCGCTCCGCACGATTCGCTGTGCCAGCGCGAAGCTGGTACGGCCGCGCCGCTGCGGCGAGGTGACGATCCGCAGTCGGTCGCCCTGGTGACAAGGCTCCCGCAAGTTGAGGCTGATGTTCACCACCGCCGTGACTGCCCCCAGCGCCTCGAGGCGGTCGTAAGCGAAGCCGTTGCGCTCGTACCACTCCTCACGGCCCCATTCCAGGTACTCGACGAACTTCGCGTTGTTGACGTGGCCGTTGACGTCGATCTCGGTGCAGCGCACGAGCGTTTCCAGGTCCACCGCTCCGGTGGCGTCCTCTTCTGACATGGCATTCCTTCTTTTGCTTCGCGGCGCGTTGTTTCAAGAGCCTGAGTGGGTGGAGTTCCTAGTCGGTGATATCCCAGGTGTGCACCGGCTCGTTGCTGTGCATCCGCTCGCAGTACAGCCGCAGCATCTCGGCGAGCGCGTTCGGTCGGGTCATTCCGCGTTCCTGCAGCGCCTGCACCGTGGCCACTTGCCAGGTTGCGCCGTTGCGTCCTGTCTTGGCCCGGCCCTCGATGACCCCGAGGTATCGGTCACGCACCTCGCCGGCCACCCCCCAGCGGCGCAGGCCCTCGTCGGCCATCGGCAACAGCTGACGCAGCACCAACTCGTCGGGCGTCACCTCGCCGAGACCGGGCCAGTACAGCCGCGCGTCCATCCCGTGCTTGGCTGCCTCGACGAAATTGTGTTGTGCTGCAGCGAAACTCATCTTTGTCCACAGCGGGCGGTCCTCCTCGGACAGTGCCCGCAGCATGCCGTAGTAGAACGCTGAGTTGGCCAGCATGTCCAGCACGGTCGGCCCGGCGGGCAACGCCCGGTTCTCCACCCGCAGATGTGGCCGGCCGTCGACCACGTCGTACACCGGCCTGTTCCACCGGTAGATGGTGCCGTTGTGCAGCCGAAGCTCCGCGAGCCGCGGGGTGCGGCCGGCCGCCAGCTCGGACACCGGATCCTCATCCGACAGCTCGGGCAGCAGCGACGGGAAGTAGCGAACGTTCTCCTCGAACAAGTCGAAGATCGAGGTGATCCACCGTTCGCCGAACCACACCCGCGGGCGCACACCCTGTGTCTTGAGCTCGTCGGGGCGGGTGTCGGTGGCCTGCGTGAACAGCTCGATCCGGGTCTCGGCCCACAGCTGGTGGCCGAAGAAGTACGGAGAATTGGCGCCCAGTGCGAGCTGCGGACCCGCCAGCACCTGCGCGGCGTTCCAGTTCCTCGCGAACTCGGCGGGGGAGACCTGAAGGTGAAGCTGCATGCTGGTGCACGCCGATTCCGGCGCGATCGACTCCGTCTGCAGGCTCAGCCGTTCGGGTCCGCCGATGTCGATCAAGATGTCCTCGCCGCGAGCGGTGAAGATCGAGTCGTTGAGCGCCTGATACCGGGTTGACTCGCTCATCCAGTGGCCCGACAGGTGTTCCCGCATGAGCGTCGGCAGGATGCCGATCATCACGATGTGCGCGCCGTCCTCGTTGGCCTTGGCTTCCGCGGCGTTGAGGCTGGCGCGCACATCGGACTCCAGCTCCAGCGCCGCCCGGCCCGGCAGCGGTCGTGGCGGAACGTTGAATTCGATGTTGTAGGCACCCAATTCGGTCTGGTAGGCCGGATCAGCGATCGATGCGAGCACTTCGGAGTTGCTCATCGCCGGTTGGTAGTCGGCATCGACGAGATTGCATTCGATCTCCATGCCGGTCAGCGGCCGGTCGAACTCGAAACTGGATTGGGAGAGCATGGTTTCGAAGATGTCCAGGCATAGCTGAACCTTGCGCCGGTACTCGCGCCGGTGCGCGCGACTGAAGTCGGTCTGCTTCACTTCTTCGCCCACACCGCCATTGTCGGCGAGCGACCGTGTTTGTACGTAGACACGCCGCAATTGATGGCATTTTGCGGTCGCTCGGCACAAAGAACTAGCGGCGGCTGGCCACCACCACCTGCGGGCACATCAGTCCGCCACGCAGCGCAACGTCGATCGCCGGGTCGGCATGCGCGGCGAGTGCGCGCAGCGCCGACGAACTGTACGTGCGCAACGAGCTGATCAGCCCGTCGTGCGCCAACGGCACCACCGGCACGAACGGCAACATCATCGCCAGTCGCAGAACGTGCAGCAGTGAAGGCGGCCGCGGCAGATCGATGATCACCAGCTTGTCGGCGACGCGGGTGCCTTCGGCGAACACGCGCGACGCCGACGACGGTGGCAGGTGATGGAAGGAGAACGCAAACACCGCAAGGTCGAAATGCCTGTCCGGTGCGTCGATGGCGGTCGCGTCCATCTCGCGCACCGTCGCCCGCGGGTGCTCGCCGAGATCACCGGCCGCGATGGCCGCCACTGACGCGGCGTCGATATCGGTGACGGTGAGCTCGGCGGTGGGATGCCATTCGAGCAGCTTGCGTGACAGCCCACCGTGACCCGATCCGAGCTCCAGGATCTTGGGGTCGGGCACGTCGGCCACCTCGTCGAGCGCGATGCGGGCGAAGTTCTCGGTGTTGCCGAAGAACTCGCCCGTCCACTCCAAAGCACGGATCACGCTGCGCTTGCGCGCTTCATTGGCGGCATCTCCGTCAGAGTCGCGGTCCAGATATTCCAGCCGGTCGGTCTGCAGCAGCCGGTCCACACAGGACGCATCCGGCCCGCCTCGGGGCATGCGGTCAATGTCGGCAGTCTGCGATCCCATGTAGTCCATGATGGTCGATTGGAGTCGCCGTCAGGAGGGGAGCGCGAGGTTGGCTGAGATTCGCGAGTTCATTGCCGCGATTGACCAGGGCACCACGAGTACGCGATGCATGATCTTCGACCACGACGGCGCCGAAGTCGGGCGCCATCAACTCGAACACGAGCAGATCCTGCCCAAAGCGGGCTGGGTTGAGCACAATCCAGTCGAGATCTGGGAACGCACCGCGTCGGTGATCATGTCGTCGCTGAACAAGACCAAGCTGTCGGCCTCCGATCTGGCCGCGCTGGGTATCACCAACCAGCGCGAGACGTCACTGGTGTGGGACCGGCGCACCGGCCGGCCGTACTACAACGCGATCGTCTGGCAGGACACCCGCACCGACCGGATCGCCTCGGCGCTGGACCGGGACGGCCGCGGCGACGTCATCCGTCGCAAGGCCGGCCTGCCGCCTGCGACGTATTTTTCGGGCGGCAAGGTGCAGTGGATCCTCGAGAACGTCGACGGTGTGCGGGAAGCGGCCGAGAAGGGTGACGCGATCTTCGGCAACCCCGACACCTGGGTGCTGTGGAACCTGACCGGCGGCCCGCGCGGCGGCGTGCACGTCACCGACGTCACCAACGCCAGCCGTACCATGCTGATGAACCTGGAGACCCTGGACTGGGACGACGAGCTGCTGTCGTTCTTCGACATCCCACGCCAGATGCTGCCCGAGATCAAGCCGTCGTCGTTTCCGCGAGTCCTACGGCATCACCCGTGATGACGGGCCAGTCGCCGGCCAGGTTCCGTTGACGGGCATCCTCGGCGATCAGCAGGCCGCGATGGTGGGGCAGGTGTGCCTGAACGCCGGCGAAGCCAAGAACACCTACGGCACCGGCAACTTCCTGTTGCTCAACACCGGTGAGAAGATCGTGCGGTCGGAGAACGGGTTGCTGACCACGGTGTGTTATCAGTTCGCGCACCAAGATGGGCCAGCGAAACCCGTTTACGCCCTTGAGGGTTCGATCGCGGTCACCGGCTCGGCTGTGCAATGGTTGCGCGACCAGCTGGGCATCATCAGCGGCGCCGCACAAAGCGAAGCGCTGGCCCGTCAGGTCGAGGACAACGGCGGCGTCTACTTCGTACCCGCGTTCTCCGGATTGTTCGCGCCGTACTGGCGCTCAGACGCCCGCGGCGCGATCGTCGGGCTGTCCCGGTTCAACACCAACGCGCATCTGGCGCGGGCCACCCTGGAGGCGATCTGCTACCAGAGCCGCGACGTGGTCGACGCGATGGAAGCCGACTCCGGCGTGCATATGGAAGTGCTGAAGGTCGACGGGGGCATCACGGCCAACGATCTGTGCATGCAGATCCAGGCCGACGTGCTCGGCGTCGACGTCGTCAAGCCGGTCGTCGCTGAAACCACGGCGCTGGGCGCGGCCTACGCCGCCGGGCTGGCGGTCGGGTTCTGGGAGAACCCCGATGATCTGCGGGCCAACTGGCAGGAGGACAAGCGCTGGACGCCTGCGTGGAGCGACGAGCAGCGCGCCGAGGGCTATGCCGGCTGGCAGAAGGCAGTGCAGCGCACGCTGGACTGGGTCGACGTCGAGTGATTTCGGCGGTACGCGTCGAGTTGCCGACGGGTTTCGCTCGTCCAGCTCGATATCCGCCACGGCCAGGTTCTCCTCCAAGTGACTGACCGACGATGTGCCGGGGATCAGCAACACGTTGGGCGCGACCGAGAGCGTCCACGCGAGCGCGATCTGCGCCGGCGTGCGGCCTTGTTCGGATGCGGCGCGCTGAATAACGCTGTTACCGAGCACCGGGTTGTCGGCGGTGAAGCCGGATCCGAGCGGGAAGAACGGGACGAACGCGATGTCATGTTCGATGCACGCATCGAGCACCGGCTGTGATGTGCGGTCGACAAGGTTGTACGCGTTCTGCACACAGACTATCCCGGTGCGCTGCAGCGCGATCTGCAGGTGCTCAATAGTGATGCTGCTCAAGCCGATTCCCGCGATCAACCCTTCGTCGCGGGCCTGGATCATCGCGGTCAGCTGACGGTCGAACAGCTCGTGGTTCACCACCGCCGGGGAGCTGGGTCATCGCCACCGAACACCCGCAGGTTTGCGGCCGCGAGCCGGTCCACCGCTAGCGTGTTCAGGTTCTCCTCGAGGCTTGCGCGCAGCGCGTCTGGTTCTTGGTCGGGGAGCCATGCGCCCGTGTCGTCTCGCTTGCCGCCGACTTTGGTGACCAGAGCGAGGTCCGCCGGATAGGGGTGCAGCGCCTCGCGGATGAGTTCGTTGGAGACATTCGGTCCGTAGAACTGCGCGGTGTCAATGTGGTTGACGCCCAGCTCAATCGCACGCCGTAGCACCGCGAGCGCCTGGTCCCGGTCACGTGGCGGCCCGAACACGCCGGGTCCGGGCAACTGCATGGCGCCGAAGCCGACGCGTCCGACGGTGAAAGGCCCAAGCGGGAAAGGTCTGCATATGTGAATTGTGGAGCTAATCCTCGCCGAGGATGCCGTAGATCTCGCGGCGGGCGTTGTTGACGATGTCGACGATCCGCTCCTGCTGCTCCGGGCTTGCCGCGTGGGCGCCCTGCGCGACTGCGCCGATCAACTGCGAGACGGCGCTGCGTAGGTTGACGTGTCCGGGTTCGACGTCGTCGGCGATCGTCCTCCCACGGCGGGGTTTCGATCTTCTCGGCCGCGGCGCGGCCCTCGTCGGTCAGCTCGAAAAGCTTCTTGCTGCCTTCACTTTCGCGTGCGACCAGCAGACCCTCGTCCACGAGCAGCTGCAGGGTCGGGTAGACCGAGCCGGGGCTCGGCCGCCACAGATTCTGCGTGCGCTCGGCGATCTCCTGGATCATCTCGTAGCCGTGCATGGGCCGCTCGGCGAGCAGCTTGAGGATGGCAGCGCGCACGTCGCCGCGCCTGCCGCGGCCCCTGCCGCCGCGCCTGCCACCGCGCGCGCCGAAGCCGAAGCCCCCGCGGGGTTCGAAGCCGAACTCGAAGCCGCGGCCCGGCCGGAAGCCGGCGTCGTGGTCGCGCAGGTGTTCGCGAAACTCGCGTCGGGCCTGGCGCCGCTGCTGATGAAAAGCGCGGCGATCACCGGGGCCAAAGCCGAAGCCGAAGCCGCCGGGTGGTGGTGTGAATGGGTTGGTCATGAGTGTTCCTTGAGTTTGAGAGGAAACGCTGTGTGCGGTTCCGATATGTTGACGATATATCGGAAACTATCGCGATGCAACTATTTGTTCTGCGCGCGCTTGTCGATGGACCTGACCAGCGAGCGAGCCCAGTCGGCCTCCATCGCGTACATCCGCAGGCCGTACTCGAGCGCGGCGCGGCCGTAGAACGAGCCCTCTCCATCGCTCCAGTGGATGGAGTCGCGCAGCTGTTTCAGGCGCTTGACCTCGGCATCGGCGTGTTCGGCCACCGCGACCATGTGGTCGCGCGCCTGCGCCCGCGGAATCTCCCCGAGCAGGAACACCCGCAGCAGTTCCGCGCTGCGGAATGGTGGATCGTCTTCGGGGTTGGCCACCCAGCGACGTAGTTCGGCGCGCCCGGCCTCGGTGATCCGATACTCCTTGCGCCCGCGCGGGCCGATGTCGGAGACTTCGATCAGCCCGGCGTCAGCGAGCTTGTTCAGTTCGCCGTAGAGCTGGCTCTGGGTTGCCGGCCACACGTTGGCCATCGACTTGTCGAAGTGCTTGAGCAGGTCGTATCCGCTGCCGGGTTCCTGTGCCAGCAGTCCCAATGCCGCGATACGCAGACTCACGGGCCGATCGTACCTCCACTATTGACATGTCATAACTGACATGTCATATTAGACATATCGAGCGACAGGAGATGTTGATGACCGACACCACTTCGGAAACCTCAGGCCTCTTCGGCACCGGTGAGTTCTTTCTTCGCGACAACTACGCGCCGGTCACCGATGAGCTGACGCAATTCGACCTGCCCGTCGAAGGCGCCGTTCCGGCCGAGCTTGACGGCTGGTATCTGCGCAACGGCCCGAATCCGCGGCAGGCACCCAAGCACTGGTTCGCCGGCGACGGGATGATTCACGGCGTGCGGATCGAGGGGGGTCGCGCCGCCTGGTACCGCAACCGCTGGGTCCGGACCGAGAGTTTCGAGAAGAGCTTCCCGATCTACAACGCCGACGGCACCCGCAACCTGCACGCGAGCATCGCCAACACCCACGTGGTCAACCATGCCGGCAAGACGCTGGCTTTGGTCGAGACCTCGCTTCCGTATGAGATCACGAACGATCTGAAGACGTTGGGCGCCTATGACTTCGGCGGCAAGCTGGTCGACTCGATGACCGCGCACCCGAAGATCTGCCCCACGACCGGCGAACTGCACTTCTTCGGCTACGGCAACATCTTCGCGCCGCACGTCACCTACCACCGCGCCGATGCCAACGGTGAGCTGACCATCAACCGGCCGCTCGACGTCCCGGCCCTGACGATGATGCACGACTTCGCGCTCACCGCCGAGCACGTCGTCTTCATGGATTTACCCATCGTCTTCAACCTCGACGTCGCGATGGAGGGTAAGCGCGACATGCCCTACCGCTGGGACGATAACTACGGAGCGCGACTCGGCGTCATGCGCCGCGACGATCCGTTCGGGCCGGTGCGGTGGTTCGAGATCGATCCGTGCTACGTCTTCCACGTCGCCAACGCCTACGACAACGGCAATTCCATTGTGCTGCAGGCCGTCCGATATCCCGAACTGTGGCGTGACGGCGGCGGATTCGACGCGAAAGGCGTGCTGTGGAGCTGGACGATCGACCTGCAGACCGGAAAGGTCATCGAACGCCAACTCGACGATCGTGCGGTGGAGTTCCCCCGCATCGACGACCGGCTTGCCACCTTGCCTGCTCGCTACGCCGTCTCGGTCGGCGACGGTCGACTGGTCCGCTACGACCTCTCAACGGGTGGCGCGGTCGAGCACGCCTTCGGCACCGCGGACGCACCTGGCGGCCCGGGTGAGGCAGTGTTCGTGCCGGCTTCGGGTACAGCGGACGAGAGCAGCGGCTGGTACATCGGTTACGTCTATGACCCCGCCCGCGACGGTAGCGACCTGGTGATCATCGACGCGTCCGATTTCGAGGGCAAGCCGGTGGCGAGAATCAAGCTGCCGCAGCGGGTTCCGTTCGGCTTCCACGGAAACTGGATAACTGCCTAGTCAGAAGGCGGTGCTGATTTCGATGCTTGCGCTGCTCCTGCTGATGTCTGCCGTCCAAGTTGTTAGCGCGATTGACCGAGAGGTGCCCGCCCACCTCGAGCGAGGGGATCGAGGTGGGCGGGACGATCAATCTCGGCGGCTGAACTGCTGATCGAACGCGCCGTGCTCCTTCAATGGGACGCTCGCTTGCGGTATCTCTGGTACGCGTTTCCCCTTCTGATTCCGAGGGTGTCGCCGATGCGTCCCCATCCGACTCCGGCGTCGCGGGCGGCGACGGCTGCAGCGTGTAGCGCGGATTTGGCCGCTTCGATCTCCGCCGCTGTTGCGTGCCGCTGTTTCGCGGCGGTGACAGCGTCGTTGGCCTCGGCGAGGCGTCGTAGCTCGGCGGCGTCGCGTCCGGCCGGGCCCGCGAGGCGGTCGCGACTTATTTCGCGTTGTGGAGCACTCACTGTTAGCCGTTCGTCCCAATGTCAGCTGACCGCGGATCACAGCGCTCTGTACGGTACTCGGGTGCGACCAACTGTTCGGTTAGTGCTCGCAGTTTGGTGTTTGTGTTTTGGGATCGCTGCCGCAGCATGTCGAAGGCCGACTCGCAAGCGGCGCCCGTCGATTGGCCTGTGATGGGAGGTCCTCCGCGACCTTGTTGTCAAAGTCGCTACATCTGTCTAGCCCGAGCGAAGGCAGCTGTGAGACGGATCTGTGTCGGATTCACGGCCGCGACCCCGATTGTCCCTCAAACGAACATCAGGGACAACAAGATCCGCCCAGCCACCCCGAGACAAACTCGTCGGTGCCGAAAGTTCAGGAACCAATTTCACGGAAATGGTTCAGCAGCTAGAGCGCCGTCGACTCGACGGCAGCCGCCGGATGCGCGGCCGTGGCGCGGTGGGTGTTCGGGCTGACGCCGTAGGCGCGTTTGAACGCGCTGCTCAACGCGAACGGCGTGCTGTAGCCGACCTGCCGGGCCACGGCGGCGATGGTGGCCTGGCTCGACCGCAGCAGGTCGGCGGCCAGCGCGAGCCGCCAACTGGTCAGGAACGCTATCGGCGGCTCGCCGACCTGCTCGGTGAACCGCCGGGCGAACACCGCACGCGAACACCCCACGGCCGCAGCGAGATTCGCCACCGTCCACGGGTGCGCGGGATTGTTGTAGATCAGCTTCAACGCCGGACCGACCATCGGGTCGTGCTCGGCCTGCCACCACGTCGGCGCGTTGCCGTCGCGGTCGAACCAGGTGCGCAGCACCGCGATCAGCAGCAGATCCAGCAGCCGGTCCAGGTAGGCCTCCTGGCCGGGACCGTCGCAGCCGGCTTCGGCGGCGAGCAGCTCGACCAGCGGTGTGTCCCATTCGTCGGCGCGCAGCACCAGCACCGTCGGCAGCGCGTCGAGCAGCCGGGCACTGACCTCGCTGCGGCCCTCGTAGGCGCAGATGACCGACCGCGTTGCGCCCGACGGGCTGTTGCCCCATGTTCGCACCCCGAGCGACATCTCGAACTTCAGGCTTTCGCCGGACAGCGTGGTGCAGCGTTGGCCCGGGTGGATGACGACCATCGGAGTGGTGGTCGGGTCGTCGGCGAAGATGTAGTGCTCGGTGCCGCGGGTGAGTGCGACGTCACCGGGTCGCAGCCAGACGGTTCCGCGTGCTCTCGCCGACGATGGCGGCGCTGCCGTGGGTCTGGCAGATCAACGTCAGCGGCGCCTCGTCGCGAATGCTCATCGACCACGGCGGATCCATCATCATCCGCAACACGAAAGCGCCTCGCGCTCGCACACCGTCGAGCAGGCCGACCACGGCGTCCACGCGGCGAGCCTATCGTCAACCGGTCGCGGCGCGTGGCCGATAACCGGCGAGAAACACCTGCACGCCCGCGCGGACGTGGTCGTTCGGCGTCGATGCCGGCCAGCACCTGCGGTCCGCCGCAGAACAGTGCCTGGTCGATGCACCGGCCAACGATGAGGAACGCGAAATGCTCTGCGGCAACGGCGGGTTCGGGTACATGCAGCAGCCGCGGTCGTGCAAGTCGATCGAAGCATTCGGCGAACGCGGCCAGCGTGCGGGCGGGCGCCTGTTCGTAGTACAGCCGCGCCAGCTCGGGGACCCGATTGGCCTCGCCGACGACCAGCCTGCGCAATTGCACGACCGGCTCCTGCAAGACCGCGCGCAGGTAGTCGGCGGCAAGGGCGGTCAGGTCGGCCTCCAGATCGGTGGTGTCGGCCAGCGCGGCGATGCGATCGAGGAACGGCGTCACCGTGCTCTCCAGCGCGTTGTTCACGATCGCCAGCAGCAGTTCCTGCTTGTCGCCGAAGTGCTTGTAGACCGTCTGCTTGGAGACCTCTGCCGACGCGGCGATCTGGTCGACGCTGGTGCCCTGGTAGCCGTTGCTCAGGAACAGCGCCCGGCCCGCCGACAGGATGGTCTGACGCTTGCGCGCCGAACGGCCCAGCACCTCGGTCATGTCGCCTCCTCTGACGGGTACTAGACAGTCTAGTTCTTCAGTTTAGAGTACTGTACAGTCTAGTTTGATCACGCAGGGAGACCGGCCATGACCACGACAGATTGCCCGCCATTGCCGGTGCGGATCACCAAGTCGCTGCTGGGCTACGGCGTCATCGCCGGCCCGATCTACGTCGTGGCGGTGGCCGCGCAGGCGGCCACCCGCGACGGGTTCGACCCGACCCGGCACGCCGCGAGCCAGCTCGCGAACGGTGACCTGGGCTGGATCCAGATCGCCACCTTCCTGGTCACCGGCGCGATGACGATCGCGGCGGCCGTCGGCGTGCGCCGCGCGCTGGGTCCCGGTCGGCAGTCGGCATGGGCGTCGGGTCTGCTCGGGGCCTACGGCGCCGGGCTGGTCGTGGCCGGGTTCTTCAGAGCCGATCCGTCCGACGGTTTCCCGCCCGGCACCCCGCCCGGCATGGGCGAGGTCAGTTGGCACGGGCTGGTCCATTTCGCGGTCGCGGGCCTCGGGTTCGCCTGCCTGGTCGCCGCGTGCTTCGTGCTGGGCGTCGTGGTTCGCGCGCAACGGACAGGCGTCGTGGGCGTGGTTCTCGCGCATCACCGGCCTGGTTTTCGCGGGCAGCTTCCTCGCACTGTCGTCCGGATCGGGCGGCGCCGCAACGATTCTGGTGTTCACCGCGGCGGTCGTGCTGGTGTGGGCCTGGCTGGCCGCGGTGTCGGTCAAGCTCTACCGGTCGGTGGGCTGAGATAGGCGTGGTAGCCACCCGGACGCTCGCGTATGCAGTCGGGACGGCCAACGATGGATCGTCGCGCCGGTCGCCGGTTGACTTCGAGTCATGAATATCGAGCCCGTTTGTCATCCTGACCTCCCTCGCCGCCCTCGCCAGCGCCGCCGCCGGCGGAATGATGTATGTGTTCTCGACATTCGTGATGCGCGGCCTGGACCGCACCGGACCGGTCGAGGCGATCACCGCGATGCGCGGCATCAACGTCGAGGCGAACTCCAACCCGGCGTTCCTGCTGGCCTACTTCGGCGCGGCGATCCTGGCCCTGGCGGTCGGCGTCATGGCCGTGATCCAGCTGCGCCAGCCCGGCAGCTGGGTGCTGCTGGTCGGCGCGGTCTTCGGGATCCTCGCCGCGATCATCACGATGGCGTTCAACGTGCCGCTGAACAACCATCTCGACGCCGTGAACCCGGTCGGGCTGTCGCGCCGCCGACGCCGCCCGGGAGTGGCAGGCGTACTTCTCGCACGTGGACGACGTGGAACCACGTCCGCACCGCGACCAGCTTCATCGCGGCCGTGGTGCATGCTGATCGGCGTGCGCTACCGCTAGATCGGCGGCTTGAATCCCCCGGTATCCGGCTGCTGCGGCGTCGGTGCCGGGGGAGCGGGCTGCCGATACGAGCCGGCTGTTGCCCGGGCCACTGCGGCGGCGGTCCCGTCGGCTGCGGCTGCAGCCGGGCGAGTTCACGTCGGTGGCGTTCGGCCAGCACCGCCGCCAGCACCAGCTGCGGCGGCACGCCCGGCGGTGGGGGTGGCGAGATCTGGGCGACGACGTCGCCGGTGATCCGGTAGGCCATCTGGTCCCGCATCCGCGGGATCCAATTGCGATGCGCGGGAGAGGAATTGACGGGCCAACTCGGCCTGCTCGGCGCCGAGCCCGGACAGCTGCAGCGACGACGCCCACCACGCCAGCTGCGGCGGCATCGGTGGCGGCGGCGTGAGCCGTGGCGCACGCTCGCTGATCACCACGGTGCCGGCGAACACGTCGCCGATGCGCTTGCCCTTCGGCGACAGCAGGCTGCAGATCACCGCGGGGCCGCCGGTGAACGTCCAGATCTCGATCACACCCGGCCAGCGCGCGAAACAGCGCCTGCCGGAAGCGTTCCGGGCCGCCGTCGTCGGAAACCACCCGCAGCCCCAGCGCCATCTTGCCCAATGACCTGCCGCGCGTCGCGGTCTCGAACGCGACCGGATAGCCCACGAGCGCCAGACGGTGAAGATGATCAGCACCGCCGCCGACAGCGCCGGATCGAACTGCGTCAGCGTGGCCGCCCACAACATCACGCCGATGATGTAGCCGATGAACACCACCGTGACGTCGATCAGCGCCGACAGCGCGCGCACCGGCAGCTGGGCGATCTGAACATCCAGGACCACCGCGTCCCCGGTCACCACGGGTTCTTGCTGGCGGACCATGACCGCCAACGCTACTAGGATTCGCCAGGTGGATGTCGACGCGTTCGTGCTGGCGCATCGCCCGACGTGGGACCGGCTCGAGCAGCTGGTCAAGCGGCGTCGGCAGCTGACCGGCGCCGAGGTCGACGAGCTGGTCGACCTGTACCAGCGGGTGTCGACCCACCTGTCGATGGTGCGGAGCGTCGTCGACCGATTCGGTGCTCATCGGCCGGCTGTCCGGCCTGGTGGCGCGGGCCCGCTCGGCGGTCACCGGTGCGCACGCGCCGCTGTGGCGCGAGTTCGTCCGGTTCTGGACGGTGTCGTTCCCGGTGGTCGCCTACCGGTCGTGGCGGTGGTGGCTGGCGACGGCCGTCGCGTTCTTCTTCGTCACCGCGGTGATCGCGCATGTGGGTGGCCGGCAACCCCGAGGTGCAGGCCGCCATCGGAACCCCAAGCGAGATCGACGAATTGGTCAACCACGATTTCGCCTCGTACTACAGCGAGAATCCCGCCGGATCGTTCGCGCTGCAGGTGTGGGTGAACAACTTCGTGGGTGGCGGCCCAGTGCATCGGCTTCGCGATCCTGCTCGGCATCCCGATCCCCTACGTGCTCTTCCAGAATGCCGCCAACCTCGGGGTGATCGCGGGGCTGATGTTCGACGCGGGCAAGGGCGACATCTTCCTCGGGCTGCTCACCCCGCACGGGCTGATCGAGCTGACCGCGGTGTTCCTTGCGGGCGCGGTCGGGATGCGGCTGGGCTGGTCGGTGGTCGTCGCCGGGCAACCGGCCGCGCGGGCAGGTGCTCGCCGAGCAGGGCCGGGCGGTGGTCGCGGTCGCGGTCGGGCTGGTCGTCGTGCTGCTGGTGGCCGGGCTGATCGAGGCGCTGGTGACGCCGTCGCCGCTGCCGACGTTCGCCCGCATCGGCATCGGTGTGGCAGCCGAAATCGCTTTCCTGGCTTACGTATTCCACTTCGGCCGCAAGGCGGCGCGGGCGGGCGAGACCGGCGACGTCGACGACGCGCCCGACGTGGTGCCCACCGAGCTAGAGCCGGCCGGTGGCCTTCATCGCCAGGTAGTGGTCGGCCAGCGCGGGCGCCAGTTCCTCGGGCGGGGCGTCGACCACGTCGACGCCGCTGCGCCGCAGCCGCGACGCGATCGCCCGCCGGTCGTTGCGGGACCGTTCGGCCGCGGCGGCGTCGTAGACCGCGGCGGCGTCGGCGCGGCCCGCCGCGAGCCGCGTCCACCCGGGGGTCGGCGACGGCGGCGAGCAGCACCTGATGCTTGGCGGACAGCTGCGGCAGCACCGCCATCAAGCCCTCGTCGAGCGCCGAGGCGTTGAGGTCGGTCAGCAGCACCACCAGCGCCCGCCGCCGGACGCGGCGCTGCACCGCGGCCACCATCGCGCGTGCGTCGGATTCGACCAGCGCGGGCTGCAGCGGCGCCATCGCCGTCGACCAGCTGGGCGAGCAGTTCGGTGCGCGACGCGTTGAACACGCCGGCGCGCGGTACCCGGTCGTGGGCCAGGAAGTCGACGTGGTCGCCGGCCCGCGCGGCCAGCGCGGCCAGCAGCAGCGCGGCGTCCATCGACCAGTCCAGCCGCGGCCAGCCGCCGGGGTCGCTGGCCGTGGGGTCGACGCCGACGCGGCCCGCCGACGTGCGGCCGGTGTCGAGCACGATCACCACCCGCCGGTCCCGCTCGGGCCGCCAGGTCCGCACCACCACGTCGGCGCGCCGGGCGGTGGCGCGCCAGTCGATCGATCGCACGTCGTCGCCGACGACGTACTCACGCAGCGAGTCGAATTCGGTGCCCTGGCCGCGGATCAGCACCGGCGTCATGCCTTCGAGCTCGCGCAGTTTGGCCAGCCGCGACGGCAGGTGCTTGCGGGACAGGAACGGCGGCAGGATCCGGATCTGCCACGGCACCCGATGCGAGCTCTGCCGGCCGGCCAGCCCCAGCGGCCCGATCGAGCGCGCGGTCACCAGCGCCGAGCGCTGATCGCCGCGGCGCACCGGCCGCAGCTGGGTGGTCGACCCGGACCCGTTGGCCGGCAGCGATATTCACCGCGATGAGTGCGCGGTTCGGCGCGGGCGCTGGGCGCCCAGGCGTCGCGGATCAGGCCGCGGAAGCGCCGGCTGCCCGGCGTTCTCGACGACCAGCACCGCGTCGACCGGCTGGCCCAACCGCGCGGCGGTCTCGCCGGACCGGGTGCAGCTGCAGCCGCCGCGGGCTGCGCCGCCAGCGCGACGTCGACGCACGACCACCGCCGATCAGCGCCGCCAGCAGACACGCCGAAAGCGATTGCGGGCCAGGGTGAGAACGCGATCGGCAGCACGCAGAGCAGCGCGACCAGGCCGGCGCGGCCGGTGAGGATCACTAGCGTGGCACCGGCACGGCGGCCAGGATGCCGTCCAGCACGCCGTCGGGGGTGGCGCCCTCGAGTTCGGCCTCGGGCCGCAGCTCGATCCGGTGCCGCAGCGTCGGGCGGGCCATCGCCTTGACGTCGTCGGGGGTGACGTAGTTGCGGCCGGACAGCCACGCCCACGACCGCGCGGTGGCCAGCAGCGCCGTCGCGCCGCGCGGTGACACGCCGAGCTGCAGCGACGGGGAATGCCTTGTCGCGCCGACGATGTCGACGATGTAGCCGAGCACCTCGTCGGCGACCAGCACCTGACGCACCGCCTCGCGGCCCGCCGCCAGCTCGGCGGCACCGGCGACCGGCTGCACGGCCGACAGGTCGCGCGGGTCGAAGCCGCGGGCGTGCCGGTCGAGGATCGCGATCTCCTGGTCGCGCGGCGGCAGCGGCACGTTGAGCTTGAGCAGGAACCGGTCGAGCTGCGCCTCGGGCAGCTGGTAGGTGCCCTCGTACTCGATCGGGTTCTGGGTCGCGGCGACGATGAACGGGTCGGGCAGCGGCCGCGGCTCGCCCTCGACGCTGACCTGGCGCTCCTCCATGGCCTCCAGCAGCGCGGCCTGCGTCTTGGGCGGCGTCCGGTTGATCTCGTCGGCCAGCAGCAGGTTGGTGAACACCGGGCCCGGAGCGGAACTCGAATTCCGCTGTGCGCGCGTCGTAGACCAGCGAGCCGGTGACGTCGCCGGGCATCAGGTCGGGGGTGAACTGCACCCGCTTGAACTCCAGCTGCAGCGCGGCCGCCAGGGTGCGCACCAGCAGTGTCTTGGCGACGCCGGGCACGCCTTCGAGCAGCACGTGGCCGCGGCACAGCAGCGCGATCACCAGCCCGCTGACCACGGCGTCCTGCCCGACGACGGCCTTGGCGATCTCGGCGCGCAAGGCCAGCAACGCATTTCGCGCGTGCGATCCGCTGCGATGCGTCGGTGCTGTGGTTGGCTGTGTCACGACTGTGCGACCTGCCTTTCGATGTTGTCGAGTTCGCGGGCGAGGTTGACCAGGTCGGCGTCGGTCGCCGGTGGTGGGCCGAACAGCGTGTGCGCCACCGCCTGCGGGTGCAGTGCCGCAGCGCTCGGCGACGGCCTGCACGACGGCGGGCGGCGCGGCGTCGTGGCCGAGGCCGAGGCGGGGCAGCATCCGCTGCAGTGTCGGCGGTGCGCAACGCTTCGGCGGCGCGGTCGCGGGCGCGCCGCGATCGGTACAGCCGGCCGCGGCCCTCGACGGTCTCCGACGCCCGCACCACGACCGGCAGCTGTTCGGCGACCAGCGGGCCGACGCGGCGGCCCTTCCACAGCGCCAGCAGCGCCACCACCAGCGCACAGCTGCAAGACGATCCAGGTCACCTGATCGGGGATGAGGTCGGAGATCGTTGCCGCGCCGTCGGATTCGCCCTCGCTGTGTTGCGGGGCGTACCAGATCAGCCGCGGATGCGTGCCCGCGAGATTCATCGCGAGCGCGGCGTTGCCCTCGTCGAGCAGGCCGGAGTTGGTCATGAAATCGGCGGCTGCCGACGACCGTCACGGTTCGCCCGTCGTCGGTGTAGCGCACCAGCGCGCCGTCGTAGCAGCGCGTCAGCGGCGACGTCGCCGGCCGCCTCGTAGGTGTCGGCTGAGGCCGAACTGGACGTCGCCGGCGCGTGTCGCCTCCCGCAGGTCGCAGTCCGGGTCTGCGCCGCCGAACGTGCGTCGCGTCGTCGAGGCGGATCTCGCGGCGCCAGTGCCTCGCGGGTCCGCGACGACCGGTTCCACCAGCAGCCGATCGCCGGGCAGGGCGGCCAGCCGGCGCAGCAGCTCGTCGTCGACCAGGTGGAACGTCTGCGCGACCACGATCAGCGTGTCGGGCCGCGCCGCCCGTTCCACCGCGGCGATGTCGTCGGCCTCGATGACGTCGACGCCGTGGTCACGCAGCAGGGTGACGAGCGCCCGCGCGCCGTCCGGCGATGTGGACGCCGGATCCATCCGTCCGCCGGGGCGTGGCGCGGTCAGATAGGCGCTCAGCATCGCCACCGCGACGATGACGACGAGCGCGAGCACCACCCACCGCGCGCTGCGCCACCGCTGCGCCAGCGTCGGGCCGACGGCCGAATCGTGGTGGCGTCATCGCACTTCCGCCCAGCCGTCGGCCGGTGCGCGGGCGCCGAGCGTCGCCGGCGGTCGCGCAGCGGTGTGGCGCCGTAGGTGGTCGTCGAGGTCGGCGATCATCCGGTAGGCGGGCTCGGTTCCGGGCCGCTCACCATAGGTGACGTCGTTGAAAGCGTCTGCAGCCGCGGAGCAATTCGGCGGCGAGATCGGGCAGCGCGCGTCCGGCATCGCGGGCGAGTTCGGTGGCGGTTCGCCCGGGAACGGGATCGAGCACGCGCGGTCTCCTCCAGCTGGCGCGCGACGGCTCTGAGTCGATGACGGATCGCCGCCGCCCAATTGCCCTGCCGCGGCAGACTGTTCGGCGGTGGCGCGGTGTTCGGCGGCGCTGAGCTCATGTTCGCCGAACAGCGCGTAGCCGCCGCCGCGGTTGGTGCGCATGGTGCGCCGCGCGATCCGGACGGCGACGACGACCGCGACCGCGAGCAGGATCAGCAGCACCGTGATCGGTGAACCAGCCGCCGGGCACCGACGAGCCCTCGGCCACGAGCCTGTACATCAGTTCGTTGAGCCAGTCGATGAGGCGTTCGGTCAGCGAAGCCTTGGGGTAGATCGGCTTTGCGAGTTCGTGCTGCGCGGCCTCGTGGGCGGCATCGCGGTCGATGTCTATGGTCGGCACGTCAGGGTTGCTGGCGGGTCAGCCACAGGTTGTCGGTGGAATCGGGCGGCGCGCCGGGCCCGTACGCGGCGCCGGTCTGCAGCACCAGGTCGAACGCCTCGGCGCGGATGCGGCGATCGGTGTACAGCAGCACCACCACGCCGGCGGTGAACGGTGCGGTGATGATCTGGCCGATCGCGCCGCCGATCGTCAGCAGCGACCAGTGCGATGAGCGCTGCCGTGGTCGATGACGCTGACATCAGCAGGATCTGGCCGCCGACGCTGAACGGAACGGCGACCGCGCCGGCGATCAGCTCGGCGACGATCATGCCGAGCAGCCGAATGCCGAACACCCGCCAGAAGTCCTCCTTCACCAGCTTGAAGGACCGCTTGATCGCCGCGACGATGCCGAGCCGCTCCAGCACGATGATCGACGGCGCGAAGGTCAGCATCGTCCACAGATAGATCAAGCCGCCAGCGATCGCCAGCGACCGAGCGGAACGCCGACGACCGACTGCCGCGACTCCGTTGGCCGCGAACGCCGACCCAGATGACGAGGCCACCACGACGACGGCGATCAGCACGCCACGCCGAGCACCTCGCAGCACGGTGAAGCCGATCAGCGCCCACAGCCGGCCCCGAAGCCGTTGCCACGCTTCGCCGATGGTGATGCCGGCGCCGAACACCGCCCGGCCGACGACGACGGTGAGCATGCCGCTCAGCAGGATCGCCGACAGCCAGGTGGCGATGGCCGCCGGCGATGCTCGACGCCGACGAGCCGATCAAGCGTGCCCGTCGACAGCTCGTCGCTCGCCGGTCAGCGTCGGTGCAGCTCGCCGGTGAACGCCAACGGGCCGACGGAGAAGATGAGCGCCGAGCAGCTGCGCGGCGACCACCACGATGGTGGTCAGGCCCAGCGTCGCTTTGGGATTCGCGCGGATGTAGCCGACGGCGCCGTTGAAGATGTCGGACAGGCTCAGCGGTCGCAGCGGGATGACGCCCGGCTTGAGCGCAAGCGGCGGCGGCCGTACCCGGGCGGCGGGTAGCCGGGCGGCGGCCGTACCGCGGATAGCCCGGCGGCGGGTAGCCCGGCGGCGGCCCGTAGCCGGGCGGTGGACCGTAGCCCGGGCGGTGGGTAACCGGGCGGGGATACCCGGGTAGGCTGGGTTGCGGATAACCCGGCGGCGGATAGCCCGGTGGCGGGTAGCCCGGCGGCGGCCGGGCCGTCGAACGACCCGCCGGCGTCGTTGCTCATGGCCACCATCCTGTCGATCAGCCGTGCGAATTGACAACGTGGTCGACGCCGTGTCCCAGGTCGACCTAGCGGCGTTACGGTGACCGCATGGCGACAGAGATCACCGTGCGCGGGTCCTTCACCGCGTTCGAGGCGCCCGAACGCGGGACCGTGCACGCCACCATCGCCTACGAGGGCCCGGCGATGGAACCGGTTTATGGCCGGGTGGCGCGCGACCTTGAAGCGGTGCAAGGCGTCGATCACGCCGCTGACAGAGCGGCGACGACGGCCCCGTCACCTGGTGGTCCGCCGAGCAGTTGCGGACCTGGTCGAACCGGCCGTGGAATAACGACGGCAAGCAGCTTCCGCTCGTGCACCACGCCAGCGTCGGCGTCGAGGTGAAGTTCCGCGACTTCGCCGTGCTGTCGCGCTGGGTCGGCGAGCACATCGCGAACACCGAGGGATTCCGCGTTTCGCACGTCGAGTGGGCGCTGCACCGCGAGCGGCGTGACGCAGCTGCTCCGGGAGGTCCGCACCCGGGCCGTCCGACGACGCCGTCACACGCGCGCAGCAGTATGCCGACGCGCTCGGACTCGGCGACGATCCGTCCCGTTGCGATCGCCGACGCCGGAATGCTCGGCGTGCAGCTGAATCCGGCGGGCGGTCAGGCGCCGCCTTCCTGCGGGCCGCGGCAGCGGCCGGAGGCGCCGGACGTCGAGCTCGTGCCGGAGCACATCGAGGTGGCGGCCGCGGTCGACGCGCGCTTCGTTGTCGGCGACGCCTGACGCGCCGCGGCGTAGGTTTGGCGTCATGGCCGAACTCAAAGACCGGCTGCGCGCAGACCTGACGGCCGCGATGAAGTCGCAGGACAAGCTGCGGACCGCGACACTGCGGATGCTGCTCGCGGCGATCCAGACCGAGGAAGTCGCAGGCAAAGAATCGCGCGAGCTCTCCGATGCCGACGTGATCAAGGTGCTGGCCAAGGAGGCGAAGAAGCGCGCGCGAGTCGGCGGAGATCTACACGCAGAACGGGCGCGGCGAACTGGCCGCCAACGAGCACGCCGAGGCGCGCGTCATCGACGAGTACCTGCCCACCCCGCTCACCGAGGCCGAGCTGGCCGATGTCGTCGACACCGCGATCGCGCAAGTGGCCGAGGAGATCGGCGAGCGGCCCGGCATGAGGCAGATGGGCCAGGTGATGAAGGCCGCGACCGCGATCGCCGAGGGCAAGGCCGACGGCGCCCGTATTTCGGCGGCGGTCAAGGCCAGGCTGTAGCCGTTTCGGCTGTTCCGGGTCGCCCGGGTACCCGGGTGCCATGACGCGTTTTGGCTACACCCTGATGACAGAACAGAGCGGACCTAAAGAGCTTGTCCGTTATGCCGTTTCGGCGGAACGCGCGGGTTTCGACTTCGAAGTGTCCTCCGACCACTACTTCCCGTGGCTGTCGTCGCAGGGCCACGCGCCGTACGCGTGGTCGGTGCTCGGCGCCGTCGCGCATGCCACCGAGCGGGTCGAGCTGTTCACCTACGTCACCTGCCCGACGATGCGCTATCACCCCGCGGTCGTCGCGCAGAAGGCCGCCACCCTGCAGATCCTCGCCGACGGACGGTTCACGCTCGGGCTGGGCAGCGGCGAGAACCTCAACGAGCACGTGGTCGGTCAGCGCTGGCCGACGGTGGCGCGGCGGCAGGACATGCTGCGAGGAGGCCATCCAGATCATCCGCGAGCTGTTCACCGGCGAGCTGGTCGACTGGAAGGGCGAGTACTTCGAGGTCGATTCCGCGCGGCTCTGGGACATCCCCGAAACACCGGTCGCCATCGCCACCGCGGTGTCCGGCGAGCGGTCGGTCGGACGTGTTCGCGCCGCTCTCCGATCACCTGATCGCCGTCGAGCCGAACAAGGAACTCGTCGACGCCTGGCATGACGCGCGGCGGGCCACCGGGCTGCCCGGCGACGTCCGGGTGATCGGGCAGATCCCGATCTGCTGGGATCCCGACCGCGACACCGCCGTGCAGCGCGCGCACGACCAGTTCCGTTGGTTCGGCGGCGGCTGGGCGGTCAACTCGGATCTGCCGACGACGGCCGGCTTCGAGGGGGCGACGCAGTTCGTGCGGCCCGAGGACGTCGCCGAGTCGATTCCGTGCGGGCCCGATCTCGACGCGATCGTCGACGCGGTGCGCGAGTACTGGGAAGCCGGCTTCACCGATATCGCGCTGGTACAGATCGGCGACGAGAGCCAGGAGCTGTTCCTCAAGGAGGCGGCGGGGTCGCTGCTGGAGAAGCTGCGAACCGAATCGCACTGAGAGGGGACGACATGCCACGCGGTAAAGGGATCTACGACGACGAAGACACCGACGAGCCCAAGGGCGGCCGTCCTGGGCCGACCGACGAAGGCGGCGAAGGCGGCATGGCGACGCGGGAGAACGCGCCCGACGTCGCCGATACCGACGAGGAGCCGACGGCCTGAGTCCTCAGTGGGCGGGCCTCGGCCCTCGCGGCTGCGCCGATAGGCGGCGCGCCGAAAATCGCCGAGCCAGCCGGGAACCAGCTGCACCTCGCGGGTCGCTGTGCAGGACGGGGTCGAACGCGATGTCGTCGCAGCTGGGGTCGACGTGCCGAAGCGTCAGGCGGGCCAGCGGCAGGAAGTCGCCCGTGCCCGCAGCCTGTTCGATGTCGAAATCGATTCCGTCCGAGTCGATTTGATCCTGCATCGCGTCCAGTGACAAACCGGGTGTGTCGATGATCGGTGACCAGCCGGGCGCGCACCCACCACACGCCGCCCTGGTAGCGCAACGGCATCAGGCTGGAGAAGGTGGTGCCCGACCACGACGCGACGGGCGCGAGGAGGATCGCGGCTGTTGGCGACGGTCGATGCCAGCAGCACGTCCCACGGCGCGCACACTTCGCAGATCCTGCGGCGGCGGCATCCGCCACGCCAGTCCGGCGATGTCGGGCAGCGCGCCGGGAGGCCGATGCCCTTCGAGACCCGGCCGACGACATCGCACGACACCATCGGCAGTCCCTCACCGGCGGCGCGACCCGCTCGAGAGTGCCCTCGGCGAGCACACCGGCGGGATGGAACAGGCGGCGGCGACGGACGGCGGCGCCCAGGCGGACGGGCAACGCGCGCGATGTCGGAGGCTTGCACGGCTGCGGTGTGCCCCACGCCGTCGTGGCAAAGCAAACGCCGCGGGTTTAACGCCCCTGAGACAGGGCATTAATCACGCGCACCGTTTCAGCCACGCAGCGAAGACCGTTGAAAGGCCGATATGACAAGCGCCTATACCGACCTGGATCCAGCGGTCGCTCCCGAGGACGTGTATCGCCCCGCAGGAAGACTCGCAGCTCCTCATCGACGTGATGGAGAAGACCGGGCTCGCGCGGGGCAGCCGGGTCGCCGACCTGTGCACCGGCAGCGGCGTGGTGGCGATCGCGGCGATCGCGAGCAGGGCGCCTCGCGAGGTCACCGCCTTCGACATCTGCCCGCGCGCGGTGCGCTGCGCGCGCAGAACGCCGCTGCCGCCGGCGTCGACGTGGACGGTGCACCTCGGCTCGTGGGCGCGCGCGGTCGAGTTCGGCCCGTACGACCTGGTGGTCTGCAATCCGCCCTATGTGCCGCATGATCCGGCATCGAGCAGCGCAGCGCTCCCGTCGCACATCGGACCGGCGCGGGCGTGGGATGCGGGATACGACGGCCGTCTTGTCCTCGACCCGCTGTGCGCGGCGGCACCCGGCCTGCTCGCCGACGGCGGCACGCTGCTGCTGGTGCAATCCGAATTCGCCGGACCGCGCGAGACGCTCGCGGCGCTGGCCAGCGCCGGACTGGACGCTGAAGTCGTTGCCTACCAATGGATTCCGTTCGGGCCCGTGCTGTCGTCACGCGCGCGAGTGGCTGGAGGACACCGGCCGGCTCGAGCCCGGCCGCCGCGAAGAGGAGCTGTTGGTGATCAGGGCGGACAAGCCATGACCGACAGCGAACCCCGCGTTGTGCGGGTCGTCCCTCACGGGCCGGTGATGGTGCAGGGGCCGGTCCGCATCGAGATGCCCGACGGCAGCGTGGTGGAATCCGACCGATTCATGGTCGCGATCTGTACGTGCCGGCGCAGCAAGAACTATCCGCTTGTGCGACACCAGCCATCGGTGCCGGCGGCGCAGCGAACCGTCAGCACAAGCGGTCGGCGTAACGACGAGCGGCCCTGCGTCCAGCACTCCATCAGGTGGGTCGGCGAGGCGGTCCTCGACCACGTCGCGCGCCCTGATACCGAACACGACATCGCGATCCAGCTGCGGTTCCCGCGCGACCAGATCGCCGACGACATCGGTGCGCACCACCTGCTCGTGGACGGCGTCGGCCTCGACGTGCTCGCGGTAGAACGCCACGCACGGTTCGGGTGCGCCCATCCGCTCCAGCGCCTCCATCAGCCGTCGCGAACCGGGCGATGACGTGATCTCCGTCGACGCGAAATGGCCGATCGCCGCGCCGCGCAGACTCCCGGTGCAGCCCGAACAGCGACATCAGATTGACCGACGCCAGCGCGTCGGCGGGCACGTCGTCGAGGTAGCCCAGGTATGTCGAATCGAGCCCGGCGGCGTCCATCAGCTCGGCGAACAGGTGCTGATGCACGCGCTCGCCCGCGGCCGCCGCCGTACTCGTCGAACTCGACGGCGACGAACGACGCCTTGGCCTGTCCCGTCAGGCGGGGAATCGCCCAGGCGTGCGGATCACCCTCCTTGAGGTGATACAGCGAGCGATGCACGAAGTACTCGCGCATCTGCTCCCAGGTGCCCTTGTCGCGCAGGTAGTAGGACGGGCCCTCGCCGTCGACCGGCTCGACCGACAGCGCGTCCATCTCGTCATCGCGGCCGTGGCGTCCGGCCCGATGTCGCCGACGTCATGACGCACCGCGCTCAGGAACGCTTCTTCGAGCCGGGCCGCGCACCTGCAGCAGCGCAGGATTCCACTCCCAACGCGGGTCGACTCCGGCGAATCCGCGGTAGTGCAGCTCGTAGCAGACGTAGAGAGCCAGTTGCAGGTCAAGCCCGTACGGGTCCGCTTCGCAGACCGGAACCTCGATCGGCCGGGCTGCAATGCCGGACGACCGCTTCGCAGGATGTCCAGAATTGTCACCGACAGCGGACCCACCGCCCAGGGCAATGTGGGTTCGACGGAGGTCGATGGCAACGTCACGCGCATGTGATTCCCCGCATCCTTGCGAGTCAAACCATGGCCCGCAAATGCCAACTGACACGCCCGCAAATAGAAGAACAAGCGCGCGAGCCTATCGCAATGCGGTTTTGTTTGGTTTTGAGCTTCTCAGGGAAGTCGACTTGAACACGTTGTGTCTAGGGACGGGGTTCGCGTGGTCGACACACTGGTAGTGATCTACCTCGGTGGCTGCATGCTGACCACCTTCGGGGCGCGTGCGGCGAGCAGGCGATGGAACGATCGCCGATCGCCGGCACCCAATCCGCTCGGGGTGAGCCTGTTCGCAGGCGCCGTCTGGCCGCTACTGCTTTTGGGCTTGGTGGAGCTCGGTTCGGTCATTGTGTACGCCAAGGTCCAATCAAGCCGGGTTCCGGTGCAGGTATCTTCGCCTAGCTCCTATGGCTCACTGAAGGTCCTGCCGCTCAACGCATTTGGCGGTCGAAGTGGTAGCGCAATGGGCGGCCGAGCCGACGTATGGGGGTTATGTGGTACATCGCACCAGCGAAGCGCCCGTAGAGCCACGAGTAGTGCCGGTCGATTCCCGGTGCGTTCGTGTACCACAGTTCGGCGTCGAGGATGAGTCCCGGGACCGCCCGTTCGAGCTCGTGCGGGTCGTCGATGGACCAACCCAGTTGCGCGCCGGACACTTTGACACATCCGTAGCGCTGCAGGAACCACACCCCTAGCCGGCCGTATCCGTCGAACAGCATCTCCCCGCTGGGGAAGTGCTCGGTGATGCGGCGCAGCAGTGCGAGGCCGTCGACGGCGCGCAGGTATGGCGTCAGGCCTTCGGCGATGACGAGGACGGGCGTGTCGCCGGCGATCCCGTCGAGCAAATGTGCATCGGTCAGCGATGCGGCGATGGTCTGCGCACCGTCCCGCGGCGGAAAGAGCCGCCGCCGCAACTCGATAACGTCGGGAAGGTCGATTTCGTACCAGCGAACGGTGGACGGCGGGTTGACTCGATAGACCCGGGTGTCCAAACCGCAGCCGAGGTGCAGCACGGTGCAGTCGGGATGGCGGGTGAGGAATTGCCGGGCCCAGCCGTCGTAGGCCTTCGCGCGCACGGCGAGCGACAAGTGATCGCTGCGGCGGACCCGCAGCCGGCTGAAGTCGTAGTCGATTCGCCGCAACGCCTTGTCGGCTTCGCGGTCGGAGAGGATGGAGTCGGATCGCCTGCTTTCCATCGCCTTGCCGTACAGCGTGGCAAGCGTGGTCTCTTGTGCGCCGGTGAGTCTGGCCTTTTCGAGCTCCACGGAATCATTCCTGTTCATCGGGCGACTGCTGGTAGCGGGCGAGGCCGGACCGCGCCAACGCGACGATGTCCGCACCGGCGAAGTCCTGTGACATGACGTCCAGTACGGCCGCGGACAATCGCGCCATCAGCTGGGGCGTCAGCGACTCTGCGCCGATCGCGCGGAGCAGGTGCGGGTGTAGTACCCAGACTCCGAGCCGCATCGCAACTAGCACGGCGGCCTGGGTGCGCGGGTCCGACTGCGACGCGTCGCCGTGGGAGGGGTGGTTCGCCAGGTATTCCTCGGTGAGCGCGACGAGGTTGTCGAACAGTGCCGCGGCTCCGGCCGACCCGTCAACCAAAGCCCTTGCAACATAACGCAATACGTCGGCGGCGCTTTGGTACACGCTGTCCAGATAAGCGGGGTCGGCCACTCCTTGTTCGTCGACGCCCTGCTTTATGATCTGCCGCAGGTAGTCGAGGACGAAGTCGTCGCACGCGTCGCGCAACCCCTGCTTGCTGCCAAAATGGTGCGAGACCAAGCCCGGGGCGACCCCGGCTTGTTCGGCGACGGCGCGGATGGTCGTCGCCGTTCCGCCTTGGCCGGCGAACAGGCGCATCGCCGCATCCCTGATCCGGGCGCGGGACGTGATGTCGGAGATTGGCCGCACAATCAATATTTTATTCATGCGATCAATTCATTGGTCAAGTGTTCAATGCTTAAGGTGTACCGATGGAAGTCATGTCGCAGACCACCGTCGCCGCGCCGATCGAGGTCGTGTGGGACACATTGAGCGACCACGTCGGGATGATGGGCTGGGGGCTGGGCGCCACTGTGACGATGGACCGGCCCGGGACGGCCGAGGCCAATGGAGTCGGTGCGGTTCGCCGCATTGCGACACCGGGTCCGGGGCCAGACATCGTGGAGGAGGTCGTGACGTACGAGCCCCCCAACGTGATGGGCTACAAAGCCCTGTCGGGGACACCGTTTCCTGGTTACGCCGGCGAAGTGCGGCTCACCCCGGTGGGGAACGGCACACACATCAACTACATGATCTCGTCCACTGCGTCGTTCCCACTGCTGAAGGCTCCGCTTCTGGTTATCAGCCAGGTGCTGTTGCGTCTGCTGGCCCGCGCCGCGCTGAAGGCACACCGCGGCAGTTAGTCATCCAGGCTGCCCATGGTCAGGTTGGCGGTTGTTCCGGTCTCGCTCGCCTTCTCGGATGCGATGAAGACCGCCACGTTGGCCAGCTCCTCGAGTGTCATGAGCCGCCGTGGGTGGGTCCTGCTCGCGAGGAATTCCTGCCATTGTTCCAAGGTCATGCGGGATGCCTTGGCGCGCGGCTCGAAGGCGTCCTTGATCGTTGGCGTCTCCGGCATGGCCTGCGGTCGCAGACCGACCACGCGTACGCCGTGAGGTGCGAGTTCGGCGGACAGGTTTCGAGTGAGCGCTTCCTTGGCCGCCATCGCCGGACCGTATCCGCCGACCAACGGGATGCCCGTCCGTGAGTGAAGTGCGGTGACCGTCATGATCACCCCCGATTGATTCGGAACCATGTGTATTGCGGCCACGCGCGCGGTCAAGAAGTAGGACGTCGTGTAGGCCGCGATCGGCGCGGTGAACTGCTCAGCATCCAAGTCGACTAGGCGCACACCCAGGATCGTCGCATTTGGGATACCGACCGCGTTGAGCGAAATATCTACGCGGCCAGCCTTTTTGATCACCGACTGCAGATGCTTGTCGACGGCTCGTTCATCGAGAGCGTCGACCTGTGCGGCCTCGGCGGAAGCGACGTCGTTGGCGACAACTTCGACGGACGCCAGGCGGCGCCCCGTGAGAAAAAGCTCGGCTCCTTCAGCCGCGAAGGCGCGAGCGACAGCGCCGCCGATCGCGCCTCCGGCACCGTAGATCACCGCAACCCTGTCCTTCAGCATCATGTCTGTGCAGACGCATCGACGTCGGGAAAATAGGCGCCCATCAACCGCCCAGTTCGCCCCGCGTCCGGCGTCTATACGAGAGTGAAGCTGATGACGGCCGACCTGATGTCAAGGGCGCGGGCTGGAGACGGCGATGCGTTTCGAGCGTTGACCGAACCGCACCGCCGCGAGCTACAGGTGCACTGCTACCGGATGCTCGGGTCGTTGCAGGACGCCGAGGATGCCCTCCAGGACACGTTGCTTGCCGCCTGGCAGGGTATCGGCGGATTCGAGGGGCGAGCCTCGGTGCGGACCTGGCTCTACCGGATTGCCACCAACCGGTGCCTCAGCGCGCGTCGGTCGGCGAGCCGACGCCCCGTCAAGGAGTGGGACATGCCCGCGGTTGAACCGCCAGAACCGACCCGGCTCGGCGAAGTCGGATGGCTCGAGCCCGCGCCAACTCTTGTGCGGCGGCCACGACAGCCTCCCAGCGTCCGACCTGATGCAGGGCGGTCATCTCGTCTACCAGCGCTTTGCGTCGCTGGGCGATACGCGCCTGCTCCAGCGGGGCAGCGACGTCCGGGTACGGCGAATCCAGGGCGGTGAGGTTCTCCAACGCGATCACCACAGTGTCCCAATCACCGTCGACGCGGCGGACTCGGCCTTGCTCGACCAGGCACCGATGTCGCGCTGTCGGCGCGCCTCTTTCGGCCTCGTCTCGACCCGGCCCTCACCCGGATAGCGGGTCTCTAGCGCCTCGAACCGTTGCACGGCCTCAGCCCAGCACCTGGCGAAAACGCGTTCAGCGCGTCGGCCCACTGCGGATCGGCCAGCAGGTTACCGTGCCCCTCGGCGGGCACCTCCGGGGCGGTCGGCGCATGCTCGCCCGTGGCCCCGGCGGGCGCCTGCGGTGCACTCGCGTCTTCTGCTTTGCGGTCTGCTAACCCCAACTGGGCGAGGCTGCGGTCCACATCGGCGTACAGGTCGTCGCGCTTGCTGAACATCTCCAGCACGTAACGGCCACCCCGTCGCTCCTCGGAGTCAGCGGATGGCAGAACAAAGCGGCTCTACGCGGCTAAGCGTGGTAGTCGACCTCGGAGTGGTGTCGGGGTGTGATGTTGCCAGGTGGTTCCGCAGTGCAGCAGGAGGCGCAGCCGGTAGTTACCAAAATTGCGGAAGCCGTTGCCGGAAGTGACGATCCGGACCTCCGCTTCGGTGCTTATGCCTTGCCAGCAGCCCGAAAGGCGTCCAGGGCGTCAGCTAGGATCCTGAAGCGGCTGGCTACCGCATAACCGTGCTTACGGGCCCACTCGCGGATTGCTGCGACTCTCGTGGCTCTGTCGCTGTCCTGCTTGCGCTGACGATCGAGCTTCGGCGCCGTCCCCCGACGCGCCGTCCGGCTTCGATCCAGGGCTCGAACGCCGCCCGGAGTTTGTTGGCATTCTTTGTCGAAAGGTCGATCTCGTAGGTCACTCCGTCGAGAGTGAACGCAACCGGTCCGACGTGCCGCGGCACGACATCGCGGCGCAGGTCGCCGACGGTCGACTCGAAGCCAAGCCGTCGCGCGTCCTCTCCTACAAGGACATTCGCGAAGCGCACCACATCATGGAAGCCGCAGAGGCCGGCAGAGAATGGTAGTCGTTGTGGAATCAGCCCGGACTCAGGCGAACATCCCGAATGTTCGCGGATCAGAGGACGGTTTCGAGTTCTTTGCGGGTAGGGGCGTAGGCGCCGGCGCGGCTGACGGTCACGCCGGACGTTGCGATTGCCCGCTGCACAGCCGGGAGCACATCGCCGGGTGCGGCCTGCCCGAGCTTGACACGGGCACCTTCGCCGCCCAGAAGGCCCGCATCCAGCAGGCCCGAGAGCAGGCCCGCCATGAACGAGTCTCCGGCCCCCACCGTGTCCACCATCTGTACGTCGGCACTGGCGGCCAGGACCGGGTCGGCACCGCGCACAGCGAACGTCGCGCCCTCGCCCCCGCGGGTGACCACCACCAAGGACGGCCCCAAGGCCAGCCAGTCCTGCACGACGTCGTCGATGGCGCGATCCGGGTAGAACCACTCGACGTCCTGGTCGCTGACCTTGACGACATCGGAGAGAACGACGATCTCCTCCACGCGGTTTCGGGCATCCTGGGGATCGCCCATCAGGGTGGGCCGGGCATTGGGGTCATAGGAGATGGTGGCTTCGCCGTGAGTGGCCTTGAGCGCGCCGACCACCTGCGTCCCGCCCGGTTCGAGGGTCGCCGCGATGCTTCCCGTGTGCACGTGGTCGACCTCGCTGATATGGGGCAGGGTCGGGAGCACCCAGGTGAGGTCGAAGTTGTAGGTGGCGTGTCCCTCTGCGTCGATCTCGGCGTTGGCCACCGAGGTCCGCGGCGCCTTGTCGCTGCCAGGAACGAGCTCGACATCGGCGCGCCGACACGCCCTGGCGATCCGCTTGCCCCGGCGATCGGCGCCGATCCAGGTGGCCAGAGCAACGTCGTGCCCGAGGCGCCCCAGACCGAATGCGACGTTCGCCGGGCTGCCTCCCACGTGCTCGTCGACATCGTCGCCGCGGGTCACAACGTCCACCAGCGCTTCGCCCATCACCAGGATGCTGGGCTTGCTTCTGACACCGGGTGACATACTTCCATCCGCTCTGTGTCTGACCCGTCCGGGCGTGCCCTGGTCCGTGTCGGCACGTGTTCGGTTCGATCGTAGTCGATCAGCTCCTCGACGCTGGCCACCCAGTTCGGGTCACCCTCGAGTGCTTTGAGCGTGGATACCTGCACGCATTGCGAATTCCTCACCCAATGCGATGAACGGTTCGTCGGCGGCTTCGGCGAGGCGCAATCTGGCGCGCTGGGCAAAGCGGTGATCGCGCGGAACCACGAGGCACAGGCGCTCGATCTGCAGCTGGTGCCATCCAAACCCGGCTCCGTCAGGCCGGGTGCGGTGATTGCCAGATCAACGTGCCCGCCCGCCAGGAACTCCACCATCTCGTACGCCGCGGCCTGACTGAGGGTGAACTGGACCCGCGGCGCTGCACTCCGAAATCTGCGCAGCAGATCGGGAACAAGCCAACTGGCAAGCGAATGCAGGAACGCCAACCGCACCGTACCGCTATCGGGATCGCGCAGCGCGGCGATGCGTTCGGTGGCGGAATTGATCTCAGAAATGCTCCGGCGCGCGTGTTTCAGCATGATCTGCCCATAAGCATTCAGGCGTAACCGACGGTCATCCGAGTGCGAGCCGCCCGACCCGGAACCACCCGCGGGCGACCCGTCCGCTCCCGTGCCGACGTGCCCGGACTGGACGCTCAAGCAACTCTTCCGCCACGTCGGCCGCGGGAACCGGCGGCGGCGCAGATCATCTCCGACCCGCGACGGTAAGCCGCCGGAGGATCCCGACGCCGCCATCGACTGCCGGAACCGGCCGCCGACGCGATGCCAGGGTGCTGCGGAGATCGTCGCCTCTCCCGATCTCGCTTGGCAGGGCGCGAACCGCTGTAAGTTCGTGACGTGGATTTCCGCGCAGCGCTGCTCGAGCAGACTCGAGCCTTCGGTGCCCACCGAGTCGTTCGCCGGTCCGGACCCCACCTGCCCCGGATCCAGCAGGAGGCCCGCAAGATCGTCGACAGCGCACTCAACGCGTCCACTGAAGCGTCCAACTGAAGGAGACGTCAGATGGCCGATCCAAAGGTGCTCGGCATCGTGCTCGCCGGTGGTGAGGGCAAGCGCCTCTCACCGCTGACCCTCGACCGGGCCAAGCCGGCCGTCCCGTTCGGCGGGCTGTATCGATTGATCGATTTCGCGTTGTCGAACCTGGTCAACGCCGGGGTGCTGCGGATCGCGGTGCTCACCCAGTACAAGAGCCACAGCCTGGACCGCCACATCACCACGACCTGGCGGATGAGCAGCCTGCTCGCCAACTACGTGACCCCGGTGCCCGCCCAGCAGCGCCTTGGCCCGCAGTGGTACACCGGCTCCGCCGATGCGATCTACCAGTCGCTGAACCTGATCCACGACGAGAAGCCGGATCTGGTCATCGTGTTCGGCGCCGACCACGTCTACCGCATGGACCCGAGGCAGATGATCGCGCAGCACCTCGAGAGTGGCGCGGGCGCCACGGTGGCCGGCATTCCGGTGCCACGCAAGGAGGCCAGCGCCTTCGGCGTGATCAAGACCGCCTCCGACGGGCTGCAGGTCGAGGCGTTCCTGGAGAAGCCGCCCGACCCGCCGGGGCTGCCAGGTCGGCCCGATGAGACGTTCGCGTCGATGGGCAACTACCTGTTCTCCGCCGACGTGCTGGTCGAGGCGCTGCGCAAGGACGCCGCCGACGAGTCCAGCAAGCACGACATGGGCGGCAACATCATGCCGATGATGGTGGACCGGGGCATGGCGCAGGTGTACGACTTCCAGCGCAACGAGGTGCCCGGCGCCGACCCCGCCGACGCCGGCTACTGGCGCGACGTGGGAACGTTGGACTCCTACTTCGACGCGCACATGGACCTGTGCGCTGTGGTGCCGGTATTCAACCTGTACAACAGTCAGTGGCCGATCCTCACCCACATCCCGCCGCACCCACCGGCGAAGTTCGTGCACGAGGACGGGGACCGGGTCGGCCATGCGGTCAACAGCGTGGTCTCCAACGGCGTCATCGTCTCTGGGGCGCTGGTGCGCGAGTCGGTGCTGTCCCCCGGCGTGCGGATAGAGGACTACGCCATCGTGGAACGCTCGGTGATCATGGACAACACCGTCATCGGCGCCAACGCCGTGGTACAGAACGCGATCATCGACAAGGACGTGGTGGTACCCGAAGGGGCGCAGGTGGGCGTGGACAAAGACCACGACCGGGCGCGCGGATTCGTCGTCTCCGACGGCGGCGTGACCGTCGTCGGCAAGAGCCAGGAGGTCACCAAGTGAGCCAGCCCGACCAGACAGGTGACCGACTCAAGGTCGCACTGTGCACGAGGGAGTACCCGCCCGAGGTCTACGGCGGCGCCGGCGTGCACGTGGAGTACCTGGCCAAGGAGCTGTCCAAGCACGTGGACCTGACCGTGCACTGCCAGGGCGCCGACCGGCCGACCGCGGTGGCGCACCGGCCATGGGACCGGCTGAAGGACGCCAACCCTGCGCTGCAGACGATCTCCACGGGACTGTCGATGGTGGCCGCCATGGGCGACGTCGACCTGGTGCACTCCCACACCTGGTACGCCAACATGGCCGCACACCTGACATCGCTGCTCTACGGCATCCCGCACGTGTTGACCATGCACTCGCTTGAGCCGCTTCGGCCGTGGAAGGCCGAACAGCTCGGCGGCGGCTACGCGCTGTCGTCCTGGTGCGAGCGCGACGCCGTGGAGAGCGCCGCGGCGGTCATCGCGGTGTCCAACGGAATGAAGGCCGACGTGCTGTCCACCTACCCCTCGGTGGACCCGGACAAGGTGCGGGTGATCCACAACGGGATCGATGCCCAGCAGTACGCCCCAGACCCCGACACCGACGTGCTCGAGCAGTACGGCGTCGACCCCAATCGACCCAACGTGGTCTTCGTGGGTCGTATCACCCGGCAGAAGGGCGTACCGGTGCTGCTGCGCGCGGCCGCCCAGCTCGACCCCGAGGTGCAGCTCGTGCTGTGCGCCGGACAGCCGGACACGCCCGAACTCGCACAGGAGGTGACCGACCTCGTCAACAACTTGCGCGCCACCCGATCTGGGGTGATCTGGATCGAGGGCATGCTGAACCGGCACGAGGTGATCCAGCTGCTCAGCCACGCCACCGCGTTCGTCTGCCCGTCGCTGTACGAGCCGCTCGGCATCGTCAACCTGGAGGCGATGGCCTGCGGTACCGCGGTCGTCGCCTCGAATGTGGGCGGCATCCCGGAGGTGGTTGCAGACGGCCAGACCGGCCTGCTGGTGCCGCCGGACGAGCCGAAGGCGCTGGCCGATGCGCTCAACACGCTGGCCCGCGATCCGGAGCGGGCTAACGCGATGGGCGAGGCCGGCCGGCAACGCGCCATCTCCGACTTCGACTGGACCAGCATCGCCTTACAGACCGCCAAGCTGTACCAGGAGGTCGCCGGATCGACCGCCAAGCCAGCGGACGCATGACGGTGCTGGCGCCTCGGTCCTCGCAATGACGCGCTAATGCGTCTCGGCTCGTGACTACCTCGGCGGGGCCACCGGCGATGTTGTTCGACCTGGACGTCCTCAACGCATCTCATCTTTTTCGTCTGCTCGCCCGGAAACTGTTCACCCAGGAAACGCTAGGCCGGCTCGAACCACAGCGCGGCCAGTGGCGGGAGCACCATCACCGCGGAGGCGGTGCGTCCGTGGCACGGCTCGTCGGTGGCTTCCACCGCGCCGTAATTGCCCACCCCGGTGCCGTTGTAGATCGTCGCGTCGGTGTTGAGCACCTCGCGCCAGCTGCCCGCATGTGGCAACCCCAGCCGGTAGCGGGTGTGCTCGGAACCGGAGAAGTTGAACACGCACGCCAGGATCGAGCCGTCGTCGCCGAACCGCAGGAAGCTCAACACGTTGTTGGCCGAGTCGTTGGCGTCGATCCAGGAGTAGCCCTCCGGGCTGGAGTCGCGGGACCATAGCGCGCGCCGGGTCTGGTAGATGGCGTTGATGTCGGACACCATCCGCAGGATGCCGTCGGAGAAGCTGTTCTCGTCAAGCTGGTACCAATCCACGCCGCGCTCCTCGGACCACTCGGCGCGCTGCCCGAATTCCTGCCCCATGAACAGCAATTGCTTCCCCGGATGGGCCCACTGGTAGGCGATCAGGCCCCGCACCCCGGCCGCCTTGACGTGGTCGTTGCCGGGCATCCGGCCCCACAACGTGCCCTTGCCGTGCACGACTTCGTCGTGGCTGATCGGCAGCACATAGTTCTCGCTGAACGCGTATAGCATCGAGAACGTCATCTCGTGGTGGTGGTAGCTGCGATGCACCGGGTCATGGCTGATGAAGTCGAGGGTGTCGTTCATCCAGCCCATGTTCCACTTCATGGAAAAGCCAAGCCCGCCAAGGTTTGTCGGGCGGGTGACGCCGGGCCATGACGTCGACTCCTCGGCGATGGTGACGATGCCGGGCGCGATCTTGTGCACAGTGGCGTTCATCTCCTGCAGGAACTGCACCGCCTCGAGGTTTTCCCGGCCGCCGTAGGCGTTCGGTGTCCAGCCGCCCACGGGCCGCGAGTAGTCCAGGTAGAGCATCGAGGCGACGGCGTCCACCCGCAGTCCGTCGACGTGGAACTCCTGCAGCCAGTACAGCGCGTTGGCCACCAGGAAGTTGCGCACCTCGGCGCGGCCGAAGTCGAACACGTAGGTGCCCCAGTCGAGCTGCTCACCACGGTGCGGGTCGGAGTGCTCGTAGAGGGCTGTGCCGTCGAACCGGCCCAGCGCCCAGGCGTCTTTCGGGAAGTGCGCCGGCACCCAGTCCACGATGACACCGATGCCGGCCTGGTGCAGCTTGTCCACCAGGTAGCGGAAGTCGTCGGGCGTGCCCAGCCGTGACGTCGGCGCGTAATACGAGGTGACCTGATAGCCCCACGACCCGCCGAACGGATGCTCGGCCACCGGCATCATCTCGACATGGGTGAAGCCGTGTTCGACAACGTAATTGGTGAGTTCGTCGGCGAGTTGGCGATAGCTCAGGCCGGGTCGCCACGACATCAGGTGCACCTCGTAGGTGCTCATCGGCTCGAACACCGGGTTGAGCTGAGCGCGCTGGGCCATCCACGCGTCGTCGCTCCAGGTGTAGGAGCTCTCGGTCACCCGCGACCCCGTCTGCGGCGGCACCTCGGTGGCGAAGGCCATCGGGTCGGCGCGGTCGGTGACCGCACCGTCGGCACCGTGTACCCGGAATTTGTACAGCCCGCCCACCGGGAAATCCGGCCAGAACAATTCCCACACGCCCGTCGACCCCAGCACACGCAACTGGGCCTCGTTACCGTCCCAGTGGTTGAACTCGCCGATCAGGCTGACGCCCTTGGCGTTCGGCGCCCACACCGCGAACGACACCCCGTTCACCACGCCGTCGGGTGTGGTGAAGCTGCGCGGATGCGCGCCGAGCACCTCCCACAGTCGTTCGTGGCGGCCCTCGGCGAACAGGTGCAGGTCGACCTCGCCGAGCGTGGGCAGGAACCGGTACGCATCGGCCACCGCATGGACAACCGGCGAATCGCCGCCGCCTTCGTAGCTGATCTCCAGCCGGTAGTCGGCCAGGTTCGTGAACGGCAGCGCCACCGCGAACAGCCCGGACTCGATGTGGCTGAACACGTACCGCTCGCCGCCGACCAGGGCCGCCACCTGGACAGCATGGGGCCGGTAGGCCCGCACCACCGTGTGGTCGCCGTATTCGTGGGCGCCCAGGATCGAATGCGGGTCGTGGTGCTCGCCGGCCAGCAAGCGGTTCAGGTCGGCCGTCGGCGGCCGCAGGTGCGGGCTGGTGAGTTGGTTGGTCCGCGTCATTTCCGTTACTCCCTACGCAGTAGCTTCAGTCGTTGGTCGGCCGGTATCTGGGGCATGTTCAGCACGTGAGCCACCGCCTTGGCGGGTTCGATGCGCACGAAATTCGATTGTCCCCATTGGTATTCCTCTCCGGTGATCTCGTCGCGCACCCAGAACCGGTCGTAGGGCTCCATGCCCAGCGCGGCCATGTCCAGCCAGAGCGTGGTCTCTTCGGGACCGAAGGCGTTGAGCGTGACCACCATCAGCACCTGATCACCGGTGACCGGGTCGAACTTGCTGTAGGCGATGATCGCCTCGTTGTCGGGGTAGTGGAACGTGATGGTGCGCAGTTGTTGCAGCGCGGGATGCACCCGGCGAATCTCGTTGAGCCGGGTCAGGAATGGCTCCAGCGATTCGCCGTCGGCCAGCGCCGCCTCGAAATCGCGGGGGCGCAGCTCGTACTTCTCCGAGTTCAGGTACTCCTCGCTGCCTTCGCGCACCGGCCGGTGCTCGAACAGCTCGTAACCGGAGTACACGCCCCACGCCGAGCTCATCGTCGACGCCAGCACCGCCCGGATCGCGAACATGCCGGGGCCGCCGTGCTGCAGGCTCGCATGCAGGATGTCGGGAGTGTTGACGAACAGATTCGGCCGGGCGTAGTCGGCGTGCTCGGCGATCTGCCCGCCGAACTCGGTGAGTTCCGATCTCGACGTGCGCCAGGTGAAGTACGTGTAGGACTGTGTGAAGCCGAGTTTGGCCAGTCCGTACAGGCGGGCCGGCCGGGTGAACGCCTCCGCCAGGAACAACACGTCGGGATCCTCGTTCTTGACCTCGCCGATCAGCCACGCCCAGAAGTTCGGCGGCTTGGTGTGTGGGTTGTCGACCCGAAACACCTTGATTCCGTGCGATATCCAGTAGCGCACCACCCGAAGCACCTCTTCGTACAGGCCGGCCGGTTCGTTGTCGAAGTTGATCGGATAGATGTCCTGGTACTTCTTGGGTGGATTCTCCGCGTACGCGATCGTCCCGTCGGGCAGCACGGTGAACCACTCAGGATGCTCCTTGGCCCACGGGTGGTCGGGCGCGCACTGCAGTGCGAGATCCAGCGCGATCTCCATACCCTGGTCGCGTGCGGCGGCGACGAAGTCGTCGAAGTCCTCGATCGTGCCGAGTGCCGGGTGCACGGCGTCGTGGCCGCCCTCCTCGCTGCCGATCGCCCACGGTGAGCCGACGTCGTTGGGGGCGGCGGTCACGCTGTTGTTGCGGCCCTTGCGATGCACCTTGCCGATCGGGTGGATGGGCGGCAGATACACCACGTCGAAACCCATCCGGGCCACCCGCGGCAGCGCCTTGGTCGCGGTCGCGAACGTCCCGTGAACCGGGTTGCCGTTGTTGTCCCAGCCACCGGTGGACCGGGGGAAGAACTCATACCACGAACCGAACCGGGCCAGCGGCCGGTCCACCCACACGCCGTATTGCTCACCGCGCGTGAGCACTTCGCGCAGGGGGTACTGCTCGAGCAGTTCGACGACCTCGGGTGCCAGCGCCGCGCCGGCACGGGTGAACGGGTCTCCCGGCTCGCGCAGCCTCGCCGCCGCCTCCAAAAGCGGATCGCGCAGCTTGCGGGGCGTGCCGGCGGCGGCGCGTTCCAGCAGCCGCGCACCGACCAGCAGATCGTTGGACAGCTCCGCCTCACCCTGCCCCGCGTCGAGCTTGGCGGTGACCCCGCGCCGCCACGTGGCGATCGGATCGCCCCAGCCGTCCACCCGGAACGTCCACAGACCCACGCTGTCGGGAACGAACTGTCCGTGGAACACGTCCGGCGTGCGGCCCGGGGACATCGTTATGAGCTGCGGCTTCACCCGTGCCGCTGGGCTGACCACATCCTCGATCGGCACCGGTTCGGGCGCCGCCGGCCGGGCCGGGTCGTCCACGAGCTGCGGGTTCGCGGTGCCGTGGTAGCGCACCACCATGGTGGCTGCCACGGCGTCGTGGCCCTCCCGCCACACCGTGGCCCGCACCGGCACCACCTCGCCCACGACGGCCTTGGCCGGATACCTTCCGCCCGAGACGACGGGCTCGACGTCATCAATTCCGATACGACCGACCACAACCCACCCCGTTCGCTTGGCGCGGCGCGGAGCCGCGTGGTGTTGTACGGCGGACCGCTCGGGCCGCGCCCTGTTGTCCGGTCTCGTTTACAGCCTCATCGCGCCCTATACACACCGTAGTGTCCACGCCATTCCCACGGGCTCGAAGACGTCATTGCGCCGATCGCGCCGGCGTGGCCAGGCGACAGGGCAGTGGCCAGCCCTCGGCACCTTCGGCGGGACAGTCTCTGGGATCGGCGGGTCGCGGTGCTCGACGGCGAAGCCTCGGCGCTGGTCGTGCTGGGTCCGGTGGGGCTGCGACGCAATCGGGCCGTGCGGCACGAGGTTGCAGGGAGTGTGGTCAACGCGCCGTTGAGGCGGTACTTGTCGGCGCCAACGAGGTGAGGTATCGGCGGGGTCGGGCGTCATCGGGCCGGCCTCTCCGTCGGCGTGCCGCCGGATACAATCGCCCCACAAGGCCCCGCACCTCAAACTGCTCGGTGCGGGGCCTTTCCCGTGCTTGTCGAACGCAACGACGACTGCACGGGGACATTGAAATCAGCATCGTCGGGCTTCAGCACGCCGACCGCTACATCTCGGTCGTCAACACCGACACCGCTCAGTGGTCGCGTCCGGACCTGCTGTGCCTGGTGGCTGGGCTGGGGGTGGTGGCGGTCGAGGAGCGGGCGCTACTTGGTAGCTGTGATCGTCGCACGGCGGTGGGCCGGCGTGACTACGCGGTGATCATCACGCTGTTGTGGCTGGGGCGGCGCGCCGCGAGGCCGCGGGCCACCACCGGCGCGAACGTGCACACCGTCGGCAAAGGCACAAAAACAACGATCGCTTCGACTCGAAGCGGGCAATGATGCCCCGGTCGGTGAGCCACGATCGCCAGAGGTCGGCAGGGATCCTCACTCGACGAAGTTCACCGAACAGCACCAGCTGCCCAGATCCGACCAGCGCGGCGATCCGCAAGCACTTGCCGCCAGCACCATTGGTCAACTGCGGCCCCTCAGGAACTCGAGCTGTTACCCGGCCTCTTGACCGTACTGGCGCGGTCCGACATCACTGGTCTCAAACGGATCATCACATTGTCTGCTGGTGCCACACAGTTTCGGGGGGCCAGGTAGTGAGTCCAGCCCCTGCTTCCGGTCGTGCCCAGCGGGCGGCTTTGGCGATCGATACTTCGAGTAGCAACTCGCTCGGTTCCGTGGATAACCGTCTGCACCGATAACACCTGCCCACGAGCCGCAGTCCTGCGGCTGCGGGCCAGGCACGACGTAACTCAGAAACCGCGCACACTCCGCCGTGTGCACCGTCGGGTCGCGTTCGAGACGATCAGCATCCAGACTTCGCCGGGCAGCTTCTCATTCGCTGTTCGGTGGCAACCGTTCAGTCACCCTCCTCGGGCGAGCTCACGCGATGACCTTATTGACCACTTCGCGGGCGGCTTCCTGGACCTCGGCGAGATGCTCGGGGCCGCGGAACGATTCGGCGTAGATCTTGTACACGTCCTCGGTGCCCGACGGGCGCGCCGCGAACCAGGCGTTCTCGGTGGTGACCTTCAACCCGCCCAGCGGGGCGCCGTTGCCCGGCGCGGTGGTCAGCTTGGCGGTGATCGGCTCGCCCGCCAGCTCGGTGGCGGTGACCTGCTCGGGCGAGAGCTTGCCCAGCCGGGCCTTCTGCTCCCGGTCGGCGGGCGCGTCGATGCGGGCATAGGTTGGCGCACCGTATTTTTCGGCCAGTGCGTCGTACCGCTGCGACGGCGTCGAACCGGTCACCGCGAGGATCTCCGACGCCAGCAGCGCGAGAATGATGCCGTCCTTATCGGTGGTCCAGACGGAGCCGTCACGGCGCAGGAACGACGCCCCGGCACTTTCCTCACCGCCGAAACCGATAGTGCCGCTGAGCAATCCGTCCACAAACCACTTGAAGCCGACCGGCACCTCGTCCAGCTTGCGCCCGAGCCCGGCCACCACGCGGTCGATGATCGACGAGCTGACCGCGGTCTTGCCGACAGCGGTCGACCCCGGCCATTCGGGCCGGTGGCTGTACAGGTAGTCGATCGCCACCGCCAGGTAGTGGTTCGGGTTGAGCAGCCCGGCGTCGGGAGTGACGACGCCGTGCCGGTCGGAGTCGGCGTCGTTGCCGGTGGCGATCTGATACTTGTCGCGGTTGGCGATCAGCGACGCCATCGCGTTGGGCGAGCTGCAGTCCATCCGGATCTTGCCGTCGGTGTCCAGCGTCATGAATCGAAACGTCGCGTCGACCAGCGGGTTGACCACGGTCAGGTTCAGGTTGTGACGCTCGGCGATCGCACCCCAGTAATCGACACTCGCGCCGCCCAGCGGATCGGCGCCGATGCGGATGCCTTCAGCGCGGATGGCGTGCACATCGACGACGCTGGGCAGGTCGTCGATGTAGGCGTCCATGTAGTCGTAGCGCTGCGCGGTCGGCAGCGCGCGGGCCAAGGGCACCCGTTTCACCGCCTTCAGCCCGTCGCGCAGGATCTCGTTGGCGCGTTTGGCGATCACGCTGGTGGCGTCGGTGTCGGCGGGTCCACCGTTGGGCGGGTTGTACTTGAACCCACCGTCGCGCGGGGGGTTGTGCGACGGAGTGACCACGATGCCGTCGGCCAGGTCACTGTCGCGGCCGCGGTTGAACGTCAGGATGGCGTGGCTGACCGCCGGCGTCGGGGTGTAGCGGTCGGCCGAATCGATCATCGCCACAACGTCGTTGGCCGCCAGCACCTCCAGCGCCGACGCCCACGCCGGCTCGGACAGCGCATGGGTGTCGCGGCCGATGAACAGCGGCCCGGTGGTGCCCTGTGCGGCCCGGTACTCGGCGATCGCCTGCGTGGTGGCCAGGATATGCGCCTCGTTGAACGCCGCGTCCAGGCTCGACCCGCGGTGCCCGGACGTGCCGAACGCCACCTGCTGGGCGACGTCGTCGGGGTCGGGCTGTTTGGTGTAGTACGCCGTCACCACATGCGCGACATCGATAAGGTCTTCGGGTTGCGCCCGTTGCCCGGCGCGGGGGTGGGCCGCCATGGTTACCGATTCTGCTCCCCGCAGATATGGCGGTGTCCTGCAGTCGGGTGAATTGCCGCCATACTTTGGCTCATGCTCGGTCACGACCGCCGCGAACTGGCCGCGATCTTTGTCGGCGGAGCGCTCGGCACGGTCGCCCGGGCCGCACTGGAGACGCTCGCGGCGCGCCCGATCACCGACGCCTCCGCCTCGACGGCGGTTGACAGCAGCACTCGCCAACCCTGCGCGGCGGCCTTGACCGATACGCGCTGAATCAGCGTCGACTTGCCGACGCCCGCGTCGCCGCGCAACAGCAGACTGCGGTGGTCGCTGTGGGTGCAAAGTGTCGCACCGGTTCTCCGCGGATGCGCGGGCCAGCAGCAGACGCCCTTCCCATCGCAGAGAACTATCTGATCGGGGCTCGACACCGGCATAGACCGTTGGTCGCCCGCTCCCGGCCGATGTCGGCGACGACACGCCGGGCATCGGTTCGAGCATCATGGACGCCGTGACCCACGCCTCCGGAGTCGACCAAGATTTCACTGACGCGGCCTGGCCACGCCAGTGCGAACTGCGCCCGGTACCAGCGACGCTGTAGGCCGTCGGCGGCGGTTTCATGCAAGCACTGCAAGTACTGATGGATCGCCGAATCGAACACTGTTCGTGTAGCCCTGCCGCACAGTTTGGCGCCGATTGTCACAATCCGTGACGACGTGACGATCCTGAGACCGGTGCGAGAGCAGGAACACCGCACTGCCCTGGGTGGCAGGTGCTGTCAGCCCGACTCTGCATCGGCTCCAGATCATCGCTGTTGAAATGCGGTCGTTCGCTTTCGATTTCCTATTTCTCGTCGAGCAGGCGAAGGTCGGAAGGCTCGCGCAGGAGACCTTCGAGAATCTTGTTGCCCTCGGTGTTGTAGGGCTGGCGCATGTGCTCGTCCCACGCGGCGCGAGAGCGGAACATCTCGAGCATCACCCACGTGTCCGGGTCGTCCTGGGGCTGGACGAGGTGCATGAACACGCAGCCCGGCTCCTTGAGGGTGTTTTGCCGCATCGACTGCAGCTGCGCCTCAGCTTCGTCGAGCCGGTCGAGCCGCGGCTTGATGGTGACAACCAGGAACAGGGGTTTGTCCTGACTATCCGGGTCGCTCATGAGCCATCACCTTCCACTGGAGGACCGTCACCGGACGTCATCGTCCCCCCGGAATGGGAACCGCGATGGAGTTTTGCAGCGTGTCGATGAAGGACTTCGAGTTCTTACTCTGCACGAACGCCGCCACCGCGTCATAGAGCGCCTGCTGGAAGGCGGATGGCATCAGTTCGCCGTGCGTCATCGACAGCAGAATTTTGTCGTGCCACAGTGCCTCGGACGCCTGACGCTGATAAGCGGGTAGCGAGGACACATCGACGTCGTTTCGTATTGGCACTGAGCCTTTCACCTTGTTGAACGCGAGCGACGTCTTGGGATCAGCGATCGTCTCGAGGAACTTGATGGCATTCAGCCCGTCGTTGGCCTGAGCCGACACGACGAAGGTATCCACAATCGCCAGATAGGCGCCCGCAGTTCCGGGATAGGGCACGTATCCGAAGTCCTTGCCTTCGGTGGCGCCGTTGGCAACGAGCTCCCCATAAACGGAATCGTTCATCGACAGGAATGCGCAATCACCCGACGCCAACTTCTTCGCTGCTTGATCCCATGTCAGGGCACCGGCACTTGGATCGGCGCGGGACACGACGTCGCCGAATCGGGTCAGCGCGTTTCTGAGTTGAGGTCCGCGTCCAGTCGAACTGAGTCGTCACGAATCTTGGCCCAGCCATCGGGGCCGATGACGCCGAGCAAGGTGTTTTCGAACAGCTCGGTGGCAGTGAAGCGATCTTTACCGCCCAGGCACAACGCGTTCGTCCGCTTGCCGCTACCTTGGCCAGGTCACTGGCGAAATTCTCCGAGGTGTAGCCGGCGGCCGGAACAGCGATGCCGGCGTCGTGCAGCACGCGCAGGTTGAACCAGAGATTATTGCCGCGGTGTGATCCTGTAGGCACGCCCCAGGCCTTGACCCGATAGGTCGCCGCGTCGAGCAATGTCGCCGGCATGGTCTGATCCAAGCCGGTGCGTTCGTACACGGCGGACACGTCGGCGATCCGGCCGGCGTCGACCCAGGCGCGAAGCGAACTGCCGAGGAAGGTCTGCCACACATCGGGCGGATCACCGGCCCGCAGCCGTGCGGCGAGCGCGACCTGCACATTGCTCCCACCGCCACCGGCGATGGAGCCGTCGATGACTTCCACCTTCGGATTGTCGGCCTTGAAGGCGTTCAGCAACACTTCGAAGGCTGGATGTTCGGACGGCGACACCCACCACGAAACAACTTCGAGCCGGTCCGTTGGGTCGGTGAAGTTCGCCTTTTGTCCGCCACCGCCGCATGCCGCGACGACCAATGCCAGCGCAAGGACCCAATAGCGTTTCATGCTGGTTCTCCAACCGGGTTCCGTTCGCCTTCAGATCGAAGACGGCAAAGCTAGTCACGACTGCGAAGCAGGCAGCAGGTACCACGAACGAGATCGCGGGGCTGGTGGCGTCGAGCAGTCGGCCCTGGATCAAGGGCATGATCGCTCCACCCACGATTGCCATCACCAGGCTGCCACCGCACGCGGCGAGAACCAATGCCAGCGCGATGATCCAGTAGCGTTTCATGCTCGTTCTCCAACCGTGCGGGGTGCGGCTCTGAGATCGAAGACGGCGAAGCTGGTGACGGCGGCGAAGCAGACAGCGGTGACGATGAATGAGATCGCCGGGCTGGTCGCGTCGAGGAGGCGGCCTTGGATCAAGGGCATGATCGCGCCACCGACGATCGCCATCACCAGTCCGGCGGCGCCGAATTTCGTTGCGGGACCTAGTCCCTGCAGAGTGACACCGTAAAACGCCGGCAATCTCCCGCTGCTCGGATTCGGCCTGTGGCGGTTGCCGACCGCTCCCATCGCGCTCGACGCAGTCCCACCTGGTCGCCGGGCGTCCTTTCTCTAGGCGGACCGCAGTCCACCACCAAGGCCGGTGGTCGGCCGACGCCCGGCCTGTGAGCACTGCGTTTGCTGGCCCCCGGGGTCATCCTCAGCGCTGTTCGATGTAGCGTCTCGTGACGGCGATGTCGCTGTCGCCGTGCCCTAGCGCCGTGAGTTCCTCGAACGCGGCCTTCACGGCGGGCAACAAGACCGGATGCGTGCCGGTCGCCGCCGCCACGGCCGAAGCGAAGTCGAGGTCCTTGACCATGTACTTCGCTACGCCCGAGGGACTGTAGTCCTGCTGAATGATCCGGTCGCCACGGCTTTCCAGGATGCGGCTCCCGGCGTATCCACCCCCGAGCAGGCGGAACAGTTCGGTCAGATCCAGACCGCTCCGTTCGGCGAGTACGGCGGCCTCCCCGAGCGCCAGGATGGTCGACGCGACGATCATCTGGTTGCACGCCTTCGCCACCTGGCCCGAACCCAGGGGACCGAGATGAACCGGGTTGCCGCACGCGGAGAGCACCGCCCACGCGTCCGCGACATCACGGTCCTCACCACCGACCATGATCGACAGCGTGCCGGCTTCGGCACCTTCGACGCCGCCGGAGACCGGTGCGTCGACAACCCGCACGGCGTCGGCCGTGGTCCGGGCCAACCGCATGCCCAGCTCGCTGACTCCGACCGGAGACGACGATGAAGCGATGATCAGCAGCAGGTCGTCGGGCTCGCTGGCGAGGATCCCGTCGGGACCGGCCAAGACCTCCTCGACTTGCGGGAGGTCCGGCAGCATCAGGAGGAGGACCCTGGCCGCGCTGGCGAGCGACCGAGGAGTGTCATGCCACTGCGGCGCCCGCGGCGACGAGATCGGAATAGCGGTCCCGGCTTCGCCCGGTGATGTGCACGGGTCCGGCGCCGCTGTTGAGGATATTGACCGCCATCGGGCGACCCATCATGCCGAGACCGATCACTCCCACGGGGACGCTCTCGTCGGCTGACATGTTCGTCATATGTTCGACCCTAAACTGAGGAACCGCCGATGAAAGGCAATGTCAATGGCACACCGTTCCGAGCGTCTACGCGTGGTCGTCGCGACGCCGCTGGCCGAGCAGCACTGCGAGATGATCGAGCGGCTGGAGCCTCGCATCGACTTGATCCGCGATCAGTCGCTGTATCCCCCGATGCGCCATCCGGCTGACTTCTCCGGGGATCCGTCGTTTCGTCGAACCCCGACTCAGCAACAGGAGTTCGAGGACATGGTCGACTCGGCCGAGGCGCTCTACGGCATTCCCGATGTCGACCCCGACGCCCTGAGGCGGACGGCGGATGCGAATCCGGGACTCCGCTGGGTTCACACGATGGCGGCCGGCGGCGGCGGCCAGGTGAAGGGCGCCGGACTGAGCGAGGACCAGCTGAGCCGAATCGTCTTCACGACCTCGGCCGGTGTCCATGGCGGACCGCTGGCCGAGTTCGCCGTCTTCGGCGTGTTGGCCGGCGCGAAGGATCTGGGGCGGCTGCTCGCCCAGCAGCACGACCGGCGCTGGACAGGCCGCTGGGAGATGGGCCAGGTTTCGGAGATGACCGTCCTGGTCGTCGGGCTCGGCGGCATTGGTCAAGAGGTGGTGAAGAAACTGGCCGGGCTCGGTGCGACCGTCATCGGCACGAGCCGTCACGGCGCACCGGTTGATCACGTTGACCGGCTGATCCAGGTGGACGACATCGTGTCGACGGTCCCGGAGGTGGACGCCATCGTGCTGACGCTGCCCGGGACGGCGGCGACGGAGAAGCTGATCGGGGCCGACGTCTTCGCGGCGGTCAAGCCGGGGACGATCCTGGTCAACGTCGGCAGAGGCACGGTGGTCGACGAGGACGCTCTGCTGCCGGCGCTACGCGACGGTCGCATCGGGTTCGCGGCCCTTGACGTGTTCGCGACCGAACCTTTGCCCGAAAGCAGTCCGCTGTGGGCCGAGCCGAATGTTCTCGTCAGTCCCCACACCGCCGCCCTCAACTCGGCCGAAGACCGGCTCATCGCCGAACTGTTCGCTGCCAACGCGACCCGCTTGCTTGATGGCGACGAACTCGTGAACGCGGTGGACACCGTTGACTTCTACTGAGTGGATTCGACGGCGTACTCCGTGCGATACGCCGATAGCGTCTAGCCATCCCCGTTGCCCGTCTGAATCGGTAGTAACTGAGCTGGCATAGACGGAGCCGGGCGTCTGAATCAAAGGAGATCAACATGCCTGACGCTCCGTACACACCGCCGGTCCGCGAGGCAGACGATCCTGAATACGCGGCCAACCTTCGTCGGGCGACATTGGCCAGTACGGTCGGCAGCGCCCTCGAGTACTACGACTTCGCGCTCTACGGGCTGGCCTCGGCTCTGATCTTCTCGAAGTTGTTCTTCAGCAACCTGGACGCGGGCACCGCTCTGATCGCCAGCTTTGCCACGTTCGGGGTCGGGTTCGTCGCCCGCCCGCTCGGCGGCCTGTTCTTCGGCACGATCGGCGACAGGCTCGGTCGCAAATGGGTCCTCGTCGTCACGATCTTGCTGATGGGCGGCTCCTCTACCCTGGTCGGCGCGCTGCCCACCTTCGACACCATCGGCATCTGGGCGCCCATCCTGTTGGTCTTCCTCCGGCTGTGCCAGGGCTTCGGAGCGGGCGCCGAGCAGGCCGGATCAACGGTGCTGATGGCCGAGTATGCCCCGGTCGAGCGGCGCGGGTTCTTCGCCGCGTTGCCGTTCATCGGCATCCAGGCCGGTACCCTGCTGGCCGCCATGGTGTTTGTGTATCTCGGCACGATCCCTGAGGACATTCTCCTCGGCTGGGTGTGGCGGATCCCGTTCCTGGCGTCGATCCTGCTGATCCTGGTCGCCTTGTTCATCCGGATGAGGCTGCGGGAGAGTCCGACGTTCATCGTCTTGGAGAAGCACGAGCAGATTGCCGAGCACCCGATGCGTGAGATCTTCGGGCACTCGCTGCCCAGCGTGCTCCGCGGCATCGGGCTGCGGATGGGAGAGAACGGTGGCTCGTACCTCTTCAACTCCCTCGCCGTCGCGTACGCGACGGGCACGGTCATGGTCGACCGGTCGATCGGTCCGATCGCCGTTGCGGTCGGATCGCTGATCGGGATGGTTTCGGTGCCGTTGGCCGGGCACATCTCGGATCGGGTCGGCCGGGTCCCGGTCTACCGCTTCGGCGCCGCCGTGCTGCTGCTACTCGCCTTTCCCGGCTGGTACCTGATCTCGTTGGGCCAGGCCTGGCTTGTCATCGTGGTGATCGCCGTGGCCATTGGTTTCGGCGTCAACACGATGCTCGGACCGCAGTGCGCCATGCTGCCCGAGATGTTCGGCAACAAGCACCGCTACCTCGGCGTCGCAGTCTCGCGTGAGTTCAGCGCAGTGATCGCTGGTGGTCTGGCCGGTGTGCTGGGCGCCGCGCTGATCAAATGGTTCGACGGCTCGTGGGTGCCGCTCGGTGTCTATACCTTCGTCCTGGCGGGCATCACCTTTGCGACGACCTTCATCACGCCGGAGACCCGTGGTCGTGACCTGATCCGCGATCGAGGATGCCCTCGATGAGCTGAAGGCAGGAGGGGTGGCCGCACGATGAACCCCTTCGACCTGACCGGCACCACGGCACTGGTCAGTGGGTCCAGCCGAGGTATCGGGCTAGCCCTCGCCAAGGGCCTGCTCCAAGCCGGCAGCCGGGTCATCATCCACGGCCGCAACATCGACCAGGTCAAGACAACGGCGCTTGATCTGGCCGAGGAGACCGGCGGTGAGACCGGGGTCAGCACGTTCGATGTCACCGATCAGGACGCCGTCGACCGCGGAATCGCCGACATCGAGCAGGAGTGGGGAACGCCTGACATCCTGGTCAACAACGCCGGCATCCAGCGCCGTGCCCCGTTCACCGAGTTCACGCTGCAGGACTGGAATGACCTCGTTGCCACCAACTTGACCAGCGCGTTCCTGGTCAGCCAGCGCGTGGCCCGCGGCATGGTCCAACGGGGCAGCGGCAAGATCATCAACATCGGATCGGTGCAGAGCCAGCTGGCCCGGCCCGGCATCGCGCCCTACAGCGCAACCAAAGGTGGGATCGTCATGCTGACCAAAGGGCTGTGCGCCGACCTCGGTCCGCACGGGATCCAGACCAACGCCTTGGCCCCTGGCTACTTCGAGACCGAACTCACGCGGGCCCTCGTCGAGAACGAACAGTTCACCCAGTGGGTGACCACCCGCACCCCCGCCGGCCGCTGGGGCAAGGTCGAAGACCTCGTCGGGGCCCTGGTGTTCCTCGCCTCACCGGCGTCGAACTTCGTCAACGGACAGGTCCTGTTCGTCGACGGCGGCATGACAGCGGTGGTCTGAGCATGCGCATCGCCCGCCTCGAGACCACCGACGGCCCCCGCCACGCGATCTGGACCGGTGACGCCTGGGCGGTCGTCGAGGACGGATTCGCCGACCCACCGATCCGTACCGGAGTAACCGTTGCGGCCGACGACGCCCGGCTGCTGGCTCCGTGTGAGCCGCGGGTGCTGGTGGGTATCGCTCACAACAAGACCAACAACGATCACCCGCTTCCCATCCAGGCCTGGCACAAGTCCGTACGCACCATCGTCGGACCGGGCGATGCCATCCACGCCCGACGAGACGTCGGCACGGTCAACATCGAGGGCGAACTAGCCGTCGTCATCGGCCGCGACACCGAAGGGCTGACCCTGGACACCGCCTTCGACTACGTGTTCGGCTACACGGTGGTCAACGACGTGACCAACGTCGACCGCAATGCCGTCGACGACAAGATCTTCCAGGGCAAGGGCGGACACGGCTACACGCCACTGGGCCCCTGGATCGAGACCGAGCTCGACGACCCGGAGAACGTGGCCACGACCGTCAGCATCAACGGAGAGGTGGCGGCGAGGTCCGGCAGCTTCAACCTCCCCTCGACCGTCGCGGAAAGCATCGTCTACGTCGCGTCGTGGATCCCTCTCGGTCCCGGGGACGTGATCATGAGCGGCGCACCCAATACGTTTGTCGCGGTCACTCCGGGCGACACCGTGGAGATCACCCTCGACGGCATCGGCTCCCTCACCAACCAGGTCGTCTGAGACGAAGCCATGACCCTGCCAGCAATCCGGTCTTGGCCTCGTTGAACACATTTCCTCGAAAGGGACGCATTCATGAAGGCTCTCGTGGTTCACGGGGCTGGCGATCTGCGATTCGACGATCTGCCCGCCCAGGCACCCGAACCCGGGCAGGTCCTCGTGCGCAACACCCATGGCGGTATCTGCGGATCGGATCTGCATTACTACAAGCACGGCGCCGTAGGTGCGTTCAGCCTGCAGGAACCATTGGTGCTCGGTCACGAGGTTGTCGGGCGGATCGAGTACGACCCGTCCGGTGCCCTCGCCACCGGAACCCCGGTGGCCATCCACCCGGCCACCCCCTGCGGAAACTGCCCGGAATGCCTCGCCGGGGTCCGCAACGTGTGTCGCAACGCCCGCTACTTCGGGTCCGCGGCCAGCTTCCCCCACACCCAGGGCGGCTTCTCCGAATACATGATCGTCCGGCAGGACCAGATCCGGATGCTGCCAGACACTCTCCCGCTGTCCAGGGCCGTGCTGGCCGAACCGCTGGCAGTTGGCCTGCACGCGCTGAACCGGGCCGGCGGGGTCGCCGGCGCCAAGGTACTCGTCGGCGGATCCGGACCGATCGGCATCCTCGCCGCCGGCGCAGCCAAAGCGGCTGGCGCCGCGGAAGTCTGGACCACTGACATCCTCGATCACCCTTTGGAGATCGCCCTGGACGTCGGCGTTGACCGCACCGTCCGGATCGGCTCCGACACCCTGCCCGATCAATACTTCGACGTGGCTATCGAGGCATCCGGCGCCTCCGTCGCCGTCGGCGCCACCCTCGCCGCAGTCCGACGCCGCGGAGTCATGGTGCAGTTGGGGATGTTCCCACCCGGACCCCGACCTGCTGAGCTGTCCGCCCTGGTGGCCAAGGAAATCGACTACCGCGGCGCCTTCCGGTTCGATACCGAATTCGACGAATCCATCGCCCTGCTCGCCGGTTCCACCGCTCTGGACCCGGTCATCACCCACAGCTTCGACCTCGTCGACGCCGTAGCGGCGATGGACGTGTCAGCCGAGCCGGCCATCTCGGGCAAAGTCGTGCTGCGACTGTCCGACGACTAAGCCCCCGCGCCGCACTACCCGTAGCGCTCATCCCCGCCGCGTCCACGATCGAGTGGATGGCAAGAGGAAGCCTGCCAAGCGGCTGAACCGCAAGGCAGTGGGTGCCGTCGCGAGACGCGATGGGGTGACCCTTTTCCGTAGAAGACATCCGCCTGGCTCAACAGCCGATCGAACTCGGCCTGCCTGCTGATGTGTGCGCCGTACCCGGGTGGTCAAGGGCTGACCTGGTGATCGGTCAGATCACCAGGTCAGCAGTCCGTCAGATCACCAGGTCCAGCAGCAGGACTACGCCCAGTCCGCTCACCGACAACAGGGTCTCCATCACCGACCACGACTTGATGGTCTGCCCCACGCGTCATCCCGAAGTACTCCTTGACCAGCCAGAATCCGGCGTCGTTGACGTGTGAGAAGAACAGCGAGCCGGCGCCGACGGCGAGCACCACCAGCGAGACCTGGCCCGTGCTCATGCCCTCGACCAGGCCGATTATCAGCGACGAGGCGGTGATGGTGGCGACGGTCGCTGAACCGGTGGCCAGGCGGATCAGCACCGCGAGGATCCAGGCCAGCACGATGACCGGGAAGTGGGCGCCCTCGGCCCACCGCGCCAGCAGCGTGCCGATACCGCTGTCCACCAGGACCTGCTTGAAGCCGCCGCCGGCGGCCACAATCAGGATGATTCCGGCGACCGGCGGCAGTCCCGACTCGATGGCCATGGTCAGGTGTTTGCGGGTCATGCCGGCGCCCCGGCCCGAGGGTGATCATGCCGACGATCACCGCGATCAGCAGCGCCAGCAGCGGGGTACCCACGATGTCGAAAATCTGCCGGAACCATTGGGTGTTGTCGTCGATGAAGATGTCGACCAGGGCCTTGCCGAGCATCAACACCACCGGCAGCAGCACGGTGAACAGGGTGATGCCGAAGGAGGGACGGCGCCGCTCGGTGCGGACCTGCGTGCTACCGCCCTCGGTGCGCACCTGCGTGCCACCGGCCCTCGGTGCGCACCTGCGTGCCACCGTTACCGCCCTCGTCGGCAAACGTGTCCGCGTCGAAGGTGTGGGGCGCTTCGACCACGACCCATTTCCCGGCCAGCTTCCCGAACAGCGGGCCTGCCACGATGATCGTCGGGATCGCCACCGCGACACCCAGGGCGAGCGTGATGCCCAGGTCGGCGTTGAGCAGGCCGATGGCGGTCAGCGGGCCCGGGTGCGGGGGCACGAAGCCGTGCATCGCGGACAGGCCGGCCAGAGCGGGGATTCCGACCGTGATCAGCGACAGCTGGGAGCGGCGCGAAACGAGGTAGATCACCGGCATCAGCAGGACCAGGCCGATCTCGAAGAACATCGGCAATCCGATGATCGCCCCGACCAGTGCCATCGCCCAGGGCAGGGCACGCGGCGATGCGTGCCCGACGATGGTGTCGACGATCTCATCGGCACCACCGGAGTCGGCCAGCAATTTGGCGAACATCGCGCCCAACGCGATCAGGATGCCGACGCCGGCCGCTGTCGAGCCGAACCCGTCGGCGAAGGACTTGAGCACCTTCTGCAGGTCCTCACCGGCGACGATGCCGACCGTCAACGCGCCGAAGATCAGCGCGAGGAACGGGTGCAGCTTGACCACGGTGATCAAGACGACGATCACCGCGATACCGGCAAGGAAAGCCAGGATCAGCTGCCAACCGGACGCGACAGGTTCGGCGAGCTTGGGGGCGTCGTCGGCGAGGATCGTGATCGCCTCGCCCATCATGAAGGTCATCAGTTCTCCTGTTCGGTGGAGCGAGTCAAATAGTTCTCGACGACGGCGTCGATGTCCTGATCGACGTCGACGACGACGCCGTGTTCATCCGCTTCGAGCGGCTCGAGGGTGTCGAACTGGGATGCCAGCAGAGAGGCCGGCATGAAATGCCCGGGTCGGCTGGCCTGTCTGCGACCGATGACCTCCGGCGACCCGCTCAGATGCAGAAAAAGGACCTGTGGGCAGTGCTTGCGCAGTTGATCGCGGTACTTGCGTTTGAGTGCCGAGCAGCTCATCACGCCGCCGGCGCCGCAGTGCTCGGCGAGCCAGTCACCGATGGCGTCCAGCCACGGGTAGCGGTCCTCGTCGTTGAGCGCGTGACCGGCCGACATCTTGGCGACGTTGGCCTCCGGATGGAAATCGTCCGCGTCGGCGAACGGCACACGCAGGCGCTGCGCCAGCGCGGCGCCCACGGTGGATTTGCCGGAGCCGGACACCCCCATAACAACGATGGGTGACTTCATACCCTCTACCTACTCTCTTGTGCTTGTCCTCACATACTATTCCTTAATAGTCATACGATTGCAATCAGAATTCTGAAAGACCTGCTTTATATGCCAGATCTCCATCTATGGCACGATGTATCTGTGACCGCGCAGCCAAACGTCGGAGAGTTGCACGCCAATCTTGTCGACGCCCTCGGCGCCGGGATCGTGTCCGGCCACCTGGCGCCCGGCCAGGTACTCAACCTCGACGGTGTCAGCGCCGAGCATGGGGTGTCGCGCAGCGTCGCGCGGGAAGCGATCCGGGTGCTGGAGTCGATGGGCATGGTGGCCTCGCGCCGTCGGGTCGGCATCACCATCCAGCCAGCCGTGAAGTGGAATATGTTCGACCCCAGGCTGATTCGCTGGCGCCTCGGCGCCGGGGACCGGGCGGCCCAATTGGTGTCACTGTCTGAGCTGCGGCGGGGTTTCGAGCCGGTGGCCGCCGCGCTGGCCGCCCGGCGTGCCGATCCACACCAGTGCCGGATCATGGCGGCCGCGGTCTCCGACATGGTGGTGCACGGCCGGTCCGGAGACCTGGAGTCCTACCTGTTGGCGGACAAGATCTTTCACCGCACCTTGCTGGAGGCCAGCGGCAACGAGATGTTCCGCGCGCTCACCGACGTGGTCGCCGAGGTGCTCAGCGGCCGCACTCATCACGGCATGATGCCGGAGCGGCCGAACACCGCGGCGATCGCATTGCACGACGAGGTGGCGCGCGCGATCCGGCTGCAGGACGAGGTAGCGGCTGAGAAGGCCATGCGGGCGATCATCGACGAGGCGGCGGCGGCGGTGACCGAGGAATTCGGCGGCGCCGAACAGTCCACCTCGTCGCCGCCGTCGGACGACTAGCCTGGATTTTTCGCGAAATTGCCGAGGTTGGGGTGTGTAGATAAGCGAAAGTGCCTGTCGTGCAACCTCACTTTGGAGGAGATGACTGGAGCACTCGCATGTGGCTTCGGAGAACAAGATTCGAGATCATTCCTGAAAGTTAGGGTCGAACAGGGTGGTCATCGACATCTCTGCGGAACTGCTCGCCGCGGCGACCACAGCAGCACAGCAAATACCAGGCCCGTCCTAGGGCCGTTTATGTCGAACAGCTACGTTAGCGAGTGACATTGCACTACAGCAGGTTCCGAGTGCGTCATTCGTGAGTAGGTTTCGCGATCTTCTTTGTCACAGTGACGAAAGTGGGCGACCGTTGTTCGATGGGGAGCTGGAAACCCGACGGATGAATACGGTCGCAGCCAAGCCGCTCGTAAAAATGACACGGAGTTTGAGACAGAACCCAGATGACATCGCGTGAGACGCTCCGCATCACCGCAGCTGAGACGATCACCAAGATGACGCCGGAGTTTGAGAAACTACACCGGCGTATTCGGACCGTAACCGGGCTCGAGTCGAACACGGCATAGGGCAGCGCTACTAGCACTGACTGGAACCGGTTGCGGCGTCGGGCACCCACGTTGACACACGTCAGACAACAGGCCTCATGATCGGCGGGCGTTTGCTGGTGAAAGTATGGTGGGCGAAGTGAACGCGCGTCCGTCGGCGAGTACTGGTGGCCGTATAGGTGCAGGCTTACGTCACCGCATGGCGGGCCTCGCTTGGCATGCTCGTCGGACGGGACTGGATGGCGGGCGTCGTAGACTTGCTGGCGATGATCGTTTCGAAACGCAGATCGTCGTCATGGCATCTGATTCGGATGCCGTTTCTTGGTTGCGTCTTGGTGGTCGCTTCGTGTTCGGCACACATTGCGTCCGAGACCGCACCGGCTCTTCTTGTGCGTTCGGCTTCAATACGAACTGGCGGATGCCGGTCAGACCTACGGCGTCAACGTTGCTGTCACCAGTGTGGACGCCCGCAACGTCAAATTCGACATCAAGGTCGACGACCAACCAAAGCCCTGATATGACCCTGTCTCCACCACCACGCGCCGAGGTCTACTTGGTGGAGAACCGCCTCAACCCGATCTCAACGCGAGCCGCGCTCGAACTCACCGATGACAATTTGCGCTGCACAGTCAAGGAGTACTCGAAGTGGGTCGAGAAGGCCTTGGGGATTTCAGATCTCAGGTCTCGGCTTCAAGCAGGCGAGGCGGTTGCGGCGTTTGATTTCCGGCGTGATCAGCTGAAGATCAAGTGGCTCAAGCAATTTCTGAAGGCGGGGTTTTCCGTTAGTGAAGGCAGCTCGCGCCGTTGGCTGGTGTCCCTCGTTTATCCCACTGGAATCATGGCATTGGTGGAGGTGGTGGACGGCTGGGACGTCCACAACGAATGGCGGCGGGCTCTGCCTCCGACCTGACCCGCGGGTTCCGAAACCAACCACGACCCCGCAGCACCGCGTCTACCGTTGCTTGGTGATCGTCGAGCATGCACTACTACCGGTTCGCGCCGGAATGAGCGATGAATTTCGGTCGGAACTGATTCATCCGATGAATCAGCAAGGCTGCGTTTAGGTGCTGAACGGACTACCCCGAAACTGGTTGGGAGAGCCTGGAATCCAAGCGAGCGCGAAATTGTCGGCCCTACAGCACGACGAAATATTCTGCTGCACAACGAGATAGGCAATATGCGGCATTTGTGGTGACGTAATCGGTCATTATCGGTAGATCGCCCTCGAGGCGCTGCCGACGTGGCATCGATATGTGGCATCGATATAAAGGGGGCGAATGGCCGAAGAGGACGTCATCGATCCCGGTGGCAGCGTGGTCGATGAGCCGTCGGAGTCGCAGGACGGTAACGGTGACGGCGGACAATCGCCCGCCGAGGCGGCGCCACCGGCGGCGGCGGTGCTGGCGTTCCTGGACATGCAGCGGAAACAGGCCGAGGACGGCGCCACCCAAAACCTCCAGCAGGTTGAGCGCAGCCGCAAGCGTACTGACCTGTGGGGAAAGGGTGTGCTGGGACTGGGCACAGCGCTGCTGACGGCTCTCGGGATCGGCAAGCTTGCCGACTTCTTGCCGCAGGATGGTGCGGTCAATCAGATCCTCGCAACCCTGGGACTTGTCGTCGCGCTCGGCGCGGTAATGATCGTCGGACTGCGCCTGTCGCGAGTGAGTCTTCCGATCGTCCTGCGTCCTAACGCGGACACGATGATGCAGAAACGATGGCGGAAATCCCCGGATGGACTGAGCCAGCGGGAACTAAAGGTTGTCGGGCAGGTGTACGGCCGGTTCGCCACCCAGAACGGGATCCCCAGCCTTGCCCAGTACGCGGCGATTGCCACGGTCATCGAATCCACGTTCACCGTTCTCGCCGACGACGGCAAGAGCCCTGCAGATGTCGACCCAAGCAACAGGGAGGAGCGGATCAAGACCATTACCGGCGAGCTCGATAACCGGTTGAGAAACGAGGCAAGCGGTGACGACGCCAAGCTTGCCCTGCCGACCAAGACGGCAATCAGCACCTACGTCGCGTATGCACTGAAACATCCCGATCTAGCCCGCGCGAAGGCCGCACTTGTCCGATCCGAGTTGCGATGGGTGATAACGAGCGCATTGGCTGACATCGTGGGTCGGCGCGCGGTGAACGCGACGACCGACTGGATCTCGCTCGTGATTGTCGCCTTCGTGCCGATTGGTGTCCTGGCCTCCGTGGCCATTACGTACTTCGGTAATGCGAACGATGTCAACCGGCTGCAGGACTGGCAGGACGCCAAGACTTGTGTCGAGGTGGCGACATCTCTCAAGGAGGGCGGGTTGACGATGACACCTCCCGACTGCGTTTTCCCGGCCCCGATTCTCATACCGAGCTCTACGTCACCAGCGAAGCGCTAGGAGCTCACTGCGAAGCGCCACTCATGGGTCATCTGCCGGGGTATCCCGCGGAGAATGCGAAGACATCCGCTTCATAGCGATGCCCGACAACAAGACCACGATCGTTTCGGCCTTCACCACCGTTGTTGGCCAGTCGCTTTCATGCTTCTGCTCCAGCACGAACCCCAACCGTTGCCGGCGCCGCCTCCCGGAGGGAGGCGGTCTCCGCAGGCATCGACGAACTGGACCCCGAGCGCGGTAAGCATGCCGGCGCCCCGTCGTTGGTGGCCGATCCGCCAAGCCCGATCAGAATGTCTGTTGCACCCTGGTCCAGGGCCGAGCTGATGAGCTGACCGACACCAAAAGTGCTGGCTTCGACCGCATCTCGTTCATCAATGCAATAAGCTCGATGCCGTTGCGGAACGTAGCCAAAGGTAGCCGAAGTGGGACGGCCAGTGCATCCGCAACGTTGACGACGACGCGTTGGCCGTCGAGGGCGTCAATCACGGCGTCGACGGTTCCTTCACCGACTCTGCCATGGGCACTCCGACGCATTCGGCGTCCGGGACGACCGACGTAAAGCCAAGACGCATTGCGTCCACTGCCTGCATCGCGCTCATTGATTCCTTGAACGAATCAGGCGCGAGAACGAACTTCACCGGACTGGGGTGAGGGGTGGTTCCCCGGCCAGCACGGCAGCCGCGTTGTCCACGGCAAGGATGCCCATGGTGTCGCGGGTCGCTTCGCCGGCGCTCGCGGTGTGCGGGGTGAGTATCAGACCTGGCGCGTCCAGTAGCGCGGGGTTGACCCGCGGCTCGCCTTCGAAGACATCCAAAGCGGCACCGCGGATTTGGCCATCGTGCAGGGCGGCGATCAGCGCCGCCTCATCGACGACGCCGCCGCGTGCAGTGTTGATCAGGTATGCGGTCGGCTTCATGGCCGCCAACGCTGCGGCGTCGATCAGGTGCCGCGTCTCGGCGGTGAGCGGGGTGTGAACGGTGACGACGTCGCTCTCGGCCAACAAGGTAGAGGCGTCGACGAAGGTGACACCGTCCTCGACGCTTCCGGGGGTCCTGCTTCGCGACGTCGCGATGACGGTCATGTCGAAGGCGTGCGCCCGGCGCGCCACAGCTTGACCGATGCGGCCGTATCCCAGGATGCCGAGCGTGGCGCCCGCGCTGATGTCGAGCCCGACCAGCATCCGCGGCCCCCACACCCAGGGCTGCCGACCGCGAATCAGTCGGTCGCCCTCGGAGATTCGGCGAGTAGCGTCGAGAATCAACGCAAATGTGTGGTCTGCGGAGGCGCGGTCGAGGACGCCTGGAGTGTTGGTGACGATCACGCCCGCAGCTTCGGTGGCAGACAGGTCGATGTTGTCGAACCCGACCGCGACGTTCGCGATGACCTTCAGCTGCGGTCCGGCGGCGGCGAGGAGCTCGGCATCGATGCGCTCGGTCAGGGTGATGACGGCGGCGCTGGCGCCCGCGATGCCCGCTTCGAGCTCGGCGCGGTCCGGCGGCGCCTCCGACCCGATCCGCACCGGAGCCCCCAGCGAGTGAAGGTGATTCATCGCGCGATCAGTGAGAAGTCTTGACACGTAGATCATTCCGGTGACCGGCCGGGTGGGAGTAGGTGATGCGGTCACGTGAGGACGCTCCTGACGGGTCGCTGCGCTTTCGCTTTGGATGCGACGGGCGGACTGCGTTTCGATGGCTTCGTCCAGCGTGCTGGGCGGCTGGCTCCCGGTCACCGTCGACCAGACCTGCCGGTAGTACTGCCAGCGTTCGGCCACGACGTTCCGCCATTCTGGACGTGGACGCACGAGGCGAGCCTGCGGTGGCGTCACGACGTTGCCCTCGAGGACGTCGACGCACATCGCGGCAGCGCCGATGGCGGGAAGGTGACTCTCGTCGACGACGAGGATGTCGCGATCGAGCGCGTCGGCGAGGAGCTGCGGCAGCTCGGGCTCGTAACCGAAAGCGCCACTGACGTAGAGGGTTCGCTGCTGCTGCACCGATACACGATTCGATGATCATCCGGTCGGCGAAGAGCACTCCCTCGACGACTCCGCGGGCGGCGGCAGGTGTCGCAGGGTCGGGGATGGCGCCGAGCAATGCGGTTCGGGGCTCGGCGAACCACAACGGGCCGCGCTCTGGCCGGGTATGAGGAATGAACACGGGCGCGTCCGTCATCTGGTCGGGCCGGGCTTGGAATGCGGTGCCTACCAACGCTTCCACCGCGATGTCACCCTGGCCGTAGCCGAGCCGCGCGGCACCCTCGGCCAGCGAGTCGCCGCCGTTGATGACGCCGTTGATCAGCCACCGGCCAGCACGGACGTCGACTCGTTGCAGCGCTTTAGCGCGTGGATCTGGTGCGGCGAGTGCGTTGGACACCACGTGTGTCGTTCCCATGATGAGCAGTGGCCGGCCGCCCGGCTCGGTACCCAGCGCGTAGGAGGCAGCGGGCGTGTCGCCGGATCCGACGAGCACGGGGATGCCTGCGGGCAGGCCGAGAGTCGCGGCGGCGGTCGCCATCAGCGGGCCAAGGACACTCAGCGACGGCCGCACCGGTGGTAGTTGCTGCGGGGGAATTCCGAGTCGCTGCACCACGTCGGCCAGCCAGCGGCAGGATCCGTCGGTGCTGGCCATCAAGCCGGTGTACGAGGCTTGGGTGGGGTCGATGGCGCGCTCTCCGGTCAACCACTGACCCAGCCAGGTACCGGCGAGCCCGAAAGTTGTTGCTGCTGCGGCGGCCTGGGGCTCGATGGTCTGCAGCAAGCGGTGCGCCGCTCCCATCGCGGTGGCAGGCATCAGGTGGTTGCCGAGCAGGCGTCGGTGGGCCGGATCCAGTGCGGCGATCAGCTGCGCGGTGGGTTCGGCCAATTCGGGGTGATCCCAGGTGATGCCCGCGACCAACGGCTCGCCGGTGGCGTCGAGCAACAAGGCGGTGGGGCAGTGGGTGTCCATACCGACCCCGGCGACGATGGCGGTGTGGGGGGCCAGGTCGCGAACGGCTGCGGTGATGCTGGCCCGCCACGCCGAGGGGTCGGCCCGCCCGGGCCCGGCTCCGCGTGCTGCAGGGTGCGGAACCCGGGACCGGGCGACGACCGTGCCGTCAGAGGCGAGGATCACCGCCTTGGTGGCAGAGGTGCCGACGTCGATTCCGAGGTACGTCGCAGGAGCGGCGTTCTGCGGTTCCCTTGTCATCGAAACCCACCCCTTCGAGGGTCGCGTACGGATCTGGTCGGTTCTGTTGGTGCCGGGTAGGTCAGTCGAGCAGCTTGGCCGCGACCTCGGGGCTGTCACCACCATGGATGACGGCCTTGAGCGCGGCGACCATTTTGCCGGGATCCGGTGCCTGCCAGATGTTTCGGCCTGCGGTCATGCCGTGTGCGCCGGCCTCGACGACAGATGCGGCCTGCTTGAGCACGTCCAGGGGGCTGTTGGCGGGAGCCCCGCCCGCGGCCACCACGATGGCCGGCGTGCCCTCGACGACCTTGGCGAACTCGGCGGTGGAGCCGGTGTACCAGGTCTTGACGATGTCGGTGCCCAGTTCCGCTGCGGCGCGGGACGCGTAGAGGACAGATTCGGTGGAACCCTTTCTGTCACCCCACATCTCGCCGGAGGGGTAGGCGTGGCACACCACGGGAAGGCCCCAGGTGTGCGCCTCCTCCACTACGCGGGTGAGCATCTCGAACATGGCGACCTGGTTCGACGAACCGGCCGAGATGCCGACGGCGACGGCGTCGGCACCCAACCTGACGGCGTCCTGCACGGTGGCGATGGTGGCGTCGTAGGTCGGGTGGAACTCCACGGAGAACATCGAGGCCTTCAGAATCCACGGCAGTGGCGCGCGGTCGCCGCCGAGCAGCGGACCGGCCAGGCCCTTGGTGATGGTGACGGCGTCCGGCTCCCCTTCGGCGATGCTGGCGAAGGTGGTGCCGATGGTGGCCAGCCGGGGGGCGACACCGCGGGGCACCGCTTGGTCGAGGGCCACGGTGACCGTGCGGCCGTCAGCGCCGAAGAGCCTGCGCAGGCGCAGGTTTCGGCCCAGGGCTGCGGTGGTTCCGGTCGGGTTGATGTCGAACGCGGGGGTGAAGGTGGTAGTCATCTGCGTGGTGCTCCTTTGGTGTGGTTGGACGAGATGGGGACGGGACTGTGGGTTCAGGCCCAGGGATTGACGCCGACACGCATGTCAGCGCCGGAACCGGCGAGGTGGAGTGCCTCGACGGCGCGGTCCAGTGGCAGCTGGGTACCGATCAGTTCGGCGACCGGCAGCGCGCCGGAAGCGACCATGGGGGCGACGGCGTGGAAGCCGTCGAATCGGCACGACGATGCGCCGACGATGTTCCATTCGTTGTAGTGCACGTCGTTGGCCGAGACGGCCAGATCGGCATCGGCGCCGAATCCAGCGAACACCGACACGCTCGCACCAGGGGCGAGGCAGCCCAAATAGGGTGTGAGCGCGTCGATTCGCCCGATCGCCATGACGAGTACGTCGATGCCGCCGTCGCTGAACTCGTTGAGCTGATCGGCGGCGTCCGGGCCGGGTTCCAGGACCAGGTCCGCGCCGAAACGGGTGGCCATCGTCCGCCGCTTGGCGATCGGATCGACCGCCGCGACCCGCTCCACGCCCAGGCTCTTGGCCAGGCCCGTATGGATGAGTCCGAGTGGCCCGCAGCCGACGATCAGCGCAGTCTCCGCTCGCGACATCCCGGCGAGCTTCTGTCCGTTGTAGGCGCATGCAACGGGTTCGATGATGGCTGCCTCGGCGGCCGGCACCCCGGGCACGGGGACGAGGTTCTGCCGCGCGACCGCGGGCACCCGCACGAATTGGGACAAGCCGCCAGTGAGCTGGTAGCCGAATGCCTTTCGGTTGCGGCAGATGTTCTCGTGCCCTTTCCGGCAGGCCACGCAGGCGCCGCAGGTCACCAAGGGGTAGACGGCGACCTGATCACCCATGGCCACGCCGTCGGGCAGTGGGCCGTTGGCATCGACGACGGTGCCGGCGAACTCGTGTCCCAGCACCGAGGGGAACGTGACGTTCTTCTGCTTGCGGCCCTCGTAGATGCGAACGTCGGTGCCGCACAACAAGGCTGCGTCCACCCGGAGCAGCACGTCGCCGGGCTCCAGAGATGGCATGGGTACCTCTTCGATCCGAAGATCGTTCGGCTGATGCAGCACCGCTTGCCGGAGCGTGCGGTCCGAAGATGGGACCGACTGCGTAGCAGTGACGGAGTCCGACGTGGTGGTCACGATTGGTTGCCTTTCAAGTTGGTGGGCTCGGTGAGTGCCCGCAGGGGTTGTGCGAGATCGATCTGGGCGCCGGCGTTGCGCAGTTCGTCCAGCGCAGCCGGGTCGGCCTCGTCGTCGGTGATCAACCGCCACCGTGCCGGTGTCGGCGACCAGTAGTTGAACTGGTCGGTGCTGACCTTGCGGCGATCGGCGACCACCACAATCTGGCGCGCACGCTGCATCATCAGGGTCTTGAGCCGACTTTGTTCGAGCGTCCGTGATGCGACGCCGTACTGCGGGTGCACCGCGTCGGCGCCGATGAACGCGTAGTCCGCGACCACGGATCCAAGCATGTGTTCGGCTTCAGGTCCGCTGATCGTCTGGTTCACCGCGCGCAGGCGTCCGCCGAGGACGACGACCGAGACATCCTCGTTCCCGAGGAGAACGTTGACCGCGCCGATGCCGTTGGTGAACACGGTGACGTCGGCCGCGTCCAGGTGCCGCGCGACGAATTCCGTTGTGGTGCCTGCGTCGAGGATCACGACGGCGCCGTCGGAAACCAGTTCGGCCGCTTGTCGGCCGATCGCGTCCTTCTCCGCGGTGAACTCCAGATGCCGTTGGTGGATCGACAGCTCGGCTGGGCCGGTCAGCGCAACGCCACCGTAGGTGCGGGTGATGCGCCGGTCCTGATGTAGTCGGCTGAGGTCGCGGCGGACGGTGGCGAACGAGACGCCGAATCGCTCGGCGATCTCCTCCACGCTCAGTGAGCCGGATTCGACGGTGCGGAGAAGTCCCAGAATCTGGTCCCGCCGCCGCGCACCGCGAACATCCCGGCGACGCGCGACGAGGTCATCGTCGGCGGTCTCGCCCGCGGGAGTGGGATTTGGGCGCTCCACGTCGTTTGTCTGATCATCTTCGCTCACAGTTACTGAAGCTACATGCGCGATGTGCGCAAGTCAACCTTAGATGCGCAGATCGATCATTTAATCGTAGGATCAGTGCATCCAGCTGTAGCAGTATGCGCATATAAGCGTGTCTCAGATCACCTCTTGACATTTTAGATGATTGGTTCAATCATATTAGGCGAGGATCCTGATTGTGTCGTGCACCACAGCGACGCTCAACCAGCGTCCGCCTCTCACCCCGTGGTGAGCGAAACAATCAAAGAGTCAAGACATGGAGACACAGATGACTAGCATTCCGGCTACGAAATCGGATACCGCTGACCCAGGTCCCTCTGGGATGAGCCGCGCCACCAAGGTGCGGTGGGCCGTCGCGGTCTTCTGCGCGTTAGGCCTCGCGATCAACTACATCGACCGGTCGGCCATTTCGGTCAGCCTGCCGTTCATGACCCAGGACTTGAGCCTGACGCCCACCGAAAAGGGCCTGATCCTGAGCGCCTTCTCGTGGAGCTACGCCTTGATGCAGATTCCGGCGGGACGGCTCATCGACAAGTTCGGCGAACGCGTCATGTTCGGTGCCTCGGTTTTGGTCTGGTCGCTGTTCACCGCCGCCACGGCCGGGGCGTCGAGCTTCGCAACGTTGCTCGGCCTACGCCTTGGCCTGGGCGTCGGCGAAGCCGGTGCCTACCCGGCGGCCGCCAAGACCGTCTCCCACTGGTTCCCGCTGCGGTTGCGCGGCCGTGCCACCTCGGTCTACGACAGCGGCGCCCGCATCGGTAGCGCCGCGGCTACGCCGCTCATCGCGCTCATCATCGGCCTGTTCGGATGGCACGCGGCCTTCATCTTTGCCGGCGGGCTTGGCATTCTGTGGGCCATCGGCTGGTGGGCCTGGTATCGGCGTCCGGAGAACAAGGCCGGGGTCAACGAGGCCGAATTGGCGATCATTCACGAAAGCCACCGCGAGCAGAGCGCCAACAACCTGAACCCCGACGCGAAGCCGATGCGCATCCGCGACTTGTTCAAGGAACGCACCGTGTGGGGCATGATGCTCGGGTTCTTCTGCCTGAACTTCATGATCACGTTCTTCCTGACCTGGTTCCCCTCGTATCTGGTCGAGGAGCGTGGCTTCAACCTGCTCAAGCTGGGCGTGTTCGGCATGATCCCGCCGCTGGCGGCGATCCTCGGCAGCTGGGCAGGCGGCCTCGTCGGTGACTATCTGCTGGACCGTGGCTGGTCGTTGAACAAGGTCCGCAAGACCTGTCTCGTCGGCGGCATGCTGGTGTGCTCGGTTATCGCACTGGCCGCTATCGCTCCGGAGGCTTGGCAGGCGCTGGTGCTGATGTCGATCTCCTACGCGGCGGCGGCGTTCACCATCGTGTCCATCTGGTGCCTGCCCGCTGACGTCGTCGACTCGAGCACCGTCGCCACGTTGGGCTCGACACAGAACTTCTTCTCGAATATCGGCAGCGCACTCAGCCCCATCATCATCGGGGCGCTCTACGGCGCGACCGGCTCGTTCGAAATACCGCTGCTACTCACCGCGGCGATCATCGTCGGCGGCGCCCTGTGCTTCGGACTGCTGATCAAGAAGGTCGAGCCGATCCGACGTCCAGAGATCGAGGATGCGGCGGTCTAAATTTCAGCTCTAAATCCGTCGAGGGCCCCCGTCTGTTGCCGGGGGCCCTCGTCGTTGCAAGTTCAGCTCGGCGTGCCGGGCACGGGCGGCGCGATACCCGTTCGTTCATACTCGGCCATGATCTCGACGCGGCGTCGGTGGCGAGATTCATCGGACCACGGTGTCGAGATGAAGGCGTCCACGATGGCCAACGCTTCTGCGACGGTGTGCATCCGGCCGCCGATGCCAATCAGCAGCGCGTTGTTGTGTTGACGCGCAAGGGATGCCGTTTCCGGGCTCCACGCCAGCGCGCAACGCGCACCAGGAACTTTATTGGCTGCGATCTGCTCACCGTTGCCCGAGCCGCCCAACACTATTCCCAAGCTGCCGGGATCGGCGACGGTCTTCACCGCCGCTGCGATGCAGAACGCCGGGTAGTCGTCGTCGGCGTCATAGGAGTACGCACCGCAGTCGATCGGCTCGTGTCCGGCTCGCGTCAGGTGTTCGACGATGGCCTACGCGAGGCTGACCAGCGGACTGCTGTTGACGCCGTCTGAGCGCATCGGCGAGCCGTCTGTTCACATACACCCAGCTGTGGGCAGACGGACCGCTCACTTTGGCCGCGCGCGCAATTGTCCAGGTCGACGACTACGCAGGGACAACCCCTTGCCGGTTGCCCAGATGTCGTCAAGCGGTGTTGTACTCGTCTGCACAGCGTGATTTCTGCGCGTGTTCTTGGTTTTGGGAACTCTCGCACCCATTTATCGGCGAGATTGGGACGTCCTCGGGACCGCTCCGACAGGTCATCCGGCTGTTGTCGTGAGGTTGCTTTGTGAGGTATGCGAAGTCCGGCGCCGACGAACGTCGTTTTGCCGGACTCGAACCCGCCGGAGATGACGATGTTCGTCGAGGCGCCGCCCCATCCATCAGAGTGCTCGTAGGCCACTCAGGGTCCTTCTTATCAGTTCACGTCGTTCGTCGATTGTCATCGAGTCACCGGGGGTGGCGTGCACCCGCAAATAACCCTGTGTCACCAGGTCGCCGACCAGGAACCGCGTCGCACCGAGCGGCAAGGACAGATGAGCGGCGATCTCTGCGACCGAGCGGCTGTGCACGCAACTCGTCAGGATCTGTCCCCGCACATCATTTCTCGGCCAGCGCGGCGGCTTCGCTGTGGTGTTGAGCGCTTCGACCGGAGCCTCGAGTGGCAGTTCGACACCAGAGTCGGTACGGCCTGCCGTCAGCGTGTATGGCCGGACCAGGCTCGGCTCGTCCGCGGTTTCCGGTTCTGTGAACCAGTCGCTGATCGGATCCGCCCTTGCCCTCCGACTGCTGATGCGCGTCGGTGTGCTTCTCCCGGACCTGTGGCGAACTTTGCGACACGTTGCGGTTCTGCAAGAACCACAAGGTCTGGTCGGCGTGCACCGATGCGCGCAGATCGCTGGAGACGACCTTGAGTACGGTGCGGTCGGTGTCGATGACGAATGTGGTCCGTCTGACCGGCATCAGCCGGGCCAGCAGGCCACGGCGCCGAGTGTGCCGGCCACGCCGGGCCGCCTCACGCGCCACGACGGATTTACGCAGCTTGGCGAGCCTGCCTCGGCGCACCCCGAACAGCTCGGACACCACGCCGTCCGCGTCGGAGAGCAGCGGATAGTCGAACGAGCGCTGTTGGGCGAAGTGGGCCTGCTTGTCGACGGTGTCGGTGCTGATGCCCACCCGCTGGGCGCCCACCGTGGCGAATTCGCTGCTCAGGTCCCGAAAATGACAAGCCTGGGCGGTACAGATCGGTGAGGACGCTATTGGGAAGAAGAACAGCACAACCGGCCCATCGGAAAGGAGCGCGGACAGTGTCCGAGGCCGACCGGTGTGGTCGTACAGAGTGAAGTCAGGCGCCTTATCGCCCGCGATCATCGGCAAAGACTAACGCGGGAAGCTTGTCGTGTGAACCTGCATTGTCCACACCAATAGGCGCCCAGCCGGCCGTTAGGAGATGTATTAGTGCCGCCGAGGGAGAACGAGCACCTCATTCAGGAGTACTTCCGGATGGTCGAAACGGACGACTATGCGGGGATCGGTTCAATCGTGACCGACGACGCGACATGGACCATTGTGCCCATCGGATACACCTGGGCCGGTCGTCGCGCCATCGAATCCTTGGCCGTTGCGGCGGGCCGCACCAGGCAGCATGACGAGCAATCGCACGTCGAGATCACCAACTGGTTCACCGACGGCGAACAGTTGTGCGTGGAGTATCGACACAAGCTCATCCTTGGACGGCTTCCGATGCGCTTGATGATCGATGGATACTGTTTCGTATTTCATATGCGCGACGGTCGATTTGATGCGATCCGCGAGTCATCAACCCGCCCAACATTGCGGCCGGGGTGTTGATGTACCTCTTGCTACCGCTGCTGCCGCACCTAAGCAGGAAAAGACTCGCCCGAACCTGATGGCGCAGGCGTACCGCCTCGATGACGTCGACGTAGGGCCCGACTCAGATCAGTTGAGTCTGCGGACGTTCTGGGCGCTCACGGTCGAACCGTCCCACTGCAAGTCGGCGGCCATCTTGATCGTTGGACAGCAGTCGGGATCGTTGGGTCCGTTAGCCAACCAGGTCACGTGCGTGACGCCGTCGGTGATCGATAAATCCGTCACGACCTCGGTGCTGTGGGTGAGGTCACCAAGGTTCACACCACCCAACCGTGCCGGTCCGGCCGTGTACAGCTGAACGGTCTCCGACCAGGGCACCCCACCGGCGTTGCAGTCGGTCACCATCGCGGCATCAGTGTTGCCACCGCCGGTCAGATTGCCGAACGCAACCTTGTAACTGTTGTCCGACTCGGTGGTATTTTTGGCGATCATCACTTCCCCGCGATGCGAATCCTGCGGCGGTAGTTGCCCGTTCACCAGATTCCCCGCATCGTGCTGGCACAGCTCCGGCACCGGTGCGAAAAGCAAGTCTTGCAGCGAGACCGTGCCGCCGCCGGCCGGGGGCCCGGGCACCGGGCTAGATGGACCGGCGTTGCTTATGGCCGGTTCGAACACGCCAACGAGCACCGCGGAGATCAAGCAGATAAGCCAGAAAGCCGATCCGGGTGACGACGCGCGCCGATGATTGCTCGTTCCTGTCATCACGTTCCTCCCGCCTCGTTGTCGTGCACGGTCGCTCGGACAGTTTGGCGCATCAGTGCGGCGGACATGTCGCGCTCAGCAGATCTTGCTGCCGGCAGGTTCGGGACGGCGAGGATCGAGACGTCGCGTTCGGGGTCTAGCAGCACGGCCCTGTCGTCGTTTCACGTCAGGAGTTCTACGGTCGAAAAGACCGTCGAAGACTTCCGAACAAGTCCCTAGCAAATATAATCTGTCGGGAGGTTCTTTCATGCCTTGCGCATTCTCGGCTTTGGCCATTCTCTTAGCAATGCTTCTGAAGACTCGCTGCCAATTAGCTCCTGGTTATTCTCCGGCCGAATGCTTCGATCCCGAAAATTCTGGCTTTACATCGACTTTTTGATTGCCGCGCGAATTTCATCTCGGCTGTATGCCCACCTGAACTGCATTTTTGTCGGCTCCGACAGTTTTAGCCAAGATGAACTATTTGCGTTTGCAATTATCGCGGAACGGTTATCAAAGTTTCATTTGCCGATCGCATAAGTCGGCTTAGACTTCCGCTCAAGCTGGAATCCTCCTGTGCGATATCTGGAGGACACGGCGAGGACGCGGAGGGCGCCATGGCTAACGTCGCAAGCACTTCTATCCAGCGCGGTTCGCAGCCCGCCACGTGCGACGGGGTACGCCACGAGCGGTCGAAGACAGACCCGCACGTCAACCGATACGGCCGTTATATCGGCCGGGTGGGGGCGTTGGCGGTCGCCCTGGGTATCGGAGCGGCGGTGGCCTCCGCGCCGGGGATGGCGTGGGCCGACGAAGGCACCGACAACAACCAGCCTGTCCAGCACGACAGCGACCCTGAGGGAGATCCGGGAACACCGACCAGCTCCGCGCCGGCATCGCAGCAGCCCGATCTGGGTGAGGTCATCCGCCACAACCTCGAGCGCACCACCGACACGTTGCGCAAAGTCGTGACAGGGGTGGTGCGCAGTTCCGGTGGGGCGCTGACTTCCGCTCACCACACGGGCCGCCCGACGCCCGTCGGCAACGGTTCCGAAGCGGCCGACCAAAAAGACGGCCCTGTCGACACCCCGCCGCCCGCCGACGACCAGCAATCCCCACCGCAGCAACGGATCTCGCACAACACGCAACATCCCGCCACGACAGTCTCTCCGACGGTCCCTGGCGCCGCCGCGCGTCATTTCTCTCCGGCAGCGACCGGGGTGATGACGCGGATACGTGACATGGCGCAGGATTCCGACGCCGCACTCCACGTCAGCACGCCGCAGATCGTCAGCGCCCTCACGCCGACCCCACACATCGACCAAAGGCCGGCGCAACACACCGGCTCCTTTCACCAACCAAGCCGTAGACAGCGCGCCGGAGGTCACCGCGGCGCCCCAGCGCAATCCGGTCGTGCGCGTCGTGTCAGGGCTGCTGGCAGCGATCGGGATCGGCCCGGGTGCGACGAATAGCCCCGTTACCCCCGCCTCACCGTCAACGCTGATCGGCGCGCTGCAGTTGATTCGCCGTGAACTCGAGCACACCTTCAACAACAAGGCCCCGAACCTGCCCGACACCCCGATCAGCCTGACCGTCAACGAGGGCTCGTCCAAGTCGATCATTATGCCCGCCACCGACGCCGACGGCGACGTCCTGACCTACAGCGTCCCGGCGAAGGGTCAACCCGGCGGACCCGGGCACGGCACCGCCACCGTCACCGGCAACACCATCACCTACACCCCCGACCCGGGCTATACCCCCGCACCCGGCTCGACCCACGATGACACCTTCACGATCACGGCCAGCGACGCCAACAGCGGCTTCCACCTGCACGGCCTGGCCAGCCTTCTCAAACCCGCCACCGCCCACACCGACACGGAGCGGGTCAACGTAGATATCCAGAGCCCCATAGCCAAAGACGACGCGCCCACTGTTGCCGAAGACAGCGGCGCCACCATCATCGACGTGCTGGCCAACGACGCCGGCCCCAGCCAGATCACCGCGGTCACCCAGCCCGCTCACGGCACTGTCGCCTTCACCGCCACCACGTTGACCTACAAACCCAACGCGAACTTCTTCACCACGACCGGTCCCGACACCTTCACCTACACCCTCAACGGCGGCTCCACCGCCACCGTCGCGGTCACCGTCACCGCGGTCGACGACGCCCCGGCCGCGGCCAACGACGCGCCCACTGTTGCCGAAGACAGCGCAGCCACCATCATCGACGTGCTGTCCAACGACGCCGACATCGACGCCGGCCCCAAACAGATCACCGGGGTCACCCAGCCCGCCCACGGCACTGTCGCCTTCACCGCCACCACGTTGACCTACAAACCCGACGCGAACTTCTTCACCATACGGCACCGGTCCCGACACCTTCACCTACACCCTCAACGGCGGCTCCACCGCCACCGTCGCGGTCACCGTCACCGCGGTCAACGATCCGCCGGTGAAAAGCGCCGAGCCCACCGCCTCCATGCCGACCATCGCGAGCCCCGACGTGACCGGACATGTGTTCGCCACCGATCCTGACGTCGGCGATCAGCTGCACTACAGCGCCACCGCCGGCAATGGCACTGTGACGTTCAATCAGTCGGGCGACTTCACCTACCACCCCAGCGACGCCGCCCGCACCGCCGCCCGCACCACCCCCACCGACACCGTCACCGTCACCGTCACCGACAACGCCGGCGCAATGGTGGAAATCCCTGTCACGGTCAAAGTCGTCCCCGCGACCAACGCGGCTCCAGATTTCAGGGCGCAACAGGTTGGCTTACCTGACCCGATCACCGGGATGGTCAACGGCGGAGCAGCCGCCATCGATCCAGACGGCGACCACGTCAAATACAGCGCCAGCGCCGGCAAAGGCGACGTCGACATCAACGAAGACACTGGCGCTTTCGTCTACAAACCCAGCGACGCCGCCCGCAAGGTCGCCGGGAAGCCCGGCGCGGCAGGGGACGCCCTCAAGGACACCGTCAGCGTGACCGCCACCGACGAATTCGGCGCCACGTCGACGATCAACCTGCGGGTCGACGTTGAGCCCGCCCACAACACCGTCGTCGATACGATCACATTGGCGAGCGGCCCATCCAATCTCGTCGCCGGGCCGAACAACACGTTCTATGTGCGTCAAGGCAATTCGGTGGTCCAGATCAACACGGTGACAGGCGCGGTGGTCCGCACCGTTGCGATCGGCTTCTCCCCGACCGACATCGCGATCAGCGCCGACGGCTCGATCTTTGCCTCCGACGGCGTCGACACCGTCAAGATGTTCCCCGCCGGCGGCGGCCAAAGCGCTGATTTCGGCCCTTTCCCGGGGCCGACCGTCCTGTTGACCGGGCCTGACGGCAGAGCGATCTACGTGGCCAACAGCTCCGCAACCGTGTCTGTCATCGATAGCGCCACCGGTCAGGTCGCCGCGCAGAGCACTAGTACGTTCGGGCAGATCACCGAAATGGCCGTCAGCCCTGACGGGAGAACCATCTTCGGCGTGCTGGGCGACGGGCGCATCGTGGTCGCTGACGTCCCAAGCAATACCTACGTTTTCGTCGAAACGGCTATCGAGGACCCAGCTATGGCGAATCTCGCGGTCAGCGCCAGCGGCAAGCTCTACGCCCTCGACCCCAGCAACGACTTCGTGGCGGTATTCACGAAGCAGGCCGGCCCCTACCAAGCCGCGGACATCCACAGTCCAGGAGCCCCGAGCGACATCGCGATCAGCTCCGACGCATCGCGGGTCTACATCGTCAACAGGCTCGCCGGCAGCGTCACCGTCTACAACGGCTCCACCAATGCGTTGGTGGCGACGATTCCGATCGGAGGGGCGCCCGACGAGGTGGAGATCGACCCGACTGGCACGTACTTGTACGTGTCGGACAACACGACGAAGAAGGTGTCAATCGTCCGGCTGTGACCCGACTGGCGCGGCGACGAATCCTGTCCCGCTGCGAGCTTGGCCATTTTGCCGGTACAGGTCGAGTACGCACGATCTGCGGCCACCAGAACCATCGGCCCAACAGCGCCGCGATGGAGGGCGTCATGAATGCCCGGATCACCAAGGTGTCGAACAACAGACCCATCCCGATGGTGGTGCCCATCTGGGCGACCACGACCATCGCGCTGACCGACATCGACATCATGGTGAACGCGAACACCAGGCCCGCCGCGGTCACGACGGATCCACTGCCACCCATAGCGCGGATGATTCCGGTGTTGATCCCGGCCGGTATCTCCTCCTTCATCCGCGCCACCAACAGCAGGTTGTAGTCCGCACCGACTGCCAGCAGGATGATGACCGCCATCGCCATCACCATGAACTCCAGGTCCAAGCCCATCAGGTGCTGCCAGAACAGAACCGACAGCCCGAACGACGCGCCGAGCGACAGCACCACGGTGCCGACGATGACGGCTGCTGCGACGACGCTGCGCGTGATGATCAGCATGACGACGAAGATCAACGTCAGCGCGGCGACGCCGGCGATCAGCAGGTCGTAGTTATTGCCGTCCCGCATGTCCTTGAAGGTGGACGCGGTGCCGCCGAGATAGACCCGCGATCCCTCCAACGGCGTGCCTTTGATGGCGTCGAACGCAGCGTTCTTGATGTCGTCGATGCGCTCGATGCCATCGGCGCCGAGCGGATCGTTTTCGTGGGAGATGATGAACCGGACCGCGTGGCCGTCGGGGGAGATGAAGTTTTTCATGCCGCGCTTGAAGTCTGCGTTGTTGAAGATCTCCGGCGGCAGGTAGAAGGTGTCGTCGTTGTGGGAGTCGTTGAACGCATCACCCATGGCGGATTGATTCTCGTTCATCGCGTGCTGGTAGTCCTGCTGGGCCGACTGAGTGGAGTGCATCTCCAGCATTTGCTTCTGCATCGTCTTCATCGTCTCGATCTGCGGCGGCAGCATCGCCTGCAGCTGCGGCAACAGTGAGTCGAGTCGTTCCAAGTCCGGAAGCAGAGACTGGATGTCATCGGTCAAGGCGTCGGTGCCGTCGAGCGTGTCGAAGATCGCCCGCAACGTGTGGCACACCGGGATGTCATAGCAGTGCGGCTCCCAGTAGAGGTAGTTGCGAACCGGGCGGAAGAAGTCGTCGAAATCGGCGATGTTATCCCGCAATTCGGTGGTGTGAATCGTCGTGTCCCGGATCCTCTCCACCATGGAATGCGTGACGGCGGTCATCTGCCCCATCAACGCGCTCATCTTCGTCATCGCGTCGATGGTCGTCTGCATCTCGTTGGCCTGCACCAACATGTTGTCCATGGTTTTCTGCGCGTACGAGCGGTTCATCTCCTGGTTGGTGCCGCCCATGCTCATTTGGGCCGGAATGGTGCTGAATTTCAAGGGTTTACCCTCGGGGCGCGTGATCGATTGCACCCTCCCGATGCCGGGCACCTTCGTCACGGCTTTGGTGATCCGCTCGATCACGAGGAAGTCTGCCGAATTGCGAAGGTCCTTATCCGTTTCGATGAGCAACATTTCGGGGTTCATTCGGGAGACGGGGAAATGTCGTTCGGCGGCCGCGAATCCCTGTTGCGAAGGCAGGTCGGCGGGCAGGTACTTGCGGTCGTTGTAGCTGGGCCGGTAGCCCGGCAGGGTGAGTAGGCCGACCAAGGCGAGAAGGATGGTCATGGTCAGGATCGCGCCGGGCCACCGGACGATGGCGGCACCGAGTGCGCCGCCAGAATCGAATCCGCATGGCGCGCCTGGGCTCTAACACTCGGCCGAAGCGGCTCGCGACGGTGATTATTGCGGGCCCGAGAGTCAGCGCCACGAGCACCGCGACGACCATTCCGACGAAGAGCGGGATGCCCAGCGTTTGGAAGTAGGGCAATCGGGTGAATGAAAGGCAGAACGTAGCGCCTGCGATCGTCATCCCTGAGCCGAGCACGACGTGGGCTGTGCCGCGAAACATCGTGTAGTACGCGGACTCCCGGTCTTCGCCGATCGAGCGGGCCTCCTGGTAGCGCCCGATCAGGAAGATCGCGTAGTCGGTTGTTGCGGCGATCGCGAGGGTCACCAAGAGCTGAGTCGCGAACGTCGACAGCCCGATGAGGTTGTGGTAGCCGAGGAAGGCCACCACACCACGGGTCGCCGACAGGCTCAACACCATTATCGTCAACACGAGCAGTACGGTGACGATCGACCGGTAGAAGAACAGCAGCATGAAGATGATGACGCCGACCGTCACGAATTCGATGATCCTGATGCTCGCGTTGCCTGCGTTCTCCTGGTCGGCCTGCAGCGCAGGGCCGCCGGTGACGTAGACCTTGACCCCCGGCGGGGGAGTCAATCCGGCCACGAGCTTCTGAGCCGCGATGACCGACTCATTGCCGAGTGCTTCACCCATGTTGCCTGCGAGGTACACCTGCACGTACGCGGCTTTGCCGTCTTCGCTCTGCGCCCCGGCGCTTGTCAGTGGGTCGCCCCAGAAGTCCTGAATGTGCTGGACGTGCTTGGTGTCGGCGCGGAGCTTGGCAATCATGTCGTCGTAGAACCGGTGGGCGTCCGCACCGAGGGGTGCGTCGCCCTCCAGGACGATCATGGCCGAGCTGTCGGAGTCGAACTCCTCGAAGTCCTTGCCGATGCGCATCATCGCCTTGACCGATGGCGCTTCCTTGGGCGACATCGAGACCGCCTGCATCTTGCCGACTTCTTCGAGCTGCGGCACGGACACGTTCAGCACGGCGATGAGCGCTATCCAGCCGATGATGACGGGGACCGCCAACCGCCGGATCCACAGGGCTATTCGGCTTCTGCGCGGCTGCTCGGCACGGATGACGGTTCGGTCGTCGGGGCGCTCACCAGGCGATCGTCCGCTCGAGCCGACGATTGGTCATTCAGGAATGTTAGCCCCTCTTCATAGAGGCGGACGGCGGGCCGACTGGGCCACGCATGACGGACCCAACGCGGACGACGACGCCGCCAATCGAACGGTTTGACTTGCCCTTTTACGGCTAATACTTCCGCATGGCTGACATCATCGACCTCGTCTACGCCGACCACGATTGGCTGCGTCGTCAGTTTTTCCGACTCGACGACGCCAAGTCCAAGGACGAACTCGCGGCGATCTGGGATGTCCTGCAGCATGCGCCTCGACGCGCATGCCGACGCCGAGGAGACAGTTTTCTATCCCGCGTTGCTGAAGCACGGCGGTCGAGACGACCCCGGTAATCCTGAAGGCGATCCGGAGGATGAAACCGAAGACGCAATCACCGATCACAACGCGATCCGAGATGCGGTGCGCGCGTCGCGTCGGCACGAACCAGGCACCGACAAATGGTTCGAGGCCGTGATTCAAGCCCGCAAGGAAAACGGTGAGCATCTCGATGAGGAAGAGCGTGAAGCCATGCCGGACTTCATCAAGAGCGCGTCACTCGAGCTGCGTCACGAATTGGGCATGCAGTGGCTAAGGTTCTATGCCGAACACGAGGCCAGCGAGGGGATCGACAGCCGGGACAAAGACGCCGACGTCTACATCGAACAGAACTCCTGACTCAATACATCGCCGTCGATATTTGCCCGCCGATCCGCTGGTGTAGGGCCGGCATCGCCGGTGAAGCGAGGGAGCTACCCGCCAACTCGCCTCTGGACTACTCGCCCTCAACCGCGACGCGCAACTCTTCGGCCCATTCGCTGTACGGCCGGATCGCGTAAGCGCGCGTGTCCACGGAGCTGCCGAGCTTCTGAATGATCGGTAGCGATTCAAGCGCCTGGTCGAGTGATGTGTGGTCCGGTACGTCGAGTACGGCGAACACGCTGCGCTGGCCGACGACTTTCCACAGGTTGGTTACTGCCCCGCCATCGACCGCACCCTGTGCCGCGCGGGCTTCCTCGAGCCAGATCGTAAATAGCTCTTCGCGGCTCATGTCGACCGGCTGGTGGACGTCAAACTGGACGAAGTACTGCACCATCTCCTCCTTAACTTTGCCCTCAGGCGGGAGTAGCTTCCCACGACCGTTTAACGTCGCTCGCGAGCGGCTGGTTGCCGGTCCAGTGCGTCACCTCCCGACGCACTTGAGGAAGAGACTTTGTGGACAGCGATTCTCCTGTGCGTGGGTTCCACAACGAAATTTGAGAGTCAGCCCACGACCGAGCCGCTGCTGTGGTGCGGTGCGCGTAACTCAAAGTCCCTTGGCTGCAGAGATATCCGGTGACGCTGCGCCCAGCATGGGGCTGAGGGTCGCGCATCTGACGGATCTTGTCCTTGCGACGAACGCGTAGTCAGCATAGTTCGCGACCGGTCGCCACCGGCGCGGAGTTCGCCAGGTCCGCCAGCCGTCCCCCAACCTCTCTAGCCGTCAGCGCGAAGCCTGTGTCGGCGTCATCGATCGCCACGCCGAACGCGACTCCCACCACCTCGCCGCCAAGGTTGATCAGCGGCCCGCCGGACATACCCTTCTTCGGGGCACCCCTGATCGTGTACACCTCGCGCGACACCGTCGTGGTCTTGTAGATGTCGGGGCCCTTGAGTTCAATCTCCTCGCGGATCCGGGCCGGGATCGCCGCGAAGCCACTGTCATCGGAATAGCCCAGCAGAATCGCGTCGCTGCCGCCCTTCGCATCCTCGGCCGCGAATGACAATGGCGCTGCCGGCAGGTTCGGGACGGCGAGTATCGAGAGGTCGCGGTCGGGGTCGTACGACACGATCTGCGCGTCGAGGGTTTGGCCGGCTGCCTCGACAGTGAAGGTCGTGCCGCCCGCGAACATGCTGGCCGTCGACATCACGCGGTTCGGCGCCACAACGAAACCGCTGCCCCCCGAGTCGCAGTTGGGTGATTTGACCCCAATCTTCACCACGCTGGCCTTCGCCGTCTCGACGGCGGGGTCGTCGGCAAGTTGTGCGTCGGGAGCCTCGACGGAGGCCACGGGTTGCCTATCGCTTGGTTTCGAGGCGCTCGTGGCCGGTTCGCTTGCCTCCTCGTCGTGCCCGCAGCCCGACACCGCCGGCACGGCGGTCAGCATGACGGCGGTCAGAGTTGCTACGAGGGCTCGATTTCGGCTCATGGACTGACGATACGCACGTGGTGGCTTTGCCGGGAGCGGAATACCCGTCGACGGGCGCTGGACTCGACACCTTCACGGCCTAGGTCGCCGAGTGTGCATTCACGGCGAAAATCACGCGATTCTTCGCCGACGTTTCACGTTCGGCGACACGTCGGGACTACTCGTGATCTGCCGCAACTACTCGTGATTCAGCGATCCCGGCGGCCAGTCGACGCCGATCTCATCGCAGATGGGCGGAATGATGATCAGGGCTCCGCGCGGGCTGCAGAACGGCGTCCCGGGCGGCGGTCCGGCCGGCGGAGGAGCAGGGTTGAGAATCGGCGCTGGACCGTCTGCGAAGATCCAGCTGTCGATCGCGTCCCCGTTGAGGGCAACCATCTGCACATTGCCTTGACCGGACGGAACTGTGTACCACACATGGCACACGCTCATGTCCCACCGAATCATGGGGAAAGGCAGTGCTTGCCCCGGACACCAGCTGTTCGGCTGAGCCGTGATCGGATCAGCTTGTGCCGCACCTGCACCAAGCGTCAGACCGGCCGCCGCGACGGCGCCGGCAGCGACGACAGTCGTCGCGAAGCGTGAGGTCCTGTTCATCGTGAATTCCCTTCCTTGCGCACACTCTGTTGCGTTGGTGAACCGCAATTAAAAGGTTCTGCCTTTGCTACCGATCGCAAGATTCTCCCGCATAAGCAGCGCCGACAGGGCCAAAGTCGTAAATTTCTACGTGCTGGGGAAGTAGCCGAGTCGCAGGTTGCCAGCCTGTCGCCGTCGACGATTTCGACCTCCGTACCGCGTCGTAATGACAACGGTGTCGATAGGCTCCTCAAGGTGTCTTGGCCCCGCCTAACGCCGAGCGAGCCGGGTAGCGGTGCACGCTCGAACTGGCGGTCGGCGACCGCGCTCTTTGCGTTTGTGGCGCTGGCCTACTCGGCCGGTGCGGTGCTGTCCTGGCAGTCGTTCGGCGCCGAGATGGCCCCGGCATTCTTTCCCCCTGCCGGTGTGACAGTGGCCGCGATGCTGCTAACGCCACGCTCACGGTGGCCAGTCATCGTCATCGCGATCACGGCCGCAGAGTTGGCCGTGGATCTCTACTACGGCGTCGGCGTGGGTGCTGCGCTGGGATTTGGGTTGGCCAACTCGGCGGAGCCTGTCGTGGGGGCGTCATTGGTCTTGGCCTGGTGCAAGGGCGTGCCCGACCTCCGGACGCGGCGCGATCTCGCGAAGTTCTTGGCCGGAGCGTGTGTGGCGGGGACGCTAGTGGGTGGGCTGATCGGCGGCACTGTCAGCGCCGTGTCCAACAACGCCGCCTGGACTGCCGCGGTTGTGCACTGGTGGGCGGGCGACGGGATCGGCGCTCTGGTGGTAGGTGCTCCAATTCTGCTGTGGACCAAGCAGTCTCAACAACTTCGGACTCGACTCGCGGAGAGCGTCGTCGTGCTCGGCGTTGTCGCGGTGCTGTCCATCGCGGCGCTCTGGTGGCAAGCACCACTGGCGTTGCCGCTGCTACCGGTGATGGCGTGGGCCGCGCTTCGGCTCGACGTGATCGGGGCCGCACTGGCGGGTGCAGTGGTGGCGTTCACGGTCAACTTCATGACGGGCTCCGGGCGCGCCCCATTCAGAGAACTCGACTTGGCAGAGCCGGTCCGACTGGCGGTGACTCAGGTGTTCGTCGCGGTAATGGTGCTGGTGGCCATGCTGATCGCGCAAGAAGCCGCCGGACGCGTCGCAGCCGTCAGAGCACAAGAAACCGAACGCCGAGAGCGTGATCGACTGCAGATACTCGCACAACTGGCACAGCTTCTTTCGGCCGCGCTGACACCGAGCCAGATCGGCGACGCAGTCGTCAAAGAGCTGTTCAACGATGCGGGCGCGCAGGCGGTGGCGCTTGGTTTGGTGACACCCGACGGACTCCGGCTGGAATGGGTCAAGACGGCGGGCTACCGGCAGCTCGTGCATGACAAGTTCGCAGGCGGCGTCCCGCTCGACGATCTCACGGCGGCGACCGAGGCGGTGCGGACCGGCCGACCCGTGGTGATCGGCAACTCCTCGGAATACCAGCGGCGGTACTCGCAGAACGCAGACCTGATGGCGCGGACGGGGGCTGAGGCATTGGTGAACTGGCCGCTGACGTCTGGCGCCAAGACGATCGGCGTGCTGGGCATGATGTGGACACGGCCGCAATCGTTGAATGCCGCACAGCTGGCGTACATCTCGGCGGTCGCCACCATGGTCGGGCAGGGATTGGTGCGCGCTCAGGTATATGCCGACGAACATGCGAGGGCGGCGGTGCTGCAAGCTGCGGTGCTACCCATGAAACCGGCCGACGTCGCAGACCTCGACTTGGCAGTCACCTACGAACCGGCAGACGCTGAGCACGGGCTCGGTGGCGACTGGTACGACGTTATGGCCCTGCCAAAGCAGCGAACCTACTTAGCGGTCGGCGATGTGGTGGGGCACGGCCTGCCAGCCGTCGAGGACATGGCGCAGCTGCGCAGCGCCGGACGTGCCATGGCCTTGCAGGGACTGCCACCCGCCCAACTGCTGGCCGAGCTCAACACCTTCACCGCCCATGCCAGCCATGGAAGGTTCGCCACCATGGCGGTGGCCGTGTTCGATCCGCAGGCTAGTGCTTTGTCATACGCCTTGGCCGGCCACCCGCCTGCGTTGTTGCGTCGCGCGCACGACGGAAGCGTCGTGCGACTTGTCGACGGCCACGGCCCAGTGCTCGGACCCATCCGCGACGCCACCTACACCGAGGGGCACGTGCGGCTCGAGCCGGGCGACATGCTGGTCATGTATACCGACGGCCTGGTCGAGGGCCGCGGCCGCGACATCGAGACGGGCATCTCGAAGGCGGAGCGCCTGATAAAAGGGTGGAGATCTGAGATCGCGCTGGCCGACGGCTGCCGGCAACTCACAGAAACGCTTGCCGTGGCGCCCCGCCCAGATGACGTCTGTGTTGTAATCGTGCGCCTGCGGCACGCCGATTCCCCAGCGCTCAGGGGATAGAACGGGGTATCCAGCCGATATGGACGGCATCGCACCGGCCGGCGTGCACACCGTACTCGCCGATGCCGACGGCACTGCGTATCGGTCGTTGCGACAGCGACCGGTAACGCGGGCCGAGCGCTATGCCCTTGGCAAGAGTCTGCGTAAGCGGGTGCCGCGCAAGTCGCTGGCCGACTGGACGGCGCCTTCTGACCGTCCCGACCCTGTGGAACTCATCAACGTCAGTCACCAGGGGAGGGTCGACCGGCTGATCCCGATCCGGGTCGGTCGCATGGTCGACTCGCCGTACGGATTTCTGCGCGGAACCGCGGTGGTGATGGCCGAGGACGTCGCGCATCTTCCTGCAACGGGAATCACACCCGTGGTGTGCGGTGACTCGCACTTCGGCAACTTCGGGTTCTACGCGTCTCCCGAGCGGGATCTGGTGATCGACCTCAACGATTTCGACGAGGCCCACCCAGGCGGCTGGGAGTGGGACCTGCGGCGGTTGGCCGCGAGTATCTGGGTCGCCGGGCGCCACAACGGCACGTCGGAAGACCACTGCGGCAACGCGGTGCGGTCCTGTGTGGCGTCGTATCGTCACGAATTGCGGCGGCTCGCCGACTTGCCGTTGTTCACAAGGTCTTTCGTTCGACTTGATGTCGACAGGCTGGCAGCCGAGACGGCAGGCCCGCTCGGCGAAGAGGTCGTGCGGTCGGCGAAGCGAGCGCGTCACCGCACAGGCGACCGAGCGCTACCGCGCTTCACCCATGAGGTGGATGGCGAACGGAAGATTGTCGAGGAACCACCCCTGATCACGCGGCTGCCCCCGCATGAAGCGGAATTACTGGCCGAGGCGCTCGACGAATATCTCGAAACTCTGCCCTCGTACTGGCGACGTGTTCTCGGTGGCTACACGCTGGTCGACGTTGCACACAAGGTCGTCGGCGTGGGCAGTGTCGGCCTGCGCGCCTACGTGGCGCTGCTGGAGGGTTCATCGGAATCCGACGTTGTTTTCCTACAGCTCAAGCAAGCTCGCCGATCCGTGCTTGGGCGCTACGTGCACGGTGAATCGGCATGGCACGCGCACCAGGGGCAGCGGGTCGTGGAATACCAACAATCACTGCAGACGGTGAGCGACCCATTACTGGGGTGGACCACGATGGACGGCCTGCAGTACTACGTGCGACAGTTCCGAAACATGAAGGGACGCATACCTTTAGACGCAATCGATGCGGCCGCGCTGACTGACTACGCCGGAGTGGTTGGTCAGCTCCTCGCCAAGGGGCACGCCAGGACCAGTGGCGCCTCGATGATCGCCGGTTACATGGGGAGCTCCGACCGGGTTGACAAGGCCTTGTGCAAGTTCGCGCGGCGCTACGCCGATCAGACCGAAGCCGACCACGCCGCACTGGTCGGCGCCGTCGACCGCGGACTGCTGCCAGTCGAGCGCGGGGTTTAGGAAGGTACTCCAGCGTCGCTTCGGGGGTTACGGCAATGGCTGCAGTCCGGTACCCGTCAGCAGGTAGCCGGGCTCCGTGGTCGCGGGATCCGCTCGTACGAGGTCTACGAGCGCTGAGCCGGCAATTTCTGGAGTGATCAGCGGGCCCAGCTGCTGCACGAATAGGTCCTCTGATTGGCCGCTGTGTTTTGCGTAGGCCCGTATACCTTGCCTGCCGACGCCTCCGAAGGGAGTCATCCGGGGCATGACCGTCGTGATGGTGATGTCTAAACCCGCGCTGAGTGCCTCGCCGTGGGCGTATTGCGCGATGAACCGCTGGGTCGCCTTGGCCCCGGCATACCCTCCGCTGAGGGGAGAGCCGTTGAGCGCTGCTCCGCTGCTGAATACAACAATCCTGCTGCCGGGTCGCAGTGGTTTCAGAAGTGCCTCACGAAGCCAGGTGAAGGTGATCTTGACGTCGGTGTTCCAGTTGACCGAGAACGTCTCCCAGCTGTGTTGTGACAGCTCGCGCATCACCGGGTTGGCACCCGCGACAAGGATCAGCACCTGCGGCTCGTGCAGATCAATCTGTCGCCACGCCACCGCCGGGTCGGCCGCATCGGCGACCTCGGCGTGGACATTCGGATGGGCGGCCGCCAGCTCGGCGAGCGATGCGCCGGTGCGTGCGACCGCGACCACGTCGGCGCCGGACTCGGCGAACGCTGTCGCGATCCCTTGCCCCAACCCGCGACTGGCACCCACGATGAGTGTTTTCGTCCCTGATAACTCGGCCATCTCAATGTTCCTCTCGCATCAAAGTTTTCATCACTGCTAATGGGTGGGTGCGCCATCAAGGAGCGCCGAATACTGCAGTTCCAGCGCCTTGGCGGCGCCGCTGCGCCAGCTTCGCTCCAATGATTGGGACATCGAATCGGGAAAGATGTCTTCTTGACCGTCGTCCAACCCGTCGAAGATGGCGCGTGCCACGGATTGGACAGAGGACTTCGGTATGTCGAGGCCCCGGGTCATGTCGGTATCCACGGGACCGGTCAGCACGGCGTGCACGCGCACGCCCGTCGTCGCCAGGCGGGCGCGCAGTGACTGGGTCAGGTTGAAGGCGGCGGCTTTGGAGATCGAGTACGCCGGGATGAGCGGCAGCGGCGCGAGTGCGTTCAGCGACAAGTTGTTGACGATGGCGCCTCGAGAACGGACCAGCTGCGGCAGGAAGGCCTGGATCACGTCGTAGGTGCCGAAGAGGTTCACGGCGAGGTGCTGCTCGAGTGCCGATCGGTCGTTCAGGTCGTCGTAGCGTGCTACGCCGGCGTTGTTGATCAGTATCTCGAGCGATCCGATGCGCTCGGCGGCGCGCTGGATCTGTTCACGATTGGTCACGTCGATCGTCACCGATCTGACGCGACCATCGGGATGGGTTATCGGCTGTCGCGTCGCGGCGTACACCCGGCCTGCGTCTCTGCGCAGGGCTTCCTCGAGCAGGGCCCGACCGATTCCTCGGTTGGCGCCAGTCACCAGCACCGTTTTGCCTGCGATGGTCATACGTCCTCCTGAACAACGAAGTTTTGAGCTGTCATGGAGGTAGATGCGAGCGTGGGCTGAAACTGGGCGACCCGCGCTGCGCCCAGTTTCTGGTCCCGCGCGGCGTCGATACTGCGATAGGCGCCGCGAACGGCTGGCGCATCACGCGAGGTGAAGTGGTGGCATGGCATGACAACCGATCTGATCGACCGGGCTCGGGCCGGAAACAGCGACGCATTCCGCTTGTTGACCGAGTCGTATTACCGCGAGCTGCAGGTGCACTGCTATCGAATGCTCGGCTCACTGCAGGACGCAGAGGACATGGTGCAGAACGCACTGCTGGCCGCCTGGCGAGGACTCGACGGCTTCGAAGGGCGTGCCTCTATCCGCACCTGGCTCTACCGGATAGCCACCAACCAGTGTCTGAACGCGCTCCGTTCGGCCAAACGAAGGCCAGCCAAGGAGGTCGACATTTCTACGGTTGAACTGCCCGAGCCCACCCATTTCGGCGAAATCGCCTGGCTCGAGCCGTTTCCCGACAGTGTGTTGGAGGCTGTGGATTCGCTCGGCGCTCGGCCCGGAGGCGCGATACGAGCAAGCAGAAGCCATTTCGCTGGCCTTCGTGACCGCGCTACAAGTCCTGCCTGCTCGCCAGCGCGCCGTTCTCATCTTGCGCGAAGTGCTCGGCTACCACGCCAACGAGGTGGCCGACATTCTGGACACCACCGTTGAAGGGGTCAACAGTGCGCTCAAACGCGCCCGCAGCGCGCTCAACCGGCGTCGCGAAGCTGCCGACGAACCGGCTCCCGAACCGAACTCACCCGCTGAGCAGGCACTCGTTGCCAAGTTCGTCCGCGCCTACCAGTCCGGCGACATCGACGCTTTGGTCGGCCTGTTGACTGCCGATGTTCGCCTGTCCATGCCGCCGATTCCGCTGGAATACCATGGCCGCGACGCCGTTGCGCGCTTCTACACCTACGTCTTTCGGGATCGGCGTTATGCACTCGTCCCGACCCGCGCGAATGGTCAGCCCGCGTTCGGGGCCTACCTGCGCACCGGCGCGACAACGATCCGCCACGCCGCCGGTCTGCTCGTCCTCGACCTCACCGGCGAGCGCATCTGTGCGCTGACCCGTTTCGACAACGACGTGATGCCGCGCTTCGGGCTGCCCCGATCGCTGCCCGGCTGACGCCCGGGCCAGCTAGGTCGATTTTTCGTCCGCGCGCTTGGCACGGTGCGCGGCGAACAACGCGCCGGCGGCCGCGGCAATCCGCACAATGTTGAGGCGATACCAAAGTCGAATGCGGGCATCACGTTCCGCCGCCGGCAGCGGCGTGGCGGCGAACATCACCTTCATGTTGACTTCACGGACGAGGTAACCCGTCAGGGCCGCACCAACGATCGAGCAAACGGCTGCGACGCTTAGCCACCGCCTGGCGCCTCGGTTACCCCAGCCGGTGGTGACCGCACCGGCGGTGCTGGCCAGTGTGGCAGGCAGGACCGGAGCGTAGTAGCGCACCGGGCTGCCGGGTCCGAGCACGGAGGTGGGGCCGACGTTGTCGTGGCCATTCATTTGGTCAGCGGCTTCGACGGCAAGTCGATCGGGAATCTTCACGACCGCTTCATAGATGTTGCCGAACAACCAGTGGGCATAGCCGAGCTCAGCGATGTTCAGCATGCGGGCAGTCAGAACCCGCCGGCGAGCGACCGATTGCGTTGCGTCCATATGCGTCTCAGTCACCTTGGTACCAGCGCGATCGCTTCTTGCAAACCCCGGGTTGCCAGTTCGTCGGCCAGTTCGTTGTCGGCGACACCGGCGTGCCCCTTCACCCAGAACCACTCGACCCGGTGCCGCGCGCAGGCCGCTTGGAGCCGCTGCCAGAGGTCGACGTTCTTCACCGGCTGCTTCGCGGCGGTCTTCCAGCCGTTGCGCTCCCAGCCCAGAACCCACTTGGTGATGCCGTTCCGGACATAGGTGCTGTCGGTGTAGAGGTGCACCACCACCGGTCGGGTGAGCGCCTCCAGCGCCATGATCGGCGCCGTCAGTTCCATGCGGTTGTTACTGGTCTGGCCGGGCTCGCCGCCACACATCTCGCGGACGTGCTGACGTTGGCGCAGTACCGCCCCCCAGCCGCCGGGCCCGGGGTTGGGTCTGCACCCACCGTCGGTGTGGATGACCACGACGTCCTCGTCCATGAGCTCAGTCCACCCGTGCCTGCTGGAGCAGCCGCACGGCCTTCGGCCCGACGCCGTGAAGGGCGAGGAGGCCGTCGAGGTCCGCAGGCAGGTCTGCGATGGCGCGGTAACCGGCGTCGAGGAGCGCGCCAGTCGCGGGCCGGCCGATCCGGACACCGTCGAAGACGGCGCCGCGATCCTGGGGGTCGACCATGCGCCGAGGATAGGCACTGCGTCGAGTGATTGGCTCCGCGACTCGCAAGGCCAGCTCCACTCGTTCTTGCCGTGAGGCCCTGGACCAACCACCCTCATGAGATGACTAAATTCCTCCGTGGCAACCCGCGCCTGCTCTTTCAGGCTGTGCCAGTCGCCGTCGGGGTGATCGTGCTGAAATGGCTGTACGACCTGAGCCCGGCCAGGCACCTGGAACTCAGTCCCCTCCTGACAGGGGTTATCGCGGCCGAGGTGTTCATTGTCGGGTTCATGCTGAGCGGTACGGCAGGCGACTTCAAGGAGGCCGAACGCCTTCCCGGTGAGTTGGCTGCCAGCTTAGAAACCATTGCGGATGAGTGTTTGATTATCGACGCCGAGCTCCGGCTGCCGGAGGCGCGGCAGTGTATGGCGCAGCTGGTTCAAATCGGGCAGTCGGTGCAGGGTTGGCTCCTGCATAACACGGGTTTCAACGAGGTCATGGCCGACCTGCGGGCGCTGAACCCGCTATTCACCGTGTTTGCGCCAAAGATCCAGCCTGGCTTCACGACTCGGCTGAAATCCGAGCAGGCGACTATCCGCAAGCTGGTGATCCGGATGGATGCGATGCGCCGGACGTCGTACGTGTCTGTGGGCTACCTCATCGCCGAGGTCACGGCTTTGTTGATCCTCGTGCTGTTGCTCGTCACCCAGATCGGCGAGCTAGCTCCGACGGTATTGGTGGTCGGGGTGATCAGCTACCTGCTTTTCTACGTGCTGGCGTTGATCCGGGACCTCGACAACCCGTTCGAGTACCGCGATGGCAAGCCAGGTGGAGCCGACGTGGATCTCGAGGTACTCGAACACAGCGAGGATCGGCTACGTGGCTTACTTACGACGATGAGTGCTTCGACCGTAGCGATCACGCGATCTCGACTTTTTGCTGCTAGGCGCCATTTAGGTGGGTAATGGCCAAGGATTTCGAGTAAAGCCAACAAGAGTCCCGTATGTCCTTACGATCGCGGTGTGCCGGGCAGAATGTCGTTTCGACACGCGCGGTCGGCGCTGTCGGAAGAGTTCGCCGCGATCCGCAACCGCGAACCCGACGTGGATGCCGGACACATCACCGTCTTCAGTATCCCGTTGGTGCTCGGTCTGGTCGGGGTTCTCGCCATTGGTGTGGTGCCGCTGATAGTCGTCCGCAGCAGTGCGGAAACCGACTCAGTGCTCGTTCCGCTGGCGGGGTCGTTCGCGCTGACCGCGATCTGTACTGCGGTTGTGGCCTGGCTGGCGGCCAACGTGCTGTCGGGTGTAATCGTCATGGTGCTCTACCGCACGACCCCGCGCGCAGCATCTCGGCTTGTGGTCCGGACCATGGTCGAATCCTTCTACCGGATCGAAGACATCACAGGACGCATCGCGCTACTCGCCGTTGTGGCGGGGTTGTTGTCGCTGGCGATCGGACTGCCGAATCGGCAAGGTGAGGATCGCGCCAACAGCGTGCTCGACGATCTGCTTACCGCCCAGCTGGCGTGTCTGGTAGTAGCGCTGTCGATTGCGTTCGTCGCCGAATCCATCCGCTGTGCCGCCGACATCGTCGACGACCAGTCACTGTTGCTCGCTTGGCCGTGGGCGTTGCTCATCGCCTTGCTGGGGTGGTCGTTGGCCACCGTGATCGGCCCGTTCGAGACGACCAGGATGCTCGCGATCCTGCTGAACGACTGGCTACCACCCATGATTTATGGCACGCCGCGGCAGCAGCTCATCGATGAACTGCTGCCCTCGTCGGCGCGGTGGTGGGCCGCCTTGGGCCCGCTGCCGTTTATCTTTGGGCTTTGGGCTTTCATGGCATGGCGTCAGGACGGGCTCGTCCACATGAGAAGGTTTTTCGCCGATGACCAGAGTGCAGACTGAGCCGTAAGACGACCGTGTCGGCCTGAATCACCGACCCTCGGCCCAGCCGACCGCGCTCGGGATCGAACCCTGCTCGACTGCCCGGGCGAACTGCGCGTGGTCTCGTTCATTCTGGTCGGCGTATGCCGACGCGAAAGCCACGAAAGCCTGCTCCACTTTGGCGCTGGCGCCGAGGTAATCGTTGATTGCGGCCGCGTCACCGCTGCGCGCGTGTGCGCGGGCCAGTACTCGCCCGCATGCGGCCGCGAACTTCGCCAACCGGCCGGCGATGGTCTCACCCTTCGGGATGACCTTGCCGTCGCGTAGCTGGCGGACGTAGAAATCGTGCCCGCCATTGGTGGTCCACCCCACGAACATATCTGTGGCACTCTGAATCATGCGCTGCCCGTTGACCACTCGCTCACCGTGGTTACCGTAGGGGCTGGCTCCCAGAAACCGCTCGTACACCGACGGGACCGCCTGCTTGATCTGCAGGAAGAACGGATCGCCGGTGCGACGCTCGACCAGCAACACCAGGTACACCCGCATACCTACGCTGCCGACGCCCACAACCTGGCGAACCGTGTCGGCGATGTCGAAGCGGGTCAAGAAGCTCCACACAGGGTCTGATACCGATCCCCGGTAGGCCGCCATGATTGCTTCCGGGTCCGTATCGCCTACCGCGTGCAAGTGGGTGCGAAACGGCGGGTCTTCGATGATCGTCCGACGACCGTCGACCACTTGAGTCAGTTTCGCCGACGCCCCACGGCTGGTGCGCCTGCGTGCCTGCGTTCGATCCAGCTTCCGAGTTCGTCGGCGTCGTACGGCGCGAGATGACCGATCAGATTGTCGACATCGACTCTGTCGTACCAGATGTCGATCTCCGGCATCGTCGCGTACTCGCGGAGCTTGCCGGCGTATCCGCGATATGCTGCCGAAACCGATTGTCGCGCGTCAGCTTCCGACAGCCCATTGTCTCGGGCCAGGACCACAAGCGAGGCGGTGAGGCGCTTGACGTCCCATTCGAATGGGCCCGGAACTGTCTCGTCGAAGTCCCGCAGGTCGAAAGAGAGGTTCCGTTCCGGTGTGCGCCACAGCCCGAAGTTGAGCACGTGCGCGTCACCGCACAATTGGACGTTGATCCCGGTGTTGGGCGTCGATGCCAGATCGGTTGCCATCACCGCAGCAGCCCCTCGGAAGTAGGTCCATGGAGACGCGGCCATCCGACCGTGACGGATCGGCACCAGATCCTGTGCGCGAGTTTCGCTTTGAGCGAGGATGGTTGCCAGTGCGTCGTGCCCGCGGCCAGCGGGATCCCAGTCACCAAGGGCGCGGCGAGCCACGATCTTTCGTGCGGAACGCCCTTCGCCGCCACGTTCGGGTCTGTGGATCGTCTCGCGGTCCTCGATGAACCGGCTTTCGGGCCCTAGCGGCATCGCCGGAAGCTATCACGGGTGAGGGATGTGTCGGCCGGATGTGCGCAACCTTTCAGAGCGTTGATTTCTTCGGCTTCCCCATCGCGGCTTGCCGATCTTCGTCGGAGAAGGAAGCGGGCCGCCCTGCACGGGTCGAGCTCACCATTTCCCTCGCCACCCGCACCGCCGCCGTCGTAGAGGCGTAATCGGAGTCGTCGTAGGTAATCGAACTCGCAGCGGCGAAACCCATTCGTCCGCCAACCTCGACGGCGTCCATGTTGGCCCCGAGGAAGATGAACTTCCAGTTCCATTCGTCTTGTTGCTGCTTGGTCAGCGTCCGGACGGCGTCCCAGCTCCACTCCTGGCTGGAGTTCTCCATTCCGTCGGTCATGATCAGGCAGATCACGTGGCCCGGGCGCTCCGCCTCGGGCAGCGCCGAGAGCTGTTCGCCAATCTCGGTGATGAACTTGCCGGTGGCATCGAGAAGCGCGGTCATCCCGCGTGGCTGCACAACGAACTCCGGAACCTCGGCGATGTCCGTGGCCGAGTAGAGCACCTCGTAGACGGTGTCGAACTGGGCCAGCGTCACCTGGCACTGCCCGGGCTGCTGGCGCTGCTCGTTGATCAGCTCACGCCAGCCGTCCTCGGTGGCGTTCTTCGAGGTTTCCATCGAGCCTGAGCGGTCGAGCAGGGCGGCGATCAAGGTCCTATCGGCGTTGGTCATAGGGATGCCTTTCATGCGCATGGGTGGTGGCCACCGGGCGGGCACCCGGCGGGATTTCTGCATCCCGGCGTTCATGTACGAATCGGAGCAGAGCGCCGATATGCCCGGCTAGCTTCGTGCTCGATTTCGCCACCGGCATCGACGGAATGTGACCCTCGATGATGGGGTACGGCCCGCCTGAGAAAGGGCGGCCACGTTCCTCTATTTTACGCTGCTATCAGCGCTTATGCACGAGATTATCCGGTCAGGATCGGACCGTACCGGCCTAACCTCAATGACGAAGTTGATCGTCGCCCGGCCAACAACGCCGGCATCGATATCGAGCACATCGCTGCGATCGGCCCGAAAGGTACAGTTGCCGCCGAGTCAAGAACCGAACAGCGAGACGGGGGCACCGTGACCGAGCCCGACGCCGACTCTTACACGGCGCAGGTTCTGGATCCGAATGAGTCTTCAGATCATGCGGTGTTGGAGCGGTTACGGGCAGCCCCAACTGTGGAATTCCTCGACCACCGCGACGCGCAACTTTCGGGCCTGCGCAGTCTCCGCCCGGCGGTCGATGAGGATGTGCTCGCCGAACCGGGCCGGTGGGCTTACTACCCGTGGCGGCGCTGCGTCGTTTCGGTGCTGGGCCCGCACGGGTTTCGGGCGCTGCGCCTTGATCGCAACAGAAACATCATCACCACCGAAGAACAGGCCCGGCTCAACTCGCTGACGATCGGAGTCGCCGGTCTGAGCGTCGGCCACGTCATCGCTCACACTCTGGCGGTGGCGGGCTTGTGCGGAGCACTTCGTCTGGCTGATTTCGATCGCCTGGAACTGTCGAATCTGAACCGGGTGCCGGCCACAGTGTTCGACCTTGGGCTCAACAAGGCTCGCGTGGCCGCACGCAAGATCGCCGAGCTTGATCCCTACCTGACAGTGGAGGTCTTCGACGCCGGGCTGACCGCCGAGACGGTCGACGCATTCCTGGATGGACTCGACATCGTCGTCGAGGAGTGCGATTCGCTCGACATGAAGGCTGTGGTGCGCATCGGCGCCCGTGACCGGCGTATTCCGGTACTGATGGCGACCAGTGACCGCGGAATGGTCGATGTGGAACGCTTCGATGAGGAGCCTGAGCGTCCGATCATGCACGGACTGCTGGGCCAGCTCGATGTCGGGCTGCTGCCTGGCATGAGCAGCCGGGAAAAGATCCCGCACATGCTGCGCCACCTAGAAGCTGAACGAATCTCAGCTCGCACGGCTGCATCTCTGATCGAGATCGATCGGTCGCTGTCGACGTGGCCGCAGCTGGCGTCCGACGTCATCGTCGGCGCGTCATCGGTGGCAGAAGCGGTGCGCAGAATCGGACTGGGCGAATCCCAGGGATCTGGTCGGTGCCGCATCGATGTTGGCTGGGCGCTCGATCGACTCGACCAACCCGAGATCACCGTGAACCACCTTGCACCCGTAGGCGAGCCCACCGATGCCGCAGCGCCTTCGACAGTTGACGACACCGTTGTCGCCGCCGCTATGCGCGCACCATCGGGCGGCAATATGCAGCCATGGCTAATCGAAGCGGATCCGCTCAAAGTCACCGTCAGCGTGGCCGCAGAACACACGTCGACGATGGACGTCGGTTTTCGCGGTAGCGCCGTCGCAATGGGTGCCGCCCTCTTCAACATCAGGGTCGCCGCCGCGGAGCGTGGGATTCTCGGTCCAGTGAGCGTCTCGGAAGGCGTGGGTGGATCTCCACTGCAGGCCACGATGACGTTCGGCGAGGGCAACGACCCCGGCCTCGCCGAGCTGTATGACGCAATGCTCACCCGCGGTACGAACCGCCGTCACGGAACGGCTCAACCACTCGACCGCGAGACGATCAAGTTACTCACCGCCGCCGCCGAGCGCGAGGGTGCGCGTCTTCACCTGATTACCGACCGTGACGAACTTGGCCGGGCCGCAGCGATTTTCGGTGAGGCCGACCGCATCCGATACCTGACGCCGCACCTGCATCAAGAGATGATTTCGGAGCTTCGGTGGCCCGGGGATCCTGACCCCGACACCGGTATCGACGTACACACTCTCGAACTCGATGTCACCGACCTGGCGCAATTCGGTCTCTTGCGCCGCTCCGACGTCATGGCGCACCTGGCGGAATGGAACGCCGGCAGCGCGCTGGGCGATGACATGCGCGACCGAGTGCTCGCCGGCTCAGCGCTGGCAGTCATCACCGTGACCGGAGACAGTCTTTCCGACTACGCCAGGGGCGGGTCAGCCGTCGAGGCGGTATGGATCATTGCCCAGCGCGAAGGTCTCAGCGTACAGCCGTTGTCACCGGTCTTCTTGCATGCTCGCACTGCGTTCCGACCTCGCCGAGTTGTCTTCTCGCTTTGCCGATGAACTGGATCAGTTGCAGACCGACTTCATGCTCCTCGCCGCCACCGGCGCCGAGGAGGCCATCGTCCTGGTATTGCGGTTCACCGCGGCTCCGCCGGCGTCGGTACCCGAGTCGGCGCAGTATGGGCCGAGTCCGTCGGCAGCGCAACTGAATTCGCGTCAGAACGGTTTGGCCGTGAATCCCCACCGCAACAGCGCCGCCTCCCGACGCGCCTGACCGTGCAGCTCATTGTGCCGTGTTTCATTCACGGCGTCTGGTTTGCCGCGAGCTCCGAACGTCCAATACGCCTGCAGATAGGGAAGAGGTGTCGAGTGGCCGGAGTGCATGCCCTGCAGTCCCGATGCGGAGAGCTCCTTCGATAGCTCGGCGAAGGTGAACGCCGCTGCCTCGCTTGCAATTGCATCGTGGCGCAGCATTTCTGGAGAGTCGGGGTCGACGACCCCCAACATGTTGGGGACAGCCGCCGGGTCCCGCAGACGTTGAAAATCGGAGATCCACACTGCTGCGCCGCTGCGCCGCTGTACGTCGGCGATCTGGCTGAGGGCACCGCGCAGGACGTCGAAATCCGGCAGCTGATGCAGCGTCCACATGCACGAGATCGCGTCCCACGGCGTCGTTGACATCGTTCGGGCAGCGCAGTGATGTCAGCCTGCACGAGTTCGACGCGTTCGGCGAGGCCCTCGCTGACGAAAAGCGCGTGCGCCGTGGACAGCATATTCGGGGCAAGATCGACCGCCGTCGCCCGGACATCGGGCCGTCGACGCAACACGGCGCTCAGTGCGCGGCCTGACCCGACGCCGAGGTCCAACAGATGGCCGCCGGATGGCAGCAGCGCATCGAGAGCGCGGGCGCACAAGTCATAGACCCCTCGCATACCCGGGTTGGACGCACCGCCGGCGTGGAAGTGTGCCACAGACTCCGGATCGTCCATCACCATCGGCTCGGGAATGCGCTCGCGCCCGACCGGGTGGAACCGTTCGCGCACCACGATCCCCGGTACCCGCCACAACGGTCGAATTGTTCTCACCGCGAACCTCTCCTGGATTTCGGCGTCCGAGCCTTGCCACACGGACAGCATGCCAGGCCCGGTCAGGCTCGGTAAGCTTCGGTGTTGATCGGCGCGCGCGCGCTGTCCAGGAGGAAGACGTGGTTCAGGTCCCGGCCCGTGCAGGAATGGCACAAGTCATTGCGGCGGCCGCCGGTGAACCCGATGCCTTATCGGCAGCGCCTCGCAGCGGTCAGGGAATTCAGCCATGGGACCGAGAGACTTCGCGATGCCGGCGGCCCGGTGACGGCTTTCACGCTGGGGCCGCGCTGGTTGATGCCTCCGATGGTGTTGGCCACCTCGCCGGGCGCGATTCGCGACGTCCTGAGCATCAAGGATGACGCCGTCGACAAGACAACCCCGGTCTTCGACCAGATGCGCAACATCATCGGCGCCAATCTGGCCACCCTTCCGTTCGAGCCGTGGAAGTCGCGTCGGCGCACCCTTCAGCCGGTGTTCACCAAGCAGCGTGTCAACGAGTTCGGTGGTCACATGGCGCAGGCGGCACAGGCGGTGCGCGAAGGATGGCGTGAGGATGCCGAGATCGACTTGGACGCCGAGTGCCGCACGCTGACATTGCGCGCCCTCGGCGGTGCCGTGCTCGGGCTCGATCTGGAAGGCCGGGCCGACGAGGTCGCCGAGCCGCTGCGGGTCGCGTTGACGTACGCGATGGCGCGTGCGACGCGTCCGCTGCGCGCCCCGCGTTGGTTGCCGACTCCCGCACGTCGGCGTGCGCGGGCGGCAAGCGCCAAATTGCAGACGTTTACGCGGCAGATCGTGCACGACTGTCGCGCGGATCCGACAAGAGTCGCGCCGCTGGTGCGGGCGCTGCTCGCGGCCGAGGATCCGGAAACCGGAAAGCGGCTGTCGGACGACGAGATCTGCGACGAGCTGATCATTTTCATCTTCGCCGGCCACGACACCACCGCGACGACGTTGACGTATGCCCTGTGGTCATTGGGCCGCCACGCCGACTGGCAGGACCGCGTCGCGGCAGAAGTTGCGGCCCTGCCTGATCGGCCGCTGACGCCGGACGATCTTCCGCAGCTGGGCGATACGGTGCAGGTGATCCGCGAGTCGCTCCGCCTGTGCCCTCCGGCGCCCACGGGGACACGCATGGCATCCCGCGACATCGAGGTGGGCGGCTACCTGGTACCGAAGGGGACCATGCTCATCGTCGGGCGAATGGCCGTGCAAAACGATCCGACGCTATGGGAAAACCCCCTTCGATTCGATCCCGAGCGGTTCAGCCCGGAAAACTTCAAGGCGCTCGATCGTTGGCAGTACCTGCCCTTCGGCGGCGGTCCTCGGTCGTGCATAGGTGACCACTTCGCCATGCTTCAGGTCACGCTCGCGTTGGCCACCGTTATCCGGGGAGTCGAAATCCATTCCCTTGATGACGAATTCCCGCTTGCGTTGCACTTCACCATGATTGCCGGTGGTCCGATCCGTGCCCGGGTTCGACCGCGTCGCTAGACGCGCGGAACCTCGCAACAAACCGGCACAGTCGCGGTTATTTCGCGCCTTCTTACCCGATTTTCCGTACTACGATCTGGCGGTCGAGGGCGACGTGATTGTTGGTTCCGAGACCCGCCCGGTGAATCGGTGCCACCATGGCCGGATGGACGCAGCCAAGCTTCGGGAACTGCAGGCGCCACTCAAGCAGCTCTATCGCGACGATCCGCTCAGCTCGTGCACGCCGCTTGAAGCCGCAGCATCCTTCGAGACTGAAGGTGTCACCACTTCGGTCCAGACCTGGTCGGGCCCGGTTCGTGCGGGTTTGCATCCGGCCACTGGCGGGGACGGTAGCGACGCGTGCTCCGGCGACATGCTGTTGCAGGCCTTGCTCGCCTGCGCTGGGGTGACGATGCGCAGCGTCGCTACGGCGATGGGCATCGATATCGTCGACGCCGAGCTGCACGCGACCGGGATATTCGACGCCCGTGGCACTTTGGGTCTCTCCCGCGACGTGCCGATCGGCGTGCAAGAAATCAGCATTGTCGCCGAGCTGCAGACCGATGCCGATGAAGCGACTTTGGCCAAGCTGGGCGAGCTGACGGAACGCTACTGCGTTGTGGGTCAAACCTTGGCGCAACCGCCCACAATCGTCGTCCGTAAATGTGCGGTACCGTGATGCACTGTCGGAGAACATGATTGGGATGACCTGGGCAGGTTGACGTACCGACCAAGGTGTCAATTGAGGTGCTCGTCGAAGAACGTGATGATGCGTTGCCATGCGTCTTCGGCCTCGGGTTCGGAATACGCCATGCCTGCGATGCCCGTCACGAGACGAATCGGAGCGGGCAGCGGGTGGTCGTTCATGAAGCTGTGGCCGACGTCGGGATACACCTTGATGTCATGTGGCACTTGGCCGTCGGCGAGCACAGCCTCGAGCTCGGCTGCAGTGTCACGCGCCACGATGGGGTCTTTGGCGCCGAAGCTCGCCACGACCGGACAGGACTGCCGAAGTTCGTCGACGTCCTTGGGCAGCACAGCATAACTGGGTGCAGCCGCGCCGAACAGGCCACTCGGCGCAAGCTGTAGACAGTATCCGGCGCCCATACAGAAGCCGGCCAGACCGACTTTGCCGGTGCAGCGGCTGTCGGCGACGAGGTGTTCGCCTGCGGCACGGAGACTGCCCCAGGCGGGGCCGCGGCCGGTGAAGTGTCCGCGCATGATGCTGATCATGCAGACGATCTTGGGACGGTGACTGCCGTAAAGCGCCGGGGCAAGCGCCAGATAGCCGTTGGCGGCGAAGCGGTCTGTGATCCGCCTCAAATCAGTTGTCATGCCGAGAACATCGTGGACGACCACGACGCCGGGCCACGGGCCTGAACCTTCGGGGACAGCCAGGTAGCCAGGCACGCGGCCGCCTTCGGCGGTCGGAAAGGCGATATCAGGCATAGGCGTCACCGGTGATTCTGTCATTGGGAGAATGAAGGTGCAGTTGGTCATCGCCGGCTTCAGGGCACACCGGGAAATCTTATGCATGCCGGCAGCGTCCGATTTACACTCATCGGCCGCTTGCTCGAAGATGAAGCAGCACAAGTACAAGAGGGCTATTGGCACTGGGACTCCGGGCCGGCGGCGCAGCTGCACACAGTCGACGGGCTGAACGGTCTGTTGGAGGCCATGCGCAACCGCTTCGGGGACACCATGGGATTCCAATTGAACGTCTATACCGATTACGCGATGGTTGAGCGTGTCGCCCCCGACAACAGCCACGTCGAACAGGACTTCACGTATCGCGGTGGCCAGTGGCAGAACTGGGGTCCGGACACGACGACTACCCCGCTCGACTATCTCGCCGATCTCAGCGCATTCGATGTGCCTGCGGTGGCTGCCACGTTGGCGGGTGCACCCCAATCTCTTGGTGCGCGTGACAACAGTGAGACCTACATGATCGTCCGGGGCGCCGAAGGCGGCGGCCTCGAGCTGGCGGTACATTCCATGGCCGCAGGGACCGGCTTCATGCAAGTCAACTCAGACGGGACCATCAAGAAAGTTTTTCCGCCGTAATGCCCGACTAGCTTCTCAACCGATAGAGGCGAGGTCCGCGTCGTCGACGAATATCAGGCTGCCGTCCGCGAGTTGGACGGCCCACCGCCGCGCCGCATCGACGATGTGATGTTCACCGACGTCGACTGCCTGGCCGGACATGTCGCCGAAGTCCTCGACAACAATCCCGTGAACCTCCCGCGGGGTGCCTGGATAGACCCGAACTGCGGCGTCAACCGTGACGCTGCGTTCCGAGCCCCCGGCAGCCGTCCCGTTCAAGGACTTCGCCATTCTTGGTCACCACTTCCTCCCAGAGTGTTTACCTAATCGTCAATTGTTGCACATTTCCCTAGGCAAAGACCGCGAACCAGTAGGACTCCTGGCGGCTAGCGACGGCCCAAGCACATGATTCTCCAGAGCCGGACGGCGCGGCGATCGGGCCCAGAACCGACTCCAGACACAGCCCGACCGACAGTAGGCGCCGGTCAGAGCCGCGGGCGGCGGCGAATTCCAGCTCCGACCGGCAGACCGCTGCGCGTCAGTCCGGCCGGCAGCACCAGACAGGCAAGGCCACCGACACTGCCCACGGCCGGATTGCTGCCCCGGGCCACGACAATGGGCACCTGCGCCCCGCGGATCTCAACGACAGGGTGATCGCCTTGAGTCGGCGCCGCCGTCGGGGTGGACGGAAAGACCAAAGCATCGAGCGCATGGTCGGCGAAATACTGCTGCAGCACCGCGCGCAGCTCGATCCGCGTGCGCAGAGCCGCCTCATACTGCTCGCGCGGCGGGACGGGAAATCGCGCGAACATGGCCCGGGTGTTCGGACCCGTTTTTGAAAGCAAGCTCCTCCGGATCCACTCCCGTGTCCTGCTCCGCCAGGTACCTCGCCAACCCGACTGGAGCGTCGCAGGCGATGAGGGTGACCGCGGTCGGCAACGCCTGCGCCAGGATCTCGGGCACATCGGTTTCGATCACCGTCACACCGGCCGCTCGCATGCGGTCCACCGCGGCCAACGTGATCCTCTCAACCTCTTCATCGACCGTCCGCAAGAAGAACTGCGGTGCGAAGCCCACACGGATGTCTCGCGGATCTGCAGTCGCCACGGGTGAGAAGTCGTCGGTCACCACTTGGTCGAACAGCACCAGATCAGTCACCGAGCGCGCCAGCGGCGCGGGCTGATCCAATGTGTCGAACGTCTGCGCCATGATGCCCGAGGCGGGATAGCGGCCGAACGACGGCCGAAAACCGGCGACACCGCACATGCTCGCGGGCACGCGGACCGATCCGAACGTGTCCTCCCCAACCGACAGGGGCGCGATGCGCGCTGCCACCACCGCCGCCGAGCCGCCGCTGCTTCCACCCGGGCTGTGCTGCAGGCCATAAGGATTGCGCACGGCACCGAACTCGCTGTTGTTGCTCGTCCAACCTACGGACAGCTCCTCGAGGTTGGTCTTGCCCATGACGATGGCTCCCCGAGCGAGCAGCGGCGTCAGTACGGCTGCGTCGTGTTTCGGGCGAAAGCCTTTGAGCGCGCTCGTGCCGTTGGTAGTGGGCAGCGCGGCGGTGTCCAGGCTGTCCTTCACCGGGATGGGCAGTCCATGCAACGCGCCGCACAGGCCGCCCGAGCGGCGCACGCGATCACACTCTCGAGCGGCGGCCAGCACCTGATGCGGATCCAATGAAATGAACGCGTTCAGAGCGCTCAGGCGCTCTGCGCGATCAAGCAATGCACGCGCGTAGCGCTCGGCAGTAAGCTCACCGCTCCGCATGGCCGAGACAGCAGCGGCAGCCGAAATATCCGGCAGAGCTGCGTCTTCGATGCTGAGGTTGTCATTGTCCACGTCATCGACGCTAGGCACGGCAACCGAGTGCGGGCTAATCGGTTTGCGCAGTGTTGCGGACGATTAACGTCGGCCGCGGAAGAAGTCTGGCGGCAGTGACGTTGTGATTTGCCGTGGACGACTCTCTTGGACTTGTGCGCACAGGAGCGCGCAATCGCGAAGAAGCCGTGACGCTATGCGGCGAGCAATTCACGGTGCCCGATAGCGTCGGGATGTCGGGCGATCCCGGATGCTTCGCGGTAATCGAAAGCCTGTGGTGCATAGGACCGATGACCCTGGCTGAGGTTGGTTCCGGGGACGACGGCTGGGTGAGCTGCGGTGAACAGCGCGCGACATATGACGTCAAACTTCCGCAGGGAGGCCAGCTCGAGGTCGCGCATAGGGGTTCGCCCGTCATCGCGGGCCGCGGTGTCGCGGCAATTCTCCTCCCAGACAGTGATGCAACGATGCGGTGGGGTCAGGGAGCGCAAACAATCTGTGTGAACATCGACCGCTGCGCCGTCGATGATGCACTCAGCGACGCGCTCGGACGAGAGATCCTGTCTCAGATCGAATTCAGCACCGCAATGCCGACGACGACGGACGAGGCCCGCGCCTGGACTAACTTGCTGGCTCTGCTCGTCGAGCAACTTTTGCGCCCAGACAATCTTCTGAGTCACCCTCTGGTGACGATGCCGATCGTCGACTCTCTGGTGCGGGGGCTGTTGTTAGCGGTCGACCATCCGCATCGCGACGCACTGACGGCGCAGGCTGCTTCCCCGTCTGCGCCACGAGTCATCCGCACCGCCATTGAAATCATTGAAGCTGAACCCGCTCTACCGTGGACGGTTTCGTCACTCGCGGCGCGCAGTTACAGCAGTGTTCGGTCCCTGCAGGCGGGCTTTCAGCGGCACATGGGAGTGTCCCCGATGGCCTATCTGCGTCAAGTCCGGCTGCGCCGGGCTCATCAGGATTTGCAATCGTCTGACCCCTCGACAAACACCGTCACCGCAGTGGCCTTCCGTTGGGGATTCAACAATGTGAGCCGTTTTGCCGCTCTTCATAGGGAGCGCTATCGCGAGAACCCTGCGATGACTCTGCGTCGGACATTGAGAATTATCTGACAGCGGCATCACAGCGACCGCAGTCGACGAGTGATCTTCGCGAATGGCCCTGCGGATGCCAGCCCGTTTCGAAGGCTTGGCTGCAGAAAGCTGATGTTGCACAGGACGGCGTATCGCACACCGTGGTCCCGCCAGACGGCGAGTCGATCGAGTGCTTCGTCCGGAGTGCCCGTCAAGATGTATTCGCTGATCATCGACTCCGGCACCCGCGACGCGTAGGAAAGCGCGGTCTGCGCGTCGATGATCTGAGGCACGAGATCCTGGGCGCCAGAGAAATCCGCACCCAGAGGATGTGTAAGGCCATAGCGATCCCACAGCGCCGCGGAGAACTGCAGCGCGAAAACCTTCATCATTTCTGAGCTCAACGCCTCGGCCACTTGGTCGTGGGTCTTTCCGGTGATGACGAACAGCCATGCAGCTGGCGTCACGGTCGTCGGATCCCGGCCTGCATCGGATGCAGCTGATCGCACGATATCGAGCTTCTGGGCGTAATCCGCGGGGCTCTGCGGAAAGCCGGGGAACCAGGCGTCGGCATAGCGTCCGGTGATTCGCAGCATCCGCGGCCCGTGTGCGGCTACCCAGATCTCTGGCCACCGTCCGCGGTATGGAGGAATGTCGAAAACGGCGTTGTGCAACCTGAAGTACGGTGACTCCCGAGAGACGAGTTCGCCACCGGAATTCCACAGCGCGCGAATAGTGGCTATCGCTTCTTCGAAGCGTGCCGCCGGTTTTGACCACTCGACACCATATTGCTCGTTGCCGACGCGCTCGCCTGTACCCATGCCGAGAATCGCGCGTCCACGTGTCATCAAGTGAAGCGTGGCCGCCGCCTGCGCTGTTACCGCGGGGTTGCGCCGGCCCGAGTCGGTGACGCCCACACCGAGCCGAAGCTTTGGGATCCGGTTCCATCCGGCGACGTGACCCAGCAGGGTCCATGGCTCGAGGTATGCCTCGACCCTCGGAACGAAACGGTTGATGCCCATGTATCGCGGGCTGCAGAGGGACCGAGGCAATAACGAGTTGAGATGATCCGGTACCCAGAACGAATCCGCCCGGCTGGCCACTGCCGCCACGTAGTTCGCCCGCAGCATCGCTGTCGGCGAGAACACCGTGTTCAGGGTTTCACTGACAATGCCAACCTTCATACGCTTTCCTTCGCGGATCTCCAGGTGCTCGCAAGTACTCGGCAACCGCCTCAACGCTAGGATTCTGCGCAACTGGTCTCTAGACGTATCGCGCTGGGAGGCAACCGAAATGCGCACGCTTTATCTGGACTCCACTCATTGGGCTTTCGACTGGTCCAGCGACCGCCCCGACCACCGCAGATAAGCGGCGACGCCGATACCGAGGACTAGCCAAGCGACCCCGACGATTTTGGCGTTGGTATCGGCATCCCACAGGGCGACCATCAGGATCACGGCACCCAGCAATGGCGACACCACGTGGGCGAACCAGCGGCGGCTGCCCAAGCGCTTCGCGAAGTGAGTGATGACGCTGAAGTGCATCAGGATGTACGACAACAGTGCTCCGAAGGTCACCAGGGTGGTGAGCAGGCTGGCCTGACGGACGCCGAAGATGCCGATCGCCAGGGCCAGCACGGAGATCATGATCATCGCGTTCACCGGCACCTGATGCTTGCCGCTGACGCGCGCGAACAGCTTCGGCAGATGGCCGTCCCTGGCCATGCTGTACACCAGCCGGGACGCGGTCGCGTTGGCCGCGATGATGTTGCCCATCGCCGCGACGAGCGCGGAGTTCAAGACCACGATCATCTTGAACTTGTTGTCCATCACGTCGCCCACCAAGTCGTAGAAGGCGTTGTTGGCGGCGGTACCGTCGGCGAAATGTGTCCCGTTCGGCACCAGGATGCAGGCGACATAGACCTGCACGACGAACAACGCCGTCGACAAGTACATGACGAGCATCGTCGCCTTCGACACCGCTTTGCCTCCGCCTTTCGCCTCCTCGTTGAGGGTCGAGACCGCGTCGAAGCCCAGAAAGCTGAACGCGGCCACCGGGATTGCGCCTGCCACCACCGACCACGACGCGCCACCGTGCGGGTGAAACGGATCGAGTGTGAGATGCGCGTGGCCCTGCATCACCAGAACTGCGGCCCAGCACAGGAACACGGCCAGGATGGCGAGCTGGATGTAGAGGAAGGACTTGTTCATCTTCGCCGTGACATCCACGCCGAACACGTTGGTCAGTGCGGTGACCGCGACGAAGAGCACCACCCACATCCACGCGGGCACCGAGTGAACGACAGTGGTCATCGCGCTCGCCGAAAGCACGCACAGCAGCGCGGGCAGAAGCAGATAGTCGAGCAGGATCGCCCAGCCGGAGACGAATCCCAGGAAGCGGTTCGTCCCAAGGCTGACGTAGCTGTAGGTCGACCCCGACACCGGAAACTGTTGAGCCATCTCCTTGTAACTGATGGCGCTGAACAGCATCGCGACCGCCGCGACAACGTAGACCGCGGCCACCGCACCGGCCGACATGTTGTAGATGATCCCGAACACGCCGATCGGAGCCAGCGGCACCATGTAGATCAATCCGTGAACCACCAAGTCACGCACCGTGAGTCGGCGCGCGAGTTCAGGCTCGTATCCCAGTTCCCGCAACCGCGCGGAGTCGTCACCCAGGTTTGGCGCGTCAATCGTCGTCATGCGACCGAAGCTACGGACCAGATGATGCGGTAGCGCGATTGTGCGCACAACCCGCGCAACAGGCGATATTGAGCTTTTGCGCATTGTGCTCAGCGCGGCGCGTACGCTCTTCCCATGAGCGCGAAGGCTGCGCGTGGACGTGCGGCTCGCCACCCAGGTGCTCTTGCTGCAAGTCGCCGTGGTGGCGCTGACGCTGGGCATCGCGGGCGTGCTGCTTGCCTTCATGAGTCACGAGCGCCTCGCCACCGAATACGAAGACCCGGTCGTTGGACATGGCACGTGCGATCGCCTTCGCGCCCGCGGTCCGCGCCGACGTCGCGCGCTACGACGAAGCCCCGTTGACGCCGAGTCCGGCGCTCACCGACGAGTTGGCGAACGGGCAGTTGCAGACTCTGGCCACCGAGATCCAACGCGCACGCGGCCTGCTGTTCGTGGTGATCACCAACGACCAGGGCATCAGGCTGTCCCATCCCAACCGGAACGAACTCGGTAAACATGTCAGCACCGATCCCTCCGAGGCGCTGGCAGGCCACGAGGTGGTGGAGCGGGAATCCGGCACTCTCGGGACGGTCGGTCCGCGCGAAAGTCCCTGTCCTCGCACCGGATTCGAATCGAGGTCGTTGGCGAGGTCAGCGTCGGAATCTCGACCGCCGCAGTTCACCACCAGTTGTGGCAAGACGTGCGGACGGCGGCCGTCTTGGTCGGCGTCGCGCTGCTCATCGGCGTCGTCGGCTCGGTGCTTCTGGCCCGGCGGTGGCGGGGCCTGACGTTGGGGCTGCAGCCCTCCGAGATGGCGGAGTTGATACGCGGCCAGGCAGCGGTGCTGCACGGTATCGACGAGGGCGTGCTGGCCGTCGACACCGCATGGAAGACCACCTTCGTCAATGACGAGGCGTGCCGCCTGCTCGAGGTCAGCAACGAATCGGGCAAGCCGGTGGACGAGATCGGTCTGACGCCGCGTGTGCTCGAGGTGTTCAGGTCGGCGGATCCGACGCCAACGCTCGCCACAGTCGGCGATCGCATCGTGGTGGTTTCGGCGCGACACGTGGCGCGTGAGGGACGGGATCTGGGAACCGTATTGGTCGTGCGCGATCGCACCGACGTCGAATCACTGACCCGCCAACTCGATGCCGTGCAGCTGATGAGCACGGTGCTGCGCGCCCAGCGTCACGAATTCGCCAATCGGCTGCATCTGCTCAACGGTCTCCTGCACAGTGGCCATGCCGAAGAGGCCGCTCACTACGTGGAGGAGTTGTTGGGGGTCGGGCCCGCTGGGATCGGCGCTGCCGGGGATCGACACCATCCGCGATGCGTTCCTGCAGGCATTCCTGGCGGCGAAGGCTGCTTCCGCCCGTGAAGCGGGCGTGACGCTGACGATCGGCGAGAACACCTGGGTTCCAGGTCGACTCGCGCTGCCCGTCGACGTGACAACCGTACTGGGCAATCTGCTCGACAACGCCATCGACGCGGCACGCACAGGCGCCAACGAGACCAAGGTGGTGGAAGTCGAACTGCTGCAGGATGGTTCGACATTGCACATCACGGTGGCCGACACCGGAGATGGGGTCGCGCCCGACTTCGTCGAGCACGTGTTCACCGAAGGCAAGTCGACGAAGCCGGAGTCCGGGATACCGGGCGGGCGCGGTATCGGAATGGCGCTGTCTCGGCAGATCAGCCGTGCACTGGGCGGTGATATCCGGCTGTCGAGCCCGGGCAACCCAGGCGGGGAGCTGTGTGGCGCAGAGTTCATCGCCCGACTGCCGGGTGTGATGGTGGAGGAGGAAGCCCAATGGGCGGCACAGAACTGACGGTGCTCGTGGTCGATGACGACTTCCGGGTCGCCAACATGCACGCGGGCATCGTCAACGCGCTACCGGGCTTCACGGTGACGACGACGGCGACGACACTCGCCGCGGCCCACAAGGCCGACCCCGTCGACCTGGCCCTGGTGGACGTCTATCTGCCCGATGGGTCGGGAATCGACTTTGTTCGCGAATTGCGCTGCGACAGCATGGTTTTGAGTGCGGCTACTGACGCCGCCGACGATTCGGGCCGCGGTGGCCGCGGGAGCATTGAGCTACCTCGTCAAGCCGTTCGCTCCAGCAGATCTCGCTGCCCGGCTGTCGGGATATGCGCGCTACCGCAGGATCCTCTCCGGAACGAATCTCGGCGGGACCGGAGGTGGACGCGGCACTGGACGCACTTCGCCCGCGCATCGCACCTCCGCAGTCAGCCACCGCGGTGGCCTCCCCCACGAAGCAGCTTGTGCTGCAGGCGCTTCGCGCGTCGGGTCAGCCGATGTCTTCGGCTGAGCTCTCCGCGGAGATCGGCGTGTCGCGGGCCACCGCGCAACGGTATCTGTCAACGCTGGCCAATTCCGGCGAGGTCAAGATCCAGCTCCGCTACGGCACGACCGGACGGCCAGAGCAGGAATTCGTCGCCGTCGAGAAGCCCCCCAAACGCCCTCCGCGCTGACGACAGCGCGCCGGCCTCCGACGGGGAGACCGGTGCGGTGCCGGATACCGCAGGTATGAAGTTATTTCGAGTCGCCGCTGTTGCTATCGCTGCTTCGGTCGTGGCCGCTGTCGTCGCTGTGATCGCTCCGCCAGCGGCTGTCGTGGTCGTGGTCCCAGCGGCTGTCATGATTCCAGCGGCTGTCATGGTCGCGCCAATGTGTGAACCAGTAGCTGTTGTCGTGGTTCCACTGCGAGGGATCCGATCCGTTGTCGTGATCATCAGATCCGGGCTGACCCGACGGAGCCGACGGGGCCGCCTGCGGCATCTGCGACGGCGCCTGATGGCCGGCGGGCATGGAGTAGCCGCCGCTGGCCATCGCCGAGTGGGATGTCGACCTGTAGCTGTGCCCTGACGGCCCCGCCGACGGCATCGGTGCCGGTGCAGCGGCGGGCGCGGGTGCGCTCTGGGACGTCGGGTTGACCGGGGTGCTGGATGATCCGCCGTGCAGCACTCCGATGAGGCCCGCCGCCGCAGCTGCAACGAGTAGACCGCCGCCGAAGGTCAGCACCCGGGAACGGGTGAACCACGATGGCGCGGCGTAGGTTGTGGGCGCCGAATTGAACTCGGGCTGTTCGGTCGACCAGGCAAGCTGGGGCTGACCGTACGCCGGGCCGTACGTCTGACGCGGCGCGGCAGGCGGTAAGTAGGCCGCCATGGTCGGAACGTCGGGAGACGGGGTCCGCCATGGAGCGGCCTGTGTCGGCATGTACTCGGGGTTCTGGTTCGAGGGCCAGGTGGTCATTTTGTACTCCTTGTTTCGTGATGCCGGTGCACCGCCTGCACCGCTGCATCAGAAGTTAAGGAGCCATCTGCGCCGTGGCTCGCTTGCGCGCACAAGTCGCGCTAACAGGTGATCTTCGCCTTTTGCGCGTTGTGCTCAAGCGACGGGCGCGACCGGAATCGGCAGCTGTTCTGGTTCGTCGCCGGGCTGGAGCTGCGGCTTCTTGACAGCAGGCTCGAGGCCCGACTCGCTGATACCGAACCGGTCGTGCAGGCGTCGCAGTGGCGCAGGCGCCCACCAGTTCCACGTGCCGAGGAAATGCATGAAGGCAGGCACCAGCAGCATCCGCACCAGGGTCGCATCGGCGAGCACAGCCAGGGTCACGCCGAGGCCGAACATCTGCAACACCGACACCTTCGCGAACATCAGGGTCGAAAAGGACACCGCCATCAGGAGTGCCGCGGCGGTCACCACCCGGCCCGTCCTGGCGATCCCCAGCGCGACCGATTCGTCGTTGTCAGCCGCAGTGCGGCCGGACGCCAGCCAGAACTCGCGGATCCGGGAGACCAGGAACACCTCGTAGTCCATCGAGAGCCCAAACGCCAAGCAGAACAACAACACTGGAATGTTGACCAGGAGGGTTCCGACCGCGGTGCTGCCCAGTCCACCGAGGTGGCCTTCCTGAAATATCCAGACCAGCGCGCCGAAGGACGCGCTCAGCGACAAGACGTTCAGAATCAGCGCCTTCACCGGCAGCACGACGCTGCCGGTGAGCAGGAACAGCAGCACGAACGTGATCGCCGCGATCACCAGCAGTACGAGCGGAATCAGGTCTGCGACCGCACCCGCGCTGTCCCGGTTGATTTGCGCCACCCCGCCCATCAACGCCTCTGCCCCTGCGGGTGGCGGCACGTCGTGCAGTCGGTCCAGCTGAACCTCCGAGGCGTCGGAATACAGCGGTGCTTCGCTGGCGACCGTCACCAACCCATATCCGTCGCGAATGCCGCTCGGTGCGCTCGGCGGTCCGACCGGAACGCCGCTGACGAACGTCCCGCCCGGTGCCGATACCGCGGTGACGTCGCCGACTTTCGACAGCTGCGCGGCGTATGTGTCCAGGTCGGCCGGCTTCAGCTCTTCAGACGAGGCGCCACGGAGCACGACATCGACGGTGTTCTGCGCGTTCGACGCGAAGTCCTCGCGGAGTTGGTCGCCGATCTGGCGTGACGTCGAGATGTCCGCGGGTAGCACGCGGTCGTCGGGAAAACCCCATTTCACCCCGAGGAAGGGCGAACCGAGCAGCAGCAGCACCGCCACCGCCGTCGCTCCGACTAAAACGGGATGTCGCAGAACGCCTTTGGTCCACCGGTACCAGAACAGATCGGTCATGACACGGTCAGCCCGGTGCAGTCCCGGTCGCACACGGAACAGCCGACGCGCCGCCTTCCGCATGTCGTAGGAGTCGAGCCGGGTGCCGAGCAGCGCGAGCAGCGCCGGCGTCACCACCAGCGAGGCAAGCGCCGCCAGCGCGACCACCGCGACGCCCGCATAGGCGAAGGACTTCAGGAAGTACATCGGGAAAAGCAGCATCACCGCCATCGAGGGCGCCACGGTCAGCGCCGAGAAGAGCACCGTCCGGCCTGCGGTGGTCATCGTCCGCATCAGCGCCTCGCTGCGACCGAGTCCGCCGGCCAGTTCGTCGCGGAACCGGCTGACGATCAACAGGGAGTAGTCGATCGCCAGCGCCAGCCCCATCGCCAGGATCAGGTTCAGCGCGAACATCGAGACATCGGTCAGCTCGGACAGAATCCGCATCATCGCCATCGAGCCGACCATGGCGATCACGGCGGTCGCGAGCGGTATCGCGGCGGCCAGCAGGCCACCGAAGATCCACACCAACACCACGAGGCAGACCGGCATTGCGATGGCCTCCATGGTGAGCAGATCCCGCTTGCCCTGGTCATTGCCTTCGATGAAGGTGGCGGCCTCACCGCCGGCCTTCACGGTGACGCCGTCGCGGTCATGCAGCAGCGGCAGCAGTTCTCGGGTGTTCTTCTGCGCGCCGTTCTCGCCGCCGTTGATGCCCGCGATGATGAGCCCGGTCCTGCCGTCCTTGCTGATCAGCGTTTTGGCCATCGACGGGGGTGCGGTCCACGCCGACTGCACACCGGCAACGAATCCATAGCCGTCGAGCTGGCGGACCAGCTCGGTGCCGACCATGCGCGCTGCGTGCGGACTCAGCACCTGCGTCGGAGCTGACCGTCACGATCAGCTGCAGGTCGCCCCGCTCGAAGCTGTTGGTCAGCACCTGGGACGCGTCCCAGGATTCCGACACCTCGTCGCGGAAGCCCGCGGCCGACAGCGTGTCCATCACCGTTGCGCTCAGTAGGCCTGCGCCAACCAACAGCATCAGTGTCACGAGCAGAATCCGCCGCGGGGCGGCGATGGCGAAGAGGGCGATTCGCTGCAGCATCGGCTTTCCTTCAAGAGTTTGGGGCGCGAGTTCACGATCGCGTCAGCGGCGTTGCCAGCAATCAAAACCTAGGTTGCCAGCATCCGAGGGCGATTGCGTGTATTGGATAGCGCCGAGGCCGGGGTGTCGCTGCGTTTACGCATGTAAAGGACGGGTTTACGGCGTGTCGCGGCCCGCATACTACGCTTCGTGCGATATACGACGCGGAGTCCGGGCAATCAGTCGGCGTAGCAGAAGTTGGTTGTGGCGAATATTAATGCCCGTATGCGGGCGGTGCCTGTAGCGCAGGGGCGGCCGCTGCGAGCAGTGCGGCCCGGTCCCCGGTGAGCGGGGGATAGATGCGTTCACCGTTGATCACCTGTTTGGTCGCCTTGGCCTGCGCGCCGCGGCTGACGACATGGCGGTCCCAGCCCTCCGTGTACACCGCCCCGGCCGGACCGAGATCGAGAACGGTGACATACCAGGGGATCCGTAACGACAGCATGGGTGCGTCCATCAAGTCGCTGGCCACGTTGTACCCGGCATAGCGGCCCATCGGCCGACCGTGCTGACAGGACATCACCGACTGGTGTTCGTCGTCCATCTTGGCCGCAGCCACATCGCCTGCGGCAAACACATTTTCGACGCCTTCGACTCTCAGATAGTCGTCAACGGGCAGCCGACCCAGCCGGTCACACGGCACGCCGAACTGCGCCGTCAACGGATTGGCCCGCATGCCGGCGCACCACACCACTGTCGCCGCCGGAATCACTTCCCCGGATGACAGTGTCACGCTTCTTTCCCAACGGCGGCAACAGCGACTCCGGTCATGGTGTCAACCTTGTTCTCGGCCAACGCATCTTCGATGACGGGACGGGCCGACTCGCCCATGTCCGAACCGACATTCGGGTTGTGGTCGACGAGGATCACCCGCGGTGTGACTCCCAGCGCGTCCGACAGCATCTTCGGCAGCTCACTCGCGGTCTCGATTCCGGTGAGGCCCGCGCCGACGACGACCGCAGTCGCGGTCGCGGGATCTGCCGTGCGACCGGCCAGGTCGCGGATGTGTGCCTGCAGCTTCGTCGCGCCGTCGTATGTGTCGACGTCGTAACCGAATTCGGAGAGCCCGGGAATGTTCGGCTTGACCACCCTGCTGCCCACCGCCAGCACGAGGCGGTCGTAGTCGAGGGTCGCGCCGTCGGCTGTGCTCACCGTCGCAGCGGACGCATCGATTCCCGTTACGTCGGCGGTGACATGGCCGATGCCGACCGGATCGAGCAGTTTTTGCAACGGTATTCGGCACGGGCTCAGATCGGCCTCGTAGTTGCGCACCCGAATGTCGTGGAACGGCTGTGAGCTGATGACGGTGATATCGACCGCGCCCTGTGCCGCACCGAGCTCGTCGAGCCGCCGGGCCGCGCCCAGCGCCGCCCACAGTCCAGCGAACCCAGACCCGAGAACGAGAACACTTGTGGGGGACGACATCGCCATATCGTCATGCCGCGCCGCTCCCCACACAAGAGCGGCACGCCGGTTTCTACGGCGTCAGCAACGTCGAGCCGTGAGTTCGGCGGCCCTCGAGATCCCGGTGGGCCTGAGCGGCGTCTTTGAGGTGGTACTGCTCACCGGTCGTCACCGATACCGTGCCCGCAGTTATCGCGTCGAACAGCTCTGCCGCACGCCAGGCGAACTCGTCGCCGCTGCGGTTGAAGTGGGTGCGCAGTGGCCGGATGAGACATATCGAGCCGGCAGCATTCAACCGCTGCGGGTCGACAGGAGCGACTGGACCACTCGCCGCACCGAAAAGCGCGAGTGTGCCTCGCACCGCGAGGCTGGCCAGGCTCGCATCGAACGTCGACTTGCCGACACCATCGAAAACCGCCGCCACGCCGTCTCCATCTGTCAGTGCACGCACGGCGGCACCGAACTCCTGCGGGTCCCCGGGATAGTCCAACACCTCGACCGCGCCGGCGTGGCGCGACAGCCTTTCCTTGTGCGGTGTGGAAACCGTTGTCAGCACCCTGGCACCGAGGCTCGTGGCCCATTGAGTCAGGATCAGACCGACCCCGCCGGCACCTGCGTGCACCAGGATGGCGTCTCCCGGCCGAACCGGGAAAACGGACTTGATCAGGAAGTGTGCCGTCAGACCCTTCAAGAGTGCCGAAGCAACAGTTTCAGCAGAAATGTCATCCGGCACCCGCACAGTCAAACTGACTGGTGCAAGGCAGTATTCAGCGTACGCGCCTTCGGCGTCGGCGCTGGCGACTCGATCGCCAACCCGAAGCGAAGTGACACCGTCGCCGACCGCGGCAACGGTGCCGCATACCTCACTGCCGACGATGAACGGCAGCTCATGCGGGTAGATCCCGGAGCGGACGTACGTATCGCCGAAGTTCACGCCGATGGCCTCAGCTTTGATCAGCACTTGGCCACGGCCTGGTGTGGGAATTGGCATCTCGACGTAGGTCAACACGTCGGGATCGCCGGGTTCGATGACTGCGATGGCGTACAAAACAGACTCCTATCGGGACGCGGCGAGTCAGGCGGCTTTTCTTGCTGGGATGCTTTCGAAGACGACCAGCACTCTGTGGGCGGGAATGCCGGTGACCCGAGTGGCGGCATCTGCTATTTCGGTCGCGAGTCGGGTGGTTTCACCTTCCGGATGGCCGCTGCGGATCCATCCCGTGATGAGCAGCGGGCGTGCAGGCACACCAGCGGTGTACACGCTGTCGAACGGCAATTCGCTGAAGAGGACGTTCACGTTTGTGCTGGGGACGTGATTGATCACCGAATGGATATGCGAGATCTCGGCGGCCATTTCGGCTTTCACGTCAATCGTGAGAACTGATTCGATTGTGGTGCAGGTGTAGATGGGCATTGCTTCCTCCTCCGCCTCACCGCTAGTGCTGGATCGTCAGCCGAGATGCGGCTGCTGTCACAAGGCTGGTAGATTACTTTGGCGTTGATTGAGACCGACGTCATCGACGGTGGCCACCATCCAGGGGTCACGCTGACCGCAGGCTGTTATTACCGCTAGCCGGTATTGCCGGCCGCGCCGCGCGGCACTACGACAGGTAGTCGGGTCCCCCGACATAGACGGTGTCGCCGTTGTCGTGGGGTTCGTAGGTGGCGCGGACGATCTCACTCGCGAACTCTGACACGGTTGGCAGTCCCGCACCTGCGCGGCGGCGCGCTTCCACCGCATCCGGGTCGCGGCGCTCGAACAAGCGCACCGTCGTGCTTCCTTCGAGCATGTCGCCGGATACGACGACGAAGGTGATCCCCGCCGCCTCGAACTCCTGGTGCATGCCGCGTAACGCTTCCTCGCCCGCGCGCTTGCTGCTGGCGACCGGAACGTAGTCGGTGAGGACTTGTTTGCTCTCGTGGAAGTGCGCCAGATGACTGGTGACGAAGACGATGCGCCCTCCTTCAAGCATCAGCGGAAGCGCCCGCTGAGCCAGCCGCACCTGCGCGTCGCAGTTGAGACGCATCGCGTAGCCGGGTTCGGCGCCGGGCTCCAATCCACCGGATGCATTGAGCACCAACGCATCCAGGCGACCCAACCGGCGGTCGATGTCATCGAACATCGCGGTTACTGCCCGCTCATCGGTCACATCGGCTCGGACAGCGTCAGCGCTTCCGCCTGCTGCTCGCACCGCCTCGACAACTTCGTCGGCTCGCTTGGCCTTCTCGCGGTAGTTCACGATCACGTGACGCTGCGGGCCCGTGAGCTGCGCGGCGATTTCGGCTCCGACGCCGCGAGAGGCCCCGGTGACCAAGTAGACCCTGGTCACGACCCGTAACGCGCCATGGCATCGGTGAGGTCGTAATCGAGTGTCACGCCCCCCCACGCCTCACCGGCACCGTACGCGACCAACGTCATCCGCCCTGTCGGCGGAATGGACGGCTCCGCTACGCAGGTGCCCAGCGCCAGCGGTATCGACGCCGCCGACGTGTTCCCGAAATCTTCTACGCTGTCGACGACTACCGCGTCTCCGACGTCGACCTCTTCGCGAATCCTCTGCAAGATGCGCGAATTCGCTTGGTGGCCGATGACAACGGTGGGTTTGCTGCCGTCGGCGTGCAGTCGGTTCACCGTCTCGGACATCATCCGCACCCCCCGGTTATATACCTGCATTCCGTCCAACTGGATGCCGCCGCCGATCTCTCCCCGCATGAGATCAACCCGGTCGCCGTCGCAGCCTGCGTGCCATCGATGCTCGCCGAACTCCGGCCTAGCTTCGATAAGCACGGCGCCTGCGCCATCGCCGAACAGGCAGCCGGTGTTGCGGTCCGTCTTGTCGATCAGCCGTGACATCGCCTCGACCGCGCATACGATCACTGCGCCTCCCGGCGGACATAGCGACAGCCCGGAGATCACGCCGTAGACGAAGCCGCTGCAGGCCGCATTCAAGTCGTATGCCAGGATGCCGTTCGACAGTCCCGATTGCTTTGCGACCCGTTGCGCGATGCCTGGGACCTTCCCGCCCGTGGAGCAGCTGACGACGATCAACGCGGCGATGTTCACCCGCTCGCGGTGGCGCGCAACCATTGGCGCGCAGACCTGCGCACCGACGTCCTCGAGTGGCTCGTCTGCGTCCATCCACCAACGCGCACCGACACCCGTGCGTCGCCGAATCCATTCGTCGGTCAGGCCGATCGAGTCGAAATAGCTGTTGTCAACGTGCTCTCCGGGGGTCGCCGTGACGATATCGACGATGCCCCCGGTCATGGCGAGCCGATCAGTTCTCGGAAATAGGAACCGATTTCGGACGGCGTCTGGCAGTCCGCCACACGCTCCAGATCGGCTTGGACGCCGAACTCCTTCTCCAGCGCTAGGCTGAGGTCCACGACATCGAGCGAGTCCATATCCAGGTCATAGATCGGCTTGCCGAAGTCGGCCACGTCGGCGGTGGGAGTGCGGCCGCCGGATCATCGAGAGCATCACCGAGTTCATTCGATCGTCTATGGGCGGCATTGCGTTTGGCCTTTCATCGTCGCTCGTCGAGCTTGTACAGAACAGAACCTGAGGTGGTAATCGAGCGCGCATCGACGACGATCTCCACAATGGTGCCAGACTTCTCAGCCAGCAGATCGAGACTGCTCTTGTCGGTCTCCAATACGGCTACGACATCGCCGCGTTCGACGACATCTCCGACCGACACGAGCCATTCGATGACGAGAGCCTCTGTCAGTCCGTGGCCGAATTCGGGTACCAGGATGTCAACGCCGTTGCCGCCGTTGCTCACCCGCACATCTCCTCGATCGCGCCAACGATGTCGGAGACCCCGATCAGGTGGTGCTTCTCGCTAGTCGGCCGGGGGATATATCCGCCGCGGTGCAGCCAACCGCCGCATCGGCGATTTCAAGTGATTCCAGCCGTGTTCGGCCACCGTTGCGACGAGTTCGGCACCTATGCCCGCGAACCCGACCGCTTCGTGCACCACCAGCAGGCGGCCGGTTCGGGCCACCGACCTCAGCACCGTGTCGGTGTCCATGGGTGCGATCCAGCGCAGATCCACGACCTCGACATCGATGGTGGAAGCGACCCGATCGGCTGCGGCGAGCACCTCCTCGAGCACTGCGCCGAATCCAACGACGGAGATGTCGGACCCTTGCCGCACGACACGAGCGCCGAGCGGTGACGTCGCCCCGGAAAGCTCGCGAGGCTGCTGTCTTCGCTTCCAGTACAGCCGCTTGGGTTCGAAGAAGATGACCGGCGAGCCAAGGAGGCACGAGTGCTTCAGCATTGCCGAGGCATCGCTCGGACAGGACGGATATGCGACGAGCAGGCCCGGTGTGTGTGCGAAAAGCGCTTCGTTTGATTCGCTGTGGTGTTCCACCGCGCGGATGCCGCCGCCTACCGGAACCCGGATCACGAGATTGAGCGGTGTTTCGTCGTTCCAGCGTGTCGTGATGCGCGCGGCCTGGGTGACGATTTGGTTCATCGCCGGATAGATGAAGCCCTCGAACTGAATTTCGCAGACCGGCTTGAGTCCACTCAACGACATTCCGATCGCCTGCCCCACGATGGAGGACTCGGCCAGGATCGCGTCGCGGACGCGACTGTGACCCAAAGCGTTCCTGGAGTCCCTTCGTCACTCTGAACACGCCGCCAAGGCGGCCGATGTCCTGACCGATGAGCACGACTGACTCGTCGTTCTCCATCAGTTCATTCAGGGCGTCGTTGAGTGATTCGGCCAGGCTACCGGCGATCGTGCCGGTCATCGGGCGAACGCCTCCAGCAGATCGCGACGAGTCCTTTCGACGACGGCGTCGACGCGAGCTCCAGCCATTCCTCGTCAACAACGCCTGCGGCAAGTAGCGATTCCCGGTATCGCTCACGGGATCGTTCGCCATCGCCTCGGCGAGTTCGTCGGGTCCGCGATACTCGTGTGGGGGTCCGTTGTGCTGTGTCCGCCGATACGCGTGGTCCGCACCTCGACGAGTGCGGGAGATCCAGATGTTTCGACGTAGCGCCTCGCCGCCAGGCACCCGAGGTAAGTGCTGTCGGGATCATCGTTCGCGATGGACCACGATCGGATGCCGAATCCGTTGGCGCGATCCGCAATCGAGGTCAACATCTGTTCGTGGCTCGGTTTGGAGATCGCCCATCCGTTGTTCTGGCAGATGAACAAGACCTGAGCCGATTCGACGGCGGCCAGGTTCATCGCCTCCGACATGTCACCTTCGCTGGTTGCACCGTCGCCGACATACACGACCACGGTTTCGGCCTCGTTCTTGATTCGCCTGCCAATCGCGTATCCGACACCATGCAAGGCTTGTGCGGCCAGCACCAGAGTGTAGGGAAAGAACCGGTGCTCACGCGGGTTCCAGCCGCAGTAGGTACGGCCGGCCCACTGCGCCAACAGCGAGACCGCGTCTATTCCGCGCACCACTGCAACCGCGTGCTCCCGGTAGCTGGGGAAGATCACCGGGGCATCACCGACCGCCATCGCCGAGCCGACCTGCGCAGCTTCCTGGCCCCGGCACGATAGCCATAGGTCGAGGGCGCCTTGGTTTTGTAAGAGCCCCGCCTCGTCGTCGATTCCGCGGACCACCAGCATGTGGTGCAACATTGCCCGCCTGATCTCGGCGTCGACAGGCTTCAGAAGGTCAACCGGCCGGTCCACGGGGTCGGTCACTACGCCGCACCGCCCGCACACTGCTTTGCTAGCGCCGCGAGGGGATAGGTGAGGTTCACATAACCAAGCTAATGCGTTCGGGGGCGTCCTTGTCGGCAGGACGTGGCCGCGGAAATCGTGCTCGCTCCGCGCGTCCTCGGTCAGGGTGACGGGACGCAGGTCGTGACGGCGGCCTGACTCTCCTTGACCCGATGGGTCGCCAGGACGCAGCCGGCGAGGATCAAGGCCAGCGCGCCCACATTCCACGCCGTGAGCGGTTCGTTCAGCACGATTACGCCTGCCATCAGCGCCACTGCCGGGTTGACGTAGGTGAACACAAGTGCGCGAGGCGCGCCGACCTCGCGGATCAGCGCGAAGAACACGATGAACGCCAGGGCCGTGCAGATCACCGCCAGGCCGGCCGATGGCGAGCAGCACCCTGCTCGACGGCATCTCTGTAGGCCATGTCGCAGCGGCAGGGGCGGCGTACACCAGGGCGCCGAACCCCAGGCACGCGGCGGTCATCGGCAGGGCGGGCACGTCGGCGAGATGCCGGGCGGCGATGAGCGGAGCGATCGCGTAGCAGGTGGCCACCATCAGCACCTCGATGGTGGGCCACGCGCTGCCGCCCGCCAGGTGCGGACCGGCGAGCACCGCCACACCGGCCAGCCCGACCCCGAGGCCGAATATCCGCCGGAAGCCGAGGCGCTGCTCGCCGCCGGTGAACCGGTCGAGAATCGCGGCGATGATCGGGGACGCGGCGATCAGCAGGCCGGTCATCGAGCTCGTCAGGTGGCGTTCGGCGTCCGACAGGAGAAACCAGGCCGCGATGATCTCGAAGAAGGCGAACCCCAATAGCGGCAACCAGTGCTCACGCACCATCGCTGGGAAAGCTGCGTCGACAGCGCAAGAGGCAGGAGCACTGCGGCGCCGATCGCTGTCCTGGCGAACACCAACACCGGCACCGAGACGCCCTCGACCGCGACCTTGATCATCAGATACGGGATGCCCCAGATGATGCTCATCGCGATGAACAACAGCCATCCGCGTGAGCTCACGTCGACCACATTACGAGGCAGCTGCAACAGGTTTTGAGACGGGCGGCGACAATGGTCGGCGTGAATCCACGGAACGCCCGCGTGGCTGCTGCGTTGGCGGCGGCCGGTGTCGAAGCCGACATCAAGATCCTCGAGGCCGATGCGAAGACGGCTGCCGCCGCCGCCGAGCAGCTGGGGTGCGAAGTCGGCGCGATCGCCAACAGCCTTGTGTTCGAGTGCGACGGAAAGCCGCTGCTGGTGATGGCAAGTGGCGCGCACCGGGTGGACACCGACCTGTTGGCGCGAGTTCTCGGCGCGAAGTCGATCACGAAGGCAAGTCCGCAGCTGGTGCGCGGTTCGACGGACCAGGTGATCGGCGGAGTCGCACCGACCGGGCATCCCAGCAGGCTGTGGACGGTTGTCGATCAGACGCTGGCCCGATATCCGGTGGTTTGGACGGCCGCGGGCACCCCGGACTCGGTGATGCCACTGTCCTACGAGCAGCTACTGAAAGTCACCGAAGGCGTTGCCGTGCAAGTGCGATGACCTTCACTTCGCGCCGTGACAGCTGCGCATACCTGCCGATGTGGTGATCGGTCGAGCCGAACTCGTACTGCATGGCGGTGAGCCGCTTGAAGTAGTGGCCGATGGCCAGTTCCTCGGTCATGCCCATACCGCCGTGCAGTTGCACGGCCTGCTGGCCGATGAAGCGGGCCGCCCTGCCGACGGTCGCCTTCGCGGCCGACACCGCCCGCGCACGGGTCGCCGGGTCGTCCTCGAGATGCAGCACCGCAAGATAGACGGCGGCCACCGCCTGCTCCAGCTCCATGTACATGTCGACCATGCGATGCTGCAGCACCTGGAAGCTGCCGATCGGCAACGCCGAACTGCTGGCGCTGTTTGGAGTATTCGACGGTGTCCATCAACACTTTTCGCATGCACCCCACCGCTTCCGAACAGACCGCGGCGGCACCCTCGTCGCGGGCCTGCTCCAGCGACGGCGACGCCGTTCCGGATTCCCCGAGCAACGCGCCCGCGGGCAGGCGCAGGCCATCCAGCACCAGATCCGCGGCGCGCCGGTCGTCGATGGTCCGGTAACCGGTGAGCGAAAGATCGGGACCCGCAGTCTCGACGTCGACGAGGAAGAGCGAGAGTCCTTCTGAGGTGCGCGCGGTGACCAACAGGTGGGTGGCCAATGGCGCGCTCATCGCAACGGTCTTTGCGGCCGTTCAGAATCCAATCGTCTCCGTCGCGCTCCGCGGTGGTCGACGCGTTCTGCCAGTGATCGCCGGACTCCGGCTCCGTGGCGGCCAGCGCGACGATCGCGGTGCCTGCCACGACCTTCTCCAACAGCGACGTGGCCTGCTCGCCACCTGCGCGGCGCAGCAGTCCGCCCGCGACCACGACCGTGTCGACATAGGGTTCAACCACCAGGGCGTGACCGAGCGCCTCGGTGATGACCATGAGTTCGACTGGCCCGCCGCCGATTCCGCCCACATCCTCGGGCAGGGTGGCGCCGAGTATCCCGAGCTCGTCTGCGAAGGCACGCCAGATCTCCGGCTGCCATCCTGCCCCGGTCTTGGCCGCGGACCGGCTCTTCTCGAGGTCGTAGCGGGTGGACAGAAACTTGGTCAGCCCGTCCCGCAGCAGTTCCTGTTCCTTGCTCAGTTTGAAGTCCATCAGAGCCCCAATGCTGCCTTGGCGAGGATGTTGCGCTGAATCTCGTTGCTGCCGGCGTAGATCGAGCCCGCCCGGTCATTGAAGTAGCGCAGCGGAGCCACCGCCTGCCACGGCTCGCCGCTGACGTATCCGTCGGGTGGCGGCTCGAACTCTGCTACCGGGCCACCCGGACGAGTGGCGTGCGGTTGATATGCGCGTCCGCGCGGCCCGGCGGCCTCCATCGCCAATTCCGTCAACGTCTGGCTGAGCTCGGTCGCGATGACCTTGAGCATCGAGGACGCCGGACCTGGGTTCTTGCCTTCCGACACCGCAGCCAGCACCCGGTACTCGAGGATCTCGAGCACCTCGGTGCGTATCTGCGCGTCGGCCAGTTTTCGCGCGAACGCCGGATCGTCGATCAGCGTGCCGCCGTCGGGACCGGGCATCTGCGCGGCCACCGTTGCGATCTCCTCGGCCACCACCTGAAGCGCCGGTGACGACGCGCCGCCGCCGCGCTCGAATTCCAGCAGGTACTTGGCGACGGTCCAGCCGTCGTCGATTTCGCCGAGGACATTGGCCTTCGGCACTCGGACCTCGTCGAAGAAGACCTGGTTCTGAACCTCCTCGCCGGAGGTCATCACCAACGGGCGGATCTCGATGCCCGGCGTGGTCATGTCGATCAACACGAACGTGATGCCCTGCTGCTTCTTCTCGCCGCGCGAGGTGCGCACCAAGCCGAACATCCAGTTCGCCTCGCGGGCATGCGTCGTCCAGATCTTGCTGCCGGTACACACCAGATCGTCGCCGTCGTCGACCGCCGACATGGACAGCGAAGCCAGGTCCGACCCGGCCTCGGGTTCGGAGTACCCCTGGCAGAAGAACACCTCACCGGTGAGGATGCGGGGCAGGAAGTAGTCCTTCTGCGCCTCTGTGCCAAAGGCGATGATGGCGTGCGCGACCATCCGAATTCCCATGGGGGACAGGGATGGTGCGCCGGCCAGCGTCGACTCGCGGCTGAAGATGTAGTGCTGCGTCAGGCTCCAGTCACAGCCGCCGTGCTCGACCGGCCACGCGGGGGCCGCCCAACCACGCTCGTGCAGGATCCGCTGCCACTCCATGCTGGCGTCGTGGTCGGCGTAGACACTCGTCATCAGGCGGCCTGCCGTGCGCAGTTCCTGTGTCAGCTTCTCGTCGAGGAAGCTGCGTACCTCGTCGCGAAAAGCGGTGTCAGCAGGCGACCACTGCAAGTCCATGGGTTCCCCTCCGCTCGGTACGGACATAGTAAACCTAGTTACTCAACTGGCGGTAATCGCAGGGCCTGACATTAGGACTATCCTGGGACAGGCGAGGGCGTGGATGAACCGGCAGCAATTGTTCACCTCGATCGTGGCGGCACGCCCCGGTCGCGATGACATCGTGTACCTGCGAGCGTCAGCGGCGACGACTACGAGTGGCGGTTGGTGCCGGTAGGTGACACCCCGGTCGAGCCAGCGCCGCCTGCCGGCGCGAGCCCCGACGTTTGGATGTCGTTTTCGGCCGCCTGGCCAGTGGACGATCCCGACCGGATGCGGGCGTTCTTCGACGACATGATCGCCGAGCTGGAGTCGATGGCCGACAAGGCGGATCGGTGTCGCTGGCCCATCGACGAACCGTGGCCGCACTCCCATTGACGGACGCAGATTGTGGACTATCGGATCAGCCCCGAGGACCGAGCGCAGGTTCAAGCGCTGCCGGCGGCAGTGGGACTTCGCATCGCGGCGCAACCTCGAGCCGATCGGCCAGTCCAACGAAAGCATCCGCTCTGCCAGCAGCATTCAAGGATGCGCTCGCGGTCTACTACTACCCCGGCACATGGGACTGGCAGCACGAGCTGAAGCAGTCGCTTGTGCACAAGGCGCTGCGGCGCTCGTTGGAAGCGACGGGCGCGCTGGACGAACTCGCAAGTGGGACGACCGGGATCGACGCGTACGACGGCTGGGCGGTCACGGTCGACGACTTCGCGCCGGTCAAGATCGAACACGACGTGGCGGCGCTCGTGCACGACCCGGCCGATCCCGAGCGTGGGCTGCTGACCCCGGATGGCTCCGGCGTGACCTACACCTGCCGCGTCGACCTGCTCGCGGTGGACGCCGCCGACGAGTACTGGGTGGTGCGTCATCAGATCGTCGATGAGTGGCAGCCCGTGCAGGAATTGGTCCGCGACGAGGAGGCGATCGCGGCCTGCTGGGCGTGGCAGCAGGACTACATCGGCATGGAGATCGCAGGCACCATCCACAACGAGGTTCGTCTTCGACGGCCCGCGCGACGTTCCCGTCGGCGACCCGAGCGCGACGAACAGGGCCGAACCGGTGGCCCAGCACGAACCGAGCGGCGGCGGCCGCTCAATCCCGCAGCACGTGCGGCATGCGGCCCGTGGATCCAGGCCCGGCGACAGCAGCCGCGTCGAGCAGCGCACCGCGGGGATCGTGCGTCGCACCCGCATTCGACGCAGCCGCGACGAAATCGCGGCCATAGAAAGCCTTTTGGCGGCCGAAGCCCTCGAGATGGCCGGTGCGCCCGCCACCTATCCGAGTCCGGGTCCACACTGCCTTGCGTGTGATTTCACGGCGCCGTGTCTGTCCATGTTCGAAGGCGCCGATCCCGAACCGCTGCTTGCCACGCATTTTCATTCGTCGCCCGGATACCGCGCAGCAGAGGCCGCGACTGGGTCAGGCGACATGGGGCTTCGGCAGGGGAGCGGCACCGCCGGATTGGTGAGCCCAGCCGCGATCCGCGGGCATAATCATCAAGGTGGAGCGGCGTCGAGGCGAGAAGGCCGAGCCAGCAGCCGATGGAAGTGCTGCGGGAACTGCCCGCACTGGTTGTTCTCGAGCGGTTTCCGCTTCCGGTGCTGGCGATCGCCGAAGACGGCGCGATCCTGTTCGCCAACAGTGCGTTCGCCGAGATGCTGGGCTACTCCGCCGAAGAGGTGCTGTCGCTGAAGTTCGACCAGATTTTCCACGCGATGCCCGCCGACGAGTCCGCGGTGAAGGTCGTGCGTCAACATGCCGACCTCGTCGTCGAGCTCGTTCATCAGGATCGTTCGATCAGGCGAGCAAGGATGAGCAAGTCGGCGCTGGTGCGCGACGACGATCCGGTGGCGCTGGCGGCCTTTCAGGACCTGACCGAGAAGTTGTGGTCCGAAGAGCTCTAAGCGGGCGAGTGGCGCAGCGACTCGCGCGCCAGGAACTCACGGAAGTACGGCAGCGAGTCCTCGCTGGCGATGGCCGGAAGCAGCAGCGTCCAGGCGCGCGCCACGCGCTCGACGAGATCGGCTCCGCCGCTCGCCGCGCTCGAGATCAGTTCGGCGCCCAGCACGGCTCCGACGATCACCTCGCCGACGGTGTCCGGTTCAACGCCGTCGCGCAGATCCCCCTCGGCTATCGCCTGCCTTGCCTGCGCGACCATCTCCGACAGCAGATGGCCATGGGTGAGCGCGGTCGCGGCACTGAACCCGCCGAACGCCCGCAAGAGCTGGGCGCCGGTCCGAACCATCTTGTCGGTGGTGATGAGGTCCGCGATGACGAAGATGCCGTGGATCATGTTCTCCAGTGCAGGCGCGGTCGGCTCGCTGATGCTGCGGAACGTCGTTAGCGCAGTGTCGGCGGCTTCTTCGATGATGGCGGTGGCCAGTGCTTCCTTCGAGTCGAAGTGGTAGTACAGGGCGCCCTTCGTCATCTCCGCACGCTCGATGATGTCGCCGAGTCCCGTTGCCTGGAAGCCGACCTCGGCGAAGAGTTCCACCGCGGCGTTGACGATCCTTCTCCTTGTGGCCTCGGATCTTGCCTGGCGGACCATCGTCGCGATCCTAGTTGATCAGCGGTTCAGCGGCGTGGCCTTGTTGATCGCCAGCGCAATGCGGCGCTTGATGAACTGGTTGAGGTAGTCGATTCGGTCCGGGTTCCCGAAGCCGGGCAGCATGAGCGCCCAGGCCTTCTCGAGGTCGGTGAAATACCGATGCGGATCGTCGATGTCGCTGATCTGCCGAAGCCCGACGAACACCGAAACCAGAAGCCGGCTGACGTCTTCGGGGTCACGGTCGCGCGAGCACGTCGCCCTCGGCGATGGCGCGCCGGATCACCTCGGCGAACGCCCGGGCCCAGTCTCCGAGCACCCTCGTCTGCACTCCGTCGGCCCTGCCGATCGACTCGAGCAGATTCAGTCCGGCCCTGCCGACGTCGTCGCTGATGTCCCTGGCGACGATCAGGCACGAGATGTCGACGAGCGTTTCCAGGCCGGACAACTTGCGGGCGAGCACCTCGGTCATCGACTCGACCTCCAGCAGGCTCTGATGCTCGATGATCGCCAGCGCCAACTCGTGCTTGGACCGGAAGTGGAAGTACATCGCGCCCTTGGTGACTTCGGCGTGCGCCAGGATGTCGTCGAGGCTCACCTGGCTGTACGACTTGCGGGCGAACTCGTGCGATGCCGCGAGCAGGATCTGCAGCCGGGTGCCGTCCGCCCGTCTGTCGAGCTGCTCAGTCACTGCGGGACCTCGGATCTGCGCGGTCGATCGGCTTGCGGCGCATCGGAGGGTAACGCACCTACTTCAATACTCTAAGTCATACAACAACCCGCATATCATTCAAAAGGTATGTAATCTGTCCGATTGTGATGACTTTTGGTTCGCTGCCCGAGAGTCGTACATTTTTGACTGACGCCATCGGCGAACGGCTTTTTCAATCCGTTGCCATATTTCATAGACGGCAATTCATCATGCAGTCTATTTCACAGTTCTGACTGCATATTTAGTCCACTTTCTCCGTGTTGTTGGCAATTAAGGGGCAAATTGCTATGGAATGGGACGACGTTGTAGATATCCTTTGCACCGGCTCCGGCCTCGGCGGTCTGGCCGACCGCCATCGCCGCGGTCGACGCCGGATGGACGTTCTTCGTGGCCGACTCGGCGGGCATCGACGTCGCAGACGACGAGACCAACCGGTACTTCGGCGAACTGTCGCAGGACCTGCGCGTCTCCGGCTCATCGCGCAGCCAGCCCCCGACCCGCCGATCAGGGAGTTCGACCTCGTGCCTGCCGCGTCGAACTCCCGGCAGATCGAGCCCTTCGTAGGCTCCCGGCTTCGGGACTGGGCGGCGAGCTGCCTCGCCTCGCCGTACGGGTTCCTCTACAGCCGGGTCTGCGAGCGCAACGCCGTCACCATGCGCTCGAGTCGCGGTGAGACCTTCGAGGTCGCCGCGATCGGATCCATCGAGCTCGGTCCGGACCTGCCGAAGGTCGTCCTTGCCGACTGGTTGTCCGCTCGGGCCCGCGACAGGGGCATCGAGGTGTGCACGGACAGCCCGCTGCGGCGCCTCGTGTTCGAGGGCGGGCGAGTGCTGGGCGCCGTCCTCGACACGCCGTCAGGACACGCGCGCCGTGCGGGCACGTCGCGGTGTTGTGGTGTCCACCGGCGGTCATGACCCAGATTCCGCGTGCGATCTACCGCAGGCGGCGACGTTGCAGGTGGGCATCGTGCGTCAGGCGCCGAGCCGGTTCGGCCGGGTCGAGCTGCTGACTATCCAGCCGCCGAGCGGGACCCCGCATACGACCTGCAGGCCGATGAATCGGCACCTGACCGACGCCGCGCGCAACACCCGGCAGAGCCGGTCACCGTACTGGTGCTGCGGAGAACTGCACCGGTATCCGCCGCTGGGCCAGTAGCGACTCCATCGCATCGCCAGCCACCGGGCGGGACAGCAGGAACCCCTGCGCCCGGTAACAGCCGTGCCGCAACAACGTCAGGGCGGCCTCCTCGGTCTCGACCCCTTCGGCGACCAACTCCAGACCGAATGACTCGGCCAGCGCGATGACGGCGCGCACGATGGCGAGGTCGCCCGGGTTCGTCCCGAGCTCACGCACAAAGCTCTTGTCGATCTTGAGCGTGTCGACGGGCAGTGACTTCAGGTGCGACAGCACGCTGTAGCCGGTGCCGAAGTCGTCGATGGCGATCTGGACACCGACCTCCTTCAAGCCTGCGAGCGTGATCCGGGTGGTTTCGATGTCCTGGACGACCACGCTTTCCGTGATCTCGAGGCACACCGAGCCGCCGTCGAGCCCGAACTCGTCGATGATGCCTGCGACCGTCTCGACGAAGCCCTCGGTGACCAGCTGCACCGGCGAGACGTTGAGCCGGAGCACGGCGTCTAGGCCGATCCCCTTCGACCGCCACTTCCGGAACTCGGCGCAGCCGGCGCGCATCACCCAGCGGCCGAGCTCACCTGCGAAGTTGATGGATTCGGCCACCCCGATGAAGGCGTTCGGCGACAGCAGGCCGCGCGTCGGGTGCTGCCAGCGCACCAGCGCCTCGAACGCGAGGATCTCGCCGGTGCGCATGTCGACTTCCGGGAGGTAGTGCAGCACCAGGGCGCCGTTGTCGATCGCGCTCGCAAGATGCAGCTCGATGTCGTTGCGGAACTCGCCCTTCAGCGACATGTCGTCGGAGAACACCGCGATCTTGTTCCCGCCCGCCGCTCTTGGCCGCGAGCAGCGCCTGGTCGGCCCGGCGGAGTAGATCGGACGTGGTATCGCGGCCGGGCACCCCCAGCGCGACACCGATGCTGACGGTGCGGGTGAGCATCTCGCCGTCGATCGACACCCGCTCGCGCAGCATCGCCTGCAGCCGGGTGGCCAGCGTTTCCGCCTCGTCGGCGGTCATCGGTCCCACCGGTACGACGACGAACTCGTCACCGCCGAGGCGGGCGATCAAGTTGGGCCCTTCGGCCCCCTCTCGGAGCCGCTTCGAGAACACCCGGATGAACCAGTCGCCCGCCGTATGGCCCAGATAGTCGTTGATCGCCTTCAGCCGGTCCAGGTCGAGGAACAGGGCGGAGACGGGCCCGGGCTGTCCCGGCGCCAAGCGCCTGTCGAGGTGGGCCAGCAGGGCGCGACGGTTGTTGAGCCCCGTCAGGTCGTCATGCTCGGCGAGAAAACGCAGCTGGTCCTCGGCCACGATGCGCGCCTGCAGCTGCGCGAACAACGATGCGATCGCCTTGAGGGCGTTCAGCTCCGCCGGTGTCCATTCCCTGTCGCCGAACTTGACGAACCCAAGTACGCCCGTGGTGACGTCGCCCGACAGCATCGGGACGCATGACATCGAGGTCGCGGGGACGTCCGTGGCTTCTTCGATGGTCTTCTGGTAGTCGTCGGTCGCGGGTTCCGGGCGGAAGACGATGGGCTCTTTCTGGTGCTCGCAACGCGCGAACACGGGGTCGGCGTCGTCGAAGTACACGAGGCCAAGCGGGTCAGGGTCGGGGATGACGGGCCGGACCGGCCACTCGGCGATGAGCCTCGTCGCGCGGATGTCGTGGTCGTTGTGTCGCAGGAAGCTGACGTCGACGCCGAGGTATTCAACGAGGTCGGCGAGGACACGCTGACTCACGGCGGCGTTGGTCGCCGCGTCGACCCCCATGAGTGAGGTTGCGACGGCGGTGACGACTTCGTCAAGGGTACGAGCCACGTTTGCTCCAGTGTCTACTGTTATGCCAAGAGACTACTGGTAACAGCCGCCCGACGCTGGCTCCTGACCGACGTGGCGGGCGCGCAGGGAAGCTGAGCGTCAGCGCAAGTGATTCGTCGGGCTCAATAGCTCACAGATCGGTCACAGGCCGCTTCCGAGTGCCCGAGCACCCACGAGGTCCAGCTGATGCGCGACGATGGCCAATTCGTTCAAGATCTTCGAAACCTGCTCAGCTTCGGCGTTGTTGGCGAAGGTGCTGCGATCCCACCACATCATCTTCGTACGGTATCGGTCGTCGGGATACGGCGTCGCGGGAGCCTTAGCCACGACACCGCCTGACGTGCGCCATCGGTTCAGGACGTGTAATCCGGCCGTCGCCACAACGAATTGCGCGTCCAGCAGCGCCATGGTGGTGAATGGAGAGCGCGCCAGCGTGTTGCTGACTCCACGGCTCCGGTTAGGGTCGTCGGACATCCAGGCAGTTTTCATCTCCACGACGCCGAACGGCAGTCGGTCGGTCAGCATCTTGCGAACCGTGCGCAGGCCGGGGCGGTTTGCCCATTCGACGATGGCGTGCGATTCCTCGGGTGACTCCAGCGGACCCTTGGCGCGCAGTCCGCCCATGATCGCTCCCCCGTCATTCACCACGACGTGGAACAGCTGGGTATTGGCCTCGTCGGTGAGCGCATCCATGTCCAGCGCACGTTCGATCCCGTGCCTGTGGTAGCTGCGCGCCGCGCCGTCGACGAAGTCGGCCCACAAGGCCGGGATCGGCAGCAGGCGTCGAAACGACGACCGTGCAGCTTGTGTCGAAATCGAACCAACTGATCCCCTCGTCGAGCGGAGAATTAAAAACCTGACGGTCAACGCTCAGCTGAGGAACGGTCATTTTTGTCCAATCGCTCGGGCAGCGGCGATCAATGTGGTCGAGTTGATGCGCTTACCGGAGGGCATTCACACGCGGTCTATATGAATACCCAGACATCGAGTATTGCGCTTTTAGAGACAGTTATTCCAGCTAGCGAGCAGATCTTGTCCTGCAAAGATTTCCTCGGTCGGCTACCTTGTTTGCGGATTATCGCAGACGCAATTGCTGGGCTATCGTCGTATACGTCAATTAGCCCAGTTAAATTGGCATAAACGGCATTCATGGCGAACGAATTTAGGGAACTGAGACCGGATATTTACGTTGCCGTAAACTTTCGCCCAGGTCGTAGCTGGTTGACCATCCAGCGAGACAGCGAGCGTCTCTGTTGATCTTGCCGCGATCCGCAGAGGTTTTCCACCCCAGTCGCATGCCCGCCGATCGCCGGAATGAGACCCTGAGGAAGTCCATCTTCGATGGACGCTACTAGGGGGAGGGTTGAGGGGATGTCCATCCGGACGGAGGTCGACGCCGAAACGGGCGACTATCCAGAGCAGGGCGGCGGCCCCTGCCGACTAAAGATGTCGGTCGGCTATTGCTGCGGTGTGCCGACCGCCCGGGCCTGGTCGCCGCGGTGAGCAGTTTTTTGGCGGCGGCAGGCGCCAACATCGTGTCGCTGGATCAACATGCCACCCAGCAGTCCGGCGGCACCTTCATGCAGCGGACGATATTTCACCTCCCGGGGCTGACAGCGGCGCGGGACGCACTCGAACGCGATTTCGCTGAGCAGCTTGCCAGCCGCTTCGACATGGATTTCCGGCTGACGGAAGCGGCCAAGCCCAAGCGCGTCGCGATCCTGGCTTCCAAAGAGGACCACTGCCTGCTGGACCTGCTGTGGCGAAACCGTCGCGGTGAACTGGACATGTCGGTGTCCATGGTGATCTCGAACCATCCGGACCTCGCCGACCAGGTCCGGCCATTCGGTGTGCCATTCCTCCATGTCCCCGCAACGAAAGACAATCGGGGAGAAGCCGAACAGCGTCAGCTCGATCTGCTCCGCGGGAACGTCGACCTGGTGGTGTTGGCGCGCTACATGCAGATTCTCACCCATCAGTTCCTGTCCGACGTGGGCTGCCCGTTGATCAACATCCACCACTCGTTCCTGCCTGCGTTCATCGGCGCAGCGCCGTACCGGCGTGCCAAGGAACGCGGCGTCAAGCTCGTCGGCGCCACCGCGCACTACGTCACCGAAGAACTCGACGACGGGCCGATCATCGAGCAGGACGTGGTGCGGGTCGACCACCGGCACTCCGTGGAGGACCTGGTACGACTGGGCGCCGACGTCGAGCGGGTGGTGCTATCCCGAGCGGTGCTTTGGCACTGCCAGGACCGAATCATCCAGTACGGCAACCAGACTGTCATCTTCTAGCTCAGTACTGCGTCGAACCCTGGTCGACCGATATCGCCTGCGCCGTCACGAGCTTCGATTCGTCACTGGCAAGCCAGCACACCGCGTCGGCGATGTGTTCCGGTTGCGCCACCCAGCTCGGCAGGAACGGCGTGAGCATCTTCATCAGTGCCTGGTTGCCGTCGGCGTCGGCCGCCTTGCCGATCGCGTCGACCATTTCAGCAGAACCCATCGGGGTGACTACGGGGCCAGGATGCACGCTGTTGACGCGAATCGAGTGCTTGCCCAGTTCGGCGGCAAACGCCCGCGCCATCCCCGTCACGGCGTGCTTGCTCGCGGTGTAGTGAATCATGAACGGCTGCAGCTTGATTCCAGCAGCGGAGCCGATGAGGACGATCGATCCGCCGTGGCCGCCGTCGATGATCCTTTGCGCACCGGCCATCACCGTGTTCCAGGTGCCTGTCACATTGACGTCCATCACATCCCGAAATGCCTCAGGCGTGATCTCGTTCCACGCGGCGGGGGCGGAGATCCCGGCATTGGCGACGATGACGTCGAGCCGTCCGAACGTGGCGACACCATCGTCGACCGGCTTGCGCATCCCGTCGAGATCTCGCGTGTCGACGGCAGATGTGAGGACACGGCGCCCGGTGGCTTCGACGAGACGGGCCGTCTCATCCAGATCCTCTTGTGTCGCAGAAGGATAGGAAGCGCACGCTGGCAGCTCGTCAGCCAGGTCGATGGCGATGATGTCGGCGCCCTCGGAGGCCAGCCGAACGGCGTGCGCCCGGCCCTGCCCGCGGGCCGACCCGGGGATGAATGCCACCTTGTCTTCGAGCCGGGCCGTCATGTCTTTGCCGCCTTCACCAGATTGCCTCCGACGATGAGCCGCTGAATCTCGCTGGTGCCCTCGTATAGCCGCAGTAGCCGGACGTCGCGATAGATCCTTTCCACCGGAACGTCCCGCATGTAGCCACTGCCGCCGTGCACCTGGACCGCCAGATCGGCCACCTTGCCTGCCATTTCGGTGCAGAACAGCTTCGCCGCCGACGGTGCGATCCTGCGGTCTTCGCCGGTGAGCCAGAGCCGCGCGGTGTCGCGGACCAGCGCGCGCCCGGCCAGCACGCCGGTCTGCTGGTCGGCGAGCATCGCCTGCACGAGCTGGAAGTCGCCGATCGGGGTGCCGCCCTGTGTGGCGGTCGCGGCGTAGGCGACCGATTCGTCCAGCGCGCGTTGCGCGATGCCGACGGCCAGCGCGGCGATGTGTACCCGACCGCGCGCCAGCGACGTCATCGCGGCGCGGTAGCCGACGTCCTCGTTACCCCCGATCAATGCGCCGGCCGGAACGCGGACGTCGGTGAAGCTGACGTCGGCCGTCCATGCGCCCTCCTGGCCCATCTTCGCGTCCTTGACGCCGACTTGAACGCCCACGGTGTCTGCGGGCACCAGGAAGACCGCGATGCCGGGGCCGTCGTCGTCGGCGGGACGGCTACGCGCGAAGACGATGAACAGACCGGCGATCGGCGCGTTGGTGATGAAGCGCTTGTCCCCGTTGATGATCCAGTCGTCGCCGTCACGAACGGCCTTCGTCCGTAGACCCGACGGATTCGATCCCGCGCCCGGCTCGGTCAACGCGAAGGACGCCACCACCTCGCCGGTGGCCATTCTTTCGAGCCAGGCGGCCTTCTGCTCGTCGGTGCCGAATCCGACCAGCACCTGTCCGGCGATGCCGTTGTTGGTGCCGAACATTGACCGCAGCGCTAGCGACGTGTACCCCAGTTCCATGGCCAGCTCTACGTCCTGGGCCAGGTCAAGGCCTAGGCCACCCCACTCCTGCGGGATCGTGTAGCCGAACAGCCCCATCTTCTCGGCCTGCTGGCGAAGGTCGTCGGGTACACGGTCGTCGGCGAGGATCTCCTGCTCCCGCGGGACGACTGCGCTGCGGACGAAGTGACGAGTCTGGGCCAGGATCTCCCGGAAATCCTCGTCACTTACTTCGGCGGTGGTCATTTCAGGCGTGCTCCTTCAACCAGTGGACGCCGCGTGGCGGGAGAAATCATATATGAAATATGATGTTCGACTGCCGGGGCCCCTCGTGGCCGAAGTACAGCGGAGGATGGGTGATCAGGTGTCATTGCTGACGGGTCAGACGGTGGTCGTCACCGGAGGCGCGCGGGGCTTGGGTTATGCGATCGCGGAACTTTTCATCGCCGAGGGCGCTCAAGTGGTGGTGGGCGATGTGGATCTCGCCGCGACGGAGGCGGCGGCCAAGGAACTCGGGTCCGACTCCGCCCTTGCGGTGCGGTGTGACGTGACCCGGGGAGACGAGGTCGACGCGCTGGTCGGTGCCGCGGTCGAGCACTTCGGCGGTCTCGACATCATGGTCAACAACGCGGGCATCACAAGGGACGCGACGATTCGCAAGATGACCGAGGAGCAGTTCGACGAGGTCATCGCGGTTCATCTGAAGGGCACATGGAACGGAACCAAGGCCGCCGCTGCGATCATGCGCGAGAACAAGCGCGGCGCAATCGTGAACATGTCGTCGATCTCGGGCAAGGTCGGCCTGATGGGCCAGACGAACTACTCGGCGGCCAAGGCGGGCATCGTCGGCATGACGAAGGCTGCGGCCAAGGAACTCGCCCATCTCGGGGTGCGGGTCAATGCGATCCAACCGGGGTTGATCAGGTCGGCGATGACTGAGGCTATGCCCCAACATATTTGGGATCAGAAGCTGGCAGAGGTGCCGATGGGCCGGGCCGGTGAACCGGCCGAGGTGGCCAAGGCGGCACTGTTCCTCGCCAGTGACCTGTCGTCGTACATAACCGGGACCGTCATCGAGGTCGCGGGCGGGAGGTACATATGACCACACATGATGTCGTGATCTGCGAACCGGTACGGACACCGATCGGGCGCTACGGGGGCATGTTCAAGTCGCTGACGGCCGTCGAGCTCGGGGTTACCGCGCTGAAGGGTCTGCTCGACCGGACGGGGCTTGCGCCTGAGCAGGTCGACGATGTGATCCTCGGGCACTGCTACCCGAACAGCGAAGCACCGGCGATCGGTCGTGTAGTCGCGCTGGACGCCGGCCTGCCGGTGACTGTGCCTGGTATGCAGGTCGACCGTCGGTGTGGGTCGGGCCTGCAGGCGGTCATTCAGGCGGCGCTTCAGGTGGGCAGCGGCGACAACGACCTTGTGGTCGCGGGCGGCGCGGAAAGCATGAGCAACGTCGCGTTCTACTCGACTGACATGCGTTGGGGCGGGGGTCGTTCCGGTGTGAAGGTGCACGACGGCCTCGCCCGTGGTCGCACCACCGCGGGCGGGCGGCACTATCCGGTGCCGGGCGGAATGCTGGAGACGGCCGAGAACCTGCGCCGCCAGTATGCCATCTCGCGACAAGAACAAGACGAGCTCGCGGTGTCGTCGCACCAGCGTGCGGTGGCCGCGCAGAAGGACGGCATTCTCTCCGAGGAGATCATCCCCGTCGCTGTGCGCACCAGGCAGGGCGAGGAGCTCATCGACACCGATGAGCATCCGCGCGCCGACACCTCCGTCGAATCGCTGAGCAAGCTCAAACCCGTACTGCTGACGGATGATCCGGACGCCACGGTGACGGCAGGCAACTCGAGCGGGCAGAACGACGCCGCCTCCATGTGCGTCGTGACGACGCGGGAGAAGGCGGACGAACTGGGGCTGAACCCGCTGGTCCGGCTGGTGTCGTGGGGGTCGGCCGGGGTAGCGCCGAACATCATGGGCATCGGCCCGGTGCCCTCGACCGAGGCGGCGCTCGGCAAGGCAGGTCTGCAGCTGAAGGACATCGACCTGATCGAGCTCAACGAAGCGTTCGCCGCACAGGCGCTCGCGGTGATGCGGGAGTGGGGGTTCTCCGACGCCGACCGTGACCGGACGAACGTGCACGGGTCGGGGATCTCGCTCGGCCACCCGGTGGGTGCCACAGGAGGACGGATTCTCGCCACCCTGGCACGGGAACTGCATCGGCGACAGGCGCGCTACGGACTGGAAACCATGTGTATCGGCGGCGGGCAGGGCCTGGCCGCTGTGTTCGAAAGGGTCGGCTCATGACCAGAATCGCCCAGACGCTCGGCCTCACCGAGTTCCAGACCGAAATCCTGGACACTGTAAGGCAATTCGTCGACAAAGAGATCATTCCGAACGCCCAGGAACTCGAACACGCCGACACCTATCCGCAGGACATCGTCGACCAGATGCGGGAGATGGGCCTGTTCGGCCTGATGATCCCCGAGGAGTACGGGGGTCTCGGCGAGTCTCTGCTCACTTACGCGCTGTGCGTGGAAGAGCTCGCGCGCGGCTGGATGAGCGTGTCCGGTGTGATCAACACCCATTTCATCGTGGCCTACATGGTGCGCCAGCACGGAACGGAAGCGCAGAAGCAGCGCTTCCTGCCGCGGATGGCAACCGGTGAGACGCGTGGCGCGTTCTCGATGTCCGAGCCCGAGCTGGGCTCCGATGTCGCCGCGATCCGCACGCGGGCCAAGCGCAACGACGACGACACGTACACCATCGACGGTCAGAAGATGTGGCTCACCAATGGCGGAAGTTCCACGTTGGTGGCGGTGCTGGTGAAAACCGACGAGGGAGCCGACAAACCCCACCGCAACCTGACCGCATTCCTCGTCGAAAAGCCGACCGGATTCGGAGAAGTCGCACCGGGTCTGACAATCCCCGGCAAGCTCGACAAGCTCGGGTACAAGGGCATCGACACCACCGAGATGATCTTCGATGGGTATGTCGCGCAGGCCGATGACATCCTCGGCGAATCACCGGGCCAGGGCTTCTTTCAGATGATGGACGGCATCGAGGTCGGCCGGGTCAACGTCTCGGCGAGGGCGTGCGGCGTCGGGATCCGCGCATTCGAGCTGGCGATCCGGTATGCGCAGCAGCGCCAAACCTTCGGCAAGCCCATCGCCGAACACCAGGCGATCGCTTTCCAGCTAGCCGAGATGGCGACGAAAGTCGAAGCCGCACACCTGATGATGGTGAATGCCGCCCGGCTCAAGGATTCCGGTGAACGCAATGATGTCGCGGCGGGCATGGCCAAGTACCTGGCCAGCGAGTTCTGCGCGGAGGTTACCCAGCAGAGCTTCCGGATTCACGGCGGCTACGGGTATTCAAAGGAATACGAGATCGAACGCCTCATGCGCGATGCGCCGTTCCTGCTGATCGGCGAGGGCACCAGCGAGATCCAGAAGAACATCATCAGCAAGCGATTGCTCGCCGACTATCGGATCTGACCGTGACCGTTGAGGAATTCGCCACTCGGCCACAGCTTTCCGAGGCTGTGGCTTCCTACGTCCGTAACCGGATCTTCGACGGAACGTACGCCGCAGGCGAGTACGTGCGCCTCGACCAACTGGCGGCCGAACTGGGAATCAGCGTCACGCCGGTACGCGAGGCACTCTTTCAGCTGCGTGCCGAGGGTCTGCTCGACCAGAAGCTCCACCGCGGGTTTGTGGTGTTGCCGGTGACCGGCCGGGACATCACCGATGTCTCCGATGTACAGGCGCACATCGGTGGCGAGCTCGCAGCGCGGGCGGCCACGAACATCACCGACGACCAGGTGCGTGAGCTGGAGTCGATTCAGCAGCAGCTGGAGGCCGCGTACGCCGGCGGCGACCACGAGCGGGCGGTTCGGCTCAACCACGACTTCCACCGCGCCATCAACGTCGCCGCCGACTCGCCGAAGCTAGCTCAGCTGATGTCCCAGATCACCCGCTACGCACCCGAATCGGTGTTTCCAGTCGTCGACGGCTGGCCCAAACGATCGATGAAGGATCATCGGCGGGTGGTCGCAGCGCTGGCGAAGCACGACGCCGAGCAGGCTCGCGCCGCCATGTCCGAGCATCTCTCGGCGGGCGCAACGCCGTTGATCAACCACCTCAAGCAACGCGGCGTCGTCACCTAACCCCGCGAGCAGACAGAGAATCGCACTCGGGAGCCCCGAGTTGTGCGAATTTGCGTCTGCTCGCGCTGCTCAACTCCAGCCGGTGAAGCTCTTTTCCGCGATACAGAATTCGTTGCCCTCCGGGTCCTGCATCACGGTCCAGCCGTGATTTTGGCCGTCAATCTCGTGTTCGCCGACGACTGTGGCACCGAGCGCGACGAGCGTGTCGACAGCCGATGGGTCCGGGTTCACCAGGTCGAAATGGACCCGGTTCTTGGCGCGCTTGGGTTCGGGCACTTTGTTGAAATACCAGGCCGGTTCGCGCCGTTGGCCGTCGGTGCCGCCGATCGAGGCGAACAGTGCGCCGCTGCCGTTGTCGAGTGGGCGCTCGAGCGCCGCCGACCAGAAGGTCGCCACCTTCAACACGTCGTCGCAGTCGAAGGTAATGTTGCCGACCCTGACCGTCATCGCATCCTCCTGACTTCAGCGAGCCTTCAGTTGAGTGGTCAGCATCCTTCTCAGCTCCGCGACGTCGACCTTGCCGGTGCCGCCGCGGGGGATGGCGTCATCAGAGTCGACAAGCAGCCACACCGTCGGAACTTTGAATGCACTCAGCAGCTTTCGCGCGGACGCCCTGAGGTCGTCGACCGACTCACCGCCCACCACGACAGCGCCCACCGCGCCTGAAACGTCGGTGACGAAGGCATTGTCGACGCCGTCGATGGTCCGCAGGGCCTGCTCGACCTCGCTCGGGTAGACGGTGGCTCCGCTGACCTTGAACATGTCGTCGGATCGGCCGTGATAGAACATGAAGCCGTCATCATCGAGGTGGCCGAGATCGCCTGTGGCGTAGAAGCCGTCGACGGTGAAGACGTCCTCCCGGCTGCGCCGGCAGATGCCGCGCAGGGTGTTCGGTCCGCGGATCTGAATCTCGCCTATCGTGCCCGCAGGCGCGGGCGTGCCGCTGTCGGGATCGACGATGCGAACCTCGGTGCCCGTGAACGGCTTGCCGCAGCTGCCCCACGCCGACCGCGGCATGTCGGTGTCGGCGGGGTAGCCGCAGTACGGCCCGAATGCTTCCGTCATTCCGAACAACCTGGCTCGTGCGCCCGGCTCGGCACGCTGGTTCGGAGGCAGCAGCGCATCCAGGCTGCCGGGCCGCAACGCGGACAGGTCGGCGCCGACCGAGTGTGACTGCCGCGCCAGGGATTCGGCTTGATCGGGCCAGCCGCGAAACAGCGTCACCCGTTCGCGCTCCAGCAGGCGGAGCGTCGCCTCGGGTCGCGGTATCTCCTCGGTGATCAGCGTGGCACCGGCCAGCAACGCCGACAGTATGCCGCTGCCGAAGCCGCCGACCCAGAAGAACGGCATCGGCAGGTACAGCCTGGTGTCGGCGTCGATGCACCGAGCCGCGAGACCGGAGGCCACGGCGCCCAGCGCGTTGCCATGCGAGTGGATCACGCCCTTGGGTGGCCCGCTGCTTCCGGACGTGAACATGATGGCCAGGGTGTCGGCGGCGGTGACGGCGCCGGTGAGCGCGTCGACATCGATGTGATCGGAGACCGGTTGCAGCCGGTCTGGTGACCAGACCTCGCGCAACGCGGGAAGATTGGCGAGATCCGGTCGGATGTCGTCGAGATAGCGGTGACCGCGGAACTCTTCGACGGCCACAACGAATTGCACGGACGCGACACCGAGCTGCGCGACGAGTTCGGGTGGCTGCAACAGCGTGCTCAGCGGGACGAGCACGGCGCCGATGCGTGTGAGGGCCACAGCGATCTGCACCCACTGCACGCTGTTGGGCATGATGAGCCCCACCCGGGTGCCCTTGCCGACACCCGCGTCGACGAATCCCGCTGCGAGTTCACGGGTGGTCACGTCGAGTTCGGCGTAGCTGATCCGGTTCGCCGTGTCGATCACCATTGGCTTGGCCGCGTGCTCCGCGGCGCGAAGGCGAACCAATTCGTCAATGGTCGACGGCTGTTCAGGCATCGAACACCGCCGCTAGCCGCTTCGTGTCGACCTTGCCGCTGGACAGCAGCGGTATGTCGGCCGGTGGCACCGTGATGATCCGCCTGGGGATCTTGTAGGTGGAAAGTTCTCGCTTGAGCTCGTGGCGAAGCGCCGGTTCATCGACCCGGTCCTCGGCGGCGATCACCGCGACCACCATTTGTCCGCGCTCGGCGTCGGGTATGCCGAACACGTACGCAGTCGCGCCTGTGCTGACCCGGGCGATCGCCCGTTCCACCTCGGCCGGAGAGACGTTGGCGCCCGCGGACTTGATCATCGAGCCGCGCCTGCCGAGGAAGTAAAAAAAGCCGTCCGCGTCGGTGCGGACGAGGTCACCGGTGTGAAACCAACCGTCGGCGTCGAAGCATTCTTCGCGGCAGCGTTTGTAATAACGCTGCATGAGGTACGGCCCGCGGATATACAGCTCGCCGTCTTCGCTGACCTTGGTCTCGAACCCCGGTGCCGGCTTGCCGAACGACCCACGCCGGTGTTCCGGCTGATCGGCTTCGTCGCCGCTGAGCAGCACGACACCGCCCGCTTCGGTCATACCGAGCATGTTGTGCCGCAGTTCAGGATCAGCGGGCCGGGCCTCGGGAGCCATGATCGGGTAGAGATTGCCGCGTCGCATCGATGACAGGTCACGGGTTCCGATGCTCGGATGGCGGGCAAGATGGGCGATCCCCGCGACGAAACCGTTTGTCACGGTTGGCCGTTCGGTTTCGAGCAGGTCGAGCGTGTCATCGGCGTCGGTGGCGTTGGAGCACACCAGCGTAGATCCTGCGACAAGTGTGGCCAACAATCCGAACGCGAACCCGCCGATCCAGAAGAACGGCGAGTTGCAGAACAGCGTGTCCTGCGCGGTCAATCCACGGACCGCGTTGAGATTCAGTTGATGCTCGAGCAGCGCGGCGTGGGTGTGCACCACCCCTTTAGGCGCACCGGTCGATCCGGACGTGTACACGATCGCCAGCGGATCCGATCCGTCGACATCGTTCTCCATCGCCTCGAGCAAGGCGTCGTCGGCGATGCCCGCCGGTTCGGAATCGACCAGCACGTGGCGCAACAGGGGGATTGCCGTCCGGTCGATGTCGGACAGCCGCGCGCGAAAGTCGTTGCCGCGGTAGGACGCGGTGGCGAGGAGGATCGCAACGTCACTGTGGGCTATCTGCGCGCGCAATTCCGTCGCCGTGGCAAACGTCGTGAACGGGACCACAACAGCGCCGATCCTTGCCGCGGCCAGCATCGCCACGACGAACTCCGCACCGTTCGGGTAGAGCAGGCCGACGTGGGTGCCCTTTCCTGCGCCGAGGGCGATCAGGCCGCGGGCCAGTCGCGCTGACCGGCGTTCGGCATCGGCGTAGCTGAGGCGGTCGGCGTCGCACACCAGGAGTGGGTGTGCGCCCCTGGAGTCCGCCTGCCGGTGCAAGATGCCGCCGACGGTGTGTGAATCACCGGTCACGGATCGCGCTCAGATCGGGTTTTCCGGACGGGGTGCGAGGTATCGCGTCGACGATCGTTATCTCCGTGGGAATCTCATAGCGTGCCAGTCGGTTTCGCAGGAAGTCGAGGAGTTCGTGCCACCTCGGCGGTCGCGCTTTCCCGCAACTCCACCATGGCAACGGGTGTTTCCCCGAGGCGGTCGTCGGGTCGGCCGACAACGGCTGCGCCCTGCACGGCTGGGTGGCTTTCCAACGCCGCGCGTACATCATCGGGCATCACCTTGAAGCCGCCGCGGATGATCGCCTGGTCGGCGCGGCCCAGGATCCACAGGAAGCCGTCGTCGTCGATGCGCGCGATGTCCGTCGTGCGCATCCACTCGGCGGACGGTCCGAGCTGGCCCGGCTTGACCTCGAGCAGGCCGGGCTCGTTGGGGCCCAGCGGGTTGCCGTCGTCGTCGACCACCCGCAGTTGGGCGCCGGGATTGGCGCGTCCCACGCTGCCGCGTTTCGCCTGCCAATATTTCTGGTGATCGGTCAGTGTCCATCCGGCCACTCCACCGCCGAATTCTGTTGCGGCATATGAGGTCAGCACCGGAATGCCGAACTTCTGCTGGAAGGCGTCGGCGTCAGCCGCGGACAGCGGCGCGGTGCCGGATGTGACGGCCCGAATGCTGTCCAGATCCTCGCGGCGCAGCTCGGAGTGCAACACCATTCTCAATGCGGCAGGCACGAGCGACACCGCCCTTGGTCGATGCCTGCGCACCGCGTCGGCCCAGCGGTCCAGCTCGAACCGTTCCAGCAGCACAAACGGCCTGGCCTCTGCGACGCACTGCAGCACCCGGAACACGCCTCCGATGTGCACCAGCGGAGCGTTCACGATCGCCACGCCGCCGCGAACCTCGTTCGGTGTCGGTGATCGATCCGCTTCTGGACCCATGACACTGTGCGCCAGCATGTCGTAGGTGAGGTCGATCCGTTTGGGAGGGCCGGTGGTGCCGCTGGTCAACATCCGTACCGCGACATCTGCTCTGCCGGCGTCGCCACCTTCGCCGGTCGCCACCACCCGAGGCTCGGCGTCCAACGCGGAAATCGCGATCACTGCCGATCCGGATGCCTGGCCGACCAGCTTCGCCAGATCGTCGGAGTCACCGATGATCACCGGCAGTTTCAGCGCGCCGATGTCGGCCTTGGTGCGGTCGTCGCCGCGGGACGGGTTCATCACCACGACGCACCCGCCTGCCAAGAGCACCCCGAGGAACGCGGCGACATGCGCGGGCCGGTTGCGCAGCAGAACGCCGACCTGTCCGCGGCCGCCGACCAGTGTCGCGATCTGGTGGGCCAGCGCGCCGAGCTGTCGGTACGAGAACCGTTGACCCTCGTATTCGATAGCGATCTCGTCGGGGGCCAGGTCGAGCACGGCGGCGATGCGCTGGCGCAACGGGTGATCGATCATCACCGAATCCGCGGTTGGGCTTTCGCCGGCTTGCCCTGCTGCGCGAGTTCGGCTTTGCCTATCGGGTTTCCCAGCCGGGTGTAGATGAGCCCCTGGTCCAGTGCCGCGCGGTAGGGCTTGTCCAGCGACTCCCAGATCGCCTTGACCGTGCCCTGCGTCGCCGACGGTGGCTTGGCGGCGATCGTCGCCGCGATCTCGTGCGCCCGCGCCCAGAGCTGCTCTCGGGACACCACCTCGGACACCAGGCCGAGCCGCAGCGCGGTGTCGGCGCCGACGCGTTCGTCGTTACCCATCAACGCGATCCGCAATGTCTCGGCGAGACCGATGCGCCGCATCAGTCCGATGGGCTCGAGTGCGCACACGAGACCGGCGGAGACGTGCGAGTCGAAGAAGGTGGCATCGTCCGAACAGATCACGACGTCGGCCTCGTTGACGAAATAGAAGGCGCCCGCGGTACAGATGCCATGAACAGCGCAGACGACCGGCTTCCACATCTTCTGCCACTTGGGGCTGAGTGCCTCCCCGGGATCCTCGTGGTTCCAAACGTTTTCGGGCTGGCCGTAGGGTGTCTTGACGTCCAGACCGGCGCTGAACGCCCGGGTGCCTGCGGCGCGCAATACGACCGCGTTCACCGAGTCGTCGAGCTTGACGATGCGCCATGCGCGCGCCATCTCCTCGCACATCGTCCGGTTGAACGCGTTGAGCGCGTCGGGCCGGTTCAACGTGATGGTGGCGACGTGGTCGTCGGCATCGACGTCGACCACGATGGTCTCGAACTCCTCGCTCATCGGCATTGCCAATTCGGCGGACGCTTTTCGACGAAGGCCTTGGGTCCTTCGAGCGAGTCCTCGGTGTGCAGATTGCGCTCCCTGAAGGCCTCCGCCAGGATCTCGCCGTCGTGCAGCGGCAGGTCCAACGTCTTGTGAATGGCCAGCCGGGTGCCCCGAACGGCGAGTGGCGCATTCGAATTCACCATGTCAGCGATTTCGTGCGCACGCTCGAGCAGGCGATCGTGGGTCACGACTTCGGAGATCATCCCCAACTCGTATGCGCGTTGTGCGTCCATCCGCTCGTGCTTGCCCGTCAAGGCCATGCGCAGCGCAACGTTGCGCGGCAGCACCCTGGCGAGGCGGACCATCTCGCGCCCGGCCACCAGCCCGATGCTGACGTGCGGATCGAAGAACGTGGCCTTGTCGGATGCGATGACGATGTCGCCGGTGGTGACCCAGTCCAGGCCTGCGCCGCAGCAGATGCCGTTGATCGCTGCCAGCACCGGCTTGGCCATCCGGCGGAACGGCGGGGTGCCCTCCTGCGGCGCCTCCCACTGTTCGTAGGTCGACAGGTAGGGCCGCTCGTTGATGACCTTGCCGTCTTCGGGGATCTGCTTTGCATCCGCGCCCGCGCAGAACGCCCTTCCGGTGCCGGTCACGACGAGAAGCCACACGTTGTCGTCGTTTTCGGCCTCGTCGTAGGCGGCGCGCAGCTCGGTGATCATGAACGGGCTGAGCGCGTTGAGTGCGTCGGGCCGGTTCAGCGTGATCGTTGCCCTGTGCCCGTCGACCTCGTATTTGATGGTGTCGTATGACGTTGGCCATCGGTGCTTCCTTATCGGTCATCGGCCGTGGAACTCCGGCGTGCGCCGTTCCCGGAACGCGGCCAGGCCTTCTTTGAAATCCGTTGTTCGGCAGGACAGCTCCAGATTGAACAGCTCCTGGTTCATCGTCTCGGGCAGGCCGGCGTGCTGCCCGTAATGAATGGCCTGCTTGGCCAGCCCGACGGCCACCGTCGGCGCCGACGCCAGTTGTGCCAGCAGATCTTCGGTGGCTTCATCCAGCCCGGACGCGTCGACCGCGCAGTGGATCAGGCCCCACTCCGCGGCTTCGGAGCCGGGGACCTTCTCGCCGAGCAGCAGCATCCGCTTGGCCCGCGCCAAACCGACCAACCGCGGCAGAAGCCATGTCGAACCGGAGTCAGGGCTGAAGCCACGGGTGACGAACGGCTCCCAGAACACGGCATCGTCGGCGGCCAGGGTGAAGTCGGCTGCCAACGCAAGGTTGCAGCCGAGACCGACGGCCCAGCCGCGCACAGTGCAGACCACGGGCAGGTGCATGGTGTGGACCAGTTCGATCAGCCGGTTAGCGGTGTGGGGGATGCGGCGGACCAGATCGCCGGTGCGTGGCCGGCTACCGCCGGAATTTGTGGCAACCCAGTCCGCACCCGCACAGAAGTCGTCGCCCTTGCCCCGAATATGTATGGCCCGCAACGCGTCATCGGTGGCCGCGTCGGTCAGGGCGGCGACGAGTGCGTCGACCATCGAATGGCTCAGTGAGTTGCGCCTGGCCGGGCGGTCGAGCATCACTCGCAGAACGCTGCCGTCCCGCGATGTCGTGACCGCACCGTCGTCGGCCGCTTCAGTCAACGTCGAATCCGCCCGTCTCTATATGGTTAGCCATACAGTATTGCTATCCTGTACAAGTTAGCAAGGAAAGCCAACGAACGGAACATGTCGCCGACGGAGGGCCAGCATGACGGGAGAGGCCGTTACGTACGGCGAGCGGCCACTGGCGCAAACGGTCGCCGCCGCAGGCGCGATGCGGCGACTGACGGGGCTGCTTCTCTCGCTCGAGCACGACCACCCGACCGTGGACGTGATGCTCGCGCAGATGGCCGAGTGGGAGAAGGAACTCGCTCCGGCTGCGGCGCCCGATCCGACTCCGCGGATCGGGGACCCGGGAAACGAGAACCACCGTGTGTATCTGGACCACGCGTTCGATATCGGTGCATACAACCCGTGCTTCCCCGAATACGCCTTCGAGAGCCTGGACGCCGAGACGGCCTCCGGCCGCGTGACGTTTCCGGTGGTGTACGAGGGGCCACCGGGGCTGGTGCACGGCGGCTTTCTCGCGGTGTTCTTCGACTCGGTCACCCAACATCAGAGCTGTGCGGCGCAACTCACCGGGAAGACGAGATCGCTGACCGTCACGTTCCGCAGGCCCACGCCGATTCTCACCGAGCTCCGGTTCGATGTGGTGCGATCGCAATCCGACGGCAAGGTCACGTCGACGGCACGGCTGCTTCGCGATGACGAAGTGCTGTGTATCGGGGAGTTCAACACCGTGGCGTCCTCGCCCGACAAGCTGACGGGATTCCAGTTCGGCAAGCGGCGGGTCGAGGATCGATGATCGGCGCGCATCGCATTCGTCAACCGCGCGTCGCGGAGATCGTTGCGGCCCAACTGAGAGAAGGCATCCTGTCGGGCCGCATCAAGGAGGGCGATGTGCTGCCCTCGCAGGAGGCACTCCTGCAGGAGTTCGGTGTGAGCCCGCCTGCGCTCCGGGAAGCGATTCACATCCTGGAGACCGACGGGCTGATTTCCGTGCGGCGCGGAAACGTCGGTGGAGCGGTGGTCCATCCGCCATCGGCCGAGCGCACGGCGCACATGATCAGCATGGTGCTGCAGACCCGGGCCGCCACTCCGTCGGACGTCAGCGAGGCACTGCTGCATCTCGAACCGATCTGCGCGGGGATGTGTGCATCGCGTGAGGACCGGATGACCGAAGTCGTGCCACAGTTGCAGGCCGAAATCGATCTTCAGGCCGAACAATTCGAAGACCTGTCGCGCTACGTACCGAACGCCCGGCGGTTTCACGAAGCACTGGTTTCGTGCTGCGGCAACGAATCGATGATCCTGTTGATCGGCTCTCTCGAATTCATCTGGTCGGCACACGAGTCCTCGGTGTGGAGCGACGACGACGTCAACCACACGACCATGCGCGCCGCACTGCGCGACCACCAGCGACTCCTGGACGCCATCCGCGACGGCAATGCTTCACGCGCGGTACGACTCGCCCAAGAACATCTGGCCGCCGCCCGCCGCAACACCCTCGCCGCAGGCGCGGACAAAACCATTGAGGCAAAACTGATTTCGAGGAGTTCGGGACAATGACCACCTTCGCGGACGAGCGCGTACTCTTCGACGTGGATCGCGCTACGCGCATCGCGACGATCACGTTCAACAACCCCAAACAGCGCAACTCTTACGACGCTCCCATGCGCGAAGCCGTCGGTCACTGCCTGGACCGTGTCGCCGAGGACGATGACATCACCGTGGTGCTGCTCCGCGGAGCCGAGGGGGTTTTCAGCACCGGGGCGGACATGAACAATGCGTACGGCTGGTACGGCGACCGGGGCGAGGGCAAGAAGAGCCGTCCCAGTCAACGACGTCGTCTCACGGTCGACCGCAAGTCGTTCAGCTTCTATCACAACCTGATGGGCTTCCCGAAGGTCACGGTCGGCGAGATCGCCGGCTACGCCCTCGGCGGCGGCTTCGAAATGGCCTTGATGACAGACATTTCCGTGATTGCACGCGACGCCAAGATCGGGATGCCCGCCACCCGCTTCCTAGGGCCTGCGCTGGGCAGCCTGCACATGTTCTTCCACCGCCTTGGGCCGGTGCTGGCCCGTCGGCTGCTGTTGACCGGCGACATCATCGAGGCCGGCGCAATCGAGCACCTCGGTGTCTTCACAGACACGTGTGATCCCTCGAAGGTGGCGGCCAGGGCCCAGTACTGGGCGGAAAAGGCGGCCAAGATGCCTGCCGACGGCGTCGTCATGGCGAAGGAGGCGTTCCGCCTGGTCGAGCAGAGCCAGGCCTACCAGGGCGAGGAGGTGGCGAGCTACCTGTTCCACGCGTACGGGACGAACCTGCAGTTCGCGCCGGGGGAGTTCAACTTCGTCAAGATGCGGGCAGAGCACGGGACCAAAGAGGCGTTCCGCCTGCGTGACGAGCATTTCCACGTGCCCGAGCCGGAGTGACGCTGGTCACGTACTGATGGCGATACAGTATCTGCTACTTTTGTAAAGTCGTTTACGCCAAAAGCTGAGGTCGAGGAACATGCCCACACCCGTTATCGTCAGTGCCGCCAGGACAGCGATCGGCCGGTCCTTCAAGGGAACTCTGGTCAACACACCGCCGGAGACCCTGATCACGACCGTACTTCCCGAGGTCGTCCGCCGGTCCGGCGTCGACCCGGCCGCCTTCGACGACATCATCTTCGCCGAATCGCACTACGGCGGTGGCGATCTCGCGCGCTATGCCGCCACCGCAACCGGAATGGATGACGTCCCGGGGCAGTCGGTGAACCGGCACTGCGCGGGCAGCCTGACCGCGATCGGCAATGCGGCCGCGCAGATCGGCTCGGGCATGGAGCGGGCCTTGATCGCAGGCGGGGTGCAGTCGCTGTCGATGACGCCGCTGACGAACTGGCGTATTCCGGGACCCGAGCTGAAGTTCGAGGAGCGGTGGATGCCGCCGACGCACGTCGAGACGCCGGATGCGCCTGCCAAGGACATGTCGATCACCGTCGGGTGGAACACCGCGCAGTCCGTCGGCATCACCCGCGAGGAGATGGACGCGTGGGCGGCGCGATCACACCAACGCGCCATCGCCGCGATCGACGCAGGCAAGTTCCTCGACGAGATCATCCCGATGAAGGTCCAGCAGTTCGACGGGTCGGTCGTCGACTTCAGCGTCGACGAGCACCCGCGTCGCGACACCACCATCGAGAAGCTGGCCGGCCTCAAGGTGCTGCATCCGGAGATCGAAGGCTTCTCGATCACCGCGGGCAACAGCAGCGGCACCAACGACGCCGCGGCCGCGGTGGCACTCGTCGACCTCGACTACGCGGACGCGGAGAAGCTCACCAGGATGGCCACCGTGAAGGCGTGGGCCGCAGCGGGTGTCGCGCCCCGTGACTGCGGGCTGGGTGCGGTGAAGGTGATCGGCAAGGTGCTGCAGCGCGCCGGGCTCAAGCCGTCCGACGTCGCGCTATGGGAGATCAACGAGGCCTTCGCATCCGTGCCGATCGCGGCGTGCCGTGAATACGGCCTCGACGAGGAGAAGGTGAACTTCTCCGGAAGTGGTTGCAGCCTGGGCCATCCCATCGCGGCATCGGGTGCGCGCATGGTCACCACGTTGGTCTACGAACTGCAGCGGCGTGGCGGCGGCATCGGAGTCGCGGCCATGTGCGCGGGCGGCGGCCAGGGTGGCGCCGTCGTCATCGAGGTCTAGCGATTTCGGCGCGCTAACCGGCGCTCAGCGCACGTTTCCGCGCCGAAATCCCTATTTGCGGGTGGGCTTCTTCGCGGCCGTGGCCGGCTTCTTACCTGCCTCGATCAGCCGCTCGGCGTGGTCGAGAATGCACTCGAGGCCGTATTCGAAGTTCTGGTCGTCGGAGGCCCCGATGCGATGGCCCTCCCGTGAGACCTTCGCCAGCAGAGGCGTCGTCTCCGGGTTGATGACCATCGTCTCTTCGAAATCGCCCGGCCCGTCGTTGTTGGCCCTGTTCTTGTCGTAGAGCCGTTGCAGTACAACGGCTCCCCGCACATGCACCGACACGGCCGAGTAGGTGTCGAACGCGTCCTCGGGCGACAGCCCGGCCTCGACAAGACTTTCGATGGCCTTCTCGACGGCGACCACACCAAGCTTTGCCGCGCGCGGGCTGAGGGCGGATCGGATGAGGATCAGGTCGCACAGAATCGGGTTGCCGAGAAACGTCTTTCGCATCGTGCGCGCGTGGTTGCTCAGCGTCTCGCGCCAGTCCCTGGCCTCCACGTACGGCGTCGCGAACACGTATTGCTTCAGCGCGCGGTCCGTCATTGCGTTGAGCAGCTCGTCCTTCTTGCGGAAGTACCAGTAGATACTCGTCACTCCGACGCCGAGGTGCTTGCCCAGCAGCGGCATGCTGAGGTTGTCGATGCCGACGTCGTCGGCGAGCTCGAACGCACCCTTGATGATGTCGTCGGGATTGATGGACCCGCGTTCGCGTCGCTGACGCTTCTCCGCGGTCGCTTGCTTTGCCACTGAAGGCACCTCCATCAAATCGATGCCGGTGCCGAATGTCCGGCACCACTGTTTCGTTCTCCTACTGTAAGTCCTATAGTAAGCATTTCTAGCGAATTGTGGTGGACCTGGAGCCGACGGGACGGTCATGGATCTCGGTTTTGCGAACGCAACTGTAGTGGTGGTCGGCGGTGGTCGCGGAATGGGGAACGCAGCCGCTCGCTGTCTGGCCGGGGACGGTGCGCGCGTAGCCGTCATCGGCCGAACCAAGGCGGTTCTCGACGAGGCGGCTGATGACCTCGCTGCCCGTGGCAGCCCGGATGCGTTGGGTCTGGTGGCCGACACCACCGATGCCGATCAGGTACAGAATGTGTTCGACGAGCTGAGCACGCGGTGGGGTGGCGAACTCAATGCGTTGATCAACGCGGTCGGACCAAGCGCCGTCGGCACTTTCGAAGACCTCACCGACGACCAATGGCGGCAAGCCGTCGACGAGGGCGTGATGGGAATGGTGCACTGCATCCGCTCGGCGCTGCCGATGCTGCGGAAAGCGCAGTGGGCTCGGGTCGTGAACTTCTCCGCACACTCGACCCAACGGCAGAGCATCATTCTGCCCGCGTACACCGCGGCCAAGGCGATGGTCACGAGCATCTCCAAGAACCTGTCGCTGTCGCTGGCCAAGGACGAGATCATGGTGAACGTCGTCTCGCCGGGAAGCATCGTGTCGGAATCGCTTGCCGGTTGGGCCGAGTCTGTCGGTGTCGACGGTTCGGACCCGTATGCCGTGATGTCGGCCATCGACAAGCATTTCGGGCACCCCGCGCATCTGCCCCGTGCCGGTCTACCGGAGGAGATCGGCCCAGTAGTGGCGTTCCTGGCGTCCAGGAGCAACTCGTACATGACCGGCGCCAACGTCAACGTCGACGGCGGCAGTGACTTCACCTGAGGAGGCGGCATGGCAACAGCACGCGACGCGCGGGAATGGGCACGTACTTCGTTGCGCGGCATCGGAAACAGCCTCTACACGCCGTTCTGCGGCAAGGACGGCGACGACATCGACTGGGGCGCGTATCGGGCGTTGGTGCACTACTGCGTCGGCGAACTGAAACATCCGATGCTGTGGTGCACCAGCGGCATTGCAGAGTTCTGGTCGCTGACGCTGGATGAACGAAAGCAATTGCTGGAGGTTGCAATTGCCGAAGGACGCAACGCGAACCCCGATGTCGTCATCCAAGCCTGCACCGCCGCAATGTCGGCCAAGGACTGCCTGGAGCTGACACAGCACGCGCAGCTAGCCGGTGCCGACATCGTCTACATCCAGACCCCGATGATGGAGGCCCACGGTGGGGAAGGCGTGCTGAACTTCTTCCGCTACATCGCCGACCGCACCGACATCGCACTGGGCATGTTCAACTCACCGTCGTCGAGCTATGTGTTGACCCCCGCGGAGGGTGCGCGCATCTACTCCGAGATTCCGGCCGTGTGCGCAACGAAGGAGGGCGCGTTCCGGCCCGCCAGCAGTCGGCTGCTGCACGATCTCGCGCCCAACCTGACGATCTGGGAGTGTGACCTGACCGTTTATCGCGCCGGCTGGCTGCGTGCGGGGATTGTCGGGCCTGCGCAACTCGGCACGGCCGGCTACCTGTACGAAACCCCGCAGCAGCCGATAATTTCCGAGTATTGGGACCTGGTCTGGAACGACAAGCTGGTCGAGGCGATGGACTACGCCGAGAAGTCCGGGCTGGACCAGTTCGGCATCGATATGGGGTCGTGGTTCACGCTGCTATCCGGGCAGGGCGGACTACTTCACGCACTGGGGCGGGGCGTTCAAGTACGCGGCTTCTGTGCTCGGTCTTCCTGTCGGCGATTACCCGCACTCACGACCGCCGCAAGCCGAGTTCCCTGCCGACGGCAAAGCGCAGATCGATGCTGCTTATCGCAGGTTTGGACTGGTCTCCGCCTGACCGTCCGACCCACTGCGGAAGGCGCTACCGATAGGTGTACAGTATGTCCATACACGCAGCTCGCAGACCGAGGAGGCCCGCCCGGTGAGTGCCGACGATCCGGTCCTCTACGAGTTACTCGACAGCGGGGTGGCTGTGCTGACCCTCAACCGGCCCGAGCGGATGAACGGGTGGGGCGGTGGCCTCGCGGCCATGTTCTATGCGCTGCTCGACGATGCCGAGGCCGATCCGCGAGTGCGCGCCATCGTCGTCACCGGCAATGGCCGGGCGTTCTGCGTAGGCGCCGACATGGGGGACCTGTCGTCCATCGACAACGCCAATACCGACGGCGAAACCGATATCGCCAAGTTGGTTGGCGATCGGCATCCGCATTTCGTGGCGACGCTGCGCAAGCCGGTCATCGCCGCCATCAACGGCGCCTGCGCAGGCATCGGGCTGACCCAGGCGCTGATGTGCGACGTCCGGTTCGCCGCGGAGGGCGCCAAGTTCACCACTTCGTTCGCGCGTCGCGGGTTGATCGCGGAGTACGGAATCAGCTGGATACTGCCGCGCGTCGTGGGGTGGGGTGTCGCGATGGACCTGCTGTTGTCCGGCCGGGTCTTCCTGGCCGACGAGGCCGCGAAGCTCGGACTCGTCAACGAGGTCGTGGCACCGGAGGAGCTGCTGTCTCGGGCAATCGGCTATGCCGAGGACATCGCCGCGAACTGCGCGCCGAGTTCTCTGGCGGTGATCAAGCATCAGGTGTACGCAGACAGCATGCGCGACGTATTCGAGGCCAGCGACCACGCCGAGAAGCTGATGGGTGAATCCATGCAACGTCCCGACTTCATCGAGGGCATCACGGCATTCTTCGAGAAGCGCACGCCCAACTTCCCGCCACTGGAGGAGGTCACGCCATGACGTTGGACTACAAGGCGATCGACGTCGACAACCACTACTACGAGCCGGTCGACTCCTTCACCCGGCATCTGCCCAAGGAGTTCAAGCGCCGTGGCGTGCAGATGCTCACGGAGGGCAAGCGCACCTTCGCCGTGATGGGCGGTGTGGTCAATCACTTCATCCCCAACCCGACGTTCGATCCGATCATCGAACCCGGTTGCCTGGATCTGCTGTTCCGCGGCGAGATCCCCGAGGGCGTCGACCCCGCGTCGCTGATGAAGGTCGACCGGCTGGGAGATCACCCCGAGTACCAGAACCGCGATGCCAGGGTGAAGATCCTGGACAAGCAGAACCTCGAGACGGTGTTCATGTTGCCGACCTTCGCGTGCGGCGTCGAGGAGGCGCTGAAACACGACGTCGAGGCGACGATGGCCTCGGTGCATGCCTTCAATCTCTGGCTCGACGAGGACTGGGGATTCAACCGGCCCGACGGCCGCATCATCTCGGCGCCCATCATCTCGCTGGCCGACCCCGAGAAGGCTGTCGAGGAAGTCGAATTCGTCCTGGGCCGCGGCGCCAAGCTGATCCTCGTGCGGCCTGCGCCGGTGCCCGGTGTGGTCAAGCCGCGCTCGCTGGGCGACCCTGTCCACGACCCGGTGTGGGCCCGGCTGGCCGAGGCCGGCGTGCCGGTGGGCTTCCATCTGTCCGACAGCGGCTATCTGGCCATCGCCGCGCTCTGGGGCGGCAAGTCGACCTTCGAAGGGTTCGGGGCCAAGGACCCGCTGGATCAGGTGCTGCTCGACGACCGTGCCATCCACGACACGATGGCCTCGATGGTCGTCCATCAGGTGTTCACCAGGCACCCGAAGCTGAAGGTGGTCAGCATCGAAAACGGTTCCTACTTCGTGCACCGGCTGATCAAGCGCCTGAAGAAGGCCGCCAACACCGCGCCCCACCACTTCAAAGAGGACCCGGTCGAGCAGCTGAGGAACAACGTCTGGATCGCGCCGTACTACGAGGACGACGTGAAGCTGTTGGCCGACACCATCGGCGTGGACAAGATCCTGTTCGGCTCGGACTGGCCGCACGGCGAGGGGCTCGCGGATCCGATGAGCTTCACCGCCGACATCCCCCAATTCCCCGAGTTCAGTGCAGAAGACACCCGTAAGGTCATGCGCGACAACGCTCTTGATCTGCTTGGTGTGAACGTTGGGGCCTCTGCATAGCCATGGGCGAGTGGACTCTCGGGGACGTTCTCGACGCCATCGCTGAAGCGGTCCCTGACCGGCTGATGACGGTGTGCGGTGCGCGCCGCAGCACGTTCGCGGAGTCGGCCGACCGCACGCGTCGGCTGGCCAACTATCTTGGCTGCCAATGGATTCGGCGCTCATCGTGAGCGCAGCGAGCTCGAGAACTGGGAATGCGGCCAGGATCGCGTTGCACTTGTCATGCACAACGATCTCTATCCCGATGTGGTGGTCGGTTGCCTGAAGGCGCGCACGGTTCCTGCGAACGTCAACTACAACTACTCGCCTCGCGAGGTCGCCGAACTGTTCGATTATCTGCGCCCCCGCGCGGTCATCTACCACAAGTCATTCGGCCCGAAGTTCGCAGACGTCCTTCCTCCCGCCTCAGCAGACCTGTTGATCTCGGTGGACGACGGCAGCGATGCGCCGGATCTGCCAGGGTCGATCGCACTGGAAGACGCGCTGGCGCTGGGGCATACCGATCACGCGATCACACCGTCCCCCGACGACGTGATGATGGTGTGCACCGGCGGGACGACGGGGCGGCCCAAGGGCGTCATGTGGCGTCAGGCCGACACGTATGTCGTGTCGATGAATGGCGCGGATCACGGGTCCGTCGACGAGATTCACGCCAAGGTCCGCCATGGCGGGCAGCCCTGGTTCGCTGTTTCACCCTTGATGCATGCGGCAGGAATGTGGACGGCGTTTGCCGCACTTCTCAACGGCCTGCCAGTGGTGCTGTACGACCAAGACGAAATTCGACCCGCCTGCGGTTCTCGAGACCGCGCAGCGCGAGAAGGTCGGCATGATGACCATGGTGGGCGACGCCTACGCAGGCCCGCTGGTGGAGGAGCTGCGACGGGGCGACTACGACCTGTCGACGATGTTCGCGATCGGTACCGGGGGAGCCGCGACCAACCCGAAATACCAACGGGCACTGCTGGAATTGCTGCCACAGATCACCCTGATCAACGGATACGGATCTTCGGAGACGGGGAATGTCGGCTTCGGCCGCAGCCAGCGGGGCGAGGAGAAGGACACGTTTGAGCTACGCGAGGGGGCGCTGATCCTCGCCGAGGACTACAGCCGGTTCCTGCAGCCCGGCGACATGGAGATCGGATTCGTGGCTCGCGCCGGCCGCATCCCACTCGGCTATTTCGACGACGAGGCCGCCACGCGCAAAACCTTTCCGGTCGTCGACGGACAAGCGTGTGGTCATCTCCGGCGATCGAGGCTCACTCGCGCCCGACGGCACGATGAATCTGTTCGGTCGTGACTCGCTGGTCGTCAACACCGGGGGCGAAAAGGTATTCGTCGAGGAGGTCGAGGAGGTCTTGCGAGCTTGTCCGGGGGTGGCCGACGCGTTGGTGGTCGGACGCGACAGTGATCGGTGGGGACAGGAAATCGTTGCGCTCGTCGAAGCCCGTCCGGCGGCGACCGTCGAAGCCGAGTCCCTTCACGATGCGTGTATCGAGAACCTGGCTCGGTTCAAGGCGCCCAAGGAGTTCATCTTCGTCGACAAGGTCCGGCGACTCGGCAATGGCAAGGCCGACTACCGTTGGGCGAAAGCCACCGCGGCTCAGGAGGTGTCGTTGCCATGACAAAAGCGATCGACTGTCTGGTGAACGTTCATTTCGGTGAAACCGAGAACCAGCCGACCTGGATGCTGAAGGTCCGTGACGACTACTTCAAGGGACCGGAGTCGATGTTCGCGCCCGTCGACCTGACCGAGCTGCTCGACGAAATGGACGAGCAGGGCGTGCAGAGGGCGATCCTGATGGACAACCTCGCCAAGCCCTCGGTGACCGCCCGCAAGTTCGTCGAGTCACGGCCCGACCGGTTCGCGCTGGCGATGGGCGGGGTCAACCTTCTCAAGCCGATGCCGTCGCTGCGGGAGCTCAGCGCAGTCGTCAGCGATCTGCCGGTGGCATATGCCGTTGTGGGACCGAGCTTCTGGGGCGACGGTCAGTACCCGCCGAGCGATGCCGTCTACTACCCGCTGTACACCAAGTGCGCCGAATTGGGGCTGCCGCTGTGCGTCAACACGGGTCTTCCCGGGCCGCCGATCCCCGGTGAGGTACAGAACCCGATCCATCTCGACCGCGTCTGTGTGCGGTTCCCGGAGCTGAAGCTGTGCATGATCCATGGCGCAGACCCGTGGTGGGACATCGCGATCCGGTTGATGATCAAGTACCAGAACCTACGGTTGATGACCTCGGCCTGGTCCCCGAAGCGGCTGCCGGAAAGCCTGCTGCACTACATGCGGACCCGGGGCAAGGACAAGGTCATCTACGCGTCCGATTGGCCGGTGCTGAAAATGCGCCGCGTCGTTCCCGAAGCGCTTGCCCTGGACCTACCGGCCGACGTGCTGGAGAACTACCTGTACAACAACGCACAAGAATTCTTCTTCGGAGAACAGGAACACTGACGATGGACCGTTATGAGCTGCGCAGGCTGGACTACAGCCTGTCCGAGGACCACCTGGCGATCCAGGAGGCGTACAAGCAGTTCTTCAAGACCCACTGTCCGATCGAAACCGTCCGCGCCGCCGAGGAATCCGGGTTCGACAAGAGCCTGTGGGAACGACTGTGCGCGATGGGCGCGACGACGATGGCGCTGCCCGAGTCCTCCGGCGGGGATGGGGCGACGTTGGTCGACTTGACGCTGGTGGCCGAGGAGATCGGCCGCTCGATAGCGCCGGTGCCGTGGATCGACCACGTTTGCGCGGCCCGCCTGCTGGTGCAAACTTGGCGCGCTGGACGCCGATCTCGTCACCGGAAAGCAACTCGCCGCGCTCGATCCGCAACACGACAACGTGCCAGGGGTGCGGCTGATCCCGACCGGCTCGATCGCCGACCAGATCATCGTCCGTGACGGTGACGAGATTGTTCGACTCACGTTCGGCACACGCCCGGTCAAGGTCGACAACATCGGCAAGCTGCCGATGGCGTGGGTCGACCCCGCCGCCGCCGATAGCAGAACCGTGATCGCCGGCGGCGGCAGATGCGCTGGTGGAATATCAACGGGCGCTGGATGAATGGCGGGTGTTGACCGCGGCGGCGTTGGTGGGCTTGGTCGAGGAGACCATGACGATCGCCGCAGAGTTCGCGAAGAACCGCTATACGCTGGGGGTGCCGATCTCGACGTTGCAAGGCATTTCGCATCCGCTCGCCAACATCGCGATCACCGTGCAGGGCGGTCGCAACTTGGCACGGCGCGCCGCGTGGTTCCTCGACAACGAGCCCGACGAGCGCCCCGAACTCGCACCGTCGGCGTTCGTGTTCATGGCCGAGGAGGCGTCGAAGGCCGCCACCATGGCCGTGCAGGTTCAAGGTGGCCTCGGGGTGTCGGCGGAGGCGGCCGCGAGCGCCTATCTGGTCCGTGCCCGCGGCTGGGCGCTTGCCGGCGGCGATCCCGGTGCCAGCGCCAAGTACATCGCCGAACTCGTCGCGGCACGCGAAAGCGGGGTTGGCAAGTAATGGATTTCTCACGTGTCGAGTTGTCGGACGACGATCAGGCGTTCCTCGACGGAGTCACGAGCGGTTCTGCGCGAACTCGTCACCGACGACGTCCTTCGCCGCGACCGCGAGACGGGTGACAACTTCAACGAGGGTGTGCATCTGGCACTCGGCGAAGCCGGCTACCTTGCGCGCGAATGGAAACCCGAATCCGAGGGCGGGTTTGCCCGGGTGCGCCGGCGCATCTGGGAGCTGGAGAAGCGCAGGGCGCATGTGCCATGGGTGACCTTCGGCACCACGGCCATGATCGCGCGGTCGGTGGCGAAGTTCGGCTCGCCGGAGCTCAAGGCCGAAGTCATGCCGCGGGTCTTCAGCGGTCACGTGCGGCTGTGTCTTGGCTACACCGAGCCCGAGGGCGGTTCCGATGTCGCCACCTGCAAGACGCGTGCGGTGCGAGACGGAGACTCCTGGGTCATCAACGGGTCGAAGATGTTCACTACGGGCGCGCACAACTGCCAGTACGTGTTCCTCATCACCAACACCGACCCGGACGCGCCGAAACACAAGAGCCTCACCATGTTCCTGGTGCCGCTGGACTCGCCGGGCATTGAGATCCAGGGCATCCGCACCGTCGACGGCGACCGGACCAACATCGTCTACTACAGCGATGTCCGCGTCGACGACAAGTACCGGCTCGGCGACGTGAACGACGGATGGACAGTGGTCCGTGAACCGCTGAACGTCGAGCACGGCGCGGTGGAAGCCGCGGTGGACGGCCTGCAGGACGTGTCCATCATGATGCACCAGGCCGGCTTCATGGCCACCGCGGTCGACAAGGCGGCGGCGAAGGTGGCCGAGCCAGATCCCAACGGTCGCAGGCTGATCGACGACGGATCGGTGGCATACCGCCTGGGCCGCAGCGTCGCCAGGATGGAAGCGTCCCTGTCCGCGACGAGCATTTTCGGGCGGGTTGCGCTCGCACAGACGATGCGCGACATCTCGCCGGACCTGATGGACATCCTCGGTACTGCGGCCGTCGCTGCCGATAGGAACCGATGGTGCCGCCGACGACGGTGCCTCCGAATACGTCTACCGGTTCGCGCCACTGGTCGGTATCTACGGTGGCACGCTCGAGGTGTTCCGCAACATGATCGCGCAATACGTCCTCGGGCTCGGCAAGCCGAACTACTCGCCACCGCTGGAGAAGAAGGCTTCGTGACGACTGAACCGGCGCCGCGCAAGGTCCTTGTGATGGGCGCGAGCGGCTTCGTCGGATCCCATGTCACGCGAAAGCTCGTTGAGCGCGGCGACGACGTCCGTGTCTACCTCCGCAAGTCGAGCCGCACGGTGGCGATCGACGACCTCGACGTCGAACGCTGCTACGGCGACCTTTACGACGAGGACGCGCTGCGCGCGGCGATGTCCGACCTCGATGTGGTGTTCTACTGCGTGGTGGACACCCGCTTTTATCTGCGTGACCCCGCGCCGCTGTTCGAAACCAACGTCGAAAGCCTGCGATGCGTGCTGGACGTCGCGGTGCAGGCCGATCTCGACCGGTTCGTCTTCTGCAGCACCATCGGCACGATCGCCATCGCCGAGGGAGGCGAATCCGGCCACGGAGGACATGCCGTTCAATTGGCCCGAAAAAGGTGGTGCATATATCGAGTCTCGCCGACAGGCCGAAGACGTGGTCCTCGAATATGCCCGTACCAGAGGCCTTCCCGCCGTTGCGCTGTGCGTGTCGAACCCGTACGGCCCACTCGACTGGCAACCCAGTCAGGGCCTGATGATCAAGGCCGCCGCGCTCGGGAAGATGCCGGTGTACGTCAAGGATGTCTCCACCGAGGTTGTCGGTATCGAAGATGTCGCGGAGGCGTTCCTGCTGGCAAGCGAGCGCGGGCGGATCGGCGAGCGCTACATCATCTCCGAGAGCTTCATGCCCATGCGGGAGATGTTCGAGACGGCGGCTTCAGCGGTCGGTGCGAAGCCTCCGCGTTTCGGCGTGCCGCTTGCGGTGCTTTATGCCCTCGGATGGACCATGGAGATGGCGAGCCGACTGCTGCGGCGCGACCCTCCGATCAACGTCACAGGGGTACGGCTGTTGCACATCATGTCGCCCGCCGATCACGGCAAGGCGAGGCGCGAGCTCGGATGGAAGCCTCGGCCGACCGCAGAGTCGATACGTCGGGCGGCGCAGTTCTACGTCGAGCAGGCTAGAGCGTGAGGATCGTGGCCGCCGCCGTGCCGGGCGCGCCGTAGAGCTGGGCGAAGCCGACCCTCGGTTCCCCGGCCACTTGGCGGTCGCCTGCCTCGCCGCGCAATTGGCGTACCAGCTCGTGGATTTGGCGCAGACCGGACGCGCCGATCGGTTCGCCGTTGGCGATCAGACCACCGTCGGTGTTGATCGGCATCGAGCCGTGGATCTCGGTGGCGCCGTCGGCCAGCAGCTTCTCCTGTTCGCCGTGCTCGCAGAAACCGCACTCGGCCATGTGGATGATCTCGGCGCCTGCGTCGGTGTCCTGCAGCTGAACCACGTCGACGTCGTCGGGTGCCACACCCGCCTTCTCGAACGCCGCCGCGCGCCGCGTAGACGGTGGGCGCCACGTCCTCCTCGACCGGCGCGAACGTCGTGTTCACCTCGTAGGCGCCGTAGCGGCGGGTGCGGACCTCGACTGCGCGCAGGTACACCGGCTTGCTGGTGTAGCGATGCGCGATGTCGGCACGGCACATGACGACCGCCGCGGCCCCCTCGTCGGGTGCGCAGAACATGTACTGCGTCAGGGGATAGTTGAGCATCGCCGAGTTGAGGATGTCGTCCTCGGGGATCGGCTTGCGCCGGAATGCATTCGGGTTCAGCGCGCCGTTGCGGAAGTTCTTGGCGGCCACCTTGGCCAGCGTCGACTGCGAGATGCCGTGGTCGTGCAGATAGCGGTTGGCCTTCATGCCGAAGAACTGCGTGGTGAGGTACTGGCCGTTCTCCGCGTACCAGCTCGGCATGCCGACCAGCGCCGGGTCCTCGGTGAAGGCGCCGCGCGGGTGCTTGTCCAACCCGATGGCGATGCCGATGTCGTAGTCGCCGAGCCGGATGCCGTCTGCGCACGCCTTGGCGGCGCTGGCCGCGGTGGCGCAGGCGTTGAACACGTTGGTGAACGGGATGCCGGACAGGCCCACCATGCCGACGATGGCGTCCGGGTTGGCCACGGTCCAGCTGCCGCCGGTGGCGAACTGGACATCCTTCCACTCGACGCCTGCGTCGGCTACGGCCGCGAAGATGGCGTCGACACCCATCTCCATCGCGGTCTTGCCTTCGAACCGGCCGAACGGGTGCAGCCCCACGCCGATGATCGCGACGTCGTTCATGTGGACCGTTCCTCCCTGCGGACTATCGCAACTGTAACACTTACAGTATCTTGATCAGCGTGGCGACTGTCATCGAGCACAAGGCGACGTTCTGTCGCATCTGTGAGCCGCTGTGCGGCATGGTGGCCACGGTCGAGGACGGGCGCTTGGTTGCGCTTCGGCCCGACAAGGAGCATCCGCTGTCGTCGGGCTTCGCGTGCCAAAAGGGCATCGCGTTCACCGAAGTGAAGTGCAGACACGCACGCTCGTCACCCGGCGAACGTGCGCGAAATGCGTGCAATCCGCGGCGTGTCGGGGCGCAGACACGCACGCTCGCGGTGCGCGGGCCCGGCCTAGGCGATGGCGCCGGAGTCCTTCAGCTCGGCGATGCGGTCCCAGTCCATGCCGAGCTCCATCAGCACGATCTCGGTGTGCTCGGACGCCTGCGGTGCGCGGGTGGTCTCCAGCGGTTCGTGGTTGAACTGCACCGGGCCGCGGACGACCTTGAACGGCTCTCCGCCGTCGCCGGCCTCGACCTCGACGATCATGTCGTTGGCGATCGCCTGCTCGTCGCTGCCCAGCTCGACGAGGCTCTGGAACGGCGCCCACTGGCCCTTCATCGTCTTGAGGTGCTCGCGCCAGTACTCGAACGGCTTGCTGCGGATCGCCTCGGCGATCAGTTCCGCTGCCGCCGCGGCGTTTTCGATCAGCGGCATCACATCGGAGAAGCGCGGGTCGTCGGCCAGCTCGGGCAGGCCGAGATGCTCGAACGCGTCGCGGATGTAGCCGGTCGGGCTGACGATGCACAGGTTGATCGTGCCGCCGTCGGAGGTCAGGTAGTTGCCGATGAACGGGTTCACCGTCGGGCCGATGGAGTCCGGCATCAGTGAGCGCATCGTCTCGCCGGTCTCCATGCCCTGGGTCACGCTGGCGCCCGCCGCCCACCACGCCGTGCTCAGCAGTGAGACGTCGAGCTCGACCGCCTCGCCGGTGCGTTCGCGGTGGAACAGCGCCGCGGAGATCCCGCCGGCGATGTTCATTCCGCCGATCGAGTCGCCGAACGCCGGGATGCCCTGGGACAGTGCGCCGCCCAGCTCCTCGGGGGTCAGCGCGTGGCCGACGCCGCTGCGCGTCCAGAAGGCGGTGCCGTCGAAGCCGCCGGTGTCGCGCTCGCGGCCCTTGTCGCCGTAGGCGCTGCCGCGGGCATAGATGATGTTCGGATTGACCGCGCGGATGTGCTCGATGTCGAACTTGTTCTTCTGACGCTGCGCGGGCATGTAGTTGGTCAGGAACACGTCGGAGGTCTTGGCGATCTCGTACAGCACCTCCTGGCCGCCCGGCGTCGACACGTCGATGCCGACGCTGCGCTTGCCGCGGTTGGGATGCTCGATCAGCGGGTGCCGCTCCGGGTCGAGCTCGAAGCCGCCCATGTTGATGAAGCCGCGCTGGGTGTCGCCGCGCACAGGGTGCTCCACCTTGATGACGTCGGCGCCCCAGTCGGCGAGGATGGCCCCCGCCGCGGGAACGAAGGTGAACTGCGCGACCTCGAGGACCCGAACGCCCTCCATCACCTTGATCAAGATCCGCCCTCCTGGTTGGTCCGACTCACCCCGCTGCGCTAAACGTAACCGGAAGCGCCGTCGGCGAGCGGAAGGGCTGCCCGTAGATGTGGGGGTTGTCGTCGCTGACGAGTTCGATGTCGGTCAACCGGTCGAGCAGGCATTCGAGCGCGACCCTGGTCTCCATCCTGCGCCAGGTGCAGCCCCATGCAGGTGTGTTCGCCTGCGGCAAAAGAGATGTGGGGTATGTGCTTTCGGGAGATGTCGAACTCTTCGGAGCGCTCCCATCGGTGTTCGTCGCGATTCGCCGAACCGATGCAGACGTCGATCACCGCGCCTTCGGGAAGGGTCACGCCTTCGAGCTCGGTTTCCTCGGTCGCATACCGCTGCACGGTGGTCAACGGCGTCTCGAACCGCAGCCCCTCCTCGATGGCGGGCCGATCAGCTCGCGATCGGCCTGTACCGCCCGGAACTGGTCGGGATGGGTGAGCAACAGGTAGAGCAGGTTTCCCGACGACCGGTAGGTGGTCTCCAGTCCGGCGGGCAGCAGTAGTCGCAGGAACGAGTAGATGGCTTCGTCGCTGAGCTTTTCACCATCGATGTCGGCGGCGACCAGATCGCCGATGATGTCCTCGGTCGGCTTGGACCTACGCTTCTCGATCTGGTCGAGGAAGTAGTCCTTGAGCGCCGCGGACGCCTCGAAGGCTCGCTTGTATTTGATGTGATAGCTGATCAACTCCACGGCGCGCTTGCGGAACCATGGCAGGTCTTCCTCGGGCAGGCCCAACAACTTCGAGATCACCCGGGTCGGGAACTCCAGCGTGAAGTCACGAACGAGGTCGGCTTCGCCTGCATCGATGATCTCGTCGATGAGCGCGTTGACGACCGGCCGCACGATCTCGGGTTCCCACCGCAGCAGCGACTTCGACTTGAATGCGGCGGACACCAGATTGCGGTGTTCCCAGTGCTTCTTTCCCTCCATCGCCAGGATGGTCGGCCCGATGAAGAGTCCGACGGTGGAGTCGTAGATGTGTGAGTTGAATACCTTGCTGTCACGGAAGATTCGGTTGACCGCTTCAAACGACACGGCGGCGTGGAGGTTTTCAGGCATCGCTTCAGGCGCCTGCGACCAGTCCATCACGCTGCCAGGGAAGACACCGCCCGTCTCGCGCCGTTTCTGTGCGAAGAACAGATAAGGGTCACGAAATAGGTCGATCGGTTCGTCGACCGTGACGTCCTGCACTGGGGTATCCACGTTTGATCTCCAGCATCCTCGAACGGACTGCGATAGGTACTGTAAAGATTACAGTATAGGGCACCTAGAACTTTCAGCCACGGCCGATCAGTTCCGCCGCGCGTTCGGCGATCGCGTAGACGGTGGCATTGGTGTTGTTCGACGGAATCGAGGGCATGACGGACGCATCCGCGACCCGCAGGCCGTCAATCCCCCGCACTCGCAACTCACTGTCGACCACCGACAACTCAGTGTTGCCCATCGCACAGGTTCCCGACCGGATGGTAGTAGGAGATGAAACTGGCCTTCACATAGGCGCGCAGGGCCTCCTCGTCGGTGACGTCTGTCCCCGGTGCCACCTCTTCGCGGCGCCAGGCGGCGAGGGCGCTGGCCTGACCGATTTCGCGGGCAAGCCGCACACCGGCGATCATCGTGCGCATGTCCCGGTCGTCGCCGAAGTAGTTCGGGTCGATACGCGGGGGCGTGCTGTTGTCGGGCGCCGACAGCCGGACCGTGCCGCGGCTGACCGGTTGCATGAGCGATACCCCGACCGTGTAGCCGTTGTCGACGGGGATGTCGACGCCGGCCATTTCGGCTGCAGCATCGACGAACACCACCTGCAGATCGGGTGCGGCACCGGCCCATTCACTGCGCATCACGCCGATGACTTCGGCGTGATCGTTGAGGGCGGTCGGCACTGGGATCGCCGCGCGGTAGACCAAGAGGGCAGTGGGGTGATCGTGCAGATTCGCACCGACCCCGGGAAGATCCAGCACCACGTCGACCCCGACCTCGCGGAGATGGGCCGCCGGCCCGATGCCGGACTGCATCAGCAACTGCGGCGATCCAATCGCCCCGGCGGTGAGCACAACCTCCCGCGTACCGGCGACGGAAACCAGTGCTCCGCCGCCCGTGCGGTACTCGACCCCGGTGGCGCGCCCGTTCTCGATCAGCACGCTGTGGACCATGGCATCGGCCACGAAATCCAGGTTCGGGCGTGGCAACGCGGGCGTGAGGTACGCGTCTGCGGCACTCTGCCGCCGGCCATTGACGATGTTGAGGTCGACCGACCCGAAACCGACCTCGAGGCCACCGGTCATATCGTTCACGCGCTCGTATCCAGTCTCGACCGCGGCGGTCAAACAGGCCGAGAGCAGCTCGTGGAGCGGATTGGCCGGCGCCACGACCAGCGGGCCGTCGACACCCCGCAGCTCGGGGTCCCCGGCCGTCGCAGTTTCGCTTCGCTTGAAGTAGGGCAAGAGATCGTCGAAGCCCCAACCGGTGGCCCCGGCCTTCCCCCAGTCGTCGTAGCTGGAGCGATGCCCCCGCGCCATCACCATCGCGTTGATCGCCGACGATCCGCCTATACCTCGGCCGCGGGGAATCGGGACCGCAGTGCCGGTTGCGGACTGCACGGTCGTCGTATCTCCCCAGCTGGACTCGCTTGCGAGGAGAGCCGGCCATGCCGGCGGAACCGCACTCAGGGGCTGTGGTGTTGCGCCGCCCGCCTCGAGCAATAGCACCCGGGCGTTGGTGTCCTCTGACAGTCGGGCGGCCATGACGCAGCCGGCGCTGCCGGCGCCGATGACGATGAAGTCGTAGGACGGGATGACGATGACATCAATTTCCTCCTGTTGTGCCGACGACTGCGCCAAGCCGGCGCGTGTTTCCATTGATATATATCAGTGATACTCGCTGCGTAGGCCGCGATAGTATCAATGAGTGTTATCGTCGCTACCATGGCGACAGAGGATGGCTCCAAAGAATCAAGTTCCGACTTCGGTGAAGGTGTTGCGGGCCGCCGCTGCTTTGTTGGACTCTGGCGGCGTCGAAGCGGTCTCAACGCGTGCCGTGGCCGCCGCGGCCGGTGTCCAAGCGCCCGTCATCTACCGCGAATTCGGCGACAAGGAGGGACTGCTGGACGCGGTCACGGCATTTGTCCTGGAGAACTACATGCGGGATAAGCGGGCAGCCGTGTCCGAGGACCCAGTGCAGGACCTGCGCCAGTTGTGGGACCTTCACGTTGCGTTCGGCCTGACTCAACCGGAATGTTATGTACTCGCCTACGGGAGGGTCCCGTCGGCAAGATGGGCTCCGCGGCGAAGGCAGTCATTCGAGATCCTGCGAGGAGTGATTTCGCGACTGGGACATCAGGGCAGGCTGCGGATGAGCGTCGACAGCGCCGCCCAGCTCGCCTTTGCCGCGGGAGTGGGATTTGCGTTGTCGCAGATCTGTCTCGCCGGCCGACCAGCGGGACCCCAGCTCTCGCTGATCGCCCGCGAATATGCGGTGTGTGCTTTTGTCAACGAGACGTGGGGCCCGGGTCGGCCGATACCGGGGCTTACCGACTCGCGCTGTTGCGCTACGCGAAGCGTTACGGGACGACCCCGGCTCAGCGCTCACGCGCGTAGAACGCGCTCTTTTGGGGGAATGGCTTAACCGGTTGGCCGATCAGAGCATCGTGACGAATCTACAGAGCATGCAGAGCTAGGTGTGCCCGGCTGACCAACTTCCGCCGTTTCGTCCTCCACACCCGCGCAGGCGGCTCAGGCTCCTTCGCTGAGTGCCTGCTCGCGGGCCCATCGGTAGTCGGCCTTGCCTGCAGGGCTGCGCTCGATGACGGCGCCGGAAGACCACGGCCTTGGGCAGCTTGTAGCGGGCGATGACGCCTGCGGCGTGTTCGACGAGCTCCTGCGCGTCGGCGGTGGCGCCTTCGGCCAGGGCGACGATCGCGACGACCTCCTGGCCCCACCGCTCGCTGGGCCGTCCGGACACCACCACGTCGGCGACCGCCGGATGCGACAGCAGCGCGTCTCGACCTCTTCGACGAAGATCTTCTCCCCGCCGGAGTTGATGGTCTGCGATTCACGGCCGAGGAGCTCGATTCCGCCGTCGGGCAGATGGCGTGCGCGTCGCCCGGTATCGAGTACCGCACGCCGTCGATGACCGGGAATGTCTTGGCCGTCTTGGCCGCATCGCCCTTGTAGCCGAGCGGAACGAAGCCGCGCTGCGCCAGCCATCCCATTCCG